>NZ_JAHSTY010000001.1:2407621-3611432 GCF_019145355.1 Pseudomonas azadiae | reverse complement strand
GGGCGAGGCACCGAGTGGTGGGGCGAGGACTTTTTGGTTACTTTTTGCTGGGCCGGCATTCCGGTCCTTCAAAAAGTGACCCGCTGTAAGAGCGGAACCGCCAGCCGCCGTTACATAAAGAACGGATATGTACACGGTCAACAACAACAGCCTGGTCGGCCCGAAGGCCGCCACGAACGCCGTCTCTCCACAGATCGCTAAAAATTGTGTAGAGACCTATGGCCATCGCAGGCAAGCCAGCTCCCACATTCGGACCGAGTACAGTCAGTAGTGTCGTCTTCTGCCCGCCGCTGGCGTAAACTTGCGCGTTTTCGCGACCCAACGGGCCGCACATTCATTTTTTCAAAGGTGCCCGCCATGCCTTGGCTGCAAGTCCGTCTCGCCATCAGCCCAGAACAAGCCGAAACCTATGAAGACGCTTTCCTCGAAGTGGGCGCTGTCTCGGTTACCTTCATGGACGCCGAAGACCAACCGATCTTCGAGCCGGAACTCAACACCACGCCGCTGTGGTCCCACACCCATTTGCTGGCCCTGTTCGAAGACGGCACCGATGCTGCCGCCGTGCTGGCCCATATGCAATTGCTGACCGGCGGCCCGCTGCCGGAGCATCACAGCGAAGTCATCGAAGATCAGGACTGGGAACGCAGCTGGATGGACAACTTCCAGCCGATGCGTTTTGGCCAGCGCCTGTGGATCGTACCCAGCTGGCACGCGGCGCCGGAGCCTGACGCCGTCAACCTGCTGCTGGACCCGGGCCTGGCGTTCGGCACCGGCACGCACCCCACCACCGCACTGTGCCTGGAATGGCTGGACGGCCAGGACCTGACCGACAGCCACGTGCTGGACTTCGGCTGCGGCTCGGGGATCCTGGCGATCGCCGCCCTGCTGCTGGGCGCCAAGGAAGCCGTCGGCACCGATATCGATGTGCAGGCGCTGGAAGCTTCCCGCGATAATGCCGGGCGCAACCACATCCCTGAAAGCAAATTCCCACTCTACCTGCCCGAGCAGCTGCCTCAGGTACAGGCCGACGTCCTGGTCGCCAATATCCTCGCCGGTCCGCTCGTGTCCCTGGCGCCGCAACTGTCGAGCCTGGTCAAGCCGGGCGGCCGCCTGGCGCTGTCGGGCATCCTCGCCGAGCAGGGCGAAGACGTCGCCGCAGCCTATTCGCAGGATTTCGAGCTGGACCCGATCGCCAACCGTGATGGCTGGGTACGCATCAGCGGTCGTCGGCGCTAGAATGAGCGCTTGCCTGAATCGGATGGCCGCATGACCGACAGTTTCGTCACCCAGTGCCCGCATTGCCAAGCACGCTTTCGCGTCAACCACGCTCAATTGAGCGTGGCTCGCGGCGTGGTTCGCTGCGGCTCGTGCCTGCAAGTGTTCAATGCGGCGCGCCAGTTGCTGCAGCAACGCGGCCAAGCGCCTGCGCCCGAACCGGGCGTGCCGGTCGAGGCGGCGCCTGAGCCGGTGCGCGCAATCAGCCAGAAGCAGTGGACCGCCGAAGAACTGGACCTGGACAACCTGGACCTGGACGAAGAGCTCGCCAAGCTGGAACGCCGCGAGATCCCGCACACGGTGCCCGCCGGCGCAGAACGTCGCCATCAGGACGAATCCTTCAGCGCCAGCCGCGACACGGTTAAGGCCGAAGAAGAAAAATGGGCCGCCAGCCTGTTCAGCGAACCGCCTGGAGAGCGCGTCCAGGCCCCTCAAGACGAGCCCGAACCGACGAGCGTCGCTGCGACCCGGCAACGCACTGAGCCGTCCATGTCGCTGCACACCGACGATATCGATGATGAGCCGCCCTTGCGCTCAACACCAGAAGATGACGACATCGATCCGCCGTTCACGCCGCTGACCCAATCAGCGGATGACGTCGAGCCCGAAGAACGCCCCAAGCCCCGTCGCAAGCGCCCGCGCGCCGAAGCGGGCGTGCACGACGACTTGCTGCAAGACCTCGAAGACGATCCGCTGCACCTCTATACGCAAAAGCGTCCGGCCGGCCTTGGCCGTCGCCTGGTCTGGCTGTTGCTGGTACTGATTGCCGCCGCCGGCCTCGCCGCCCAGTACATCGCCTATCAATTCGACGACCTGGCCCGCCAGGACGCGTATCGCCCATGGTTCCAGCAATTGTGCCCTACGCTGGGCTGCACCGTGCCGTCGCGGGTCGATATCGCCCATATCAAGAGCAGCAACCTGGTGGTGCGCAGCCATCCGGATTTCGCCGGGGCGCTGGTGGTGGACGCGATCCTCTATAACCGCGCGACCTTCTCCCAGCCCTTCCCGCTGCTGGAGCTGCGCTTTGCCGACCTGAACGGCGGCCTGATCGCCAGTCGCCGCTTCAAACCCGGCGAATACCTCAGCGGCGAACTGGCCGGCGTAAGCGAAATGCCATCGCAGGTACCGATCCATATTTCCCTGGATATCCTCGACCCAGGCAACAAAGCTGTGAATTACAGCCTGAGCTTCCACTCACCCGAGTGAAGCGCTTGATGCACTGAGGTTTGACGGCAGGTTATTGACTTGCCCTGCGCAACCAAACCGCTGGCGATAAAGAAATAACTGTTCAGATTTTATCCAATTCAGCCTTTATCCAGTCATCGAGAGCGGGTATCATGCCAACCCTTTTTCGAACTCTAATGATCCGGCCCCACAACAGGGAAGTCCTATGTCGGCGGTACGCATCGGCCCATACACATTGCACAATGGCTTGATCCTCGCCCCGATGGCGGGGGTCACCGACCAGCCCTTTCGTCAGCTGTGCAAACGTTTGGGCGCGGGTCTTGTAGTCTCGGAAATGGTCACCAGCGACATGAGCTTGTGGAACACCCGCAAATCGCGGATGCGCATGATCCACGAAGGTGATCCCGAGCCTCGCTCGGTACAGATCGCCGGTGGAGATGCGCAAATGCTGGCGGAGGCGGCCCGGGCCAACGTGGAGTTGGGGGCGCAGATCATCGACATCAACATGGGCTGCCCGGCCAAGAAGGTCTGCAATAAGGCCGCCGGTTCCGCGCTGTTGAAAGATGAGCAGTTGGTTGCCGAGATCCTGCAGGCCGTTGTCGCCGCTGTGGATGTGCCGGTCACCCTGAAGATTCGTACCGGATGGGACCGGGACAACAAGAACGGCCTGACGGTGGCGAAGATCGCCGAACAGGCAGGTATTACAGCGCTTGCGGTGCACGGCCGCACCCGCGCCGATCTTTACACCGGCGAGGCCGAGTACGACACCATTGCCGCCATCAAGCAGGCAGTGTCGATGCCGGTCTTTGCCAATGGCGACATCGATTCAGCCCAGAAAGCCCGGCGTGTGCTGGAAGCAACCGGTGCAGATGGCTTGTTGATTGGCCGGGCCGCTCAAGGGCGACCGTGGATTTTTCGTGAGATCGAGCATTTCCTGCGTACTGGCCAAGTGTTGCCTGCGCCGGAGCTGGTCGAGGTGGAACGTATTCTGCTAGAGCATCTGGCTGCGCTGCACACCTTCTATGGAGAGGTGATGGGCGTGCGCATTGCTCGCAAGCATGTGGGTTGGTATCTGGCAACGCTGCCGGGCGCCAGGGAGTTTCGCGCCGGGTTCAATCGTTTGGATGAAACGCAAGCACAGGTCACCGCCGTTCGTGAGTTCTTTGCCGAACGAGACAAGAGCCTGGGACCAGGGGACGGAAAAGGGGTGGCCGCATGACGATGATGACCGAGACTTTAGTGAGTGGAACGACGCCCGTGAGCGACAACGTCAATTTGAAACAGCACCTCAACACGCCGAGCGAAGAAGGCCAGACCCTTCGCGGGAGTGTCGAGAAGGCGCTGCACAATTATTTCGCCCACCTCGAGGGCGCTTCCGTCACGGACGTGTACAACCTGGTGCTCTCCGAAGTCGAGGCGCCCTTGCTCGAAAGCGTGATGAACTACGTCAAGGGCAACCAGACCAAAGCCAGTGAGCTGCTGGGCCTCAACCGTGGCACCTTGCGCAAAAAGCTCAAGCAATACGATTTGCTGTAAGCATTCAATCAAACCAGAAAGGCGCCCGCGTAAAAACGGTCGCCTTTTTTGCTGACTCCTTAGCTTTTGATGGAAATTGAAATGACCGACCAGACTACCCGCCTGCCGATCCGCCGCGCCTTGATCAGTGTTTCCGACAAGACCGGGATCCTCGAATTCGCCCGGGAGCTGGAAGCCCTGGGCGTGGAAATCCTCTCCACGGGCGGGACCTTCAAACTGCTGCAGGACAACGGCGTGGCCGCAGTGGAAGTGGCGGACTACACCGGTTTCGCAGAAATGATGGACGGTCGGGTCAAGACCCTGCACCCGAAAATCCACGGCGGCATCCTCGGCCGTCGCGGTATCGACGACGCGATCATGACCGAGCACGGCATCAAGCCGATCGACCTGGTGGCGGTCAACCTCTACCCGTTTGAAGCCACCATCAACAAGCCAGGCTGCGACCTGCCGACCGCGATCGAAAACATTGATATCGGCGGCCCGACCATGGTTCGCTCGGCCGCCAAGAATCATAAGGACGTGGCCATCGTGGTCAACGCCAGTGATTACGCCCAAGTGCTCGAAAGCCTGAAAGCCGGTGGTTTGACCTACGCCCAGCGTTTCGACCTGATGCTCAAGGCGTTCGAACACACCGCCGCCTACGACGGCATGATCGCCAACTACCTGGGCACCGTGAACCAGGCCGCCGAAACCCTCTCCACCGAAGGCCGCAGCCAGTTCCCGCGCACCTTCAACAGCCAGTTCATCAAGGCCCAGGAAATGCGCTACGGCGAGAACCCGCACCAGAGCGCGGCGTTCTACGTTGAGGCAAAACCGGCCGAAGTCGGCATCGCCACCGCGACCCAACTGCAAGGCAAAGAACTGTCCTACAACAACGTGGCCGACACCGACGCCGCGCTGGAATGCGTGAAGAGCTTCGTCAAGCCGGCCTGCGTTATCGTCAAGCACGCCAACCCATGCGGCGTGGCCGTGAGCCCGGACGCAGAAGGCGGTATCCGCCAGGCGTACGAATTGGCCTACGCGACCGATACCGAATCGGCCTTTGGCGGCATCATCGCCTTCAACCGTGAACTGGATGCCGAGACCGCCAAGGCGATCGTCGAGCGTCAGTTCGTCGAAGTGATCATCGCGCCAAGCGTCAGCGAAGAGGCGCGTGCCATCGTCGCCGCCAAAGCCAATGTGCGCCTGCTGGCCTGCGGCGAGTGGTCGGCCGACCGTGCGGCTGCCTGGGACTACAAGCGCGTCAACGGCGGCTTGCTGGTACAGAGCCGCGACACCGGCATGATCGGCAGCGATGACCTGAAAGTCGTGACCCAGCGCGCCCCGACCGAGCAAGAGATCAACGACCTGATCTTCGCCTGGAAAGTGGCCAAGTACGTCAAATCCAATGCCATCGTCTACGCCAAGAACCGCCAGACCATCGGCGTCGGCGCCGGCCAGATGAGCCGCGTGAACTCGGCGCGTATCGCCGCGATCAAGGCTGAACACGCCGGCTTGCAGGTGGTGGGTTCGGTGATGGCATCCGATGCGTTCTTCCCGTTCCGCGATGGCCTGGACAACGCCGCGAAAGCTGGCGTGACCGCCGTGATCCAGCCGGGTGGTTCGATGCGTGATGCTGAAGTCATCGCCGCCGCCGATGAAGCTGGCATCGCCATGGTCTTTACCGGCATGCGCCACTTCCGCCACTGATCCAACATGGCCTGATGGGCGCTGGCTTTATGTGGGAGCTGGCTTGCCTGCGATAGCATCACCTCGGTGCACCAGATACACCGAGGCGCCAGCATCGCAGGCAAGCCAGCTCCCACAAAAAAGCAGCCTGCAGTGTTTCCAAGAATTGCGTCATCCGAGGTTTTTGAAATGAATGTTTTGATCATTGGCAGCGGTGGCCGTGAACACGCTCTGGCCTGGAAAGTTGCCCAGGACCCGCGCGTCCAGAAAGTCTTCGTCGCCCCCGGCAACGCCGGTACCGCCACTGAAGCCAAGTGCGAGAACGTTGCCATCGACGTACTGGCGCTCAAGCAGTTGGCCGATTTCGCCGAAAAGAATGTCTCCCTGACCATCGTCGGTCCGGAAGTCCCGTTGGTTGCCGGTGTGGTCGACCTGTTCCGCAGCCGTGGCCTGGACTGCTTCGGCCCCACCGCCGGTGCTGCTCAGCTGGAAGGCTCCAAGGCATTTACCAAGGATTTCCTGGCGCGCCACAAGATCCCGACCGCCGACTACCAGAACTTCACCGAGATCGAGCCGGCCCTGGCTTACCTGCGTGAAAAAGGCGCGCCGATCGTGATCAAGGCCGACGGCCTGGCCGCCGGCAAAGGCGTGATCGTGGCGATGACCCTGCAGGAAGCCGAAGATGCCGTGCGCGACATGCTCGCCGGCAACGCATTTGGTGACGCCGGTTCGCGCGTGGTGATCGAGGAATTCCTCGACGGCGAAGAAGCCAGCTTTATCGTGATGGTCGACGGCAAGAACGTCTTGCCGATGGCCACCAGCCAGGACCACAAACGCGTCGGCGACGGCGACACCGGCCCCAATACCGGCGGCATGGGTGCCTACTCCCCGGCCCCGGTGGTCACCAGCGAGGTGCACCAGCGCGTGATGGACCTGGTGATCTGGCCGACCGTGCGTGGCATGGCCGATGAAGGCAATGTGTACACCGGTTTCCTGTACGCTGGCCTGATGATCGACAAAGCCGGTAACCCTAAGGTAATCGAGTTCAACTGCCGCTTCGGCGACCCGGAAACCCAACCGGTGATGCTGCGCCTGCAATCGAGCCTGGTGCTGTTGGTGGAAGCCGCGCTGGCCCAGGCCCTGGACAAGGTTGAAGCGCAGTGGGATCCACGTCCGAGCGTCGGCATTGTGCTGGCCGCCGGTGGCTACCCTGCCGACTACGCCAAGGGTGACGTCATTGAAGGCCTCGACGCCGCCGCCAAGCTGGAAGGCAAGGTGTTCCACGCGGGCACCGCGCTCGAGGATGGCCAGGTCGTGACCGCCGGTGGCCGTGTGTTGTGCGCCACCGCCATGGGTGCCAGTGTCGACGCCGCGCAGCAACAGGCGTACGAACTGGCCTCGAAGATCGATTGGCAGGGCTGCTTCTACCGCAAGGACATCGGCTATCGGGCCATTGCCCGTGAGCGTGGCGAAAACAGCTGATCCGCCGACGTCAGTGCTATCCGTTCGGCCAGGCAGGGGCCCATGGCCCTTGCCGTATACAGGCCTCCCCGCGCATAGTTAACGCGTGCATCAACCTACGAAGGGATTTCGCCGTGCGCTGGCTCAGGATCGCCATAGGTTTTACTGTCAGCCTGCTGACACTGCTCTGTTTGCTCCCGGCCCAGGCCGCGGCGCAAGGCAGTGGCTGGGCAGTATTGCTCGATGAACAGGCTGACCTGCAACTGAGCGACATCCGCTCCTCGCGCTACACCAATCAATTCAGCCCCACCGAACTGGACCGCATTACCGCAGCGACGCCGGATGGCGCGTTGTGGGTACGTTTCAAGCTTCAACCCGGCAAGCACGAGCAAGTGCTGCGGATATTCGCCCCGGATCTGTCGCACCTGAGCCTCTATGTACTGGACGGCGATACCCTGGTGGAACAACAGAGCACCGGCACACGCCAACCGCAGGCTGAACGACCACTGCCCAGCAGCGACTTCATGCTGCCGATGCCCCAGAGCCAGAAGCCACTCGACGTCTACCTGCGCCTGGTCTCGGAACACGAACTGCGCCCTTACATCACCCTGGAACCGGCCGTGCTCGCCGCGGCCGACCAGACCCAGACGCTGATCTACGGGCTGCTGTTCGGTTGCCTGCTGATGCTGATCCTGCACAACCTCACCCGCTTCGCCTATCACCGTTCGCGCAGCAGCCTGTGGTTGGCGGCCTGCGAAGTGTTGTTGATGCTCAGCCTGGCGCTGCTGCTGAACCTGGTGGGCCCGTGGCTGCCGAACTGGCACGCGGTCCAGACCCCGGGCGCCTACCTGGCGCTGCTGCTGACCGCGCCGTGCGGGCTGATGTTTGCCTACCGCTTCTTCATGCCCCTGGGGCCGCATCCCCTGAACAAGCTGTTGATGGCCGACATCCTGTTCATCGTGTTGTGCGGCTTGCTGCTGTTGTTCGTCAATACCCTGCCCCTGAACATCATCACCTACGTCCTGGTGGCCCTGGCCGGCTTGAGCATGCTGTTTGTCTCGGCCTATCACTGGCAGCAGGGCTACCGCCCGGCCCGTCTGTTCGTGGCGGCGATGGTGGTGTTCAACATCGGTACGCTGATCATCCTGCCGGCGTTGCTGGGCCTGACAATGGTGTCGCCCCAGGGCCTGATCGTCACGCTGCTGGCGTTTATCTGCCTCAGCGGCCTGTTGATGAGCCTGGCGCTGGGCGAGCGCCAACGGGCGCTGGTCGAGGCGCGTTTCAGCCTCAGCCGCGACCTGGCGGCGAGCAATGCCGAGATCGCCGCCAAGGCCGAGTTCCTGGCCAAGATCAGCCACGAGATCCGCACGCCCATGAATGGTGTGCTGGGCATGACCGAGCTGCTGCTGGGCACCCCGCTGTCAGTGAAACAGCGCGACTACGTGCAGACCATCCACAGCGCGGGTAATGAGTTGCTTACCCTGATCAACGAAATCCTCGATATCTCCAAGCTGGAATCCGGCCAGATCGAGTTGGATGACGTGCAGTTCGACCTCAATGCGCTGATCGAGGACTGCCTGAGTATCTTCCGCGCCAAGGCCGAACAGCAGAACGTCGAACTGATCAGCTTTATCCAGCCCCAGGTGCCGCGCGTGATCAGCGGCGACCCGACGCGCCTGCGCCAGGCCATGTTGAGCCTGCTGGAGAACGCTCTGCAAAAAACCGATGAAGGCGAAGTGCTGATCGTGGTCGCCCTGGACGATCGCAGCACCCAGCCACGCCTGCGCATTGCCGTACAAGACAGCGGCGTGCCGATGGAAGCGGCCGAACGCGACGCCCTGCTGCACAGCGAACTGCACAGTAAGAATTTCTTCTCGGCCACCCGCTTGAACGGCCACCTGGGTCTGGTCATCGCCCGCCAGTTGATCCTGTTGATGAACGGCGAATTCGGGATCAAGAGCGGCAGCCATCAGGGCAGCACCCTGTGGCTGACCCTGCCGCTGGACCCGGAACGCCTGGAGCACCCGACCTCCGACCTCGACGGCCCGCTCAAAGGCGCTCGGGTGCTGGTGGTGGACGACAACGACACCTGCCGCAAAGTCCTGGTGCAGCAATGCTCGGCCTGGGGCCTTAACGTCAGCGCCGTGCCGTCCGGCAAGGAAGCCCTGGCGCTGCTGCGCACCAAGGCGCACTTGCGTGATTACTTCGACGTGGTGCTGCTGGACCAGAACATGCCCGGGATGACCGGCATGCAGCTGGCGGCGAAGATCAAAGAAGACCCGAGCCTGAACCACGATATCCTGCTGATCATGCTCACCGGCATCAGCAATGCCCCCAGCAAGATCATCGCGCGCAACTGCGGGATCAAGCGCATCCTCGCCAAACCCGTGGCCGGGTACACGCTCAAGACCACCCTGGCCGACGAACTGACCCAGCGCAGCAAGGGCAACGTAACGCCTCGCGCGGTGCCCGGCGCACCGACAGCCGTCACCGTACCCAGCGATTTCCGCATCCTGGTGGCCGAAGACAACAGCATTTCCACCAAAGTGATCCGCGGCATGCTCGGCAAACTCAACCTCGACCCGGACACCGCCAGCAATGGCGAAGAAGCGTTGGAAGCAATGAAGGCCCAGCGCTATGACCTGGTGTTGATGGACTGCGAAATGCCGATCCTCGATGGCTTCTCGGCCACGCAACAACTGCGCGCCTGGGAAGTCAGCCACCAGCGCATCCGCACGCCGGTGGTGGCGCTGACGGCGCATATCCTGTCGGAACACAAGGAGCGGGCACGACAAGCCGGGATGGACGGGCACATGGCCAAGCCGGTGGAGTTGTCGCAGCTGCGTGAACTGGTGGAATTCTGGGTGGCGCAGCGTCAGCAGAAGCTGGAACACGCCCCTTCCTGACTTGAAATACGATCTCCTGTGGGAGCTGGCTTGCCTGCGATAGCGGTGTGTAGTGAGCGGGCTTGCCCCGCGCTGGGTGGCGAAGCCGCCCCAAACCAGGCGACTCGGTTCTACCTGGAGGTCGGAGGTGTCTTTATTGGGGCCGCTTCGCCACCCAGCGCGGGGCAAGCCCGCTCACTACACACCGCATTCGCGAGCAAGCCAGCTCCCACATTTGACCGGTTTCGCCTGATAGACTCGACCCATCTCCCCTGCCGCGAGCCACCTCCATGCTCCACGTGTTATTCAGCGTCTACCTGAAAATGCTCGTGCTCTACAGCCCGTTCTTCGTGCTGTCCTGCTTTATCAGCCTCACCCGTGGCTACTCCAGCAAAGAGCGGCGGCGCCTGGCCTGGAAGGTAGCGCTGGCAACCTTGGTCTCGAGCGTTTTGCTCTACCTCTTCGGCCGGGTGATTTTCAGTGTGTTCGGCATCACCGTGGACGCCTTTCGCATCGGCGCCGGCAGTGTGCTGTTTATCTCCGCCCTGGGGATGGCGCAGGGCAAGTCGGCCGTGCAGACCGACAACGTGCAGCAGGACGTGACCATCGTGCCGCTGACCATTCCCCTCACCGTCGGCCCCGGCACCATCGGGGCACTGTTGGTGATGGGTGTAAGCCAGCCACACTGGGACGACAAGCTCACCGCCATCCTCAGCATCGCCCTGGCCAGCCTCACGGTCGGCGTGGTGCTGTACCTGTCCAACCGTATCGAGCGTATTCTCGGCGACCAAGGCTTGCAGATTGTCAGTCGGTTGATGGGGTTGTTCGTGTGCGCCTTGGCCGCGCAAATCATCTTTACCGGCGTACGTGGCTACCTGGTGCCCTAGATCCGGTACTTGGCGATGGCCAGTTGCACTTTGTCACCTGCGCTCTCGCGCATCAGTTGCAGGGTTTTATCGTTGATCAGCGAAGTGTTCAGGACCAGGCACGTCTGCCCACTGAAAGCTTCGAACGAAGAGCTGTCCCACTCCAGAAATGGCAGCCCGACCTGCTTGCTCACGCTGTGTGTGCTGTAGGTCACCAGCACCATCATCAATTCGCCCTCCAGTTCGGCACAAGACGCCAGGCCGAAATCGCCGCCCTGGTGCACCGTGCTGTTGCGCTTGAACAGTTCGAACGTCGCCGGCGTCTGCTTCAACGCCTCCAAGGCATCAGCCGCCAACTTCGGCAGGGCCGCAAGCAACGGCACAGACAAGGACGTCGACGCCAGCAGGGCGGCGATGATGCCCAGCACCTGCGACTGCACGGTCAGCCCCTTGCCTGAACGTGACACCCGCTCGAAGCGGCTGCGCACCGGCAGCCAACCCAACCCGGTCATCACCTTGATGAACTCTTCGTACCACCCCTCGGTGCCGCGCTGGATGTTCAACACATCGCTGACGTAGCTGCTGGCCAGCAGATAGCTTTTGCGGATGTATTCGCGGTTTCGACCCGACAGGCCCTCGGCAAACGAGATCACGCCGTTGTTGACCACCGCCGCGTTGAAGTCGTCTTCGGTGTCCGACGCTGAAGCCTTAAGCAATCCGGGCGCTCCGGGCAACTTGTAGGCGGCAATCAACTTGCGCCTTTTGGTCGTGTTGATCCTTCTATGATGTCGCTCCATTTTGATTCTCCACAAGCACCCCGCATTCGGGGCTTGTGTTCACCCTAGTCCACCCGCCGACGAGCTTGCCAGACCACAAACATGCCTTAAGGCAGCACGTCAAACCGCAGTGCCCAGCGATCACGCGGGGTCGCTGGCAAGCGTGCAGAAGTCTTCGCAAAAAAAAGAAAAAGCCCCGGACAACGCCAGGAAATTCCCCGGGTCGTTCGGAGCTTTCCGGCGCCTGGCGGGCCGGTTTCAGCCGGCGGGCTTCTCGCCGTACCAGCGCGGCGTGTACACCCACTCACCGCCACCGGCGCGGGGGAATGTGCAGGTGGTGGACGAGCCGATCAGCACCATGGTGCGCATGTCCACCTGCTCCGGCGTCAGTTGCCCGAGCGTGGTGACACGCAGGGTCTGCCCCGGGCGGCCGACATCGCGGCCCAACACGACCGGCGTCTGCGGCGTGCGATGCACTGCGACTATTTCCAGCGCCCTTCCCAGTTGCCACGGCCGCGAACGGGAGATCGGGTTGTAGAACGCCAGCGCCAGGTCGGCCTGGGACGCCAGGTCCAGGCGCTTTTCGATGATCGACCAGGGCTTGAGGTTGTCCGACAGCGACATCACGCAGAAGTCATGGCCCAGCGGAGCGCCGGCCTGGGCGGCCGTGGCCAGGGAGGCCGAGACGCCGGGCAGGATTTGCAGGTCAACCTGATGCCAGGCCGGGTCGCTGGACTCATGCAAGGCCTCGAGCACCGCCGCAGCCATGGCGAATACGCCGGGGTCGCCGGACGACACCACCACCACCGAACGGCCTTGCGCGGCCAGTTCGAAAGCATGGCGCGCACGCTGCATTTCTTCGCGGTTGTCGGTGCAGTGCTGCACCTGATCGTCGCGAAACGGCCCGGCCATGCGCACATAGGTTTCGTAGCCCAGCACATCGGTGCAGCGCGCCAGTTCG
Source organism: Pseudomonas azadiae (assembly GCF_019145355.1). NCBI lineage: Bacteria > Pseudomonadati > Pseudomonadota > Gammaproteobacteria > Pseudomonadales > Pseudomonadaceae > Pseudomonas > Pseudomonas azadiae. Next base: position 3,598,819 of record NZ_JAHSTY010000001.1, on the reverse strand, counting down.
ACCTTGACCGCCGGCACCATCAACTCGGCGGCGCCCGGGCCCAGGCCGATCACAGCGAGGCGGCCACGGGCGCGACCGACTTGCGACAGGTCCAAGGGCTGCTCGGCGACGCTGACGACGATATCGGCGTCCTGAGCGAGATCACTGAAACGCAGCGGCACGCCCAGTTCCAACGCGGCTTCATGCAACGACGCTTCGGCCATCTGCGTGTCACTGGCCAGCAGGCAGGCCAGGGATTGCACGGCGATACCCGCGTCATGCAACGCAGCCCGCACACGCTCCGCCAAGTGCGCGCCAGGCTTGCACGCCACGCACACCGTCTTCGGATAGATCAGCAATTCGTCGGCCGCAGGTACCCGCTTGGCACTGCCCACATGAATGGCCAGGCGCGCCTGTTGATCCTGCGGCAGGTTGGCTTGCTCCAGCCACGGCGCCACGCCTTCGATGCGCACGCTCTCGCCGGCCAGCAAGTCCGAGACAAAGCGCTTGCCCAACTCCAGATCTGCCAACGCGTAACCCGCGGGCGGGTTGAGCAGGCAGGTGCCGAAACGCAACTCGCCGCTGGTGGTAATGGCAGCCGCCACGCCCAGCGCAGCGGCAATTTCACGCGCCATCACATTCACGCCGCCCAGGCCGCCGAGCAGCGGCACCACGGCGCTGCCGTCTTCGGCCACGGCGAGCACAGCGGGCTCTTCGCCCTTTTCCAGCAGCAGCGGCGCCAGCGTGCGGATCACAATGCCGGCGGCACACAGCGCAATCAGCGGTGTGCCTTGCTGGTAGAGCTGACGCAGTGTGGCGCCGAATTCGATGTAGGCGTGGTCAGCGCCTTCGACCCGTGCGGCCAAACCGTGGATCGCAGCACCGGGGTACAGCTGCCGGATCTTGCGCGCAGTGGCCAGGCTGCCCTGGCCGAGGATGACAATCGCCGGGCGCATCAACCTTGCCACCGAACGCCGGGCACGATGATCAGCGAGAAGTACGGCGACGACATCGGCTCCACCTGGTCCAGCGGCACGATTTTCTGGTTGGCCATGGTCGCGCGCTCCACGTACAGCGCGCGCTCGGCGAGGCCAAGTTCTTCAAGGACCTGGCGCACCTTCGGGAAATTGCGCCCCAGCTTCATGATCACCGCCGCGTCGGCGTCCGCCAAACGGCGCTTGAGGTCTTCATGGGGCAATACGCCGGAGAGCACCGACAGGCTCTGGTTGCGATACACCAGCGGCGCGCCCAGCACCGAGGCACCGCCGAGCATCGAGCACACGCCGGGGATCACCTGGGCTTCGTACCGTTCGGCCAGACGGTCATGCAGGTACATGTAGGAACCGTAGAAGAACGGGTCGCCTTCGCAGATCACCGCCACATCGCGGCCCGCATCCAGATGTGCGGCCACATCGACGCTGGCGGTGTCGTAGAAATCGCTGATCACCTGTTCGTAGGACAGCGGTGCAGGCAATGCCTCGGTGGTCACCGGGTACACCAGCGGCATCAGGGTTTGTTGCGCCACCAAGTGGTCTTCGATGATGCCAAAGGCATTGCCCTTCTTGCCCTTGGCCACGAAGTACGCCACCACCGGCGACTCACGCAGCAAGCGCAGGGCCTTGAGGGTGATCAGTTCGGGGTCGCCGGGGCCCACGCCGAGGCCGATCAAACGTCCGCGTGCGTGCATCATTCGACCTCCGTGGCCAGGGCATTCACCGCGGCGGCGGCCATCGCGCTGCCGCCCAGGCGGCCCTGCATGATCACGAACGGCACGCCACGACTGTCGGCCGCCAGCATCGCCTTGGATTCGGCGGCCCCCACGAACCCCACCGGGAAGCCAAGGATCAACGCCGGTTTCGGCGCGCCGGCATCCAGCATTTCGAGCAGGTAAAACAACGCAGTCGGCGCGTTGCCGATCACCACTACGCTGCCTTCCAGGTGCGGGCGCCACAGCTCCAGCGCGGCGGCGGAACGGGTGTTACCCAGTTGCCGCGCCAGCTCGGGCACGCTGTCGTCGCGCAAGGTGCAGATCACCGGGTTATTGGCCGGCAGGCGCGCACGGGTCACGCCTTCGGAGACCATCCGCGCATCGCACAGGATCGGCGCGCCAGCGGCCAGGGCATCGCGGCCGGCCTTGCCGGCGCCTGCGGAAAATTGCAGGCCGTCGATGGCATCGACCATGCCGCAGGCGTGAATCACCCGCACCGCGAGTTTTTCCAGGTCGGCCGGGATACGCTCCAACCTGGCTTCCGCGCGAATAATGGCGAAGGAGTTGCGATAGATCTCCTGACCGTCGCGGATGTAATCAATCATCGGTGTTGCTCCGTGGGCGAGCGCGCAGCAGGGCGCCCGCCGCTTCAATAGAAAGGTTGCGCGCGTGCAGCCGGCCGAAACCTGGCTGGGCTGCCTCGCGAAAATAGAGGTCGTAGTGGCCGGGGCTCACCGCCAGCAAAGTGACCGGCGCGGTGTGCGCGGCGGCACAGGAGCGCGGGCAGCCGGACAGGTGAACGTCGTGGTCGGTATGCAGAGCGGCGAGTTGCGCCGCATCGGCCTTGGTGTCGGCCAGGCCTTTGGCGCAGCCGCTGGAACCGGTGCAGGCGGTCATGCGCGCCAGGGGCTGGTCGGCGGAGCAGAGAAAGCCCAGTTGCGTCAGGCGTTCGGTCACGACGCCAGTTTTTTCAACATTGGGCAGCAGCACGCCTTGCCAAGGGGTGAAGCGCAAGGTGCCGTCGCCATAGTCGTCGGCGAGCTGCGCGGCGCCCTTGAGCATCGTCGAATCCAGGCGGCCCAGGGGCGCAACGGCCGCGACATAGAACTGATTCTTTTGCGGCTGTGGATAAGTGCCCATGTGCAGCGAAGCGCCACTGGCAGGACGTTTGAAGCCATTCGCGGACAGCAGCGACAGGCTCAGGCGGCTCAGCACTTTATCCACAACCAGGTGGCGCATGCGTGTTTGTTCCGGCGTAGCCACGTCGAGAAAGGCTTCCAGCACCGCAGTTACCAGCGCATGGCCCTGCTCCAATCGAACGGCGCCCAACGGCGCATCCAGGCCCGGGCAACCCGCCAGGCCGAACGCGAGCAGCGTGTCGCCATTGCGCACGAATGCCGACAGCCACAGGTCATGGTGATGTTCGAGCATTGCCAGGGCTTCACCGCCGTCCAGTTGCACGGCGAACTTGGCCGACAGCTCATGAAAGCGCGGGTTATTTTCCAGCGTGGCAAGGATCTGTCCGGCCAGCGGGCGCGTGTCGAACAGCATCTGCTCGTCGATCCCGGCGCTAGGGCTGAGCATCAAGTTGCGCACGTCATCACCGGCGGCGTTGCTCGGGCCCAGGCCTGCGGCCAGCAGCAGGGCGATCAATGCGTCTTCTTCGGCGCCTATCCCGCGGATCTGCAGATTGGCGCGGTTGGTTGCCTCGATCACCCCGCCGGCATAGGCCTGGGCCGCATCCGCCACCACGTGGGCCTGGGCGGCGCTGATCGAGCCACCGGCCAATTTGATCCGGCAAATCCCGCCGTCCAACGCCTGGACAATACGCAGCAACCCCGGACAAGCCGAGGGGCGCAAGGTATTCACAGCGGGCGTCTGGTTCACAGGGCTACCGGTTGACGGGTAAAGGCGCGGTATTATGCCTGCTTTGTCCGGCGGCATGAAAAGCCTGCCCGTCGGATGTCGTTCAAGGAATGGTTATGTCGCCCTGGCTGACGGTTGTAGGCATCGGTGAAGACGGCTTCAAGGGGCTGGGCAGGAATGCCCGGCACGCCCTGTTGCGCGCCACGCGGATTATAGGTGCTCAGCGCCAGTTGGACTTGTTGCCGGCGTGTATTCGGGGCGAGCGTGAGCTGTGGCCGAGTCCGTTTTCACTGGCGCCGCTGCTGGCAAGGCGCGGTACGCCGGTGTGTGTGCTGGCCAGCGGCGACCCGATGTTCTATGGCGTCGGGGCCAGTCTGGCGCGTCAGGTCGCCGCCGATGAGTTGCTGATCCTGCCGGCGCCGTCATCGGTGTCATTGGCGGCGGCGCGGTTGGGCTGGCCGTTGCAGGACGCGGTGACGCTGTCCGTGGTGGCACGGCCGTTGGCGGCGCTCAATGCGCACCTGGCCAGCGGCGTGCGCTTGCTGGTGTTGAGCAATGACGGCAGCAGTCCTGCGTCGATTGCCTCGCTGCTGGCTGAGTCTGGGTTCGGGCCCAGCCGGTTGACGGTGTTTGAACATCTGGGCGGCGCGCATGAGCGGCGTATCGACGGTCTGGCTGCGGATTGGCAGCACGCTCGGGTCGCCGACCTGAATCTGGTGGCCATCGATTGCCTGGCGTCTATCGACACCCAGCCTCTGTCGCGCCTGGCCGGCCTGCCGGACTCGGCGTTCAAGCACGATGGCCAACTGACCAAACGCGATGTGCGCGCCATGACCCTCGCCCGCCTCGCGCCGATGCCCGGCGAGCTGCTGTGGGACGTGGGCGCGGGCAGCGGTTCCATCGGTATCGAGTGGATGCGTGCGCATCCGAGCTGCCGCGCCATGGCGATTGAAGCCGACGCAGGCCGCCAGGGCCTGATCGAACACAACCGCGACGCCCTCGGCGTGCCCGGCCTGCAACTGATTCGCGGCAAAGCCCCCGACGCGTTGCACGGCCTGGAGGCGCCGGACGCCGTCTTCATCGGCGGCGGCGTCACTCGCGACGGCGTGCTCGACACCTGCTGGCAGCACCTGCGCCCCGGCGGCCGACTGGTCGCCAACGCCGTGACCCTGCAAAGCGAAATGACCCTGATGAACTGGCGCGCGCAGCATGGCGGCGAACTGACCCGCATCCATGTGGCCCAGGCGCAGCCATTGGGGGAGTTTGATACCTGGCGCCAGGCGCTGCCGATCACGCTGCTGGAAGTGGTCAAGCCGCTATGAAAAGAATCCTGCTGCTGGGTGGCGTAACTGAAGCGCTGGCCATTGCGCGGACCTTGGGGCCGGAGCACGTCTACAGTTTGGCGGGGGTGGGCCGCGTGCCTACCGATCTCACCTGCCAGGTACGTGTCGGCGGTTATGGTGGCGCTGAAGGATTGGCGCAGTATGTTCGCGATGAGCGGATCAGTTTGATCCTCGACGCGACCCATCCGTATGCGGCGCAGATCAGCCAGAACGCGGCCCAGGCGGCGCAGCTATGCGGCGTGCCGTGCTGGGCGTTGCGCCGCGCCGCGTGGCAGCCCCAGGCGGGGGATGATTGGCGTGAAGTCGGTGATTGGGCCTCGCTGATTGAAGCATTGAAACCCTTCAAGCGCCCCCTCTTCACCTTGGGCCGCGAGCCGTTGCAGCACCTCGATGAAATCCCCGCCAACCAATTCTGGACGTTGCGGGCGCTGGATGTTTATCCCGGGAACGAGCGCTGTGAAGTAATCGGCGCGCGTGGGCCGTTTCTGATCGAGGACGAGCGAGCGTTGTTTGAGCGCCGGCAGATTGATGTGTTGATCAGCAAAAACAGCGGCAGCACGGCGACGGAGCCGAAGCTGGAAGTGGCAAGGGAGCGAGGCGTGCCGGTGTTGGTGTTGAAGCGGCCGGTGTTGGCTGCGGTAGATCGAGAATTCACCACCGTAGCTGCGGTGCTACAGGCAATCACCGCTCTCTCTAGACACCACTGACTCCATGTGTGCGGGCTTGCTCGCGAAGGCGGTGGATCAGTTATATATCCGGCGCCTGACACACCGTATTCGCGAGCAAGCCCGCTCCCACATTTTAGAGCGGCGTCATCCAGCTGTTGCTGTCGCCTGTCCTACGCCATCTTGCACACGATCAGCCAGCAACTGCGCCAGCTCTATCAACTGCGCAACGCCGAGCAATTCCTCTCGTTTCGGGCCTTCCAAATCAAACGCCAGGTCGCAACTCAGCGCATTGGCCGAGGCGAGTGTTTCGCTGAGGTTGACCAGCAGGTCTTCGGTGCTGAATCCGTCGGCTACGGTGAATAGCCGGATGGGGGGATTGGGGGTGGGTTTAATCATTGTAGATTTCCTTAATCTAAGTGGAGCTGCCAACTAATCGCCGCGATGCGATGAGGGGTGGCAGCTGTGCGCAGGTTCGCGGACCGGAGATTAAGGAAGCCGGCATACCCGAAGGTATCCCGCGCACAGCCACCATAGCGCCCACAGTAGACGATAAAAAAGCGTCAACTGAAAGGAGGCAGTACTTAATCAATACGAGCCGCGACGCCCGACCGCTGAGTTTGCAGCGGTGTACGGAGACTAGAGATTGAGTGTCCTAGGGACAACCTCAAAGACTTGTCGGAAATTTCTATTTATACGGATAACCAGTCCTATCAGGCTTCACCACCGAAAGCCGAATCCCCCTACAAACACTTCCGAACAAGCTGGCTGGCTCAGCCAAAAGCCCCCGCCCTAACCTCCCCTCTCGCGGTTTTGCTCCGGCGCACGCGATGGGGATGCGCTGCTTTTGCAGCGCGTCACAACTTGCCAATATGTATCCCAAGGAATACGATCCGAGATGATTCACTTCAAGAGATCTGATGAGTTTCAGGAATGGCTTTATTCGCTACGCAGTAAACCCGCCCATGGACGCGTGCTGACAAGATTGGATAACGCAGGAATGGGCAATTTTGGAGACTGCGAAAACGTCGGAAATGGCGTATCCGAAATGCGCATCCACTATGGCCCTGGATACCGGGTGTACTTCAAGCGTATAGGTGAAGTGGTTTACCTACTGTTGATAGGTGGCGATAAATCAACGCAAAAACGCGACATCGAGCGCGCTAAAGAAATTGCCGATGAATTTGAAAAAAAGGAGTGACCCATGACTCAATTTAAAGATTTCGACATAGCCGAGCATCTGACGACCCCTGAGGACATGGCGGAGTATCTCGAAGCTTCTTTCGAAGAAGACTCCGGTGACGGATTGCTGATTCGCTCAGCGCTCAACAATATCGCCCGCGCCCAAGGCATGACCCAAATAGCCCGCGACGCCGGCCTCGGACGAGAAAGTCTGTACAAAGCCCTCTCCAGCACTGGCAATCCCGAATTCGCGACTATCATGAAAGTCATGAAAGCTCTGGGCCTCAAGCTTCACGCCACGGCGGTCTGACTCACTGCGACACCAAACCACACCGCCCTTTTTTACTTATCCCCCCCGATCAGGCTAAATACCCGCCTGATCGTTTAACCCTACGGATTGTCCGCCATGGCCCGTCAACGCTTCGCAATCGCCTGGATCGCCTGCCTTGCAGTGTTGTTCAACGCCTTTGCCATGCCGCTGGCCGGTGCGATGCAGCAGGCCGATGACCCGGTCAAGCGCTTGCTGTGGGGCAGTTTCTGTTCCTCCAACGGCGCCAGCCTCAAGGCGATGGCCCTGGGTAAGCTGGAGATTCCGGCGTCGCAGGATGATCACTCCGCCATGCAGCATTGCTGGTGTTGCTCCGGCTCAGCGTCGCTGGTGGCGTTGCCGGGGCATGTGCCGCAGTTGTATGTCACACGGTTCGCGGCGGTGCAGAGCCTGCCGCCAACCCGACGGCAAAACCCAACCCCGCGCCAGCAATGGCCGAGCCTCAACCCCCGCGCCTCTCCGACGGTCTGATTTCTTCGCAAGTGAACTGCGTTTAGAACCGTTCTGGAGAACTGCCATGCTCAAATCTTCCCTGCTTCTGGCGGCGTTGCTGCTGCCGGTGTTCAGTGCCGCCAATGCAGAAGACTACAAGGCCGGCGACTTGCTGGTCAGCGATCCCTGGTCCCAGGAGTTGCCGCCCAACGCGCCCACCGTCGCGGCGTATTTCGTGATTCATAACACCGGTGCCACCCCGGACCGCCTGCTCAGCGCCGACACGCCGCTGGCGGAAAAAGCGCAGCTGCATGAGCACGTGATGCAAGGCGACCTGATGAAGATGCAGCAAGTGCCCAGTGTCGCGGTCCCGGCCAAGGGTGAACTGACCTTCGCGCCGATGGCTTACCACGTGATGCTGCTAGGCCTCAAAGACCGCAGCCTGTTGGCCGACGGCAAGCAATTCCCGCTGACCCTGACCTTTGAAAAAGCCGGCAAGGTCGAGGTGCAAGTGTCGGTACAAAAGGTACCGCCGATGGCCGCCCACGCGCATAAGCACGCCCAGTAGGCGGTTACTCGATGGGCGCCCCACGCGCCAGGTTCTCTCCACACTCGCGCGTGAGACGCGGCAGTTGGATCAGCCTGTTCGCCATGCTGATGATCTTTATCGGTCCGCTGATTTCCCAGGCGATGCCGATGGACCATCACGTCGGTATGTCGATGAGCATGCCGATGGACCACGGCGATGCTCATCACCAAAAAGCGCCTGACGAACACCACGCCCTCTGGTCCAAGTGCGGCTATTGCGATCTGCTTTACAGCTGCCCTGCCCTGCCTGGCGGTATTCCAACGCTCACCCTGAGCAGCCCGCCACCGGTTAACGCCCTAAAGCCCGCCACCCGCCTGGGCCATGCCCGGCAGAGCATCTTCCCGGGCGCCCGCAGCCGCGCGCCGCCCATCGCCTCGTAAGCCCTGACACCGTTACTTCACCCCGGCCGACTTTAGACAGACAGCCGCAGGCTGCTGGCCGTGTTGTTTACGATTGATAGATGGAAGTTGTCATGTCCAGGTTTTCTGCTGACACCCGTTTGGGATGTACCCCTGTGCTCGTCGCTTTATGCGGCGCACTCCTGGCGCCACAGGCCAGGGCCGACGCGCAAGAGCTGAGCCCCACCGTGATCACCGCGATCGCCCCCAGCTCACCGCTGACCGTGGTCACCAACCCCAAGGACCCGCGCCAGCCGGTGCCCGCCAGCGATGGCGGCGACTACCTCAAGACCATCCCCGGCTTTGCCCTGGTGCGCAATGGCGGCACCAATGGCGACCCGGTGCTGCGTGGCATGTTCGGCTCGCGCCTGAATATCCTCACCAACGGCAGCATGATGCTCGGCGCCTGCCCCGGTCGGATGGATGCGCCCACCTCGTATATCTCCCCGGAAACCTACGACCAGCTCACCGTGATCAAGGGCCCGCAAACCGTGCTCTGGGGCCCTGGCGCTTCGGCCGGCACCGTCCTGTTCGAGCGCGAGCCGGAACACTTCGGTGAGCTGGGCACGCGGCTCAACGCCAGTGTGCTGGCCGGTTCCAACGGGCGCTTCGACAAGGTCATCGATGCCGCCGCCGGCGGGCCGCTGGGCTACGTGCGAGTGATCGGTAACCAGGCGCATGCAGACGATTACAAGGACGGCAATAACGACACCGTCGCCTCGCGCTATGACAAGTGGAATGGCGACGTGGCCGTGGGTTTCACCCCCGACCCCGACACCCTGCTGGAACTCACCGCCGGCCGTGGCGACGGCGAAGCGCGTTACGCCGGGCGCGGCATGGACGGCTCGCAGTTCCTGCGCGAAAGCCTGGGGCTGCGCTTTGAAAAATCCAACCTCGGTGAGGTACTGGACAAGGTCGAGGCCCAGGTCTACTACAACTACGCCGACCATGTGATGGACAACTACAGCCTGCGCACGCCCTCGGGCACCGGCATGATGGCGGGGCCGATGGCCTCCAACGTCGACCGCCGCACCCTCGGCGCGCGGATCAAGGCCACCTGGCGCTGGGCCGATGTGCAGCTGATCGGCGGCCTGGATGCGCAGACCAACGAGCACCGCGCCCGCAGCAGCATGGGCATCGACACCTACAAGGCTCTGCCGCGTACCAAGGACGCCGACTTCCATAACTACGGCGTCTTCGGCGAACTCACCTGGTACGCCGCCGAGCGCGACCGCCTGATCAGCGGCGCGCGCCTGGACCGCGCCTCGGCCAAGGACTATCGGCAGACCAGCGCAACCGTCGGCGACACTCGCGCCGATACCCTGCCCTCGGGCTTTATGCGCTACGAGCACGACCTGGCCGACAGCCCCACCACGGTCTATGCCGGCCTGGGCCATTCCGAACGTTTCCCGGATTACTGGGAACTGTTTTCGCCCAACACCGGGGCGCTCGGCTCGGTGAACGCGTTCGACGGCGTCAAGCCGGAGAAAACCACCCAGCTCGACATCGGCGCGCAATACGAGGCCGAAGACCTTGAAGCCTGGGCCTCGGGTTACGTCGGCCAGGTACGCGACTTTATCCTGTTCGACTACCGGGCCGGCATGATGGGCACCACTTCCCAGGCCCGCAACGTCGACGCCCGCATCATGGGCGGCGAACTGGGCGCGGCGTACAAGCTGACACGCCACTGGAAAGCCGACGCCACCCTCGCCTACGCCTGGGGCAAGAACAGCAGCGACGGCAAGGCCCTGCCGCAAATGCCGCCGCTGGACGCGCGCCTGGGGCTCAGCTACAGCGAGGATGACTGGAGCGCCGGTGCCCTGTGGCGCGTGGTTGCCGCACAGAACCGCATCGACCCGAACAGAGGCAACGTAGTCGGCAAGGACTACGACAAGAGCGCAGGCTTTGGCGTGTTCTCGCTGAACGCGGCGTATCGAATCAATAAAAACTTCAAGGTCAGTACCGGTGTCGACAACCTGTTCGGCAAGGCCTATGCCGAGCACTTGAACCTGGCCGGCAACGCGGGGTTCGGCTATCCGGCCAGTGACCCGCAAGCGATCAAGGAGCCGGGGCGAACCCTCTGGACCAAAGTGGACATGAGCTTCTAAGAGCATCGCAGGCAAGCCAGCCCCCACACGCAAATGCATTCCAACTGTGGGAGCTGGCTTGCCTGCGATAGCGGTGTAACGAACACAAAAAATCAAAGCCTTGCGGAGCCCCAAATGAGCACCCAAAAAATCTCTTTCTACAACCTGGCCTGGCGCTGGCATTTCTACGCCGGCCTCTTCGTCGCCCCTTTCATGGTGTTGCTGGCCCTGACCGGCATCATCTACCTGTTCAAACCCCAGCTCGACCCGCTCATGTACGGTGACCTGCTCACCGTGCCCGCCGCCGAGCACGCCTTGAGCGCCGATGAGCAACTGCAACGCGCCCAGGCCGCCTACCCCCACGGCGCGATCAGCAAATACCTGCCCCCCGCTGACGCCAGCAGCAGCGCGCAATTGGTGATGCACAACGGCGGTCGCGAAGTCACCGTGTTCGTGGACCCCTATCGCGGCACCGTACTCGGTGAACAGGACGCCCAATACAACCTGCAAGCCATCGCCCGCGCATTGCACGGCGAACTGATGATCGGCACCGTCGGCGATCGCCTGGTGGAACTCGCAGCCGGCTGGGGCGTGGTGCTGGTGGTCTCGGGCCTGTACCTGTGGTGGCCGCGCGGCAAGTCCTCGGCGGGCGTACTGTGGCCGCGCTTCAACAGCCGTGGCCGAGTGTTCTGGCGCGATATGCACGCGGTCACCGGCTTCTGGGGGGCGTCGCTGTTGCTGGTGATGCTGCTCAGCGGCATGACCTGGACCGGCTTCTGGGGCAAGCAATACGCCGACCTGTGGAACACCTTTCCGGCAGCGATGTGGAACAACGTGCCGCAGTCCGACCAGCAGGCGCGCAGCCTGAACACCGCCAGCCAACAGACCGTGCCCTGGGCCATGGAAAACACGCCGATGCCGATGTCCGGCGACCATGCCGAGCACATGAACCACGGCGCCCTGCATTCAGCCCCCGCCGCGCCCACGATAAGCCTGCAAAAAGTGGTCGACCTGGCCACCGCGCGCAACGTCGAACCCGGCTACAGCATCACGTTCCCCACCACCGCCGAAGGCGTGTTCACGGTCGCAGTGTTCGCCAACGACCCGCGCAACGACGCCACCCTGCATGTGGACCAGTACAGCGGCAAAGTGCTTGCCGATGTGCGCTGGGAACACTACAACACCGTGGCGCGCGCCACCGAGACCGGCGTGATGCTGCACGAGGGCAAGATGTTCGGCTGGGTCAACCAACTGATCGTGCTGCTGATCTGCCTGATGATCCTGCTCAGCGCCGTCAGTGGCGTGGTGATCTGGTGGAAGCGCAGGCCTGTGGGCGGCCTTGGCGCGCCGCCGCTGCGCCATGACCTGCCCAAGTGGAAAACCGCGATAGTCATCATGCTGGGGCTGGCGATTATTTTCCCCTTGGTAGGGGCGTCGTTGATCGCCGTATGGGCCCTGGACCGCCTGATGCTGTCACGGCATTAAAGCTCATCGCGCGCGCGGATGCCGGCCGGCCTATCCGGCAGTTTCAGAGCGGCGCTCAGGCGGCCGCGCGCCGTCCAGAAATCGCCGCTGCGCACCACGCGTAGCTCACCGATACGCGCCAGCTCCGAGATAACCTGGGAGGGGCTGGGGGCGAACGCCGTGTAGCCGCCTTCAGCCGTCCATTTACCGGTGCTCCCCAGCAAGTTGTATTCGTCCTGACTGAAGCTGGGGACATAGCTGAGCAAGGCGCCGTCGCGAGCCGTCAGGTAGAAACCGCTGATTGGCAGCCCTTGCTTTTTCAGGGTGTGCAGGTAGAACTCCAGTTCGCGCCACGACACGAAGTATTCGCGGTAGGACGCTTCACTTCCCAACTGCGGTTGATCCAACCCGGCGTGATACAACAGATGCGCCGCGCTGATGCGGTAACCGGTCGGCCACTGTGGCAGGCTGCTGACGCTGGCGGCCGGGAACAGGCGCGCCGCCACGGTGGAAGGAAACCCCTCGTCCGCTACTGCCAGTACCGGAACATGGCTGTCGGCAGTGCCGGTTTTTTCCAGCAACGCGGCGATCGCCTGCTGGCCAATGAAGCGGCCGGCGTGCCGATGGGTAAACTCCGCAGCATCATCCCGATGCGCATGGATCGGTCCCTGCGCCCAGGTGTTTTCGCCAGCCGGCACCACGCCCCGCGAGCGCCCCGGCTGCCACTGGGCATCCACCACGCCAGTGCCTGGCCAATTGGCGCTCGGCAACAGGATGCGCAGCTCGCCGGCGGCCGCAATGCGCCGGATATACGCGCGTGGGGTGAGCCCCCGGGTCTGCAGTTTGACCAGGTCGTTCTGCTCAAAAACGATCCCGTTGCGCACGGTGAACTTCAGCAAGGCGCCATCCGCACACGACAAATAGATCGGCAACGCCGCACGTTTGGTCGTCGCATGCGCCTGACGGATCGCCGCTTGAAGGGCGACGGGCGAAATCAGCCCCCGGTAGATATCATCGCCATCGGCCACTCGGCCGGCGGGCCGCAGCTCATCGTTGTGCGGCCCGCACAGGTACACGCCACAGAGCTCATAGCGATAGGGGTAGCCCGCATCCGAAAAGACCCGGCGATGGGCCAGGTCCGAGCCATCGTCGGTAACGGGCAGGGTGGCCACGAAATGACCGTTACCGATCGCCTGCAATACATAACCGAACTGCAATGTGCGCTGCGCGCCAGCCAGCTCATGGGCATAACGCGCCGCGTCATCGGCGTGAGCGTGCACGGGGCTGCACGCCGGGTCTATCCGCGCCTGCAGGTACGTGCCGGTGCCGGGCCGCGCGCTGGGAAATGCGCTCCAGCCGTTGACCGGACCGGGCTCACCCCACATTGCGCTGCCCTCTACCACCTGCAACTCGAACGTGCGCGCCACGCGGTTGACGTATTCGCCGGGCGTCAATTGCCCACTGCGAATCTGCACCTCAAGCGTGCCATGCAGCCAATCATGATGATTGCGCGGACGCATGATCAGGGCAGCCTGTGTAATGAGCGGGTACTTCAATTCGGGACGCGGTCGCAAGCGGATCACCGCACCGTCCGGCGCCAGCAGGTAGTGATAGTGCCGCGCTTGATCCGCCGACAAGGCCTGGGCGAGCAGACGCGTGGAAAACATATTGCCGTACACCGTCGACTCCGCCGGCGAAAGCACAAACGGCCATTGCCGGCGCGGTCTTGAGTGGTAACTGGCAACCACCGCCGTGCGCGGTGGGTAGAGGCCGCGGTTCACCAACTCATCGGGGAAAATCCACTTGATATCGAACACGTCATCGAGCACCCGCACCGGTTCGGTGACGACAAACCAACCGTCATCGCGCCGCAGGATAACCCCACCGTAGGCGTCCTTCAGCGTCGGCAGTACGCGCCGCCGGGCATAACGCGCGGCGTCGTCCATGGTTAAAAATGCCGGACTCAGCCGCCGCCGTGGCAGGTGTTCAAAAGCCTGCCACAGCGCCGGCACGGTGCCACGGCGATCCCAACAATGGCTCGTCTGGATCACCTGCAGATGGCCCGAGGCCGCGACCCGTCGTACCACCTGCTCCGGCGTCAACGTGCCCACGTCCAGCATGCCTTGCAGGGTCACCGCATCGTCTGCTTCGCTCAGCGCTTCGAATATCGCCTTCACCGTCGGCGATTGGTAACACAGTAATGCGCCGGCGGGCGGTGCGATATACACCGGCGCACCCAGTGGCGGCAGGGTTGCGTTGGCACGCGCCTGGGTGATGGCTTCGCTCAAGTCGCGTAGTTCAATGAAAAAACGTTGCAACCAATACGCCGAACCACTCCTCGCCAAAGGGCAGGCGTAATACAGCGCGTGGCACGCGAAGCCTTCCGGCAGGCGCGTTCCATACAGACTGGTGAGGGACAGCAGCGGCGACTTAGTGGTGACCGGAATCAGCTCGCTGGCAACGTATTCTTCGCGCAGGCGATGCTTGAGGATAAAACCGAAATAGCGGCCGACATAACGCTCGCCGTGGTCGAGGGGGTCGCTGCGCAGCACATCGCTGGCGGCCAAATCGGCGCTGGCGAAAATCGGCCCGTGGCTGACCGTCTCGGGTCGCTGGAACCGCAGTACCCGTTCACTTGGCACCCAATCCATTTCGACAAAACCCGCCGGCCCCCACAGCGCATTGCCGATCACCACACGCAGCGTGCCGCATTCGGCCAGTGTCCTGACCACATCGGCGCTGGTTCGGGTGCCATCGGCGAGGCTCTTGGCGATGGCGCTGTCGCCTCCCGTCGAACCGGCTTGCCACACTTGCCGCCACGCCGCCGTGGTGGTGGCCGGCGCCAGCGCAATCAGGCTGTCTTCGGTGCCGGAAAGATAACCCACACACTCCGCGGCCAGCAGGTCGGCGACGTCCTGGGGATGGAACATCTGGCCGTAGAGTTCGGTGCCTTCGCGGGTCCATTTATACTTCGCGGCGTAGCTGGGCTCGGTAAGCGACAGCGCCAGCCGCGACCCGTAGCGCCCGTGCAGGCGATGGTTTGGGTTGAGGATGATCGGTTTGTTCTGGCGATCCAACGGGCACCGCCCGGCAAACGTGAAGGGCCGCACGCCCGTTGGCGCCGGCTCGGTAATCGCGAAACGACCGTCGCGGCGCTGCAGGATCAGCCCACCCATCTCCTGCTCGCGCAGCGTGCCGATCCGCGTGTGTGCATAACGGGCCGCATCGTCGGCCGATAAAAACGCCGGGCTCAACGTGAGCAAGGGCACCGTCGAATAGGGCACCCAATGCTCATCGACCACACCGGGCAGGTCCCACAACGCGCTGGTCTTTTCCACGCTCAACTCACCGGCGGCGGCCACCAGGGCGACAAAGCCGCGCGTCAATAGCGAACCGTCTTGCAGCGTGGCCTGGATGCCGTTGTCACGCACTACGCCGTCTTCGTCTTCGATAAACAACTGAGACTCCAGCGCCGAACCGGAAAAACGGTAGCGCAGGACCGCTTCGTCACGCATGCGGATATACAGCGAGACGCCAAGGGTCGACTGCGGTCCCAGGCTGTACTGACGAAACTGTGCGATGTGCTGCGCCAGTTCCAGCGGGCTGATGAAGTTTTTGTACAGCCAGGCTTCGTATTCCGGGTAATTGCCCGGCAGGGGCCGCGAATGCACGTAGATAGCGTACAAGTGGTACCCAACCGGCAACACCGGCAAAGCCTGCGCCGCACCCTCGACCTGCTCGGGCTCAGTGGCAACGTAATTGTCCAGTGTATCCGCCTGCAGGATCAGCACGCGTTGGCGAACCGTGGGCTTGCGCTGGATTCGTGACCAGGCCAGCGCCACCGCGCCGTCCACCTCCTTGAAGACTGGCCAGGGCTGGTAAGGTTTCCAATTGGCTGGCACCGCTCCCAGCGAACCGCCCCAGTAAGGGCTGGAGTGTAAAAACACTAGTTGCCCAACCGAAGCCAGTTTTTTGTAGAAGCCTTCCAACGTGCCGTCATGGGCATCGAGAGAATCGAAACTACCTTCGGTCTGGAGCCAGCGCACATAGTCGGACGCGCCGGGAGATTCATTAAATTGGAATTTGAGCAGCGTGCCCTGCGGCCCCGACAAATAGGCGGTTCTGAACTCGTGACGATGTTGATGGTTAAAGATGATGTCCGGCGTGGAATAGAAATCCTGGAACGCCGTGATCTGGTGCGCGGTCCATTTGGGGTTCAGGCGTGTGACGTTCGCGGTCGTATTGGGATGCACATGCCAACTGGCGACGACCTCGTAGCCCTCGGGACTCAGGTACGCACCGGTACGTGGGTTGTGGTCGAGCAGCAGGTCAAAGCCAAACACGGTGGCGCGGTCCGGTATGGGTTCAGTGCCGAGAAACTTGCCATCGCCCAGGCGCCGCATGATAACGCTGCCGTATTCGACTTGCAGGTTGAGCCCCACGCGCCCATGAATATAGCGAGCCACATCATCGGCGCTGGCAAAGGCCGGCGTGAGCTTACCTAACTTGGCATGGCCGCGCTGCGCGGCGGCGCGTTTGTCGCGGTTTGACGGTTCTTCCAATGGGTCCACCTCAAAACATAAGTCGATGAAACAGGCCGACCCCAAGGGCAGGCGCTGAATGTGCTCACATCTTGAAAGCGAGCCCCTCCTCAAGGGCGCTACATAGATAAAAACCGGCACCACAACAGCACACAGACGTGCCCGCACCCTCCTGGCGAGCGCCACAATGGTGCGTCACACAACAGCCGCGGTCTTCGCCAGCCCCGGCGTGCACGGTTTTGCGACTTAGGCACAGCCCTTGCTATCTACTCTGCAACGCCTCCTACCTGCCGTCCAAAAACAATCGATCACGGAGATCGCACCATGCAGCGTCGCAGCTTGATCAAGGCTTTCACTCTTTCGGCATCCATCGTTGCCATGGGCCTGACCTGGACCGTGCAGGCCGCCGAGACCATCAAGGTCGGCATCCTGCACTCGTTGTCCGGGACCATGGCCATCTCCGAAACGTCGCTCAAAGACATGGCGCTGATGACCATCGACGAGATCAACGCCAAGGGCGGGGTGAACGGCAAGATGCTCGAACCAGTGGTGGTCGACCCGGCGTCGAACTGGCCGCTGTTCGCTGAAAAAGGCCGCCAGCTGCTGACCCAGGACAAGGTCGCCGTGGTGTTCGGTTGCTGGACCTCGGTGTCGCGTAAATCGGTGCTGCCGGTGTTCGAAGAACTCAACGGCCTGCTGTTCTACCCGGTGCAATACGAAGGCGAAGAGATGTCGCCGAACGTGTTCTATACCGGTGCAGCGCCGAACCAGCAGGCGATCCCGGCGGTGGAATACCTGATGAGCGAAGAAGGCGGCAGCGCCAAGCGTTTCTTCCTGCTGGGCACCGACTATGTGTACCCGCGCACCACCAACAAGATCCTGCGCGCCTTCCTGCATTCCAAAGGTGTGGCGGATAAAGACATCGAAGAGGTCTACACCCCGTTCGGGCATGCCGACTACCAGACCATCGTCGCCAACATCAAGAAATTCTCGGCCGGCGGCAAGACGGCGGTGATCTCCACCGTGAACGGCGACTCCAACGTGCCGTTCTACAAAGAGCTGGCCAACCAGGGCTTGAAAGCGACCGACGTACCGGTGGTGGCCTTCTCCGTGGGTGAAGAAGAACTGCGCGGCATCGACACCAAGCCGCTGGTGGGCAACCTCGCGGCCTGGAACTACTTCCAGTCGGTGGAAAACCCGGTGAACCAGAAATTCGTCGCCGACTGGAAGGCCTACGCCAAAAAACACAACCTGCCGGGCGCGGACAAAGCCGTGACCAACGACCCGATGGAAGCCACCTATGTGGGCATCCATATGTGGGCGCAGGCGGCCGAGAAAGCCAAATCCACCGACGTCGACAAAGTGCGTGAAGCCTTGGCCGGACAAACCTTCGACGCGCCGTCGGGTTTCACCCTGACCATGGACAAGACCAACCACCACCTGCACAAACCCGTGATGATCGGCGAGATCCAGGCCGATGGGCAGTTTTCGGTGGTGTGGCAGACCCAGGAGCCGATCCGCGCACAGCCGTGGAGCCCGTACATTCCTGGCAATGACAAGAAGCCGGACCATGCCGTGAAAAGCAACTAAGCCAAGGGGTGTTGGCCCAGGCTGAACACCTGAAGCCAACACAAACCCTGTGGGAGCTGGCTTGCCTGCGATGAAGGCAACTCGGTGTGCCTGGCGCTGCGCTATCGCAGGCAAGCCAGCTCCCACATTTGTTCGAGCAAGGCTCAAGACTATGCCCACTGCCCTTTATCGCCTCATTCTCGCCGCCTTGCTATTGCTGCCTTTAGGCGCACACGCCGGCGACGCCGAAGACTTCCTGTCCGCCAACCCGGCGCAACAAGCCAAACTCCTCCAGGACTGGGCCGCCCAGCCCGACCCGGCGCGCATCGAGCTGGTGGATGCCCTGCAGCAAGGCCAACTCACACTCAACGGCGAAGTAAAAACCGTACGCCTGAATAACCGCCTGCGCGGCCTGATCGACAACGTAAGGGCCAGCCAGCAACTGCTCGCCGCCGACCCCAAGGTACGCCTGGCGGCCGCGCAAACCCTGCAAAAAAGCGCGCAACCGGCGCAACTCAAATTCCTCGACCAGCGAGTCGCCGCCGAAACCGACGAGGACGTGCACACCGCCCTCAGCCTGGCCCTGGCCAACCTGCAACTGGTGGACCCTGACCCGGCGGTGCGCCTCGCCGCCGTGCGCTTGCTCGGCAACACTGGCGACCCGCTGGCCCGCACACGCCTCGAAGCGCTGCTGGCGCCGGGCGTCGAAACCGACGCCGCCGTGCACACTGCCGCCGAAACCAGCCTGGCCCAAGTCAAACGCAAACTGATGATGGGCGAGATCCTCGGGCAGGCCTTCAGCGGCATGTCCCTGGGTTCCATACTGCTGTTGGCCGCCCTGGGCCTGGCGATCACCTTCGGCCTGCTCGGCGTGATCAATATGGCCCACGGCGAGATGCTGATGCTCGGCGCGTATTCCACCTACGTGGTGCAACTGATGATGCAGCGCTATGTGCCGCAAGCCATCGAGTTCTACCCGTTGATCGCGCTGCCGGTGGCGTTTTTTGTCACGGCCGCCATCGGCATGGCCCTGGAACGCACGGTGATTCGTCACCTCTATGGGCGCCCGCTGGAAACCCTGCTCGCCACCTGGGGCATCAGCCTGATGCTGATCCAGCTGGTGCGCCTGGTGTTCGGTGCACAGAACGTCGAAGTGTCCAACCCCGCGTGGTTGTCCGGTGGCATTCAAGTGCTGCCCAACCTGGTGCTGCCCTACAACCGCATCGTGATCATCGCATTCGCGCTGTGCGTGGTGCTGCTGACCTGGCTGCTGCTGAACAAGACGCGCCTGGGCCTCAACGTGCGCGCCGTCACCCAGAACCGCAACATGGCCGCCTGCTGCGGCGTGCCCACCGGGCGCGTGGACATGCTCGCGTTTGGCCTGGGTTCGGGCATTGCAGGCTTGGGCGGCGTGGCGCTGAGCCAGATCGGCAACGTCGGCCCCGACCTCGGCCAGAGCTACATCATCGACTCGTTTCTCGTCGTGGTACTCGGTGGCGTGGGCCAGTTGGCCGGCAGCGTGCTGGCGGCCTTCGGCCTGGGCATCGCCAACAAAATCCTGGAGCCGCAGATCGGCGCCGTGCTCGGCAAGATCCTGATCCTCGCGCTGATCATTCTGTTTATCCAGAAACGCCCGCAGGGACTCTTCGCACTGAAAGGACGGGTGATCGACTGATGAACCAGCCACTGATGCTTACGGCCACGCAAAAGGCCGGTCCCAAGGTGACGATTGCCGCCGGTGCGATCATCCTGATCCTGCTGCTGGCCTTGCCGTTGTGCTCCCTGCTGTCGCCGGAAAACCCGCTGCACGTGTCGGCCTATACGCTGACGTTGGTGGGCAAGATCCTGTGTTACGCCATTGTCGCCCTGGCGTTGGACCTGGTGTGGGGCTACGCCGGGATGTTGTCCCTCGGCCACGGTTTGTTCTTTGCCCTGGGCGGCTACGCGATGGGCATGTACCTGATGCGCCAGGCGTCCGGCGATGAGTTGCCGGCGTTCATGACGTTCCTGTCGTGGACCGAATTGCCCTGGTACTGGGTCGGCACCCAGCACTTCCTCTGGGCCTTGTGCCTGGTGGTGCTGGCGCCAGGCGTGCTGGCGCTGGTATTCGGGTTCTTCGCCTTCCGTTCGCGGATCAAGGGCGTGTATTTCTCGATCATGACCCAGGCCCTGACCTTTGCCGGGATGCTGCTGTTTTTTCGCAACGAGACCGGCTTCGGCGGAAACAACGGCTTCACCAATTTCCGCAGCATCCTCGGCTTCGGCATCACCGAACCGGGCACGCGCGCGGTGTTGTTTGTCGCCACGGTGCTGCTGCTGGTCACGAGCCTGTTCATCGGCTGGCGCCTGGCACGCAGCAAGTTCGGCCGGGTATTGACCGCCTTGCGCGACGCCGAGAACCGCCTGATGTTCTGCGGCTACGACCCGCGTGGTTTCAAGCTGTTCGTGTGGGTGTTGAGCGCGGTGCTGTGCGGTTTGGCGGGCGCGTTGTATGTGCCGCAGGTGGGCATCATCAACCCCAGCGAAATGTCGCCGACCAACTCCATCGAAGCCGCCGTGTGGGTGGCCCTGGGTGGGCGCGGCACGCTGATCGGGCCGTTGCTCGGCGCCGGCGTGGTCAATGGCATGAAGAGCTGGTTCACCGTGGCCTTCCCGGAATACTGGCTGTTCTTCCTGGGAGCGCTGTTCATCATCGTCACCCTGTATGTGCCGAAGGGCGTCATCGGCCTGCTGAAGAAATGAGGAACGTCATGCTTGAACCTATTTTCGATGCGGGCAGCGGCCGCGATGCGATCGGCCTTGGCCAGGCCGCGGGCAAGGGCCTCGACACCCGCCACGGCACCATTTTGAGCCTGGAAGACATCAGCGTCAGCTTTGACGGTTTCAAGGCGCTCAACGACCTGAACCTGTACATCGGCGTCGGCGAATTGCGCTGCATCATCGGCCCCAACGGCGCAGGCAAGACCACGCTGATGGACGTGATCACCGGCAAGACCCGCCCCAGCCACGGCACCGCCTGGTTTGGCGAGAACCTCGACTTGACCCGCCTGAGCGAAGTGCAAATCGCCCAGGCCGGCATCGGCCGCAAGTTCCAGAAACCCACGGTGTTCGAAGCCCTCAGCGTGTTCGAAAACCTGGAGCTGGCGCAGAAGACCGACAAGTCGGTATGGGCCAGCCTGCGCGCGCGCCTGAGCGGCGAGCAAAAGGACCGCATCGGTGAAGTGCTCGACACCATTCGCCTCACGGCCTCGCTGCATCGCCAGGCCGGCTTGCTGTCCCACGGCCAGAAGCAGTTCCTCGAAATCGGCATGCTGCTGATGCAAGACCCGCAACTGTTATTGCTGGATGAACCGGTGGCGGGCATGACCGACGCCGAAACCGAGTTCACCGCCGAACTGTTCAAGCGCCTGGCGGGCAAGCACTCGCTGATGGTGGTGGAACACGACATGGGGTTTGTCGGCTCGATTGCCGACCATGTGACGGTGTTGCACCAGGGCAGCGTATTGGCCGAAGGCTCGCTGGAGCAGGTGCAGGCCGATGAGCGCGTGATCGAGGTGTACCTCGGCCGCTGACCCGGCCGCAAACTTGCTTTATGTGGGAGCTGGCTTGCCTGCGATAACCATAGGTATCTACACAATGTTCAAAGGCTGACAAATCTCCTTGTAGTGAGCGGGCTTGTCCCGCGCTGGGCTGCGAAGCCGCCCTAATAAAGACACCGCTCAGTTTCAGAAAAACCCAATTCGCCTGGTTTGGGGCCGCTTCAGCCCAGCGCGGGACAAGCCCGCTCACTACAAAAATGTGTAGATACCTATGCTGAGATAACGGTGTTGTATTCGCCACCGCTATCGCAGGCAAGCCAGCTCCCACAGTTGATTCGGTTCCCTCAGGGGGAGTCGAGGAGGTTTTGAGAATGTTGCAAGTCGACAAGCTGCACCAGTACTACGGCGGTAGCCACATCCTGCGCGGGCTGTCGTTTGACGTGAAGATCGGCGAAGTCACCTGCCTGCTCGGCCGTAACGGCGTGGGCAAGACCACTCTGCTCAAGTGCCTGATGGGTTTGCTGCCGGCCAAGGAAGGCACGGTGAATTGGGAAGGCCGTGCCATCACCGGCTTCAAGCCGCACCAGCGCGTGCATGCGGGGATCGCCTACGTGCCCCAGGGTCGGGAAATTTTCGGGCGACTGACGGTGGAAGAAAACCTGCTGATGGGCCTGTCGCGCTTTCCCGGTTCCGAGGCCAAGGAAGTCCCGGCGTTTATCTACGAACTGTTCCCGGTGTTGCTGCAGATGAAACATCGGCGCGGCGGCGACCTGTCCGGTGGCCAGCAGCAACAGTTGGCGATTGGCCGTGCCCTGGCCAGCCGTCCGCGCTTGCTGATCCTTGATGAGCCCACCGAAGGCATCCAGCCGTCGGTGATCAAGGAGATCGGCGCGGTGATCAAGAAGCTCGCCGAGCGCGGCGATATGGCGATCCTGCTGGTCGAGCAGTTCTATGATTTTGCCGCCGAACTGGCCGACCAGTACCTGGTGATGTCCCGTGGCGAAATCGTGCAGCAGGGCCGCGGGGAAAATATGCAAACCGAAGGTGTACGTGGTCTTGTAACCATCTAATCTGTGGCGTCCCGACAATAAGCACACACCATGAACCTGCCCGTTTCCCCTGCCCTGTTCACCCCCAGCTGGCACGCCGCGCTGGAACTCGGCTACGCGCGTTTCGGCGAGACCACGCGGCCGGTGATGCGCCGCCACCTCGGCCCGTTGCGCGTGCAAAAACACCTGTACGCCGAAGGCCCCGAGGTGTGCCAGCACATCATCGTGCACCCGCCCGGCGGGATTGCCGGTGGCGACCGCCTGGACATCAGCGCCCATGTCGGCGCGGGCGCCTGGGCGCAATTGACCAGCCCTGGCGCGGCCAAATGGTATCGCGCCCAGGGCCCTGCGTTCCAGCAGTTGGACCTGACCGTGGAAGCCGGCGCCACGCTGGAATGGCTGCCCCAGGAAACCATCGTCTTCAGCGCCGCCCAGGCCGAACTCACCACGCGCATCGAGCTGCACGGCGATGCGCGCCTGTTCTACTGGGACGTAGTCGCCCTCGGCCGCCCGGCCAGCGGCGAGCGTTTCGACCTGGGCCATTTTCAATCGCACCTGGATATCCGCCGTGACGGCCAGTTGCTTTGGCATGAGCGCCAGCGCATCGTCGGCGCCGACGGCTTGCTCGACTCGCCCATCGGCTTGGACGGGCAACCGGTGTTTGCCACGCTGTTGCTTACCGGCGAAATCGACAGTGACTTGCTTGAACAATGCCGCGCCCTGCCCAATGCCGTGCGCGGGGATTTGACCCAACTGCCCGGCTTGCTGGTGGCGCGCTGCCTGGCCAGTGAAGCGCTGCTGGCGCGGGCCTGGTTGATTGATTTATGGCGGCTGTTGCGCCCTGCCGTATTGGGCCGGGAAGCGGTATCACCGAGAATCTGGAGCACATGAAGATCAAAACTGTGGGAGCTGGCTTGCCAGCTCACACATTGAATCTGCGGTGTATTTAAGAATGCATTTAAAGGACCTTGAACCATGGACCTGACCCCACGGGAAAAAGACAAACTGCTGATCTTCACCGCCGGTTTAGTCGCCGAACGCCGCCTCGCACGCGGTGTGAAGCTCAACTACCCGGAAACCATCGCCTACATTTCGGCGGCCTTGATGGAAGGCGCCCGCGATGGCCGCACCGTGGCCGACCTGATGCACTACGGCACCACGTTGCTCAGCCGCGAACAGGTCATGGAAGGCATCCCGGAAATGATCCCGGATATCCAGGTGGAAGCCACGTTCCCCGACGGCACCAAACTGGTCACCGTTCACCAGCCCATCGCCTGAGGCGCCGCCATGATCCGTGATGCAACCGAGAACGACCTGCCAGCGATCCGCGACATCTACAACGATGCGGTGCTCAACACCACGGCGATCTGGAACGAACAACCGGTGGACCTGAGCAACCGCCTGGCCTGGTTCACTGCCCGACAGGCCCTGGGTTATCCGATCCTGGTTGCAGTCGAAAACGCTGAGGTCACCGGCTACGCCTCGTTTGGCGACTGGCGGCCCTTCGAGGGTTTCCGCTACAGCGTCGAGCACTCGGTATACGTGCGCAACGACCAGCGGGGCAAAGGCCTGGGCCCGCGCTTGATGCAAGCCTTGATCGAACGCGCGCGCGCCGGCGGCAAACACGTCATGGTCGCCGCCATCGAGAGCGGTAACCAGACGTCGATCCGCCTGCATGAACGCCTGGGCTTCATCACCACCGGGCAGATGCCCCGAGTGGGCATCAAGTTCGGCCGCTGGCTGGACCTGACCTTTATGCAACTGGCCTTGAACCCGGGCGCCGAACCGCCCAAGGAGTGACGTCGATGAACGCCGCGCAATTGCGTCGAGTCAATGCTGAAAGTTTTGCCCACTACCGCCTGGGCTTGATCGAGCTATTGCTGGACGCGGTCAGGCACGGCGCTTCGGTCGGGTTCATGGCCGACTTCGACGAGGCCCAGGCACGCGACTATTTGCACGGCGTGCAGGCCAGCCTCGAAGACGCCAGCCTGTTGCTGTGGGTGGTGGTGCGTGACGAGCAGGTCATCGCCAGCGTGCAGTTGGCGCTGTGCCAGAAAGCCAACGGCCGCAACCGCGCCGAGGTGCAAAAGCTGCTGGTGCACAGCAGCGCGCGCCGCCATGGCCTCGGCCAGCAATTGATGAGCGCCCTGGAACTCGCCGCGCGCCAGCACCAGCGCGGCCTGCTGTACCTGGACACCGAAGCCGGCTCGCCGGCCGAAGCCTTCTACCAGTCGCTGCGCTACACCAAGGTCGGCGAACTGCCCGACTACTGCCAAAGCCCGGACGGGCGCTACAGCCCGACCGCCATCTACTTCAAGACCCTGGGGCAACCTGCATGATTCCTGGTGAATTTCAGATCCAGCCTGGCGACATCGAACTCAACGTCGGCCGGCGCACCGTCACGTTGAGCGTGGCCAACCGTGGCGACCGGCCGATCCAAGTGGGCTCGCATTACCATTTTTTCGAGACCAATGACGCGCTGACGTTTGACCGCGCGGCAAGCCGTGGCATGCGCCTGAATATTCCGGCGGGCACGGCGGTGCGGTTTGAACCGGGGCAGAGCCGTGAGGTGGAGTTGGTGGATTTGAGCGGAGGAAGGCGAGTGTTCGGGTTTGCGGGGCGGATCATGGGCGACCTTTAGGGCCTCTTCGCAGGCAAGCCAGCTCCCACATTTTGACTGTATTCGCAGCTCAAAATGTGGGAGCTGGCTTGCCTGCGATAGCGATCTCACATTCAACACAATTTCTCAGAGCTCACAGACATGAAAATCAGCCGCCAAGCCTACGCCGACATGTACGGCCCCACCGTCGGTGACAAGGTCCGCCTGGCCGACACCGAGCTGTTCCTGGAAGTCGAACAGGACTTCACCGTCTATGGCGAAGAGGTCAAGTTCGGCGGCGGCAAGGTCATCCGCGATGGTCAGGGCCAGAGCCAACTGCTCGCCCATGAAGTGGTCGACACCCTGATCACCAACGCGCTGATCATCGACCATTGGGGCATCGTCAAGGCCGACGTCGGCCTCAAGAACGGCCGCATCCACGCCATCGGCAAGGCCGGCAACCCGGACATCCAGCCCGGCGTGACCATGGCCATCGGCGCCAGCACCGAAGTGATCGCCGGCGAAGGCATGATCCTCACCGCCGGCGGCATCGACAGCCACGTGCATTTCATCTGCCCGCAACAGATCGAAGAAGCGCTGACCAGCGGCGTCACCACCATGATCGGCGGTGGCACCGGCCCGGCGACCGGCACCAACGCCACCACCTGCACCTCGGGCCCGTGGCACCTGGCGCGCATGCTCCAGGCCAGCGATTCGTTCCCGATGAACATCGGTTTCACTGGCAAGGGCAACGCCAGTTTGCCCGAGCCGTTGATCGAACAGGTCAAGGCCGGCGCCATCGGTTTGAAGCTGCACGAGGACTGGGGCACCACACCGGCCAGCATCGACAATTGCCTGAGCGTTGCCGATGAATATGACGTGCAGGTGGCGATCCACAGCGACACCCTCAACGAATCCGGCTTCGTCGAAACCACCCTCGCCGCGCTCAAGGGCCGCACCATTCACACCTACCACACCGAAGGCGCCGGTGGCGGCCATGCGCCGGACATCATCAAGGCCTGTGGCTTGCCCAATGTGCTGCCCAGCTCGACCAACCCGACGCGGCCGTTCACCCGCAACACCATCGACGAACACCTCGACATGTTGATGGTCTGTCACCATTTGGACCCGAGCATCGCCGAAGACGTGGCCTTCGCTGAAAGCCGTATCCGCCGCGAGACCATCGCCGCCGAAGACATCCTGCATGACCTTGGCGCGTTCTCGATGATCAGCTCCGACAGCCAGGCCATGGGCCGCGTCGGCGAGGTGATCACGCGCACCTGGCAAACCGCCGACAAGATGAAACGCCAGCGCGGCGCCCTGCCCGGCGACGGCGCGGGCAACGACAATTTCCGCATCAAGCGCTACATCGCCAAGTACACCATTAACCCGGCGATCACCCACGGCGTCAGCCATATCGTCGGCTCCATCGAAGTCGGCAAATGGGCCGACCTGGTGCTGTGGCGCCCGGCCTTCTTCGGCGTCAAACCTACGTTGATCCTCAAGGGCGGCGCGATTGCTTCAAGCCTGATGGGCGACGCCAACGCGTCGATTCCCACCCCGCAACCGGTGCACTACCGCCCCATGTTCGCCAGCTTCGGCAGCTCGCTGCACGCCACCAGCCTGACCTTTATCAGCCAGGCCGCCCAGGACGCCGGCCTGCCCGAGGCCCTGGGCTTGAAAAAGCAGATCGCCGTGGTCAAGGGTTGCCGCGACGTGCAGAAAACCGACTTGATCCACAACGACTACCTGCCGGACATTGAAGTCGACCCACAAACCTATCAGGTCAAGGCCGACGGCGTGCTGCTGTGGTGTGAGCCGGCGGATGTACTACCGATGGCGCAGCGCTATTTTCTGTTCTAAGCCGCGGCGTTTGTGGGTACGCCGCTTTCCGCCGGCAAACGCCTGGTTCAGAAATTTTCGCGCGGGTTGAACGCGGCCTTTTTTGCCAGTTCCTGCCACAGCGCGAGCGTTTCATCGTCGGCCTGCTTGGGCATCACGGCCTTGAGCTGGATGTACAGGAAGCCGCGCTGCCCGGCCTTGTTCAGCAACCCGTGGCCCTTGGCGCGCATACGCTGACCGTTCTGGCTGCCGGCCGGCACCTTGAGGTTGATCCTGCCGGTGAGGGTCGGCACCGCCACTTCCGTGCCCAACGCCAATTCCCACGGCGCCAGGGGCAGGTTGATGATCAGGTTTTCACCGTCCACTTCAAATTTAGGGTGCGGGGCAAACTTGATGATCAGGTAGAGGTCGCCATTGGCCCCGCCGCCGATACCCGGCGCGCCCTGCGCCTTGAGGCGAATGCGCTCGCCGTCGGCCACGCCGGCGGGGATCTTCACGTTCAGGCTCTTGGTGGTGTTGCTCACGTGCCGGCCCGAGGGGTCGTATTGCGGCACCTGGAAGCTGATCTGCTTGGACTCGGTGGACAGCGTCTCTTCCAGGGACACGGTCAGTTGCATCTCCACGTCCTGGCCCTTGCGCCCGGCAGGACGGCGCTGGCCGCCGCCAAAGGCATCGCTGCGGTTGCCGAAGATCGAGCTGAAAAAGTCCGAGAAGT
Organism: Pseudomonas azadiae; assembly: GCF_019145355.1. Lineage (NCBI taxonomy): Bacteria > Pseudomonadati > Pseudomonadota > Gammaproteobacteria > Pseudomonadales > Pseudomonadaceae > Pseudomonas > Pseudomonas azadiae. Next base: position 3,570,924 of record NZ_JAHSTY010000001.1, on the reverse strand, counting down.
CCTCGGTGCCCGCGCCGCCGCCAAAGCCGCCACGGCTCTGCCAGCCCGGTGGCCCCTGGAACGGCTGGCCATGCTGGCCGTATTTGCGCAGCTCGTCGTATTCGGCGCGCTTGTCGGCGCTCTTGAGCGCCTCATAGGCTTCGGACGCGTCCTTGAACTTGGCTTCGGCGTCTTTTTCCTTGCTGACGTCCGGGTGGTACTTGCGCGCCAGCTTGCGGTAGGCCGCCTTGATTTCCTTGTCGTCAGCCGAAGGCTCGACGCCAAGTATCTTGTAGTAGTCTTTGAAATCCATCGGGGTTTCACCATCCTTTAATCGAGATCGCACCGCTCGCGGGCCCAAGGTGCGCTGGTCTGCACGTGTCGAGTCTTGGGGCCGGGGGGCGTCAAAGTGTGATCGGCACTTGCCGTATGCAGCAGATGTGGGGGCAAATCCCCAGGATTCAAGCATGATTTAACGGATGGTCGGCCTACGCATCCGCCTTCGACTGACATACACTGCGCGGCCGTTTTTCAACCGGAACCTGATTGTCATGGAAAACCCATCCCCAGCCCGTGCCTGCGGTATCGACTTCGGCACGTCCAACTCCACCGTCGGCTGGATCCGTCCCGGCATGGAAACGCTTATTGCGCTGGAGGACGACAAAATCACCCTGCCGTCGGTGGTGTTCTTCAACTTCGAAGAGCGCCGCCCGGTGTACGGCCGCCTGGCGCTGCACGAGTACCTGGAGAACTACGAAGGCCGCTTGATGCGCTCGCTCAAGAGCCTGTTGGGTTCCAAGCTGATCAAGCATGACACCAGCGTGCTCGGCACCGCGATGCCGTTCACCGACTTGCTGGCGCTGTTTATCGGCCAGCTCAAGAGCCGCGCCGAAGCCACCGCCGGCCGTGAATTCGAAGAAGTGGTGCTGGGCCGTCCGGTGTTTTTCGTCGATGACGACCCGATGGCCGACCAGGAAGCCGAAAACACCCTGGTGGATGTGGCGCGCAAGATCGGCTTCAAGGACATCTCATTCCAGTACGAGCCGATTGCCGCAGCCTTCGACTACGAGTCCACCATCGCCAAGGAAGAGCTGGTACTGATCGTCGACATCGGCGGGGGTACCTCCGACTTCTCGCTGGTGCGCCTGTCGCCGGATCGTCGCCACAACGACAACCGCCAGGACGACATCCTCGCCACTGGCGGCGTGCACATCGGCGGTACCGACTTCGACAAACAGCTTTCCCTCGCTGGCATGATGCCGTTGTTCGGCTATGGCAGCCGCATGAAAAGCGGCGCCTACATGCCCACCAGCCACCACATGAACCTCGCCACCTGGCATACGATCAACTCGGTGTACTCACAGAAATCCCAGCTGGCCCTGGGCAGCATGCGCTACGACATCGAAGACACCGGCGGCATCGACCGCCTGTTCAAGCTGATCGAACAGCGCGCCGGTCACTGGCTGGCGATGGAAGTGGAAGAGACCAAAATCCAACTGACCCACGCCGACAGCCGCCATGTGCCGCTCGACCGCGTGGAACCGGGCCTGAGCGTTGACCTCACGCGGGCACTGTTCGAGTCGTCCATCGAAAACCTGCTGGAGCGCGTGCGCGGCAGTGTTACGCAGTTGCTCACTGACGCTTCGGTGAGCGTCGCGCAAGTGGACACCGTGTTCTTTACCGGCGGCTCCAGCGGCATCCCGGCGCTGCGCCACAGCATCTCGGCGATGCTGCCGAATGCGCGGCATGTGGAAGGGAATATTTTTGGCAGCATTGGCAGTGGCTTGGCGATTGAGGCGAGCAAGCGGTACGGCTGCTGACTTCCAGACACCATAAATCAATGTGGGAGCTGGCTTGCCTGCGAACGCGGAGTGTCAGTCAATATTGCTCTGACTGATCCACCGCATTCGCAGGCAAGCCAGCTCCCACATTTTTGACCTGTGTACCCCCAATCCCGAGTCGCCACCGCCCCCCTTGTGGCGAGGGAGCTTGCTCCCGTTGGGCTGCGCAGCAGCCCCAAAACCTGCCTGCACAAAACCTGCGGTGGAATGTTGTAACCAAGCCGCCCTGCTCCTTGCACGATTTCCATGATGAAGCTTATAGTCCGGCCGTCGCCCTCATGGCGATCAGGTTTGGCGACCTGAAACCACATTCAAAAATGTCTGCTTCGTTGGCAGGCATTTTTGTACCCGCAAAGCTGCGTCTATGGTAGCTGTGCGCGGGAGACCTTCGGGTCTGCCGGTTCCGTGGTTCCGGTTCGCCAACCTGCGTACAGCTGCCACCCTATTGTTTGGCGACAATCGAGTGGGAGCTCCTTTTGAACTACGGAGTTTCACTTATGAATCGCTACATGCCCCTAACCGGCCACGACTGCACCATCCCCGCTTTAACCATCGATACCCAAGCCCCACTCGACGTCCTTCTCGACGCCGCTGCCTACCGCATTCGCGCGGTGACTCAGTTACTGGAAAACATCGCCTTTCGAGAAGAACTCAGCAGCGACGCCGTCGTACTCCACGACTTCGCACAACTGCTGGCCATCCCGTTGCGGGATGGGTGCGATTTGATGGATGTGATTGGCCGCAGGCTAAGTCCGCAAGCGGCCTAAGCGGGGACAGGGCGGCTTTTCAGTCGCCCTGCCGCAAGGCTGATTAACCGTGATAAATCGCCCAGAGTCCCAGAAACGTCAGGCACCACAAGACGACACCCGGCACGATTACCAAGTAATTCCACGGAGTGAAGCGATCATTGCTTTGCCCCTCGGGATCTCCCGCTGCGAAGTTGATCATGCCCTGGCATTGCGAAAGGATGTAAGCGCACACCGGTGTCCCCAGCAGCGACAAATTTTTGTAGGCATGCAAACTATCGATCCGCCCAGCGGCGGCGTCGAAAAGATTCGCGCCTACGGTCACCACGACGAAAACCGTTGCCCACTGCTCGAAGTCAAAATCGAACTTTCGACCGCTGCGGGCAACGCGATCATCTGCACGGCGGTACAGCTGATGCATAAAGAAAATGAAGAAAAAGGCGCGCGCCAAAGGCCAGATATCTACCTGATTAATTTTCTTGTACAAACTCCAGTTTTTATACGCCCAAACATAGGTATACAGCCCAAAACTGAGCAGGCCGAGGATCAGCAGCTTCCTTTTGGAAATCACATAGAACTCGGACGATGTCCTTAGCACGTCGGTCAACTCCGCCGTCGGCGGAGCGTAGAGATCGTCGGTCACCGCTTACTTCCCTCTAATTCCCTTTAAAGTCCACGAAGCGAAAGCGCTTCAGTCAGCATCACACCATCCCGCCAAGCTTCAACTCGCTCTTGAGATACGCATAATAAATCGGCCCCGCCACCACCCCCGGCAATCCAAATGCCGCTTCAAACACCAGCATCGCCAACAACAATTCCCACGACTTGGCGCTGATTTGCCCGCCCACGATCCGTGCGTTGAGGAAGTATTCAACCTTGTGGATCACGATCAGATACCCCAACGCCGCCACCGCCACCCAGATCGACAGCGACAGCGCGACGATGGTGATCAGGGTGTTGGACATCAGGTTGCCGATCACCGGCAGCAGGCCCAGGAGGAAGGTGAGGACGATCAGGGTTTTGGTCAGCGGCAGGTGGATCCCGCACAGCGGCAGTACCACGGCGAGGAACACGGCGGTGAAGGCGGTGTTGAGCGCGGCGATTTTGATTTGGGCGAAGACGATGTTGCGAAACGCCTGGACCAGCAGGTGCAGGCGGTCGAACAACGCGGCGGCCAGGGGTTTGCGCTTGGTCAGGTCGGGCACACGTTGCAGGGCGATGATGGCGCCGAGCACCATGCCGATCAGCAGGGTGACGAACATGTGCGCGGCGTCTTTGCCGACCAGTTGCAGTTCGCTCAGGTGCTTGCTCAGCCAGTCGCCGATGGCCACACGGAATTCAGCGGCGCTGGCGGGCAGGTAGGCATCAAGGAACGGCGGCAACTGGCCGCGTGCGCGGTCGACCACGCCCATGAATTTGTCGAGGGAAGCCCCGGGATTTTCCGCTTCGTGGAGCAGGAAGCTGATGGCGCCGGCGAAGATCAAGGCCAGCACGCTGACGATCAGGGTGCCGAGCAAGGCCACCGCCAGCCAGCGCGCGCGGCGCCCCTCGATCAGCCGTTGCAGTTGCGGGGTGAGCATGTTGACCAACTCATACACCAGCAGGCCGGCCAAGAGGCTGGGCAACAATTTGAGCGGCAGTACCAGCAGCAATCCGCCGAAAATGATGATGTAGCTGGCCAGCAACAACACATGACGCTGAGAAAACGTTGGCATACAGCCTCAAAACGAGCGGCGTTAAAGGATGGGCAGTCTGCCAGCGTTGAGCGAATCAAGCGAGTGGTCTTCATGTTGCCAACACCGTCAATGTGGGAGCGGGCTTGCTCGCGAAAGCGGTTGTTCAGACACCGTTGTGTTGAATGACACACCGCTTTCGCGAGCAAGCCCGCTCCCACAGGGAATTCGCGGTGTCAGCTACCTTTGAGGCACGTACTCATAAAGGTTTTACGCGCATCACCGGCCAGCGCCTTGGTCTTGGCCTCGGCATTGCAATCCTTCATCTTCTGCTGCTGCGGAGTCAGGGTCTTGGCGTCGTTGGCCGCCGGGGCCGACAGGCAGGTCTTCATGAAGGCCTTGCGTTCGTCACCCTTGAGCGTCTTGGTGGTGGCCTCGGCGTTGCAGGTGGTCATTTTGTTTTGCTGGGCGGTGGCGGCAAAGCCTTGGGAACACAGCAGCAGGCCCATCATAAACAGCGCGGTTCGCAGCATCTTCATGGCGTTTTCTCCCTGTTACCGGGCCGAGAGGCACGGTCTTTCGAGAGTGTAGTCAAACCCTGTTACACCTTCCTGCGCAGACAGGGGATAATCCCCGTCCGTTACGCTGCTCGGCGATTTCCATGCCATACGCTTATCCTCTGCTGGCCATTTTTATCTGGGCCGGCAACACCGTCATCAACAAGCTGGCCGTGGGTTCGATCTTCCCCGCCGAGATCGGTTTTTACCGCTGGCTGCTGGCGGCGCTGCTGTTTACGCCGTTCATGATCAAACCGGTGATCGCCCAGTGGGCGCTGATCCGCCCGAATCTTGGCAAGATATTCATCCTCGGCGTGCTGGGCATGGCGGTGTACCAGAGCCTGGCGTATTACGCCGCCACGCTGACCACGGCCACCAACATGGGCATTATCCTGTCGCTGATGCCGTTGATGGCCCTGACGGCGGCGATCATCAGCCTCGGCCAACGCCTGACCTACGGCGCGTTGACCGGTGCGGTGCTGTCATTCTCAGGCGTGGTCGTGGTGGTGTCGGCCGGCAGCCTCGGCGCGCTGTTGCAGCATGGCGTCAACCTGGGCGACGGCATGATGCTGATCGCGACCCTGGCCTATGCGGTCTACAGCACCCTGCTGAAAAAATGGCAGCTGCGCCTGCCGCCCCTGGTGTTGCTGTACCTGCAGGTGCTGGTGGCGGTGGTGGTACTGTTTCCGCTGTTCCTGTTCTCGGCCAAGGCAGGCCTGGGCTGGGCGAATATCCCGCTGGTGCTGTACGCGTGCCTGCTGGCCTCGATGCTCGCGCCACTGGCGTGGATGCATTCGGTGAAGACCCTGGGGCCGAGCCGCACTACGCTGTTTTTCAATCTGCTGCCGTTGCTCACCGCGCTGATTGCCGCGGTGGTGTTGAAGGAAGCGCTGGCGCTGTATCACCTGGTGGGCGGCTTGCTGACGTTGGGTGGGGTGGTTTTGTCGGAGCGTTGGACGACGCCGGTGCGCAGGAAGGTCAGTGTTGTCTGATCGATCGCTATCGCGGGCAAGCCCGGCTCCCACATTTGATCCCATTCCAAAGGATGAACACGGTCGACTGTGGGAGCTGGCTTGTCGGATCGCCGCATCGCTGCGATGAACGATAACGCGGTATGCCTGCTAAACCCCGGCGGCCTTCAGCCTCTGCGCATGCTCCACGAACAAGCGGATCGGCTCCGCGCCCTTGCCCACCAGCCCCAGGGACTGGTTGACGATATCAAAATGATCCAGCGCGTAATCGTCACCGATGACCCTCCCCAAGTGTGAACTGTAGCGCCCCACCATCCCGTCGCACTGGCCCTTTTCGCGCACAAAGCTGCGGGCGAACAAACGGCAGCTGCGGTGCGTGCCGTCGAACAGGTTGCGGCCATGGTCGGTGATGCCCGGCTGCAAGATGCCGGACCACGAGTAATAGCGCACGCCATTGACCTCTTCCATGCCTTGCCCGCCCCATGTCTGCGGCAGCCCCTGTGGATAGTGCTGATTGAACAGCGCCACGCCCTGGCTAGTCAGGGAGAGGTGTGACGCTCGCAGATCCGCCTTGAAACGCGGCCCGCGATAGCCGGTTTCCAGCACGCCCATTACCCAGGCGACGAGATGAAACAACGCGCTCATGATCCGCCCCTTCACACCGTCGATAGGGTAATGGCGGTGGATATGGTCGGCCAGTTCCGAGCCATGGTTGGGCCCGGCCACCGACGTCACCGACGCTACCCACTCCGGGCGCTTGGCCGCCGCATAGCGGGCGGTGAGTGAACCCTGGCTGTGACCGATCAGGTTGACCTTGTCGGCGCCGGTTTCGCGGCGAATGCGCTCGATCTGCACCAGCAATTGCTCGCCGCGCACCTCGCTGGAATCGAGCGGCGCGACCTGCACGGCAAACACCTGCGCCCCGCCCGCTTGCAGCGCCGGGACGATGCCGTACCAATACGGGAACAGCCCCAGGCGCACGAAGCCGAGCATGCCGGGCACCAGCACCAGGGGATAACGCGTGGCTAACGACTGCGGCATGTCGCGAACATCCTCGAAAGTGAACACCTGCCGTGCAGCCTAGCCCAGGCTGAAGTCCAGCAGATGACGCCGCCTGCATATCCAATAAAACTTTTTGCTCCGGGCAACACTCACAACCTGTAACGATCACGCCGGCAGAGCGTGGCGTAAAACCGGATTAGCCCCAGGAGATTGAGATGACTGAAGCAAACTTGACCGACGTCGCGACCCTGCGCATTCGCGCGCGCCAGAACGTGGAGAACGGTGCCGTGACCGAAGGTTATGACGCCGACCGCGAAGAGATCATTCGCCTGCTCAATGAGTCGCTGGCCACCGAACTGGTCTGCGTGTTGCGCTACAAGCGCCACTACTTCATGGCCAGCGGTGTCAAAGCCGCCGTGGCCGCAGCGGAATTCCTCGAACACGCCAACCAGGAAGCCGAGCATGCCGACAAACTGGCTGAGCGCATCGTGCAGTTGGGTGGCGAGCCGGAGTTCAACCCGGACCTGCTGTCGAAGAACTCCCACGCTCAATACGTGGCGGGTAACAGCCTGAAGGAAATGGTCTACGAAGACCTGGTCGCCGAACGGATTGCCGTGGACAGCTACCGCGAAATCATCCAGTACATCGGCGACAAAGACCCGACCACACGGCGCATCTTCGAAGAAATCCTGGCCCAGGAAGAAGAGCACGCCGATGACATGGCGGACATTCTCGAGAGCCTGTAATCCAGCACCCAGTCTGAAATAGCACAACCATTGTGGGAGCGGGCTTGCTCGCGAAAGCGGAGTGTCAGTCAACAGATCATTGATTGACACATCGCTTTCGCGAGCAAGCCCGCTCCCACATTTGGACCTTAGCCTGCCAGTTAGCCCTTCACGGTTTTGGGTGCCTTGCCCTCCTTCATCTGTTGCAGCAACGGTGCGCATTCGTTGGGCTCGCCGCCGCTTGGGGCGACCAACGCAAGCAACCCGGCCGCCGGCCCCGCAATCACACCCAGCGCCACCATGCCCGCGCCGCGCAGTGCCAGCGGAATGGCTTTTACACCGGCATTGGGCCGGATGAACGGCCCGTTGACGTACAACGGCGAGCGCAGGGAGAACAGGCGGAAGCCTTTCGATTCCGGGTTGATGGTCAGGTCCAATTGCTCAGTGGCCATGTTCGCAGTGCCATCGATGTAGATGATGGCGTTCTCGGTATCGAACACAAACAGCCGCGTGGTCGCCAAGCCGGTCTTGATCCCGAAGTCCGCCGCCGCGCAGTTGATCTTCACTTCCTTGTCGCCAAACAGGCGGCCCACCACGTAGTTGCCCACGTTGAGCCCGGCGATTTCCATCAAGCCGCGGCTGATCGCACCGTCGTTGATCAGCATCTTCAGGTCACCGTTGGAGGTACCCAGCAGCGCCGCCACGGAGTTGCCGCGACCGGAGATATCGGCATCGCCGTTGAGTTCGCCAAAGCTGGTTTTCATCGGCTCAAACGTCGGGAACAACTGCTTGAGCTTGAAGTTGCGCGCGGTCAGCCTGGCGCGGCCTTCCATCGGCGTGGTGCGGCCGTTCAGGCGGATCTGCGCATCCAGCTTGCCGCCGGCCACGCCGAAACGCAGGGGCTCCAGGCTCAATTCGCCGTCATTGAGCACCAGGTGGGTGTAGAGGTCGGTAAAGGGTAGATCCGCGCTGTGTACGATGCGCTTGCCGGTGAATTCCACATCGGCATCCATGACGCGCCAGCGCTCGGTGCGGAACTCCTCCACCGGCAGCACTTTTGTGGCCGGCTGCTTGCTGTCGCCGCCACGGGCTTTCTGCTTGGCATTGGAGTCGGCGCCGATCAGCGGCGCAAGGTCGGCCATCAGCAACTGGTTGGACACCAGCGCACCGCTGAGCTTGGGCCGTGGCTGGCTGGCGACGTAGGCGAGGTCGCCGTGGATATCGCTGTTGCCTATCTTGCCGTTGAAGTTCTCATAGCGAAATGACGCGCCGTCGGCTTCATGCAGCTTGGCGATCAGGTGACCATCGGTGGAGTACGCCGGCGAATCCGGCAGGGTTACGCCGGTCAATGGGTAGAGATTGCCCAGGCTGGAACCTGCCAGTTTGAGGCGCAGGTCCAGGGCGCCGAGGTTCAACGGATCGGTCAGGGTGCCGGCCAGGGCGATGCGGGTATCGGCAATCTTGACCTGAGCCTGCAGCGGAAACGGCTTGGCCGCGTCCTGCAGGGCCAGCAGGCCGCCGATCTTGCCGCTGCCGTCGAGTTTCTGGCCGTGGTACTGGCCTTTGACCTTGAGGGCGAACGCGTAGTCCTGCGGTGCGGAGCCTTTTTCCAGGGCTTTTTTGGCATCGGCGTCGCCGACGATCTCGCTGAAGGGAATGGGTTTGCCCAACGGATCGATGATCACATCCAGTTGGGTCCTGAGAGTTTGATCGTCGAGGGTCACGTGGCCCTTGTCGAAACCGATGGCGCCGATGTCCACCACCCAATTGGAGGGTTCGGCGTTCGGGTCCTTGGGGTCGAACGTGAATGTCCAGTTGGCGCGGCCGTCGGCCAGGCGCTGCAACTGTGCGCTCGGCTCGGTGAGGTCGATACGCGGGATCACCACGCGCTGCACCAGCAAACCGAGAAGCGAAATGCGCAATTCGACTTTTTTGAGCGTGACCATTTGCGGGGTTTTCGACCAGTCGGGGTTGCCCAGCGTCAGGTCTTCGGCAATCACATGGGGCCACGGCACCCAGGCGCGCCAACCGCCTTCATCGGGCTCACGCGCCCACACCACCGCCAGGTTGCCGTTGATGGCAAACGGGCGATGCAACTCTTCGGAAACCTTGGCATTGAGGGGCGGCTTGATGCGATTCCAGTCAAAGAACACGAGGATCACGACCACCACGGCGATTAACACAACGAAGCTGGCGCAGCTCCAAGCGACGATTTTACGCGTGCGCGTCATTGCACAGGACTCCTGAATACGACTGGCTGGGTGACAGCCTTTGAGGACAGCTTACAGAACTACGACTGGCAATCCGCCACGGCGTTTGACTGCTCCCCAGATTTGCTTGGAAAAACCTCATTTTCTGACCCCTTCGACAGATTCTCCCTACGTTGGCGCACCATTGTTACCCGCGCGCGTGTCGAAAATACCCACTCCAGTGCAAAACCGCGTGCTTGAGAGACGCGTTCTAGAGCCTCCGGCGGGAACAATCAATTCTGTTGATTATTACCATTGTGTTTATGAACTTTTATATCGACTTATCGAGGGTAACAATAGCCCCGTACCCAATTTATCGCCCTCCCAAGGAGCAACCCATCATGAAACGCCAAGTACTCGCTACCGTCCTGTTATCCATCCTGGCTTCCAGCGCTTTTGCCCTGCCAGCCGCCGAACAGGTCACCCCACAAGTCAAAACCGACGCCGTTCACTTCAGCCAGACCGTCGCTCGCAGCGGTTCGCAAGAAGATGAAAACCGTGACTACGCCAAAGGCGCTGTTGCTGAAAACGGTTCGGAACAAGCCAACAAACGCGCTTACACCGAAGGCCTGACCGAAAACGGCCGCAACCGTCTGGAAGAGAAAGGTCTGGTTGAAGGCGGTGCTGAACGAGCCAACAAACGTGCCTACACCGAAGGCGTTGCTGAAGGCGGTGCTGACCGTCTGCAAGAACTGCATCAAGCACAGAGCTGAGCCTGTGGTGGCCCAGAAAAAAGCCCGATCCAATGATCGGGCTTTTGACTTTCTGTAAAACCTGTTACCGCTGTCCACCGCGCCTTTTCACGGCGATCCCCCCGCGCATCCCGGCCAAGTTCGACGCCGACAGAACTGTTTTGCTAGAGTGCGTCGCTGTACTTGCCAACAAAGCCCGCCGCCAATGCTGCCCCGCGCCGAACAGAAACAACAGACCCGCCTTGCCCTGATGGACGCAGCCCGCCACCTGATGGACTGTGGCCGTGGGTTTGGCAGCCTGAGCCTGCGCGAAGTGGCAAAAACGGCCGGCATCGTGCCCACCGGGTTCTATCGGCATTTTGCCGACATGGACCAGCTTGGGCTGGTGTTGGTGAGTGAAGTCGGCCAGACCTTTCGCGCCACGATCCGCCTGGTGCGCCACAACGAATTCGTGATGGGCGGCATTATTGATGCTTCCGTGCGGATCTTCCTGGATGTGGTCTCGGCCAACCGTTCGCAGTTCCTGTTCCTGGCTCGCGAGCAGTACGGCGGCTGCCTGGCCGTGCGCCAGGCCATTGCCGCGTTGCGCGAAGACATCACCCGCGACCTGGCGGCCGACCTGAGCTTCATGCCCAAGCTGCAGCACCTGGATGCCGAAGGCTTGCATGTGATGGCCGACCTGATCGTCAAAAGTGTGTTTGCCACTCTTCCCGACATCATCGACCCGCCGGCCCACGCCCTACCCGCCCACCTCACGCCCCAGGCGAAAATCACCCAGCAATTGCGCTTTATTTTTATCGGCTTGAAACACTGGCAAGGCCTGGGCAGCACTGAATAACGCAATCATCCCGCCGAGTGGAAGCGCTTGGCGGTGGTGTAATGCTTGTTCCAGTAACTGTTGCTCAAAGAGTCGATGCGGATGTTCTTGCCGGTGCGCGGCGAATGGATGAATTTGCCTTCGCCGATGTACAGGCCCACATGGCTGACCTGGCCGCGCCCGTTTCCTTTGAAAAACACCGCGTCACCGGGCTTGAGCGCGTTGCGCTTGATGGTGGCGGCCGTCGAGCGGTGCATGGCGGCCGTGGTGCGCGGTATCTGGATATTGGCTTCGGTCTTGAACAGATACACCAGGAAACTGCTGCAATCGAAACCCTGCTCCGCCGAGGTGCCGCCCCATTTGTAAGGTGTGCCCAGCAACTCATGAGCGCGGTCGACCACATCCGCGATAGACGCTTCTTTCAGTGAAGCGGTGAAAGAAGGGGGGACGCTCAGATTGGCCGAAGCCGATGAAAGCACGAAGGACAGACCGACTATAAACAGATAACAAAATGACTTGAACATGATGAACGTCGCAGTGAATTAAACACGGCGCACAGCGTAATGATCTCGCAGGTAAGTTAATGAACGCCAATTCCGCATACCCTGTAGGGAAAATCCGAAACGCTCAGCTAGCGTGCAATCAGCAACTTTGCGCACCACTTTGGCGCACACACGAAATCATTTCTCGCCCTGTTTAGTGGCGACACCGCCTTTGCCTACAGGCAATTCCCACTTCCCATCAAGGTTGGCAAGCCCCTTGCTCTAGCTGTGTCATCGCTCATAGCTGGAAGCTTCCCGATGCTGGTGATCCACCGCAGAATCGCCCCCCAAGCCCAATGGGCCGCTGAGCTGCTGCTGAATTTCGAAGCCCGCAGCAAAAGCCGCCTGCGCTGTTTCAGTGCCGACGGTGAAGACGTCGGCCTTTTCCTGGAGCGCGGCCAGCCGCCGCTGCACGACGGCGAATGCCTGCAGGCCGAAGACGGCCGCGTCGTGCGCGTGTGCGCCCGGCCTGAGCAATTGCTGCACGTCACCTGCAGCAGCGCGTTTGAGCTGACGCGCGCGGCGTATCACTTGGGCAACCGCCACGTGGCGTTGCAAGTGGGCGACGGCTGGTTGCGCTTGCTCGATGACTATGTGCTCAAGGCCATGCTCGAACAGTTGGGCGCGCAGACGCAAACCCTCGAGGCGCCCTTCCAACCGGAACACGGCGCCTACGGCGGCGGCCACCATCATTCGCGCCATGGCGATGAAGACTTCAACTACCCGCCCAAGCTGCACCAGTTCGGCGTGCGTCTATGAACCCAGCCTGGGCGCTGCTGCGTCTGGCCAGTCCGCAGTTGCCGATTGGCGGCTATAGCTATTCCCAGGGCCTGGAAATGGCCGTGGAGAATGGCCGTGTCAACGATGCCGCCAGTGCGCGCCGCTGGATCAGCGACCAACTGTTGCTCAACCTCGCGCGCTTCGAAGCGCCCCTGCTGCTCGCCCATTGCCAGGCGGCTTTCGCTGAGGATTGGCCACGCCTGGCGCAGCTGTGCCAAGCGCATCGCGCCAGCCGCGAAACCCGCGAGCTGTTTCAGGAGAGCCGGCAAATGGGCTACTCCCTGCAGCAACTGCTCAATGGCCTGCCGGAACTGGACGCCGCCGCCCGCGCCTTTTTGCAACAGTGCGCCGAGCCGCACCTCGCACTGGGCTGGGCCCTCGCCGCCCGCGCCTGGAACATCAGCCCCGCCGATGCCCTCGCCGCCTGGCTGTGGAGCTGGCTGGAAAATCAATTGGCCGTGCTGATGAAGACCCTGCCGTTGGGCCAACAAGCCGCCCAACGTCTGACCAGCCAATTGCTGCCGCTGTTGCAACAAGCCCAGCAGGACGCCGCTTGCCTTCATCCCGATCACTACGGCAGCGCCGCCTTTGGCCTGTCCCTGGCGTGCATGGCCCACGAGCGCCAGTACAGCCGCCTGTTCCGTTCCTAGGAGACAACACATGAACACACAACCCTTGCGTGTCGGCATCGGTGGCCCGGTGGGCTCCGGCAAGACGGCGCTTACCCTGGCCCTGTGCCTCGCGTTGCGCGACCGCTACAACCTGGCGGTGGTCACCAACGACATCTACACCCGCGAAGACGCCGACTTCCTGGTGCGCAACCAGGCCCTGGCGCCGGAGCGCATCATCGGCGTGGAAACCGGTGGCTGCCCGCACACGGCGATCCGCGAAGACGCCTCGATCAACCTCGAAGCGGTGGACCAACTCAACCGCCGCTTCCCCGGCCTGGACCTGATCCTGGTGGAATCCGGCGGCGACAACCTTTCGGCCACATTCAGTCCGGAGCTGTCCGACCTGACCCTCTACGTGATCGACGTATCGGCCGGCGACAAGCTACCGCGCAAGGGTGGCCCGGGTATCTGCAAATCCGACCTGCTGGTGATCAACAAGATCGACCTGGCGCCGCTGGTCGGGGCTTCGCTGGAGCTGATGAACAGCGACACCCAACGCATGCGCAACGGTAAACCCTTTGTGTTCAGCAACCAGAAAACCGGTGTCGGCCTGGAAGAGATCGTCGCCTTCATCGAACGCCAAGGCCTGCTGACCGCTGTCTGATCACCCCTTAAGGAACCTGTCCATGACCCTCAAAAAACTCCTGACCGCTGCCGCCCTGCTGCTGGCCCCTGCACTGGCGTTCGCTCATCCGGGCCACGGCGATAATGGCCTGGTGGCCGGTATCAGCCATCCCCTGGGCGGCATCGATCACTTGTTGGCCATGGTGGCGGTCGGCTTGTGGGCCGCCCAACAAAAAGGCGCGGCACGCTGGGCGCTGCCATGCACCTTTGTCGGCACCCTGCTGATTGGCGGCGTGCTGGGATTTGAAGGCCTGGGGTTGCCGCTGCTGGAAAGCGGGATTGCCGCGTCGGTGCTGGCCCTGGGCCTGGCGGTGGCGCTGGCGGTGCGTCCGCCGGTGTTCGTGGCAGTGGCCGCGACAGCATTGTTCGCGCTGTTCCACGGCGTGGCGCATGGCTTGGAGCTGCCGGACATGTCCAGCCCATGGGCGTATGCCGCCGGGTTTGTGGGGGCGACGGCTGTGCTGCACGCGGCGGGCTATGCGCTGGTGCGTTTCCTGCCGGCGGCGGCGGCGCCGTTGGTGCGGATTGCCGGGGCGGCTTCGGCGGCGACGGGGGTCTGGTTGCTGGCGGGCTGATTTGCAGCGCTATCGAGGGCCTCTTCGCGAGCAAGCCCGCTCCCACATTTGGACCGTATTCCAAGGATGTACTCGGTCAACCTGTGGGAGCGGGCTTGCTCGCGAAAGCGGTCTCAAAAACACCACAGAACCCAAGCCTGCTACCATGCGCGCCTACACCCCTGCCGTGACGACGCCAGCCAATGCCCAGCGCTTCCCTACCCGCCTTGAACTCCGTGCTCACCCACTTCCACAGCCTGATCGTGCCGCTCTGGCAAGGCCCGGGCTGGAATGCCGAGCTGGCGCTGCCCTATGAGGCGCTGGACGCCGATCACCGTCCCTTGCCGCCACAGCGTTACCGCGCCATGGCCTGCGCCCGGCAGCTGTATCTGTTCGCCAGCCTGATCGGCGAGCCCGGCGCCACCTTCGCCGAGGAGCGCGCGGCCGCCCTGTTCCGCTCACTGCAACGGCACTTCCACGACGCCGAACACGGCGGCTGGTTCTACAGCATCGACCCGGCCGGCCAACCGCTGGACACGCGCAAAGACCTCTACACCCACGCGTTCATCATCTTCGCCTGCGCCCATTACTGGGCGAAGGTGCGTGAGCCGCTGGTGGAGTCGGTGCTCAATGGCGCCCTTGAAGTGGTCGCCCAACGCTTTGCCAGCGGCGATGGCCTGTATGAAGCGGTGCTGGAGCGCAACTGGTCGTCCCTCAACGCTGGCCCGTTGCAAAACCCCTTGATGCACTTGGCTGAAGGTTTTCTAGCCACCCTGGCGGTGCGTGAAGACCCCAAGGTGCAAGCGGCTCTGCTGGCATTGGCGACGGCCATGCAGCGGCGCTTCATCGACCGCCAGCATGGCGTGATGATGGAAAAGCCGCTGGGCGCTGTGGATAACTGGTTTGAGCCGGGGCATCAGTTCGAATGGTTCTTTTTGCTGGAATCGTCCGATGTGCTGCGTGGCACTGCGCTACACGCCTCGCTGACGCAGGCATTTGCCTACGCCGAACAAAACGGTGTGGATAAGTTGAGCGGTGCGGTCAACGGCATGCTTGCCCTGGACGGCACCGTACGGGACGCCACCCAGCGCATCTGGGCCCAGGCCGAGTACCTGCGGGCACTGACCTTGCGGCCCCACAGTGAAGCGTTGCTGCAGCGCCAATTGAAGGCACTGCAAGCGCATTTCCTGCACGACAAGGGATGGCATGAATGCCTGGATGCCGAGAGCAGCGTGAGCCGACGGGACATGCCGTCGACCACGCCGTATCACTTGGCGACGTGCTATCAGGGATTGACCAATTATCTCGGCTGAATGAAGGTGCAGGAGAGGCCTGTAGTGAGCGGGCTTGCCCCGCGCTGGGTGGCGAAGCCGCCCCAAAACCAGGCGACTCGAGTCAATCAGGTGTGCCGCAGTGACTTTACTGGGGCGGCTTCGCCACCCAGCGCGGGGCAAGCCCGCTCACTACAAGCCCATGCCTGACGCGGTCTTAGCCCTTGGCCCCACGCTCAATGGCAAACCCAGCCCAAGTCTGACTCACCGGCATCAACTCCAGGCGATTGATATTCACATGCGCCGGTGTATTCATCACCCAGAAAATCGTGTCGGCAATATCCTGCGGCTGGATCGGCTCGGCACCGGCATAGGTCGCGTCGTAGCGTGCCTTGTCACCGCCAAAGCGCACCAGCGAAAACTCACTTTCACACAGGCCCGGCTCGATGTTGGTCACGCGTACACCGGTGCCTTGCAGGTCGCAACGCAGGTTCAGCGAGAACTGTTTCACGAACGCCTTGGAGCCGCCATACACATGGCTGCCCGGGTACGGATAACTGCCGGCGATGGAACCCAGGTTGATGATCCCGGCGCCACGGCCGTGGGCGATCAAGCGCGGCAGCAGCAGGCTGGTGGTGGTCAGCAGGCCCTTGATGTTGGTGTCGACCATGGTTTCCCAATCGTCGAGGCTGCATTTGGGCGCCGGGTCGGTGCCCACGGCCAGGCCGGCGTTGTTGATCAGCCCGCGCAGTGTGGCGAACGATGGCGGCAGGTTGGCGATGGCGTCTTCCATGCCCTTGCGGTCACGCACGTCCACGACCAGGCCATGCACTTCGGTCTGCTTGGAAAGCTCTTGGACCAATGCATCCAGGCGCTCGGCACGACGGCCGGTGAGCACCAGCTTCCAGCCGGCTTCGGCAAAACGACGCGCGCAGGCTTCGCCGAAACCTGAGGTTGCGCCAGTAATAAACAGCGTGTCGGACATGGTGTTCTCCTTGAGGGCATCGGCAAAAAAGTTGCCAGCAGGATGCCCTTACGCCGCGTTTGCGGCAACCGCTAAGCGCATGACCGCATACAAACCTGATCAATTTTTAACCACTACGCGCAAAGCCTTATAACCCGCGGCTTGCAGGCATATACGCGCAGGTTATCCACAACTGCGCCCACAGTCTTTGGGGGCAAGTGCTAAAAGCCAAAAGCCTTTATAAACAAGGGCTACAGGCGCTTCTGCAAAGTTTTTTGCTTGACCTTGGCCGGAGCGTATGTAGCCCCTTTGCAGCATAAGAATTCAGAACGATGGCTCCAGGCCAGTCATTCCGGCCTCTGCGGAGGTATTTCCAGAGTTTAGTCACAGACTTATCCACAGGCTGGCAGGACATATTCCGGTCATATACCTGTGTCTTTAAACAGGTTGACAAAGCCCTCGACAGGTCACAAAAAAGCGCCTGATCAAAAAACAACCGTCACGCTGTAAGCCACGGTTTTAAAGGCTTCCAGCCAGCTACTCCCACGTTACCCACAGCCGGTTCCACAGTGGATGGGGACAAGTCAAAACTGTGACAAAACAGGGATTTGCGGCGGCTATATGTCGCGCTTTGGAGGGAGGCTGGATTTGTTTTCCACAATTTGGGATGGGCATCGAAAGCGCCACAAAAACAACTGTGGGAACCGAGTTCTATGTGGGAGCTGGCTTGCCTGCGATGCAAGCACCTCGGTCTGTCAGGTAGACCGAGGGGATGCCATCGCAGGCAAGCCAGCTCCCACATTAAGAGCCGGGTTCCCACATAAGGTATGCATCAAGCTGTGAGGTCAGTGCCCACCCAGGTAGGCGTTGCGCACTTCCTCATTCACCAGCAATTCCTTACCGGTGCCCGTCAGGCGAATCTCACCGTTGACCATCACATACGCCCGGTCCGACAAGCGCAGCGCATGGTTGGCGTTCTGCTCCACCAGGAAGATGGTCATGCCGGTGGATGCCAACTCGCGCAGGGTCGAGAAAATCTGCTTCACCACAATCGGTGCCAGGCCCAGGCTCGGTTCGTCCAGCAGCAACAGCTTGGGCCGGCTCATCAGCGCGCGGGCGATGGCGAGCATCTGCTGCTCGCCGCCGGACATGGTCATGGCACGCTGGTTACGGCGCTCCTTGAGCCGTGGGAACAGCTCGAACATGCGCTGCATATCCTCGCTGGCGAACTTGTCGCCAATGGGGATGGTGCCCATCAGCAGGTTTTCCTCGACGGTCATGTCGGGGAACACCCGCCGCCCTTCCGGCGACTGCGCAATGCCGTTGGAGGCGATGTAGTGCGAGGACTTGTGGGTAATGTCGACGCCGTTGTAGAGGATCTGCCCCGACTCGGCCCGTGGTTGGCCGAAGATCGACATCAGCAACGTGGATTTGCCCGCGCCGTTGGAGCCGATCAGGCTGACGGTTTCGCCTTCGTTGATGTACAGCGAGACTTTCTTCAGGGCCTGGATCGGGCCGTAGAACACGTCCAGGTCTTTCATTTCGAGGATAGGTCCGCTCATACCAGTTCCTCTTCGTCGGCGCCCAGGTAAGCGGCAATCACTTTCGGGTCGTTGCGGATCGCGTCCGGCCCGCCTTCGGCGATCACGTTGCCGTGGTCGAGCACCACGATGTGGTCGGAAATACTCATTACCATGCCCATGTCGTGTTCGATCAGCACCACCGTGAGGTCGTGTTCGTCGCGCAGCAGGCGAATCATCGCGCTGAGGGCTTCGGTTTCCTGGGGGTTGAGGCCGGCTGCCGGTTCGTCCAGGCAGATGATCTGCGGGCGGGTGCACATGGCGCGGGCGATTTCCAGGCGCCGCTGCTGGCCGTAGGAAAGCTCACCGGCCAGGCGGTTGGCGCAGTCCACCAGGTCGACCACTTCAAGCCAGTAGAACGCGCAATCGAGCGCGTCGCTTTCGGCCTTGCGGTAGCCCTTGGTGTTGAGGATGCCGGCGAGCATGTTGCGGTTGACCCACATGTGCTGAGCCACCAGCAGGTTTTCCAGCACCGACATTTCCTTGAACAGGCGAATGTTCTGGAACGTGCGCGCCAGGCCCGCGCGGTTGACCAGGTGGGTACCGCCGAACATTTTGTAGTACACGCGGCTGAAGAAACTTTTTGGCGACACAAAGTCGACGGCCTTGAAACGCTCGCCGAGCAGTTGGATCACGTCAGTCTGCTTGCCACGCACGTTGAGCTGGATCTTGCCGCCACTGGCTTTATAAAAGCCGGTAAGGCAGTTGAACACCGTGGTCTTGCCGGCGCCGTTGGGGCCGATCAGGGCGAAGATCGAGTTGCGCTCGACCTTGAGGCTCACATCGCTCAAGGCCTTGATGCCGCCGAAGTGCATCATCAGGTGTTCCACGGACAGCACGACTTCCTTGCTCATGGCGTCTCTCCTTTCACAAAGACGCCTTTACGTGGCGTCACACCGGTACGGCTGATCCGAATCAGGCCACGCGGTCGCCAGATCATCATCACCACCATCAACACGCCAAACAGCAGCACGCGGTATTCGGAGAAGCTGCGCAGCAGTTCCGGTGCGACGGTCAATACGAACGCCGCGATCACCACGCCGACCGTCGAGCCCATGCCACCCAATACCACAATGGCCAGGATCAGCGCCGACTCGAAGAAGGTAAACGACGACGGGTTGACGAAGCCCTGGTAGCTGGCAAAGAACACCCCGGCCAAACCGGCGGTGGAGGCCCCGATGGTGAACGCCGAGAGCTTGACCAGTACGTGGTTCAGGCCCATCGAGCGGCAAGCGATCTCATCTTCGCGCAAGGCTTCCCAGGCGCGGCCGACCGGCATGCGGGTCAGGCGGTGTTTGATGTACAGCACGGCCAGTACCACCAGGAACAGCACGATGTAGATAAACAAAAACTTGATATTGGGGTTGTAGTCGATGCCGAAGAACTCATGGAACGGAATCCCGCCATCCTTCGCACGCCTGCCGAACTCCAGGCCGAGAAAGGTCGGCGATGGCACCGGCATGCCGTTCGGCCCGCCAGTGAACGACAGCCAGTTGTTGAGCACCAAACGGATGATTTCACCAAAGCCCAGGGTCACAATGGCCAGGTAGTCACCGTGCATTCGCAGCACCGGGAACCCGAGTATGCACCCCGCTAGAGCCGCCGCGATGGCGGCCAGTGGCAGCACCGTCCAGAAGCCCAGGCCGAGGTATTGATAACCCAGCGCCAACCCGTAGGCGCCGATGGCGTAGAACGCTACGTAACCCAGGTCGAGCAAACCGGCCAGGCCGACCACGATGTTCAGGCCCAGGCCCAGCAGTACGTAGATCAGGCCGAGGATGACCACGGTGAGCAGGTATTTGTTGGCGAAGATCGGGAACACGATGGCGATCACGATCAGCGCCGGGATGATCCAGCGCAGCCGCGACTTGTAGTCCGGCGCCAGCACGTGCACGCCGGAGCCACTGCTCTCGAAGCCCTGCAGGATCTTCACGCCCTTGGGGGTTTGCAGGAACAGACTCATGGCAAAGCGGCCGACCATCACGATGGCGACCAACAGGCCCACGCGGGCCGGTTCCAGGTTGAAGCTGTAGCCGTCGAGTACAACGCCGACGATCGGACCGAACACGATCAGCGAAATCAGCCCGGCAAGGACCGTATCGACCACACTTTTCTTGATATCGATGGGTTTGGCAGCAGACATGTTTTACACCTTCGCCACGAGTGGGCGACCAAGCAGGCCCTGGGGACGGAAAATCAGAATCACCACCAGCAGGGAGAAACTGAACACGTCTTTGTAGTCAGAGTTGATCAACCCCGAGAACAACGACTCGGAGATACCGAGGATGATCCCGCCCAGCATCGCCCCAGGCAGGGAGCCGATGCCGCCGAGTACCGCTGCGGTAAACGCCTTGATGCCGATGATGAAGCCGGCATAGAAGTCGAAAGTGCCGTAGTTGAGCGTGATCAGCACGCCGGCCAATGCAGCCATGGCGGCGCCGATGACGAACACATAGGAGATCACCCGGTCGGTGTTGATGCCGAGGATCGAGGCCATCTTGCGGTCTTGCTGGGTGGCGCGGCACATGCGGCCGAGCTTGGTGTACTTGATGATGTAGGTCAGCAACGCCATGCCGGCAAACGCCGCCACGAGGATGAACACCTTGGTGTACGTGAGCTGCACGAACCCTGTGCCGATGTCGACACGCCAGGCCCCGGCCAGCAGGGTTGGAATCCCTTGTTGCTTGGCGCCCTGGGCGATCTGCGCGTAGTTCTGCAGGATCAGAGAGATACCGATGGCGCTGATCAGCGGTGCCAGGCGGGTGGAGTTGCGCAGCGGTTTGTAGGCGACACGCTCGATGACCCAACCGTATACGCCGGTGACGACGACGGTGAAGACCAGGGTGCCGAGGATGAGCAGCGGGAAGGATTCGATGCCGAAGTAAGCCAGCAGTGCCAGACTGATCGCCGCGAGGTAAGCGGAAATCATATAAACCTCGCCGTGGGCGAAGTTGATCATGCCAATG
Source organism: Pseudomonas azadiae (assembly GCF_019145355.1). NCBI lineage: Bacteria > Pseudomonadati > Pseudomonadota > Gammaproteobacteria > Pseudomonadales > Pseudomonadaceae > Pseudomonas > Pseudomonas azadiae. The sequence continues at coordinate 3,549,720 of NZ_JAHSTY010000001.1, read as the reverse complement.
ATGCCATAGACCATTGTGTAGCCGATGGCGATCAGGCCATAGACCGACCCGAGGGTCAGGCCGTTGACCAGTTGCTGCAGGAAAATACCATCCATAACGCAATCTCACGCGGTGAGCACCTGCACACCGGGGGGTGTGCGGCGCTTCTGGAGGAAAAGACAGATTTGTTGCTGGACACGATGCAGCTGGCAACCGCGATCCCCTGTGGGAGCTGGCTTGCCTGCGATAGCGGTTTCACATTCAACACAGGTGTCGACTGTCAGTCCGTCATCGCGGGCAAGCCCGGCTCCCACATGGGATCTGTGGTGTCTGCGTGGCCGCGTTAAGACTTACTTCTGCTTTTCCAACTGGTGGTATTTGCCGTCCTTGTCCCACTGGTAAACCACGTAGTCGGAGATTTTCAGGTCGCCCTTGCCGTCCCATTCCTTCTTGCCCATCACGGTCTGGACCGGGTGCGCCTTGAGCCACTTGGAGGCGTCTTCGCCCTTGTTGGACTTGGCACCGTTGAAGGCGGCCGCCAGGGTCTGGACCGACGCGTAGGCGTACAGGGTGTAGCCTTCCGGCTCGTAGCCCGCTTTGCGGAACTCGTCCACCACGGCCTTGCTGTCCGGCAGCAGGCGCGGGTCGGCGCCGAAGGTCATGTACACGCCGTCGACGTATTGCTTGCCACCGGCGGTCGCCACGAGTTCGTCGGTCACGATGCCGTCATCGGACATGAACTTCACGTCCTTGAGGCCGGCTTCACGGATCTGGCGAACCAGGGGACCGGCTTCCGGGTGCAGCCCGCCGAAGTAAACCACGTCGGCGCCGGTGGAGCGGATCTTGGTGACCAGGGCGCTGAAGTCTTTCTCGCCACGGGTCAGGCCTTCTTCCAGCACCGGCTTGACGCCGCGCTTGGTCAACTGGGCAGCGGTGGCGTCGGCCAGGCCTTTACCGTAGGTGTCCTTATCGTTGATGACCGCGACTTTCTTGCCCTTGAGCACGTCGACGATGTAGTCGCCGGCCACGATGCCTTGCTGGTCGTCACGGCCGCACATGCGGAACATGGCGCCCAGGCCACGTTCGGTCACTTGTGGGTTGGTGGAGCCTGGGGTGATCGCGATGATGCCCGCTTCGTCATACACCTCGGAGGCCGGGATGGTGTTGGACGAGCAGAAGTGCCCGACCACGCCGATCACCTTGTCCTGGTCCGCGAGGCGGTTGGCCACGGCCACGGCCTGCTTGGGTTCGCAAGCGTCGTCACCGGCCACCAGCACGATTTTTTCGCCATTGATGCCGCCGGCCTTGTTGATCGAATCGGCCGCCGCCTGGGCACCCTTCATGTACTGCTCGCCGAACGACGCGTTGGCACCGGTCATCGGCCCCGCTACGCCGATCTTCACATCAGCTTGAACAAACGTAGAAACACCCAGCGCCGCAGCAACGGCGAGGGCCAGAAAACCTTTCTTGTAAAACGTCTGGGACATGAGTGGTGCTCCGATATTTTTTGATTTTTGGCACGACGACTTGCGTTCAAACTTTTCACCGAAAGCTCAGAGCAAGGCGCGTGCCATTACGTTTTTATTCTTCAAAAAGACACGGTGTCATTGTTATTACAGGCGTTTCGGCTCAGCTCGCCAGGACGTGCAACCCTCTGGCACCCGAAGGTGCAACCGACGGACCAAAACAGTACAACCTCAAGAGGTGGCACCGGCAACCAAGCGAATAAACGACAGTTCCTACAGCTGTAACAGCCTGCGTAACGGAACTGCACATTTACAGTGCGTGATTGCTACGACTTGCACCAATACAGATTAGTAGCTTGCTAATAAAATACGGGCTTCTGAGCGGTATTTCGGCGATCAGATCACGATCCTCAGGCATTGGCCTGCGTGGTACAGCGAGAAACCGGCTTCATAAAGGCAGCTGCGCAAGCCCGCCCGCGCCAGCGGTTGCATCGGCGCGAAAGGAATCGGCAACGCCTGTGGGTCCTGGTGACATAAGTAGTCGGCAAACGCCTTGCCGACCACGCTGCCGGTGGTCACGCCGCGCCCGTTATAACCCGTTACGGCCACCAGGCCAGGCGCCGGTTCGAACAACCGCATCAGGTGATCCGGGGTAAAGGCGATGCAGCCGGTCCAGGTGAATTCCCACTGCACCGAGTTGAGGTACGGGAAGTAATGCTGTTGCACCCGATCGGCCCAGGCCTTGAGGAACCAGGCCGGTTTCTGGTTACCGTTGCCCAGGCTGCCGAGCAACAGACGGCCATCGGCATCGCGACGGATGCTGCTCAGCACCTGGCGCGTGTCCCATGAACCCTGGCCGCCGGGAAGGATCTGCCGGGCGGCATCGTCCGTCAGCGGGGCCGACGCGACCTGATAGTAGTAACCGGGGAAAAAATTGCGCCGCAGCTCGGTCCATTCGCCCTCGGTGTAGGCGTTGGAAGCGATCACTACCTGTGCAGCCTGCACCGAGCCGTTGGCGGTTTGCACGGACCAGTCCTGGCCCTGGCGCTCCAGTTGCGTGACCGGCGAATGGTCGAACAGTCGCCCACCCAACCCCACGGCTGCATTCGCCAAACCAGTGGTATAGGCCATCGGGTTCAAGGTGCCGGCGCGCCGGTCCAGCAAGGCGGCGGAGATCTTTTTAGTCCCGGTGGCTTGCTCACAGGCCTGGCCGGTGAGCAGTTCCACTGGCGCGCCACGGCGCTTCCATTGTTCTTCACGACTGCGCAGATCCGCCTCGCCACGGGCGTTGTGCGCCATGTGCAAAGTGCCCTCGCGGCGCAATTGGCAATCGATGGCGTATTTGTCGATCAGGCTGAACACCAGCGCCGGTGCCGCGCCCAGCATGCGGTTGAGCTGGCTGCCCACCGCCTCGCCGAAACCGGCTTCGATGTCGTCCGGCGGGATCCACAGGCCGGCGTTGACCAGTCCCACGTTGCGCCCCGAACCGCCATGACCGGTACGGTGAGCCTCCAGCACGGCGACGCTTTTACCCTGTTCCAGCAAGTGAATGGCCGCCGACAGACCGGTGATCCCGGCGCCGATCACGCACACATCCACCTTGACCTCGCCCTTGAGCGCGGCGCGGTCCGGCCGGCCAGGTGTGAGGTGTTCCCACAAACATGTTTCGCGCAGTGCCATTGCCAGACTCCGATGAGACCCAACAAACAGTGTTTCCGAACTGCAAACCCAATCCACTGTGGGAGCTGGCTTGTGTGGGAGCTGGCTTGCCTGCGATGCAGACACCTCGGTGTATCTGTTCCACCAGGGTGATGCCATCGCAGGCAAGCCAGCTCCCACATTGACTGCTCCGACTTGAGGGATCAGTCGAAAGTAATGCCCTGGGCCAACGGCAATTCCAGCGAATAGTTCACGGTATTGGTCTGGCGACGCATGTACCCGCGCCACGCATCCGAACCCGACTCACGCCCGCCGCCCGTCTCTTTCTCGCCGCCAAACGCGCCGCCGATTTCAGCACCGCTTGGGCCAATATTGACGTTGGCGATGCCGCAGTCACTGCCCACCGCCGACATGAACTGCTCGGCCTCACGCACATCGGTGGTGAAGATGCACGATGACAGACCTTGCGGCACAGCGTTGTTCAGGCGCAGCGCTTCAGCGAAGTCGGTGTAGCCAACCACGTACAGGATCGGCGCGAAGGTCTCGGTGCATACCACATCGCTCTGCTCGGGCATTTCCACGATGGCCGGCGACACGTAGTAGGCGTTGGGGAATGTATCTTCCAGTTGACGCTTGCCGCCGAACACCTTGCCGCCCTCGCTCAAGGCTTGTTCCAGGGCGTCCTGCATGTTATCGAAGCCGTGCTTGTCGATCAGCGGGCCAATCAGGTTGCCTTCCAGGGGGTGGCCGATGCGCACCTTGGAATAGGCGGCCTTGAGGCGGGTGACGATTTCTTCCTTGACCGATTCGTGGGCGATCAGCCGACGCAGCGTGGTGCAACGCTGGCCGGCGGTGCCGACGGCGCTGAACAGGATGGCGCGCACGGCCATGTCCAGGTCGGCGCTCGGGCCGAGGATCATCGCGTTGTTGCCGCCCAGTTCCAGGATGCTGCGGGCAAATCGCGCGGCGACCTTCGGCGCCACTTCGCGGCCCATGCGGGTGCTGCCGGTGGCGCTGATCAAGGCCACGCGCGGATCATCCACCAACGCGGCGCCGGCGTCGCGGCCACCGATGATCACTTGGCTGAGATACGCCGGGGCGCCGTCGAACTGCTTGGCCACGCGCTCGAACAGCGCCTGACAGGCCAGGGCAGTCAGCGGGGTCTTTTCTGACGGTTTCCAGATCACCGCGTTGCCGCAGACCAGCGCCAGGGCGGTGTTCCATGCCCACACAGCCACGGGGAAGTTGAACGCGCTGATCACGCCAACCACGCCCAGCGGGTGCCAGGTTTCACGCATATGGTGGCCTGGGCGCTCGGAAGCGATGGTCAAGCCGTACAGCTGGCGCGACAGGCCGACGGCGAAGTCGCAGATGTCGATCATTTCCTGCACTTCGCCCAGGCCTTCCTGGGTGATCTTGCCGGCTTCCCAGGACACCAGCTCGCCGAGGTCAGCCTTGTATTGGCGCAGTACATCGCCAAATTGGCGCACCAGTTCGCCACGGCGCGGCGCCGGCACGTTGCGCCAGGCATCGAATGCATGCTCGGCGCGACTGACCTGCTGCTCCACCTCGGCGGCGCCTTCCCAGTTCACCGCGCCAATGCGGCTGCCATCGATCGGCGAATGCACCGGTTGTTTCCCGGACTGGTACAACGCCGGGTCTACGCCGAGACGATCAAGCAATGCGGCAACCATGGAAGACTCCTTCAAATCTGCAAACAAAAATTGCGCCGCCCAAGACACGGCGATCCAGGGCTTATTTGTAGCGGGCCCAAGACTTGCCAACAAACGACGATTAGGCGAGATATCATTCCGTTTATTCATGCAAAGAATAAAAAAGAGGCGTGCCGTGCTGAACAGAAGACATTTGCCCTCGATCACTGCCTTGCAGTGCTTCGAAGCGGCCACCCGCCACCTGAGCTTTACTCGCGCGGCCGAGGAACTGAACCTCACCCAAAGCGCGGTAAGCAAGCAGGTGGCGCAGCTGGAAGAATTGCTGCAGCACCTGCTGTTTCGCCGGGTGCGCCGCCGCTTGCAAATGACCCCAGCGGGCGACCTGTACCTGGTGGAAGTGCGCAAGATCCTCACGCAGGTGGAAATGTCCACGCACTACCTGCGCTCCTACGGCGGCGAAACCGAAGTGCTGCGCGTGTCCACACCCTACACTTTCGGCGCGCGCTGGCTGGTGCCGCGCCTCAAGGGTTGGCGGCTGCGCCACCCGCAGATCCATCTGGACCTGTGCAACGAGCAGGAGCCCGACGAGCTGCTGCAAGGCAAGGCCGATATGGCCTTCTATTTCGGCCAGGGTTCACGCCCCGGTACAGAGAGCCTGATGTTGTTCAGCGAAGAGCTGATTCCCGTGTGTGCGCCAGAGAGCTTGCCCACACAGCCGTTTACTGACCCAACGCAACTGAGCGATCTGGTGCTGCTGCAAAACGCCTCACGGCCGCAAGGTTGGCACGACTGGTTCGCCAGCCAGGGCTTTCACACCGAACACAGCTACCACGGGCCGCGTTTCGACACCTTTTATATGTGCATTCGCGCCGCGCAAGTCGGCTGTGGCGTGGCGCTGTTGCCGCGGTTTCTGGTGGAGGAAGAGTTGGCCGACGGCAAGCTGGTGATTCCCTGGCAGCATGCGATGCCGAGCCAGGATGCGTATTACCTGGCCTATCCGGAGCATTCGGCGGAAGTGCCCAAAGTGCGCGAATTCGTGAAGTGGATGATGGAGCAGGTTTAGCTCTTTTTTGCCTGTACCACCGCCATCGCAGGCAAACCAGCTCCCCCACTTGGAATGCATTCACCTGTGGGAGCTGGCTTGCCTGCGATGGCGGCAGTGGCTTCACTGAAAAAATCACTGGCAAAACAACACAGGTCTATGCGCCACTAGCCCCCTTCCTCAATTGTGCGTAAAGGTCGACGCCCATCGTCGATCCGTCTGGAGATTCCCGTTATGAGCGAGAGTGTGTTTGCCGATCGCATCGTGCAGAACTTGCTCGACACCGACTTCTACAAGCTGACCATGATGCAGGCGGTGCTGCACAACTACCCCAACGTGGAAGTTGAATGGGAGTTCCGTTGCCGTAACAGCGAAGACCTGCGGCCCTACCTCGCGGAGATCCGCTACCAGATCGAACGCCTCGCCGAGCTGAGCCTGAGCCCGGACCAGTTGGGTTTCCTGGAGCGCATCAGCTTCATGAAGCCGGACTTTTTGCGCTTCCTCGGGCTGTTCCGCTTCAACCTGCGCTACGTGCAGACCGGTATCGAAAACGGCGAGCTGTTCATCCGCCTGCGCGGACCGTGGCTGCATGTGATCCTGTTTGAAGTGCCGATGCTCGCCATCGTCAGCGAAGTGCGTAACCGCTACCGCTACCAGACCGTGATCCTCGAACAGGCGCGCGAGCAGCTGTACCGCAAGTTCGACTGGCTGACCGCCAACGCCAGCAGCGATGAGCTATCGGAGCTGCAAGTGGCCGACTTCGGCACGCGTCGGCGCTTCTCGTACCGGGTGCAGGAAGAAGTCGTCAGTGTGCTCAAGCATGACTTCCCGGGGCGTTTTGTCGGCACCAGCAATGTGCACCTGGCCCGTGAGTTCGACATGAAACCGCTGGGCACCATGGCCCATGAATGGATCATGGCCCACCAGCAACTCGGTCCGCGCCTGATCGACAGCCAGATCGCCGCGCTGGATTGCTGGGTCCGCGAATACCGTGGCTTGCTCGGCATTGCCCTGACCGATTGCATCACCACCGACGCCTTCCTGGGCGACTTCGACTTGTACTTCGCCAAGCTGTTCGACGGTTTGCGCCATGACTCCGGCGATCCTGTGCAGTGGGCAGAAAAAGCCATCGCCCACTACCACAAGCTCGGCATCGAGCCGATGAGCAAGACCCTGGTGTTTTCCGACAGCCTGACGCTGCCCAAGGCCCTGGAAATCTTCCGCGCGCTGCGTGGCCGTATCAATGTGAGCTTTGGTATCGGCACCAACCTGACCTGCGATATTCCAGGTGTCGAGCCGATGAGCATCGTGCTTAAAATGACCGCCTGCAATGGCCAGCCCGTCGCGAAGATTTCCGATGAAGCGGGCAAGACCCACTGCACCGATCCGAATTTCGTCGCCTATTTGCGTCACGTTTTCAAAGTACCTGCCCTATCCAGCAAGGAGTGAATCATGCAAGCCGTACAGCGTGAGATTGCGCAGCAGCTCAAGGTCCAGGCGCCCTTCAAAGACCAGGCCGCCCTTGAGGCCGAGGTTGCCCGGCGCGTGCGTTTTATTCAGGACTGCCTGCGAAATTCCGGGCTCAAAGCGTTGGTGCTGGGCATCAGCGGAGGCGTCGACTCCCTGACCGCAGGCCTGCTTGCCCAACGCGCGATGCAGGAACTGCGCGCCAGCACCGGCGATGAAGCCTACCGTTTTATCGCCGTGCGCCTGCCCTATGAAACCCAGTTCGATGAACTCGACGCCCAGGCGTCAGTGGACTTTATCGAGCCGGATGAGCGCCATACCGTGAACATCGGCCCGGCGGTGAAAGCCCTGGCCAATGAAGTGGCGGCGTTTGAAGGCAAGGCGGCGGTGTCCCGCGATTTCGTGCTGGGCAACACCAAGGCGCGCATGCGCATGGTGGCGCAGTACACCATCGCGGGCGCGGCCGGTGGCCTGGTGATCGGTACCGACCATGCGGCGGAAGCGGTGATGGGCTTTTTCACCAAGTTCGGTGATGGCGCGTGCGACCTGGCGCCGTTGAGTGGCTTGGTGAAAAACCAGGTGCGGGCGATTGCGCGGCACTTTGGCGCGCCGGAGTCGTTGGTGGAGAAAGTGCCGACGGCGGATCTGGAAGACCTGTCACCGGGCAAGCCGGACGAGGCGTCACATGGCGTGACCTATGCCGAAATCGATGCGTTCCTGCACGGCGAGCCGGTGCGGGAGGAAGCGTTCCGGATCATTAGCGAGACGTATCGCAAGACCGAGCACAAGCGGGTGATGCCGTTTGCGCCGTGAGGTGAGCCAGATAGGTGTGTGTTGATTGTCAGACCGCTATCGCAGGCAAGCCAGCTCCCACATTCGACCGCATTCTCATGCTGGAATCCGGTCAACTGTGGGAGCTGGCTTGCCTGCGATGAACGATAACGCGGTCTTACTTGACGGTCACCGTGCCTTTCATCATCGAGATATGCCCTGGGAACGAGCAGAAGAACATGTAGTCCGTGCCGGCGGTCAGCTTCGACACATCAAAAGTCACCGAATCCTTCTCGCCGGCACCGATGATCTTGGTGTGGGCAATGATGCGGTCATCACTTGGCTTCAGGTAGTCCTTGTCAATGCCAGCGGCCATGCCGTCGGTGGCGACGGGCTGCATGTTGGCGGCGCTGGTCAGCACCCAGTTATGGCCCATCACGTTTTTCGGCAGGTTGCCGGAGTGAGTCAGTTCAACGGTGAACTGCTTGCAGCTCTTGTCGATTTCGATGGCCTTGGTGTTGAAGGACATCTGGTCAGTGGAGTCGACGGTGACCTTGCACTCTGCGGCAAGCAACTGGCCGCTCGCCAGAGTCAGCAGGGAAACAGCAACGAGTTTGGCAAACATGTGAATCTCCAAGGCAGGGTTTAAAAAACGCGTATTGCGACAAAGGGTGCCTGAAGCAGGCGGACATTCTTATGATCTGAATCAACAGATTGTATACAACTTTAGGCTATCAGACTTATCAACACAATCTACCAGCCAAAGTACCGCCACCTGCCTATGATCGGCGCACCATCCATCGGAGTCCGCGCCATGCACCTCAATCAACTGTTCAACGGCCTGCTGGCTGCGTACGCCTGCGGTAAGTGAAAGCAAAGCACGCTGCTAAGCTGCTACCATGGCAGCCCAAAGGCAGCTGCGCGCCGCCACCCTCACCTTCGACCCTAGAGGATCGCTCATGGCCAAACCTAATTACTCCTTCGCCAAACGTCAGAGAGACTTGGCCAAGGAACAGAAGAAAGAGGAAAAACTGCAACGCAAGAAAGCCACCGCAGAAGAAGAGGCCGCTGCACTGAACCCGGAAGCGGAAGGCGAAGTGGCGAACGACGAAGCAGAAACACCGCCTCAAGCCTGACCAGCAGCCCGGTATTTGCTGCAACCGGCTTAATGTGGGAGCCGGGCTTGCCCGCGATGCAAGCGACTCGGTGCATCAGTCAGACCGAGTTGCTGCCATCGCAGGCAAGCCAGCTCCCACAAAAGCCAGCTGCACACTCTGTTATTCCAGCGGCATCACCGTCACCCGCACCTCCGGGTCATGGCTCCCTCCCCCCAGAATCACCCCGCGCAACGGCGATACATCGGAAAAGTCCCGGCCCCAGGCCAGGGTGATGTGCTCCAGTGCCGGCTGCACGTTATTCGTCGGATCAAAATCCACCCAACCCAAGATCGGGCAATACACCGAGACCCACGCGTGGGATGCATCCGCGCCGATCATCCGTGCCTGGCCGGGCGGCGGCTGGGTGAGCAAGTAGCCGCTGATGTAGCGCGCCGCCAGGCCGCGTGAGCGCAGGCAGGCGAGCATCAGGTGGGCGAAGTCCTGGCACACGCCACGACGACGCTCCAGCACTTCCACCAGCGGCGTGGCGACTTGGGTGGCTTCGGCATCGAAGGTGAATTCGCTGAAGATTTTTTCCATCAGCGCCTGCACGCCCAACAGCAGCGGCGCGCCGGCAGGAAAGCAGCTTTCGGAGAACTCGACGAACGCTTTCTTCAGGTGCACATAGGGTGATTCGAAGCGGTAGCGGCAGGCTTCGATCAGCTCAAGGGACATGGCCTGGCTGTTGTAGGTCAGGCCGTCGCGGATCTGGTCCCAGGCTGGCGATTGCTGGAAATCCAGCGCCGGCCGCGCCAGCACCTCCACCGTCAGCCCGGCATTCACCAGCAATTCGTCATGGGGCCGTTCGAACGCCAGGCGCGTAATGGGGTTGCCGAACACATCCAGCTCATCGCGACGCGAAGTCGGTTCCGGGATGATGTCCAGCTGCTGCGAACTGCACCTTTGCCAGGCGCACGGCCGTGGCCACAGGTGCGCCAACTGCTGAGCCAGAGACACCGGGCTGTCGTAGTGGTAGTGGGTATCGTGGAAAATCTGGTACCGCGCACTCGTCATACCGACACCGTTTGCTGACTGACCGCATCCACATGGGCGAAATGGCGCAAGGCCAGGCGGTCCGACACTTGCCCACTTTCGTCGGCGACCGCTTGCAGCAGATCGGCCAGGCCGTCCAACGCGGCACGCACGCTGGACTCGCCAAACAACGGGTTCTCCAGGCAGCCCAGGTCGAAACGCGCCAGGCGCTCCACCAACGGGCCCAGACCGACTTCCCGGGGCACGCCGAAATCGTCGTTGAGACGCCGCAGGGTGCGCCTCACCAGCTTGAGCTGGAACAACACCGCGTGGGGGTTCTGCTCGTCGAGCAGCAGCAGGTCGAGCACCGGGATCAGTTGGGGCACCGCCAGGTAGCGCGAGCGATAGGTGATGCTGCTGTTGCCCAACTCCAGCAACCACTCCAGGCCGGCCTGATCGAACACCGCCACGCCGCGCAGGAATGCCGCCAGGCTGCTGCTGAGAAATTGCAGACGCTCGATGCGTCGACCCATCATCAAAAAGCGCCAGCCTTCGTCGCGGGTCATGTCGTCCAGGGCGAACCCGGACAGCGCCGCCAGAGACATCACCAGGCGGTTGAGGAAATCCAGCAGTTCGCCAAAGTCCGGCGCCTCGCTTTCCAGCTCCAGGGCTTCGCGTTGCAGCTCCACCAGGGCCTGCCAGTTCTCCCGGGACAGCTTGCCGCGCACCTGGGAAGCCGCCCACTGCAAGCGTTGCAGGTTGGCGCGCAGGCTTGATGGCCAATCATCACCGAGCAACGCGGCGCGCAGACGTTCGGGCAACTCGCCTTCGTCGGGCAGCAGACGCAGGCTCTCGCCCAACTCAACCGCCGCCTGCAAGGCCAGCGGGTCATCGCCATCCACATAGCGCGCCAGCACGACGCGCAGCCAGCGCGCACTGTCATCACAGCGCTCGCAATACCGGCCGAACCAGAACAGGTTTTCCACCACCCGCGACGGCAGATAAGGATCGCGACGCACCAGGTCATGGGCACCAATCGCACGTTGTGCACGCCAGTGTTCGCCAGCAGCTGCGCGGTCACCGAGTACCCAGGTGTCCTTGCTCGCGCCGCCGCGCTGCATCGACACCACTTCGGCGTCGGCATCGGCCGCCACGCGGGTCAGACCGCCGGGCAGCACGCGATAACCCTCGTCGCTGGCCACGGCGTATACGCGCATGCCGATCGCGCGGTGCTGCAGATGGTCATCCACGGTGTGCCACACCGGCGCCTGGGACAGTTGCGCCAATTCCTGGGCGACGTAGGCGTACGGCCGTGCGCGCATGCGGTCGGCCAGGGCCTGGCGTTGCTCGTCATTCAGGTCACGCCCAAACACCGGGGTGAAACTTTGCGATGCAAATGCAGGTTTGATCAGCAGCTCCGGGAGTTTCTCCAGCGCTTGGGCGAATACCGCCGCCTCACCGCACCACCAGGTGGCGATGGATGGCAGGATCAGCTCCTCGCCGAACAGGAACTGGTTGATCTTCGGCAGAAAGCCCAGCAGGCCAGGCGACTCCAGCACACCGCTGCCCAGGGCATTGGCCACCAGCACGTTGCCTTGGCGCACGGCATCGAGCAGGCCTGGCACACCGAGGGCCGAGTCGGTGCGCAACTCCAGTGGGTCGCAGAAATCATCGTCGAGGCGACGCATGATCGCGTGCACCCGGCGCAACCCGCTGAGGGTTTTGAGGAACACGGTGCTGTCGCGCACGGTGAGGTCGCCGCCTTCCACCAGCGGGTAGCCAAGCTGGCGGGCGAGGTAGAGGTGTTCGAAATAGCTTTCGTTGAAGCGCCCAGGCGTGAGCAGCACGATCAGCGGCGGCTGGTCATCACCGGGCGCCTGGCGGGCCAGGGTTTCCTGCAGGGTTCGGAAGAACCCGGTGAGGTGCTGCACCTGCAGGTCGCGGTAAAGGTCCGGAAACGCGCGGGACACGATGGTGCGATTTTCCAACGCGTAACCCGCCCCCGAAGGCGCCTGGGTGCGGTCGGCGGTGACCCACCAGCGTCCATCCGGCGTACGCGCCAGATCAACCGCGTAGAGGTGCAGAAAAGCACCGTCCGGCGGCTGGATGCCTTGGCACGGCCATAGAAAATTGTTGTGACCGAACACCAGCTCGGCCGGCAGCAAGCCTTCCTTGATCAGGCGTTGCGGACCGTAGAGATCGGCGAGCACGGCATTGAGCAGGCGCGCGCGCTGGGCGATACCGGCTGACAGGTGCTGCCATTCATCAGCGGCCAGCACGTGGGGCAACAAATCAAGTTCCCACGGTCGGTCGGCGCCCTTGGGGTCGGCGTAAACGTTGTACGTCACGCCGTTTTCCTGGATCTGCCGGGTCAGCAACGCCTGGCGCTGGGCCAGTTGCGCCGGGGTGCTGCGCTGCAGGTGGTCGAGCAGGCGCTGCCAATGGGCACGCACCGCGCCGCTGTGGTCCAGCAGTTCGTGATAAGTGCCCGCGGTCAGCGGGTAACGGTCGAGCAAATCGGACATGGAACGCTCGGCAGGGGCAAAGAGGCTCAGGTTAATCTAACAAACACTGCAAATCCCCTGTGGGAGCGGGCTTGCTCGCGAAAGCAGTCTGTCAGTTGATTATGTATCGACTGACACTCCGCTTTCGCGAGCAAGCCCGCTCCCACATTTTGAACTGTGTTCAGTCATTTTTATTGGGGTGACGCCGTAAATCGAGGGTCATCGGTAACTCGTCGTTAATCGTCAAGCCAGGCACCGGCAACTTGCCTGGACTATGCCCCAACCGGAAAAACCTCGCCATCCTGCGGCTCTCCGCCTCATTGGCATTCACCGGCAAGCTGTCGTAATTACGTCCGCCCGGATGCGCCACATGGTACTGGCAGCCGCCCAGCGAGCGTTGCATCCAGGTATCCAGCAGATCAAACACCAACGGAGCATGCACCGCGATGGTCGGTTGCAGGCAGTTGGCCGGTTGCCAGGCGCGGTAGCGCACGCCGGCGACGAACTCACCGACGCGCCCGGTGGGCTGCAACGGTACCGGGATACCGTTGCAGGTCAGCAGGTAGCGCTGCGGTGGCAGCCCGGTCAACTTGACCTGGAGGCGCTCGAGGGACGAGTCCACATAACGCACCGTGCCGCCCACCGCGCCCTCCTCGCCCAGCACATGCCACGGCTCCAGGGCCTGGCGCAGCTCCAGTTCGATACCGCTGACGGCGTAGTCGCCGACCTTGGGAAAACGGAACTCCAGATGCGCGGCAAACCATTCGGCGCGCAGCGGATAGCCGGCGGCGTTGAGTTCGGCGATCACGTCGGCAAAGTCTTGTTCGATAAAGTGCGGCAACAGGAAGCGGTCATGCAATTGCGTGCCCCAGCGCGCGAGTTTGGGCGGTGCATAGGGTTCGCGCCAGAACCGCGCGACCAAGGCACGCAGCAACAGTTGCTGGGCCAGACTCATGCGCGCGTGCGGCGGCATTTCGAACGCACGCAGCTCGAGCAGGCCCAGGCGGCCGGTGGCACCGTCCGGCGAGTAGAGTTTGTCGATGCAGAATTCGGCGCGGTGGGTATTGCCGGTCACGTCGATCAGCAGGTTGCGCAGCAGGCGATCCACCAGCCATGGCGGGCACTCTTCGCCGGGCTCGGGCATTTGCGCGAAGGCGATCTCCAGCTCGTACAGCGCATCGTTGCGCGCTTCATCCACGCGCGGCGCCTGGGAGGTCGGGCCGATGAACAGGCCGGAGAACAAATAGGACAGCGAGGGGTGGTTATGCCAGTAGCTGATCAGGCTGCGCAGCAGATCGGGTCGGCGCAGGAAGGGTGAGTCCTTGGGCGTCGCGCCCCCCAGCACAAAGTGGTTACCGCCGCCGGTGCCGGTGTGGCGTCCGTCGATCATGAATTTCTCGGTGGTGAGGCGGGTTTGCCGCGCCTCTTCGTAGAGGAATTCGGTGCGCTCAACCAGCTCATCCCAGGTGGCGGAAGGCTGGACATTGACCTCGATCACACCCGGGTCCGGCGTCACGCGAAAGTTGCTCAGGCGCGTATCGGCCGGCGGCTCGTAGCCTTCGAGCAACACTGGGCACCGCAGCTCTTCGGCGGTCGCCTCGATGGCGGCGACCAGTTCCAGATAGTCTTCGACGCGCTCCAGGGGCGGCATGAACAGATAGAGGCGCCCCTCCCGTGCCTCGGCGCACAGGGCGGTGCGGGTCAGCCAATCGGCGGACTCGTCGACTTTCGGCACACGCTCATCGCTCGGTGCGGGTTCGCCATGGTTTTGCAGTTGAGCAGTGCCCGGCAGCTCCGGCTGGTCCTGGTTGGGATCGGTCGGGTGCACAAACGGATACTCGGCCGCGGTCACCCAGGGTTGCGAAGCCAATGGCAGGCGGTAGCCCAGCGGCGAATCGCCCGGCACCAGGCGGCAGTGGTTGTCACGCAAGTACCAACGCCCACTCTGCCAGCGGTCATTGGCCGCCGTACGCGCCAGTGGCAGCACTTGGCCGATGATTTTATCCAGCCCTTGGGCGAACACTTTGCGCAGGCGCTCGCGCTCCAGGTCGTCGCTCAGGCGCGGGTCCTGGGCAGTGACATTCTGCGGCAGCGCACCTTCGCGCCACAGGTAGTAGAAATTGTCTTCAAAGGCCGGGAATACAAAGCGCGCGGGCAGTTTGAGGCGTTCGGCGACGCTGGCCAGGAAACGCCCGGCCAGGATGCCGTCGGCGCCGTAGTCTCGTTGCTCATCGGCGATCAATGCGCTGTTGTGCCAGATCGGCACGCCGTCACGACGCCAGTGGCAATTGAGCGACCAGCGCGGCAATTGCTCGCCGGGGTACCACTTGCCCTGCCCGAAGTGCACCAGGCCTTGGGGCGCGTAATGTGCACGCATACGCTGGAACAGCTCGGCGGACAGGCGACGCTTGTCCGGCCCGAGCGCAGCGGTGTTCCATTCGGCAGCATCAGGGTCGTCGATGGAGACGAAGGTCGGCTCGCCGCCCATGGTCAGGCGCACGTCGTGCTTGAGCAGGTCGCCATCGATCTGCCGGCCCAGGGCCTGGATCGCCAGCCATTGCTCCTCGGTGTAGGGCTTGGTGACTCGAGGGGCTTCCCAGATCCGCTCCACCGACATTTCGTGGGTGAATTCGCACTCGCACGGTTCCACCAGCCCACTGATCGGTGCCGCCGAGGATGGATCGGGGCTGCAGGCCAACGGGATATGCCCTTCACCGGCGAACAACCCGGAGGTGGCGTCCAAGCCGATCCAGCCGGCGCCGGGCAAATACACTTCGCACCAGGCGTGCAGGTCGGTGAAGTCCACCTCGGTGCCGGAGGGGCCGTCGAGGGCCTTGACGTCGGCGGTGAGCTGGATCAGGTAGCCGGACACAAACCGCGCCGCCAAGCCGAGGTTGCGCAGTAACTGAACCAGCAGCCAGGCGGAATCGCGGCAGGAGCCGCAGGCGTTATCCAGGGTGAATTCCGGGGTTTGCACCCCCGGTTCCATGCGGATCAGGTAGCCGATATCGGCGGCAACACGCTGGTTGAGGCCCACCAGAAAGTCCACGGCCGGCAACGGCGTGCGCTCGATACCGGCCAAATAGGCGGCAAACTTTGGCGTCAGCGGCAGGGTTTCCAGGTACGGCGCCAGTTCGCGCTGCTCATCGGCGGCGTAGCTGAAGGGGATTTTTTCGGCGTAGGGCTCAAGGAAAAAGTCAAACGGGTTGAACACCGCCATCTCGGCGACCAGGTCGACTTCGATGCGCAGCTCACGGGTCTTTTCCGGGAACACTAACCGCGCCAGGTAATTGCCCTGAGGGTCTTGCTGCCAATTGATGAAATGCTGCTCGGGCAGCACTTTCAGCGCGTAAGACAGAATCCGCATACGGCTGTGAGGCGTCGGGCGCAAACGCACGATCTGCGGGCCGAGTTCGACAGCGCGGTCGTAGCGGTAATGCGTGACGTGGTGCAACGCGACATGAATCGACACGGCGGCCTCCTGCGAGCCAGGGCATGGACACAACGCGCGCAAGACTTATGCCAGAGCGGCCGTCGTTGCGCTTTATCGTAAGACCCGGTGCAGTACAGCACCAAAACGGCGCCAATGTACGTGCCGTGGTGCAAGAGCTGCACATATTTGTGGCGCAGGGTGACGAATCTACCCAGCTAGCGTGCTTTGTGTGTTGCGATGATGGCTTGGCGCAGCCGCTTCACTTCAACGAGTTTCTGGCGCATTTCGCGGTGACGCTTACTGTTGAGCAGCAGCAATCCCAGCAGCGGGAACAGCAGGCTCAAGCCATAGGAAAGCGGATGCGGACCAAACGCGATGGTGGGCAGCACCGCCAGAACACAGAGCGCAAGCAACATCGCCAGCGGCCATACCCATTGCGGCCGCCCGCGCGCGATCATGAAATTGCACTGCACGATGCCCCACGTCAGCGCGAGGCCACCCAGGAAGGAATACTTGAGGTTGTCGTCCATCGGCAAGCGCGGGAAATAACTGTCGAAAATCAGTGGCACCGCAAAAACCAGGCTGAACACCGCCGCGAAAATCGCCCCCATGAAGACCGGAAAGTACTGCGCCAGAAAACTGCGAATACCGGGTAGCTCATTCATCGCTCATTTCCTCATACAATCCCACGGCAATGGTGCGCACATTCCCCGAGATTGCACTGCCGGTGAAACCGATGGCCGCGCCCAGGGCATCCTGTATCTGGGTCACCGTTGCATGCTTGACCTGGGCGGGGGTGAAACGCTTGGTCGCCTCGCCGGACAGTTGCTTTAACTTGAGCATTTTGGCGGTCATGCGCGGGTCCTGGATGCTGAGCAGCTCCTTCGTGAGCTTGGCGCGCTCTTGCCGGGTCAATCCTCGCAATACGTCCCGCACGCTTTTGCCGGTGGCGGCCTGGTTCAGCCGCACCAGCTTTATCGTGGTCAACGTCGATGCGCCGACCCCGATCAACGACGCCGCATCCAGCGCGATCATCGTGTACTGATACCACTGCGAGCTGTCGAGCTTGTCGTTTTTGGAGGGGTCACTGATCTCATTGCTGACGCGATAGCCACTGGCAAAACACTGCAGCGTGCTGGCCGTGGCGGCGGTATAGCCGATGGCCGTGATCACGCTGCTGGCGCCCGCCGTGAACGGCACGGCGACGGTGCCGCTGAGCACGACGATCCAACCGATGATCGCGCCTGCGCAGGACAGAGACGTGTTGATCGCCTCTCCCACCAAGCGCGATTCGCGAGGGTTGTCCTGGACCTGTTGCGCAAACTGCGCCGGGGCAATGTACTTCTGCGCTTCACGCAAAATAATGCGTTTGGGAGCAATGCTGCAGATCGGCTGGAACTCACGCAGAGTGACCACGTTGAAGTCGGCATCGATGTACACCACACCCGCGCCGACAATGCCGGGGTCTGCATCAATGGCCGCAAACAGGCGCGGCAGGTTGATCTGGCTTTCGATGCGCTGGCGCGCCATGAACTGGGAGCGGTTAAAGTCCATGCCGATGCCGGCCAGAGGATTGCCCATGGATGTTCTTCCTTGAAAGGGGTGCAGATTGAACTGACGCTATCGCAGGCAAGCCAGCTCCCACAGTTGACCGCGTTCCTGCATGAGCATGCGGTCAAAGGTGGGAGCTGCTTGCCTGCGATAGCAATACAATGGGCGCCACCTTAACAAACAGGCCACCCGCCTGCCAGAAAGCAAAACGCCAGCACTGAGGCTGGCGTTCTGCTTGATCAGACCGCGATCAACGCGGCACCACCGGCTTGCGGGTGGGCTTGCCGCCTTTACCCTTGGCCGCATCGGTGCGCTCTTTGGCGGCCTGCTTGTTCCGCGCCTGCGCCGCGGCCTTGGCCTGTTCGCGCTTGTCCCATGGGTTGCTGCCGTCGCTGCCGCGAGGCGGCAGGCCGGTGTGCTGGGTGAGGATTTTGGTGGTGGTTTCCTTGGCGACCTTATGGCTGCCGGCCGGCGTCGAGTTCTTGCGACGGGCGCTCTGGTAGCTGTCGGTGCTCGGTTGGTGCAGCGGGATCAACTGGTCCTTGCCCGGCCCGATCAGGTCGGCGCGGCCCATGCGGGTCAGCGCTTCACGCAGCATCGGCCAACCTTTCGGGTCGTGGTAGCGCAGGAACGCCTTGTGCAGACGACGTTGCTCTTCGCTCTTGACGATGGTCACCGCGTCGCTCTTGTAGGTGACCTTGCGCAGCGGGTTCTTGCCCGAGTGGTACATCGCCGTGGCGGTGGCCATCGGCGACGGGTAGAACGCCTGCACCTGGTCGGCGCGGAAGCCGTTGCCCTTGAGCCACAGGGCCAGGTTCATCATGTCTTCATCGGTAGTGCCGGGGTGGGCGGCGATGAAGTACGGGATCAGGTACTGCTCCTTGCCCGCTTCCTTGGTGTACTTCTCGAACATGCGCTTGAACTTGTCATAGCTGCCAATGCCCGGCTTCATCATTTGGTTGAGCGGACCTTCCTCGGTGTGTTCCGGGGCGATCTTCAGGTAGCCGCCGACGTGGTGCGTCACCAGTTCCTTGACGTATTCCGGCGATTCCACGGCGAGGTCGTAGCGCAGGCCGGAGGCGATCAGAATTTTCTTCACGCCCGGCAACGCTCGCGCACTGCGGTACAGCTGGATCAACGACGAGTGGTCGGTGTTCAGGTTCGGGCAGATGCCGGGGAAAACGCACGATGGCTTGCGGCAAGCGGATTCGATTTCCGGGCTCTTGCAGGCGATGCGGTACATGTTTGCGGTCGGCCCGCCGAGGTCGGAAATCACGCCGGTAAAACCCGGAACTTTGTCGCGGATCTCTTCGATCTCGCGAATGATCGACTCTTCGGAACGGTTCTGGATGATGCGGCCTTCGTGCTCGGTGATCGAGCAGAAGGTGCAGCCGCCGAAGCAGCCACGCATGATGTTCACCGAGAAACGGATCATGTCGTAGGCAGGAATCTTCTCCTTGCCATACGCCGGGTGCGGCACACGTGCGTAAGGCATGCCAAACACGTAGTCCATTTCTTCGGTGGTCATCGGAATGGGCGGCGGGTTGAACCACACGTCCACTTCGCCGTGCTTCTGCACCAGGGCGCGGGCGTTGCCTGGGTTGGTTTCCAGGTGCAACACGCGGTTGGCGTGGGCGTAGAGCACCGCGTCGCCACGAACCTTTTCCACCGAAGGCAGGCGGATCACAGTCTTGTCGCGGGTCATGCGCGGGCTGGCCAGGATCTGCACAACCTTGGCCTCGTCCGGATCATCCACCGGCCCCTTTTCCTGTTCGATGGCGCAGGCCTGGGTGTCCTGGGTATTGACGTACGGGTTGATGATCTTGTCGACCTTGCCCGGACGGTCAATGCGCGTGGAGTCCACTTCGTACCAGCCGGCCGGCGTGTCACGGCGGATGAACGCAGTGCCGCGCACGTCGGTGATGTCTTCGATCTTGTGGCCCCACGACAGGCGTTGGGCAACTTCAACGATGGCCCGCTCGGCGTTGCCGTACAGCAGGATATCGGCGGTGGCGTCGATCAGGATCGAGTTGCGCACCCGGTCCTGCCAGTAATCATAGTGGGCGATGCGGCGCAGGGAGGCTTCGATGCCGCCGAGTACGATCGGCACGTTCTTGTAGGCTTCCTTGCAGCGCTGGCTGTACACCAGGCTCGCGCGGTCCGGGCGTTTGCCGGCCATGCCGCCGGGGGTGTAGGCGTCGTCGGAGCGGATTTTCTTGTCGGCGGTGTAGCGGTTGATCATCGAGTCCATGTTGCCGGCCGCGACGCCGAAGAACAGGTTCGGCTCGCCGAGTTTCATGAAGTCATCTTTGGACTGCCAGTTCGGCTGCGCAATGATCCCGACGCGAAAGCCCTGGGACTCCAGCAGCCGGCCGATGATCGCCATGCCGAACGATGGATGGTCCACGTAGGCATCACCGGTAACGATGATGATGTCGCACGAATCCCAGCCAAGCTGATCCATCTCCTCCCTGCTCATCGGCAGGAATGGCGCAGGACCGAAACATTCGGCCCAGTACTTGGGATAGTCAAATAACGGCTTGGCTGTTTGCATGACGGTGACCGGTGTTGAGATGAAAAATCGCGGGCGCGGAATATAGCACAAATTTTGACCAATTCCGACGGCAGTGGTCGGCTTTTACCCTGGCGCCTGCCTCACCCGCGCCTTTAGCCTGATTTGCCGGTGCATGGGCCCTAATTTGCTAGGCCCTGCCCTCGCCCGCCCCTGGATAGGCTGTCGCAATTGGACTCCTCTCTCGTGGTAATACCGATGGATATCGACACCGCTGCGCCCTCTTCCACGCCCGACACTCATGCAGTTTTAATCAAGAGCCAACTGCCTGCCTGGCTGACTCGGGCGCCTGCAAACCTGCGCTCGGCCTTACGCGCCAGCTTGCTCAACAGCAACCAATCCAGGCACTGGCTCCTAGAGGTTTTCAACCGAATCCAGAGCCCGCAAGCGTTTGCCCTGCCCCTGCTTGAGCGCGCCATGCGCCGCGAGTACCTGACCTTGCTGGACGCCAAAACCTCGATCCTGGTGCGCCAATGGCAAACCTCGCACCTGCTGGGACTGGTGCGCACGGATGCGGGCACCACCGAACACACGCTGCTGGAAGCGGCCCTGCAGAATTTTGAGGCATCGGAGGCAGAGGACGACGGCATGGGAGCCGGCTCCGTACTGGTCAACGTTGTCGCTGGCGGGCGCCTTGCTACCGTATTTTCACCGACTCAGTTTGCCGGCTTCTGCCGCAAGCTGGATATGGGCGGCAGCTACCTCAGGCATGTTCGTGAAGTCATTCGTTCCAGTGAGGCCGTGCGCGCAAAATTTCGCAAACACGAGCAGTACAGATTCGAAGTCGCGCTGCATCAGGCCTACCTCAAGGACGACCTCCCTCTGCGTCTGTATGAGAAGCTGGTCGCCCTGGCTCGCGACGGCCATCACCCGGACCTCACATGCAGCCACCTGACACTCAACGCCATTGTCATTCCGACGGTGCTGGTCATCCAGAAGACCAACGCCGACGCCCGCCCCCTTCTCTACACCCCTGAAGATCCCATAGCCGCGCTTCGTCAACACACCTCGATGCAGGATCTGCAAACCCAGATGGCCCGCCGCCTGCTAAGCCCGGCGTATCAGAATTTTTTCAAACACCTGGTGCCCTTGCATAACCGCGAATCGCTGCTGGCGGTAAAGCCTGCCAGGGTCGATTGGATGTCTGGCGGCTCGCCTGGAAAAGTCTGGCCACCACGCCTGGAACACCCGGTAACGCTGACCGGTATTACTGACCCCCTGTTTCACGCCATCGCGCTGCAACGCTTCGATCAAATCGAACGTGATGCTTGCGAAGTGGCGGTGCCTACGGCACAGGCCGACCTCATCAGCCGCCAGAAACGTTTGCAGTACTACCTCGATATGGGCAAGTCCTTGCTGTTTTTCGCCGCCTCCTTTGTGCCCGTCGTCGGCGAGGTGATGCTGGTCGTCGCAGGCGCTCAGTTGGTCGGCACGGTATACAGCGGTTTTGCCGCCTGGAGTCGGGGCGACAGCCAGGCAGCCCTGGAGGATCTGCTGGATGTGGTCGACAACATTGCCATGGCCGTCGCCACCGCAGGCGTGATCAAGGCCGGTCGCTTTACCGCTGGCCTGGTAAAAGTGCAGGTACGCAACCAAGGCTGGCGCCTGTGGCACTCCGACTTGGAACCCTACCGTCACCCACAGGCACTCCCCGAGCACCTGGTCGCCGATAAACAAGGCGTTTATCAGCATGAAAAGCAGCACTTCCTGAAAATGGACGATCACGTCCATGCCATCAAACGTTCAGCGGATGGCAAGCAATGGGCATTGGCGCACCCCACCGACCCGCTCGGCTATTCACCCCCGCTGTTGAGCAACGGAGTGGGCGGCTGGCGTCACGTGCATGAGACACCTCAAGACTGGGACACCCTTAAACTGATCAAGCGCCTGGGACCCGATGCGGCCGCTATAAAACCGCCTGCCGTTGAAACCCTCCTGCTGCTCAGTGGCGTAGACTCCGCAACGTTGCGCCAAGCCCACCAGGACATGGTGCGGCCGCCGCCCTTGCTGCGTGACACGGTCAAGCACTTCAATCTGGAGCAGGAAATCACCGATTTCAACCTGGACCGTGCGCAAGGGAGCACTGTGACGGCGCATTCGCCGCTCATTCAATTTCACTTGCTCCGCTCGTTGCCGCAGTGGCCCGACAGCTACACCCTGAAGGTGGTCGACGATCAGCAAAATACGCTGATGAGCACCGGCACGGCGCTCAGAGAAATCAGGGTGAGCGAGGCCGAATTTCGGCGGGGCGACTTGCTGCATGCGGTGCAGAAACAGATGGAGCAAGTCGATTTCAATCAATTGCTGCCTGCCTCGTTCAGTGACTATCTGACCAAAATCGAAAGCCTCGCCCTACGCCTGCAAGAGCAGGCGCTGCAAAAAAAACAGTGGTTGTTTTCGCAACTCAACGCAGTTAACGAAAAAGCGCTCACGCCCGCTGGACAATCCCTCCACGCGCTGATGCCTGAGCTGTCCGAAAGTCATCTTGAAGAACTCGAGGCCACGCTTACACCGTCCGAACGTCAACACCTGCAAGCAGGACAAGGCTTGCCGACGGTGCAGCGCGGGGAGGCGGAGCAATACAATGACGCGATCCGCGCCACGCGCATGCAGGAGAGTGTGTTCCTGAAGTCGCTTCGCAGCCGTGAAAGCGTGCCGCTGACACTGTATGCCCTGGAGCGGGTGCCTGGATGGCCAGACGCGCACCGGATCGAAGTCTACGACGAGAGCCCCCAAGGCCCGCTTCTAGGCGGTATCAGCACAAAGGATGCGAGCGCTCGTCACGTGTTGATCCGTCATGGCGAGCTGTACTCACTCCACACCGCTGAAGGCGGCGCTCCCACGTCAATGACGAGCCTGCCTGCCGCCATCGACGGCACGCTCAGCGCACCTGAGCGCAGCATGCTTCTGGAGCAATCGGGCGCCCACACGCTTGAGCAGGCGCTCCAGCAGGCGGGCCCATCTTTATTGGCGCAAGAGCCGCCACCTTGTCGAGGGCAGATCCCGACGGCGGGGCTCCCCCGCGCCAACGGCATAGCACTCGACCCACTCTTTGCTGAAACGGCATCGATATCCGGGCTGTCGGCGCGCGCCGACGACATCTACCAAGGCCCACCGATGGCCGATGGCAGGTATCGCTACTACATACAAGACAACCAGAAATTCTATCCGGTTAAACATGACCCGCCAGGATGGCGACTGCTCGACGCCCGCAGCCGCTTCAGGGCCTATCAACCCTACCTGCGCAGAAAAGCGGAAGGCGGCTGGGAAATTGACCCGGCGAAGGAAGGATTGCTGGGGGGAGCCGGCGATCCTGACCCATCGCCAGAGGACATGGAGTCGAGTGAAGAGTTTGAGTCAGCGCACTCCACCAGCCCCTATGGGTCCGCCGAGGAAGGCGCGGTGCAGGCGCAATTCACCCGTCAGGAGCGGGCACACATGCGCACCCAGCGCGGCTATCAGCATAGCCAAAATTATCGTGGCTTTTATGATCGCGCCAACAATGGCCGCTACCCCTTGCGCAATGAATTCGGCAAGCCGATGCGAATCAAGCAAATACAAGCGCAGGCGACATCCCTGACCAGCAGCACCGTATACACCAGCCAACCGCTCAGGCCTTACCTTGAATGGGAAGGTTACGAAAACGTCGCCCAACTGTATGAAGACAAGCTTGAGGTTGTGCCTTTCACGGCGGCCCATCAAAAATCTGGTCAGGAATCTTCGCTGATCGGCCAAGCCACCGTGGTTACACGCCGGCCACTGACAAAAGGTGCCGCACTGGGTGTCTACGGCGGCGAAATACTGCCACTTTTTGTCGCCAGGGCGCGCAGAGACCCTTACCTGATGCCTATCAAGGGCGTGAGGCCGACGACACCCTATGCTCTCAACACTCAGTGGGTGCTCTCCGGCGACAATGCACTGTCGAGGATAAACACCATTTTTGAGTATGACGCGGCGGGTCAGCCGATCCGTCAGGCTCCGTCGGGCTACAACGTTGAAGCGGTGCAATTTCGCGTAGCTGTCCACACAGACAGCAATCCGAGCGACCAAATGATACTCACCGGGCTATTTGCCAGCGAAGACATCCCCGCCGGCACGGAATTACGCTGGAACTACCAATACGACGAAGCCACCATTCGCAAGTTGTTTTCCAGGCAGTAGCCGTTACTCATCATCGTCGAAGTTGTAGCTGCCCGGCGCCAGGTTCTCAAAGCGCGTGTACTTGCCGATGAAGGCCAGGCGGATAAAGCCGATGGGGCCGTTCCGCTGTTTGCCGATGATGATCTCGGCAATGCCCTTATGTTCCGTTTCGGGGTGATACACCTCGTCGCGGTATACGAACATGATCACGTCGGCGTCCTGCTCGATCGCGCCGGATTCACGCAAGTCGGAGTTCACCGGGCGCTTGTTGGGCCGTTGCTCCAGGGAACGGTTGAGCTGCGACAGCGCCACCACCGGGCAGTTGAATTCCTTGGCCAGGGCCTTCAAGGACCGCGAGATTTCGGAAATTTCGTTGGTCCGGCTGTCACCGCTGGAGCCCGGGATCTGCATGAGCTGCAGGTAGTCGATCATGATCAGGGCGATATCACCGTGTTCACGCACCAGGCGACGGGTACGTGCACGCATCTCCGAAGGGCTGATGCCCGCAGTGTCGTCGATGAACAGTTTGCGGTCATTGAGCAGGTTGACCGCCGAGGTCAGGCGCGGCCAATCGTCGTCTTCCAGCTGGCCGGAACGCACCTTGGTCTGGTCGATACGCCCCAGGGACGAGAGCATCCGCATGATCAGCGATTCACCTGGCATCTCCAGGGAGTACACCAGCACCGCCTTGTCGCTGCGCAACACGGCGTTTTCCACCAGGTTCATCGCGAAGGTGGTTTTACCCATGGACGGACGGCCGGCGACGATGATCAGGTCGGAGGGCTGCAGGCCGCTGGTCTTCTCATCGAGGTCGGCATAACCGGTGGAAATGCCGGTGATGGCCGCATCGGTATTGAACAGTGTGTCGATGCGGTCGATGGCCTTGGTCAGCAGGTCGTTGACGCTGACCGGGCCGCCGGTTTTCGGGCGGGCCTCGGCGATCTGGAAGATCTGCCGCTCGGCCTCATCGAGAATCTCCGCAGCAGTGCGGCCTTCGGGGTTGAAAGCGCTGTCGGCGATTTCGGTGCTGATGCCGATCAACTGGCGCAGGGTGGCCCGCTCGCGGACGATCTGGGCATAGGCCTTGATGTTCGCGACAGACGGCGTGTTTTTCGCCAGCTCACCGAGGTAGCCCAGGCCGCCGACCTGGGAGGTCTGGCCTTCCTTGTCCAGTTGCTCGGCCAGGGTCACCACGTCGATCGGTGAGTTCTGGTCGGCCAGCTTGGCAATGGCGCGGAAGATCAGGCGGTGGTCATGACGATAGAAGTCACCGTCCGAGACTTGATCCAGCACGCGTTCCCAGGCGTTGTTGTCCAGCATCAGACCACCGAGCACAGCCTGTTCGGCCTCGATGGAATGCGGCGGCACCTTCAGGGCAGCGGTTTGCAGATCGTATTGCTCAGGAGCTGAAATATCGTTCATGGCCACTTGAAATTAGGGGTGTGTAGAAAAACAAAAGGCACGACCTGTAAACAGGATCGTGCCCGATGTTAACCGGCTGCCACGCAAGGTGCCAGCCAGTTGGGTAGTGCTTAAGCTGCGACCACGACAACGCGTACGGTGGCTTCAACTTCGGCGTGCAGGTGCACGGCTACGTCGAATTCGCCTACGTTGCGGATGGTGCCGTTCGGCAGACGAACTTCGCTCTTCTGCACTTCAACGCCGGAGGCGGTCAGTGCATCAGCGATGTCGTGGGTGCCGATCGAACCGAACAGCTTGCCTTCGTCACCGGCGGTGGCAGTGATAGTCACTTCCAGCTCAGCCAGTTGGGCAGCGCGAGTTTCGGCCGATGCTTTTTTGTCTGCTGCTGCTTTTTCCAGCTCAGCACGACGCTCTTCAAACGCAGCCAGGTTGGCGGCGGTTGCAGCGGTGGCTTTGCCGTAAGGCAGCAGGTAGTTACGACCGTAGCCGGCCTTAACGTTCACTTTGTCGCCCAGGTTGCCCAGGTTGGCGACTTTTTCCAGAAGGATCAGTTGCATGTGAAAATCCTCTAACTTTTAACCTTCACCGTTCGCGCTATCGGCATCTTTCGATGCCAGACGTCCGCGAAAATCAATCAGGCCGTCGACAATGGCCAAAACCACGAGTAACGGATAGATCAGCTGCATGAACAACAACATTGTCACGTACATCCCCACCAGCCAGAACTTGGCCAGGCGCTTGCGCGCGACCAGCCCGTGGATCAGGGCCAGCCCGGAAAACACCAGCGGTACGCTGCAAAACAGCACCATCAAGGCCATCTGTGAACCGAGGTTCGGTCCGATAACCATGAGTGCCAGCAACAACATCGCCGGGCCCACGGGGATTCTGATACTGCGAAACTCGCGACCAAAACCACCCGGGTTGTACAACAACGCCTGCCAATATCGCCCAAGCATCAGGCTCAGCACGCTGACGATCTGCATCATTACCGCCATCAGGCCGATCAGGGCCGGTGCAATCAGTGTTGCCAGTCGCGCTCGCTCATCTACCGAAAACTGCTGGTAGAGTTCCCCGAGGGCTAGCGGCAGGACCTTGACGATCTCTTGCGCCAGCGCCTCGATTTGCGGGCGGAAAGCCGCGTCAATCAACACCGAAAACACCAAACCCAATGCCACGCTGACCAGCAGCGTGCGGACCCAGGACTCACTTGCGCGCAAAACCAACGCAAGGCTCGACGACCCCAGCAGTACCAGAAGCACCTTGGGTTCGCCCAGTTGCAGCCACCAGATCAAGGCGGCCAACACTCCCAGGGCCAGGACGCCAACGGCATCCTGCAAACCGCGCCGCAGGAGCACGAGGCATCCAGCGGCAGCACCCAACCAATACAACAACGGCAATGCTGCACATCCAGCCACTACCAGAGTGGCCTGCACACGACCGCGCATGATGAACTCAGCTAAGGCGCGCATGCATTCAATCCCTTACTACTTGTCGACTGCCCGGTCTCAGCGGCCGTGGCTGTCGGTGTAGGCCAGCAGGGCCAGGAAGCGGGCGCGCTTGATAGCGGTGGCCAGCTGACGCTGATAACGTGCTTTGGTACCGGTGATACGGCTTGGAACGATTTTGCCGGTCTCGGATACGTAGGCTTTCAGAGTGTTGAGATCTTTGTAATCGATCTCCTTCACGTCTTCAGCGGTGAAGCGGCAGAATTTACGACGACGGAAGAAACGTGCCATTTGATAGGCTCCTTAAAAGGTCCGTGGATTACTCGTCAGCGTTATCGCTGTTGTCGCTGTCATCACTGTCAGCGCTATCAGCGCCTTCGTGCTCAGGACGGTCGCGACGCTCACGGCGCTCACTGCGGTTTTCTTCAGCCTTGAGCATCTCGGATTGGCCGGTAACGGCTTCTTCGCGACGGATGACCAGGTTACGGATCACTGCATCGTTGTAGCGGAAGTTGTCTTCCAGCTCGGCCAGGGCCTTGCCGGTGCACTCAACGTTCAGCATCACGTAGTGAGCCTTGTGAACATTGTTGATTGCGTAGGCCAGTTGACGACGGCCCCAATCTTCCAGACGGTGGATTTTGCCGCCGTCTTCTTCGATCAGCTTGGTGTAACGCTCAACCATGCCGCCGACTTGCTCGCTTTGATCCGGGTGGACCAAAAAGATGATTTCGTAATGACGCATGAATGCTCCTTACGGGTTGTAGCCTGCCGCTCAAAAACGGTCAGACAAGGAGTGAATGACACTTATGGATCCTGCCGCAGAGAGGCACATGCGTGCCTGCCAGGAAGGCAAGGGGCGCAATTGTAGAGAAGGGGGAGAACGGGCGCAAGGTGATTGGTGATTATTTGAACAATCTTCCATGCACCTTAAAACAACTGGGGCGGGCTCTTGTGGGAGCCGGGCTTGCCCGCGATACAGGCACCTCGGCTTTTCAGTTAAACCGAGGTGATGCTATCGCAGGCAAGCCAGCTCCCACACAAGCCCGCTCCCACAGTTGGATTTATGCCAAGCTCAAATTACTTCTTGGCTTTAGCCTTGGCACCACGCTGACGCCGGGCCTCGAACAGGCATACGCCGGTGGCAACCGACACGTTCAGGCTGCTGACGCTGCCCGCCATCGGCAAGTGCACCAGGTAATCGCAATGTTCGCGGGTCAGGCGACGCATGCCTTTGCCTTCGGCCCCCATGATCAGGATGGTCGGGCCGGTGAGGTCCTGGTCATAAATACTGACCTCGGCCTCGCCTGCCGTGCCCACGATCCACAGGCCGCGTTGCTGGAGTTTTTCCAGGGTACGCGCCAGGTTGGTCACGGCGACCAGCGGAATGACTTCCGCCGCGCCACAGGCCACTTTACGCACCACCGGCGTGAGGGTGGCCGACTTGTCCTTGGGCACGATCACTGCCAGCGCGCCGGCGGCATCCGCCGAACGCAGGCAGGCGCCGAGGTTGTGCGGGTCGGTCACGCCGTCCAGCACCAGCAGCAGCGGCGGGCCTTCGGTGCGGTCAAGCAGCTCGTCGAGCATGGCTTCACCCCAGACCTGGCTCGGACTGACGTCCGCAACCACGCCCTGGTGCACACCTTCAACCCACACGTCCATTTCACGACGCTCGGCCTGGCCGATGGCAACCTTGTTTTGGGTGGCCAGCTCGACCAGCGCTTGTACGCGCGGCTCGCTGCGACCCTCCGCCAACCACACTTGCTTGACGCGCTTGGGATGGTGACGCAGCAGTGCCTCTACGGCATGCACGCCGTAGATTTTTTCCAGATTCATGGCTTGGCCTTAGGTTTGCGCGACCCGCCGCTCTTGGCGGGAGCCGAACCCGCCTTGGGCGGGCCTTTACGGTGTTTACTCGGCTTGCTCGACGGCTTTTCCGCCCCTTGGGACTTTCCCCCAGACGCCGCTTTACCACCGCTTTTGGCTTCGTTGAGCAACTGCTGCTTCAATTCACGGCTCTTGCGCAGCTCGGCGTTCTTTGCCGCCGCATCGCTTGGGCGATAGGCTTCAGGGGCCTTTTCCTTGGTCGACGAGCGACGGCCGGGCTTGGCTGGCGCAGGCTCGGTGGCCGCAGGTTTAGCTTTCGCTGGAGCGCCCTTGCCTTTGCTGACCGGAGTCGCTTCGCTGCCACGTTTTTTACGGCTGCCCGGCGCTTCGGCAGGCTTATCAGGCATGCCGAAGTCGATCTTGCGCTCATCGAGGTCGACGCGCATGACCTGCACTTCCACGGTGTCGCCCAGGCGGAAGCTGCGACCGGTGCGCTCGCCCGCCAGGCGGTGATGCACAGGGTCGAAGTGGTAGTAGTCGCCCGGCAAGGCAGTGACGTGCACCAGGCCTTCGACGTAGATATCGGTCAGCTCGACAAACAGGCCAAAGCCGGTCACGGCGGTGATCACGCCCGGGAACGACTCGCCCACGCGGTCCTTCATGAACTCGCACTTGAGCCAGTTCACCACGTCGCGCGTGGCTTCGTCGGCACGACGCTCGCTCATGGAGCACTGCTCGCCCAGCTGTTCCAGGGCCGCCTCGTCGTACGGATAGATCCGCGCCTTCGGAATGGTCATGGCACCGGCGCGCTTGACGTGCGGGGTGTTCTGCTTGGAGTGGATCACGCTGCGGATCGCGCGGTGCGTGAGCAGGTCCGGATAACGACGAATCGGCGAGGTGAAGTGGGTGTACGCCTCGTAATTCAGACCGAAGTGGCCCTGGTTGTCGGCGCTGTACACCGCCTGGCTCAGGGAACGCAGCATGACGGTCTGGATCACGTGGTAATCCGGACGGTCCTTGATGCTCGCAAGCAATGCCTGGTAGTCCTTCGGCGTCGGGCCATCCTTGCCTTTGTGCAGGGACAGGCCGAGCTCACCGAGGAACGCGCGCAGTTTTTCCAGGCGCTCCGGCGGCGGGCCGTCGTGCACTCGGTACAGCGCAGGGATCTCGTGTTTCTTAAGGAACTCTGCAGTGGCCACGTTGGCCGCCAGCATGCATTCTTCGATCAGTTTGTGAGCATCGTTACGCGTCGTCGGGGTGATCGCGGCGATCTTGCGCTCGGAGCCGAAGACAATCCGGGTCTCCTGAGTTTCAAAATCGATCGCGCCACGGGTGTGGCGGGCGCCCAGCAGGACCTTGTACAGCGAGTAAAGCTGCTTGAGGTGCGGCACCACATCGGCATATTCGCTGCGCAGGGCCTTGGCTTCGCTGGTCTTCGGCGTTTCCAGGATGGTGCTGACCTTGTTGTAGGTCAGGCGCGCCTGGGAGTGAATCACCGCCTCATAGAACTGGTAGTCGGTCATTTCGCCGGTTTTGGAGATGGTCATCTCGCACACCATGGCCAAACGGTCGACTTTCGGGTTCAGCGAGCACAGGCCGTTGGACAGCTGCTCGGGCAGCATCGGGATCACGCGCTCAGGGAAGTACACGGAGTTGCCGCGCACCTGGGCTTCGTTGTCCAGGGCCGAACCGATCTTCACGTAGCTGGACACGTCGGCAATCGCCACGTAGAGCTTCCAGCCGCCGGAGAACAGGCGCAGCTTGCCCGGCTTGGCTTCGCAGTAGACCGCATCGTCAAAGTCGCGAGCATCTTCGCCGTCGATGGTGACGAACGGCAGATGACGCAGGTCGATGCGTTTTTCTTTGTCTTTGTCTTCGACTTCAGGCTTGAGCTTGGCGGCTTCTTTCAGCACAGCCTCAGGCCAGACGTGAGGAATATCGTAGGTGCGTAACGCAACGTCGATTTCCATGCCCGGCGCCATGTAATTGCCGACCACTTCAACGATATCGCCCTGCGGCTGGAATCGCGGCGTTGGCCAGTGGGTGATCTTCACCTCGACGAACTGGCCGACCTTGGCGGCACCATTGCGGCCCGGGGTGATCAGCACTTCCTGCTGGACCTTCGGGTTATCCGGCACGACAAAGCCGATACCGCCTTCTTCGAAGTAACGACCGACGATGGACTCGTGGGCACGGGACACCACTTCCACGATCACACCTTCACGGCGACCGCGACGGTCCAGGCCGGAAACGCGCGCCAGGGCACGGTCGCCATCGAACACCAGGCGCATTTGCGCCGGGCTCATGAACAGGTCATCGCTGCCGTCGTCCGGGATCAGAAAGCCAAAACCATCACGATGGCCGGCGATGCGGCCCAGGATCAGGTCGAGCTTATCCACCGGCGCGTAAGTGCCACGGCGGGTGTAGATCAGTTGGGCATCGCGCTCCATGGCACGCAAGCGGCGGCGCAGGGCTTCGAGCTGGTCTTCGGTGGTCAGACCGAATTCTTCAACCAACTGCTCGCGGCTAGCAGGCGAACCCCGATCGGCGAGATGCGCCAGGATCAGTTCGCGGCTAGGAATAGGGTTTTCATATTTTTCCGCTTCACGAGCGGCCTCGGGATCGAGGGACTGCCAATCGGCCATTAGAGAGTTTTCACCTTGTCTATATGCGGGTTAGTTTGGCATACGCGTATTGAAACGGGAAATTTCAGACGTCATCAAGCTTTTTAAAGCCCTTTGCAGCCCCCCAGACGCACCTTGCACGACCAATGGCGAAATTTTCCAGGCTTTTTTCATGCCAGGGGTTTACAGCTAAAAATACGCTGCGTATAGTGCGCGCCATCAACGACGGCAACGTTGTTGATGCTGCCCAGGTGGTGAAATTGGTAGACACGCCAGCTTCAGGTGCTGGTGATCGCAAGGTCGTGGAAGTTCGAGTCTTCTCCTGGGCACCAAATTCAGATCAAACCCGCGAAAGCGGGTTTTTTCGTTTCAGGCCTTTGATTTTCAACGGAAAAACTTGATTTATATTTTTGAATCAGGGGTTTACAGATCAAAAAGCGCTCCGTATAGTTCGTCCCATCAACGGCGCAAGCGCTGCTGATAATGCCCAGGTGGTGAAATTGGTAGACACGCCAGCTTCAGGTGCTGGTGATCGCAAGGTCGTGGAAGTTCGAGTCTTCTCCTGGGCACCAAATTCAGATCAAACCCGCGAAAGCGGGTTTTTTCGTTTCCGGAGCCAAAAAAACTCCAGCCGCAATGCCTCCCTGCGCCGCACTTGAGAAGTTTTATCGTTTATCCTTGCAATGATTTGTTGCATATAAGCGAGGAACACTTCGGATGATGATCCGCGATAACCGATTCACAACATCCCTTCTGCGTGGCCTGACCCTCTCCCTGCTCGGCCTGACCCTGCTCTCGCCCACCGCCTATTGCGCCGACAAGATTTCCCTGACCCTCTACAACGGCCAGCACAAAGAAGTCGGCGATGAACTCGCCAAAGCCTTCGAGGCCAAGACCGGCATTCACGTCAACGTACGCAAAGGCAGCAGCAACCAGCTGGCCAGCCAAGTCGTGGAAGAAGGCGATCGCTCGCCTGCCGACGTGATCTACACCGAAGAGTCACCGCCGCTGAACAAACTCGGCGAGCAAGGCCTGCTGGCCAAAATCGATGCCAGCACCCTCGACGTGCTGCCCAAGGATTATGTCGGTGCCAACGGCGACTGGATGGGCGTCACCGCACGTACGCGAGTTGTGGCCTTCAACCCCAAATTGATCGCTGAAAAAGATTTGCCGAAATCGGTATTGGACTTTGCCGGCCCCGAGTGGCAAGGCAAGGTCGGTTTCGTGCCCACCAGCGGCGCGTTCCAGGAACAGGCCGTGGCAATCATCAAGCTGCACGGTCGCGAAGCCGCCGAAGAATGGCTGACCGGCCTGCGCGCCTTCGGCAAGGTGTACAGCAATAATATGGTCGCCCTTAAAGCAGTGGAGAACGGCGAAGTGGCCACCGTCCTGGTGAACAACTACTACTGGTTTGCCCTGAAGAAGGAAAAAACCAACCTGGATTCGCAACTGCACTATTTCACCAACGGCGACGCTGGCGGCCTGATCACCGTGTCTTCGGCCGCGGCACTCAAATCCAGCAAACACCCCAAGCAAGCCCAGCAACTGCTGGCGTTCATGGCCAGCGAAGAAGGCCAGCGCGTCATCACCAATACCTCGGCCGAATATCCACTGCGCAAAGGCATGGAGTCCAGCCGCGGGCTCAAGCCTTTCAGCGAGCTGCAACCGCCGAAAGTCACCCCCGCCGACCTGGGCAACGCCGAAGAAGCCCTGGACCTGGAACGCGACGTTGGCTTGAACTGATGAACCCATCGCTAAGCGCCGCGGGGTTCAGCCCTCGGCGCAAACGTCCTTCGATCTGGCTGCTGTTGCCCGTACTGCTTCTGGTTGGCTTGAGCCTGCTGCCACTGGCGTATGTCGGGCTCAAGGCCTGGCAGGCCGGCTGGGCGCAGGCGGTGCACCTGCTGTGGCGCCCGTATGTCTTCGGGTTGCTGCGCAACACCCTGGCGCTGATGGTTGGGGTGACCGTGGCGTGCGCGGTTGTCGGCCTTTCCCTGGCCTGGCTGCTGGAGCGCAGCAACCTGCCTGGGCGGCGCATCTGGGGGGTAATCCTGTGCTTGCCGTTTGCGGTGCCGGCGTTTGTCAGCAGCTTTACCTGGGTGTCGCTGAGCGCCAATTTCGAAGGGCTGGCCGGCGCCATCCTGGTGATGAGCCTGTCGAAGTACCCGCTGGTGTTTCTGCCCGTAGCGGCGACACTGCGCAATCTTGATCCCGCCCTGGAAGAGTCGGCCCGCACCCTGGGGCTGAATCGCTGGGGCGTGTTCTTTCGCATCACTTTGCCGCTGCTGTGGCCATCGCTGCTGGCCGGGGCGCTGTTGATCGCGCTGCATATGCTGGTGGAATTCGGCGCGCTGTCAATCATCGGGTTGCAGACGTTCACCACGGCGATCTACCAGCAGTTCGAACTGGAATTCAGCAACGCGAATGCCGCGATGCTCTCGGCGGTGCTGCTGGTGATGTGCCTGACGCTGCTGTGGCTGGAGCTGCGCGTGCGCGGCAAGGGCCGACATGTGCGTATCGGCCAGGGCGCGGCGCGGCATGCCGAGCAGGTGCGGCTGGGCAAGTGGGCAGCCCTGGGCCAGGTGTACTGCCTGGCGCTGGCGATCATCGGCAGCGGTATTCCGCTGGGGATGCTCGGCTATTGGTTGGCGGTGGGTTCCTCCGCGGCATTCCCGGTAGCCGAGATCAGTGAAGCACTGCTCTCTTCCCTGGCGCTGTCGCTGGGCGGCGCATCGCTGTGCCTGGTCCTGGCGGTGCCGGTGGGGCTGCTGGTGGTGCGCTACAGAGGCCAACTGGCAATCTGGGCCGAGCGCCTGCCGTACCTGCTCCACGCCCTGCCTGGCCTGGTGATCGCGCTGACCCTGGTGTATTTCGCCCTGCATTACGTGCCGGCGCTGTACCAGACCTCGGCGTTACTGTTGATTGCGTATGCACTGCTGTTTTTGCCGCTGGCCCAGGCGCCGATTCGCACGGCGTTGAACAAGGCGGCGCCGCAGTTGGAAGAGGCTGCGCGGACACTGGGGGCGTCATCGTTCAGTGCGTTTTGCCGGGTGACCTTGCCGATTATCTTCCCGGCGCTGGGCGCGGCGTTTGCGCTGGTGTTTCTGGATGCGATGAAGGAATTGACCGCGACATTGTTGCTGAGCCCGACCGGGTTGAATACCTTGGCGACGGCGGTATGGGCGCATACGTCGAATGTGGAGTTTGCAGCGGCAGCGCCTTATGCGGCGCTGTTGATTGTGGTGTCGGGGTTGCCGGTGTATTTGCTCACGACTCGGATGTATCTGAGCCGCTGATACTGCTATCGCAGGCAAGCCAGCTCCCACATATTGAATTGCGAACCCATTCAAAATGTGGGAGCTGGCTTGCCTGGATGAGGCCGGTGAAGACAAACTCAGGCCCGGAACTGCCCCAAACTCGCCTTCAACTGCGCCGCCAACCCATCCAGCACCTTGCCACTGGCCGTCGTCTCCACCACCGCCTGCGCGGCACGCTCGGCCTGGGCATGGATCACTTCAACGCGCCCGCGCACCGCATGGGCGCCCTGGGCCTGATGCTCGGCAGCGCGCGTCGCCAAGCCGATGGCGGCATGCACCTGCTCCACCGAAGCCTGCACCGTCTGCTGCAAGCGCACGCTGTCGCGCAACACCCGCAAGCCTTCGTCGGCCTGGCGCCCGGCTTTGCCGATGGTTTCCACCGCTTCCCGGGCACCCTGCTGCAGCGCCACGATGTGCGCCTGGATATCTCCGGTGGAGCTTTGGGTCTTGCTCGCCAGTGCACGCACCTCGTCCGCGACCACGGCAAAGCCACGCCCGGTTTCGCCGGCACGGGCCGCTTCGATCGCCGCGTTGAGCGCCAGCAGGTTGGTTTGCTCGGCGATTCCGTGAATCACCGTCAGCACCACTTCAATCTGCTCGCTTTGCTGCGCCAACCGCTCGATGACTTGGGAACCGGCCTGAACCTGGCCCGCCAATGCCTCGATCAAGCCGCCCACTTCGTTTGACGTGCGCGAGTTCTCATCCGTGGCCTGGCGGATATCCACCACCTGCTGCAACGCCGCCTGCATCGCATGACTTTCGGCCTGCGCCTCATCGGCCATCTGCGACAGCGCGCGCAGGCTCTCGGCCACCTCATCGCGCTGCAAGCCTGCCGCGGCATCAGCCCCGGCGTTGCGCAAGGTCATGGCGCCGATTTCTACGCCGGTACGCTGGGCCACATCGCCCGCCTCGCGCACGATGGGCTGCAACTTATCCACAAAGCGATTGACCGCAGACGCCATGTCGCCGATCTCGTCCTTGCTGCTGATCTGCACGCGCTTGGTGAGGTCGCCCTCGCCCGCCGCCAGATCATCCATGGCGGCGATCAGCAGCTTCAGGCGGTTGACCACACGGCGGCCGAGCACAATGGCGATCAGCAGCAATACGCCAAGACCGACCAGCGCCAGGCCCATGCCGATACGCCAGCGCAAGGTGCCGGCAGCCTCTTGGACCGCGCTGGTGGTGTTGGCGGTCATCTGGGTGGCCGTGGCTTGCGCCGATTGCAGGCGCGCGCCCATGGCGGCAGCGCTATCGGCCGCTGCGCCTTTGAGGCTGTCGCCAACCAATTGATCGCCGCTGGCAATCAGCGCGGCGAAACGCTTGTCCAGTGCTTGCAGGTCCGCCTCGACCGACGCGGTCGACACACCCATGCGGACTTTGCCGATTTCCACCCCGTTGGGGCTGATGGAGGCCTCGACGTAGTACACGGAAGGATCGTTCCTGGCCGCATCCAACACTTTGTCCAACGCGCGGTCACCCGCGCCCTTGGCCAGCAGCGCCTGGTTGATCGGATTTTCGCGATTCAGGTAGCGGGTCAAATGCTCACCCGCCGCGTCGTCATAGACCACGAACAGCACGTTGGGATTGCGCTGCGCGCGCCGGGCAAATTCCGACAACGTCGGCACATCGTTATCCCACATGGCGCGAGGCGCCACCGAGGCCAGCAGTTGCGCCATATCATTGGCGGAGTCTTTCAGGTCTTTTTCCAGGGTCGCACGCAGTTGCTTCTGCTCTTCCTGCAGGCGAGTCGAAAGCCCCGCCGTCAAGCGCTGCCGGGTACTGGTGGACAAGCTATCGAGGCTGGACGTGACCTCCTTGCCAGCCTGCGCCAGCTCGCCGGACAGTTTCTGGCTATCGATGCCCAGGCGATTGCCCAGATCCGCTTCCAGCGCCGTGACCGTGCTTCGTGTCAGAGCGACGGCTACCAACACTTGCACCAAAAGAGCGATACCTAGGGTAACGAACACCGGCCGCAACAGACGGCTTTGTAACAATGAGAGAACGGCAGACATCGGGAATCCCTCCACCACGGGTGCCATTAATTTGATAGCACCGCGAAAGAGAGAAACACAGCAAAGGTCGTGCCGCTTGGAGGGCTGATACGACAAAGGGCTCCCTGAGGAGCCCTTTGCTTTTTACATCAACAGCTTATTAAGCGAACGGGTGACGCAGAACGATGGTTTCGTTGCGGTCCGGGCCCGTCGAAATAATGTCAATCGGTGCGCCGATCAGCTCTTCCACACGCTTGATGTAGGCACGCGCGTTAGCCGGCAACTCTTCCAGGGTCTTGGCGCCCACGGTCGATTCGGTCCAGCCCGGCACTTCTTCGTACACAGGCTGCAGGCCTACGTAGCTGTCAGCGTCAGTCGGGGCAACGTCATTGCCTTCTGCATCCTTGTAGCCGGTGCAGATGTTGATCGCTTCCAGACCGTCGAGCACGTCCAGCTTGGTCAGGCAGATGCCCGAGATGCTGTTCACGTCGATAGCGCGACGCAGGATGACGGCGTCGAACCAGCCACAACGACGAGCGCGGCCGGTGGTTGCACCGAACTCGTGCCCTTGCTTGGCCAGGTGCGCGCCGACTGCGTCGAACAGCTCAGTCGGGAACGGGCCCGACCCTACACGCGTGGTGTAGGCCTTGGTGATGCCCAGGATGTAGTCCAGGAACATCGGACCAACACCCGAACCGGTCGCAACGCCGCCAGCGGTGGTGTTGGAACTGGTCACGTAGGGGTAGGTGCCGTGGTCGATGTCCAGCAGCGAACCCTGGGCGCCTTCGAACATGATGTCTTTGCCGGCACGACGCAGGTCGTGCAGCTCGGCGGTCACGTCCAGCATCAGCGGCTTGAGCAGCTCGGCGTATTCCTTGCACTCGGCCAAGGTCTTTTCAAACTCGATGGCCGG
This sequence comes from Pseudomonas azadiae, assembly GCF_019145355.1. Lineage (NCBI taxonomy): Bacteria > Pseudomonadati > Pseudomonadota > Gammaproteobacteria > Pseudomonadales > Pseudomonadaceae > Pseudomonas > Pseudomonas azadiae. Next base: position 3,511,798 of record NZ_JAHSTY010000001.1, on the reverse strand, counting down.
CTCTTTGTAGTAACCCACCAGCATGAAGTTGTGGTAATCGACCAGTTCACGCAGCTTGTCTTCGAAGCGCGGCATGTTGAGCAGATCGCCCACACGCAGGCCACGACGCGCCACCTTGTCTTCGTAGGCCGGGCCGATGCCACGACCGGTGGTGCCGATCTTCAGCTCGCCACGGGCCTTTTCACGGGCCTGGTCCAGCGCAACGTGGAAGGACAGGATCAGCGGGCAGGACGGGCTGATACGCAGGCGCTCACGCACCGGTACGCCTTTCTCTTCCAGCTTGGTGATCTCACGCAACAGGGCGTCCGGTGCAACCACCACGCCGTTGCCGATCAGGCACTGCACGCCTTCGCGTAGCACACCCGACGGGATCAGGTGCAAGACGGTTTTTTCGCCATCGATGACCAAGGTGTGGCCAGCGTTGTGGCCACCTTGGTAGCGCACTACGGCGGCAGCATGTTCGGTCAGCAGATCAACGATCTTGCCTTTGCCCTCATCACCCCATTGGGTGCCCAGGACTACGACATTCTTACCCATAACACTTGTCCTCATTCGCGCAAACTTGGTGCCGGCGATGGCCGGCAGGAAAACTCAAGAAGCCAGTGGCGATACTTGCCAAAGCCCGTTCTGCAGAATCAATTGCCGGTCGCAGTCCGCTTCACGGGCGGCGGCCAATGGCTGCCCAGGCAACGCCTGGACCACACGCTGACCCTCACTGCGCAACTGGCAAACCTGCTGCCAGAGTGCTGCGTCCGTACTGTCGGGCATCCAGATGCCACCAGACGGCAGCTCGACCTCAGCACGCCCCAGGGTCACCAGGGTTTTCAAATCGGTGGAAAAGCCGGTGGCCGGACGCGCGCGACCGAAGTCGGCGCCGATATCGTCATAACGACCGCCTTGGGCGATGGCTTGGCCAACACCCGGTACAAACACTGCGAACACCACACCGGTGTGGTAGTGATAGCCGCGCAATTCACCCAGGTCAAAATACAGTGGCAGTTGCGGGAAGCGCGCCGATAACTGCTCGGCAATCGCCAGCAGATCGTTCAGAGCCGCCAGCACCGGCGCCGGCGCATTGGCCAGGCGCTCGCGCGCAGCCACCAGCACTTCACGGCCACCGCACAGGTTCACCAGCGCACGCAGCATGCCGGCGAGGTCCGCAGGCACGCCTTCGGTCAGGGCAATCACTTCGTCGATGGCCTTGCGTTGCAGGGCATCGAACAACTGTTGTTCCGCTTCACCGGACAAACCGGCCGCGCGGGCCAGGCCACGGTAGATACCAACGTGACCCAGGTCCATGTGGACATCCGGCACGTCAGCCAGTTGCAGCATGGCCAGCATCAAGCTGATCACTTCAACGTCGCTGCTCGGGCTGGCATCGCCGTACAGCTCGGCGCCCAACTGGATCGGACTACGCGAAGACGACAGTGCGCGCGGTTGTGCGTGCAGCACACTACCGGCGTAGCACAGGCGGCTCGGGCCTTCGCGGCGCAGGGTGTGCGCATCGATGCGCGCCACTTGCGGCGTGATGTCGGCACGGAAGCCCATTTGCCGGCCCGATTGCGGGTCGATGACCTTGAAGGTGCGCAGATCCAAGTCCTGGCCCGCGCCGGTCAGCAGGGATTCCAGGTACTCGATATGCGGGGTGACGACAAACTCGTAGCCCCAGCTCTGGAACAGATCCAACACCTGGCGACGCGCAACTTCAATGCGCGCTGCTTCTGGTGGCAGTACTTCTTCGATGCCATCTGGCAGCAGCCAGCGGTCTACCGTTGCCATTACGCCATTCCCCTTTGATCCGGGCGGCCAGCCCTAGGCCGAGCCTTGAGTAGAGCAGAAAATACCCGCCCCTTGCATAAACCACGCGCAAGAGCGACGTGACGAACGGCCTGTAACCGGCCTCGTCGGGCACTTTCCTCGAAAAACCTGTCACGCCTGCCGAATCAAACATGCAGACGCAAAAAAGCCGGGAATTTCCCGGCTGCCGCATCATACACCCGTTTTCTGAAAGGATCACCCCGCCAGGCAGTTTAGCCGCCCGACGGAGGGGTCCTACCGAATCACAGGCCTGTTACTTGGACTTTTCCAGGTAGCGGAAGAAGTCGCTGCTTGGGTCCAGCACCAGGACGTCGGTCTTGTTCGCGAAGCTTTCACGGTAGGCACGCAGGCTACGGTAAAACGCGTAGAACTCCTGGTCCTGGCCGTAGGCTTTGGCGTAGATCGACGCGGCTTGCGCATCACCATCACCACGGGCCTCTTCAGACTCGCGGTAGGCCTCTGCCAACAGGACACGGCGCTGACGGTCGGCATCCGCACGGATCCCTTCGGCCAGCTCGTTACCCTTGGCGCGGTGCTCACGGGCTTCACGCTCACGCTCGGTGCTCATGCGCTCGAACACGCTACGGTTCACTTCCTTGGGCAGGTCGATCGCCTTGACCCGAACATCGACCACTTCGATGCCCAGCTCTTTTTCCGCCATGGTGTTCAGCGAACGCGTGATGTCAGCCATCAGCGCATCACGCTCACCGGATACCACCTCGTGCAGGGTGCGCTTACCAAACTGGTCACGCAGGCCCGATTCCAGACGGCGCGACAAACGCTCGTCGGCAATCTGCTTGAGGCCGGAGGTCGCGGTGTAGAAGCGTTCGGCATCCTTGACGCGCCACTTGGCGTAGGCGTCAACCATCACGGCTTTCTTTTCCAGGGTCAGGAAGCGCTGTGTCGGTGCATCCAGGGTCATCAGGCGCGCATCGAACTTGCGCACCTGGTTGACGTAGGGGACTTTCACATGCAGGCCCGGCTGGACATCCGCCTGGACCACGCGGCCGAATTGCAGCATCACCGCGCGCTCGGTCTGAGCCACGATGTAGAAGCAGTTCCAGGCAGCGATGACCACGACGACGCCCACAATCAGGGCGGTCAGCGATTTATTGCTCATCAACGACTCTCCCTGGTACGTGTTTGCTGTTGCAGCAAGTCAGCGGCCGCACGGGCGCTCGCTTCGTTGGCAGCGGCATTGGAACCGGTGGACGGTGCGCCGGTGCTGCTACGACCACCTTCGATCATCTTGTCCAGCGGCAGGTACAGCAGGTTGTTCTGCCCACCCTTGCTGCCGGTCACGAGAACCTTGCTGGTGTTGCTGAAAACTTCCTGCATGGTGTCCAGGTACAGACGCTCGCGGGTAACCTCAGGTGCCTTGCGGTACTCGGCGACCAGCTTGGTAAAGCGATCCGCCTCACCCTTGGCGCGCGAGACCACTTCGTCGCGGTAACCGTTGGCATCCTCGAGGATACGCTGGGCCTGACCACGGGCTTCCGGCACGACACCGTTGGCGTAGGTTTCAGCCTGGTTGCGCGAACGCTGCTCGTCTTCACGGGCACGGATCACGTCATCGAAGGCTTCCTGCACTTCACGCGGCGCGGCTGCGCTCTGTACGTTCACCTGGGTAACGGTGATACCAGTGCGATAGGTATCGAGGAACCGCTGCAGGCGCTCCTTGATTTCGCTGGCCATCAGTTCCCGACCTTCGGTCAGCACCTGGTCCATCGCGGTAGAACCGACGACGTGGCGCAGGGCACTTTCGGTGGCGTGCTGCAGGCTGATTTCCGGCTGGTCGACGTTAAGCACGAAGTCCTGCAGGTTGCTGATCTTGTACTGCACGGTCAGCGGCACTTCGACGATGTTCTCGTCTTCGGTCAGCATCTGGCCCTGCTTGGTGTAGGCACGCTCACGCGTGACGTTCTCCATGTACTTCTTGTCGATCGGCGGGAAGTAGATATTCAAGCCTGGGCCGACGGTCTCGTAGTACTTGCCGAAGCGCAGCACCACGGCTTGCTCCTGCTCGTCCACCACGTAGACAGCGCTGTACAGCCACACGGCCGCCAGCACGACAAGCCCCAGGCCCAGCAGGCCATAGCCACCGCCCTTGCTTGTGCGACCGCCGCCGTCACCACCACGTTTTTTTCCACCACCGAACAACCCATTCAGGCTTTCCTGCAGCTTTCGGAAGGCCTCGTCGAGATCCGGTGGCCCCTTGCGGTCGCCATTATTGCGGCGTTTACCACCCCAAGGATCCTGATTATTCGAGTTGCCACCCGGCTCATTCCAAGCCATAGCGCTCTCCATCTGATAAAGCAAAGACGCACCCACGGCGCGCCGACCAATGCTACAGAATGCCTGCCGCTGCGGCACAACCGCTTTAGGAGGCTTTTATTGCAAAGTGTGTTCTTCGAGGAACTCGGCCGGAACAACACCTTCACGGCTCACCAGCCGATTCAGCTCCGAGCGCGGCAATCGAACGGCCAGCAAGCTGACCCCTTCTTCGTCGTGTTCTTCTTTCTGTACCGCGCCCAGCTCGAAGAACTGTGCACGCAGTCGAGCAAAACGCTGCGGCAAGCGCAAGGTGCCAACGAACAATTCGCCGCCGAGCAACTCGGCGATGGCTTGTTCAAGCAACTCAAGACCACTGCCATCACGCGCCGACAGCCAGACCCGCTGGGGCCTGCCGTTCTCATCGCGCTGGATTTGCGGTTCGACGCCTTCAAGCAAATCGAGTTTGTTATAGACCTCGAGGATCGGCAAGTCCTGGGCACCAATCTCGCCCAGCACCAGCATCACCTGTTCAATCTGCAACATGCGATCCGGCTCCGCCGCATCGATCACGTGCAACAGCAGGTCGGAATTGCTCGACTCTTCGAGCGTAGACCGAAATGCCTCGACCAGCTTGTGCGGCAAGTGACGAATGAAGCCCACGGTATCGGCCAGGACAATCGGCCCCAGGTCGTCCAGATCCAGACGGCGCAGGGTCGGGTCGAGGGTGGCGAACAGTTGGTCGGCCGCATACACGTCCGATTTCGTCACATTGTTGAACAGCGTGGATTTACCGGCGTTGGTATAGCCCACCAGGGACACGGTAGGGATATCCGCACGCGTGCGGCCACGTCGCGATTGCTCGCGCTGGCTGCGCACTTTCTCGAGACGGCCTTTGATCTGGCGCAGGCGAACCCGCAGCAGGCGTCGGTCGGTTTCGAGCTGGGTTTCACCTGGGCCGCGCATGCCGATACCGCCGCCCTGGCGCTCAAGGTGAGTCCAGCCGCGGACCAGCCGCGTGCTCATGTGATCAAGCTGGGCCAGTTCGACCTGGAGCTTGCCTTCATGGGTACGGGCGCGCTGGGCGAAAATATCGAGAATCAGGCCGGTGCGGTCGATCACGCGACACTCGAAGACACGTTCGAGGTTACGTTCCTGACTGGGCGTGAGGGTGTGATTGAAGATCACCAGATCGGCTTCTTCGGCGTGAACCAGGTCGCGCAGTTCCTCGACCTTGCCGCTGCCAATCAGATATTTGGCGGTTGGCCGATGACGCGGCACGTTAAAAAACGCAACGGTCTCGGCGCCAGCCGAATTTGCCAACTCCTGAAACTCCTGCGGATCTTCGCGCGCCTCAGGGTCCTGTCCATCCAAGTGAACGAGGATGACTCGTTCACCACCACCGTGGCGCTCAAAGAACAAAGGAGACTCCTATCAGGCGTTACCTGGCTCAGCGTCAACTGCTTCATCACCTGCTGCGCTAGGCAGACGGATCGGACGAACAGGGACGACGGTCGAGATAGCGTGTTTGTAAACCATTTGGCTGACGGTATTTTTCAGCAGGATCACGAACTGGTCAAACGACTCGATCGTGCCTTGCAGCTTGATCCCGTTGACCAGGTAGATGGAAACCCCCACTTTCTCTTTACGTAAAGTATTCAAGTAAGGGTCTTGTAGCGAATGCCCTTTTGACATGTGCCGCACTCCTTTAAGGATCAATAATAAAAAATCGGAAAATAGATAGCTCAAGGCCGTCACACCCCCAAGGATAGACGGCAATTGCAAGGACTCAGCTCAATATGGAGACCGTTCCCAAGTATTTCAAGGCGCGTGACAGATTGTCGCTGTCCAGGCTGTCCAGCCAGTGCAAATCGCCCCAGCTGCGCAACCAGGTGAACTGGCGCTTCGCCAATTGGCGTGTGGCGATGATGCCACGCTCCTGCATTTCGGCTGACGTCAGCTTGCCATCCAGATGATCCCAAACTTGGCGGTAACCTACGGCACGTATCGAAGGCAACCCTGGATGCAGGTCACCTCTGGAACGCAAAGCTACGACCTCGTCTACAAACCCCTGTTCCAACATATTTGTGAATCTTTGTGCAATTCTTTCATGCAGCACCTGGCGGCTTGCCGGAGCGATGGCCAGATGGGCCACAGTATAGGGCAATTGTGAGTGTCCAGATGCGCCTGCGTCAGCACTTTGCGCAGATTGTCGCTGGCGATGCGCGGTCATGGTCTGCCCACTGACACGCCAGACCTCCAGGGCGCGACTGAGGCGCTGGGGATCATTGGGGTGAATGCGCGCGGCTGACACCGGATCCACTGCCGTCAATTGATCGTGCAGGGCTTGCCAGCCAAGGCGTGCAGCCTCGTCCTCAAGCTCGGCGCGCACCTGGGGATCGGCCGGCGGCATGTCCGCCAGGCCTTCCTGCAAAGCCTTGTAGTAGAGCATCGTGCCGCCCACCAGCAGCGGGATATTGCCGCGGGCGGTGATCTCAGCCATGGCCGCGAGGGCGTCGGTACGGAAATCCGCCGCCGAGTAGCTCATCGCGGGGTCGAGGATGTCGATCAAACGGTGCGGGTACTGGGCCAGCAGCGCCTTTGAAGGTTTGGCGGTACCAATGTCCATGTCTCGGTAAACCAGTGCGGAGTCGACACTGATCAGCTCGCATGGCAGCACCTTGCTCAGCTCGATGGCCAGGTCGGTCTTGCCGGCGGCCGTGGGGCCCATCAGGAAGATCGCGGGGGGCAAGGTACTCATCAACGGCCGCGCAGGAACAGTTTGTCCAGATCGTCCAGTCCCATCTGGGTCCAGGTCGGTCGGCCATGGTTGCATTGTCCGCTGCGCTCGGTGTTTTCCATGTCGCGCAGCAGGCCGTTCATTTCCGGCAGGGCCAGGCGGCGATTGGCGCGGATGGCGCCATGGCAGGCCATGGTGCCCAGCAGTTCGTTGATATGCGCCTGGATACGATCGCTGGTGCCGTATTCCATCAAGTCGGCCAATACATCGGCGACCAGACGGTTGGCCTCGGCCTGCTTGAGCAGCGCGGGAATCTGGCGGATGGCCAGGGTTTCCGGACCCAGGCGTTGCAGCTCAAAGCCCAGCCGCTGGAACACGGCGTGGTGCTCTTCGGCGCAATCGGCCTCACGCTGGCTGACCGCCAGGGATTCCGGCACCAGCAGCGGCTGGCCGCTGAGGCCTTCGCTGGCCATGGCAATCTTGAGGCGTTCATACATGATCCGCTCATGGGCGGCGTGCATGTCCACCAGCACCAGCCCGTGGGCGTTTTCGGCAAGGATGTAGATGCCCTTGAGCTGCGCCAGTGCATAACCCAGCGGCGGAATATCACCGCCGCCTTCCGGCAACGCAACAGCAGCGCCCGGCTCGGCACCCGGCAGCGGCGCGAAAAATTCACGATAGGCTGCCTGGGCCTCGGCCACCGGCACCGTCGATTGCGGGCGCGGCGTGTACTGGTATTGATAACCCGCGCCCGCACCAGAACCCGGCGCGGTGTAGGAAGGTTGCGGCTGCGGCGATTGCAGCAGGTTGCCCGCCAGGCTCATTTCGCCCTGGGGGCCGAATTCACCGGCTTCCGGCCCGCTTGGCCGGACCACCGCCGTCACGATCGGCGCCGACAGCTGATCATCCGGGCGCACATCGCCCAGGGTGCGGTGCAAGGTGCCGTAGAGGAAGTCGTGCACCATGCGTCCATCACGAAAGCGCACTTCGTGCTTGGTAGGGTGCACATTGACGTCCACCACCGACGGGTCGACCTCGAAGAACAGCACAAACGTCGGGTGTCGCCCGTTGAACAGCACATCGCGATACGCCTGGCGCACCGCGTGGGCCACCAGCTTGTCGCGCACCGCGCGGCCGTTCACGAAGAAATACTGCAAGTCCGCCTGGCTGCGGGAGAAGGTCGGCAACCCGACCCAGCCCCACAGGCGCAGGCCATTGCGCTCGATTTCAATCGGCAGCGCCTGCTCCAGAAACCCCGCGCCGCAAATCGCCGAGACCCGGCGCGCACGCGCGGCGTCGTCATGGGCTTCGTGCAGGCTGAGAATGGTCTTGCCGTTGTGGCGCAAGTGAAACGCCACGTCGAAACGGGCCAGGGCCAGGCGCTTGATGACTTCCTGCAGGTGATCGAATTCGGTTTTTTCGGCCTTGAGGAATTTGCGCCGCGCCGGGGTGTTGAAGAACAGGTCGCGCACTTCCACCGAAGTGCCCACCGGGTGGGCCGCCGGCTGGACCCGAGGCGCCATGTCGCGGCCTTCGGTTTCCACTTGCCAAGCCTGTTCGGCGCTGCGGGTGCGCGACGTCAGGGTCAAGCGCGCGACGGAGCTGATGGACGCCAGGGCCTCACCGCGAAAACCCAGGCTCATCACGCGTTCAAGGTCTTCCAGGTCGCGGATCTTGCTGGTGGCGTGACGCGCCAGGGCCAGCGGCAGGTCATCGGCGGAAATGCCACTGCCATCGTCACGTACGCGCAGCAGTTTGACGCCGCCCTGCTCCACGTCGACATCGATGCGTTTGGCGCCGGAGTCGATGCTGTTTTCCAGCAGCTCCTTGATCACCGATGCCGGGCGCTCGACCACCTCGCCCGCAGCGATCTGGTTGGCGAGACGCGGGCTGAGCAGCTCGATACGCGAGCCGCTGTTCAAGAGGGTTTCGCTCATTACTGCGCCGCCAATTCAGTGCCGGGGATGGTCAACACCTGGCCGACTTTCAACTCATCCGTCCTCAGGTTGTTGGCGCTGCGCAAGGTCGCGGCCGAGACCTGGAAACGCACCGCCAGCATGGCCAGGGTGTCGCCGGGCTGCACGCGATGGTCACGCGGGCCCTGGGCGATCTTGCCGGAGTCACGCAGCCAGGCAATGTAGGTGCCCGGCGGCGGGTTCTGCTGGAAGAACTGGCGAACACCGGCGCTGATCGAGCGCGCCAGGGCTTGCTGGTGGCTGGCGCTGGCCAGCTTCGAGGCTTCGTTGGCGTTGGAGATAAACCCGGTTTCTACCAGGATCGACGGGATATCCGGAGACTTCAACACCATGAACCCAGCTTGCTCCACGCGCTGTTTGTGCAGCGAGGTGACCCGGCCGATATTGCTCAGCACCTTCTGGCCCACGTTCAAGCTGGACGTCAGCGAAGCGGTCATCGACAAGTCGAGCAGCACGCCGGCGAGCATTTTGTCCTTGTCATCAAGGGACACGTTGCCGGCCCCGCCGATCAAGTCGGAACGGTTTTCACTGTCGGCCAGCCAGCGTGCGGTTTCGGACGTGGCGCCGCGATCCGACAGGGCAAACACCGAGGCCCCGAAGGCGGCTGTCGAAGGCGCGGCGTCGGCATGGATCGACACAAACAGGTCGGCGCCTTTCTTGCGCGCGATTTCGGTACGGCCGCGCAACGGGATGAAGTAATCGCCGGTACGGGTCAGCTCGGCGCGGTAGCCTTTCATGCCATTGACCTGACGCTGCAATTCGCGGGCGATGGCCAGTACTACGTCTTTCTCATGCTGGCCACGCGAGCCGGACGCGCCAGGGTCTTCACCACCGTGACCGGCGTCGATCACTACAATAATGTCGCGTTTGCCGGCTGGAGCCGGCGGCGGCGGCGGCAGCTTGACCTGTGGCTGCGAAGGGTTGACCGGAACGGCAGGCACGGTTGCCACGCTCGGCGTTGGCGCGGGCGGCGGCGCGGCATCGGCGGCGTTGTCGAACAGATCGACCACCAGTCGGTTGCCGTACTGGGCGTTTGGCGCCAGCGAGAAACTTTTTGGGGTCACGACCTTTTTCAGGTCGATCACCACGCGCAGGTCGGTCGGCGTACGCTGGGCCGAGCGCATGGCGGTAATCGGGGTGTTGGCGGTGGACACGTTCAACGGCCCGCCCAGTGTTGCACCATTGATGTCGATCACCAGGCGATCGGGCGCCGTCAGGGTAAAGACACTGTGCTGGACCGGGCCAGACAGGTCGAACACCAGTCGCGTGTTATCCGGCGCTCGCCACAGGCGAACACTTTTCACCTGAGAAGCAGCCAGAGCATTGACAGTCATTGCCGCAAGCAACACCCCCACGACAGCAACCAACGCGCGAAAGCGCATACCTAACCCCACCAATTATTTGAATTCCAATGCCAAAGCGGCGCACCACGACTGGCCGCGCGCGCTCTGGGGCAACAACTTCAACTGACGTCCGTGCTCATGCGGCGTAATGGTAATGGTCATGTCAGGCTTTGGCAAAAAGCCCGTGCCTTTATCTGGCCATTCGATCAGGCACAGCGCGTCTTCATCGAAGTAATCTCGAATACCCATGTACTCGAGCTCTTCGGGGTCCACCAGGCGATAGAGGTCGAAATGGAACGCTCGCACGTCGCCAATCTCATAGGGCTCCACCAAGGTGAACGTCGGGCTTTTTACCGCCCCGGCATGGCCCAGCCCGCGAATGATCCCCCGGGACAACGTGGTCTTGCCCGCCCCCAAATCGCCTTCGAGGAAGATCAGCCCCGCCCCGGCCGTGACCTGAGCAATGCGCTGGCCGAACGCGACCATGGCTTCTTCATCGGCCAGGAAAAGAATTACTTCAGACACGGCGACTGTTCCTCCAGCAGTTGACGAATGGCAGGTATCAGGTCGCTGGCGGCGAGGCCGCGACCAAAGGTGCCCTGGCGCTCCCCCGCCGTGGCGTGCAACCACACCGCCAGGCAGCTTGCTTCATAGGCGGGCATGCCCTGGGCCAGCAGTGCGCCGACCAGCCCGGCCAACACGTCGCCCAGCCCAGCCGTGGCCATCGCCGGATGGCCTTGGTCACATCGTGAAACACGTCCGTCCGGGCTGGCGATCAAACTGCCAGCGCCCTTGAGGATAGCCACTGCGTTGAAGGTCTGGCTCAACGCGCGCGCCACCTTAAGGCGATCGGCCTGAACCTCGGCCGTCGAGATGCCCAACAAGCGCGCGGCTTCGCCTGGATGCGGAGTGATCACGCAGTTGGCCGGCAGACTGACGCTGCCGGTCGCCAACTGGTTCAAGGCGTCGGCGTCCCAGACTTGCGGTTGTTGCGCGTTCGCGGCGACGGACAGCAGGCTTTTACCCCAGGAAGCGTCACCCAGGCCGGGCCCGATCACAATGACCGAGATCTTTTCCAGCAAGCCCATCAATTGATTGGCCGAACTCACCCCCACGCTCATGACTTCCGGCAAACGCGCCAACGCAGCGGGAACATGCTCGATGCGGGTCGCCAGCGACACCATGCCCGCGCCACTGCGCAAGGCACTTTCGGCGCTTAACAGGGCCGCGCCGCCGAGGCCACGGTCACCGCCAATGACCAGCAGGTGGCCGAACTGGCCTTTATGAGCGTCCGGGGAACGTGCAGCCAGTTGCGGCAAATGGCCGTGCAAAAGGCGCTGTACGTCGGTTATTGCGTGTTTTGTCTGCGGCATGCGTCTTCAAGCTCCGATGTCTGGCAGAATTATACCTATCTAACCTGCGGTTTCCCTTGTCTCATGCCTGCCATCACCACCGATCTGCCCGCCCTCGCCCAATCGATCAAAGACTGGGGCCGCGAGCTGGGCTTTCAACAAGTCGGCATCAGCGGCCTGGACCTGGCCGAGCACGAACAGCACCTGCAACGCTGGCTCGACGCGGGTTACCACGGCGAAATGGACTACATGGGCGCCCATGGCAGCAAACGCTCCCACCCCGATGAGCTGGTGCCGGGCACGTTGCGCGTAGTCTCGCTGCGCATGGATTACCTGCCCGGCGACACGCACATGGCGCAACGGCTGGCCCAGCCGGAAAAAGCCTATGTTTCGCGCTATGCCTTGGGCCGCGACTACCACAAGCTGATCCGCAAGCGCGTGCAGCAACTGGCGGACCGCATCCAGGCCCACATCGGCCCCTTTGGCTTTCGCGCCTTCGTCGACAGCGCGCCGGTGCTGGAAAAAGCCATTGCCGAGCAAGCCGGCCTGGGCTGGATCGGTAAAAATACCCTGGTACTCAATCGCAAGGCCGGCAGTTATTTTTTCCTCAGCGAACTGTTTGTCGACTTGCCGTTGCCGGTCGACCCGCCCCACGGCACCGAACATTGCGGGCGCTGCACCGCCTGCCTGGACATCTGCCCCACCAATGCCTTCGTCGGCCCTTATGTGCTCGATGCGCGGCGCTGCATTTCCTACCTGACCATCGAGCTCAAAAGCGCAATCCCCGAGGACCTGCGCCCATTGATCGGTAACCGCGTGTTCGGTTGCGATGACTGTCAGATCGTTTGCCCATGGAATCGTTTCGCCCGATCCACCGCCGAAGGCGATTTCAAGCCGCGGCACAATCTGGACAATGCGCAACTGGCCGAATTGTTCATGTGGGACGAGGATAAATTCCTCAGCAACACCGAAGGCTCGCCCCTGCGTCGCGCCGGTTATGAGCGCTGGCTGCGCAACCTCGCCGTGGGCCTGGGCAATGCGCCATCAAGCATTCCGGTGCTGGAAGCCTTGAAGGCGCGCCGTGACTACCCGTCGGAACTGGTGCGCGAACATGTGGAATGGGCACTGAACCAGCACGCCGTGCGTCAGTGAACGTCGTCGTTGTAGACAAACTTGGGCATTTCCCAGTGAAAACGGATCGCCAGCAGGCGCAGTAGAAACCCACTGAACAATGTCAGCAGGATGGCTTGTTCGCCAGGCAGTTCCAGGTACAGGCACAGCAGGTAGAACCAGGCGGCGAGGAACGACACGCTGGCGTACAGCTCGCGGCGGAAGATCAGCGGGATGTCGTTGCAGAAGATATCCCGCAGGATGCCGCCGAACACGCCGGTGATCACGCCACTGACCGACGCTACCAACATACCGTGGCCCATTTCCAGGGCGGTCATGCAGCCGATCAGCGTGAAAGCCACCAGGCCCACGGCGTCCAGCGCCAGAAAGAGTGAGCGCAGATGCCGCATAAGCGGCGCGGCGAAGATCGTCACCAGCGCAGCGATGGAGGTCAGCACCAGGTATTCCGGGTGCTTGACCCAGGTCAGCGGATAATGCCCCAACAGCACGTCGCGCACCGAACCGCCGCCCAACGCCGTCACGCAAGCGATCAGCACCACGCCAAACCAATCCATGCCGCGACGCCCGGCCGACAGGGCACCGGTCATGGCTTCGGCGGTGATGGCGATGAGGTAGAGCATCAGCAGCATGAGGGCGATCCTTGCGATGGTGTAGTGAGCGGGCTTGCCCCGCGCTGGGTGGCGAAGCCGCCCCAAACCAGGCGACCTGGTTCTATCTGGAACTCGGGGGTGTCGTTATTGGGGCGGCTTCGCCACCCGGCGCGGGGCAAGCCCGCTCACTACAAGGACCGACAAGAAGCGAATCAAGCCTTGATAAAGTGCTTGCGATAATGCTGCAACTCGGCAATCGACTCGCGAATATCATCCAGCGCCAAATGCGTGCTGCCTTTATGGAAGCTATCTTTAACTTCTGGCGCCCAGCGTGCAGCCAGCTCCTTCAACGTCGACACGTCCAGGTTGCGATAGTGGAAGTAACTTTCCAGCGCCTTCATGTGGGTATAGAGGAAGCGGCGATCCTGGCAGATGCTGTTGCCGCAGATTGGCGACTTGCCCTTCGGCACCCATTTTTCCAGGAAGGCGATGGTTTCGGCTTCGGCTTCGGCCATGCTGATGCGACTGTCGCGCACGCGCTGGGTCAGGCCGGAGTTGCCGTGGGTGCGGGTGTTCCATTCATCCATGGTCGCCAGCACTTCATCACTGTGATGGATGGCGATCACCGGACCTTCGGCCAAGGTATTGAGGTTGCTGTCGGTGACAATGGTCGCCATCTCGATGATGACGTCGGTGTCAGGGTTCAGACCGGTCATTTCCAGATCGATCCAAATCAGGTTCTGTGGGTTTTGCATGGTTTGATTCTCTTGGCACCTTGGCGTAGCTGCGCAGTTTAGCAGGCGGGGCCGTGCTAGACTCGCGACCGTTTCACCTAAACTTTTGCATTATCGACACGGAACACCAATGGCCAAACGCCAGCTCAATCGTCGCCAAAACTGGCGCATCGAAAAGATTCAGGGTGAGCGCGCCGCGCGCGCCGCCAAACGTGAATCCTCCGCCGTGGAAGCGCTCGAGGGCGGCGACTTGGGGCCCGAACAAACGGGCCTGGTGATCGCGCACTTCGGTGTGCAGGTCGAAGTCGAGGCACTCGAAGGCGAACTCGCGGGCTCGGTTTCTCGTTGCCACTTGCGTGCCAACCTGCCGGCCCTGGTCACCGGCGACAAAGTCGTCTGGCGTGCAGGCAACCAGGGCATCGGGGTGATCGTCGCCCAGTTGCCGCGCACCACCGAACTGCGCCGCCCCGACAGCCGCGGGCAGCTCAAGCCGGTGGCGGCCAACGTCGACATGATCGTGATCGTGTTCGCACCACTGCCCGAGCCGCATGCCAACCTGATCGACCGCTACCTGGTCGCGGCCGAGCATGCCGGCATTCGCCCGCTGTTGCTGCTGAACAAATTCGACCTGATCGATGCGCAGAACGCCCCGGCGCTCAATGCCTTGCTCGCGGTATACCGCACCCTCGGTTACCCGGTGCTGGAAGTCTCCGCGCACCACGGCAACGGCATGGAACAGCTGCAACAGCAGTTGGACGGACGCATCAGCGTGTTTGTCGGCCAGTCGGGCGTGGGTAAATCCTCGCTGGTCAACAGCCTGCTGCCGGAAGTCGACACCCGCGTCGGCCCGCTGTCGGAACTGTCCGGCCAGGGCACCCACACCACCACCACCGCGCGGTTGTTCCACTTCCCGGGCGGCGGCGAGTTGATCGACTCCCCCGGTATCCGTGAATTCGGCCTGGGCCACGTCAGCCGCAGTGATGTGGAAGCGGGCTTCATCGAGTTCAACGACCTGATCGGCACCTGCCGCTTCCGCGACTGCAAGCACGACCGCGAGCCGGGCTGTGCATTGCTCAAGGCGCTGGAAGACGGCCGCGTGCAGCAGCAGCGGATGAACAGCTATCGGTCGATTATTGCGAGTTTGCCGGAGAGCAGTTACTGAGCGGCCATTTCCTGATACATATAAATGGCATCACAAAGCGCCCTTATCCATTGATTTAACGGGCGCCGGCATCAAGAATTCGACACAACTGGGTGGCGCGTCGACGCAAGCCAGCTTGAATTCGAAACGTCTGATGCTCATAATCTCCCCGTCACCAGCGCAAGCTGGCAGGAGTCTGGATCCTTTTCGGGGTTGATCCAGCGGCGCAGAAGGGGCGAAGCAAGCTCCACTGCGTGTCGAATGAAGCCGCCTTCGGGCGGCTTTGCTTTTTGTGGGGCGTTAACGATTGGCTCTTTACTATCACCCCAAACAGGGCGACGTGCTCCTTTGCGACTTCACGCGAGGTTTCGTCGCACCAGAAATGCTCAAAATCCGCAAAGTCGTAGTGATATCTCCTACCACTACGCACAATCGCAAGCTCTGCACGGTGGTGCCGATCTCCTCTACCGCACCTGAGGTACAGCACGACTGGCACCACTTATTACGTACTAACCCACTTCAATCTGATGGCTACAAAGAACTGTGGGTGAAGTGCGACATGATTTACACCGTAAGCTTCGAGCGCCTCGACAAGCTCCATAGAAAAAGCCGATCCAAAGGGCGAGAATACTTCGTACCACGCCTGTGTACCGACGACATGCGAGGAGTGATCAGTGGTGTCAAAGCCTACCTCCCGCTCTAGCCAGAACTGAAAACGCCCCGATGAGTCGGAGCGTTTTCAGTTGAAATTGTCGCTAGTGTTCTACGACCCCGTACCAGGCGCCGTAGGATCCTTCACCCCGCCATCATCAAACAGATTCAGCTTCTGGCGCAGTTCATGCGCCGGCAACGGCTCCTGCCCTGGGGGAATGGCGTTCGGGTCGGCGGGCACTTCGCCCGGCGCGCCCGCGCCTGGGGTCGGTTGCGGTGACGGCGGCTGATCACCTTCGATCGCACGCTGGGCCTTTTTGGTCAGCACCACGATGTCGATACGCCGATTGATCGGGTTGAACGGGTCCTTCGCGTCAAACAGCTGCGAAGACGCAAACCCCACCACGCGCGCCACTTGCGGGTCCGGGTAGCTGCCGGCCACCAACGCACGGCGTGCGGCGTTGGCGCGGTTGGCCGAGAGTTCCCAGTTGCCGAAGTCGCCCTGGCCCGAGTAGGGCTTGGCGTCGGTATGGCCGCTGATGCTGATCTTGTTCGGCACCGCCTTGATGGTGTCGGCCATGGCCAGCAGGATGTCTTCAAAGTACGGTTTCAAGCGCGCACTGCCGGAATCGAACATCGGCCGGTTGGCGGCGTCGGTAATCTGGATGCGCAAACCGTCCGGGGTGATCTCGAACGAAATCTGATCCTTGAACTTCAGCAGTTGCGGGTTTTCCTCGACCTTGTTCTGCAGTTCCTGCAGCAACAGCTCAAGGCGTTCCTGCTCGACCTGCTCGGCCATCGATTCCACAGTATCGCGCTCGATCGGGATTTTTTCCTGCGGCGACTCGGTCTGCACTTCCGGGTTGATGGTGCGTTCAGGCGCCAACTGCGGCGAACCGCCCAGGTCGATCACGAAAGGCGTGCCGCTTTCCGAAAAGCCAATCGGGTCTTTGAAGTAGCCGGCGATGGCGATCTTCTGTTCCGGCGTGGCGGTGGACATCAGCCACAGCACCAGAAAGAACGCCATCATCGCCGTCGCAAAGTCGGCGAAGGCGATTTTCCAGGCGCCGCCGTGGTGCCCCGCAGCGAAGCGCTTGACGCGCTTGATGATTATCGGCTGGTTGTTTTCCATGGCTTAGCGACCGCGGACCGCTTGTTCCAGCTCGGCGAAGCTTGGGCGGTGCTTGGGGTACAACACCTTACGACCGAACTCCACCGCCAGCGATGGCGGCATGCCGGAAGCCGAAGCGACCAGGCTGGCCTTGATCGACTCGTACAGGTTGATTTCTTCCTTGGCGTCATGGGCCAGGGAGGTCGCCAGGGGGCCGAAGAAGCCGTAGGCCGCGAGAATACCGAAGAAGGTACCCACCAACGCCGCGCCTACGTGCATGCCGATGGCGGCCTGGTCGCCTTCGCCCAGCGACGCCATGGTCACCACGATACCGAGTACCGCCGCAACGATACCGAAGCCGGGCATGCCGTCGGCGATACCGGTGACGGCGTGGGAAGGGTGTTCCAGCTCTTCTTTGAGGCTGAACAGTTCCATGTCGAACAGGCCTTCCAGCTCGTGGGGGGCCATGTTGCCGGAAGACATGATGCGCAAGTAATCACAGATGTAGGCGGTCATGCGCTCATCTTTGAGCACGGCCGGGTACTTGGCGAAAATCGGGCTGGCCGCGGCGTCTTCAATGTCCGCCTCGATGGCCATCATGCCTTCGCGGCGGCTCTTGTTAAGGATCTCGTAGACCAGGCCCAGCACTTCCAGATAGAAGGTGTGGGTGAAGCGCGAACCGAACATGGCCAGCGATTTTTTGACCACGTGCATGGTCATGTAGCCAGGGTTCGCCTGCAAGAACGCGCCGAACGCCGCACCACCGATGATCAGCACTTCGAAGGGCTGGACCAGCGCAGCAATTTTACCGTGGGACAGGACGTAGCCACCGAGCACGCTTGCGATGACGACGATGATGCCGATAATTTTAGCCATAGGAGATGAGTACTTGCGCCGTCGGGTTCATGGACATATTTAAGGGAACTGAAAACTCTTGTTCCTCTTATCGGCAAAACTGCGCCAGACTATAGCCCGTTAAGGCGAAAAGCCAGTTCGGCCCGCTCCGGGCGTGTTGACAGCAAGTGATGATCGCGCCCCCACCATGGCCAATGAAACGACAGTTCCCACTGCAAAACCCACTTCTCTCGCCGCTTGGATCAAGCGCCTGGACGAGGTACTGCTGCCTGTTCCCCAGGCCAGCCACGACCGCGTGTGCAAAGGCATCCGCGACAGCCGCAGCTCGCTGCGGGACATCGCCGAGCTGATGCAAGACAGCCCGGCCCTTGTGCTCAGCGTGATCCGCGAGGCCAACAGCCACACCCATGGCAGCCTGGCGGAACCGGCGGAAAACCTCGAAGTGGCGCTTAACCGCCTGGGCCTCAAGCGCGCCGAAGAACTGCTGGCGCGCCTGCCTGCGGTACCGGCCCACGAGATTCCGGTGGCGCTGCGCCAATTGCTGCTGGTGAGCCAGCATGCTTCGCAGCAAGCCAACGGTTTGTTTGGCAGCCGCCTGGCGCGGCTGTGGCAGGATATTCATTGGGGCAGCCTGCTGTTTCTGTCGCCGATGTGGCCGATGGCGGTTGCCTTCCCCAAGCTCTTGGAAGAATGGGAGCTGCGGGTTATCCACAAGAACCAGCCCGCCCGCCAAGTCGAGCAGGAATTGTTCGGCGTGCGCCTGCTGGACCTGTGCGTCGGCCTGACTGAAGCCTGGCACCTGCCGATCTGGGTATCTCAAGGCTATAAATTGCTGCTGACCGAACAACGCTTGCTGGTCAAGGCACTGCATATCGCCCGCGAAGACGACCCGCTACGCCATCAGCAACTGCTCGACGCCGAACCCAACCTGCGCCGCTGGCTGAACCAGCCGGCCAATACCGTATTGCTGGCCAACGGCCTGGCAATGTCGACCCAGGAGTCCTGGACCTGCCCGCACACCGAGCGTTGGCAGTACCTGACTGCGCTGTACCTGCAACAGCCCTTGGGCGACGTGCAGCAACAGGTCCATCAACAAGCCGTCACCAGCGCCCGCACCACGTTGATGCCCGACCTCTGGCACCCGGCGCTGTCGCTGATCTGGCCGTGGCACGTGCAGAAGATCCATCGTGGCCTGCTGCCGGCGCCGCCGCCCACCGCCGAGTCCCTGGCTGTGTGGCGCAAGCATTGCACCGAGCTGCTGGTGGAGCCGAGCCGCTTTGCCAACGCCATGCATCTGACCACCTGCGCCAAGGAGGCCTTGGTGGCCAGCGGCATGCAGCGGGTTATGCTGCTGATGACCGATCGCGCCCAGAGCACCTTGCGCGTGCATCAGGTCGACGGCCTGCCCAAGGACGCCGCCAACCTCAGCCTGGACGTAGTCAACAGCACGCTGCTGCAGCGACTGCTGGAAAAGTCCGCCCAGGTGCGCCTCAACCCTGACAACCATGCGCAGTTCTCGGCCTTGCTGCCGCCGATCCTGCGTCGCCTGTTTACCGGCGAACACCTGCTGCTGCGCTCGCTGAGTTGCAACGGCAAGGTGGTGATGCTGATGGTGGCTGACCAGGGCGGTGGGCCGTTCTCGGAAACTACCGTGCAAGCCTTCGGCAAAACCGCCCAATGCATCGAGAAGGCCCTGCACTGCTTTACCAACCGCAGCACCTGATGCTTGCGCTACAATCGCCCTCTTTTATCCCCAACCTTTGTGCCCAGGAGACCTCACATGCCTGACTTCTCTGGCTTGCCGCTGGTGATCGAACCCAGCGACCTGCTCGGTCGCCTGGAGGCCGAACACCTGATCCTGGTGGACCTCACCAGTGCCGCCCGCTACGCCGAAGGGCATATCCCCGGCGCGCACTTTGTTGACCCCAAGCGCACCCAATTGGGCCAGGCGCCTGCTCCAGGCTTGCTGCCCAACAAGGTTGACCTGGAAAACCTCTTCGGTGCACTGGGCCACACCCCGGACGCGACCTACGTGGTCTACGACGACGAAGGCGGGGGCTGGGCCGGGCGCTTCATCTGGCTGCTCGACGTGATCGGCCACCAGAAATACCACTACCTGGACGGCGGCCTGCTGGCCTGGCTGGCAGAAAAACATCCTGTGTCCACCGATGTGCCTGCGCCCGTCGGCGGCCCGGTCAGCCTCACGCTGCACGACGGCCCCACCGCCACCCGCGAATACCTGCAAAGCCGCCTGGGCGCGGCCGACCTGGGAATCTGGGATGCGCGGGGTCCGCTGGAGTATTGCGGTGAAAAGGTACTCGCCGCCAAAGGTGGGCACATTCCCGGCGCCGTGAATTTCGAATGGACCGCCGGCATGGACCAGGCGCGCAACCTGCGTATCCGCCGCGACATGCCGCAGATCCTCCAAGACCTGGGGCTGACCAAAGACAAAGAAATCATCACCCATTGCCAGACTCACCACCGCTCTGGCTTCACCTACCTGGTGGCCAAGGCGCTCGGTTATCCGCGAGTCAAAGGTTATGCCGGTTCCTGGGGCGAATGGGGCAACCACCCCGACACCCCCGTCGAGATTTAAGGTTTAAGGACAGTTATGAAAAAGCAGTTGTTTATCCTCAGCCAGTACTTGCTGCCGCACCACTTGCTGTCGCGCCTGGCCGGCTGCATTGCCGAGTGCCGCGTGCGCTGGTTCAAGAACGCCTTCACCACCTGGTTCGCCAAGCGTTATCAAGTGGACATGTCCCAGGCTCTGGTTGAAGACGTGACCGCCTATGAGCACTTCAACGCCTTCTTCACGCGAGCCCTCAAGGACGGCGCTCGCCCGCTGGATCAAACCCCAGGCGCAGTCTTGAGCCCAGCCGATGGCGCGGTCAGCCAGCTCGGTCCGATCGAGCATGGTCGGGTGTTCCAGGCCAAAGGCCACAGCTTCAGCGTGCTGGAATTGCTCGGCGGCGATGCAGCCGTAGCAGCGCCGTTCATGGGCGGCGACTTCGCCACCATCTACCTGTCGCCCAAGGACTACCATCGCGTGCACATGCCGCTGGCCGGCACCCTGCGCGAGATGGTCTACGTGCCCGGCCGGATCTTCTCGGTGAACCAGACCACCGCCGAAAACGTGCCGGAACTGTTTGCGCGTAACGAGCGGGTTGTCTGCCTGTTCGACACCGAGCGCGGCCCGATGGCTGTGGTGTTGGTGGGCGCGATGATTGTGGCGTCGATCGAAACCGTGTGGGCCGGTCTGGTAACGCCGCCCAAGCGTGAACTGAAGACTTTCCGTTATGACGAAGCGGCGCGTGCGCCGATTCATCTGGAGAAAGGTGCGGAACTGGGCCGCTTCAAGCTGGGTTCGACGGCGATCGTGCTGTTCGGGCCGGACCAGGTGAAGTGGGCTGAAGAACTGGTGGCGGGTTCGCCAGTGCAGATGGGCCAAGGCATCGCTCTACCTAAAGCCTGATCCCCAGCAGATTTTAAGCTGTAGCCCAATTAATGTGGGAGCTGGCTTGCCTGCGATGACCCTAGGTATCTACACATTTTTGTAGTGAGCGGGCTTGTCCCGCGCTGGGCCGCGGCGGCCCCAAACCAGGCGAATTGGGTTTTTCTGAAACTGCGCGGTGTCTTTATTGGGGCGGCTTCGCCACCCAGCGCGGGACAAGCCCGCTCACTACAGGGAGATTTCTCAGCCTTTGAACGTTGTGTAGATACCTATGCTGCGATGACGGTGGTGAATCCAACACCGCTATCGCAGGCAAGCCAGCTCCCACAGTTGATCCCATTCCTGCAGTGGTATCGGGGTTTAGAGCTGCCCGTCGCGGTCGCGCAAGCCCAGCAGATACAACACACCATCAAGCCCCAACGTCGAAATCGCCTGCTTGGCCGACTGCTTCACCAACGGCTTGGCGCGGAACGCAACGCCCAGCCCGGCAATCGCCAGCATCGGCAAGTCATTGGCGCCGTCGCCGACCGCAATGGTCTGTTCCAGACGCAAACCTTCCTTGTGCGCCAGCTCCTTGAGCAAATCCGCCTTGCGCTGTGCGTCGACAATTGGCTCCACGGCCACGCCGGTGACCTTGCCGTCCACCACTTCCAGCTCGTTGGCGAATACATAGTCGATGCCCAGCTTGGCTTGCAACTGCTTGGCGAAATAGGTGAAGCCACCGGACAGGATCGCGGTCTTGTAGCCCAGGCGCTTGAGCTCGGCGAACAAGGTTTCGGCGCCTTCGGTCAGGCGCAGCGACGCGCCGATGGAGTCCAGCACGCTCACGTCCAGACCTTTAAGCAGCGCCAGGCGCTCTTTAAAGCTCGCACGGAAATCCAATTCGCCGGCCATGGCACGCTCGGTAATCGCCGAAACCTGCTCGCCTACACCTGCGGCCTTGGCCAATTCGTCGATGACTTCGGCTTCGATCAGCGTCGAATCCATATCGAACACCGCCAGGCGGCGGTTGCGGCGGAAGAGCGAGTCTTCCTGGAAGGCAATATCGACGTTCAGCTCCTGGGCCACGCTGAGAAACTCGGCGCGCAGGGCTTGCGGATCGGCCGGTTCACCGCGCACGGAAAACTCGATGCAGCCCTTGCCCTTGTCGGCTGGCGTGTCCAGCGGCATGCGACCCGACAGACGGTCAATGTGGTCGATATTCAAGCCATACTGCGCGGTGATCGAACTGACGCGCTGCAACTGTTCGGCGGTGACCTTGCGGGTCAGCAGCGTCACGATGTGGCGTTTCTTGCCCTGGCCGGCGACCCATTGCTGGTAATCGGTTTCGGACACCGGCGTGAAACGCACCTGCTGGTCCAGTTTGTACGCCGTAAACAGGATGTCCTTGAGCACCGAAGACGCCTGTTCAGTGCTTGGGATCTCTACCAGAATGCCGAACGACAGCGTGTCGTGAATCACCGCCTGGCCGATGTCGAGAATGTTTACACCACCCTGGGCCAGAACACCGGTAATGGCTGCGGTGAGACCCGGTCGGTCAACACCCGTGATGTTTATCAGGACAATTTCGCGCAAGGCGCACCCCCAGGCTGGAAAAAAACCGCATTCTACCCATTTTCAGTGACCATCGGGCACAGCCAGCGCTTTGCCGGTCTTGGGCCTGTCGCTATACTGCGCGTCAACTTCACGGACCAAGAGCCGAGCTCAAGTGAACCGGCCTACGCCAGTAAAAACCGACAACTTCTTCCTGCTGATCTTCCGGGCGCTGCGCCACCGCCGTGTACCGATCGCATTACGCATTGCCAGCCATAACGTGATCCTGGTCGCCCTGGCTCTGGTGATCTACGCCTGCGTGATGGGTTTGCAGTTCAAGCAGGCCATGCACGAACAAGCCGACGCCCTGGGTGAAAGCTTGACCACCCAGACCGCCACTTCGGCGACCGAGCTGCTGGTGTCCAACGACATCCTCAGCCTTAACGTGCTGCTCAACAACCTGACCAAGAACCCGCTGGTGGCCCACGCCGCTATCTATAGTGTGGACAACCGGATCATGGCCGAAGCCGGCCAGCGCCCGAAAAACGGCCTGCTGGGCGAAGCCGAAGGCTTGTACCAGAGCAATATCACGTTTCAGGATGTGAAGGCCGGCCAACTGCGCATCAGCCTGGATATGCAGCAATTCCAGCAGCCGATGACCATCAGCCTGCAAAGCATGGGCATTCTCAGCGCGATTCTGCTGGCATTGGCCCTGGCCTTGAGTTTGCGCCTGGGCCGCCATATTTCCACGCCTTTGATGCAACTGCGCATTTGGCTACGGGATATCGACGAACACACCCCGGCCACCGACCGCCAGGATGAAATCGGCGACCTCGCCCGCCAACTGCACGCCAGCTTCGCACCGGAGCCGGTGGTGCACGAAGCCGAGCCCGAGCCTGAGTTCGACGACACCGACTACGACGACGAACCCGAATTTGAGGTGCAAGAAGCACCGGTGGCGGGCTTGAAGCCGGCTACCCGCAAGGCGTTCATCGCCGAAGAAGACGAACTGGACGACGAAGATCCGTTCGCCGATCTGCGCGATACCTCGGCCGGCACCCCGGCAGTCGCCCCCAAGCCGGTCCCGGTGAAAAACGCTGAACCCCAGTACAGCGCCGTACTCGCGGTGCAACTCGGCGCCCAGGACCAACTGCGTCGCCTGCCCCGCGCGCGCCTGACCGAGTTGCTGGAACGCTATCGTGACTGCCTGGACCAGGCCGCTTCGCTGTACCAGAGTGAACTGCACACCCTGAACGATGGCAGCACACTGATGTTGTTCCACAGCGAAGACAGCGGTGAAGACTACCTGACCAATGCGATCTGCTGTGGCGAGTTGCTGCGCGCCCTGGGCCATGAATTGCAGATCGAAGTGGCCGACAGCGGCATCACCCTGCAATTGCAGCTGGGCCTGACGGTAGGCGACGATCTGTTTGGCATGAGCCAGATCGACCTGTTGCTGACCGAGATCGCCCAGGATGCGTTGGCCCTGTCCCAACACAGCCGCAACCTGCTGTTGGTGGAGCGCAAGATCAGCGAAGACACGCTGATCCGCCAGCGCGCACGTATCCGCCCGATTGCCAGCCCAGAGGGCGCCAGTTGCGTGGAGCGCTTGATGGAGCCGTACCCGTCGATGCTGGAGCGCCAGTTGGCGCGGATGCACGAGACCCGCGCCAAGCCCTGATAGATGATGCATGACCCTGTGGGAGCGGGCTTGCCCGCGATGGCGCCGGCTCAGTCAATGATGTGTCGACTGATACACCGCAATCGCGGGTAAGCCCGCTCCCACAGGGGATCTTCAGTGTCCTTCAAATTGCGTACAAACAAAAAGGCCCGCTGAGTCAGCGGGCCTTTTGTTTGCGTGCCGTTCAGATCAGAACCTGAACACTTCCATATCCGTGCGGATCGGCGTCGCCATCGGCATCTTTGGCTTCTGCGGCTCGGTCGGCTTGGCCTGCACCGGGGCGCTTTGCTTGCGTGGTGCTTCGGCAATCGGCGGTTGGTTGGCCAATGGCTTGAGGGCCACCGACAACTGTTGCGCCAGGTGCTGCAACAACACGCCCTGGGCCTGGACCTGGGACGCGGTGGTGCCGGCGTGCTCTTCCTGCAGGTGCACGATGCGGTTATCGCGCACCTGGCCACGACGGTCGATCAAGCGCCACTGCGCATCGAGGATCGCCGGTTGCGACTTACCCGAATCGAGCCGGGTGATGGTCAACAACACCTGCACATCCGGGGTAAAGCCGGTGGGTGCGGGTGCGAGCACTACGCGCTGGCTGTCCAGATGACCCGCCACCTGGCGCAACATCAACTGGTTGATGTCCGAGGACAAGCTGCCCGCCCAACGACCATCGGTGGAACCTTGCAGGCTGCCGTCGTTCTGACGTTGCAGCAGGGTTTCGCGTTGCAGGTAGTCGGCTACGACCACCGGGCCCAGCAAGACCGCCATGCCAGCGGTCTGAGCGGGTTGAGCCGGACTTCCGCTGTCCAGCTGGTACAGCGACACCGGTTGATGCGTGCTGCAACCCGCCAGCCCCAAAAGGCCAGCGAGCATGAAAATAAAAGGAAGGCGTGGAGCAGTCATCATCCCATCCAGGTGGCTGCCACAAGGCAAACCACAATGTAATACTTAAAAACAACCTAAACACGCTCGGCCACGCCGGCGCTGGAAAGGCCATATCATCCGTGAATATGCGCCATGACTCCAGCGCCAAAGCGTCGATCTACGCGTTAAATCGTAGATCGAGGGCTCTAAAACGCTTAAGCGGGCGTTTCGACCAACAAAGCATCCACCCGCTGGAAGCCCCGAGGCAGTTTGTTACCGCGTCGACCACGCTCGCCCTTGTAGTGTTCAAGGTCGTCAGGGCGCAATGACAACGTGCGCTTGCCGGCCTGGAGCACCAGGGTAGAACCTTCCGGGATCACCGCAATGTCGGTCACGTACTCTTCGCGACTGGCCACGCGCTCCCCTGGAATACCGATAATCTTGTTGCCCTTGCCTTTGCCCAACTGCGGCAGATCGCTGATCTTGAACACCAGCAAGCGCCCTTCGGTGGTCACCGACGCCAGCCAGTTGCTCTCACGGTCGTCCACCGGCCGCGGCAGGATCACCTTGGCGTTGTTCGGCAGGCTCAGCAGCGCTTTGCCCGCCTTGTTCTTGGCCTGCAGGTCTTCACCCTTGACCACGAAACCGTAACCCGCGTCGGAAGCGATCACATACAGCGCGTCGTCGTCCGGCAGCAGCACACACTCGAAATTCGCACCCGGCGGCGGTGTAAGGCGCCCCGTCAACGGCTCGCCCTGCCCCCGTGCGGACGGCAAGGTGTGGGCCGGTACCGAATAACTGCGCCCGGTGGAATCGATAAACACCGCAAACTGGTTGGAACGCCCGGCCGCGGCGGTCTTGAACCCGTCGCCAGCCTTGTACGACAACCCGGTTGCATCAATATCATGCCCTTTGGCGGAGCGAACCCAACCCTTTTCCGACAAAACGACGGTAATTTTCTCATTTGGCAGCAGCTCTGTTTCTGTCAGAGCTTTCGCTTCGGCACGCTGGACGATCGGCGAACGGCGGTCGTCGCCATAGGTTTCAGCGTCCTTGATCAGCTCAGTGCGTACGAGCTTCTTCAGCTTGGCTTCGCTGCCCAGCAGGGCTTGCAGCTTGGCTTGTTCCTTGAGCAGCGCGTCCTGTTCGTCGCGCAGCTTCATTTCTTCCAGACGCGCCAACTGGCGCAAGCGGGTGTCCAGGATGTAGTCAGCCTGGATCTCGCTCAGCTCGAAACGCGCGATCAGCTCGGCTTTGGGGTGCTCCGCGGTGCGGATGATATGGATCACTTCATCCAGGTTGAGGTAGGCAATCAGCAAGCCGTCCAACAGGTGCAGGCGGCGCTCGACCTTATCCAGACGGAATTGCAGGCGGCGGCGCACGGTGTTCACCCGGAACTCCAGCCACTCCACCAGCAGGTTGCGCAGGTTTTTCAGCTGCGGCTTGCCGTCCAGGCCGATGATATTAATGTTGACCCGGTAGCTGGACTCCAGCTCGGTGCTGGCAAACAGGTGCTGCATCAGCACTTCGTGGTCGACCCGGCTGTTGGTCGGGATAATCACGATGCGGCATGGGTTTTCGTGGTCGGACTCATCACGCAGGTCGGCCACTTGCGGCAATTTCGACGGCTTGGCCTGCATCAGCGCAGCGATCTGCTCCAGCACCTTGGCGCCGGACACCTGGTGCGGCAGCGCCGTGACGATAATGTCGCCATCCTCGATGTGGTACACGGCGCGCATGCGCACCGAGCCCTTGCCGGTTTCGTACATCTTCAGCAGATCGGCGCGCGGCGTGATGATTTCCGCTTCGGTCGGGTAATCCGGGCCCTGGATATGCTCGCAGAGCTGCTCGACCGTGGCTTTGGGCTCATCCAGCAAACGCACACAGGCCGTGGCGACTTCGCGCAGGTTGTGCGGCGGCACGTCGGTGGCCATGCCGACCGCAATGCCCGTGGTGCCGTTAAGCAGGATATTCGGCAAACGTGCCGGCAACACCAGCGGCTCGTCGAGAGTGCCGTCGAAGTTCGGCCCCCAGTCCGCCGTGCCCTGCCCCAGCTCACTCAGCAGTACTTCGGAGTAACGCGACAGGCGCGCCTCGGTGTATCGCATGGCGGCGAAGGACTTGGGATCATCCGGCGCACCCCAGTTACCCTGGCCGTCGACCAGTGTGTAGCGATAGCTGAACGGCTGGGCCATCAGCACCATGGCTTCGTAGCACGCCGAGTCACCGTGGGGGTGGAACTTGCCGAGCACGTCACCGACGGTACGCGCCGACTTCTTGTGCTTGGAATCGGCATCCAGGCCCAACTCACTCATGGCGTAGATGATGCGCCGTTGCACGGGCTTCAGGCCGTCGCCGATATGCGGCAAGGCACGGTCCATGATCACGTACATGGAGTAGTTGAGGTAGGCATTTTCGGTGAAGTCAGCCAGCGACCGGCGCTCTACGCCGTCTAAGCTGTCTGCGAGGATGTCACTCATGCGGGCCTCATCATGGTCGGGTAAGGCGCAGCGGAATTGCCGCCGCACCGGGTCAAGTCAAAAAAACAGGGGCTCATGGGCGGGCGCTCCAACCACCGGCAGGGGCGGCGAAACGATAGACCATGGGGCGCTTTTCACCATCGGCACGCGGGCCGAAATTGTTATCGATGCCCAGCCAGGCGCCTTCCACGTCCACCACCAGGGCTTCAGCCAGGCCGTAGGGCTGGGGGTAACGTCGCTCGGGCGTCAGGGTTTCGTCGGCAAACGACCAGCACAACTCGACACTGGCCGTGACGGGATCGCGTCGGCAAATCTGAAACGCATTGCGCTCCAGGGTAAACAGCTTGCCGTCGAACAGCGCCAGGTCGGCGAAATCCTTGGACACGGCCTTGCCATCGGTGAACTTGGCCGGCTGCACTTGCCGGCCCGCCTCGCTCATCAGCACGCAGGGCCCATCACAGTTCCACAGGCCCTGCACAGGCCTGATCGAAATCAGCCCGCGCCGCTCACGCTCGGCTGCCAGCCAGATCCGATCGCCCTCGGGGTTGATCGCCAACCCTTCAAACAACGCGTTGAAGTGCAGCAACATGCCGCTGGCCCGCGCCTCTTGCACCATTGCCGGAGCAATGTTCAACCACTGCGGCGCGCCAGCCGGCGGCACTTGCAGCACCGCGGCATGGGCTTCACTGACGATGTAGCGGTTGCCGGCGGCATCGCAGGTGATGCCTTCAAAATCCAGGTCGCCGCCGCGAATGAACGAGGCAGCCTTGGTGCGCGAACGCAGCCCCCACGGCAGCCCGGATTCGGGTACCGGCGGCACGTCGATCTCGACCGCCTCGGCCTGCCAGGTCGGCGCGCGTGTGTCCAGGCGGTAGATCTGGTCATCATCGCGGTCGGAAACCGTCCACAACGCGTTACCGCACACCGCCAGGCCCGACAGGTTACCGCCGCGCATGCCGTCCACCGGGTGCTCGGACATCAGCTTGAGCTCAGCCACGGGCGCGGCAGCCACCTGGGTGGCCGTCAGCCCGCACAACATCAGGATCGCCAGGGCGAAACCTGTGCGCATCAGCCCAGTACCTCGGCCAGGTTGCCTTTGGACTCCAACCAGGACTTGCGATCCGGCGCACGTTTCTTCGCCAGCAGCATGTCCATCATTTCCGAGGTGGCGGCGTAGTCTTCCAGGGTCAACTGCACCAGGCGCCGAGTGTTCGGGTCCATGGTGGTTTCGCGCAGTTGCGGCGGGTTCATTTCACCCAAACCCTTGAATCGCGTGACCTGTGGCTTGCCGCGCTTCTTCTCGGCCACCAGGCGGTCGAGGATGCCATCGCGCTCGGCTTCGTCCAGGGCGTAGAAAATCTCCTTGCCCAGGTCGATTCGGTACAGCGGCGGCATGGCGACGTAGACGTGACCGGCGTCCACCAACGGACGGAAGTGCTGGACAAACAGCGCACACAGCAGCGTGGCGATGTGCAGGCCGTCGGAGTCGGCGTCGGCGAGGATGCAGATCTTGCCGTAGCGCAACTGGCTCATGTCCGCCGCGCCGGGGTCGACGCCGATGGCCACGGCGATATTGTGCACTTCCTGGCTGGCGAGGACTTCACTGCCATCGACTTCCCAGGTGTTGAGGATCTTGCCGCGCAACGGCAGGATCGCTTGGAACTCCTTGTCCCGAGCCTGTTTGGCTGACCCGCCCGCGGAGTCACCTTCGACCAGGAACAGTTCGGAACGCATCGGGTCCTGCCCGGCGCAGTCAGCCAGCTTGCCGGGCAGTGCCGGGCCCTGAGTAATGCGCTTGCGCTCAACCTTCTTGCTGGCCTTCAAACGACGGCCGGCGTTGTTGATCGCCAACTCGGCCAGGGCCAGGCCCAGCTCGGGATGCTCGTTGAGCCACAGGCTGAAGGCGTCCTTGACCACGCCGGAGACGAATGCCGCCGCTTCGCGGGACGACAGGCGCTCTTTGGTCTGGCCGGAGAATTGCGGCTCCTGCATCTTCATCGACAGCACGAACGCAATGCGCTCCCACACGTCTTCCGGCGCCAGCTTGACGCCACGCGGCAGCAGGCTGCGGTATTCGCAGAATTCGCGCATGGCATCCAGCAAACCCTGGCGCAAACCATTGACGTGGGTGCCGCCCTGGGCCGTTGGGATCAGGTTGACGTAGCTTTCCTGCACGCTGTCGCCGCCTTCGGGCAACCACAGCAGCGCCCAGTCGACGGCTTCTTTGTTACCGGCCAGGCTGCCGCAGAACGGCTCGTTGGGCAGGCGTTCGAAGTCGCTGACGGAATCTTCCAGGTAGGAGCGCAAGCCGTCTTCGTAATGCCACTCGACCTTCTCGCCGGTGCCTTTGTCTTCAAAGGTCACCAACAGGCCCGGGCACAGCACGGCCTTGGCCTTGAGCACATGCTTGAGGCGGCTGATGGAGAATTTCGGCGAATCGAAGTATTTGGGGTCCGGCGCGAAATACACGCTGGTGCCGGTGTTGCGCTTGCCAACGGTGCCGATCACCTGCAGGTCGGTGGCTTTGTAGCCATCGGCGAAGGTCATCTCGTACTCGTTGCCGTCGCGCTTGACCTTGACCCGGACATGGTTCGACAGGGCGTTGACCACCGAAATACCCACACCGTGCAAACCGCCGGAGAACTGGTAGTTCTTGTTGGAGAACTTGCCGCCGGCGTGCAGCTTGGTGAGGATCAGCTCAACGCCCGATACGCCTTCTTCAGGATGGATGTCCACCGGCATGCCGCGTCCGTCGTCGGACACTTCAAGGGAATGGTCCGCATGAAGAATGACATGCACCGATTTGGCGTGCCCGGCCAAGGCTTCGTCGACGCTGTTGTCGATGACTTCCTGGGCAAGGTGGTTCGGCCGACTGGTGTCGGTGTACATGCCGGGGCGTTTGCGCACCGGGTCGAGGCCCGAGAGGACTTCGATGGCGTCGGCGTTATAAGAGCTAGCGCTGGGAGTGGCCATGGTGTCTCGTCGTGAGTCGTTCGATTAAAAAGTAACCTGCGATGTTTACAGTGCTGCAAAATCGAAGGATTGGTACTGATCTGCGCCAAAACCGGCAAAGCTCAACAACGCCGGCAGTTGGCGGGCAAAACCCTGGTAACCATGGTCGCCACCGGCCTGGATGCGCAAGGCACAGGCCCGGTAGTACTGCTGGGCGAGGCGATAATCCAGGGTTTCATCCCCGGTCTGCAACCACACCTGATAACGCGCGGCATCCTGGGGCGCCGGCACTTCCAGCTCGGCCAGCGCCGTGACGTGGTCGTGGGTCAGTTCCCAGGTTTCATCGGTGTAGAGGTTCTTCTGGGTGCCCAGGTAACCGTCGAACATCCGATGGGGGCTGACCGCCGGGTTCACCAGCAGCGCCTTGAGGCCATGGCGCTCGGCAAGGTGGGTTGCATAGTAGCCGCCGAGTGAGCTGCCGACCAGCAGTGGCCGACCCAGTTCTGCAATGGCCTCCTCGAGTTGAGGAATCGCCTGACGGGGATGGTGATGCAACGCCGGTACACGCAGTTGGTCGGACAAGCCGAGGTTGTCCATTACGCTGATCAGCTGGCTGGCCTTGTTGGACGCCGGCGCGCTGTTGAAACCGTGGATATACAGGATCGAAGCCGACATGCCGGGCTCTCCGTGACGCTGCCAAAGGGGCGCAGTTTACAGGGATCGGGGGCCTGTGTGAGTTCCCCGGACCACCAGACACTGAATAACTTGTGTGGGAGCTGGCTTGCCTGCGATGGCGGTGTTTCAGTCACACAGGTGTTAACTGACATACCGCCATCGCAGGCAAGCCAGCTCCCACCTTTTTTAATAGCCGCTGCTGCCGTAATCCGGCGTAAACACGAAGTCCTGCACCCGCTCCACACCCGTCTCCAACCGCCCGTCGGCATGTAACCGCAGCCAGCGATAACCCGGCGCCTGCCCGCTGACCATGAAATCCTCGCTGCCCGGCGCGAACTGGATGCAGGTGGATGGCGACGCCAGCAGGCGCACGCCGTTGCGTTCGCGGTCGATCTCCTGGTGCACGTGCCCCCAGAGCACCGCCTGCACCTGCGGGAAACGGTCAAGCACGGCAAACAAAGCGTCGGGGTTACGCAGGCCGATGGGCTCCATCCAGGCACAACCGATGGACACCGGATGGTGGTGCAAACACACCAGGTGGTGACGGTTCGGCGCTTCACTCAAAGCCTGGACGAGCAATTGCAATTGCTGGTCTTGCAGGTAACCCGGCACGGAACCGGGAACGGCGGAGTCCAGCAGGGTGACGCGCCAGTGGCCGATATCGACCACCGGCTCCAGCAGATCACTGTGCGCGGCGGCCTGGGCCATAATAGGCGGCTCGTCATGATTACCCGGAATCCAGCGTGTCGGAGCACCCAGCGGCGCAGTCATGTCGCGAAATTGCCGGTACGACTCAAGCGTGCCGTCCTGGGACAGATCACCCGTGGCCAGTATCAGGTCGATCCACGGCTGCTGCGCGCACACCAACTCAATCACCCGCTGCAGGCTTTCGCGGGTGTTCATGCCCAGCAGCGCGCCATCGGCCTCGGCAAACAAATGGCTGTCGGACAGTTGCACCAGCAATACCGGTGCATCGGGGCTCACGGCGGATACGCTCGGCAAGGCGCTCTCCCAAGGCAATCACAGGAATGGACGTTTGGCGTGATTATGCTGGGGCAGGACACAAAGAGGAAACCCGGGAACCCGACGCAGTTCACATCTACCGAACAGCTTCGAACTCGTGACCCAGGGCCAGGCAGTGGCTCAACCATTCGCCGAGGAACACATTGAGCTGTGCTTTCTCATCGGGCTGGTGCATGAACACGTTGGGGTAAGGATAGATGCTGCGAAAGCGTCGTGCATGTTCGGCGCTGATCACTTCGGCCATTCGCGCGTCGTGGTACACCTGCACTTCCAGTTGCGGCACCGGCAGCCAGGGCAGGCTGTGCTCCTGGCGCACACGCAAGGTGGTGGTGTACGGGCAGTTGACGATGACTTCCAGCGCCAGCACGCCGAGCATCTGGTCGCCATGGGTCACACCGATGCGCCGCGCCTCGGGGGCGTGACGCATGTCGGGCAGCAGGCGCATCAATCGCGCATAGTTGGCCTCACAGGCCGCTTGCAGCCCGATCAGGTCAACTCGATAACGTTCCCGTGCCTTTACTGCCATAACCCCCTCACTTCCGCGCGATTAAGCGCAAGCCATTGCAGGGCGATGATGCTGGCTGCGTTGGAAATCTTGCCGTCACGCACCGCTTGCAGGGCATCCTCGAACGCCCAGACGGTGACGCGGATATCTTCAGCTTCTTCTTCCAATCCATGGACGCCACCCACGCCGGCGCTGTCGCAACGGCCCAGGTACAAGTGCACGTATTCGGTACTGCCGCCGGGCGACGGGAAATACTTGGTGATCGGCCACAGCGCGGAGAATGTCAGCCCAGCTTCCTCTTCGGCTTCGCGGTGTGCAACCTCCTCGGGTTGCTCGTCCTTGTCGATCAGGCCGGCGACCATTTCGATCAGCCAGGGATTGTCAGCACGGCCCATGGCGCCCACGCGAAACTGTTCGTTCAACACCACTTCATCGCGCTGCGGATCGTAGGGCAGCACGCATACGGCATCATGACGTACAAAGACTTCGCGGTTGATCACCCGGCTCATGCCACCATCGAATTTTTCGTGGCGCAGTTGCACGCGATCCAGCTTGTAGAAGCCCGTATAGGCATTGTCGCGCTGCACAATTTCGATCTTGCCCGGCGTCGATTTTGCAAAGTCCGTCATATCCTGTCCTCGTTGAGCCTGCGCATTTCGCGCCATCCTAACGCGCTCATGCCCGTTAATGCAGCCTCTTTCCGGTTGCCGGGATAGACGGCGGACCTCAAACTCACTCTAATGAGCTTAGTGGCGAACTGACTGCCTTGCCGGTAGTCGAAGCTGCACAATTTCGCTCTCATCGTTAGACGAAGGACATCCATGTCGCTGTTAAAAATTGCCTCCGTGGCCTGCATCGCCTTGACCCTCGGTGCCTGCCAAAGCCTGTTCCAACCCAGCTGGCGCACACCGCTGGAAGCCACCCGCGATGCCACCGAGCAAAGCAAGCCGGGCTGTGCCAGCGCCGATTGCCCGCTGGTGAATATCGACACCGTGCACTTTGCCAAGGAACCCAAGCTGGACGCCTTGATCGAACAGCGCCTGCTGGAAATGACCCAGACCGCCCCGAGCGACCCGCTGCCGACCAGCCTTGCGAGCTACGGCGAGCAGTTCCTGCGCACCGCCGCGCCGCGTAACAGCATGTACTTGCAGGCCAAGGTACGCGAGCAGCATGACGGCTTGGTGATCATCGAACTGTCCAGTTACCTCGACCAGGGCGCCACCCACGGCGAACCGGGCCGCGCGTTCATCAACTATTCTCGCCAGCAGCAAAAAGCCTTGTCGCTGACCGACATGCTCTTGCCCGGCAAGGAAGACGCGTTCTGGAAAGCCGCCCAGGTGGCCCACAACAGCTGGCTGATCAGCACCCGCCTGAGCCTGGAGCCGGAATTCGTGAAAACCTACCCCTTCCAGAAAACCCCGAACGTGGCGCTGACCTACGGCGCAGTGATCCTCAAGTACCCCACCAGCACCATCGCGCCGTACGCCCTGGGCCATGTCGAATTGCAGATTCCCTACTC
Organism: Pseudomonas azadiae; assembly: GCF_019145355.1. NCBI lineage: Bacteria > Pseudomonadati > Pseudomonadota > Gammaproteobacteria > Pseudomonadales > Pseudomonadaceae > Pseudomonas > Pseudomonas azadiae. The sequence continues at coordinate 3,477,405 of NZ_JAHSTY010000001.1, read as the reverse complement.
GCGCCTCGACGGCATCCTCAAGCCTGAGCTGGTGCCGGCGCGCCGCTGAAGACACGCCCGAGAATGAACTGCAGCAGCCCTGCCAGCACCAGTGCCGGCAGGGTTGCGCCGACATCCGGATACAAATTGGCCAACAGGTGATAGGTCGCGATGCCGCCCAGCCAGGCCAACAAGGCCGGCCAGCGCAGGTTGGCGACCACGCCCTGGCCACGGCGGCGCAGAATGAAGTGATCCACCAGTACCACGCCAAACAGCGGCGCAAACACCGAGCCGATCAACAACAGGAAGTTCTGGTACTGGGCCAACGGCGCAAAGCAGGCGATCAGGGTGCAGATCACGCCGATCGCCAATGCCAGGTGCTCGACCTTCAAGCGCAACAAAATTCCGCTGGAGACTGCCGCCGAGTGAATATCGGCAAAAGCGTTTTCCGACTCGTCCAGCAAAATCAATAGCAGCGGAATCCCCAGGCCAGCGCCGGCCAACGCCAGCAGCAGCGCGTTCACTTCACCACTCGGCGCGAACGCCAGGGTGTAGGCCACGCCCAGGCTCATCAGCCAGAAATTACCGATAAAGAACCCGAGCGCGGTGCCGCCGAACACGCTCTTGGCACGTTTGCCGAAGCGCGAGTAGTCCGCGATCAGCGGCAGCCACGAGAGCGGCATGGCGATGGCGATGTCAAAACCCACCGCAAACGGCATCGAACCGTCACCGGCCTGGGCCCAGAGTGCGGCAAGGTCTGCCTTGGCGAACAGGTTCCAGGTGAGCCACAGGCAGGCGGCGAGCAGCAGCCAGATACCCCATTTGCGCAGGATCTGGCGCACGAAGGTCAGTGGGCCGCTGACGGCAAGCAGGGTCGCCAGGCCGCCGAAGAACAGGGTCCACAGCAATGGGCTGGTCAGCAGGCTGCCGTCGCCGAACACCCGCGTGCCCAACAGGCTGGCGGCGTCGCGCATCACGATGATCTCGAATGAGCCCCAGCCGATCAATTGCAGCAGGTTCAACAACGCCGGCAGGCTCGCGCCTTTGGCGCCAAGGCTGAGCTTGAGGGCGGCCATGGCCGAAAGGCCGGTGTCGCTGCCGACCACGCCGACGGCGGCCAGCAGCAGTACGCCGACCAGGGTGCCGAGGAAGATTGCCAGCAATGAGCCGGACAGGCCCAGGCCGGGTGCGAGCAAAGCACCGGTTTGCAGGACCATCAGGCCGATGCCGAGTGAGAACCACAGGGAAAACAGATCGCGGGCGCCGAAGACGCGTTTGTCAGCAGGCACCGCGATATCAGGGGAATAAGTGCTGGGTTGAATGCTCAAGGGGGATATCTCTGAGGAACACGTGTTGTTGGGTAGATTGCTTTCGCGAGCAAGCCCGCTCCCACACTTGAAATGCATTTCAAATGTGGGAGCGGGCTTGCTCGCGAAGGGGCCGGTACAGGCGCCTGCAATCCCGGATCAAACTTTCTTGTACAACTGGCTCCCTTCCTGCTTGAACCGCTCCGCCTGCTCCGCCAGGCCCTTGGCCACGTCCACGTCCACTGCGTCAATCCGCTGGTTGGCCGCGTACTCGCGCACTTCCTGGGTAATCTTCATCGAGCAGAACTTCGGCCCGCACATCGAGCAGAAATGCGCGACCTTCGCTGAGTCCTTCGGCAAGGTTTCGTCGTGATACGAGCGCGCTGTGTCCGGGTCCAGGCCGAGGTTGAACTGGTCTTCCCAGCGGAACTCGAAACGCGCCTTGCTCAAGGCGTTGTCGCGGATCTGCGCGCCGGGATGGCCTTTGGCAAGGTCGGCGGCGTGCGCGGCGATCTTGTAGGTGATGATCCCGGTCTTAACGTCATCCTTATTCGGCAAGCCCAGATGTTCCTTGGGCGTGACATAGCACAACATCGCGCAACCGAACCAGCCGATCATCGCCGCGCCAATGCCGGAGGTGATGTGGTCGTAGCCCGGTGCAATGTCGGTGGTCAGCGGGCCAAGGGTGTAGAACGGCGCTTCGTCGCAGCATTCGAGCTGCTTGTCCATGTTTTCCTTGATCAACTGCATCGGCACGTGGCCGGGGCCTTCGATCATGGTTTGCACGTCGTGCTTCCAGGCGATCTTGGTCAGTTCGCCGAGGGTTTCCAGCTCGCCGAACTGTGCGGCGTCGTTGGCGTCGGCAATCGAACCCGGGCGCAGGCCATCGCCGAGGGAGAAGCTGACGTCGTAGGCCTTCATGATTTCGCAGATTTCGTCGAAATGCGTGTAGGTGAAGTTCTCTTTGTGGTGCGCCAGGCACCATTTGGCCATGATCGAGCCGCCACGGGACACGATGCCGGTTACACGCTTGGCGGTCAGCGGCACATAGCGCAGCAGCACGCCGGCGTGGATGGTGAAGTAGTCGACGCCCTGCTCGGCCTGTTCGATCAGGGTGTCACGGAACAATTCCCAGGTGAGGTCTTCGGCGGCGCCGCCGACTTTTTCCAGGGCCTGGTAGATCGGCACGGTGCCGATCGGCACGGGCGAGTTGCGGATGATCCATTCACGGGTTTCGTGAATGTGCTTGCCGGTGGACAGGTCCATCACCGTGTCCGAGCCCCAGCGAATGCCCCAGGTGAGTTTCGCCACTTCTTCTTCGATGGACGAACCCAGGGCGCTGTTGCCGATATTGCCGTTGATCTTCACCAGGAAGTTACGGCCGATGATCATCGGTTCCAGTTCGGTATGGTTGATGTTGGCCGGGATGATCGCGCGGCCACGGGCGATTTCTTCGCGCACGAATTCAGGGGTGATGATTTTCGGCACGCTGGCGCCGAAGCTGTGGCCTGCGTGTTGCTGGTCGAGCAGGCCGCTGGCGCGGGCTTCTTCAAGCTTCATGTTTTCGCGGATGGCGACGTATTCCATCTCGGCGGTGATGATGCCTTTGCGTGCGTAGTGCATCTGCGTGACGTTGGCACCGGCCTTGGCGCGGCGCGGGTTCTTCACGTGGGCAAAGCGCAGCGCGGTCAGTTCGGCGTCGCTCAGACGCTGTTGGCCGAAGTGCGAACTGAGGCCCGGCAGACGCTCGGTGTCGCCACGGGACTCGATCCACGGCGAGCGCACATCGCCCAGGCCTTTGCGCACATCGATGATTACGTTGGGGTCGGTGTACGGGCCGGAGGTGTCGTAGACCACCACGGGGGCGTTGATTTCACCGCCGAAATCGGTGGGCGTCACGTCCAGGCTGACTTCACGCATCGGCACGCGGATGTCCGGGCGAGTGCCCTGCACATAGATTTTCTGCGAACGGGTGAAGGGCTGCACGGAGCCTGCGTCGACCTTGGCCGATTCACTCAGGTGCACGGTGTTTTTCAGTTTTGTATTTTTTAGTTCTGTGCTCATCACGGGCTCTCCAACTATCCAGGCGGTGGATTTTTGTCGGAGCGAACCTGGGACGGATGGACGCACTGGAACCAGTGCTGTGCTCGGTGCACGAGGGCTGTTCGATGGTCGAACAGCATCCCGGACGAAGCACAAGAGGACTCGCCGGGTGACGAGAAATCTTGTTCCCTACGCAGGCGCTAACCTGATCAGGTTCAACGGGATCCGGTATTTACCGATCTCAGCCTTCCAACAAGGCACCCCGACAAGAACGTGGCCAGTCTAGACCATGGCACGGGCAAATTGCCAATAGCGGTGCATTCAGCGTGATGAATGGCTCTTTTGCAGATTGTTGTGCGGTGATCGCGCCACTACACTCGGGGACTGCTTCAAGGCTTGACGCCACACAGGGCCAGCTTTAGCCTTGGGATATAAATTACACCCGTAATATTCCAACTCATTATATTCATCAAGGGAACGCCTCATGCTGCGCAAACTCTCACTGGCGCTTGCCGTGTCTTGTGCGACCAATGGAATGGTCTGGGCAGCAGAAGCGCCCTTGTCCGCGAAAACTGACCTGGTCAGCGTCTACCAGGAAGCCGTGGATAACAATGCCGACCTGGCCGCCGCCCGGGCCCAGTATGGCGCGCAAAAAGAAGTGGTGCCCCAGGCCCGTGCCGGGCTGCTGCCAAACCTGTCGGGCGGTGCCGATATCAATAACGTGCGCACCCAGATCGACACGCCGGCAGCGACCGCCAACCGTGATGCCCACTCCTGGCGCGCGACCTTGAGCCAGCCGCTGTTCCGCGCCGACCGCTGGTTCCAGTTGCAGGCGGCCGAAGCCACCAGCGAGCAGGCCGCGCTGCAACTGTCGGCCACCGAACAGAACCTAATCCTGCAAAGCGCCGAAAGCTACTTCGCCGTGCTGCGCGCCCAGGACAACCTGGCCTCGACCAAGGCCGAAGAGAATGCCTTCAAGCGCCAACTGGACCAATCCAACGAGCGCTTCGACGTGGGCCTGTCGGACAAGACCGACGTGCTGCAATCCCAGGCCAGCTACGACACCGCCCGCGCCAACCGGATTCTGGCGCAGCGTCAGGTGGAAGACGCGTTCGAGGCGCTGATCACCCTGACCAACCGCCAGTACAACTCGATCCAGGGCATCGTGCACACGCTGCCCGTATTACCGCCATTGCCGAACGACGCCAAGGCCTGGGTTGAAACCGCCGGGCGCCAGAACCTCAACCTGCTCGCCAGCAACTACGCGGTCACCGCCGCCGAAGAAACCCTCAGGCAGCGCAAGGCCGGGCATGCGCCGACCCTGGACGCCGTGGCGCAGTACGAAAAAGGTGACAACGACGCCCTTGGCTTCAGCAACCCGAATGCCTTCGGCACGCCTTATCGGGGTGACGTGGAACAACGCACCATCGGCTTGCGCCTGAGCATCCCGATCTACAGCGGCGGGCTGACCAGCTCGCAGGTGCGTGAATCGTACTCGCGCCTGGGCCAGACCGAGCAGCAACGCGAAGGCCTGCGTCGCCAGGTGGTGGAAAACACGCGCAACCTGCACCGCGCGGTGAACACCGATGTGGAGCAGGTACAGGCTCGCCGTCAGTCGATCATCTCCAACCAGAGCGCGGTGGAGGCCACGGAAATCGGCTATCAGGTGGGTACGCGCAATATCGTCGACGTACTCGACTCACAGCGCCAGCTCTATGCGTCGGTGCGCAACTACAACAACAGCCGCTACGACTACATCCTCGACAACCTGCGCCTGAAGCAGGCGGCCGGCACCTTGAACCCGGGGGATTTGCAGGACCTGGCGCGTTACCTCAAGGCCGACTACAACCCGGACCGCGACTTCCTGCCGCCGGACTTGGCCAAGGCTGCCGCCGAGCAATTGAAGGCGCGGCCGAATAACTGAGTTCACCACAACTAATGTGGGAGCTGGCTTGCCTGCGATAGCATCACCTCGGTGCATCTGATGTACCGAGGTGCCTGCATCGCAGGCAAGCCAGCTCCCACATTTGATGTGTTAGTCAGTGGTTGAGGAGTTTGTCCAAACTATCCAGCAAGCGCTTCAACGCCCCCTGATTGGCCTGCATCACCTTCAGCCCCGCCTGCGCCATCCGGCGTGCATCCTGCGGCAGTTCGAACAACTGGCGCACGGCTTCGGCCAGCCCCTCGGCGTCATCGATCTGTCGCAACGCCCCGGCATCGCGCATCATCGCGGTGATCTCAAGGAAGTTGAACACATGCGGCCCCATGATCACCGGCAGGGCCAACGCCGCCGGCTCCAACGGGTTATGCCCACCCGTCGCGACCAGGCTGCCGCCGACAAAGGCGCTGTCGGCCAAGGCATAGAGAAACAACAACTCGCCCATGGTATCGCCGAGCAACACAGTGGCTTGCGCGGTGACGGGCTCGCCGCTGGAACGACGCACCGTGGCAAAGCCTTGCTGTTGGCACAGTTCGAACATCGGGCCGAAGCGCTCCTGATGGCGCGGCACCAGGATCAGCAGCGCGTTGGGATAGCTTTCGAGCAATTGGCGATGGGCCGCCAGCACCACTTCATCTTCGCCTTCGTGGGTGCTGGCGGCGATCCAGACCGGCCGCTCGCTGGCGCCCCACTGCGCACGCAACGCGGCGGCACGCATGGGCAGCTGAGGGTCGATGGTCAGGTCGAACTTGATCGAACCGGTGACCTCGACGGTTTCCGGCCGAGCCCCCAGGCTCAGGAAACGCTGGGCCTCGGTTTGCGTCTGTACGGCGAACAGGCCCATCTGCGCCAGCATCGGCGCGGTCAGCTTGGCGAAACGTGCGTAACCCTTGGCGGAGCGCGCCGACAATCGCGCATTGGCCAGCGCCACGGGAATCCCGCGCTGGGCGCAGGCGTGGATATGGTTGGGCCACAGCTCGGTCTCCATGATCACCGCCAGTTTCGGCTGCACGCGATCAAGGAAACACCTGGCCGCGCACGGTAAGTCATAGGGCAGATAGCAGTGCTGAATGCGCGATTCATGGGCGAACAAGGCCTGGATGCGCTCCGAACCGGTGGGCGTCATGCAGGTCACGGTAATTGGCAACTGCGGATAGCGCTCCAGCAGCGCGCGCACCATCGGCGCCGCAGCGATGCTTTCGCCCACGGACACCGCATGCACCCAGATTCCGCCTGGCTGCATCGGCGGCAAGCCATAGGAGAAGCGCTCGCCGATACGCTTGGCATAGGCCGGCGCCTTGCGCGCGCGCAACAACAGACGTAAAGCCACCAAGGGCAGCGCCAGGTAAAACAGACAGCTGTAGAGAGTTCTATTCATGGCGGCGGAGTTTATCGGCTTTTTCAGTCGATCGCCTGCAAGCACTCGGCAAATCGCTTGGCCAGGAACCGTGCGGCGGGCCCCAGGTGCTCGTCGCGCCGCCAGACCAGCTCGACCACAAGCGCCGGCGGCGTCCACTCACTGTGCAATTCGACCATCTGTTGCTGGTAGGTCGGGTACTGCACGATATGACGGGGCAGCCAGGCCCAGCCCAGGCCGCTCATCAGCCATTCGGCCAACACGTAGAAGCTGTCGGCGCGCCATACCAGCGGGCTGGCCGCTTCACTGCCGGGGTAGACACTGGTCTGGGTCGACATCAGCAACTGGCGAAACTGCGCCAGGTGCTGGCACGTCACGTAGGTTTCCTTGGCCAGCGGATGATTCACGCCGCATACCGTGACCATCTCCACGCTGCCGACTACCCGGCGTTCGAGGGCTTCGGGAATCTGGTCGTGATAGAACAACAGGCCCAGGTCAGCCTTGCGCTCCACCAGCTTGCGCGCCACATCGCCCTGGGCGGCGCTGGATAATTGCACTTCCAGCAGCGGGTATCGCACCGCCAGCGCCTCAAGGCTATCGAGTACCGGCTGGAACAGCATCGCTTCGTCCTGGGCCAGGCGCAGGCAAGCCTCCTCGCCGCGCGTCAGCGACAACGCCCGACCATTGAGCCGCTCACACTGGCGCAGCACTTCGCGTGCTTCTTCCAGCAACACGCTCCCGGCCTCTGTCAGCCGAGGCTGGCGGCCGCTGCTGCGCTGGAACAGGCTCACGCCCAGGTCTGCCTCCAGCAGGGCAATCGCATTGCTGACCGCCGATTGGGCCTTGCGCTGTTGGCGCGCCACCGCCGAAAACGAGCGCTGCTCGGCCACGCTGACAAACAGACGCATCTGTTCCAGATCCCACTGAACGCTCATGGTGCAACCCATCTCTAATTCGGATAGGTAATGACTTTACCGCATCTGAAAGAACTCTAGAATGCAGGCCTTATCTGACTGCTTTTACCCCGAGGATTGATCCATGAACGCCGCCTACTGCTACCTGGCCATCGCCATTTGCTCGGAAGTGATTGCCACCGTTTCCATGAAAGCCATCAAGGGCTGGAGCACGCCGATCCCTTTGTTGCTGGTGATTGTCGGCTACGGCATCGCGTTCTGGATGCTGACGCTGGTGGTGCGCACCGTGCCGGTCGGCGTGGCTTACGCCGTGTGGGCCGGGATGGGCATTGTGATGGTGAGCATCGCGGCGCTGTTTATCTATGGGCAGAAGCTGGATGTTCCGGCGATGCTGGGCATGGGCTTGATTGTGCTGGGCGTGGTGGTGATTCAGTTGTTCTCGAAAACCGCCGGGCACTGACCACCCGTCAACAGGCTGTATACTGCGCCTCTTGTCTTGAACGTTGAGGTCGCCAATGCCATCCGTTATTTCCACCGACGTTCTGATTGTCGGCGCCGGGGTTGCCGGCCTCTGGCTGAATGCGCGCCTGCGCCGCCAGGGGTTCTCCACGGTGCTGGTGGAAAGCGCCAGCCTGGGCGGCGGGCAAAGCGTGAAATCCCAGGGCATCATTCACGGCGGCGCGAAATACGCCCTGCACGGCGCGCTGACCGGCGCCTCCGAAGCCATCGCCGATATGCCGCGCCGCTGGCGTGAAGCGCTGGCGGGCCACGGCGAGCTGGATCTGTCGGGCGTACGTTTGTTGTCCGAGGCCCATTACCTGTGGTCGCCCGGCACCCTCGCCGGCAACCTCACCAGCTTCTTCGCCAGCAAGGCCGTGCGCGGCCGTGTCGATCAGGTCAAGGGCGATGACCTGCCTGCGGCGCTGCAAGACCGCCGCTTCAAGGGCAAGGTCTATCGCCTGGCGGAACTGGTCGTCGATGTGCCAAGCCTGATCGAACGCCTGGCGCAACTGGCCGGTGACGGCCTGCTCGCCGGGCAGCAGATCGAACCGCTGCGCGAGGGCGACGCGTTGGTGGGCTTGAGGGTGGACGGCCGCGAGATCCGCGCCCAGCGCATCGTGTTGAGTGCCGGCGCAGGCACGGCTGATCTGCTGAACGCGTTGGGCCTGAGCCAGCCGGCCATGCAAAAGCGCCCACTGCACATGATCCTCGCCAAAGGCCCCGGCCTGAAGCCGTTGTATGCCCACTGCCTGGGCGGCGGCACCAAGCCGCGCATCACCGTCACCACCCACCCGGCGGCCGATGGCAACTGGGTCTGGTACATGGGCGGCGACATCGCCGAAGCCGATGGCGTGGCGCGCACGCCGGAAGAACAGATCGCTACGGCCCAGAAAGAGCTCGCGCAATTGCTGCCGTGGATCGACATGAGCCAGACCCAATGGGCCACCTTGCGCGTGGACCGCGCCGAGCCCCTGCAATCGGGCCTCAGCCGCCCCGATAACGCGTTTATCGCCGAGCAGGGCCGCCTGTTGGTGGGTTGGCCGACCAAACTGGCGCTGGCGCCGGATTTCGCAGATCGGGTAATCAACAGCCTGGAACGTGACGGTATCCGCCCAAGCGCCAGCGGGCCACTGCCGGACTTGCCAAAACCCGCACTCGGCGTACCTGTCTGGGAGCAACTGTTGCCATGAGCCTGCCCACCCTGCACGACCTGCATCGCGATTTGGGCAGCACCGGCCTGCGCGTTTCGCCACTGGGCCTGGGCACTGTCAAGCTGGGCCGCGACCAAGGGGTGAAATACCCCAGCGGTTTCCAGATTCCCGGTGACGACGAGGCCCGCATGCTGCTGCGCCAGGCCCGCGAACTGGGCATCAACCTGATCGATACCGCGCCGGCCTATGGCATGAGCGAGGAGCGCCTGGGGCCACTGCTGCGCGACCAGCGCAAGGATTGGGTGATTGTCAGCAAGGTCGGTGAAGAATTCGAGAACGGCGTGTCCAGCCACGACTTCAGCGCCGCACACACCCGGCTGTCGATCGAACGCAGCTTGAAACGACTTGAAACTGATTTTATCGACTTGGTGCTGGTGCACTCCGACGGCAACGACTTGCATATCCTTGACGACTGCGAGGTCTACCAGACCCTGGCCGAGTTGAAACAGGAAGGCAAGATCCGCGGCTTCGGCTTTTCCGGCAAGACCGTCGAAGGCGGGCTGAAGGCCCTGGAACAAGGCGACTGCGCGATGGTTACCTACAATTTGAACGAACAGACCGAGAAAGCCGTCATTGATTATGCGGCGGCGCATGGCAAGGGCATCCTGGTGAAAAAGGCCCTGGCCAGCGGCCACGTTTGCCTTGAGCCGGGAGTGGATCCAATTCAGGCCAGTTTCATCTTGTTGTTTGCGCAAACGGGCGTCGCCAGTGCTATTGTCGGGACCATTAATCCGCTGCACTTGGCCCATAACGTGGCGACCGCTGCCAAGGTCATCCGTCAACTCTGATGCCGCCGACGCGGCCGACCCCGTCGCAAAAAGGAGCCGACATGCCGCGAACGCTCATAAGAAAGAACCCCAGCAACTTCAAGACACTGCCGCTGCACGTTGAAGCCACCCCCGAAGGCCTGAGTTACCAGAGCGTCGGCATGCCGCTCAACTTCGCCCAGACCCTGCAACGGCGCAAGCCGGTGGACGTGGCGGATCCCGAGCGTTTCGCCCTGGAATTGGCCAACCTCGGGGTGTCGGTACGACTGACCCTGCATTGGCAGAACCGTGATTATTGGGTGCTGGTCCGCCAACGCCGCCAGGACCGTGGCGATGTGGTGCTCAAGCTGATCTCCGGCTACGTGCCTGCCCATGAACTGAACCTGCCGCTGCACACCGCCATCCAGGAAATCGCCGAAGAATGCCTGCTGGAAACGCCGGAAGGCTGGCTCAGCGGGCGCTTCAACGACACTTGGCTACCGGCGCCCTACTCCGCTGCGCTGCATTACCGCGAAGCGCTGCCCTTTCGCCTGAGCCCCTTGTCGGGTGCGGCCCGCCCGGTGCGGTGCGCCACCACGCAGCTGATTGAACGCCCGCGCGCCTACGTGCACCTGCCCACTGCCTCGTTGCAATTGATCTACGACCTGCGCCTGGAAGTGCCCAAGGAAGCCAAATCCTTGAGCCTGTTTCATGTGGACGAGCGCCTGGAAGGCGATGAATTGGTCGCGCGCCTGGACCGCCAGCGCCCGGACCTGTACCTGATGCCGCTCAAAGACGGCCAACCCGTGGCCGAGCTGTACACCGTCAAGAAAGACCAGCTGTACCCGGCGAGCACACGGGGTTTGTACCTGGCGGAAAGCTTCGCCCAGCAGGACGGCTGGCTGGTGCGGGAGGAGCGGATTCGCTGGAAGGACTGGCTGCGCCAGCAAGGTTTGGCAGTGCCTGAGAAAGAATCGAAACTCAAGCGCCTGGCCCAGCGGGTGCTGCGCAAGATCGTGCCGAAGAAGAAAGCCAAGGCCTGACCTGAATCTGATGGCGAAGCTGGGTTATGTGGGAGCTGGCTTGCCTGCGATGCAGACACCTCACTGTATCAGGCACACCGAGGTGATTTTATCGCAGGCAAGCCAGCTCCCACAGTCGACCGCTTCAGCCGTTAAGCAAGCGTTCCAGACCGACTTTCAACGGGGTAGGCTCGGGCAGCGTAAAGCTGGCAAGCAACCGCTGGTTGTTCGCCCGCGAATGCCGGATATCCCCGGAGCGCGCGGGTCCGTAGGTCACCGCCGGCAAGGTGCCGACTATTTCTTCCAAAGCCTGCAGCACTTGCTTAAGCGTGGTGGTGCGGTTCCAGCCCACATTGATTGCGCCCAATGGCGCCGCTGGCGCTTCAATTGCCTGCACCAACACATCCACCAGGTCTTGCACGTACATGAAATCACGGGTTTGCTCGCCATCGCCAAACACGGCAATCGGCACGCCCTGCTGCGCGCGCTCGCTGAAGATACTGATCACGCCGGAGTACGGCGATGACGGGTCCTGGCGCGGCCCGAAGATGTTGAAGAAGCGGAAGATCACCGGCTCCAGGCCATGCTGGCGACGGTAGAAGTCGAAGTAGTATTCACCCGCCAGCTTGTCGGACGCATAAGGCGTCAACGGAGCCTTGGTCGTCTCTTCGTCAATCGAAGCCCCTTCGCCGTTGTTGCCGTATACCGCAGCGCTGGAGGCAAACACCACGCGCTTGACGCCGGCCTTGCGCATCGCTTCGCAGACATTCAAGGTGCCGACGAAATTGCTCTGGTGCGTGCCGACCGGATCATCCACCGAGGCCTGCACCGAAGCTACCGCCGCCAGGTGCACCACTGCCGTGGCACCGACAGCGGCGCTCGCAACCAATGCCGCATCGGCCACATCACCTTCCAGCAGCTCGAGGCGCGGATTGTCCAGCGCCAGGTTGCTGCGCTTGCCGGTGGACAGGTTATCCAGCACCCGCACCCCGTAGCCCTTGGCGAGCAGCGCATCGACCAGATGCGAGCCGATAAAGCCCGCGCCGCCAGTGACCAGCACCCATTTACTCATGGTTGCGGATCTTCTCGACAATGGCGGTAGTCGAGCTGTTCTCGACCAGACCCAGGACCTTGACCTTGCCGCCGTAGGCGCTGACGATGTCGGCGCCGACGACTTGGTCGACGGAATAATCGCCCCCCTTGACCAGCACGTCCGGCTTGACCTGGGCCAGCAGGTTTTCCGGGGTGGCTTCAGGGAAGCTGATCACCCAGTCCACTGCGCCCAGGCCCGCCAGCACCGCCATGCGCCGGTCGACACTGTTGATGGGGCGGCCGGGGCCTTTCAGGCGGCTGACCGAAGCGTCGTCGTTGACCGCCACGATCAGGCGATCGCCTTGGGCGCTCGCCTGCTCCAGGTACGTCACATGACCGGCGTGCAGGATGTCGAAACAGCCATTGGTGAACACAATGCTTTCACCATGGGCGCGGGCATCGTCAATCGCCAGCAGCAATTGCTCGATGGTCAGCACGCCGCGCTCCGAGCCTTCGGAGCGCTGGATCGCACGGCGCAACTCGGGCGCGCTGATGGCCGCGGTACCCAGCTTGCCAACCACGATGCCCGCCGCCAGGTTGGCCAGGGCCACGGCGTGGGGCAGTTCTTCGCCGGCCGCAATCGAAGCGGCCAGGGTGGAAATCACGGTGTCACCGGCACCGGTGACGTCGAACACTTCGCGCGCACGTGCCGGCAAGTGCATCGCCGGATGGCCAGGGCGCAGCAGGGTCATGCCGTGCTCGCCACGGGTCACCAGCAAGGCGCCGAGGTCGAGGTCAGCCATCAGCGCGGCGCCCTTGGTCACCAGGTCGTGCTCGTCGACGCAACCGCCGACGATGGCTTCGAACTCGCTGAGGTTCGGCGTGATCAGGCTGGCGCCACGATAAATCGAGAAGTCCTTGCCCTTGGGATCGGCCAACACCGGAATGTTGCGAGCCTTGGCGGCCTGGATCAGCATCTGGTGATTCTTCAAGGCGCCTTTGCCGTAGTCGGACAGCACCAGCACCTTGATGCCTTCGAGCAACTCGTCGACCTGGCCGCTCAGGGCCAGGGCGTCGGTGGCGAAGGGTTCTTCGAAATCGATACGCAGCAATTGCTGGTGACGGCTCATGACCCGCAGCTTGACGATGGTCGGCTGGTGGGCAATGCGCTGGAACAGCGCGCGCACGCCGGCACCGCGCAGGCTGTTGGCCAGGCTGTCGGCGGCTTCGTCGTCGCCGGTCACGCCGACCAGGGAGGCCGGGGCGCCGAGCGCGGCAATATTGAGGGCAACGTTGGCAGCGCCACCTGGACGGTCTTCGATTTGCTCGACCTTGACTACCGGTACCGGCGCCTCAGGGGAAATCCGTGAGGTACCACCATGCCAGTAACGGTCGAGCATGACATCGCCGACCACCAAGACAGGGGCTTGATCGAATCGCGGCATGGACAACTTCATGGAGCAACCCACATACAAAATGAACAGGGGCGCGATATTAGCACAGGGTGAGCGCCGCCTAGTTCGAGAGCTTTACCCGGGATGCATCAGCCAGGAAATCTGCTCATTTTTTGAACACCGGGGCGCATTGCGCGCCCCGGCACATCAGGTGATGTTGGCCGTTACCGGCTCATCCAGGCCCATGGCGTGCAGGCGCGAGTAATAGCCGCCCATGGCCAGCAGCTCCAGATGTGTACCACGCTCGACAATTTCACCGTGGTCCATCACCAGAATCATGTCGGCTTTCTCGATGGTCGACAGTCGGTGCGCGATCACCAGAGTGGTGCGGCCCTTCATGACTTTGTCCAGCGCGGCCTGGATGTGACGTTCGGACTCGGTGTCGAGCGCCGAAGTCGCTTCATCCAGGATCAGCAGCGGGGCATTCTTCAGCAGTGCACGGGCGATGGCCAAGCGCTGACGCTGGCCGCCGGACAGCAGCACGCCGTTTTCACCGACTTCAGTGTCCAGGCCATGCGGCAGCTCGGCGATGAAGTCCATGGCGTAGGCATCGGTGGCGGCTTTTTCGATGTCTGCGCGCGGGGCATCCGCCAGGTCGCCGTAGGCGATGTTGTTGGCCACGGTGTCGTTGAACAGCGTGACGTGCTGGGTGACCTGGGCCACATGCCGGCGCAGGTTGCGCAGGCGGTAGTCTTCGATCTCCACTTCGTCGAGCAGGATGTCGCCGGTTTCATGATGGTAGAAACGCGGGATCAGGCTGGCCAGCGTGGACTTGCCGCTGCCTGAGCGCCCGACCAGGGCGATCATCTGCCCAGGCTCGGCCGTGAAGCTGATGTTCTTCAGCACTTCGCGCTCGGTACCCGGGTAAGTGAAGCTCAGGTTGCGCACATCCAGGCGACCGCTGACGCGATCACGCTCCACGGTGCCGCTGTCGACTTCCGGCTCTTCGTCAAGCTGTTCGAAGATGCTCTCGGCACCGGCGACGCCTTTCTGGATCGTCGAGCTGACTTCCGACAACTGGCGGATCGGCTTGGGCAACAAGCCCGCAGCGGTGATGTAGGCCACCAGGTCGCCCGCCGTGGCATCGCCGCGCAGCAGCAGCACCAGGAACATCAGCGTAGCCATGGCGGTGTAGATCACCAGTTGCAGCATGGGCGTGTAGACCGCGCCGGTCTTGTTCATGCGCAGCTGCTTGTCGGTGTTGCTCTGGCTGGCGGCGGCGAAACGGCGTTCCTCATAGCTTTCGCCGCCGAAGCTGCGTACCACACGGTAACCCTGGATAGTCTCCGAGGCTACGTGGGTGACGTCGCCCATTGCCACCTGGATCTTCTTGCTCTGCTTGCGGAATTTCTTGCTGGTGCTGCCAACCATCACGGCGATCAGCGGCAGGATGGCCAGCATCACCAGGGTCAGCTTCCAGTTCATCCACAGCAGGTAGCCGAACAGGAACACCACCGTCAGGCCTTCGCGGATCACGACCTTGATCGCATCCGTAGCGGCGCCGGTGACCATGGTCACGTTGAAGGTGATACGGGAAATCAGGTGGCCGGAATTGTGCGTGTCGAAATAACGGTTGGGCAGTACCAGCAGTTTGTTGAACAACTGGACGCGCAGGTCATGCACCAGGCCCAGGGAAACCTTGGCCAGGTAGTAGTTGCCCAGGAACGAGCCGAGGCCCTGCCACGCGGCGATCAGGATGATCAGCAGCGGCACGGCCATCAGCAGTTTCAGGTCTTTGAACAACGGTATGTTGGGCAGGAACACCACGTCGGGGTTGCTCAAGCCATCCACGAAGTACTTGAGGATCCCGGCGAGCATCGGCTGGGTGGAAGCAAAGATCACGAAGCCCAAGATACTCAGCATGAACATGCCGATGTACGGTTTCACATAGCCCAGCAGCCTGAAATAAATTTTCAGGCTGGATTCCTGGTCCGCTTTGGGCGGTGCGTCACTCATGTGTCGAGCTCACTGATTGGGTAGGACGCGAACTTTATCACATGCGCCGGGGTTGACCCGAGCCCAGACCAAGACACTGGCCAACGCAATCGGCAGCCACGAGATAAACCACTCGGCCCGAGGGGTACCCGTGAGGCTGGCCGCATCGAACTGCATGGCCAGGAACGAAAACACCCACATGCCGATGACGCCCTTGCCATAGAGCGTGTCGCGCGCCTTCCAGGCTTGCCATAACACGCCGAACCACAGCCCGCACCACAGCAGCAGGCCGGGCAGGCCCAGTTCGATGGCGACGTGGGAGAACAGATTGTGCGCGTGATCGAAATAAATGTTGTCGGCGAACACCTTGTAATCCCCACCCAGGCCCAACCCGGCCCACGGGCGCTCGGAAATCATCTGGACGGCCGCCATGAAGATTTGCGGCCGGTACGAGACACCCCGGGACATCACCAGTGACTGCATGGCGAAGAACACCGCCAGCGCGGCAATCACCGCTCCGATCGCGATCACTGCGGTCCGTCGGTCGCGGCACCAGGCTGGCATTGCGACGACGGTCAGTAGCAAGGCCAGTGCGGCACCGCGACTTTGGCTCAGTACTACGAAGAGCCCGAGCAGTACGATGGACACCCCCCATGCTGCTTGCATCCAGCGCCCACGCGGCAGCCAGTGCAGCAGCCAGACGGCGGCCAGGCCGATCACATAGGCGCCAAGGATCGGATGGGACAACTGCCCCAAGCCCTCGAGGCGTGCGTACCAGGCGTTATGCTCAAGGCCATAGAACTTGACGATCGCCACCAGCGAAGACAGGGCCAGGCCGAAACCGCCCCACTGCATCACACGAATGACTTGCTCGGTGCGGCCGCAGGCGAACACCGGGAAAAACAGCAGGAACACGCCGATATACAGCAGGCGCTTGGCCTCGCGCGACGGGTCTTCGGCATTGGTCCACAGCAGGCTGATGGCGCCCCAGATGGACAGCGCCGCCACCATCGAACAGATCCAGCGCTGCTCACGCCAGACTTCCTTGAGGCGCTCACGGGCAGACCAGGCATACGCCATGGCCGGCAACCATAGAAACAGGGTCAAGCCTTGCTGATAAATTTTATTGGTCGGCGCGAAGGCAATCGCCAGCAAAAACCAAAGCAACC
Organism: Pseudomonas azadiae; assembly: GCF_019145355.1. NCBI lineage: Bacteria > Pseudomonadati > Pseudomonadota > Gammaproteobacteria > Pseudomonadales > Pseudomonadaceae > Pseudomonas > Pseudomonas azadiae. The sequence goes on along the minus strand of NZ_JAHSTY010000001.1, from coordinate 3,460,796 downwards.
CGACATTCATCCATACCTGCGCCCAACGACTTGCTTGCATCACCCGCTCCTGAATAGGTCCAGCCTGCCAAACCGGCATGGTTAAAACCCAAAACTTTCGGCATTATTACCGACTACTGTGCCCGCGACTCCCCACAAGGCTTTCCGACGATGCAATGTTCCAGGCTTCCCGAAGCCGATTTAAACGCGATGATTGAAGGTGCCCGAATCCTCGAAAAGGACAGCTATGGCCCCAAAGTCTACCTGCTGGCCGACGGGAATATCCTCAAACTGTTTCGCCGCAAGCGCCTGTTTTCGTCGGCGCTGTTTCGCCCCTACTCCAAGCGCTTCATCGACAACGTGGCGCAGCTGCAACAGCGCGGCATCCCCACCTTGACCGTTCTTGCGTTCTTTCAACTGGCTGCGCCCGGTATGACCGCGGTGTTGTATCGCCCGCTGCCGGGCGAAACGCTGCGCCAGATTTCCAACAAAGAGGGCTTTGACTGGCAATCGAACCTCAGCCCGCTGGTCGCGCTGATCCGCCGCCTGCATGGCGCGGGAATTTACTTCCGCTCCCTGCACCTGGGCAATATCGTTGTCACACCTGATAACGAAATGGGACTGATTGATGTGGCGGACATGCGCTTTTTGCGCGCACCGCTTAATCCAGAACTCGCGAGACGCAACCTGCAGCATTTCGCACGTTATATTGCGCGCGAGAAGCTGAACGAACGCTTTCCAATGCAAGCACTGGAGCAAGCGCTGCTAGCGACATGAAAACAGGCGCTGGGAGGTTTCACTGAAATCCTTCCAGGCTTGCTCGGGTGCCAATGCGCGTGACTGGGCCTCAAGCACGCCCTCGGCAGACGTGGCGAACGCACGCTCCATCAGGCGACCCCAAGCCTGCGCATCATCGGAGGGGGCGTACCAGCCGGCGTCCGCCAACTGCTCGCGGAACACGGCCAATTCGCTGGTCAGCACCGGAACCCCGGCCATTACCGCCTCTTGCAGGATCAACCCCAAGCCTTCTTGCGTCGACGGAATGGCCACCCAATCAAAGGCCCGATAAAGCGTCGCCGCGTCCGGCAGATGGCCTGGCAGCGAGACCTTGTCCTGCAAGCCCATCTGCGCGATACATGCCTCAAGCGCCGGCCGCGCATCTCCTTCGCCGATAATGACCAGCCGCGCGTCCGGATGCACCGCCGATACACCGGAAAACGCGTCCAGCAGACAACCAAAGCCCTTACCGCCGACCAATCGGCCTACCGCACCGAGCACCGGCGAGGCTTCCAGTGGCAGCCCCAGGCGAGACCGCGCCTGCGCCCGCGATAGCGCGGCGGCGCGAAACGCCACCGGATCAAACGCACTGCGCAGCACCGTCACGGGCCGTTGCAGGAAACGCTCGATCGTGTGAGCCAGGGTTTGCGACACGGCCACCAGGGTCAGTTGCGCCGCGGGAAGCTGCGCAAACAACTTCTGGTCCGCGCGGCGCATGCGCGTGGCGCCATGAAACACAACCACGGCGCGTACGTGTGGCAAATCCTTGAGCACCGGCAACATCACCCGGGCCACGCCTACCCCGTCGAGCAATACAACCTCAAGATCGTCAGGCAACGCTTTCTGGAAACGCGCGCGCATCCAGGGCATCAACAGCTTCCAAAGATGCCTGCCCTTGAGCCGGGCGGAAGAGAGGTTCCACTCCACTGCCGGTTCGCTCTCGTGCGAGCGGCCCTGAAGCAACCAGGTCGTGATCGGCGCACGGCAAACGGCGTGGGAAAGAATCTGTTGATGAACCTTCTGCACTGAGGCGAATGCAGAACCACCGGCCCACATGATGTTGAGGATACTCATCTAAAAAATGACCTTTTGCGGCGTTGTGTGGTGGCTTGTCGTATTTACTTAATGGATCAGCCAACCGATACCGACACCCAGTACCAGCATGGCCGCCAGCTTGATCCGCTCTCGCCGCTTGCGCCGCGCCTTGGTCAAGCGCTCTTCCGCCGTCGCCACATGCAAACCGAAACCGGTATGCAAAACCGCATCGCCTTCCAGAGTCACGGCCGCCAGGTTCAGCTGCGCGTAACGCTTGGATAGCCCCTTCTCCCCTTCGAACCCGGCATAGGGCGCGCACAAGCGATATTCCTTGATGCGTCGCAACCCGGGGTTCAGCGAAAAACCCTGCCACTCAGGCTTGTCGGACAGCAGGGGATAACACGGCACCCCGCCAATCACTTCGCGCGGCCCCAAATGGATATAGGGGCTATGCACCTGCAAGTCGTAAACGAAGTTGCGCAGCCACACCTGCAAAATTTCGGGCCGCTGCTCCAATACCGTCTTGGAGTCTTCGACAAAACCCGGTCGATAAAACGCCCAGTCATCCTCGCAATGGAATATATAGGGGGTCTTGACCGACTCGTAAGCCAAATCGATGGACGCCAACTGCCCAAGCTTCGGGCGGTTGATCAGGAAGGTGCAATGACTGCGCCAGTGCTCGGGAACCGCATGGCTTACGGCGTCGTCGCCGGAGTCTTCGGTAATGAAGACTTCACGTATCGCCGCCGTATTGAACAGATCGAAGCTCTCGAGCGTGCGTTTCAACAAATCGAAGCGACCGCAACTGGTCACCACGAGTGTTACGTCGCTTTGATCGGAGAATTGCATTCATGTCTCGATAAGATCACATAGCTATCATTTGATAGCCATTTAGCCGATATCAAACGCCCAGCTTCAGGCGCAACCTTTCCAGCACACTCAAGGGAGCACGAGGCCGCAGCGGCGCCTCAAGGGCTTCGACAATACGCTGGCCGATACGCGCAAAGCGGTACTGGCTGACCGCCAGCGACTGCCCACGACGTGCAATATCTGCCGCCAGTTGCGGGTCGGACCGTAGCACGGCGAGTTTTTCCTGCAACTGCGGGATGTCCTTGTAGAACACCACATTGACCATATCTTCGAACCTCAGGGCCGCGTTTTCCTCGGCCCCTTGATCAAACGCCAGCAATACACAGCCACAGGCCATGGCTTCGAAGTTCTTGATCATGTACTCGCCCATGCCCACATCGGCACTGACGAAAAAACGAATCCGGTTGAGGGTCGCGCAATATTCCTCACCGGATTTGGTGCGCGTCACCACCAAAGGTTCAACCCGTGCCAGCTCATCGAGCAATGCCTTGCGACCACTATAGGCCACGCTGTTGGTACTGCCGACAAACGCCAGTTCGATATCCCGCTCACGGTCCTGGGACTGCAACAGTGCCTGGTCGTAGCCTTTGGGCACAAATACCGCATCAAAGCCTTCGGCGCGCAGGCGTTCGGTCACCATGAAGCCCGAGCTGATCACCCGCACCCACGGCAGCCGACGGTAATGAGCACTGAACTTGCCGGTGTATTTGCAGGGAATGTAGTTCTGATAAGCGTCGTGTTCGAGGATCACCAGGTTCGGGAGGGTGCGGATGAACCCGACCTGGCGGATCTCCTGCTTGAAGCGCAGGAAAAACACAATGCGGTCGTAACGGGTCACGTCGACTTCACGTCGGAAGTAAGCGCGCAGGTTGCGCTGCTCATCGCTGCTCAGCCAGCGAATATCACAGTCGCAATGCTCGGCCACCCCCTCGTACAAACGATCCAGGATGGCGCGCTGTTCTTTCTGGACCAGAAACAAGACTTTCATTACATTCCCTTTTTCACAAACGCCAGAACAACTCATGCCGTCGTACGGCCTTGCGGAAAAACTCGTTATCACCATAAGGCGACCGCGCACGCCCCGCCAACATTCGCTGCAGCCAACGCCGTACACGGCGCTTGAACGGCGCCGCCGGCTGCAGGTCATGCATCATGCCCAGGGCCATGGCCTTGTCGCGCTGCTGCGCCAAGGTCAGGGCAAGGCTGCACGGGAGCAGTTCTTCAGTGGCGTCGAACAGCGGCGGCAACGCAATGCCGGCACCGGCGTCGCCCATGGGCCAGCGGTCGTTGTCGTGAAGATGGTTGGCGTAGCCCAGTACGGTGGTCGGCTGCCACTCCAGGCCTTGCAAGGCTTGCAGCACCGCGTGGTGCGCACAGAGATGATCAGGGTGCGGGTCCAGCACCGGATGCGGCAGCACGATCACTTCCGGGCGCGCCATCAACAGCACGTGGCGCAGATCGGCCAGCAAATTGTTCCAGGTAGGCAGGCCGTCGCTGTCCGCCGGTAACGGGAACGGATTGAACTGGCGAAAGGGCCGAACGTCCGTCAGCTCTGCCTCACGGGAGGCAAACGGCAGGTCCGGCGCGGCCTGCATCGCCTGCAATTGCAGGCAGAAGTAGCCCAGTTGCACGCAATGGGCCTGCGGCACGCCGGCCCATTGCGGCACGGCGATGCTGTCCCAGGCACGCAGGCGGCCCTTGATGCGCGAAGCCTCGACCGCATCCAGGCCCATCCGCTCATAATGTTCGGCTTCGATCTCCCCTGCGGTCAGGGTGACGATCCAGGGTTTTTCAGCCTGGCTGTACAGGCCGAAGGCGGCCAATTCGGCGTCGTCGGCATGCGGGGCGATGACCATCACCCGTTGTGCGCTGTAATCCGGATGGGTCCAGGCCCACAGGCGAGGTGAGCCGAGCAATCGGCAATGCCGCCCGCGCAGACGCAATTCTCCCGCCGCCAACGCCGGCGCCAGGCCGCTGAGGTTCAGGTAGCGAACGCCGTTGACCCCGCGCTCAAAGGTTTGCCGGTCGTCTGCCAACTCAACGCCAGGGTCGAGAAAACGCCCCAACCACGTGCTCTTGACCTTGATCGCCAGCACCAGTGTCGCGCCTACCTCCAGCGTCACCGGCTGATCGAGCAGCAAGCGGTCACCGTCAAGATGCACACCTGTCAGCTCGGCATCCGCCGAGAAACGGTACTGGTAATCCTCGTTGGGCGCATAGAACAGGTGGTCGGCAAACCAGGCTTCATGAGCGATCCACGCCAATACGGCCAACAGCAACGGCAACCACCAGGCGACCAGGATGCCGACCAACACCAGCAGCAACACGCCGACCATCAACGCCGTGCGCTTGTTGCGCCGGTGACGCCTGAGTAATTGCTGCTTGCGGGTCATACGCTGAATACCTGCACGGGGTTGCACCAACGGTCCTTGTATTCGCGGTCGGCGCGGCCAAAGGAAAAACGCAGTGGCTTGCCAACTTCGCGTGCCTGCTCCCAGGCGCTTTGGGTGTTGATAAAACTCAGCACGCTGCCTGGGCTGAAGGCGCGAGTTTCGGGGTCAACCCCCCCGTTGACGTACTCCACGCTGATCCACTGCGGCGACTCGACCCGGTACACCAACTGGATGGCGATGGGCGCGTCGTTGAGAAAAATCACCGAACCGATCAACCACTCACGCAGCAGTTCGATCACGTCGGCCATGCGCTCGGCGCCCGTGGCGGTGAAGCCCCAGCGGCGCAGGAACAAGTCGCAGTAGATGGACGCCAACTCAACGCTGGAAAACTCACCGACAGGCCGCACCAGGCCGCCCGCCTCTTCCAGCAAACGCAATTCGCGGCGCTGGTTGTAGCGAAATTTCTTCGACAGTTCTTCGGGGGTACGCGCCATGGCCAACTGCTCGGCCTGAAGCTTCAGGCCACTGAAACGGCCCTCGTTCAATGCCGACAGGTAGCGCGCACGCTGGCGCAACGGCGCCTGCGCATCGGCGGCGGCCGGCAGGATCAGCTCGGCATTGCCGAGGTCGAACAGGCCTTTCTTGCCACTTCGCTTGAGCACATCCTTGGACAGCGCCAAGTCGCGCCCCCAGGTGGCGATGCACGCCTTGAGTTCACCGGCCTGCTCCCAGGCCAGGTAACGCACCGGAATCTGCGCCAGGCCGGCCAGGCGCTCGATCACCTGCGGATGCGTCGCGACGCTGCCGCCAAAACGTTGCCAGGCCTCGCTGTAGGTGGGCGCATCGACGACGGACCAGCCGCGCTCGCGCCAGCCTTGGAATCGATTGAGCATCAAGCCCTCGCGGTCAGTTCAATGACAGGCGGCAACTGCCAGAAAGCAGCGCGCACCGCCTGATCCGAGAATCGTGCATGCAGGCGCTCCAGCATCAACTCGGCACATTGGCGTCGCTGCTGCGGGTCCATCGCGGCCAGGTGTTCCAGCCCTTGGGCCAGGTGCTCGGCGTCGCCCAGGGGAAACAGGATGCCCACGCCTTCGACCACTTCCCGCGCGCCGCCACAGGCGGTGGCGAGCAAGGCGACGCCGGCCGCCATGGCTTCGAGCAGCACCATGCCGAAGGGCTCGTGGTCGGAGCTCAATGCAAACACATCAAACGCACGAAAATAGCGGCGCGCATCCGGCACCTGGCCGAGGAACAGCACCTTGTCGGCAATCCCCAGCTCGCGGGCCAGTGCCTTCAGGTCCCGCTCCAGGCGCCCGGTGCCGAGGATCGCCAAACGGCTTTCAGTCGGCAACTGCTTCAATGCCAGGGCGAAACCCTTGAGCAGCGTGGCCTGGTCCTTGTCCGGGTGCAGGCGGCCGACATTGCCGACCACCCATTCATCCGGCGATAGCCCGAGGGCGTCGCGCGCCTCTTCCCTGCAAACCTGCCGCGCCTGCAGGGCTTGGACATCGATGCGGTTGTACAAGGTCTGGATACGCGCCTGCGGCCATTTCGGCAGGCAGCGCCGGATGTCATCCCGCACGGCGTCGGACACCGCGAGCAAGCTCAGGCGCTTTCTGAAAATCGAGGCAAACAGCCGACGGCCGCGGCGCTGGTAGTCGCCAAAGGCGTGATGCACCCCAATCACCTGCAACCGCGTGGCGAGCAGCGCGATGTAGATCGGCTTGGCGCGGTGTGCGATGCAGAAACTGAAATGGCGCGAGGCGGCGATCTTGCGCATCTCGGCGATGGCACCCAGCTTGAGGCCACGAATGGCCTTCGAGCTGAACTCCATGAACAACACTTCGTCACTGGCGCAACCGGCCGCCACCTCGGGGTCGGCGACTCCGGTGAGGAACACCGTGGTCACCTTGTAGCCCGAGCCTGCGAACAAGCTGGCGTACTGCCTTGCGCAATCCAGGAACGGCCCGTCATAGCCGTGGCAGAACTGCAGGACGTGGCGGTCAGCCGAGCGCGTCATAAGGGTCCACGCCGTCTTTGACGACCAGGATGTCTTCCATGATCAGGTACTGCAGGTCGGAGCCGAAGAACATGTTCAACGCGTCGGTCGGCGAGCAGATCATCGCTTCGCCACGGCGGTTGAGCGAGGTGTTCAGGGCCACGCCGTTGCCGGTGAGCACTTCGAGTTCTTTCATCATGTCGTAGTAGCGCGGGTTGTATTCGCGCTTGAGCACCTGGGCGCGGGAGGTACCGTCTTCATGCACCACTTCCGGCACGCGGGTCTTCCACTCTTCGGACACTTCGAAGGTGAAGGTCATGAACGGCGCCGGGTGATCGACCTTGATCATCTGCGGGGCGACGGTATCGAGCATCGACGGGCAGAAAGGCCTCCAGCGCTCGCGGAACTTGATCTGGTGGTTGATGCGGTCCGCCACGCCGGTCGCACTTGGGCAACCGATGATCGAACGACCGCCCAGGGCACGCGGGCCAAACTCCATGCGGCCCTGGAACCAGGCCACCGGGTTGCCGTCGACCATGATTTTGGCGATGCGCTGGGGCATGTTTTCGATCTTGCGCCAGTTCGGCTTGCTCTCATGCTTGGCGCAGGCGGCGATCACGTCTTCGTTGCTGTAGGACGGGCCGAGGTAGACGTGCTCCATCTTCTCGACCGGCACTCCACGGGCGTGGGACACGTAGGCCGCCGCACCGACCGCGGTACCGGCATCGCCGGACGCCGGCTGCACGAACAGCTCCTTGACGTCGTCACGGGCAATGATCTTCTGGTTCAGCTTCACGTTCAGCGCGCAGCCGCCGGCGAAGGCCAGCTTGCCGGTGTCCTTGAGGATGTCGCCCAGGTAGTGGTCGATCATCTGCAGGGCCAACTTTTCGAACAGCGCCTGCATGCTGGCGGCGTAGTGGATGTACGGCTCGTCGGCGATGTCGCCTTCGCGCTTGGGCCCCAGCCACTCGATCAGTTTGGGCGAGAAGTAGAAACCCTTGCCCTTCTCCTTATAACGGCGCAGGCCGATCACGTTGGCGTAGTCGGTGTTGATCACCAACTCGCCGTTCTCGAAAGAGGCCAGGCGTGAGAAATCGTACTTGCTGGCATCGCCATACGGCGCCATGCCCATGACCTTGAACTCGCCGTCGAGCATCTCGAAACCGAGGAACTCGGTGATCGCGCCATACAGGCCGCCGAGGGAGTCCGGATCGTAGAATTCCTTGATTTTGTGGATCTTGCCGTTTTCGCCGTAGCCGAAGAACGTGGTGGCGTACTCACCTTTACCGTCGATACCGAGGATCGCGGTTTTCTCCTGGAAGCCGGAGCAGTGGTAGGCACTGGAGGCATGGGCCAGGTGGTGTTCAACCGGTTCGATCTTGATTTTCTTCGGATCGAAACCCAGTTGCTCCAGGCACCAGACGATCTTGTTGCGATAACGCTTGTAGCGACGGTTGCCCATCAGGATCGCGTCGAGGGCGCGGTCCGGGGCGTACCAGTAACGCTTGGCGTAGTGCCAGCGCGCCTCGCCGAACAGGCTGATCGGCGCGAAAGGGATAGCGACCACGTCAACGTCGGAAGGCTTGATGCCGGCCTGCTCCAGGCAGAATTTCGCCGATTCGTAGGGCATGCGGTTCTTTGCATGTTTGTCGCGTACGAAGCGCTCTTCTTCGGCGGCCGCGATCAGCTTGCCGTCGATATACAAGGCTGCGGAAGGATCATGGCTAAGGGCGCCGGACAGGCCAAGAATCGTCAATGCCACAGGGGTCTAGCCTCTTTTAGTCTGCATGCAGGCGGGTTACGCCTGAAAAAAGTGTGCTTCCCACCTGGGCAGGAAACAGCTAAAGGGCGGGATTATAGCTTAAAAGCAGGGAGGACCTGTTAGCGGCAAGTGGCAAGATGCGTTGGCCTGGTCAGCGGTAGATTCTGATGTTGCCGTCTTCGATTTGCCGATAGACCGTGTAGGGCAGCACCATCGTGTCCAACACGCCCGATGCGGCGATATCAGCCAGCGCAAGGGGGATGAGCACACCCGTGGGGTCGGGTGTGGCGTGCAGCAGGCAAAAATCGAACGCTAGGCCGCTGTAGATACGCGGAATGGCTTCGCAGTAGGTTTTTTGCTTGCGCAGTTCACGGGTGGCGGCGATGTCTTCGCGAAACACCGTATTGAGCGTGCCGCAGCCGCTGGCAGCCAACGAAACAATGCCCAGTACTGCAAGTGTTCTTATTGTCATGGCGAGTCTCCGATCAATCGTTCGCCACGCTAGCATCCGCCCGTCGTCGGTTCAGCTTCGGTACGCCGACAGGGCGCGTAAGAAGCTTCCGAGAATGGCAAAGATTCGCCGAACCATTAAACTTGCGTCCTTTTGCGCGTTTATTCCCCATTGCGCCATGGATGCCGGCTAACTCATGAATACCCTCACGCGCTGCACCCTGTTGCTTCCCGGCCTGCTGCTGAGTAATGCCGCTATGGCTGATGACGCACCGCTGGTCCTCGACCCCAGCGTGGTCACCGGCTCGCGCAGCGCCAGCCCGACCTTCGACCTGCCCTACTCGGTCGACGGCATCAGCCGCGAGCAGATCAGTGAGGGTCAATTGGGCATCAACGCTTCCGAAGTCCTGTCCCGTGTACCCGGGCTGGTGGTGCAGAACCGCCAGAACTATGCTCAGGACCTGCAGATTTCTTCCCGTGGCTTCGGTGCCCGCTCGGCCTTCGGCGTGCGCGGCATCAAATTGATCGCCGACGGCATCCCCGCCAGCACGCCCGACGGCCAGGGCCAGGCGGCCACCTTCAACCTCGACACCGCCGAGCGCATCGAAGTGTTGCGCGGCCCGGCCGCCACGCTGTATGGCAGCAATGCCGGCGGGGTGATCCAGATGTTCTCCCGCGACGGCGAAGGCCCGCCGCGCATCGGCGCCGAAACCCTGGTGGGCAGCGACGGTTTGAACAAGCACCACCTGACCGCCGAGGGCGCAGCGAATGGCACAGGCTTCGTACTCGACGCCTCACGCATAGACACCAACGGCTACCGCGACCACAGCAGCGCGCGCCGCGACCAGACCTTCGCCAAGCTCAACGTCCAGCCGGATGACGACAGCAAGCTGGCGCTGATCTACAGTAGCCTGGAGCAAAACGGCACGCAGGACCCGCTGGGACAGACCTGGGCGGCGTACAAGGCCGACCCACGCTCGGTGAGTGCAAATGCGCTGGCCTACAACACGCGCAAAAGCATCGATCATCAGCAAGTGGGCATGAACTACGAGCGCTACATCGGCGATGCGACGTTGCAGGTGAATGCGTACACGGGGCGGCGAAGTGTGATCCAGTATCTGTCGATACCCAAAGGCACACCCGCAAACGAACGTGGCGGCGGCGTGGTGCAATTCGACCGCAAGTTCTACGGCGCCAGCGTGCGCTGGATGCATCCCGTAGACAGCGCACCGGGCGAGCTGACGATCATCACCGGCCTGGACTTCGACCAGAGCGAAGACAGTCGCCACGGCTACCAGAACTACAGCGGCAACAGCCTTGGCGTAAAAGGCCAACTACGCCGTGATGAAATTGACACCGCGCGCAGCTTCGACCCTTACATCCAGGCCAACTGGGGCTTGGACCGCTGGACGCTGCAAGCCGGCATTCGCCACAGCACCATGGAGTTGGAGGTGGACGATCAATTCATCAGCAACGGCGACTCAAGCGGCAACAAAACCTATCAGAAAAACACCCCTTCAATGAGCGTGATGTATGCCTTCACGCCGCAGCTACATGGTTATTTCAGCGCCGGCAAAGGCTTCGAAACACCGACCCAGGCCGAACTGGCCTATGCGCCGGGCAGTGTCGAAGGGTTCAACTTTGGCCTGAAGCCCTCGCAGAGCACTCAGTACGAGTTGGGACTGAAGGCACAGCTCGACAACACGCGAATCAACGCCGCCGTTTTCCAGATCACCACTGAGGACGAATTGGTGGTCTATCAAGCCCTGGCCGGCCGCACCAGCTACCAAAACGCCGGCCGCACCCTGCGCCGCGGCTTCGAACTGGGCATTGAGAGCCAGCTCAGCGAACACTGGACCTCCAACCTCGCCTACACCCGCCTGCAAGCCACCTACGACAGTGACTTTGTCAGCGGCGGTGCAACCACCGTCGACAAGGGCAACTACTTGCCCGGCGTGCCGCAAACCACCGTGTTCGCCGAACTGAACTGGAAACCCCGCGACTGGGTCAGCACCGCCATCGAAGGCATTTACCGCAGCAAGGTCTACGTCGAGGACACCAACAACCAGCACGCCGCACCGGCCTACAGCGTGTTCAACTGGCGTGCGCGCTTCGAGCAGAACGTCGAGCACTGGACCTTTCACCAGACCTTGCGCCTGGACAACCTGCTGGATCGCCAGTACGTCGGCTCGGTCATCGTCGGCGACGGCAACAGCCGCTATTACGAAGCAGCGCCAGGGCGCTCCTGGTATGCGGGCGCAGGCGCGCAGTACGCATTCTGATCAGCGCGGCCGGCAAAAAACCTGATGCGGGCGGTCGAAAGGCCTGATCAAACTTCCAGTCTGCAAGGAACGCACATGAAACACACCGCATTGGGCATGCCCGTGGCAGCCAAGCCTCTGCGTCATCTTATGGAGAAGCGCGACTTGGGCTCTTCCAGCTTGCGCACTGACGTGTTCATCGAGCCCGGCGCTGCCAACGGTCCGCTTAAAATCCGCCGCGCCACCCACAGCTACCAGGCCACCAGCACGGTCATGTACCTGCAGGACTACGGGTATTTCTTTACCACCCAGGACGTCATCCAAGGCGAATACAAAACCCGTACGACGCTGGTCAACGCGCAATAGCCTCGACTAATAGCGCTCCAGCAGGCGCCGACTGGCAAAGCTGAAGGTCAACACGGCAAAGATCAGCACGCCGGTCGCCACCTGCTGCCAGTAGAAATTCCAGCCAATCAGCAGCAGCCCATTGGCGATGACGTTGATGAACAGCACGCCCAGCAGGGTCCCGGGAATATTCGCCCGGCCCTGTCGACTCAGCGTAGTACCGATGAAGACCGCGCCAATTGCGTTGAGCAAGAACGCATTGCCGGACAGCGGCACGTACGCGCTGACTGTCGAGCCGAGCAGCACGCCCGCCACACCGCAGGCCAGCGCGGTCGCCAGGGCAACCACGGTGACAATGCGTCGCACCGACAACCCTGAGTAATACGCCAGCAGCGGCTGGGTGCCCTGAGCCAGCAGTTCTCGGCCCAAGCGTCCGCGCGCGAGCGCCAGCCCGTAGAACAGCCCCAGCCCCAAGACAATCAGCAACGGCGTGAGGCCCGTGAGTTCAGGCTTCAAGCCTTGGACGATATAGATTGGCTGGCCGCCATCCGAAAGCAATTGCTGGGCGCTGGTGCCGATAAACAACGTGCCCAGGGTGGCAAGGAACGGGCTGATGCGCAGCCCGGCGATAAGGCCTGCATTCACCACGCCCACCAGTAGCGCCGCGATCAGCGCGCCTGTCGCAGCGAACGCCCAACCATGACCCGCATTGAGCAGCACCACAAAGCCGAAACTGGCGAAATCCAGCGACGTGCCCACCGACAGGTCGATACCGCCGGCCGCCACGGCGTACGTCATGCCGATGGCGACAATCGCCAGCAGCACAAAGTTATTCAGCAACAGGCTTTGCAGGTTGCCGACACTGAGAAAGCCCGGCGCCTGCAGCGCAAACACCACGACGATCAGCGTGAACACCAGTGGCAATGTCAGCGGCAATAATGCGCGCGCGCTCATGCCGTCGCCCCCCGATTCAATGCGCTGGACGCCGCGACGATCAGCAGGATCAAAACGCCCTGCACGCCGTTGACCCAAAAGCTCGAAACGTTAAGCAATTGAAAGCCATTGATCAAAAACCCGATCAACAGCGCCGCCAGCAAGGTGCCCGGAATGCTCGCCACCAGGCGCCGGGAAAACACCACACCGAGAAAGGCAATCGCCACCACCGACAACAGCATATCGCCTGAACCCGTGGTGCTGCCGCTGAAAAAAGCCGCCGAACACAGCGCGGCCACGGCGGCAGACAGCCCCGACAGTAGATAGCTCGACAACACATAGCGGGGCACACGAATGCCCGCCGCCTCGGCAGCCTGGGGGTACTCTCCGACCGCATGCAAGCGCAACCCGTATGGCGAATGCTGGATCAGCAAGGTCAGCAGCCCCGCCATCACCAGCAGCACCCATGCCAGGGCCGGCACGCCCAACCAGGTCCCGCCGCTGAGCAGATCCAGCAACGGCGAGTCAGTGGAGACCACTGTGTTTTCGGTCAGCACCAGTTCCAACCCGGCCAGCACGTTCATGCTCGCCAGGGTCGCCAACAACGGCGGCAAACGCAGCACCACCACGGCCAGCCCATTGAGCAGGCCGACCCCCAGGCCGCATGCCAGGGTCAGCAACAGCGATACCCACAGCTCCAGGCCGGCATTGTTGAGGCGGCTGAACACCGCCGCACACAACCCCAGGTTGGCCGCCAACGACAGATCGAGCCCACCGGCGACGACATTCGAACCACCGCCGATAATCACGCAGGTCAACCCAAAAGCCAGCACCCCCAGGATCGCCGACTGGCTGAACACATTGGCCAGGTTGCCCAGCGACAAGAAGTTCGGCGCCGCCACGGCGAACCCCAACAGGATCGCCAGAAATACGCCCACCGACCCACGCCGCAGCAGTGCTTCAAGCATGTTCAACCTCCCGCACCGACGTAGCGGCCGCCGGTACTGCCCCGGTGGCACACGCCAGCAACTGATCGCTGTCAGCCTCGCCAGCCCGAAACTCACCGGCGATTTCACCGCGATGCAGCACCAGGATTCGATCGCTGATGCCCAGCAGCTCAGGCAGATCCGAAGACAGCACCAACACCGCAGCGCCCTGCTCCACCAGGCGCCCGATCACGCGATAGATCTCGACCTTGGCCCCCACATCCACACCCACGCAGGGTTCATCGAGCAGGTACACAGCCGAACGGCGACTGAGCCACTTGCCCAAGGCGACTTTCTGCTGGTTGCCGCCGCTGAGTTGGCTGACCGCCGCCTGCGGACCAGGCGTCTTGATCGCCAGCTCATCGATCAGCCGCACGCTTTCCGCCCGCTCCCTGGCGCGACTCAACAGGCCCCAGCGAGTGAACCTGCCAAGGCTCGCCAGCGTGAGGTTTTCCAACACCGACAACAGCGGCGAAATCCCCTGGCTGCGCCGCTCTTCCGGCACCAGGGCAACCCCTGCGGCAACCGCCTGGCCCGGCGAATGCAGGCGCAGCAAACGCCCGTTCAGATGAATGCTGCCGCTGTCGGCCTGCTCGACGCCGAACAGGGTCTTGAGCAACTCCTTGGCGCCCGAACCCACCAATCCGGTGAGACCGACAATTTCACCGCGCCGCACGTGCAGGTCGATCTGCCGATAGCGCCGCGCCAGGCTCAACCGGCGCACTTGCAGCAAAGGCCCGCCCAGCTCGACCTTGGCCTTGGGGTACATGTCTTGCACTTCGCGATTGACCATCAGCCGCGCAATGTCAGCACTGGAGGTATGGCGTGGCTGCACCACCGCCACGTCCCGACCATTGCGCAACACGGTGACCTCATCGCACAGGCTGTCGATTTCCTGCAGGTAATGGGAGATGTACAGAATCGACAAACCTTGGTCGCGCAGGCGCTTGACGATGCGCAGCAACTGGTCGACTTCACGCTTGACCAACGCCACGCTGGGTTCGTCGAATACCAGAATCCTGGGCTGGCGGATCAAGGCCCGCGTGATCTGCAGCACCTGGCGCTCGGCGCTGTTCAATTCGCCGACCAGCGCGCCGGCCGGCAGCTGCAGGTCAAAGTACTCCCCCAGCAAACGCTGCGCCTCGCGCTGCTGCCGACGCCGGTCCACAAACGGACCTCGGCGTAATTCATGACCAAAAAACAGCGCCTCACCCACGGTAAAACTCGCCGGCAACAGGCGCTCCTGGTGGATGAACTGCACCCCCAATGCGTCGACCTGGCGCGGTGACAAGGCGCCATACGTTTGACCGCCGATACTCACTTGCCCGGCGTCCGCCTTGTGGATGCCGGCCAGCACCTTGATCAAGGTCGACTTACCGGCGCCGTTCTCGCCCACCAACCCATGGATGGTGCCACGCTCGACCTTGAGGCTCGCATCATTCAGCGCCAACGTGGCGCCAAAGCGCTTGTGCAGGTTCTGCAAGTGCAACGCCGTCATCAGTCACCCCGCAGTTGCTGGACCTGCGCCAGGTTGCCGGCGGTGGTCAGCAATGTGGCCACATGGGTTTCCCTGGGCAAGTCACGTTGCCCAGCCAAATAGCGCGCAACGTTCTGCACGGCGGTCTTGCCGATCAGTGCCGGCTGTTGCGCCACGACTGCACCGACCGGTGAGTTCGCCTGGCCGACCAGGGCCAGCACTTCAGGGGTGCCGTCAACGCCATAGGTCTTGATTTCGGTGCGTTTGGCATCGATCAATGCCTTGCTCGCGCCCAATTGCGGAATGTCCCACGCCGACCAGATCGCAGAGACGCTGCCCGCCGGGTATTTGTTGAGCAGTGCCGAGACCTGGGAGTAAGCGTCCTGCACGGTATTGGGGATCACGTCGCGCAGCTCGGGCTGGATGATTTCCAGCTGTGGGTAATCCTTGAGCGCCAGCTTCAACTGGTCATAACGGATCGCGCACACCGGCACGCCATAGAAACCGTTGAACACCAGGATCTTGCCCTTGCCGCCGGCATCCTTGATCAACTGATCGGCCAATGCCTTGCCGGTGGCGACGTTATCCGAGGTGGTGTTGTTGAGGCTGTATTGCGACGGGGCATCGATGGTGAACAACGGAATGCCGGCTTTGCTGATGCGCTTGAGCCAGGGGTCGATCACGCTGAGGGTGCCAAGGGTCTGGATCACCGCATCGGGCTTCTGGGTGACCACGGTTTGCAGCTGGGTGACCAGGTTCTTGTCATTGCGTCCGGCATCAAGCGTGATGGGTGTACCGCCCAGGCGCTTGATCTCATCGACCTGGGCCTGAAACGCCTTGATGTCGAAATAATGACTGGTACCGGTCATGCTCACAGCGATACGTTTGCCGGCCAGGGACGGCACGGCATCATCGCCGTCGGCGGCGTGGGCTGTGCCGCCCAGCAACAGAGCGCCGAGGCAGATCAAACGGGAAAGCGTGAAAAGGCTGGAAGGCATACAGGGCTCCTGAGCCACCGGTGAAAGGGTTCACCCAGTGGCAATGCAGCGCTCATGCCAGTTTTTTTATCCAGTTAAATCAGCAAGATGCAAACCACTGACGAAAACAGACTGTCGTTCCCAAGCACAACTGCCCAATCACTGTTGCCCACGCAACACTGTAGTGAGCGGGCTTGCCCCGCGCTGGGTGGCGAAGCCGCCCCAATAAAGACACCGCCGAGTTCCGCCCAGAACCGAGTAGCCTGGTTCAGGGGCCGCTTCGCGGCCCAGCGCGGGGCAAGCCCGCTCACTACATAATGTGCACGCCGGCAAGATTCAGGCGATCTGTCGGGGCAGGCGCTGATCGATCAGTTGGTACAACGCGCTGCTTTCAGGCCAGTTGCGCATGAACCGCGCCCGATCCTTGGCAAACGCCGGGGCGAAGCTGGCATCGGAGCTGTGCTGGCGCATGGCGTCGAGGTCGATCAGCGACCAGCGATCCTTGTCCCAGAACAGGTTGTGCCCCTTGAGATCACCATGACTGATGCGTTCGCGGATCAGTTCGGCAAACAAATGATCCAGGGCCAGCAGTTCGTTTTCCGGCGCGTCACCCTTGTCGACAAAGGGCGCGAAGCGCTCGATGATGTCCGGCCCGGTGATGAGTTCGGTCACCAAGTAGGCGCGGCCGCGTAGCCAGAAAAAGCGCTTTTCCAGCACCGCCAGCGGCTTGGGCGTGGCGATGCCAAGGAAACTCAGGCGATTGCCTTCGCGCCAGGAATGCCAGGCGCGGCTCGGACGCCAGAAGCGCTTGAGCCAATGGGCGATCCCCTTGATGTTGTAGCGTTTGAGCACCAATGAGCGCCCTGCCACTTCGGCCTTGGCCACCGTGGCGGCCCCACCGGTCTTGAACAGATGGCCCTGCTCGAGCAACGCATCAGCCTGATCAAGCACCGGCAGCATCGCGGCTTCTTCCTCGCGACGGATGGAACGCAGCGCAAACGGCCCGCGCTGCACGCTGAACAGGGTGCATTCACGGCCGACCTTGTTGAGAAAATCCTTCAGGCGCCAAGCACTGACTTTGCGCACCTGTTTTTCCAACGCTTGCAGCGGCAAGGCGTGTTCGCCGTTGCCGAGCAGGTAGTACACCAGCAACTCTTCGGTAAACGCTTCGAGGTTCTTCGGCAACTGGGCGAAAAACACTCCGAGGTTTTCCAATACGCGGTTGCGTGACAGGGGCTTGCCCGCCTCTTCCACACGAATCCCGGCGCCATCGATCAGGTACAGTTTGCCGTCCTGACGCAGCAGGTTGTCCAGGTGCAGGTCCTCCTGCCACAAGCCTTTGGTGTGCATCTGGGCGATCGCGCCCAGCGCTTGGGCGAGCACCGCCGTTTGCTCATCGGCCAGCGGCGGCAGGTTTTCGACGGCATGCCAGGCATCGGCCAGGCTTTCGGCGCCTTCGATAAATTCGAACAGCAGCCAGCCGCCCTCGCCTTCCTGCAAGCCATCGGCCAACAGCAACGGCGTGGTCAGGCCTTGCTCGGCGAGCAGCCGAACACCGCTGAGTTCACGCTGAAAATGTCGCGCAGCCTTGCCGCCTACCAGCAACTTGGCCAGCACCGGACGCCCGCGCCACACCGCTGCGCCCACGTAGCGCTCGCCCGGCAGTACGCGCAGCAGGCTCAGCAGTTGCAATTGACCCGGGCCCGCCGCATCGGCCAGCTCAAGGGTCAGGGGCAGATCCGGAGTGCGACCGGCGGTTTTCAGCTCAGACAAACGCATCAACGGTTCTCCTTGTGGCTACGACGGGCGTTCAGGCGCTGGAACCAGGTGTCGACCAGCGTACCGTCCGCAGGCTGCTGCAGATACGCCGCCAAGAGTTGGCGCACCTGCGCATCGGACCATTGGGGCGCGCGACGCAACAACGGCTCCAGATCCTTGACCCGATCCCGCCAGCCGAACAGCAGCGGGCGAGTTTTTTCCAGGTCGATCAACTGCGCGGCATAACCGTCGCCGGTCGCCTGCAGGAAAATATGCTTGGGGTAAAAACAGCCATGCACTTGGCCGACGCTGTGCAGCCGTTGCGCAAGTTGACCGCAGGCCAGCAGGATCGCACGGTGCTGGGCATCGCTCAGCGAAGGCCATTGCTCCAACAGCGAATCCAGGTCGTTCCAGCCGTCCAGCGCGCGCGTCAGCAGCATCGCGCGGTGTTCACCCGCGACTTTGCGCTTGCCGTAGAACGCCGCTTGCAACGCCGGGACACCGAGTTTGCGATAACGGCTGATGTTGCGAAATTCGCGGGAGAAGCTCGGCTCGCCAAAAGGACGGTGCAGGCTGCGCGTCAGGTAATTGCTCTGGCGCTTGAGGTAGTAACCGTGGCCGTCCAGCTCCAGGCGAAACACGCTGCTCCAGCCGCCGCGACTGGTATTGGGCTCATCCACCGCATCCAGTTGCTTGGCCCACAGGGCGTCGAACGTCGCCAGGCCGTTGCGCTCCAGCAGCGCACGGTCTTCAGACGCCAGGAAATCATCACTCATTCACGTCCCTCGAAAAACTTCACCACATGGCGAATACGCTGTTTGTCTGCGGCACTGAGGTGCCGGCGCTGACGGTACTGCATGTAGAAACGCAGGCGCTGGGTGGCGGACAAGTGATACTTGGCCACCTTGTCCAGGCAGGCCAGGTCTTTGGTGATGCGGTACTTGAGCCAGAAACCGCGCCAGAAATCGCCATTGGGGCAATCGATCAGGTACAGCGTCGCCTGATCGTCGATCAGCAGGTTGCGCCACTTCAAGTCGTTATGGGTAAAGCGATGATCGTGCATCGTGCGGGTATATTCGGCGAGCTGGCGGCTCACCGCATTGACCCACTTGGGGTCGCGCAGGCGTGCATCGTGACGCTCGGCCAGCACCGAAAGGTCCTCTGTTCTGGGCAATTCGCGGGTGATCATGGCGCCACGGTCGTAGGCCAGGCCCTTGCGCTCCAGGCCCCAGGCAACCACATCAGCCGTGGGAATGCCCCACTTGGCAAACCGCTTGAGGTTCTGCCATTCGGACTTGACCCGCGGCTTGCCCAGGTAACGCCGCAAGCCCTTGCCGGCGCCGACGTAGCGCTTGACGTAGTAATTGACCCCGCCGCGCTCCACGCGGATCACTTCCGACAGCGGGTCGCGGGTCAGCCGCTCGCCTTGCAGGGCGAACACCGCTTCAAGGCTGCCAAAATCATCCGCCAGGTTCGCGTACGCAGGTTCCAGGATCCAACCCGCCATCAGATCGCATCCCCGTAGCGTTGCTTGCGCGCATAGAGCTTGTCGGCCTTGCGTTGCATCAGGCTCAACGACGCCGACTGCTCGGCCAGGATCTGACGCAGCGGCTGGCGGAAGTAGCCCTTGAGAAAGCGCAGTTTGTCGCGACGGGTCACGCCGATATCCAGCGCCGAGTAATACAGCGCCGACAGGTCCTTGTCGCGCCAGCGCAGCGGCAAACGGGCGCGCAACTGGGCACGGTGCAAGTCAATCACCGACAGCTTGATGTCGCTGGCGTTGATGGGCTTGGCGATGTCCAGCAGGAAGTGGCACAGGTAGCAATCGCGGTGGTTCACGCCACCTCGGTGCATGTCGCCGACCATACGCGCCAACTCCGCGGTGAGCGCATGGCGCAGCGCGGGCGCAGGCGGTTCGGCCGCCCAGTTGACGGTCAGGTCTTCCAGGCTGATGGTCGGCGCCAGTTCTTCGGTGATGATGAACGAGTGCTGGTCCGCCGGGTTGCTGCCCTTTTCGCCGAAGGCCACGCCGGTCATGGTGGGCACGCCCAGTTCCTGCAAGCGGTGGATGGCATCCCACTCCAGGCCGGCACCCAGCACCGGCAACTTGGCGGTGACCAGGTTCTTGAAGATTTCCGCCCAACCGATGCCGCGGTGGATTTTCACGAAATACGGGCGGCCATCGACCTCGGTGCGCAATGTGCGACGCGCCGCCAGCTCACGGAATACCTGGCCTTGCAGTTTCTCGACTTCGGCAAAGGCATCAAGCCCGGCCCATAACGTCTTGAACGGTTCGGCAAGAATCAACTTCATCGTTTTGGCTCCGCCAGAATCACATCCGCCGCGTGCTGCGGCATGCTGTAGAGGTCGGCCGTCTCGGCGAAGGCCAACCCATTGCGGCTCCAGGCCGCGCGCTGTGCAGTGTCGGTGAGCATATTCGCCAGGTACGCGTTGAGCTGCGTTTGTTCGAACGGCTCATCCAGCACCAGGCCACTGTCGGCCTCGGCAATGTAATGGGCATAACCACACACGGCCGAGACCAGCACCGGCAAACCGGCCACCAGGGCCTCGAGCAATACGGTACCGGTGTTTTCGTTATACGCCGGGTGGATCAACAGGTCGGCGCCCAACAGGAAACGCGGGATATCGCTGCGGCCCTTAAGGAACTGCACGTTATCCCCCAGGCCCAGCGTGGCGCTTTGCAATTGGAATACCTTGGGGTCGTCCTGGCCGATTACAAACAGGCGTGTGCGTTTCTTGAGTTCCGCCGGTAATGCCGCCACGGCTTTCAGGCTGCGGTCGACGCCTTTGGTCTTGAAGCCGGAGCCGATTTGCACCAGCAGCAGGTCGTCATCGCCGAGGTTGAATTCCTTGCGGAAACCCTGGCGAATCTCGGCCGCATTCGGCGGCGCGCGACGGTCCTGGGCAATGCCTGGCGGGAGCAGGTGAAAGCGTTGCAGCGGTGTGTCGTAGTGCTTGATGAACAACGGCTGCTGCACTTGGGAGATCATCAGGATTTCGGTCTTGGCGTCCTTGGCGAACACCGCGCGCTCGTACTCGGCAAAGTGGCGATAGCGGCCAAAGCTTTTGTACAGCGAGTGGCGCAGGTTCTGGGCCTTGTCTTCAAAGCAACCGTCGGCGGCGTAGTACACGTCCAGGCCGGGCATTTTGTTGAAGCCGATCAGGCGGTCCACCGGGCGCTTGGCCAGGTCGGCTTGCATCCAGGCGCTGAGTTTCTCGTTGCGCCGGTGGTTGAAGAACGCCTTGACCGGCGCCACCAGCACTTCGAAGCCGGGCGGGATGTCGCCTTCCCAGATCAGCGTATAGACACGAATCCGGTGACCGCGCTGCTGGCACTCCAGGGCGATGCGCATGAAGTCACGCTGCAGGCCACCGAAGGGAAAGTATTTGTACAACACAAAAGCCAGTTGCATCAGTGCAGCTCCTCAGCCAGTAACAACGTGCTCAGTCGGCTTGCCACACGCTCAGGGTTCAGGCGCGTGAAGCACAGGGGCGACTCGCGCTTGACGTCGAACCGACGCAGGTCGTCGGCCGTCGGTTGATAGGTACAGTGTTTTTGCAGACACGGCGCGCAAGGCCAGTCGCTGGCCAGGTGGATCTGGCCCTTGCCGTAGGCGCCGGTGAGGCCGGGGTTGGTGGGGCCGAACAGGGAAATGGTCGGCACGTCCAGCGCCGCGGCCAAGTGGCCAAGACCGGTATCCACCGCCACGCAGGCGCGGGCGCCGGCCAATACACGGGCGACACCGGCCAGGTTCAGCTTGGGCAGCACTTCGGCATGCGGCAGGCCTTGGGCCAGGCGTTCGGCGCGGGCTTTTTCGTCGGCATTGCCCCACGGCAGTTTCACCTCCACGCCCAGGCGTCCCATGCGTTCGGCCAGCTCGCGCCAGTAGGCTTCGGGCCAATGTTTGGTGTCCCAGGTGGTGCCGTGCAGCAGCAGCACGAAGGGCTTTTTCGGCGGCAGGCCCAGCAGCTTGTCGACGCTCAGGCCGTAGTCGCCCAGGCCTTTGGGCAAGTCATAACCCAGCGCCACGGCGAACAATTGGCGCAAGCGCTCCACCGCATGCTGCCCGCGCGCCACGGCCAGGCGCCGCGAGTAGAAACGCGCGGCGATCGGTTCACGCGCCGACTGTTTGTCAAAACCGGCGACGGGGGCACGCACGTAACGGGTCAGCCAGGCGCTTTTGAGCAGGCCCTGGGCATCGATCACCAAGTCGTATTTGGTCGACTGGATGCGCTGCTTGAAGCGTCGCCACTCGCCGCTCTTGAGGGTTTGCCAGAGGTTTTTGCGCCAGCGCCGGATCGCCACCGGGATCACCTTGTCCACCGCCGGGTGCCAGGTGGGAATTTCGGCGAAGCCCTCTTCCACCACCCAGTCGAATTGAATGCCGGGGATCGCCCGGGCCGCGTCGGTCAGTGCCGGCAAGGCATGGATCACGTCGCCCAGGGATGAGGTCTTGATTACCAGGACGCGCAAACTAACGGACCTCGACCACAGAGCCCTGCAACCGCTGCAAGGCTTCGTTCACCGGCTGCGGCAACAACTGGCGCATGCAGTTGTAGTGACCGAACCGGCAGGTGCGATCGAAACACGGGCTGCAATCCAGGCCCAGGCGCACCACTTCGACCTGATCGGCCAATGGCGGCGTGAACCCAGGCGACGTCGAGCCATATACGGCAACCAATGGGCGGTTCAGCGCGGCGGCGACATGCATCAGGCCGGAGTCGTTGGACACCACCGAATCGGCACAGGACAGCAGGTCGATGGCCTCGGCGAGCGAGGTGTCGCCGCTGAGGTTGACCGCTTCTTCGCGCAGGCCGGGAATCAGGCGCTGGCGAATCTCTTCACCCACCGGATGGTCTTTTTTCGAACCAAACAACCACACCTGCCAGCCTTCGCGGATTCTGGCCTCGGCCACCAGGGCGTAGTGCTCCGCCGGCCAACGTTTGGACTCGCCAAACTCAGCCCCCGGGCACAGCGCCAGCACCGGACGATCCAGCGCCAGGCCAAACTTGGCCAGCGCGGCGTCGCGGCTGACCGGGTCGATCCGCAGGCTCGGGCGCGGATATGGCTTGGGCAACTCGGCGCCCGGCTCATAGGCCAGGGCCATGAAGCGCTCGATCATCAGTGGGTAACGGCTTTTGTCCAGCGTGCGCACGTCATTGAGCAGCACGTAGCGGAACTCGCCACGCCAGCCGGTGCGCTTGGGGATGCCGGCAAAATACGGCACCAGCGCCGACTTGAGGGAATTGGGCAACAGGATCGCCTGGTCGTACTGGCCGGCCAGGGATTTGCCGATGCGCCGGCGGGTCGCCAGCTCGAGGGCACCGTGGCCGAGCGGGAAGCTCAAGGCCTGGCGAACTTCGGGCATGCGCTCAAGGATCGGTCGGCTCCACTCGGGGGCGAGCACGTCGATCTGGCAATCCGGATAGCGCATGCGCAGGCACTGAAACAGTGTCTGCGCCATTACCATGTCACCGACCCAACTGGGCCCAACGATCAGAATATTCATGTAGTTTCCACAAACGATACGGGGAGGCTTATGCCTCCCCGCCTCGATGATTACTGTAGGTCGCGGTTGGCCCGGTAACAGCTTTGTGCGGGAGCGGGCTTGTGTGGGAGCCGGGCTTGCCCGCGATGCAGACGCCTCGGAGTATCTGTCATACCGAGGTGATGCAATCGCAGGCAAGCCAGCTCCCACACAAGCCCGCTCCCACATTTAATCGCGTTTCAATTTAAACCCAGTTCCTTCCAGATGCGCATCACCTGCCGCCGTTCATCGGCAAACTGATCCCCTGTCACCGTACCCGCCTCGTTCTGCAAGGCCTGGCGGTGCGCGGCGGACCGATAGGCCTTGTACACCTCGCGCAGCAGATGGGCATCGGCGGCAGGCATCAAGCCCACCTGCTCCAGGCCTTCCAGGATGCGGATATTGTCGGTGTAGCGCAGCAGCGATGGATGTTGCGCAGACCACGCCAAAGCCGCGTATTGCACCATAAATTCAATATCGACGATACCTCCGGCGTCCTGCTTGAGGTCGAACGCCGCCGTGGCTTCGAAGGCATTGGCGCCGGTGCCGGCCGCCGTGGCCTTGGTCCCCAGGTTGTCACGCATCTTGGCGCGCATCTCGCTGACCTCCTGGCGCAGCTTCGCCAGGGCCCGTTGCCGCCCCAGCACTTTGGCGCGGACGTGCTCAAACGCCCGGCCCACATCCTGGCTGCCCACCAGCACCCGGGCACGGACCAGGGCCTGATGTTCCCAGGTCCAGGCTTCATTGTGCTGATAGCGATCGAACGCGCCGAGCGAACTGACCAACAGCCCGGAGGCGCCGGAAGGTCGCAGGCGCATGTCGACTTCGTACAACTGACCCGAGTTGGTCTGGGTGGTCAGCAGGTGAATGATGCGCTGGCCCAGACGGGTGAAGAACTGCGCGCCGTCAATCGGCTTGGCGCCATCGGTTTCGGCCTGTGGGTCGCCGTCGTGGATAAATACCAGGTCCAGGTCCGAACCATGCCCCAGTTCGATCCCGCCGACTTTTCCGTAGCCGACAATGATGAACCCGGGATCACACAGGGTGCCGTCCAACCGTTGCGGCGCGCCATGCCGCGCAACGGTCTGGCGCCAGGCCAGGGCCAGCACTTGTTCGAGAATGGCTTCGGCAAGCCAGGTGAGGTAGTCGCTGACTTTCATCAGCGCCAGGCTGCCGGCGATTTCCGAAGCCGCCACGCGCAGGCGGTGGGCCAGCTTGAAATGACGCAAGGCTTCCATTTGCTGCTCGAGGTCGTCCTCGGGGATGCGCGTGAGGCGTTCGCGCAGCTCCGCCGCCAGCTCAGGCGCCAAGGGTGGCTTGAACAGACGACCTTCGTTGAGCAGCTCGTCGAGCAACAGCGGAAAGCGCGTGATCTGCTCGGCGATCCACGGGCTGGCGGCGCATAGGGTTAAAAGCCGGCGCAGAGCATCAGGGTTTTCCGTGAGCAGTACCAGGTAGGCGGACCGCCGGGCGACGGCTTCCACCAGCGGCAGCACGCGTTCCAGCACCAGATCGGGGTTGGCGTGTTCGACCGCCTGGGCGAGCAGACGCGGGATAAATGCGTCCAGGCGTTCGCGTCCCAGGCGCTGCATGGCACGCAGTTGCGGGCTGTTGCGCAGGCCGGCCAACGCCTTGAGGGCCTTAGTTGCGTCGGTGAACCCCCCTTCGGCCAGTTGGCGGCAGGCCGCCTCGTCATCCTGGGATTCTTCCCACAGCGGCAACCACTCACCGCCCACGACCAGTTCGCTTTCTTCGCCTTCTTCTTCATCCGGATCGGCGATCACCTGGCGGAAATGCCAGTCGACCCGGCCGCGCCAGTGCATCAGCCGTTCGTGGAACGCGGCCCAGTCGGCGAACCCGAGCATAAAGGCAATGCGCGCCTGGTCTTCCGGACTGTCCGGGAGCATTTGCGTCTGGCGGTCGGCAATCGCCTGGATCGCGTGCTCGGTGTAGCGCAGGAATTCATAACCGTTGCGCAGTTCGGCAATCACCGCCGGCGGCAGGTAGCCCTGGCCTTCCAGGGTGCCGAGCACCTTAAGCAGCGGCCGCTGCTGCAGGCTCAGGTCGCGGCCGCCGTGGATCAACTGGAACGCCTGGGCGATAAATTCCACTTCGCGGATGCCGCCCGAGCCCAGCTTGATATTGTCGGCCATGCCCTTGCGCCGCACTTCCTGCTGGATCAACTGCTTCATGGTGCGCAGCGCTTCGATGGCAGAGAAGTCCAGGTAACGGCGGTAGACGAACGGTCGCAGCATGTCGAGCAACTGCGCACCCGCCACTTGGTCGCCCGCCACCACGCGCGCCTTGATCATGGCGTAGCGTTCCCAGTCACGGCCCTGGTCCTGGTAATACTGCTCCAGCGCGTTGAAGCTGAGCACCAGCGCACCGGCCGAACCGTAGGGGCGCAGGCGCATGTCGACGCGGAACACGAAGCCGTCGACGGTCATCGGGTCAAGAGCCTTGATCAGTTTTTGACCAAGCCGGATAAAAAACTCCTGGTTGTCCAGGGACCGTTTCACGCCGACCGTCTCGCCGCCTTCGGGGTAAGCGAAGATCAGGTCGATATCCGACGACAGGTTCAGCTCCACCGCACCGAGCTTGCCCATGCCGAGGATCACCATGTGCTGCGCCTCGCCGCTGCGCCGGCCGGTAGGCGTGCCGAACTGCACGCAGTGGCGCTGGTACAGCCACTGGTAGGCCTGGTCGATGCTGGCATCGGCCATGTCGGACAGATCGCGGCAGGTTTGCACCAGGTCTGCCTGACGGGTCAGGTCGCGCCAGATAATCCGCACTTGCTGGCGGGTACGCTGGCGACGCAACACACGACCCAGTTCATCTTCTGTTTCGGCTTGTTGCACGGCGCCAGCCACCTGCCCGCACAGCTCGCCGGGTGCGAAGCCACGATCAAGCTCGCCCCGGGCCACCAGCTCAAGCAACATCAAAGGGTCACGAAGGCTCTGTTCAATGACGAAATCACTGGCGGCGCACACGCGGGCAAACTCGGCCCACCGTTGCGACGTCCACTTAGAAAGTCCATTATCTTCTTCCAGCGCGGCCACGGCGTCACGAAATGACTGCTCGGCCCGCTGGGCTTTTGGCAAGAGAATGGCTGGCAGTTCGGCCAGTGTTGGCAGGCTCATGGTCTATCCTTGATCGGCGCGTAAATGGCGTGTTGCTGTGCACGTGTTAACGGCGCTACAGGCAAGACTGTCGAACAAAGGTTATAAATAGCTGAAAAATCATGGTTGTTGGCAGTGAACATTAAACATCTACCTTTTCTTGTTCGCAAAAGATCAACAATAACGATTATGCTCACCAGCCAGACCGAGCCATACGCTCAGTCTTGTGTAGTTTTACTACTCGTATATACATTCGAAAGGCTGAAATGGCCGACGATTTGTAGTAAAACTACAGGACGCCGAAGCAACCTTCGGCCATCCAAGAATTTATGTCGTCTGCCCACAAGGCCAGTCGCAAACTTCAGGCAACCGATTCTGGTAGCCTTTCCGCCCTGGAGCAAGCCATGCAAGACCTCGATCCCGTCGAAACCCAGGAATGGCTGGACGCCCTGGAATCGGTTCTCGACAAAGAAGGCGAAGACCGTGCTCACTACCTGATGACCCGTATGGGCGAACTCGCGACCCGCAGCGGCTCGCAACTGCCCTACGCCATCACTACGCCATACCGCAACACCATCCCCGTTACCCACGAAGCACGCATGCCTGGCGACCTGTTCATGGAACGCCGCATTCGCTCGCTGGTACGCTGGAACGCCATGGCGATGGTAATGCGCACGAACTTGAAAGATTCTGACCTGGGCGGTCACATCTCCAGCTTCGCTTCCAGCGCAACCCTGTATGACATCGGTTTCAACTACTTCTTCCAGGCCCCGACCGACGAACACGGCGGCGACCTGATCTACTTCCAGGGCCACACCTCGCCAGGCGTCTACGCCCGTGCGTTCATGGAAGGCCGCATCACCGAAGACCAGATGAACAACTTCCGCCAGGAAGTCGACGGGGGCGGCCTGTCGTCTTACCCGCACCCTTGGCTGATGCCGGACTTCTGGCAGTTCCCGACCGTTTCCATGGGTCTGGGTCCAATTCAAGCGATCTATCAGGCACGCTTCATGAAGTACCTGGAGGCCCGCGGTTTCATCCCGGAAGGCAAGCAGAAAGTCTGGTGTTTCCTGGGCGACGGCGAGTGTGACGAGCCGGAATCCCTGGGCGCCATCTCCCTGGCCGGCCGCGAGAAACTGGACAACCTGATCTTCGTCATCAACTGCAACCTGCAGCGCCTCGACGGCCCGGTTCGCGGCAACGGCAAGATCATCCAGGAACTCGAAGGCGTGTTCCGTGGCGCTCACTGGAACGTGACCAAGGTCATCTGGGGCCGCTTCTGGGACCCACTGCTGGCCAAGGACGTCGACGGTATCCTGCAACGTCGCATGGACGAAGTCATCGACGGCGAATACCAGAACTACAAGGCCAAAGACGGCGCGTTCGTGCGTGAACACTTCTTCAACACGCCTGAACTCAAGGCGATGGTTGCCGACCTGTCCGACGACGAGATCTGGAAGCTCAACCGTGGCGGCCACGACCCGTACAAGGTCTACGCGGCATACCACGAAGCGGTCAACCACAAGGAACAACCGACTGTCATCCTGGCCAAGACCATCAAAGGTTATGGCACCGGTGCCGGCGAAGCGAAAAACACCGCGCACAACACCAAGAAAGTCGATGTCGACAGTTTGAAGTTGTTCCGCGACCGCTTCGACATCCCGGTCAAGGACGAAGAGCTGGAAAACCTGCCGTTCTTCAAGCCTGAGCCGAACAGCGCCGAGGCCCGTTACCTGGCCGAGCGCCGTAATGCACTGGGCGGTTTCGTGCCACAGCGCCGCGCCAAGAGCGTGAGCATTCCGACCCCGCCGCTCGATACCCTCAAGGCTATCCTGGACGGCTCCGGCGACCGTGAAATCTCCACCACCATGGCCTTCGTGCGGATCCTCGCGCAGCTGGTCAAGGACAAGGAAATCGGTTCGCGCATCGTGCCGATCATCCCGGACGAAGCCCGTACCTTCGGTATGGAAGGCATGTTCCGTCAGTTGGGCATCTACTCCTCCGTCGGTCAGCTCTACGACCCGGTCGATAAAGACCAGGTGATGTTCTACAAGGAAGACAAGAAGGGCCAGATCCTCGAAGAAGGCATCAACGAAGCGGGCGCCATGAGCTCCTTCATCGCTGCCGGTACGTCGTACTCCAGCCACAACCAGCCGATGCTGCCGTTCTACATCTTCTACTCGATGTTCGGTTTCCAGCGCATTGGCGACTTGGCATGGGCAGCAGGCGACAGCCGTACCCGTGGCTTCCTGATCGGCGGTACCGCCGGTCGCACCACGCTGAACGGCGAAGGCCTGCAACACGAAGACGGTCACAGCCACATCCTGGCCGCCACCATCCCGAACTGCCGCACCTTTGATCCAACCTACGGCTACGAGCTGGCGGTGATCATCCAGGACGGCATGAAGAAGATGACCGAAGAGCAGCAGGACGTTTTCTACTACATCACCGTGATGAACGAGTCCTACCAGCAGCCAGCCATGCCGGCCGGCGTGGAAGAAGGCATCATCAAGGGCATGTACCTGCTCGAAGAAGACACCAAGGAAGCGGCGCACCACGTACAGCTGATGGGCTCCGGCACCATCCTGCGTGAAGTGCGTGAAGCGGCGAAGATCCTGCGCGACGAGTTCAACGTCGGCGCCGACGTGTGGAGCGTCACCAGCTTCAACGAACTGCGTCGTGACGGCCTGGCCGTTGAGCGCAACAACCGCCTGCACCCAGGCCAGAAGCCACAACTGAGCTACGTCGAAGAGTGCCTGAACGGCCGTAAAGGTCCGGTCATTGCCTCCACCGACTACATGAAGCTGTTTGCTGAACAAATTCGCCAGTGGGTCCCGTCCAAGGAATTCAAAGTCCTGGGCACCGACGGTTTCGGCCGCAGTGACAGCCGCAAGAAGCTGCGTCACTTCTTTGAAGTCGACCGTCACTTCGTGGTGTTGGCAGCCCTGGAAGCCTTGGCTGACCGTGGTGAGATCGAACCCAAGGTGGTGGCCGATGCCATCGTCAAGTTCGGGATCAACCCGGAAAAACGCAACCCACTGGACTGCTGAGGAGACTTTTTGTGAGCGAACTCATTCGCGTACCTGACATCGGCAGCGGTGAAGGTGAAGTAATCGAGCTGTTTGTGAAGGTCGGCGACACCGTCGAAGCCGACCAGAGCATCCTGACCCTGGAATCGGACAAGGCGAGCATGGAAATCCCTGCTCCCAAGGCCGGCGTGGTCAAAAGCCTGAAAGTAAAGCTGGGCGACCGCCTGAAAGAAGGCGACGAACTGCTTGAGCTGGAAATCGAAGGTGCCGCCGATGCGGCACCCAAGGCGGCTCCCGCTGCCACTGAAGCGCCAGCGCCGGCGCCGGCGGCTGAAAAGCCTGCCGCTGCTGCCGAGGCTCCTGCAGCCCCGGCCGCCGCACCGGCCGCCGCCACCGTCCAGGACATTCACGTCCCAGACATCGGCTCGTCGGGCAAGGCCAAGATCATCGAGTTGCTGGTCAAGGTCGGCGACACCGTCGAAGCCGACCAGTCGCTGATTACCCTGGAGTCCGACAAGGCCTCCATGGAAATCCCATCGCCGGCTGCCGGCGTGGTGGAGAGCATCGCGGTCAAGCTGGAAGACGAAGTCGGCACCGGTGACTTCATCCTCAAGCTGAAAGTACAAGGCGCTGCACCAGCCGCCGCTCCAGCACCGGCCGCGGCGCCTGCCGCCAAGGCTGAAGCTGCTCCGGCCGCTGCCGCCCCTGCACCTGCCGCAAAAACCGAGGCCGCTGCGGCCCCTGCCGCTGCCGCCCCTGCGCCAAGCGGTGCCAAGGTTCACGCAGGTCCTGCAGTGCGCCAGCTGGCCCGTGAATTCGGCGTCGAGCTCAACGCTGTGTCGGCCACCGGCCCGCACGGTCGCGTGCTGAAGGAAGACGTGCAGGTCTACGTCAAGGCCATGATGCAGAAGGCCAAGGAAGCACCGGCCGGCGGCGCGGCTACCGGTGGTTCGGGCATTCCGCCGATCCCGGTCGTAGACTTCAGCCGCTTCGGCGAAACCGAAGAAGTGCCGATGACCCGCCTGATGCAAATCGGCGCGTCGAGCCTGCACCGCAGCTGGCTGAACATTCCGCACGTGACCCAGTTCGACCAGGCCGACATTACCGACCTGGAAGCTTTCCGCGTTGCGCAGAAAGCCGTGGCCGAGAAGGCCGGCGTGAAACTGACCGTGCTGCCACTGCTGCTCAAGGCCTGTGCGCACCTGCTCAAGGAACTGCCGGACTTCAACAGTTCGCTGGCGCCGAGCGGCAAGGCGATCATTCGCAAGAAATACGTACACATCGGCTTTGCCGTCGACACCCCGGATGGCCTGCTGGTACCGGTCATCAAGAACGTCGACCAGAAAAGCCTGCTGCAACTGGCTGCCGAAGCGGCTGCACTGGCTGCCAAAGCCCGTGACAAAAAGCTCACCGCAGACGATATGCAAGGTGCGTGCTTCACCATCTCCAGCCTCGGCCACATTGGCGGCACTGGCTTCACGCCAATCGTCAACGCGCCGGAAGTGGCGATACTGGGTGTGTCCAAGGCCACTATCCAGCCGGTGTGGGACGGTAAAGCGTTCCAACCGAAGCTGATGCTGCCGCTGTCGTTGTCCTACGACCACCGTGTGATCAACGGTGCCGCTGCCGCGCGCTTCACCCAGCGCCTGAGCCAGCTGCTGAACGACATCCGCACCATCCTGCTGTAAGCACCAACAGGCCTCCTTTTGACCGGGGAGGCCTGGTTGCACCGATTTCCGAGCGCCACGCTCGTACCTCAACCCGGCCACTTGGCCGGGCTTTTTTTGTCTGTTTTCGTGGACAAAGCTGGACACACAAGACAGGTTTGTACACCTTCCATCATCTCGACTATAGAAATCCCTTCCGCAGCCGATACCCCCCTTATAGCACTTAGCCTTCATCCTCTCTTGTCAGCCCGCGCCGCATGATGCAACCTTGCCGCAGGCAACAGAAAAGAGGGCGTGAGCCCGGCGCAGTGCGCGTAATTTCAAGTGAGTCTCCCCCATGAAAAGCCAACCCGATGTCGCCCGAATGGCGGCCGAGGTAGTGACGCAGTTACCGGTGCCTTCGCGCCTCGGTATGCTGCGTTTCGAGCGGCTTAATGAGGCAAGCTGGGCCCTGCTTTACCTCGACCCCAATTGCGAGCGCCAATTCGGCCTGCCGGCGGTCGAGCTGTGCGCCCTGCTCGGTACGCCCTACGCCAGCCTGATGGAACCCCAGGCGCGCCATCAACTGCACGACACCATCCAGCAGCAACTGACCCTGAGCCCTCACTACCTGGTGCGCTATACCCTGCACACCAGCGACGGCCCGCTGAGCCTGCTGGAAATGGGCGAAGCCTACAAACAACACAATCGCCACCTGTTGCGCGGCTACCTGATGGTGGTCGATGGCCTGTTCAGCGAGATCCCCGCCGCCGCGCCTACCGAAGAGCTGGAAAACCAGAACAGTCGCCTGCAAATCGCCCTGGAACTCAACCAGCGTGCGCAGCAGGAACAACTGCAGCACCTGGAGCGGGTGCGCGCCCAGCAGGAGCTGATCCTGCTGCTGGCCCGCCAGCGCTACACCATCAACAATTCGCTGCAGGAAGCCGCCGAGCTGATCACCCGTAGCGCCTGCGATGTCTACCAGATCGACTGCGCGAGCATCTGGAACCTTGAGGATCAGCGCCTGGTGCCAATCTCGGCCTATCACCGCGACGATCAGCAGCACCACCTGCCCGAGCCGATTGACGCCAGCTGCTTCCCCGATTACCTGGAAGCCTTGCACACCAGCCGAGCCATCGACGCCACCAACGCCTTGCGCGACCCGCGCACGCGCGAAATGGCCGAGAACAAAGACGTCCACGCCATGCTCGACGCGAGCATCCGTGTCGACGGCCAGGTCGTCGGCGTCCTGTGCCTGGAGCAAAGCGGCAGCACACGTGCCTGGCAGGCCGACGAAATTGCCTTTGCCGGCGAGCTGGCCGATCAGTTCGCACAGGTCATCAACAACCACAACCGGCGTACCGCCACCAGCGCCTTGCACCTGTTCCAGCGTGCCGTGGAACAAAGTGCCAACGCCTTTCTGCTGGTCAACTGCGACGGCGTGGTGGAGTACGTCAACCCGAGCTTTACCGCCATCACCCAGTACAGCGCCGAAGAAGTTCACGGTCACCGTCTGGCACAGCTGCCGGCCTTGGAGAACCTCAGCGAGCTGCTGTTCGACGCGCCTTCGGCACTGGCCAAAAGCAACAGCTGGCAAGGTGAGTTCAAGAGTCGGCGCAAAAACCTGGAACCCTACTGGGGCCAGTTGTCGATTTCCAAGGTGTATGGCGACAACCGCGAGCTGACGCACTACATCGGCATCTACGAAGACATCACCCAGGCCAAGCTGGCCCAACAGCGCATTGAGCGACTGGCCTACACCGACAACCTGACCAACCTGGGCAACCGACCGGCGTTCATCCGCAACCTCGATGAGCGCTTTGCCCGTGACAGTGACAGCCCTATCAGCTTGTTACTGGTGGACATCGACAACTTCAAGCGCATCAACGACAGCCTTGGCCACCAGACCGGCGACAAGCTGCTGATCAGCCTGGCCCGCCGCCTGCGTAACAGCCTGAGCACCGGGGGCAGCCTGGCGCGGTTTGCCAGTAACGAATTCGCGGTATTGCTCGATGACACCGACCTGGAAAGCGGCCAACAGGTGGCCAGCCAGTTGCTGGCGACCCTCGACAAACCGATGTTCGTCGACAACCAATTGATCAGCGTCACCGGCTCCGTGGGCCTGGCCTGCGCGCCATTGCATGGCCGCGACCCGCAGACCCTGATGCGTAACGCCGGCCTGGCCTTGCACAAGGCCAAGGCCAACGGCAAACACCAGGTACAGGTGTTCACCGAGGCGCTGAACGCCGAGGCCAGCTACAAGCTGTTCGTCGAGAACAACCTGCGCCGCGCCCTCACCCAGAACGAACTGGACGTGTTCTACCAGCCCAAGCTGTGCCTGCGCAGCGGCCGCCTGCTGGGCATGGAAGCACTGCTGCGCTGGAACCACCCGGAAAAGGGCATGATCCGCCCCGACCAGTTCATCAGCGTGGCTGAAGAAACCGGCCTGATCATCCCCATCGGCAAATGGATCGCGCGCCAGGCCTGCCGCATGAGCAAGCAACTGAGCGCCGGCGGCATGGGCAACTTGCAGGTGGCGATCAACCTGTCACCCAAGCAGTTCTCCGACCCGGACCTGGTGGCCTCGATTGCCACCATCCTCAAGGAAGAACAACTGCCCGCCAATCTGCTGGAGCTGGAGCTGACCGAAGGCTTGCTGCTGGAAGCCACCGAGGACACACGCCTGCAACTGGATCAACTGAAGAGCTTTGGCCTGACCCTGGCGATGGATGACTTCGGCACCGGTTACTCGTCGCTGAGCTATTTGAAAAAATTCCCCATCGACATCATCAAGATCGATCGCAGCTTCATCCACGAAATCCCGGACAACCAGGACGACATGGAAATCACCTCTGCCGTGATTGCCATGGCCCACAACCTCAAGCTCAAGGTCGTGGCCGAAGGCATCGAGACCGCCGAGCAACTGGCCTTCCTGCGCCGGCACCGTTGCGACGTGGGCCAGGGTTATCTGTTCGACCGGCCGATCCCCGGCGCAGAGCTGCTCGAGAAGCTTAAACGCTACCCGCGCGGGCCAATCGCCTGACAGCGCGGCAACACTCGGGCACACTGGCGGTCGGATTCCATACCTAACTCAACTCTGACTGGGAGGACTGATCATGGTCTTGCGCTCGGAAATTCTGGTGAACAAAAACGTGCTGCCTACTCAAGAACAAGCGTTGCCTGGCCGTGAAACCCCGATGGCATTGCCAGAGACTCACTTCGTCAACGGTAACCCGCTGCTCGGCCCTTTTACCGACGATGTCGGCTTCGCCATCTTCGGCCTGGGTTGCTTCTGGGGCGCGGAACGCAAGTTCTGGGAACGCGACGGCGTGGTCAGCACCGTGGTGGGTTATGCCGGCGGCTACACGCCGAACCCGACCTATGAAGAAGTCTGCTCGGGCCTGACCGGCCATAGCGAAGTGGTGCTGGTGGTGTATGACCAGGCCAAGGTGAAATACGAAGATTTGTTGAAGATGTTCTGGGAACTGCACAACCCGACCCAGGGCATGCGCCAGGGCAACGATATTGGCAGCCAGTACCGCTCGGTGATCTACGCGACCACGCCGGAGCAACTGGTAGCCGCCAGGGCCAGTGCCGACGCTTATCAGCAAGAACTGACCAAAGCCGGCCTGGGCGAGATCACCACTGAAATCGACGAAGCGCCGACGGTGTACTTCGCCGAGACATATCACCAGCAGTACCTGGCGAAGAATCCACAGGGCTACTGCGGGATCGGCGGAACAGGCGTGACCTGCCCGATCTGAAGGCCAGCACAATTCAACATGTGGGAGCGGGCTTGTGTGGGAGCTGGGCTTGCCCGCGATGCAGGCACCTCGGTGTATCAGTCACACCTCGGTGATGCTATCGCAGGCAAGCCAGCTCCCACATCTGGTTCTGTGCTTGGCTTGAGAGTTGACTACTCAGCGATCAACCAATCCATCTGCCACCCACCCTGGGTTTGCCCCAGTTTCTTGGACAGCCACGGCAACAGCTCGCGCAATTCCTCTTCCAGGCCCCACGGCGGGTTGGCGATCGCCAGGCCCGAGCCGGTCAGGGTGTTGGGCGTGTCCAGCGGGTGTACCAGCAATTCCACACGCAGCAACTTCGGCGCGCCGGTGCCGGCCAGGTCCTGGTAGAAACGGCGCAACAGGCGCTGATCCTTTACCGGGTACCAGATGGCCGCGACGGTCTGGCGCATCCGGCTGACCGCCTCTTTGAGGGACGCCGCACAGCGTTGCATTTCGTCGAGCTTCTCGAACGGTGGGTCGATCAGCATCAGCGCGCGCTTTTCCGGCACCGGCAGCAAGGCGCGCGGCACATGCCAGCCTTCGCCCAGGTGCACTTTGACGCGACGGTCGCCTTTCATGTTGTCCTTGAGCAGCACGCCGTCTTCCGGATGCTTTTCATTGAGCAGCACACGGTCCTGCGGGCGGGTAAGGCGTCGCGCCAACTCCGGCGAGCCGGGGTAGTAGCGCAACTCACCCTCCGGGTTCATCTCATGCAGCACACGCATGTAATCGGCGGTCAGCGGCGGTAGGTCGCTTTGCCCCCATAGCCGCGCGATGCCTTCCAGGTATTCACCGGTGCGGTTGGCCTGGTCGCCCTGCAGATCATACAGGCCGATGCCGGCGTGGGTGTCCAGGTAGGCGAACGGCTGCTCCTTGCGCGACATCAAGGCGATGAGACGGGTCAAGGTCAGGTGTTTGAAGACATCGGCGTGGTTGCCGGCGTGAAAGGCGTGACGATAATTCATGGTTGCTCCTGCGCAGGAGGCGAAGTTTACCTTCTACACGAGCAAAGGTGCATGGCGGCGTGCCGGGCGGTGTTTATGTGGATCCACCCAGCTCTGAAGCCAGGTAGTCGGCCAACGCCTGATGGCCGATCTCGCGGCTACGCACGAAGTAGGCGATCTTGTGCCGCAAGGTCGCCGACGTGAACGCCGTATACAGATCGGGGCGCTGCTCTTCGAGCCATTGCAGCAGGTTACCGACAAGGGTCTGTGGCGATTGCTCGGCCAGGTGCTCGAGTAACGCTGCAGGCACGCGCCACCATGGGCTTGCCTTGGCGGCGGTGAACGGGCCAGTCGCAACGGTCAACGTCTGGCCGTTGATCACATAACGCTGGAACACCGGCAACACCTCGCCCATGTCATCCCCCAACCGCCGGAGGATCGGCAGCATCTGGGCGCCGTCCCAGAAACGCAAAAACACTTCCTGGCCATCGGGCAAAATCACCTTGGTCAGGCTTTGCAGGTGTGCGACCACCACCTCCAACGGGCTGGTAGACATGCCCAGCCAACCCCAGTCCGTTGCTTCAGTGGAGGCGGCCCATTCCAGGAAAGGGCTGCCCGGCTCGACGATGCCCACATAGGGCATCACCTCATCCCATGTCGCATAAGACGTGCCGGCCCAGACAGGCTGCGGCGCGGCTGCGGCGGCAAGTGCCCGCCAAGCCTGCAAGGGCTTGGCGTCGCTGGCGGCGCCCAGTACCGCGAAGATCTGTTCACCAGGCATAGGTTGATGCATCGGCATAAGGCTCCTTCAAGGTTGGATCGCATGGCTGTGCCGGGGAAGATCGCACTGGCCGCTCCTGCAGCGCTCACACTCTTCGCAAAACGGTGCGCTGCGCTTCAGGCTGGCGACTTGCACGCGGCTCAGCGGTGCAGCAAGCACGGCCAGTAACGTCGTCTTCGCTCCAGGAAGCAACGGCGCGGACGCGGCAACGGGCGAGCTACCGAGCTGGATGGGCACACTGCTGAAAATACCGCCCGCAGACACTGTGATCGACTGCCCGCCGGCCTGAATCGTGACCGTCGCCCCCGCATCGATGACGACGCTTTGCCCTGCCCCAATCCGGATAGCTTGCCCGGCGCGCACGTGCTGCGAGCCGCCGACCGCAAGGTGATCGTCCTGCTTGAGATCAATCAGGCGATTGCCATGGGTGATGCGCTGTTCTTCGCCTTGCAGTTCGTGGTGCGATTCACCGCCCACTGTCACGCGGTGGTCATGCAGCACATGCTGCGTCCAATCCCGCTGGGCACGCAGGTAGATTTCCTCGGCGCCCTTGCGATCTTCGATGCGCAGTTCGTTGTAACCGCCACCACCGGGGCTGCTCTGGCTGCGCAAGATGCTGCGGGTCTTGTCCGCCGGAAGATCAAGGGGCACCTGTGTGGCGGCGTTGGCCAGGCAGCCCATTACCAGCGGCATGTCCATGTCGCCATTGACGAACCCCACCAGCACTTCCATGCCAACCCGTGGGATCAATACCGCACCATAGCGATCATGCGCCCAGGCACTGGCAACCCGCAGCCAACAGCTGGAATGTTCGTCATGTTGCCCAGTGCGATCCCACGCCAACTGCACTTTGACCCGGCCATATTCATCACAATGGATTTCGCTGTCGGCGGGGCCGGTGACCACTGCGTTCTGATAGCCGGCAATGGTCGGCCGAGGTTGCTCGGCCAAGGCAGGACGAAAGATCACATCCCAGGGCGTAGCGGTAAATTCGTTGCGATACCCCTGGCGAAAATCCCCGCCCGCCACGTCGGTGACAAGCTCTTCCAGCACCTGGGGCTGCTTGCCCTCATGGGTCACCTGCGTCACCAGCCACAGATCGTTCCAGTTTTCGCGTGGGTGACCGGCCAGTTTGAGGAATCGGCCGCTGGCCAAAGCAGGCTCATCCCCGTTGCCATGCGCGACGCGATAGTCACTGCGGCGACGCTCCAGGCCACGCTGCGCAAGGTATTTGCCATGGGCGCGATCGCTGAAGCGGCCGGGGTAATCCTGCACGTCGAGCTTGGGAAGCTGCTCGCCGGAGACCGCACTTTCCAGCGACAGGCGCGGTTTGCAAAAATCGTAATCGCGCAGGTTCAGCGCCGTGGTGCGGGCTTGCACCTGCACCGCAAACCGCTTGATCGCCGGGGTTTGCGCCACCATCCCGGAGCCTGGGGTATAGGGAGTCGGCTGATCCGCCTGGGCAAAGACCGTCTGGTCATCGCCGAATACCAGCCCATGCCCTTGGGCCGAATGCTGAAAGTGATAATGAATGCCCAGTTCTGCGCAAAGTCGCTGGATGAACGCCAGGTCCGTCTCGCCAAACTGCACGCAGTATTCACGCTCGGGGTAAGTGCCGCTCAGCCGGAACTCGAAGCGATCACTGTGAATGCCCTGCCCTTCCAGCACCTGCGCGATAATCTGCGGCACCGTCTGGTGTTGAAAGATTCGCTGGTGGCTGCTGTGCGCCAGATACGCCAGCTGCGGCACCAGGCTGATCTGATAGCGCGTCAGCCGCCGCCCGGAATCGCCCTGCGCTACCCGATAGACCAGACCATGGACGCCATGGCCGCGATCATCAAACCCAAGGTAGACCGGGCGATGCAGCAGGCTTTCCAGATCCAGGTCGGGCCGCTCGGCGACCAGCTCCAGATCAAAACGGTAGGGCTGACTGATGGATTCAATACCCGTGAACTCGAACACCTTGAGTTCACTGGGCTCCCCGTCAAGGGTCAGGGTAAAGGCACTTTGATTGGCAGGAGCGAACATCCGGTGTTTCTCTGCGAGGGTGGGTGGCAGATTCTGCATCAGCGTTGCGCCCTGCCGAGCACGCCTGCGGAAAAACAGTAAAGCCCTACAGGCACACGTCCGACTTTTCTTCAGACCGGCGCAAAGCACACACGCAAAAAAGGCCCGAAATCCGTAGGACGCGAGCCTTTTTTCAATTCGTGGGGCGCTTAACGCCCGCCGAATTACTTATTAAGGTTGTAGTCTTTTTCTGCCGCATCAAAGCGCTCGACCATACCCGCCGTCGGTGCGCCCATCTTGCTCACGAAGTAGATCGCCAGGCTGGCGAAGATGAAGCCTGGGATGATCTCGTACAAGCCCAACAGCTCGAAGTGTTTCCACACGATCACCGTGATCGCGCCGACCAGGATGCCGGCCAGCGCGCCGTTGCGGGTCATGTGTTTCCAGATCACCGAGATCAGCACCACAGGGCCGAACGCGGCGCCGAAACCGGCCCAGGCGTAGCTCACCAGGCCCAGTACGCGGTTTTCCGGGTTGGCGGCCATGGCGATGGCGATCAGGGCGACCAGTAGCACCATCAGGCGACCGACCCACACCAGCTCGAGCTGGGAGGCGTTTTTGCGCAGGAAGGTCTTGTAGAAGTCTTCGGTCAGCGCGCTGGAGCACACCAGCAGTTGGCAACTCAGGGTGCTCATGACGGCGGCAAGAATGGCCGACAGCAAGATGCCGGCAATCCATGGGTTGAACAGGATTTTTGCCAGTTCGATAAACACGCGCTCAGGGTTTTCGGTCACTGCACCGGCCACTTCAGGATGCGCCGAGAAGTAGGCGATACCAAAGAAGCCCACCGCCACGGTGCCGCCCAGGCACAGGATCATCCAGGTCATGGAGATGCGACGCGCCTTGGCGATCGACTTCACCGAATCGGCGGCCATGAAACGCGCGAGGATGTGCGGCTGGCCGAAGTAACCCAGGCCCCAGCCCATCAGTGAGATGATGCCGATGAAGGTGGTGTTCTTAAGCATGTCGAAGTTGGTCGGGTCCTTGGCTTCAATGGCCAGGAAGGTGGTGTCGACGCCACCGGTGGCCAGCAGCACGATGATCGGCGTGAGGATAAGCGCGAAGATCATCAGCGTGGCTTGTACGGTGTCTGTCCAGCTCACCGCCAGGAAACCACCCACGAAGGTGTAGGCAATGGTCGCTGCGGCACCGGCCCACAATGCCGTCTCGTAGGACATGCCGAAGGTGCTTTCGAACAGGCGGGCGCCGGCAACGATGCCGGAAGCGCAGTAGATGGTGAAGAACACCAGGATCACGACAGCGGAGATGATCCGCAGCAGGCCGCTTTTATCTTCGAAACGGCTGGAGAAGTAATCCGGCAGCGTCAGTGCGTCACCGTTGTGCTCGGTCTGTACCCGCAGGCGACCGGCGACGAACAGCCAGTTGAGGTAGGCACCGACGATCAGGCCGATGGCAATCCAGCTTTCCGACAAACCGGACATGTAGATCGCGCCGGGCAGGCCCATCAGCAACCAGCCACTCATATCGGAAGCGCCCGCCGACAAGGCTGTCACCACGCTACCGAGGCTGCGACCGCCCAGGATGTAATCGGAAAGGTTGTTGGTGGAGCGATAGGCCATGAAGCCGATCAGCACCATTGCTGCGATGTAGATCACGAACGTGATCAGGGTTGGATTACTAACGCTCATAAGAGTGACGCCCTGGCTTTGTTTTTATGTAGCGGCGGTGTGTCAGACGGCCACCTACTGCAAGTAGGAAGACGTAGCTGCATGCCGCGCATTTATGACTGACGTTTCCCCAGGAAAGCCGCCAGCCGATGAACCGGCTCGTCGAGCGGTTGCACCTTGGGCGCGAATGCTATTCAACAAAGCAAATAAGGTGCAACCAGTTTCGTGAGAATAAGTTGCACCTTGTTGTAAAACACGGAAAACGCCCCGTTTTTGCTCCTTTTCGGAGCAAGAACAGCTAAGGTCAGAAGCAAATGCACCAAGCGGAAGCGGAATCGACCTACGATGTATTTTTTTCCCGATCACGGTCGAAAAATTCCTGAAGAAAATGGGTTGCACCCGGTTGCACCTCTGCATGCGCAAAGCTAATCTTGGCGCCAGCTGATGCCACTCGGTAGTGGCACCCATGAGGATAACAAAATGGCTACGACCACCCTTGGGGTCAAACTTGACGACCCGACCCGCGAGCGCCTCAAGGCCGCCGCGACCTCCATTGATCGCACGCCGCACTGGCTGATCAAACAAGCGATCTTCAATTACCTGGAGAAACTGGAGGGTGGTGCAACCCTGACCGAACTCAATGGCCTGAGCAGCAATAGCGCTGACGACGCTGGCGAAGTCCAGACCGACCACGCCCACCAGTGCTTCCTCGAATTTGCCGAAAGTATCCTGCCGCAGTCCGTCTTGCGCGCCTCGATCACCGCCGCTTACCGCCGCCCCGAACCGGAAGTGGTGCCGATGCTGATCGAGCAGGCGCGCCTGCCGGCAGCGATGGCCGAAGCCACCAACAAGCTGGCGGCTTCGATAGCCGAAAAACTGCGTAACCAGAAGAGTGCCGGCGGCCGTGCCGGTATCGTTCAGGGCCTGCTGCAGGAATTTTCCTTGTCGTCCCAGGAAGGCGTGGCGCTGATGTGCCTGGCCGAAGCGCTGTTGCGCATCCCGGACAAAGGCACCCGCGACGCGCTGATCCGCGACAAGATCAGCACCGGCAACTGGCACCCGCACCTGGGCAACAGCCCGTCGCTGTTCGTCAACGCCGCCACCTGGGGCCTGCTGCTGACCGGCAAACTGGTCGCCACGCACAACGAAGCAGGCTTGACCTCGTCCCTGAGCCGCATCATCGGCAAAAGCGGCGAGCCGATGATCCGCAAGGGCGTCGACATGGCCATGCGCCTGATGGGCGAGCAGTTCGTCACCGGCGAAACCATCGCCGAAGCCCTGGCCA
Source organism: Pseudomonas azadiae (assembly GCF_019145355.1). NCBI lineage: Bacteria > Pseudomonadati > Pseudomonadota > Gammaproteobacteria > Pseudomonadales > Pseudomonadaceae > Pseudomonas > Pseudomonas azadiae. The sequence continues at coordinate 3,418,955 of NZ_JAHSTY010000001.1, read as the reverse complement.
ATGCGAGCAAGTTCGAAGCCAAGGGTTTCCGCTATTCCTACGACATGCTCGGGGAAGCGGCGCTGACTGAACACGATGCGCAGAAGTACCTGGCTTCGTACGAACAGGCCATTCACTCGATCGGCAAAGCCTCCCACGGCCGTGGGATCTATGAAGGCCCGGGTATCTCCATCAAGCTGTCGGCATTGCACCCGCGTTACAGCCGTGCGCAGTACGAGCGGGTAATGGATGAGTTGTATCCGCGCCTGTTGTCGCTGACCCTGCTGGCCAAGCACTACGACATTGGCCTGAACATCGACGCCGAAGAAGCCGACCGCCTGGAGCTGTCGCTGGACCTGCTCGAACGCCTGTGCTTCGAGCCGCAACTGACCGGCTGGAACGGTATCGGTTTCGTGATCCAGGCCTACCAGAAGCGTTGCCCGTATGTGATCGACTACGTGATCGACCTGGCACGCCGCAGCCGCCATCGCCTGATGATCCGCCTGGTGAAAGGCGCGTACTGGGACAGCGAAATCAAGCGCGCCCAAGTCGAAGGCCTGGAAGGCTACCCGGTGTATACCCGCAAGGTGTACACCGACGTTTCCTACATCGCTTGTGCACGCAAACTGCTGTCGGTGCCGGAAGCCATCTATCCGCAGTTCGCCACGCACAACGCCCACACGCTGTCAGCCATCTACCATATCGCCGGTCAAAACTATTACCCCGGCCAGTACGAATTCCAGTGCCTGCACGGCATGGGCGAACCGCTGTACGAGCAGGTTGTCGGCAAGGTTTCCGAGGGCAAGCTGAACCGTCCGTGCCGTGTGTACGCGCCGGTCGGCACCCACGAAACATTGCTGGCTTACCTGGTGCGTCGCCTGCTGGAAAACGGCGCGAACACCTCGTTCGTCAACCGCATCGCCGACCACACCATCTCGATTCAGGAGTTGGTGGCCGACCCAGTGGCCAACATCGAACAAATGGCCACGCAGGAAGGCGGCTTCGGCCTGCCGCACCCGCGTATTCCATTGCCGCGTGACCTATATGGCAGCGACCGCGCCAACTCGGCCGGTATCGACCTGGCCAACGAACACCGCCTGGCGTCGCTGTCCTGCGCCCTGCTGGCGACCGCGCACACCGACTGGAAGGCTGCACCGATGCTCGGTTGCGCCTCCAGCAATGAAACGGCGGCACCGGTACTGAACCCGTCCGATTTGCGTGATGTGGTCGGCCATGTGCAGGAAGCCACGGTCGAAGACGTCGACAACGCCATTCAATGCGCCATCAACGCTGGCCCGATCTGGCAGGCCACCCCGCCGGCCGAGCGCGCCGCGATCCTGGAGCGCGCCGCGGACCTGATGGAAGGCGAGATTCAGCCGCTGATGGGCCTGCTGGCTCGCGAGGCCGGCAAGACCTTCGCCAACGCCATCGCCGAAGTGCGCGAGGCTGTGGACTTCCTGCGCTACTACGCGGTTCAGGCTCGCAACGATTTCACCAATGACGCCCACCGCCCGCTGGGCCCGGTGGTGTGCATCAGCCCGTGGAACTTCCCGCTGGCGATTTTCAGCGGCCAAGTTGCCGCCGCGCTGGCCGCCGGTAACCCGGTACTGGCCAAGCCTGCCGAGCAGACCCCGCTGGTCGCCGCGCAAGCCGTGCGCATCCTGCTCGAAGCCGGCATTCCGGAAGGCGTGCTGCAATTGCTGCCGGGCCAGGGCGAAAGCGTCGGCGCGCGCCTGGTGGGTGATGAACGCGTCAAGGGCGTGATGTTCACCGGTTCCACCGAAGTGGCGCGCCTGCTGCAGCGCAATGTCGCCGGCCGCCTGGATGCTCAGGGCCGTCCGATCCCGCTGATCGCCGAAACCGGCGGCCAGAACGCGATGATCGTCGACTCCTCGGCGCTGACCGAACAAGTGGTCATCGACGTGGTGTCCTCGGCCTTCGACAGCGCCGGCCAGCGTTGCTCGGCGTTGCGCGTACTGTGCCTGCAGGAAGATTCCGCTGACCGCGTGATCGAAATGCTCAAGGGCGCCATGGCGGAATGCCGCCTGGGCAACCCCGAGCGCCTGTCGGTGGACATCGGCCCGGTAATCGACGCCGAAGCCAAAGCGGGCATCGAGAAGCACATTCAGGCCATGCGCGACAAAGGCCGCGCTGTTTATCAAGTGGCTATCGCTGATGGCGAAGAGATCAAGCGCGGCACCTTCGTGATGCCAACCCTGATCGAACTGGAAAGCTTCGACGAACTGCAACGCGAGATCTTTGGCCCGGTGCTGCACGTGGTGCGTTACAAGCGCAAGGAGATCGACCAGTTGATCGGCCAGATCAACGCGTCCGGCTACGGCCTGACCCTGGGCGTGCATACCCGCATCGACGAGACCATCGCCAAGGTGATCGACAATGTCAACGCCGGTAACGTCTATGTGAACCGCAACATTGTCGGTGCCGTGGTCGGCGTACAACCGTTCGGCGGCGAAGGCCTGTCGGGTACTGGCCCGAAAGCCGGTGGCCCGCTGTACTTGTACCGCCTGCTGTCGACTCGTCCTACCGATGCGATCGAGCAATCCTTCGTACGCGGCGACGCATTGGCCGCACCGGATGTGCGCCTGCGCGACGCCATGAGCCAACCGCTGACCGCCCTCAAAGCCTGGGCCGACAGCAATCAGTTCAGCGAACTGAGCGCCCTGTGCAGCCAGTTCGCCGCACAGTCCCAAAGCGGTATCACCCGCCAACTGGCCGGCCCGACCGGCGAGCGCAACAGCTACGCCATCCTGCCCCGCGAGCACGTGCTGTGCCTGGCGGAAGTGGAAGGTGATCTGCTGTCGCAACTGGCGGCGGTACTGGCGGTGGGCGGTTCGGCGGTATGGCCGGAAACCGAGCCGACCAAGGCCTTGTTCACACGCCTGCCGAAGGACATTCAGGCGAAGATCAAGCGCGTGGCCGACTGGACCAAGGACGAGGTGGTGTTCGACGCAGTCCTGCATCACGGTGATTCCGACCAACTGCGTGCGGTGTGCCAGCAAGTGGCCCAGCGTGGCGGCGCGATTGTCGGAGTGCATGGTTTGTCGCAGGGCGAGACGGCGATTGCGCTGGAGCGCCTGGTGATCGAGCGTGCGTTGAGCGTTAACACCGCTGCGGCGGGTGGCAACGCCAGCCTGATGACCATCGGTTAACTGACAAAACGCGGTAAACCCTGTGGGAGCTGGCTTGCCTGCGATAGCGGTGGGTCAGCGACAGAGATGTCGACTGACACGGCCTCATCGCAGCATGGGTATCTACACAACTTTCAGTTGACCAATCTCCCTGTGGGAGCTGTCGAGCTTTAGCGAGGCTGCGAAAGCGGTGGGTCAGGCGAAAAAAATGCCAGCAGTGCCGCCGCCTTCGCAGCCTCGCTGGGGCTCGACAGCTCCCACATTTTTGAACCGAGTTCAACATGAATACCGGTCGGCTCTAAGGCCGCCGCGCTTTGTTTTTGATCTTGATCTGGGGCGCCCCGTCAACCACGCTGGCCGTAATTCGATATTGATTTGGGGGGGTAAACCGGCAGGACGCCGGTTTAGCCGCCCCGCGCCATGGATGGCGCGTGGCGGCGCCCCCCCCCAAATCAATGTCGGATTACGGGCATGCCGAGCCTAGGCGAGGCACCGAGTGGTGGGGCGAAGCGTTTTGGGTTACTTTTTGCGCTCTTCAAAAAGTGACCCGCCGTAAGGGCGGAACCCTAAGCCGCCGTTACCGCAGCAACGGATATGTACTCGGTCAAACCCAAAAAAACGGTCGGCCCGAAGGCCGCCAAGCAAGCTCCTCGCCACACACCGTTGAAAGTTGTGTAGATACCCATGCCTATCGCAGGCAAGCCAGCTCCCACATGGACCGTGTTCGTTCTGCCTCTCCATCACCCAAATCAATCTTGCTATCCACTCCCCATTTGCGCACTTAGACTCGGCCCTATTCCCACATAGGTAAGCCGCCATGTCCGAGACGCTGCTCAGTTCCCGCAATCTGGCTTTCGAGCTGTACGAAGTCCTCGATGCCGAGGGCCTGACCCAGCGCGAGCGGTTTGCCGAACACAATCGCGAAACCTTCGATGCCGCCATCAGCACAGCGCGGAATATCGCCGAGAAGTACTTTGCGCCTCACAACCGCAAGAACGACGAAAACGAGCCGCGCTTTGAGGATGGCCAGGCCATCCTGATTCCCGAAGTGAAACCGGCCGTGGATGCCTTCCTCGAGGCCGGCTTCCTCAACGCAGCCCGTAGCTTTGAAGCCGGCGGCATGCAACTGCCGACGCTGCTGTCCCAAGCCTGCTTTGCCCACTTTCAATCCGCCAATGCCGCCTCCACGTCCTACCCGTTCCTGACCATGGGCGCCGCCAACCTCATTGAAAGTTTCGGCACAGAGGAGCAGAAACAACGCTTCCTGCAGCCGATGATCGACGGCCGCTTCTTCGGCACCATGGCCCTGACCGAACCCCATGCCGGCTCCTCGCTGTCGGATATTCGTACCCGCGCAGAGCCTGCGGCTGACGGCAGCTATCGACTCAAGGGCAACAAAATCTTTATCTCCGGCGGCGACCACCCGCTGTCGGAAAACATCGTGCACATGGTGCTGGCCAAGCTGCCGGATGCGCCGGCTGGGGTGAAGGGCATTTCGCTGTTTATCGTGCCCAAGTTCCTGGTCAATGACGATGGCAGCCTGGGCGACCGCAACGACGTGTTGCTGGCAGGCCTGTTCCACAAGATGGGCTGGCGCGGGACTACCTCCACCGCGCTCAATTTTGGCGATAACGGCCACTGCGTCGGCTACCTGGTGGGCAAGCCGCACCAGGGGTTGAGCTGCATGTTCCAGATGATGAACGAGGCGCGCATCGGCGTGGGGATGGGCGCGGTGATGCTCGGTTACGCCGGTTACCTTTACTCGCTGGCGTACGCCCGCGAACGCCCGCAAGGCCGCTTGCCCGACAGCAAAGACCCTGCAACGGCGCCGGTCTCGATCATCCAGCACGCTGACATCAAGCGCATGCTGCTGACGCAAAAAGCCTACGTCGAAGGCGCCTTCGACCTAGGCCTCTACGCCGCGCGGCTGTTCGACGACACCACCACGTTGCCCACCGAGGACGAGCGCAAGAACGCCCACGAACTGCTGGACCTGCTGACGCCCATCGTCAAATCCTGGCCGTCGGAGTTCTGCCTCAAGGCCAACGAACTGGCGATCCAGATTCTCGGCGGCCACGGCTATACCCGTGAATACCCGGTAGAGCAGTATTACCGCGATAACCGCTTGAACCCGATTCATGAAGGCACCCACGGCATCCAGTCCCTGGATTTGTTGGGGCGCAAACTGGGGCAGAACGGTGGTGCGGGCTTGAAGCAATTAATCAGACTGATGGCCGAAACCGGTGCCCGTGCGCAGACACACCCAAGCCTCACCCTGCTAAGGGAGCCGCTGGAACAGTTGGTCAACCGTCTGCAAAGCGTGACTATCGGCCTGCTGACGGACCTCGCCCAAGGCAAGGTCAACAGCAGCCTGGCGAATTCGGCGCTGTACCTGAAGGTGTTCGGGCACACGGTGATTGGCTGGCGCTGGCTGGAACAGGCGATCCGCGCCGAAGAAGGGCTGGCCGGCGGCAACGCGGCGGATGTGGCCTTCTATAAAGGCAAGCTCCAGGCCGCCCGGTACTTCCTGACCTGGGAAGTCCCGAGCTGCCATCATGAACTGGCCATTCTCGAAGCACGCGATGATACGTGCCTCGGTATGCAGGACGAGTGGTTCTAAGCCCTCAGGGCTGGCCAATCGCCTTGGAGATGACATCGACCGTGGCGCTGACTTGCTCTTGGTAACGGTCGAGTTCCTGCTGATGAGCCTGTTGCATTTCGATCTGCTCGGCGCACAGGTTCAGCGCCGCCAGCACCAGTAATTTGTCACCGATCAGGGTCGGGTACTTTTTCTTGGTGGTGGCAAGCGACGCCTTGAGCATTGTCACGGCGTGCATCAGGGTCTTGTCTTCCCCGGCCGGTGCCTTGATCGAGTAATCCTCCCCGAGAATCGAAACGACCTTTATCCCTTCGCTCATGCGCTGACAGGACCTGCACTTACGCGCTCAACCAGCGCCTGGATACGGGCGGCGGTGGCGCCGTGCTTTTCTTCCTGCTCCATCAGGTTCAGTTGCAGGCTGTCGTTCTCATCCTTGACGCGGGCCAGTTCTGCCTTGAGGGATTCGTTGGTGCCCAGTAGATCCTGGTTTTGCTGTACCAGATCGCTGACCAGTTGTTCCAGTTGGCTGAGAGATGCTTCTAACATTTTGATTTCTCGGGCTTTTCAAAGGGCGGTGACGATAAAGAAAATTCACCTCGGATGCCAGGGTTATCCCCGGCGCGCAGCCCGATTTTTAAGGGCCGGGCCGCACTTTCGAGCCTTAGTGACTGCATTTACCCGATCTGGTTCCTGAATCGGCCAGACCCCTCGTCAGATGCGACAAAAACGCACACCTCCCTTTAGACTTTAGTCGCAGGTCCGATAGAGAGGGACACCCTGTTTCATGGCCGCACGGATCGCGCTTCCCCTCAGGATTTCCCGCATGTCGCTTCGTAATATGAATATCGCTCCGAGGGCCTTCCTTGGCTTCGCGTTTATCGGCGCGTTGATGTTGTTTCTCGGCGTGTTCGCCCTGAACCAGATGAGCAAGATCCGTGCTGCCACCGAAGACATCACCCTGTCCAGTGTGCCGAGCATCCGCGCGCTTGATGAGTTCACCCAGCTGACCCTGCGCCTGCGGGTGCTGTCGTACCGCCTGCTGACCAACCGTGAGCCGCTGGTCCAGGAAAAAACCCTGGAAGCCTTTGAACTGCGCAACCAACAGATTCGTACCGCCCAAGGCATCTACGAAAAACTGATCGAGAGCCACGAAGAACGCTCGGCCTACGACGAATACGTGCGCCTGCTCGGCCAGTACCACCAGATCGAAGAGCGCATGAAGAGCCTGTCACGGGCCAACCAGGTGGACGAGCTGCGCAGCCTGCTCAACACCGAATTGCTCAGCAACTCCGAACAAGTCAACGCCGTGCTCACACGCCTGCTGGACATCAATAACGAGATGGCCCTGGCCACCAACAAGGAAGCCGAGGACCAATACGACATGGCCTTCAACATGGTCGTGAGCCTTTTGGTGATCGCCACGCTGCTGACCCTGCTGTTCGCCTGGCTGCTGACCCGCAGCATTACCTTGCCGATTTCCCAGGCACTGGAAGCTGCCGAAGAAGTGGCCGAAGGCAACCTGACGCGCCCGATCAAGGTCGACGGCAACGACGAAGCCGGGCGCCTGCTGGCCGCCATGGCCAAGATGCAGGACAAATTGCGTGACACCCTGCAGCGGATTGCCGGCTCGGCCACCCAGTTGGCGTCCGCGGCTGAAGAGCTCAACGCCGTCACCGACGAAAGCGCGCGTGGCCTGACCCAGCAAAACAACGAGATCGAACAAGCTGCCACGGCCGTCAACGAGATGACCAGTGCCGTCGAAGAAGTTGCACGTAATGCGGTCAGCACCTCTGAAGCCTCGCGCAACGCCACCACGTCCGCCGGTGATGGCCGCGACTTGGTGCAGGAGACCGTCAGCGCCATCGAACGCATGAGCGGCGACGTACAGGCTACCGCCACGCTGATTGGCGACCTGGCCAACGAGTCGCGCGATATCGGCAAGGTGCTGGACGTGATTCGCGGCCTGGCCGACCAGACTAACCTGCTGGCCCTGAACGCCGCGATCGAAGCGGCACGCGCCGGTGAAGCCGGCCGCGGCTTCGCCGTGGTCGCCGACGAAGTGCGGGCTCTGGCTCATCGCACCCAGCAGTCGACCAGCGAGATCGAGCGGATGATCGGCAGCATCCAGGCCGGGACCGAACATGCGGTGGATTCGATGCGCAACAGCACTGAACGCGCGGAATCGACGCTGAATATCGCCAAAGGCGCGGGGATGTCGCTGGACACGATCAATACGGCGATCGTCGAGATCAACGAGCGCAACCTGGTAATTGCCAGCGCGGCGGAAGAGCAGGCTCAGGTCGCGCGGGAAGTGGACCGCAACCTGGTGAATATCCGCGACCTGTCGGTGCAATCGGCCACTGGCGCCAGCCAGACCAGCGCGGCGAGCAGTGAACTGTCGCGCCTGGCGGTGGATTTGAATGGGATGGTCGGTCGCTTCCGCCTTTGAAATAAAGCCTGCCAAACCGACGCCGGCCCCCTGTGGGAGCTGGCTTGCCTGCGATGGCATCACCTCGGTCCACCTGGAAAACCGAGGTGATGCCATCGCAGGCAAGCCAGCTCCCACACAAGCCCGCTGCCACATTTAGTTATGCGCGAATCAGAAAAAGCTTTTTGACAGCGCAGCAATTCAACAGGTTAGAATCGCTGGCACGCAGACTGCATGGTCAGTTTGCGCCCCGTCTTGTTTGCCCATGGAGTACTGCCTTTGAATGCGACGACCATCAACAGCCTGTTCTTGATCGGCGCGTTGCTGGTGAGTGCGAGCATTCTGGTGAGTTCTCTTTCGTCCCGCTTAGGCATTCCGATTCTGGTGATCATCCTGGCCGTGGGCATGATCGCCGGCGTCGATGGCGGCGGCATCATCTTCGACAACTACCCGACCGCCTACCTGGTGGGCAACCTCGCCCTGGCGGTGATCCTGCTCGACGGCGGGTTGCGCACACGGGTGGCCAGTTTCCGCGTAGCGCTGTGGCCGGCGTTGTCGCTGGCCACGGTCGGGGTGCTGATCACCACCGGCCTCACTGGCATGGCCGCGGCCTGGCTGTTTGACCTCAATATCATCCAAGGCTTATTGATCGGCGCGATTGTCGGCTCGACGGACGCCGCGGCGGTGTTTTCGCTGCTCGGCGGCAAGGGCCTGAACGAACGGGTCTCCGCCAGCCTGGAAATCGAGTCCGGCAGCAACGACCCGATGGCGGTGTTTCTCACGGTCACCCTGATCGACATGCTCGCCAGCGGCGAGACCGGCCTGCACTGGAGCCTGCTGACCCATCTGATCCGCGAATTCGGCATCGGCGGTATCGTCGGCCTCGGCGGCGGCTGGCTGATGCTGCAGATGGTCAACCGGATCAACCTGGCGAACGGCCTGTACCCGATCCTGGTGATCGCCGGCGGCCTGTTCGTCTTCGCCCTGACCAACGCCCTGCACGGCAGCGGCTTCCTCGCCGTGTACCTGTGCGGCCTGGTGATCGGCAACCGCCCGGTGCGCAGCCGCCATGGCATCTTGCACATGCTCGACGGCATGGCCTGGCTGGCACAGATCGGCATGTTCCTGGTGCTGGGCCTGCTGGTCACGCCCCATGACTTGCTGCCGATCGCCCTGCCGGCCCTGGGCCTGGCGCTGTGGATGATCCTGTTCGCGCGGCCGCTGTCGGTGATGGTCGGCCTGCTGCCGTTCAAGGCGTTCCATGACCGCGAAAAGGCTTTTATCGCCTGGGTCGGCCTGCGCGGCGCGGTCCCGATCATCCTCGCGGTGTTCCCGCTGATGGCTGGCCTGCCCCACGCGCAGCTGTACTTCAACCTGGCGTTCTTTATCGTGCTGGTCTCGCTGCTGGTGCAGGGCACCAGCCTGCCGTGGGTGGCCAAGCTGCTCAAAGTCACCGTGCCGCCGGACCCGGCGCCGATCTCGCGCGCCGCCCTCGAAGTACACGTCACCAGTGAATGGGAGCTGTTCGTCTACCGCCTGGGCGCTGAAAAATGGTGCATCGGCGCCGCGCTGCGCGAGCTGAAAATGCCTGAGGGCACGCGGATCGCCGCCCTGTTCCGTGGCCAGCAACTGCTCCATCCGTCGGGTAGTACGGTGCTGGAAGTCGGTGATCTGCTCTGCGTGATCGGCCATGAACACAACCTGCCGGCCCTGGGTAAACTCTTCAGCCAGGCGCCGCAACGCGGTCTGGACCTGCGCTTCTTCGGCGACTTCGTGCTGGAAGGCGACGCCCAGCTGGGCGCGGTTTCCGCCCTGTATGGCCTCAAGCTCGATGGCATCGACCCGGACATGCCGCTGAGCAGTTTCATCACCCAGAAAGTCGGCGGCGCCCCTATCGTCGGCGACCAGGTGGAATGGAACAACACCATCTGGACCGTCGCGGTCATGGACGGGAACAAGATCGGCAAAGTCGGCGTCAGATTCCCCGAAGGAAGTCGCCCGGGCCCCGGACTCTTCCTCTAAACTGCGGGGCAACGATGCCCCGATTCTTCACCTTGCAAGACCGGTCTCTATGCCAACCCTGCGCACTTTTCTCGCCACTGCCCTGCTGGGCCTGACCCTTTGCATCGGCACCGTTCACGCCGCCGACCCGCCCAGCGCCGACGCCATCCAGCAAACCCTGGACAAGCTGCCCGACCGCAAGCTGCCCGACGCGGACATGAAGGCGCTGCAGGCCATCCTGCAACAGACCCTGACCTATCTGGGCAATAAGCAAGACTACGAACAGCGCCTGACCGACCTCAAGCGCCAACTGGAAGACGCCCCGCGCCAGACCACCGAAAACCAGCGCGAGTTGGTGCGGCTCAAGGCAACCAAAGTCATTCCGGTCGCCCAACGCTACGCCACCCTGCCAGTGCCGCAGCTCGAGCAACTGCTGGTGCAGCGCTCCACCCAGCAAGGCGACCTGCAAAAGGCACTGGCCGAAGCCAACAGCCTGACCATCGCCGCGCAGACTCGCCCCGAGCGCGCCCAGACCGAAATCAGCAGCAGCCAGACGCGCATCCTGCAGATCAACTCGACGCTCAAGGCTGGCAAGGACAATGGCAAAACCCTCAGCGTTGACCAACGCAACCAACTGAACGCCGAACTCGCGGCCCTGAACGCGCTGATACCGCTACGCCGCCAGGAACTGGCCGGCAACAGCCAACTGCAAGACCTCGGCAATAGCCAGCACGACCTGATCCAGGAAAAAACCGCGCGTCTGGAGCAAGAGATCCAGGACCTGCAAACCCTGATCAACCAGAAGCGCCTGGCCCAGTCCCAGCAGACCGTGACCCAGCAGTCCATCGAAGCGCAGAAAGCCGGGGGCAGCAGCCTGCTGGCCACGGAAAGCGCGGAAAACCTCAAGCTGTCCGATTACCTGCTCAAAAGCACCGACCGCCTCAACGACCTGACCCAGAAAAACCTGCAGACCAAGCAGCAACTGGACACCGTGACCCAGAGCGATTCGGCCCTGGACGAGCAAATCAACGTGCTCAAGGGCAGCCTGTTGCTGTCCAAGATCCTCTACAAACAGAAGCAGGCCTTGCCGCGCCTGACAGTGGACCGCGACCTGGCGGACGACATCGCCAACATTCGCCTGTACCAGTTCGAGGTCAACCAGCAGCGCGAGCTGATCAGCTCCCCCAGCGCCTATGTGGATAACCTGCTGGCAAACCAGGCGCCGGAAGACGTCACCCCGCAACTGCGCCGCACCTTGCTCGAACTTGCGATCACCCGCAGCGACTTGCTGGAGCGCCTGAGCCGTGAGCTGAGTGCGCTGCTTAACGAATCCATCACCTTGCAACTGAACCAGAAACAATTGCTCAGCACCGCCACGACCCTGCGCGCGACGCTGGATGAGCAGATGTTCTGGATCCCCAGTAACAAGCCGCTGGACACCGAGTGGCTGGAAACGGTCCCGGCGCACCTGAGCAAGCAGATCACCACCCTGCCCTGGGCCTCAAGCGTCAGCGAACTGTATGACGGCCTGACCCAGCGCCCGCTGCTGTTCCTGCCGCTGTTGCTGTTGATCGGCGCCCTGCTGTGGCGGCGCAAAGCCCTGTACCAGCGCTTGAACAAGGTCCACTTGGACATTGGCCATTTCAAGCGCGACAGCCAATGGCATACACCGCAGGCCATCCTGATCAATATCCTGCTGGCGATGCCGGTATCCCTGGCCTTGGCACTGTGCGGCTATGCACTGCAGATCGACGCCCGTGGGCAGAACGCCAACCTGGGCGCCGCCCTGTTGCAGATCGCCCAGGCCTGGCTGGTGTTCTACACCGCTTACCGCATCCTGGCGCCGGGTGGCGTGGCGGAGTTGCATTTCCGCTGGGAAAAACCCCAGGTCGAATTCCTGCAAGGCTGGGTGCGCAAGCTGGGGTTGGTCGTACTGGCCCTGGTGGCGGTAGTGGCCATCGCCGAGCATCAGCCGGCGGCACTGGCCGACGATGTGCTGGGGATTGGCGTTGTACTCACGTGCTACGCGCTGATGGCCTGGCTGCTGGGTCGTCTGCTGCTCAACAGCCCGACCCACGAAAAAGCCTCGCTGTTTCGCAAGGCGATAGGCCTGCTGTTTACTGCGCTGCCGATCGCGTTGTTTATCGCAGTGCTGTTTGGTTATTACTACACCGCGCTCAAGCTCAGCGACAGGCTGATCAACACGTTGTATCTGCTGATGTTCTGGCTGGTTATCGAAGCCACCTTCGTGCGCTGGCTGAGCGTCGCCGCGCGGCGCCTGGCCTATGCCCGGGCACTGGCCAAGCGCCAGGCCGCCAAGGAAGCCGGCGAAGGCGAAGCGGTGGTCGAAGAACCGACCCTGGACATCGAAAAGATCAACGAACAATCCTTGCGCCTGATCCGCCTGGCCTTGCTCGGCGGCTTCATCGCGGCGCTGTACTGGGTGTGGTCCGACCTGATCTCGGTATTTTCCTACCTGGATAACGTCACCCTGTACGAATACACCAGCGGTACCGGTGCAAACGTCAGCATGGTGCCGATCAGCATCGGCGATTTCCTCGGTGCGCTGATCATCATCGGCATTACCTTCGCGCTGGCGCGCAACCTGCCGGGCCTGCTCGAAGTGTTGGTGCTGTCCAAGCTGGAGCTGGCCCAGGGCAGCGCCTACGCAACCACCACGTTGCTGTCCTATGTGATCGCCGGCGTCGGCTTTGTCTCGACCCTGTCCACCCTCGGCGTGAGCTGGGACAAGTTGCAATGGCTGGTGGCGGCGCTGTCGGTGGGCCTGGGCTTCGGCATGCAGGAGATCTTCGCCAACTTTATCTCCGGCATCATGATCCTGTTCGAACGCCCGGTGCGTATCGGCGACACCATCACCATCGGCAACCTGTCGGGTACCGTGAGCAAGATCCGCATCCGTGCCACCACGATCACCGATTTTGATCGCAAGGACATCATCGTCCCGAACAAGACGTTCATTACCGGGCAACTGATCAACTGGTCGCTGACCGACACGGTCACCCGGGTCACCCTCAAGTTGGGCGTGGACTATGGCTCCGATCTGGATCTGGTGAAGGAATTGCTGCTCAAGGCTGCCAGGGAAAACCCTCGGGTATTGAAGGAACCCGAGCCACTGGTGTATTTCCTCAACTTCGGCGAAAGCACCCTCGACCACGAACTGCGCATGCACGTGCGCGACCTGGGCGACCGTAACCCGGTGCTGGACGAGGTCAACCGCTACATCAACCGTGAGTTCAAGAAGCAGCACATCAATATCTCGTTCCGACAGATGGAGGTGTACCTCAAGAACATGCACGGCCAGGAGTACAAGCTGGTGCCGGTGGAAGACGAGCGCAAGACCATCGTCGCCGCGCCCGCGCCCGAACAGGACGCGCCAGAGCCGCCTGCCGGTAAAGTCGAAGATGCGCCGGAACCCCCACCGAGCAAACTCGACTAACGCACTTACCCCCAGCAAAACGGCTGGGGGCATCCCGCTGGAGGTGGCCGGTGAAAGCCCTCGACGAACTGATTTTCGACAACCGCTTCGCCCGTTTGGGTGACGCGTTCTCAACCCACGTACTGCCAGAACCCCTCGACAATCCGCGCCTGGTGGTTGCCAGCAACGCCGCCATGGCGTTGCTCGACCTTGACCCGGCCGTGGCCGAAACACCGCTGTTTGCCGAAATATTCGGTGGCCACAAGCTGTGGGCCGAGGCAGAACCACGGGCGATGGTCTATTCCGGCCATCAATTCGGCGGCTACAACCCGCAATTGGGCGACGGCCGTGGGTTGTTGCTGGGTGAGGTGTATAACCAGGCCGGCGAACACTGGGACCTGCACCTCAAGGGCGCCGGGCAGACGCCTTATTCACGCATGGGCGATGGCCGCGCGGTGCTGCGCTCTTCGATCCGCGAATTTCTGGCCTCAGAAGCACTGCATGCGCTGGGCATCCCCAGCAGCCGCGCGTTGTGCGTCATCGGCTCCGACACCCCGGTGTGGCGCGAGAAGCAGGAACGCGGCGCAATGGTGTTGCGCATGGCCCACAGCCATATTCGCTTCGGGCATTTCGAGTATTTCTACTACACCAAGAAACCCGAGCAGCAGAAGGCGCTGGCTGAACACGTGCTTTCACTGCACTACCCCGAGTGCCAGGAACAGCCCGAGCCCTACCTGGCGATGTTCCGCGCAATCGTGGAGCGCAATGCCGAACTGATCGCCAAATGGCAGGCGTATGGCTTTTGCCACGGCGTGATGAACACCGACAACATGTCGATCCTGGGCATCACCTTCGACTTCGGGCCGTTTGCGTTTCTGGATGACTTTGACGCGCACTTCATCTGCAACCACTCGGACCATGAAGGGCGTTACTCCTTCAGCAACCAGGTGCCGATCGGGCAGTGGAACCTCAGCGCGCTGGCGCAGGCGCTGACGCCGTTTATCAGCGTTGAGGCCCTGACGGAAGCGCTGGGCCTGTACCTGCCGCTGTATCAGGCGAATTATCTGGATTTGATGCGCCGACGACTGGGGTTGACCAGCGCCGAGGACGACGACCAGAAGCTGGTGGAGCGGCTGTTGAAGCTGATGCAGAACAGCGGCGTGGATTACACATTGTTCTTCCGCCGCCTGGGGGATGAACCGGCGGCACTGGCAGTAGCGAAGCTGCGCGATGATTTTGTCGACCTGGCAGGCTTTGATACCTGGGCCGAGCTGTACAAGGCCCGCGTTGAACGGGACGGGGATTACAGCGAGGAACAGCGCAGTGAGCGGATGCACGCGGTGAACCCGCTGTATATCTTGCGCAACTACTTGGCGCAGAACGCCATCACTGCGGCTGAATCAGGGGATTACAGCGAAGTGCGGCGGCTGCATCAGGTGCTGAGCAAACCGTTCGAGGAACAAGCGGGGATGGAGCAATACGCGCAACGGCCGCCGGATTGGGGCAAGCATTTGGAGATTAGTTGTTCGTCGTAAGCCTCAGATAAAGGTCTCTACCGAAACGCCGAAGCGTTCAGCCAGCCACCGAATTTGCCGTATATTGAGTTGGCGCTTTCCGCTCAAAACCTCAGAGACGACCGATTGGGCACCAACGCCCGGCAGGTCGCTCTGAGTGAGATTATGTTCACGCATCATGTAGCGCAGCACATCGACACCACTGGCCACGGGCATGGGGCGATGCTCATGATCGTAGGCTTCGATCCAGTCACTGATAATGTCCACCAGGCTCATCAGCGGACTGTCCTCATCTTCACCCATCAGGCTTAACAACTCATCCAAACCACACACGAGAGCATCGTAGTCAGCCTCGTTCTCTGGCTTGCGCAGCACTGGCGAAACGAATTGCCAGTGTTCGGCAGCGACTCGCATAAGCGCGCTCATCTGATTTTTTCCTTCCATTTGTCTTTCTCATAATCGCGGTGGTCAAGCAGGTGCTTGATATAAACGCGCTGTGCCCGATACTCCACGTTAGCAATCAACCTCAGTTTATTGCCTCCGATATCGAATACGTGGAACTCCCCGACCTTATCCGTTGCGGGAAACATGGTTTTCATTGCGGCGAAGTCTTTGGGGTAGTTTCGCTTCATTACGCGATACCACTGGTCCAACGCTGTTGCCGAACGCGGCCACTTTTCCTTTGCTTCCCAGATCCTTTTCTCGCTGATCACTCGCATGCAACATCCTTATCGCATCTTGCTATGAAGGTTAAACCCGAATTCGAACTATCGCAATTTGCTATAGTCGTTAACAGACCGATGGCGCAAAACAAAACAAGCTCCAACAGCTTAGACAGACGACCTCGCTCCACCACAAGCCAAACTGTGAGGGGACGAGTCATGTCCGCCAAGCCTTGATAAACAGTAGGCCTGGCTCCAAATACACTCTATCTGAAACACCCCAGGAGTCCTCAATGTCCGGATCGCTCGTCATCCCCTGCCCACATTGCAACGGCCTCAACCGCATCCCCGGTGAACGGCTGGGTGACGCGCCCAAGTGTGGGCGCTGTAAACAAGCGGTTTTACTGAATAAGCCTTTTGAATTGAAACAGGGCGACTACGCCAGCCAGATCAAGGGCGACCTGCCGTTGCTGGTGGATGTGTGGGCCGATTGGTGCGGGCCGTGCAAATCGTTCGCGCCGGTGTTTGAGCAGGCGGCCGGGCAATTGGAAGGCAAGTGCCGGTTGGCCAAGCTGGACAGCGAGGCCAACCAGCCGTTGTCGGCGCAGTTGGGGATTCGCTCGATTCCCAGTTTGATTCTGTTCAAGAATGGCCGGGAAGTGGCGCGCCAGAGCGGGGCGTTTCCGCTGCCGCAGTTGATGAGTTGGTTGCGTGGCCAGGGTGTGTAACTCGGTCAAAATGTGGGAGCTGGCTTGCCTGCGATGCAGACACCTCGGTGTATCAGGCACACCGAGTTGATGCCATCGCAGGCAAGCCAGCTCCCACATTGATTGCATTTCAGATTGAGGTCAGGGGGGCTTCACGGTCCATCATCTGGCCGACCAGCAATACGCCGAGTTCGCTCAATTGGTGGATGGCCAAGGCCACGTCGCGGTGCTCGCCGGTGAGGTCGTTGGACAGGTTGAGTAGCAAGGTACGGACGGAAGAGAAGGTTTCGTAGCTGTTGAGGGCGAGGGTTTCGGTGGGGAGGTTGGGCGCAACAGTGAAAAGACTAATAGACATGCATTTGTTCTCTGATAGGGCTATCACCTTTTCGCTACTAAACGAAGGGTGGCAGCTGTACACAGGTTAGTAGACCGGAGAACAAAGCAAAGACCGGCGCACCCGGAGGTGCCCTGCGTACAGCCACCATAAGATAGGCAAGAAAACGCCATGCTTTGGAGCGGTGCACATGCTTTGGTCGGTAGGGCTACTAAACCCGACCACTGAACATTCAGCGGCCCGAGAACCTTAAGAGAAGCCCATCCAGACGCACAAGCCGGGCGATTCTGGCTTAGCTGTAGGCAACGTTACAAGGCACAAGGCTTATTGCCAGACCCGTCCTACAGCCTCTGTGGGACAAATCCATCTGCCAAAATGCAGAACAACCTGTGGGAGCTGGCTTGCCTGCGATGGCATCCACTCGGTGCGCCTGATACACCGAGGTGTCTGCATCGCAGGCAAGCCAGCTCCCACACTGGACTGCATTTCACATTCAGGTTTGTGGTGCCTGGCAGATCACGCGTTTTCCAGCAGGTTATGCAATTCCACAAACTGTTGCGTCAACTTATGCCGTGGGTCCAGATGAATCAGCGGTTTGTTCTCCTGATGCGACTCGCGCATGCGCACGGAGCTGGCCAGGTACACCGGCAATACCGGCAAGCCTTCGGCAATCAACTCATCAAGCATTTGCTGCGGCAAACTGGCCCGCGCCTGGAACTGGTTGACCACGATGCCTTCGACTTCCAGGCCTTCGTTGTGGTCTTCCTTGAGTTCTTCGATTTCAGCCAGCAGCCCATAGAGCGCCTGGCGCGAGAAGCTGTCGCAATCGAAAGGGATCAGCACACGATCAGCGGCAATCAGCGCCGAAACCGCATAAAAATTCAGCGCTGGCGGGGTATCCAGATAAATCCGATCGTAATCTTCGCTCAATTCATCCAGCAGTTTTCGCAGCTTGTTGATCTTGTGCTTGGCCTCGAGCTTGGGCTGCAGGTCCGCCAGCTCGGCGGTTGCGGTGATCACATGCAGGTTGTCGAACGGCGTTTCGTAGATATCCACCTTGTTCTTCTTGGAAAACGGCCCGGAAGACAGGGTCTGCTTGAAAAAATCCGCGATCCCCATGGGAATATCGTCGCCGGTCAGCCCGGTGAGGTACTGGGTTGAGTTGGCTTGTGCATCGAGGTCCACCAATAGGGTTCGATAGCCTTCGCTGGCGCTGACTGCCGCCAGGTTGCAGGCGATGCTGGACTTGCCGACGCCGCCTTTCTGATTGAACACCACACGCCGCATGGAAAAACCTCCGTGTATCAATGAATGTCCGAGTGTAGAGGGCAAAAGCGACTGTTAGCTACCTCGTTCGTCCATGCATTACAGCATCACGGAACCATTGACGACCTGAGTGTCATACGCAGCCTACAAGGTAAAAAGAACGGTCCGACACCCCATCCAGCGCGACGCAGAGGACAATCTGTAAATTCTTCCGACTATTTTGTAATCGGCCGTGCACAATTCATTACCAATGTTTGCTAGAACCCCACGGCACCGGGATAATGCGCGCCATTCGGCTATCGTTCCCTGTCCCTGTATCGGGGGCCAACGGCTGCACATGGAAGCCCGCAGGGGCGGGATACCTTCTCAGTGATCACTTTCAACATCGCGCAATGGCGCGCCTGGGCCCCAGGGCTCGATAGCGTGGACGACTGGCATGCATGGTGCCACGCCCCGGTGTTGCTGCCCGTAAGCCAGGCATGCCCCGACGTGTCTTTCCTGCCGGCCATGCAGCGCCGCCGCCTGAGCCGCCTGGCGCGCATGGCGTTCAGCGTAGGCTGGCCGCTGGCCGAGGGCCTTGAGAGCCTGCCTCTGGTGTTTGTGTCCCGGCACGGCGAAACCCCGCGCACCCTCGACATCCTCAGCGATCTGGCCAACAACCAGCCGCTCTCGCCGACCCAGTTCAGCCTGTCGGTGCACAACGCGGTGATTGGTTTGTGGTCGATCCTGCGCAATGAAACCAGCGAGATGACCGCCCTCGCGGCTGCTGGCGATGGACTGGAACACGGCATGCTTGAAGCCGCCGCGCTGCTTAGCGAAGGCGCCAAGGCGGTACTGCTGGTGATCACCGAAGAACAGGCACCCGATGCTTACGCCAGCTGGATCGTTGATGTGCCGTTCCCCTACGCTGTCGGCCTGCTGCTGACACCCGGCGACGAGTGGCAACTGGAACTAACCGGCGGTGCGGTCCAACTCACCCAAACACAGTGGCCTCACGCCCTGAATCTGCTGCGCGCCCTGCTCACCGAACAGGCCGCCTGCCAACATGCCTGGAAGAACCGCGTATGGAACTGGCAACGCAAGTCGTGACTGATAAACCACGGGATGCCTATTACTGGCGCCTGTTCGCCACTGCCGCCAGTTTCACGCTGTTCGGCGTCGGCGGGTTGTGCCTGCGCCTGCTGGTATTTCCGCTGCTCGGTTGCCTGCCGGGCAGTGCCGCAAAACACCAGCGCCGAGCCCGCCATACCATCAGTAAACTGTTCTGGTTCTTTATCCGCCTGATGCAGCGTGCCGGCGTGTTGACCTTCAGTGTCGAAGGCGCCGAAAAACTCGGCCGTCCCGGCCAGATGATCGTCGCCAACCACCCCTCGCTGATCGACGTGGTGTTCCTGATCGGCCTGATGCGCCAAACCAACTGCGTGGTCAAGCAGAGCCTGTTTCAAAACCCGTTCACCCGAGGCCCGGTACGGGATGCCGGCTACATCAGCAATGACGGCAGCGCAGACATGCTCGACGCCGCCGCCGACGCCCTGCGCGCGGGCCAGACCCTGATCATCTTTCCCGAAGGCACCCGCACCACGCCCGGCGCCGCTCCTGCCTTTCATCGCGGTGCCGCCGCCATTGCGCTGCGGGGTGCGACAATCATCACCCCCGTAGTGATCAAGGTCAGCCCCACCACGTTGACCAAGGCCGAACCCTGGTATCGCATTCCCAAACGCCGCTTTCACTTCAGTTTGCGCGTAGGTGCCGATATAGAACCACAGGCGTTCGCAACACTGGGCCCCGCGCCCCAAGCCTCACGCAAGCTCAACGATTACCTGCACCACTTTTTTATTAAGGAGCTCGCCGAAGATGAGCGACCAACACCGCCTTGAGCACGACATAAAGGCGCTGATCATCGAGGCCCTGGGCCTGGAAGACATCAGCGTCGACGACATCGGCAGCGAGCAAACCCTGTTCGGCGAAGGCCTGGGCCTGGATTCGGTCGACGCCCTGGAATTGGGCCTGGCGATCCAGAAAAAGTACGGCGTCAAGATCGATGCCGACGCCAAGGACACCCGCAATCACTTCACCAACGTGGCCAGCCTTGCGGCATTCGTCACAGCCAGACAGGCAGCTTGAGACCGGACCATGCAAACTCGTGACGATATTTTCAACACCCTGCGCGATGCTCTGGTGGAACTGTTTGAACTGGAGCCTGCCCGCGTCACCCTTGACGCCAACCTGTACCAGGACCTGGAAATCGACAGCATCGACGCCGTGGACTTGATCGACCATATCAAGCGCCAGACCGGCAAGAAGATCGCCGCCGAAGAATTCAAGGCGGTGCGTACCGTGAACGACGTGGTTGAGGCGGTGTACCGTCTGGTCCAACCGGCCGCATGAGCCGGCTGATTGCCCTTGGCCTGTTGCTGGCGGGGCTGCTGTACCCCTTTGCGGTGTATTTCGGCACCGAGCACTTTGCGCCGTGGCAATTCGGCCTGCTGTTGGGCGGCCTGTGGCTGTTACGGGCGCTGATCGGTGCGCGACGCCCCGGCACCCGCTGGATGGCAGGGGCGGTGATTGTGTTCTGCCTGGCGCTGGCCTGGTTCGACAGCCCGCACCTGCTGCGTTGGTACCCGAGCCTGGTCAGCGCATTCATGTTGTTGTTGTTTGGCTTGAGCCTCAGGTATGGCCCGCCGATGGTCGAGCGCCTGGCGCGCATGGCCGACCCCGTATTGCCGCCCCACGCTGTGCTGTATACCCGCCAGGTAACCGTGGTGTGGAGCGCGTTTTTTCTGTGTAATGGCCTGCTCGCCGCCGCCCTCACCCTGTGGGCGCCGCTGAGCTGGTGGACGTTGTACAACGGCTTGATCGCTTACGGGTTGATGGGGTTGTTGTTTGCCGTGGAATGGCTGGTACGACAAAGGGTTCGAGGCCGCGTATGAATGGGTTGAAACTTGAGCACTTGCTGCTTGAGCCGCTGCAACAGCGTTGGGTGACCACCGAACCTGAAATGAGCCACGCACAGCTGTGGGAGCACGCACTGAGCCTGGCGGCGGGGCTGCAGGCGCGGGGCATCCGGCACCTGGCCGTGCACCTGGAAGATGCAGGCCTGCTGGCGATTGCCCTGCTGGGCGCCTGGCGGGCCGGGGTCAGTGTGCTGCTGCCCGCCGATTTGCAACCGCAGACCCGCCAACGCTGGGACACTGTGGTCGATGCCTGGCTGACCGCAGCGGCCGACCTGGACGCGCTGTATCAAGCGCCATTGAGCGCTGCCGTGCTGGACCTGGATGCCTGCCAACTGAGCCTGTGCACCTCCGGTTCCAGTGGCGAACCCAAGCGCATCGACAAGACCCTGCGCCAGTTGGCCAACGAAGTCGAGGCCCTGGAGGCGCTGTGGGGCGCGGACCTTGAAAACGCCTGCATCATTGGCAGCGTCGCCACCCAGCATATCTACGGCTTGCTGTTCCGAGTGCTATGGCCGCTGTGCGCCGGTCGTACGTTTGTGCGCAAACAACTGGCCTTCCCCGAGGATTTGCAGCGCGCCAGCCGCGAGCACGCACACTTTGCCTGGGTCGCCAGCCCGGCGCTGCTCAAGCGCATGGGCGATAACCTCGATTGGCCCGCACTGAGCCAAGTGTCCCGGGTGTTTTCGTCCGGCGGCGCGTTGCCCGTGGAAGCCGCCGGCAGCCTGTACGACCGGTTGCAGCAATGGCCGACCGAGATCCTCGGCAGCTCGGAAACCGGTGGCATCGCCTGGCGTCAAGGCGCGCAGCCCTGGCAGCCGTTCGCCGATGTGCAACTGAGCCAGGACGCCGACGGCGCCCTGCGCATCGCTTCGCCCTACCTGCCCGCCGGGCATATCGAACACACCGCCGACGCCGCGCGTATCCATGCCGATGGCCGTTTCGAGCTGCTGGGCCGCCTGGATCGGATCGTCAAGCTGGAAGAAAAACGCATTTCCCTGCCCATGCTGGAAAACGCATTGATGGCCCACCCATGGGTCGCGGAAACCCGCCTGGGCGTGGTCCAGGAAAACCGCGCCTCCCTCGGCGCCCTGGTGGTGTTGAGCGCCGAAGGCTTGCATGCCCTGCGCAATCAGGGCCGGCGCATGCTCACCCAGAACCTGCGCCAACACTTGAGCCAACATTGCGAAGCCCTGGCGTTGCCGCGTCGCTGGCGTTTGCTGCGGCAACTGCCGCTGAACAGCCAGGGCAAGCTGCCCCAGGCCGACGTCGAGGCGCTGCTGCTGGCCCCGAGGCCGAAAGCGCCCGAAGTACTGGAACAAGCCGAAGCCGACGGCGAATGGACCTTGCAACTGAGCGTACCGCCGGACCTCGCCTACTTCAGCGGACACTTCCCGGTCACGCCGGTGCTGCCGGGCGTGGTGCAGGTGGAATGGGCGTTCAATCTGGGCCAACACCTGCTGGATTTGCCGGCGACGTTCGCCGGCATGGAAGTGCTCAAGTTCCAGCAATTGGTGCGCCCCGGTGACCACATCGAATTGCACCTGCGCTTTGACCCGGAGCGCAGCAAGTTGTATTTCGCCTATCGCAACGGGGTCGCAGCCTGCTCAAGCGGCCGGATAGTGCTGGAGAGTGTCAATGCGTAAGCCAGGTGAGCGCTTCGCGCTCAATCGCAGGCAAGCCAGCTCCCACACTGGACCTGCGCCAGCCACAAGTCTTATGTGCACAGCCGTTCAAATGTGGGAGCTGGCTTGCCTGCGATGCAGTCGACGCGGTGTATCAGGAGCCCTCCTCCATGCATAACCCCTGCGCCCTGATCCCGGTCTACAACCACGAAGCCGCCGTACCCGCCGTGGTCCGCCGCCTGTTGAGCAATGGCCTGCCCTGCCTGCTGGTCGACGACGGCAGCAGCCCGGCCTGCGCAGCGGTATTGGCGCAACTGGCGACGCTCGACAACGTTACCCTGCTGACCCTGCCCAACAACCAGGGCAAAGGCGGCGCGGTGATGGCCGGTTTCCGCGAAGCTGCACGCCTGGGCTACACCCATACCCTGCAAGTGGACGCCGACGGCCAGCACGACCTGCGCGAAGTCGAAACCTTCCTCGACCTCTCGCGCCGGCATCCCGATGCGGTGATCTGCGGCTACCCCGAATACGACGACAGCGTGCCCAAAGGCCGCCTGTACGCGCGCTACCTGACCCACGTGTGGGTGTGGATCAACACCCTGTCGCTGCAGATTCGCGACTCGATGTGCGGCTTTCGCGTGTACCCGCTGACGCCGGTGCTGTCGCTGATGGACTCGGCCTACATCGGCACGCGCATGGATTTCGACTCCGACATCCTGGTGCGCCTGGCCTGGCGCAACCAGCCGATGCGCTGGTTGCCGACCCAGGTGCACTACCCGGCCGACGGCCTGTCGCACTTTCGCCTGTTTCACGACAACGTGCGCATCTCGGCGATGCACACCCGCTTGTTCTTCGGCATGCTGGTGCGTGCGCCGATGATCCTGTGGCGACGGTGGCAGGCATGAGCGACAGCACCAAACATTGGGCCGACCGCGAGGAACGCGGCAGCTACCGGCTGATGAAACTCACCGCATTCGCCGCCAGGGTCCTCGGCCGCCGTGTGTTGAGCCCGGTGCTGTACGGCATTGTGTTGTACTTTTTCCTGTTCGGCCGCACCGCGCGCCAAAGCGCCTGGCAGTACCAACAGCGCCTGGCCGACTGGAGCGGGCGTGAGCACTTGCGCCCCACCCACCGCAAAGTCTTTGGCCAGTTCATGGCCTTTGCCGACTCGCTGCTCGACAAGCTCGACGTATGGAACGGCAAGCTGCGCCTGGAACAGATCGAGATCAACGACCCGGCGCAGTTGCGCGGGCAACTGCGTGGCGCACGCGGGCAGATGCTGGTGGGCGCGCATCTGGGCAACCTGGAAGTGTGCCGCGCGCTCGCCGAAATCGGTGAACAAGTCACCATGAACGTGCTGGTGCACACCAAGCATGCTGAACAATTCAACCGCCTGCTGGGCGAAGCCGGGGCGACCCACTTGCGCCTGATCCAAGTCAGCGAACTGGACCCGGCCACCATGCTGCTGCTCAGCCAGCGCCTGGACGATGGCGAGTGGCTGGCGATTGCCGGCGACCGCGTACCGCTGCACGGCGGGCGCACGGTGCGCGTAGACTTCCTCGGCCATGCCGCCGCTTTCCCGCAAGGTCCGTGGCTGCTGGCCGGCCTGCTCAAATGCCCGGTGAACCTGCTGATGTGCCTCAAGCACAAGCAGCGCTATCGCCTGAGCATTGAGCCTTTCGCCGAATTGATCGAATGGAAACGCAGCACCCGCGAGCAGGTCATCGCCCTGTGGACCGCGCGCTACGCCGCACGCCTGGGCCAGTTTTGCCTGGAAGCGCCCCAACAGTGGTTCAACTTTTACCCTTTCTGGAAGACCGATGACGACGCATCTTGAGCCGGTAACCTTTGGCGAACGCGCATTGCGCATCGAAGACGTGCTGGCGTTGGCCAACCGTCAGGCGCCGACCCAATTGCAGGGCGATGCCGCTTATCGCCAGCGCATCGCCAAGGGCGCACAGTTTCTCGATTCGCTGCTGGACAAGGAAGGCGTGATCTATGGCGTGACCACCGGTTATGGCGACTCCTGCGTGGTTGCCGTGCCATTGCAGCACGTCGAGGCCTTGCCGCGTCATCTGTACACCTTTCACGGGTGCGGCCTGGGCAAGTTGCTCGACGCCCAAGCCACCCGAGCAGTGCTGGCCGCGCGTTTGCAGTCGCTGTGCCACGGCGTTTCCGGGGTGCGTGTGGAGTTGCTCGAGCGCCTGCACGCGTTCCTCGAACACGACCTATTGCCGCTGATCCCCGAAGAAGGTTCGGTAGGCGCCAGCGGTGATCTGACGCCGCTGTCCTACGTGGCCGCAACGCTCTCCGGCGAGCGCGAAGTAATGTTCCGTGGCGAACGCCGCCAGGCCGCCGAGGTACACCGCGAACTGGGCTGGGCGCCGCTGGTGCTGCGCCCCAAGGAAGCCCTGGCGCTGATGAATGGCACCGCCGTGATGACCGGCCTGGCCTGCCTGGCTTTCGCCCGCGCCGACTACCTGCTGCAACTGGCCACGCGCATCACCGCGTTGAACGTGGTGGCGCTGCAAGGCAACCCGGAACATTTCGACGAGCGCCTGTTCGCCGCCAAGCCGCACCCGGGGCAGATGCAAGTCGCCGCGTGGCTGCGCAAGGACCTGGCGATCGACGCGCCGACCGCGCCGCTGCATCGCCTGCAGGACCGTTACTCGCTGCGTTGCGCGCCCCATGTGCTCGGCGTGCTGGCCGACAGCCTGAACTGGCTGCGCGCCTTCATTGAGATCGAACTGAACAGCGCCAACGACAACCCGATCATCGACGCCGAAGAAGAACGCGTGCTGCACGGCGGGCACTTCTACGGCGGGCACATCGCCTTCGCCATGGACAGCCTCAAGACCCTGGTGGCCAACGTCGCCGACCTGCTCGACCGCCAGCTCGCACTGCTGGTGGATGTGCGCTACAACCACGGCTTGCCGAGCAACCTGTCCGGCGCCCCGGCCGACCGCGCGATGATCAACCATGGCTTCAAGGCCGTGCAGATCGGCACCAGCGCCTGGACCGCCGAGGCGCTGAAAAACACCATGCCGGCCAGCGTGTTCTCGCGCTCCACCGAGTGCCATAACCAGGACAAGGTCAGCATGGGCACCATCGCTGCCCGCGATGCGATCCGCGTGCTGGAACTGACCGAACAAGTCGCCGCGGCGACCTTGCTTGCCGCCAACCAGGGCGTGTGGCTGCGCGCCCAGGCCGAGGATGCGCGGCCATTGCCGCCAGCGCTGGCGGCGATGCACGAAGCGCTCGCCAAAGACTTCCCGCCGGTCATCGAAGACCGCGCCCTGGAAGGCGAGCTGCGCCTGTGCCTGCAACGCATCGCCGAGCAACACTGGAGGCTGCATGCGTAGCCAGGGCGTGCTGCATTGCGACACTGAAATCCTCGTGCCGTTTTTTGACGTCGACACCATGAACGTCGTCTGGCACGGGCATTACGTGAAATACCTGGAAGTGGCGCGTTGCGCGCTGCTGGACAAGCTCGACCACAACTACACAGCGATGCTCGAGTCCGGCTATGCCTGGCCGGTGATCGACATGCAGCTGCGCTACGTGCGCGGCGCGGTGTTTGGCCAGACCATCAACGTACGCGCCAGCCTGGTGGAGTGGGAGAACCGCTTGAAGGTCAATTACCTGATTACCGACCTGGCCAGCGGCGAGCGCCTGACCCGCGCCAGCACCGTGCAAGTCGCGGTGGAAGTCGCGACCCGCGAGATGCAACTCGCTTCCCCCAAAATATTCACAGACGCCGTAGAGAGAGCCCTGAAATGAGATCCCCTGTGGGAGCGGGCTTGCTCGCGAAGGTCGTCAACGATATCGCTGGGTACCTGACACGCTGCGGCGCCCTCAGGTTCTTCGCGGGCAAGCCCGCTCCCACATTAGTCGCGTTTATCCTGTTGTTAAGCATTCCAGGCCTGGCACACGCCTTCGACCTGCAGCAACTCAGCGACCAACTCGCCAAACCCACCGTCATCCACGGCAGCTTCACCCAGGAAAAACACCTGCGCGCCCTGCCCCAGCCCCTCGTCAGCAAAGGCACCTTCGTCCTGGCCAAGGACCACGGCCTGCTATGGCTGCTCAAAACCCCGCTGCAACAGGACTACCGCATCAGCGCCCAGGGCATCGCCCGGCGTGATGCCAACGGCTGGCAACTGTTGCCGAACAAAAGCGCCGGCGCCGAACAGAACCGCCTGTTCCTCGCCGTGCTCCAGGGCGACAGCAGCGGCTTGCAACGTGACTTCGACCTGCAACTGCAAGGCGAGGCCAAACAGTGGACATTGACCCTGGTGCCGCGCTCGCTGCTGCTCAAGCAAGTCTTCACCCAGATCAATATCGACGGTGGCGAGCTGGTGCAGAGAATCCAATTGCTGGAAACCCAGGGCGACAGCACCGTACTGCGCATGCAGGACAGCACGGCGAGCCAACCCTTGACTGACTCGGAGCAACACGACTTTGCCCAGTGAGCGCCTGCTGCCGCGCCTGTTCCTGATCCTGCTGGTCGCCATGCTGGCCCTGGCCGGCTGGCAGTGGCGTCACGGCGCGCCGTTGTCGGCCAACCTGATGGAACTGGTGCCGGGCAGCACGCCGGATGCGCTGGAACAGCAAGCCGAACAACGCATGCAAGAACCGCTGAACCGCGAAGTGCTGGTGCTGGTCGGGCATGCCGACCGCCAGCAAGCCGTGGCCGTGGCCCAACAATTGGGCGAGCGCTGGCAGGCCAGCGGGTTGTTTGAAAGGGTGCAGTGGAACCTGCAGGCCGACTTGCCGGCACTGCGCGAGCAATTGCTGCGCGGACGCCTGGCCATGCTCTCGGCCAAGGACCGCGAGCAGCTGATCGAACAGCCTGATGCGTTTATCCAACAGCGCGTACAGGCGCTGTTCGACCCCTTTACCGGTTTCAGCCTGGTACCCAGCCAGGACGACTGGCTGGGCCTGACCGGGCGCATCCAGAACAGCCAGCCGCAGCGCGGCGCCGTCCAGCTGGATATCGGCAGCGGCGCGCTGATCGCCGATGCCGACGGCAAAAGCTGGGTGTTGCTGCGCGCGCGCACCACCGGCAATGCCTTCGATATGACATTGCCGCTGCAGGTGGCGGATCTGCTCCAGGCCAGCCGCGAAGAGGCCGCAGAACACGGCGCCCAGTTGCTCGCCGCCAGCGGCTTGCTCTACGCGGCCAATGGTCAGCAGCAGGCCACCCGGGAAATCACCTGGGTCGGCGGCGGCGCGACCGTCGGTATCCTGCTGCTGCTGTTGCTCGCGTTCCGTCGATGGCGCGTGCTGCTGGCCTTTGTGCCGGTGCTGGTGGGCATGCTGTTTGGCGCGGTGGCCTGTGTTGCGCTGTTTGACCATATGCATGTGATGACGCTGGTGCTGGGTTCCAGCCTGATCGGCGTGGCGGTGGACTACCCGCTGCATTACCTGTCGAAAAGTTGGAGCCTGCGCCCATGGCGCAGTTGGCCGGCGTTGCGCCTGACGCTGCCTGGCTTGAGCCTGAGCCTGGCGACCAGCTGCATCGGGTATCTGGCGCTGGCCTGGACGCCGTTCCCGGCGTTGACGCAAATCGCGGTGTTCTCTGCCGCGGGTTTGGTCGGCGCCTACTTGTGCGCCGTGTGCCTGCTGCCGGCACTGCTCAAAGGCGTAGAGCTGCGCCCGGCGCAATGGCCGTTGCGCATCGCCGAATGGATGTGGCGCGCGCGCGTATCGCTGCTCAAGCGCGTGCCGAGCCCGGTATTGCTGGGGGCGCTGCTGCTGTTTTGCGCAGGTGGCTTATGGCACTTGAACAGCAAAAACGATATTCGCCAGTGGATCGGCGCGCCGCCGCAATTGCTGCAGGAAGCCCAGGCCGTGGCGCGCATTACCGGGTTCCAGCCCACCAGCCAGTTCTTCCTGGTGCGCGCAGACACTCAGCAACAGTTGCTGGAGCGCCAGGCTGCGTTGGCGCAGCGCCTGGACCCACTGGTGCACAGGGACAAACTCAAGGGCTACCTGGCGCTCAATCAACTGGTCAGCCTGCCCGCCGAGCAGCAACAGCTGCGCGATGCCCTGGACCAACTGCCGCAACACTGGCAGCCGCTGCTTGACCTGGGCGTGCCTGCCGACGCGCTGCACGCCGAAGTTGCCCGGTTGCAGGCTCTGCCCATCGAAGACATCGACGCCGCGCTCATAGGCCCGCTGGCCGAACCTTGGCGCACCCTGTGGCTTGGCCCGATCGAAGGTGGCGTGGCGGCAATGGTCAGCCTGCAGGGCTTGAACGACCCGGCGCTGCTGCGGGTGCAAGCATTGGACTTACCGGGTGTGCAGTTGGTGGACCGCCTGGGCGACTTGAACCGGGTGTTCGCCGACACACAAATCAGCGCCGCCGAATTGAAACTGATGTCCTGTGTACTGATCGTACTGCTGCTGATCCTGCCGTTTGGCTTTGGTGGGGCCTTGCGCATCGTCGCCCTGCCGCTGCTGGCGGCGCTGTGCAGCCTGGCCAGCCTCGGCTGGCTGGGCCAGCCGCTGACACTGTTCAGCCTGTTCGGCTTGCTGTTGGTCACGGCTATCAGCGTCGATTATGCGATCCTGATGCGCGAGCAAATCGGCGGCCCCGCGGTCAGCCTGTTGGGAACCCTGCTGGCGGCGCTGACGACTTGGTTATCGTTTGGCCTGCTGGCGGTGTCCAGCACGCCGGCGGTGAGTAATTTCGGCTTATCGGTCAGCCTGGGCCTGGCATTCAGCTTTATGCTGGCGCCCTGGGCCGGACAACAGAAACACGCCTTATGAATGTGATTATCGCCAGAACGGCAAGGAGCCCTCGTGCCCACAGTTGAAATGGAACGTCGCCAGGTGGTGGTGATCGGTGCCGGTCCATCCGGGGCCATCGCCGCCGCGCTGCTCAAGCGCAAAGGGCATGATGTATTGATCATCGAGCGCCAGCATTTCCCACGGTTCTCGATTGGCGAAAGCCTGCTGTCCCACTGCATCGACTTTATCGAAGAAGCCGGCATGCTCGAGGCCGTGCAGGCCGCAGGTTTCCAACTGAAGACCGGTGCCGCGTTCGCTTGGGGCGAGCGCTACAGCGCGTTTGATTTCGGCGACACCTTCAGCAACGGCAAGCCCACCACCTTCCAGGTGCAGCGTGGCGAGTTCGACAAGTTGCTGGCCGATCAGGCCGCGCTGCAGGGCGTGGAGATTCGCTACGGCGAAACCATCGTCGGCGTGGATTTCAAGGGCGAGTGCCGCTACCTGCACGTTCGCCGCGAGAACGGCAGCGAGTACCACCTCAAGGCCACGTTCGTGCTCGACGCCAGCGGCTATGGCCGTGTGCTGCCGCGCCTGCTGGACCTGGACATGCCGTCGGACTTCCCGGTGCGCCAGGCCGTGTTCACCCACGTTGAAGACCGGATCGAACACCCAGGCTTCGACCGCACCAAAATTCTGGTCACGACTCACCCGACCCAGCGCGATATCTGGTTCTGGACCATCCCGTTCAGCAACGGCCGCTGCTCGGTCGGCGTGGTCGCGGCCAAGGCGCATTTCGAAGGCCGTGACACTGACCTTGACGCTTGCCTGCGCGGCTTTATCGACGAGACCCCGAGCCTCTCCGGCGTACTGAACAACGCCGTGTGGGATACGCCGGCGCGGAGCATCGGCGGCTACGCGGCCAATGTCAAAACCCTGCACGGCCCGGGTTTTGCACTGCTGGGCAACGCCGCGGAATTTCTCGACCCGGTGTTCTCGTCCGGCGTGACCATTGCCATGCGCTCGGCGAGCATGGCGGCCGGTGTGTTGCATCGTCAGCTCAAAGGCGAAACCGTGGACTGGCAAACCGAGTTCGCCGAACCCTTGAAGCGCGGCGTCGAAACCTTCCGCTGCTACGTCGAGGGCTGGTACGCCGGGACCTTCCAGGATGTGATTTTCCACCCGGGCAGCTCGCCGGAGATTCGGCGGATGATCAGCGCGATCCTTGCCGGGTACGCCTGGGATGAGCGCAACCCGTTCGTGAGCGAGCCCAAGCGACGGTTGCGGATGTTGTCGGAAATCTGTGCGAGTGAGCCGGTATGAGCAGTGCGCCGCTGGAAAAGACCTGTTTGAGCAGCAACTATGTCGAAGAAACCCGGTTCGGCTTCTGGTTCCTGCGCAGCCACACCTGGCAGCACCGCGTGTTGCGTGTGGCGATCAACGACTTGCGCAGCCTGTTTACCGAGTCGCCGCCACCGGCGCCGGTACTGCTGGACGCCGGTTGTGGCCAGGGCAAATCCTTCAAGCTGTTGCACCAGGTGTTCGCGCCTGGGCGGCTGATCGGCCTGGACGCCGACCTTCACAGCCTCGAGTTAAGCCGTGAAGAAGCCGCGCGCCAGGGCCTGGCCGTCGAGTTGATCGGCAGCGACTGCGCCACGTTGCAAGTGCCGGACGCCAGCGTCGATATCCTGTTCTGTCACCAGACCTTCCACCATCTGGTTGAACAGCATCGCGCACTCAACGAGTTCTACCGTGTGCTCAAGCCGGGCGGTTACTTGCTGTTTGCCGAGTCCACCGAAGCCTATATCGATACCTGGGTGATCCGTTGGCTGTTCCGCCACCCGATGCAGGTGCAGAAAAGCGCCGAGCAATACCTGCAAATGATCCGCGAGCAGGGCTTTGAATTCGGCCCGCAGAACGTCTCGTACCCGTATCTGTGGTGGAGCCGCTCCAGCGACTTCGGCCTGTTGGAACGCTGGGGCCTGCGCAAGGCGCCGCCGGTGGGCCAGCGCGAAGAGACCCTGGTCAACTGCGTGGCACGCAAACCCTTGGCGAGTGCCGCGCCATGATGCGCATGCTGTTGATCGGCTGCCTGTTGCTGCTCAGCGCCTGCGCCAGCCAGCCACCGCTGCCTGGGAAGCCCCCAGCCCTGGCGTTGCCGTTGCAACTGCACGTGCAACGCCTGGCCGACGGCCAGAGCCAGGACTGGTTGCTGGTGATCCAGCGCGAAGGCGGCGGCATTCGCTGGTCGATGATGGACCCGCTGGGCATCCCCCAGGCCCGGCAAAAACTGATCGATGGCCAGTGGCAGGCCGATGGCCTGCTGCCGCCCAACCCCCAGGCGCGCGAGCTGTTTGCCGCGTTGCTGTTTGCGTTGACCTCGGCCGATGACGTGCGCGCGCTGTACCCCAGCGCTCAGGCGAGGGACTTGACGCGCACCCTGCCGGGCCATTGGCAGATCGTGTATCAGTCTTCCGAAGTCTTCAGCGTGAACATGACCGGGCAGCCGTTGAGCTACCGCGTCACGCCGCTCGGAGCTGGCCGATGACCGCCTACCTCAACGCCCTGGGCATCATCTGCGCCCTTGGCCGTGGCCAGGCTGAAGTCAGCCGCCGCCTGTTTGCCGGTGACTGCTCGGGCATGCGCGTCGAGAGCGGCTGGGTGCCGGAGCGCGAGTTGCCGGTCGCCGGCGTGCGCGGCGAACTGGCGAGCATCCCCGCGCAATTGGGCCAGCAAAGCAGCCGCAATAACCAATTGTTGCTGGAAGCGGCGCTGCAGATCGAGGGCCAGATCCGCCGGGCAATCCAGACCCATGGCGCCTCACGGGTCGGCGTCGTGCTCGGTACCAGCACGTCGGGCATCGACGAAGCCAGTCGCGGGATGGCCCAGTACCTGCGAGAAAACCGGTTCCCGGGCGACTACGACTACCAGCAGCAGGAACTCAGCGCCCCAGCCAACTTCCTGGCTGACTGGCTGCAGCTGAGCGGCCCGGCCTATGTGATTTCCACCGCCTGCACCTCCAGCGCCCGCGCACTGATGAGCGCCCAGCGCCTGTTGGACCTGGGCCTGTGCGATGCGGTGATTTGCGGCGGTGTCGATAGCCTGTGCAAGCTCACGCTCAACGGCTTCAGCGCGTTGGAAGCCGTGTCGAACCAGCGCTGCAACCCGTTTTCGGTGAACCGCAACGGCATCAACATCGGTGAGGCGGCAGTGCTGTTCCTGATGAGCAAGGAACCCGCAGCCATCGCCCTGCTGGGCAGCGGCGCCAGCTGCGATGCGTACCATATCTCCGCGCCTGAACCCACCGGCAAAGGCGCGTTGCAGTCGATGCGCAAGGCACTTGCCAGTGCCAAACTGCTGCCCGAGGCGATCGGTTACCTGAACCTGCACGGCACCGCCACCCAGCATAACGACGCCATGGAAAGCCTGGCCGTCGCCAGCCTGTTCCCCGAGGGCGTTGTTTGCTCGTCGACCAAACCCATGAGCGGCCATACCCTGGGCGCAGCCGGCGCACTGGAGGCGGCATTCTGCTGGTTGAGCCTGGTTCACAACCGCGTGCCGCCGCATGTCTGGGACGGCCGGGCCGACCCGCTGCTGCCTGCCTTGCAGTGGGCACAGGCTGGAGCCGGCCTGGAAAAACGCTGCCTGATGAGCAACTCGTTTGCCTTCGGTGGCAACAATGTCAGCCTGATTATCGCAGAGGCCCCATGATCAATTGGCCACTCGCCGAACTGCTGCCCCATGCCGGCGACATGATCCTGATCGACCAGGTGCTGTCGTTTGACGAAGAGCAGATTCACACCCGTACCACCGTCCAGCACGGCGGCCTGTTCAATCGCGCGGACGGCAGCTTGCCCGCCTGGGTCGGCATCGAATTGATGGCGCAAAGCGTCGCCGCCTATGCCGGCTGCCGCGCGCGCCAGAAAGGCGAAGCTGTGGAACTGGGCTTTCTGCTCGGCACACGTAAGTTCGAGTGCAACGTGGAACACTTTCCCGCCGGCGCCGAACTGACGATCCACGGCCTGCGCTCCCTGGAAGACGACAACGGCATGGGTGTGTTCGAATGCCACCTGACCGGCGACGGTATCCAGGCCAGCGCCCGCTTGAATGTATTTCGACCGCCCCAGGCGGCCAACTATTTAGCTGAATCGAAGGACGAACGTCATGACTGAATCCGTACTGGTCACAGGCTCCAGCCGTGGCATCGGCCGCGCCATTGCGCTGCGCCTGGCCCAGGCCGGGCATGACATCGTGCTGCACTGCCGCAGTGGCCATGCCGAAGCCTGCGCGGTGCAGGCCGAGGTTCAAGCGCTGGGCCGCCAGGCGCGGGTGCTGCAATTCGACGTGGCGGATCGCGCCCTTTGCAGGCAAATCCTTGAGGCCGATGTGGAGCAACATGGCGCCTATTACGGCGTGGTGCTCAACGCCGGGCTGACCCGTGACGGCGCCTTCCCGGCCTTGTCCGAAGACGACTGGGACGTGGTGATGCGCACCAATCTCGACGGTTTCTACAACGTGCTGCACCCGGTGATGATGCCGATGATTCGCCGGCGCGCGGCCGGGCGTATCGTATGCATCACCTCGGTTTCCGGGTTGATCGGCAATCGCGGCCAGGTCAACTACAGCGCCTCGAAAGCCGGCCTGATCGGCGCGGCCAAGGCCCTGGCCATCGAGCTGGGCAAGCGCAAGATCACCGTCAACTGCGTCGCCCCCGGCCTGATCGACACCGCCATGCTGGATGAAAACGTGCCGGTCGACGAGTTAATGAAAATGATCCCGGCACAACGCATGGGCACGCCCGAAGAAGTGGCCGGCGCGGTGAACTTCCTGATGTCGGCCGAGGCGGGCTATATCACGCGCCAAGTCCTGGCGGTGAATGGGGGGTTGTGCTGATGAAACGCGTCGTCGTCACCGGCATGGCCGGCATGACCTCCCTGGGCGGTGACTGGGACACCATTTCGGCCAACTTTCGCGCCAACCGCAGTGGCATCCGGCGCATGGACGAGTGGGACCGCTTCACCGAATTGAACACGCGCCTGGCCGGGCCGATCGACGACTTTGTCGTGCCCGCCCATTGGACGCGCAAGCAACTGCGCAGCATGGGCCGCGTCTCGCGCCTGGCGGTATGGGCGGCGGAACAGGCGTTGCAGGACGCCGGTCTGCTCGGCGACGAATCGATCAAGGATGGACGCATGGGCGTGGCCTGTGGCTCGTCCACCGGCAGCACCGACGAGATCAAGGCGTTCGGCAACATGTTGCTCAATTCAGTGGCCGAGGGGCTGAACGCCAACTCCTATGTGCGCATGATGCCGCACACCACGGCGGCGAATATCAGCATCTTTTTCGGCCTCACCGGGCGGCTGATCCCCACGTCCAGCGCCTGCACCAGCGGTAGCCAGGGCATCGGCTATGCCTATGAAGCGATCAAGTTCGGCCGCCTGCCGTTGATGCTGGCCGGTGGCGCCGAAGAGCTGTGCCCTACCGAAGCCATGGTGTTCGACGCGCTGTACGCCACCAGCCTGAAGAACGATGCCCCGCAAACCAGCCCACGCCCCTATGACAGCGGGCGCGATGGCCTGGTGATCGGCGAAGGCGGCGGCATGCTGGTGCTCGAAGAACTGGAACACGCCCTGGCGCGCGGTGCGCATATCCACGCCGAGCTGGTCGGCTTCGGCAGCAACGCCGACGGCCAGCACACCACACGTCCGGAACAGAAAACCATGCGCCGCGCGATGGAGTTGGCCTTGGAAGATGCCGGGCTAGAGCCTTCCTCGATCGGCTACGTGAATGGTCATGGCACCGCCACTGACCAGGGCGATATCGCCGAAACGCTGGCCACCAGCAGCCTGTTCGGCAGCCGCATGCCCATCAGTTCGCAAAAGAGCTTTCTGGGCCATACCTTGGGCGCGTGCGGCGCGCTGGAGTCGTGGTTCAGCATCGAGATGATGAACCGCAACCAGTACGTGCATACCTTCAACCTGGATTCGGTCGATCCGCAATGCGGCGAACTGGATTACCTGCAAGGTGAGTTTCGCGAGATGCACCACGATTACGTGATGAACAATAACTTTGCCTTTGGCGGCGTCAACACCTCGCTGATCTTCCGCCGCTGGTCCTGACTTTTTTAATCGATTGGAGAATACGGAATGTCTTCCTTGCTACGCGCGACCCTGATCACCCTGGCCCTGCTGACGACAGCCGGCTGCACCAGCAAACCGATCCTCAATACCCAGCACGACCTGCCGGCCAACGCCCAGGTCAGTGAAGAAAAAATGAAAACGGTGATCGTCAACGCCCTGCAAAAACGCGAATGGACGGTACAACGCCTGAGCCCGCACCTGGTGCAGGCCGAGATTACCGTGCGTAATCAGTACTACGCGGCCATCGACATCCGCTACACCCGCAACAGCTACACCATCACCTACCGCGACAGCCGACAGCTGGGCTACAAGGACGGCAAGATCCATCGCAACTACAACCGCTGGGTGAACAACCTGGACAGCGACATCATGGCGGGCTTGCGCAGCAATGGTGTGAGTGGCGAGGCGGGGTCGGCGGCGCAGTTGTTTGAGCAGACCGGGACTACCAAGTAGAACTGAGGCACTCAGGCTTCAGAAACGACAAAGGGCGCCTCTCGGCGCCCTCTTCACAAACAGGTTGGCTTGTCATCGCCTCGTCCTGCCTGGCTCTGCGATGGCTGGTTGCCCAGGATCCTCAGAGTCTCACAAGCCCCTTTCGGGAACTTGGGCAGTATGCCTGAAAACAGCTTAACGGCAACCCGTGGCAAAATGCCGTTCATCCCTCAATGCAGCCCCAGCGCACTGCGCACCGCCGCCTTTATTGCTAAGAATTGATCATAGGTGAGTTCAGCGATTTTGTAAGTTCGTTTGCCGTGACGATCTTTGCTTTTGATCCGGTCGAGCCTGCCCAGGCTGACAGTCGCCACAATGTCACATTTTGCCCAGCAGACAGGGCTTGCTCCTTGAAGATGACTATCGAGCTGCAAGTGGTGCTCCAAGACCGTCTGCGGCGCAGTGGTGCTCAGTGGCACAACCGTCACCAGCAACTTATTGGTTCGGTGCTTGCGTACCACGATTACCGGTCGGATCTTTATGATTTCCGGGGCCTCATAGCCTCGAAAATCACACATCAACACGCTGCCCTCCTTGGGCTGATAGAGAAGTGCCATCCATATCACTCGCTTGAGAAAAAGCGATTCTGCGTAACTTTTCGGCGAATAACTAAGCCGGTTGCGTTACCTGATATGTGTCCGCGCTACAGCACTGCCTTACGCGTCAACAACTCCACAAACGCCTTCGCCATCGGCGTCTGCGCGCCCTTGCGTTGCACCAGCCACACCGCCGTCACCGCCTCGGGGTCGAGCAACGTGCGATACACCACGCCATCGATCCGTATGCGTTGGTATGACGCCGGCAACACCGACACGCCCAATCCCGCCGCCACCAGACCGATGATGGTCATCGCCTCCCCCGCCTCCTGGGCGATGTGGGGGCTGAAGCCGGCGTCACGGCACAGGCTGAGCAACTGCGCATACAGACCGCTGCCGTAGGCGCGCGGGAAAAACACGAACGGCTCCTGCGCCAGTTGCGCCAGGTGCACGCCCCGCTCGCTGCCCTCTGCCAGTGGGTGGTCGGCATTCAACACGGCCACCAGCGGCTCGCGCATCAGCTCGACCACGCTCAGCGAGTCCGGCAACGGCAGCGGTCGCATCAGCCCCACCTGGATCGACTCATCCACCAGCGACTCGGCCACTTCTGTGCTGCTCATCTCCTGCAGATTGAGGTGCACCGCCGGGAACGCTTGGCGAAACGCGAAGATCGCCTGGGGAATGCTGGAATTGAACGGCGCCGACGAGGTGAAGCCGATCTTCAATTCACCCAGCTCGCCCAACTGCGCACGACGCGCCACATCCGCCGCCTTGTCGACCTGTGCCAGCACCAATCGTGCCTCGTGCAGGAATAATCGGCCCGCTTCACTCAGCTCGACCCGGCGATTGGTCCGCTCGAATAACCGCGCGCCCACTTGCTGTTCCAGCGCCTGGATCTGCTGGCTCAGCGGCGGCTGCGAGATGCCCAGCACCTGCGCGGCGCGGCCAAAATGCAGTTCTTCGGCAACGGCGATGAAGTACCGCAAGTGACGCAATTCCATGCACACCTCATTAGGTCGTTAAAGCTATCAAACAGGTCGAACAATATATTGGAAAGAATCATTAGCCAGCTATATTCTTTTTCCATTGCCGCTCCTGGCACGCTCGTGCGCCCCGAGGTCCCCGTGAAAGCTGCTGTCGCTCCACTCGCTCAAGAACGCCCTTCCACCGCCCTGGATGAAGGGGTGGCCCAACTCAATGATGCGTACATCGAAAAAGGCACGCCGATGTTCATGCGTACGGTGCTGGCGTTGTTCTGCGGCGGTTTTGCCACCTTCGCCTTGCTGTATTGCGTGCAACCGATGATGCCGGCGCTGTCCCATGAGTTTTCCATCAATGCCGCGCAGAGCAGCCTGATCCTGTCTGTGGCTACCGCGATGCTGGCATTCGGCTTGCTGATCACCGGGCCGATCTCCGACCGACTGGGACGCAAGCCGGTGATGGTCTGCGCACTGTTCTGCGCGGCACTGGCGACCATTGCCAGCGGCTTGATGCCGAGCTGGGAAGGCATCCTGCTGATGCGCGCGCTGGTGGGCCTGTCACTGAGCGGCCTGGCCGCCGTAGCCATGACCTACCTGAGCGAAGAGATCCACCCGCAGCACATCGGCCTGGCCATGGGCCTGTACATCGGTGGCAACGCGATTGGCGGCATGAGTGGACGGCTGATCATCGGCGTGTTGATCGACTTCGTCAGTTGGCACACCGCAATGCTGATCATCGGCGCCCTGGCACTGATCGCCGCCATGGTATTCTGGAAAATCCTGCCCGAATCGCGCAACTTCCGCGCCACCAGCCTCAAGCCACGCAGCCTGATGGATGGCTTCGTCATGCACTTCAAGGACGCCGGCCTGCCGTGGTTGTTCCTCGAAGCCTTTCTGCTGATGGGTGCGTTCGTGACCCTGTTCAACTACATCGGTTACCGCCTGCTGGCAGACCCTTATGACCTCAGCCAGGCTGTGGTTGGCCTACTGTCGCTGGTGTACCTCTCGGGCATCTACAGCTCGGCGAAAATCGGCTCGCTGGCCGACCGCCTGGGCCGCCGCCGCGTGCTCTGGGCCACGATCGTGCTGATGCTCGCCGGCATGGCCATGACCCTGTTCACCCCACTCTGGCTGGTGGTGCCAGGCATGCTGGTCTTCACCTTCGGCTTCTTCGGCGCCCACTCGGTGGCCAGCAGCTGGATCGGCCGCCGCGCGGTGAAAGCCAAGGGGCAGGCATCGTCGCTGTACCTGTTCAGCTACTACGCAGGATCGAGCATTGCCGGGACGGCGGGCGGGTTCTTCTGGCACTTCGGCGGATGGAACGGGATTGGCGCGTTTATCGTGGCGTTGTTGATTGGCGCGTTGCTGGTGGCATTGAGGTTGGCGAAGTTGCCGCCGTTGGGGCGAACAGCGACCTGATGCGGGCTCAAAAAAAAACCGCTTTAAGTTACTGACCGTAGGCGTCGGGTTGTAGGGCATCACCAGCGACGCCTCGCGCTCGGCATCGGCGGATGAATAAGCGAACGAGAACTGCGAACCCTTTGACAGTTCGCCTGAATGTCCATGGGGGGGTGACGACGTTGAGTAATTTGACTCTACTCATCATGCTCCACCAGATCGGCCAGGGACTTGAGATCGATGCGTTTATCGACAACGTCCAGGGCCATTCCCAGCGCAGAAATTACCCGGAACACCGTGTACATCGCGACGTTTTCACCTGCTTCAAGATCCATTATGGTCTTGCGGTTGCACTTGGCCCGCTCCGCCAGTTGCGCCTGGCTATAGCCTTTGGCGCGACGCAGCTGTCGTATTCTGTCACCCAACTCGGGCGGATTGGCCAGCAACATAATGTCACCCATAACGGACTTTAATGACTAGCGACGTCAGTATGTCCGTAATAACGGACATTGCAAGCGCGTTATTTCTGCTGTATCAAAAAATACCCGGCACAAACCGGGCATTTTCTATTGCGCGCCGATCACTCGTGATACTGCGCCGACAATTCGTGCACCGCACGCAGGAACGCGCCAGCATGCTCCGGGTTCACTTCCGGGGTGATGCCATGGCCAAGGTTGAACACGTGCCCGGTGCCCTTGCCGTAGCTGGCGAGGATGCGCCCGACTTCGGTGCGGATCGCTTCCGGCTTGGCGTACAGCACGGTCGGGTCCATGTTGCCCTGCAGCGCAACGCGGTTGCCGACGCGCTGGCGGGCTTCGCCGATGTCGCAGGTCCAGTCCAGGCCCAGTGCGTCAGCACCGGCGTCGGCGATGCTTTCCAGCCACAGGCCGCCGCCCTTGGTGAACATGATCACCGGGACCTTGCGGCCTTCGTGTTCACGGATCAGGCCGCTGACGATCTTGCGCATGTAGGCCAGGGAGAATTCCTGGTACGCCGCCGCCGAGAGGTTGCCGCCCCAGGTGTCGAAGATCTGCACGGCTTGCGCGCCGGCCATGATCTGGCCGTTGAGGTACGAGGTGACCGACTGCGCCAGCTTGTCGAGCAGCAGGTGCATGGCGTGCGGGTTGTCGTAGAGCATGGCCTTGGTCTTGCGGAAGTCTTTCGACGAGCCGCCTTCGACCATGTAGGTGGCCAGGGTCCAGGGGCTGCCGGAGAAGCCGATCAGCGGCACGCGGCCGTTGAGTTCACGGCGGATGGTGCTCACGGCGTCCATCACATAACCGAGGTCTTTGTGCGGATCGGGAATCGGCAGGGCCTCGATATCGGCCAGGGTGCTGACGACTTTCCTGAAGCGCGGGCCTTCGCCGGTTTCGAAGTACAGGCCTTGGCCCATGGCGTCAGGGATGGTGAGGATGTCGGAGAAGAGGATGGCCGCATCCAGTTGCGGGTAGCGGTCCAGCGGTTGCATCGTGACTTCGCAGGCGAACGCAGGATTCATGCACAGGCTCATGAAGTCGCCGGCGTGGGCGCGGCTGGCGCGGTATTCCGGCAGGTAGCGACCAGCCTGGCGCATCATCCACACAGGGGTGACGTCCACGGGTTGCTTGAGCAGGGCACGCAGGAAACGGTCGTTCTTGAGGGCAGTCATGTCGGCATCCGCAAAAAAAGTGCGGGCATTTTCTCAGAGCGCGACGCAAAAGGCACGGAGTGAGCCGTGCCTTTTGTCTATCGGGTCAATTTGTCGCAAGGGCTGGTCTCACAAACCTCAATGTGGAATGAGGTTTATGTGGGAGCTGGCTTGCCTGCGATGGCGGTGGTCCAGTCGATACATCCATTTGACTGTTACACCGCTATCGCAGGCAAGCCAGCTCCCACAGTTGACCGTATTTCAAATCAGACTTGCAGGTAATCCAGGATCCCTTCAGCGGCGTTGCGCCCTTCGAAGATCGCCGTTACCACCAGGTCCGAGCCGCGCACCATATCGCCACCCGCGAAGATTTTCGGGTTGCTGGTCTGGTGCTTGTACTGACCTTGTTCCGGGGCCACGACGCGGCCCTGGCTGTCGGTCTGGATCTCGAATTGTTCGAACCACGGCGCCGGGCTTGGACGGAAGCCGAAGGCGATGACCACGGCGTCGGCCGGGATGATCTCTTCGGAACCCGGGATCGGCTCGGGGCTGCGACGGCCGCGGGCGTCCGGTTCGCCTAGACGGGTCTCGACCACCTTCACGCCTTCGACACGGTCTTCGCCGACGATGGCGATCGGCTGGCGGTTGTAGAGGAATTTCACGCCCTCTTCCTTGGCGTTCTTCACCTCTTTGCGCGAGCCGGGCATGTTGGCTTCGTCACGACGGTACGCACAGGTCACCGACTTGGCGCCCTGGCGGATCGACGTGCGGTTGCAGTCCATCGCGGTGTCGCCACCGCCGAGCACTACGACCTTCTTGCCTTTCATGTCGACGAAATCTTCCGGCGACTTTTCAAAGCCCAGGTTGCGGTTGACGTTGGCGATCAGGAAATCCAACGCGTCGTATACACCCGGCAGGTCCTCGCCGGCAAAGCCGCCCTTCATGTAGGTGTAGGTGCCCATGCCCATGAACACGGCGTCGTATTCGGCGAGCAGTTGCTCCATGGTGACGTCCTTGCCGATCTCGGTGTTCAGGCGGAACTCGATGCCCATGCCGGTGAACACTTCGCGGCGGTTGCTCAGGACGGTTTTTTCCAGCTTGAACTCAGGAATACCGAAGGTCAGCAGGCCACCGATTTCCGGGTTCTTGTCGAACACCACCGGGGTCACGCCGCCGCGCACCAGCACGTCGGCACAGCCCAGGCCGGCAGGGCCCGCGCCGATGATGGCGACACGCTTGCCGGTCGGCTTGACCTTGGACATGTCCGGGCGCCAGCCCATGGCGAACGCGGTGTCGGTGATGTATTTCTCGACCGAACCGATGGTCACCGCGCCGAAGCCGTCGTTAAGGGTGCACGCACCCTCGCACAGACGATCCTGCGGACACACCCGGCCGCAGACTTCCGGCAGGGTGTTGGTCTGGTGCGACAGTTCGGCGGCGGCGAGGATGTTGCCCTCGGCCACCAGCTTGAGCCAGTTGGGAATGAAGTTGTGCACAGGGCACTTCCATTCGCAATACGGGTTACCGCACCCCAGGCAGCGGTGGGCCTGATCGGCCGAGTGCTGGGGTTTGAAGGGTTCGTAGATTTCCACGAACTCTTTCTTGCGTTGACGCAACAGTTTCTTCTTCGGATCTTTGCGCCCGACATCGATGAACTGGAAGTCGTTATTCAGACGTTCAGCCATGTTAAAACCTCATCAAACTCTTCAGGCGCATATCACTGCGGGTTGGCACGGATGCTGGAAAGCAACGATTTCAGGTTGGCAGCCTTGGGCTTGACCAGCCAGAAACGACGCAGGTAATCGTCCAGGTTTTCGGCGAGGTTACGCCCCCATTCGCTGCCGGTTTCCTCGACGTATTCGTCCAGCACATGCTGCAAGTGGTTGCGGTAGGATTCCATGGCTTCGCCGCTGATCCGCTGGATCTCGACCAACTCGTGGTTGACCTTGTCGACGAAGGTGTTGTCCTGGTCGAGCACGTAGGCGAAACCGCCGGTCATGCCCGAGCCGAAGTTGTAACCGGTCTTGCCCAGTACCGCGACAAAACCACCGGTCATGTACTCGCAGCAGTGATCGCCGGTGCCTTCCACCACGGTGTGGGCACCGGAGTTACGCACGGCGAAGCGCTCACCGGCAGTGCCGGCGGCGAACAGCTTGCCGCCGGTGGCGCCGTACAAGCAGGTGTTGCCGATGATGGCGCTTTCCTGGGATTTGTAGACGCTGCCGGCAGGCGGAACGATCACCAGCTTGCCACCGGTCATGCCTTTGCCCACGTAGTCGTTGGCGTCGCCTTCGAGGTACATGTGCAGGCCGCCGGCG
Source organism: Pseudomonas azadiae (assembly GCF_019145355.1). Lineage (NCBI taxonomy): Bacteria > Pseudomonadati > Pseudomonadota > Gammaproteobacteria > Pseudomonadales > Pseudomonadaceae > Pseudomonas > Pseudomonas azadiae. Next base: position 3,376,081 of record NZ_JAHSTY010000001.1, on the reverse strand, counting down.
TTCCACACGCCAAAGCTCTGGCCTGCGGTGCCTTTGAAGCGGAAAGTGATCGGCGCTTTCGCCATGCCCTGGTTGCCGTGCTTGCGCGCGATTTCGCCAGAGACGCGGGCGCCGATGGAACGGTCGCAGTTGCAGATATCCAGGGCGAATTCGCCACCGCTGGCGTCGTTGATCGACGAGCCGGCCATGTCGACCATCTTCTCGGCCAGCAAGCCTTTGTCGAACGGCGGGTTGCGGTCCACCTGGCAGAACTGCGGCTTGTCGGCCGGGATGTGATCGCTGCCCAACAGTGGCGTCAGGTCCAGGTGTTGCTGCTTGGCGGTCTGGCCTTCGAGGATTTCCAGCAGATCGGTACGCCCGATCAGCTCTTCCAACGAACGCACACCCAACCTGGCCAGCCACTCACGGGTCTCTTCGGCGACGTAGGTGAAGAAATTCACCACCATGTCGACGGTGCCGATGTAGTGATCCTTACGGAGCTTTTCGTTCTGGGTGGCGACGCCGGTGGCGCAGTTGTTCAGGTGGCAGATGCGCAGGTATTTGCAGCCCAGGGCGATCATCGGCGCGGTGCCGAAGCCGAAGCTTTCGGCGCCGAGGATCGCGGCCTTGATCACGTCGAGGCCGGTTTTCAGGCCGCCGTCGGTCTGCACGCGGACCTTGCCGCGCAGGTCGTTGCCGCGCAGGGTCTGGTGCGTTTCGGCCAGGCCCAGTTCCCACGGTGCGCCGGCGTACTTGATCGAGGTCAGCGGCGAAGCGCCGGTACCGCCGTCGTAGCCGGAAATGGTGATCAGGTCGGCATAAGCCTTGGCCACACCGGCGGCGATGGTGCCCACGCCGGCTTCCGCCACCAGTTTCACCGAGACCAGAGCCTGCGGGTTGACTTGCTTGAGGTCGAAAATCAGCTGCGACAAGTCTTCGATCGAATAAATGTCGTGGTGCGGCGGCGGCGAAATCAGGGTCACGCCCGGCACCGCGTAACGCAGCTTGGCGATCAGGCCGTTGACCTTGCCGCCTGGCAGCTGGCCGCCTTCGCCGGGCTTGGCGCCCTGGGCCACCTTGATCTGCAGCACTTCGGCATTGACCAGGTATTCCGGCGTCACACCGAAACGGCCGGTGGCAACCTGCTTGATCTTCGAGCTCTTGAGCGTGCCGTAGCGCGCCGGGTCTTCGCCGCCTTCGCCGGAGTTGGAACGCGCACCGAGGCGGTTCATGGCTTCGGCGAGGGCTTCGTGCGCCTCTGGCGACAAGGCACCCAGGGAAATACCGGCGGAGTCAAAGCGCTTGAGGATCGATTCCAGCGGCTCGATTTCGCTGATGGCCAGTGGCGTGTCCAGGGTTTTCACCTTGAACAGGTCACGGATCATCGACACCGGGCGGTTATCCACCAACGCGGTGTAGACCTTGAACTTGGCATAGTCGCCTTGCTGCACGGCGGCTTGCAGGGTGCTGACCACGTCCGGGTTGTAGGCGTGATATTCGCCACCGTGCACAAACTTGAGCAGGCCGCCTTGCTGGATCGGCTTGCGCGCGCTCCAGGCTTCGGCCGCCAGGGCTTTCTGTTCGGCTTCGATGTCGACGAAACGCGCACCCTTGATACGGCTCGGCACGCCACGAAAGCTCAAATCGCAGACTTCTTCGGACAGGCCGATGGCTTCGAACAATTGAGCGCCGCGGTACGACGTAACCGTGGAGATGCCCATCTTCGACAGGATCTTGAGCAAGCCCTTGGTGATGCCCTTGCGGTAGTTCTTGAACACCTCGTAGAGGTCGCCCAGCACTTCACCGGTGCGGATCAGGTCGCCCAGCACTTCGTAGGCCAGGAACGGGTAGACCGCCGAGGCGCCGAAACCGATCAGCACCGCGAAGTGGTGCGGATCGCGGGCCGTGGCGGTTTCCACGAGGATGTTGGAATCGCAGCGCAGGCCTTTTTCGGTCAGGCGGTGGTGCACCGCGCCGGTGGCCAGCGAGGCGTGGATCGGCAACTTGCCCGGGGCAATGTGGCGGTCGGTCAGCACGATCTGGGTACGGCCGGCGCGCACGGCTTCTTCGGCCTGGTCGGCGACGTTGCGCACGGCGGCTTCCAGGCCGAGGCTCTCGTCGTAGTTCAGGTCGATGATCTGCCGCTCGAAACCTGGGCGTTCCAGGGTCATCAACGAACGCCACTTGGCCGGAGAAATGACCGGCGAGCTGAGGATTACGCGCGAAGCATGCTCCGGCGATTCCTGGAAAATGTTGCGCTCGGCACCGAGGCACACTTCCAGCGACATCACGATGGCTTCGCGCAGCGGGTCGATCGGTGGGTTGGTCACCTGGGCGAACTGCTGGCGGAAATAGTCGTACGGCGTGCGCACGCGCTGGGACAGCACGGCCATCGGCGTATCGTCGCCCATGGAGCCGACCGCCTCGTAGCCTTGCTCGCCGAGCGGACGCAGCACCTGGTCGCGCTCTTCGAACGTGACTTGGTACATCTTCATGTACTGCTTGAGCTGGTCGACGTCGTAGAAAGCCGAACCGTGGTCGTTGTCTTCCATGGTCGCCTGGATGCGCAGGGCGTTCTTGCGCAGCCATTGCTTGTACGGGTGACGCGACTTCAGGCGGTTGTCGATGGCGTCGGTGTCGAGGATCTGCCCGGTTTCGGTGTCCACGGCGAGGATCTGCCCAGGGCCCACACGGCCTTTGGCGATGACGTCTTCAGGCTGGTAGTTCCACACACCGATTTCCGACGCGAGGGTGATGAAACCGTTGGTGGTGGTGACCCAGCGCGCCGGGCGCAGACCGTTACGGTCGAGCAGGCAGACGGCGTAGCGACCGTCGGTCATGACCACGCCAGCCGGGCCGTCCCACGGTTCCATGTGCATCGAGTTGTACTCGTAGAACGCACGCAGATCCGGGTCCATGGTTTCGACGTTTTGCCACGCTGGCGGAATGATCATGCGCACGCCACGGAACAGGTCGATACCGCCGGTGACCATCAACTCGAGCATGTTGTCCATGCTTGAGGAGTCGGAGCCTACGCGGTTAACCAGCGGGCCGAGCTCTTCGAGGTCCATCAGGTCGTTGGCGAACTTGGTGCGACGGGCCACGGCCCAGTTGCGGTTGCCGGTGATGGTGTTGATCTCGCCGTTGTGGGCAAGGAAGCGGAACGGCTGGGCCAATGGCCATTTCGGCAGGGTGTTGGTGGAGAAGCGCTGGTGGAACACGCAGATTGCGGTCTGCAGGCGCTCATCGCTCAAGTCCGGATAGAAGGCGGTGAGGTCCGCCGGCATCATCAGGCCTTTGTAAATGATCGTCTTGTGGGAAAAGCTGCAGATGTAGTGTTCGGTGTCGGCGGCATTGGACACCGACGAACGACGACGGGAGGTGAACAGCTTGATCGCCATGTCCTGATCGCTCAGGCCGTCGCCAGCGATGAACACCTGTTCGATCTGCGGCAGGCGCTCCAGGGCCAGGCGGCCGAGCACACTGGTGTCGATCGGCACTTTGCGCCAGCCGACGAGTTGCAGGCCGGCGGCGACGATCTCGCGGTTCATGTGCTCGCGAGCGGCCTCGGCTTTTACCGGGTCCTGGTTGAAAAACACCATGCCCACGGCGTACTGCTTGGGCAGGTCAACCGCAAAGTGCTCTTTGGCGACAGCGCGCAGGAACTGGTCGGGCTTTTGAATCAGCAAGCCGCAACCGTCACCGGTCTTGCCGTCGGCGTTGATCCCACCGCGGTGGGTCATGCAGGTCAGGGCCTCGATGGCCGTTTGCAAAAGGGTATGACTGGGCTCGCCCTGCATGTGGGCTATCAGGCCGAAACCACAGTTATCCTTGAATTCATCGGGTTGGTACAGACCTGCTTTCATAGACACTTTCTCACCAGGCTGCCTCTTATATCGAGGCAAATTTCTTTTCAATTCAACCGGTTACCTTCCACGCCGAACGTACGCCGGCTTAGCGGGGGCAAAAGGGAGGTCATTGTACACACCGACACAGACGCTCACAAATTTAGCGACGAAATGTCGCAAATCTATGTCGCATTTATGAAAGGTTTAAAGCGATATGCTGTGCTAGTCAAAACTTTTTTAATTCTGACCGCTACGACTCAAAAGCTACTTTGACGCAGACACCGCAAGGCGCGCGGCTTCCAGGAAGCTGCACGCACTTGCGGTTTGTATTTTGAGGTGCCGGGAGGGCGGCCTGGGTAAGGCCGCCGGATCTTCAGCGAGTTGTTGCGAGTTCTTGTTGAACGCTGGCAACAGTGCGAGGCCAAGGTTTACCAGCCTGAACCTTCGCTGGCAAGGCCTTGATGGCGGAATCGGCTGCCGCGCGGCTGGGGAAGTTGCCGTAGGTGATCACGTAGAGAGGCTTGCCGTTGAGCACTTTCTTGAAATATCGGTACTCGCCGCCCTGCTCTTTCACGAACGCCTGAGCATTGGCTTCAGAGCTGGTGCCAAGGATCTGCACCACGAAGTTACCGGTTGGCTGGCTGGCATACCAGCTGCTACCGGCAGCGCCGGCCTTGGCAACGGTGGCGGCGGGTTTTTCAGCAGGCTTGGCGGCCGGAGCTGGCGCTGGCTTTGCCACGGGTGCAGCAGGCTTGGCAGTGGCGACCGTCGGAGCCGGAGTCGGAGTCGGCTTGACGACTGGCGCAACGGGTGCTGCTGGCGTACCGGCAGGGACGCCGGCAGGTGGCGCGGTGGTGGTCACGGTCGGCGGTGTAGCGCTGGAGCCTTCCACCGGCACGCCGTCGTCACCTTCGGAAATACCACCGGCCTCTTCGGCGAGCGGGCCGCGCATCACAGGCTGGCCGACCATCGGCAGATTGGTCGGTTGGCCGGAATTGGCGAATTCGACGTTTGGCGTGGGCTTGCCCAGTGGTAACTGCGCCTGTTCGGTTGGCGCGCCAGCGGTGGTCGGCGCCTTGCTGCGGCCGGGGATCAACCAGGCAGCGGCGACAGCCACCACCACGACGGCGGAAATGGCCAATACGTGTTTCTTAGGCATGGTGAACCCTATCTTTGGACGCTTGACCGCGGTGCGGCTGGCAATCATGGCTTCGATCATGGCATCGCGGGCAACCTGATTGATATTGCCAGGCCAGCCGCCTGCGCTTTCGTGAATATCAGAGATCTGTTGAGCGGAGAAAAGTTCGATACCCGCCCCTGCGCCTTCCAGGCGTTGAGCCAGGTATTCGCGGGTTTCTTCCTCCTCGTACGGCTGCAACTCAATGACATGGAACAACTCCTGGTCACCGCTGATCTGCTCCAGATCGGCGATCAACGATGACTCGCCAAACAGGAACACATGCGGACGGCCTTCCGGGGTGCCTGCCGCCAGCGCCAGCAGCGCTTCGAGGGCAGACTCGTCGAGCTGCTCGGCGTCATCCACCAGCAGGTAGACTTCCTGGCCGGTCAGGCCCAGTTGCACAACCTGCTTGAGGATCGCATTCGGCTCGGCAGTGGCCACGTCCAGCGCCTGTGCAACCTGGCGCAACACGCCCGCCGCATCACCGGCACCACGGGCCGACACCACCACGCTCTGTACCGACTGCTTGTTGGTACTGGCCACCAGAGCCTGGCGCAGCAGGGTCTTGCCGCTGCCCAACGGCCCGGTCACGACCAGCAGCAACTGGCTGTAGCGCGCAAGGTGGTGCAACTGGCCGAGCACCGGCTTGCGCTGGGCCGGGAAAAATTTGAAGCCAGGCACCCGTGGAGCAAAAGGGTCATGGCTTAACTGGTAATGGCCGAGGAACGCCTCGTCGGCATGCAAACTAGTCATCGGGTCTTGTTAACCTTTAAGCTGGGCCAGGGCGCGGTAATCCGCTCCCAGCGTGGCCTGTAAAATCTCTTTCGGATAATCGTCGGTCACTACCGCTTCGCCCATTTGGCGCAGCAGCACCAGTCGCAGTCGACCGTCGATCACTTTCTTGTCTATCGCCATATGTTCGAGGAAGTCCGACTCAGTCATCGCCTCCGGCGGGATGACCGGCAATCCGGCGCGCTGAAACAGGCGGATGCCGCGATCCCGCTCCTGGGCGCTGATCCAGCCCAGGCGCTGGGACATCTCCAGTGCCATCACCGTGCCAGCCGCTACGGCCTCTCCATGCAACCACACACCATAGCCCATATGGGTTTCGATCGCATGGCCGAAGGTGTGGCCCAGGTTCAACGTAGCCCGCACGCCGGACTCCCGCTCGTCGGCATTCACCACCAGCGCCTTGGCGGCGCAGGAGCGCGAAATCGCTTCAGTGAGTGCCACCTGGTCGAGATTGCGCAGCGCATCCACATGCTCTTCGAGCCAGGCCAGGAACGGCTCGTCGCAGATCAGCCCGTACTTGATGACCTCGGCCAGGCCCGCCGACAACTCACGCGGCGGCAGGGTGTTGAGGGTCGCGGTGTCGATCAGCACGGCTTGAGGCTGGTAGAACGCACCGACCATGTTCTTGCCCAGCGGGTGATTGATACCGGTCTTGCCGCCCACCGACGAATCAACCTGGGACAGCAAGGTGGTCGGCACCTGGATAAAGTCCACGCCGCGCTGGTAGCAGGCGGCTGCGAAGCCGGCCATGTCGCCGATCACACCGCCGCCAAGGGCGATCACGGTGGTGCGACGGTCATGGCGCGCGGTCAGCAGGCCATCAAAGATCAGTTGCAGGGTTTCCCAGTTCTTGTGGGCTTCGCCGTCCGGGAGGATCACAGAGATCACCGAGTAGGCCGCCAGGCTGCGGCTCAGACGCTCGAGATACAGCGGCGCGACCGTTTCATTGGAGATGATCGCCACTTGCCGACCGGCAATATGTGGGGCAAGCAACTCTGGCTGGTCCAGCAGGCCTTCGCCAATATGGATCGGGTAGCTGCGCTCGCCTAGATCGACCTTAAGTGTCTGCATGTGTCCCCGCGTTAGATGTATTGACGACCGGTAACGTCGGTTCCGACGCTGCCTGATGGCTCTACGCCACACCCCTTAGGGTGAAAGCGCGCCGCCGAGAATAGCGCATTTCGGGCCTGGCTTTAACGGGGTTGCAGCCGTTGCAGGCGCTCAAGAATGTCGAGAACCACCATCCGAGGTGGCCGCTCATCGGTTTCCACCACCAGATCGGCGATTTCCCGATACAGCGGATCACGCAGCGCAAGCAGATCCCGCAAGGTTTTCTCCGGGTTGGCCGTGCGCAGCAACGGACGATTGCGATCGCGGGCGGTGCGGCCTACCTGCTGCTCGACCGACGCATGCAGGTAGACTACGCGACCACCGGCATGCAGCGCGCGCCGATTCTCGTCACGCATCACTGCGCCACCGCCCGTGGCCAATACCACGCCATCGCAGCCGCACAGTTCAGCGATCATCGCCTGCTCGCGGTCACGAAAGCCCAGCTCGCCTTCCTTATCGAAGATCCATGGGATATTGGCACCCGTGCGCAATTCAATTTCCTTGTCGGAATCTTTGAATGGCAGGCGCAGCTCTTTGGCCAGCAAACGGCCGATGGTGCTTTTTCCAGCCCCCATCGGTCCTACAAGAATCAAATTTCGCACAGAATCAACGACTCACAGCAATCGCCTGGTTATTCATAATACGCGGAGTCAGGAATACCAGCAGCTCGGATTTTTTCTCCGCCAGCACATCGCGCCGGAAAAGGCGGCCAAGATACGGCACATCGCCTAAAAATGGCACTTTATCTACCACTTTGCTTTGGGTATTGGAGAAAACGCCACCGATGACGATGGTCTCGCCGTCCTTGACCAAGACCTTGGCGTTGACCTCGTTTTTCTTGATCGGCGGCACATCGTTGAGCTTGTTCAGGTAGTCGGGCTCATCCTTGGTAACCTTGACCTCCATGATCACGCGGTCGTCTGGTGTGATTTGCGGGGTCACCTCCAGGGACAAGGAGGCCTCCTTGAATGACACCGAGGTGGCGCCACTGGAGCTGGATTCCTGATAGGGAATCTCGGTGCCCTTGAGGATGCGCGCGGTTTCCTTGTCGGAAGTGACCACCTTGGGTTGCGAGACGATTTCACCGTTGCCGGTTTTTTCCATGGCGGTGAGTTCCAGGTCCAACAGCAGGTTGTCGGTGATGAAGGCGATGCCCAGCCCTGAGGTGCCGGTCAGCGAGCCCAGGTCGACAAAGGGTGAACTGGGTGGGCTCTGCGGCGGTTCAGCGCCCTCAGGCGTGGGCTTGGCGATGCCGCCCGCGCCCCAGTTGCCGCGGTTGAGCCGCCCACCCCAGCGGGCGCCCAGACTTTTGTCGTAATCCACATTGGCCTCGACGATCCGCGCCTCGATCATCACCTGGCGCACCGGAATATCCAGTTGTGCCACGATCCGACGCAGCTCCTCCAGCCGTTCCCCGGTCTGGTAGGCGATGATGTTGTTGGTGCGATCATCGACCGCCACCGAGCCGCGCTCATCGGTCACGCCTTCAAGGCCCGTGACCGACTGGAACAACTTGGCCAGGTCGGCCGCCTTGGCGTAATTGACTTGCAACAGCTCCCGACGCAGCGGCGCCAGTTCGGCCATTTGCTTGCGCGACTCCAGCGTCAGCAGCTCGCGCGCGGCCAGTTCCTCGGCAGGCGCTACCAGCAGCACGCCAGCCTTCAGGCGTTTATCCAGGCCTTTGGCCTGCAGCACAAGGTCCAGCGCCTGGTCCCAGGGCACGTCCTTGAGGCGCAGGGTGATCGAACCCTGCACATCGTCGCTCGCAACCAGGTTGAGGCCCGCCACATCGGCAATTTGCTGCAACGCAGCGCGCAGTTCGATGCTCTGGAAGTTGAGGTTGAGCTTGTCGCCTGTGTAGGCGTTTAACGTGGCGTTACCGGGGGGTGGCAACTGGATCAGATCCACGCGGTTGGGCACAGCAACAGCCATCGGTGCCATGAACGCTATCCATAGCGCCACACCGAAGGACGAAAAAGTCCTTTTCATTGTTTGATTCCGTTATGAGTTGACGTTTAACACCAGTGTGCGCGGACGTTCCCGCCACGCGCCCTGGCCATCGGGAAACAGCTCCACCAGTTCTATGGAGCGCTCATGGATGGCGGTGACGCGGCCATGGTCCGGCCCCAGGTAATCACCGATGGCCAGGCGATGCACCTTGGAGGATGCACGCAGCAAGGCGAACGCCTGCAGCCCGCGGGACAACGTGCCGACCATTTCGAACTGGTCCACTGCAAGGCGTTCCAGGATTCCCCGGGGCCGGGTGAGGTCCGGCGCACCGGCAGGCCGCCCCGGCAAGTGGTCGACCTGAACCGCAAGCAGTTGGAAGGGATCACGCAGCCCGGATGAGTCGTAGACAAAAGGCTGCCCTTGCGCGACCTGTCCGCCCCGCCCTCCCGCCTGCGCATGCCAATAGGTCTTGGCCAGCAGGTCAAGGCGCAACAGCTTGCCATCACGCCGCAGGGCGACATCATGCACGGTAGCGATTCGCGACAGACCGCCCAGGCTACTCAGGAACATGGCCAGATCGTGATAACCCCCCGTGACGCCAACCTGCACAGGCTGCTCGTAAAAGAACAGCCGAGGCTGCGCATCCAACGGGGTGACGCTCTCAACCAGCAATCCATTGGCGAGTGCCAGGCGCGAGATGTCTTCCAGCAAGCCTGGCATTTCGGACTTGCCCGGCAACGTATGCAAAAGCGCGTCAGCCTCCGCCTGCATAAGCTCAAGCTGACGGGTGCGCTTCTCCAGGCTGGCGGCCTGGGGGGCCTTGTGAGCGATTTGCTGCTGCAGAGCCACTTCCTGCGCCTGGACGTGTTGTAACCGCTGCCGCGACGGGCCCAGGTAAGCAAGGTCACCCACCACGAACACTAGGCCAGCCAGCGCGCAGCCCAACAGGGCCTTGCCGGGCAGTGGCCATTGTGCAGCGTTGTAAGTGAGCGCGGAAAAGTTGAGCCTTGGAAGCAGGCTCATGGTTGAGCCTCGGAAGCCTCTCCCTGACGCACCATCAACTGGAACTCATTATTGCCGCGCGCGCCTTCCGTCCGAACGTGCTGCAATCGTGTGGAATGAGGGCCTTGCGCGGCTTCCAGGCGGCGCATCAACTGAGCGATATCCTGGCTGGATTCAGCGCTGCCGCTGATACTTACCGTGTCGCCCTTCGCGACCACTTCGTGCAGGTGTACGCCGTCGGGGACCGCGCGTGCCAGCTGATCCAACAGTTGCGCACCGGACGAACGGGCATCGTGCAGGTCTTGCACGCCTTTCATGCGTTGCGCCAATTGCTGGCTTTGCTCCTGCAAGTCGTCGATGGTCCTGATGCGTGAGTCAAGGCCGCTGACGTCTTTGCCCAGATGATCATTGCGGGCCACCTGCCGGTCAATGGCCTGGTCGATCACCTGGTCCGCCAGCCACACAGCCGCGAGTGCCGCGCTGACGAATGCCAGCAAACACACCAGCAGGTACTTGCGCCGCCGCTCTGCCAGCGCCTGGCGCCAAGGCAATAGGTTGATTCGTGTCTTCAAGCGAAACTCCTCAGGGCCAGCCCGCAAGCAATTCCCATCCCTTGGGCATCCACGGCCCATTGTGCACCATCGACTCGATGGCTCGGCGTGAAGCTGGCGAAATCCTGACCGCAAGCGCGCGCCAATGCAAACGCTTCGACATCAACCACCTTCGGCACCAGCCCGGCCAGGGCCAGAACCGCCTCGCGGGCCTCCACCTGTTCTTTCAGGCACGCGGCGAGCAGTACCTCGACACGGCCTGGGTCGAGTGCCGCCGGCCCGCGCACTTGAAAGTCGAGGGCCACTTCATCGAGCGGATACGGAACGTATTGGTCTGCCTCCACCTGGATCATCCAGGCCATCTCTTCGTCAGTGAGACCCGCCTCCATCTCGATCATCCGCGTGATCACCGAGGGCCCGGCCACGGCAGCGGCAGCGCCACGGACCGATGTCGAAAACCGCTCCAAGGCACTGCGTAGCGTACGCCCAACGCTTTCGAGATCAAGGAATGTGCCGTCGACCACTGCGCGGCTGGGCAACGCCTGGGTGACATAACCCTGGATGTTATAACCAGAGCCTGAACGGCCCAGCTCGACGAGCCGGATAATCGTGTCATTGATGTCGACGCCCAGCAGGGTGTCGGCTTTTCGGGTGAAAAATCCCTTTCCCATAAAACTCCCTAAAACTTTGTCGGTCATACCGCCTGATTGCCGCTGCGTGCCATGCATTCGGTCGACTTGTTGAGCAGGCGCCCATGACGCCCGAAGTTGAAAAATGCTTTAATGCCCAGCGCTTTTTCCCGCTTTTAATCTGCAGCTCGGGTCGATCCATCGTTTGCCATGCACGCCCCGACGCCTAACCCATTCTTTTCTCTGGAAATCCAAAAGCCTTGATTCGTCTGCTGAAGTTTTTCGGGTACTCCATTGTCGCCATCGTTTGCGGGCTGCTGCTCGTGTTCAGCGGGGCCTACCTCTACCTTAGTCCGGGTTTGCCCTCCGTAGAGGCCCTTAGAAGTATCCAGTTGCAGATTCCTTTGCGGGTCTACAGCAGCGATGAAAAACTGATCGCGGAGTTCGGCGAAATGCGCCGCACACCGATCCGTTTTGCCGACATTCCACCCAATTTCATCAGCGCCCTGCTCTCGGCCGAAGACGATAATTTTGCCAACCACTATGGCGTCGATCCCAGCAGCCTGGTGCGTGCGGCCACACAATTGGTAAAAAGCGGACACATTCAATCCGGCGGCAGCACCATCACCATGCAGGTGGCGAAGAACTTCTTTCTCACCAGCGAGCGCAGTTTTTCACGCAAGGCCACCGAGATCCTCCTGGCGCTGCAGATCGAACGCCAGTTGACCAAGGACGAAATCCTCGAGCTGTACGTCAACAAGATCTACCTGGGCAACCGCGCCTACGGGATCGAAGCGGCGTCACAGGTCTACTATGGCAAGTCCATTCGCGACGCCAGCCTGGCGCAAATGGCCATGATTGCCGGCCTGCCCAAGGCCCCTTCACGCTTCAACCCGCTGGCCAACCCGGCACGCAGCAAAGAACGCCGCGACTGGATCCTGGGGCGCATGTACAAGCTGGGCAAGATCGACCAGGCCGCTTACGAAAGCGCCGTTGCCGAACCGCTGAACGCCAGCTACCACGTACCGACGCCGGAAGTGAACGCCCCCTACATCGCTGAAATGGCGCGCGCCGAGATGGTCGGCCGCTACGGCAGCGAGGCGTACACCGAGGGCTTTCGTGTCACCACCACCGTGCCCAGCGACCTGCAGGAAATCGCCAACGAGGCGGTGCATTCCGGCCTGATCACTTACGACCAGCGCCACGGCTACCGCGGCCCTGAATCGCGCCTGCCGGGCAAGACCCTGAGCGCCTGGACCACCGAGCTGGGCAAGCAACGCACGATCAGCGGCCTGGAGCCGGCCATCGTCACCCAGGTTCAGAAAGACGGCCTGCAGGTGCTGACCCGCACCGGTGAAGCCCATGTGGCGTGGGACAGCATGAAATGGGCACGCCCGTTCCTGAACACCAACAGCATGGGCCCGATGCCCAAGCAGCCATCGGACGTGGCGCAGGTGGGTGACTTGGTCCGCGTGCAACGCCAGAAGGATGACAGCCTCAAATTCAGCCAGGTACCGTTGGCTCAGGGCGCCCTGGTGTCCCTGGACCCGCAGAACGGTGCCATTCGCGCGTTGGTCGGCGGTTTCGCGTTCGAGCAAAGCAACTACAACCGTGCCATCCAGGCCAAGCGCCAGCCCGGGTCGAGCTTCAAGCCGTTCATTTACAGCGCCGCGCTGGATAACGGCTACACCGCCGCCAGCCTGGTCAACGATGCACCGATCGTGTTTGTCGACGAGTACCTGGACAAGGTCTGGCGTCCGAAGAACGACACCAATACCTTCCTCGGCCCGATCCGCATCCGCGAGGCGCTGTACAAGTCGCGCAACCTGGTGTCGATCCGCCTGCTGCAGGCGATGGGCGTGGGCAAGACCATCGATTACATGACGCGCTTTGGCTTCGCCAAGTCGGACCTGCCGCCAAACCTGTCCCTGGCGCTGGGCACCGCGACACTCACGCCGATGGAAATCGCCACCGGCTGGAGCACCTTTGCCAACGGCGGCTACAAGATCGCGCCGTACCTGATCGACAAGATCGAAAGCCGCAACGGCGACACCCTGTTCACCGCCAACCCGCCACGCGTGCCGGGTGACGTGGTCAACGGTGTGGCGGCAACCGACGGCCTGGCGGCACCGAGCAATGGCGGCATCACCATCGAGCCAAACCCGGGCGCTGCGCCGGCCGCCAACGCTGCCGCTACTGAATCACAGACGCCCGCCGTGGCCGAGCGCATCGTGGATGGCCGTACCACCTACATCCTCAACAGCATCCTTGAAGACGTGATCAAGAAGGGCACCGGTCGCCGCGCTATGGCCCTTGGCCGCGCGGATATCGCCGGCAAGACCGGTACCACCAACGAATCCAAGGATGCCTGGTTCTCTGGCTACAACGCCGACTATGTGACAACCGTATGGACCGGCTACGACCAACCGGAAAGCCTGGGCCGCCGCGAATTTGGTGGCACCGTCGCGCTGCCGATCTGGATGAGCTACATGGGCGCTGCCTTGAAGGACAAACCACTGCACACCCAACCGGAGCCGGAAGGCATCCTCAGCCTGCGCATCGACCCGATCAGTGGCCGCGCGGCCTCGCCCAGCACGCCGAATGCGTACTTCGAGCTGTTCAAGAGCGAAGACACACCGCCGTCGGTCAACGAGTTGGGCAATGGTGTTGCGCCGGGCAGCCCGCTGCCGGCGGATGAGGCGGCGCCGATCGACCTGTTCTGACGCAATCTGGGTCCCAACACAGACCCCATGTGGGAGCGGGCTTGCTCGCGAATGCGGGATATCAGTCAATAAATCTGGTGACTGTCCCACCGCATTCGCGAGCAAGCCCGCTCCCACATTTTGATCTTCACAAGCCCTGAATTAACAGCCAACAAAAAGCCCCGACTCGCGAGAGCCGGGGCTTTTTTGTGGGTGCGCTACGCAGGCTTAGCCGTTGAACACATCATCCACGCTTTGCAGCGGGTAGTTCTTCGGATACGGCAGGGTGGCCACGCCCGTCTCGATGGCGGCTTTGGCCACGGCATCGGAGATCAGGGTGATCAGGCGCTTATCCATCGGCTTGGGAATGATGTACTCACGACCAAATTCCAGCTTGGCACCACCGTAGGCATCGCACACGTCCTGTGGCACCGGCAGCTTGGCCAGTTCACGCAGGGCGTTGGCGGCCGCTACTTTCATCTCTTCGTTGATGCGCTTGGCGCGAACGTCCAGGGCGCCACGGAAGATGAACGGGAAGCCCAGCACATTGTTGACCTGGTTCGGGTAGTCCGAACGGCCAGTGGCCATGATCACGTCGTTGCGCGTGGCGTGCGCCAGTTCCGGCGAGATCTCCGGGTCCGGGTTGGAGCAGGCGAACACGATCGGGTTGGCCGCCATGGACTTGAGGCCTTCGGCGCTCAGCAGGTTCGGGCCGGACAGGCCGACGAACACGTCCGCACCGTCAAGTGCATCAGCCAGGGTGCGCTTGGACGACGGGTGGGCAAACATCGCCTTGTACTGGTTCAAGTCGGTACGCTCGGACTGGATCACGCCCTTGCTGTCGACCATGTAGATGTTTTCCAGCTTCGCGCCCATGCTCACGATCAGCTTCATGCAGGAGATGGCCGCGGCGCCAGCGCCCAGGCAGACGATCTTGGCGTCAGCCAGGGTCTTGCCGGCGATTTCCAGGGCGTTGATCATGCCGGCCGCGGTAACGATCGCGGTGCCGTGCTGGTCATCGTGGAATACCGGAATGTCGCACTGTTCGATCAGGGCCTTTTCGATCTCGAAGCACTCAGGTGCCTTGATGTCTTCCAGGTTGATGCCACCGAAGGTGATGGAAATGCGTTTGACCGTGTCGATGAAGGCCTGCGGGCTTTCGGAGTCGACTTCGATGTCGAAAACGTCGATGCCGGCGAAGCGCTTGAACAGCACGCCTTTACCTTCCATGACCGGCTTGGAGGCCAATGGACCGAGGTTACCCAGGCCCAGGATCGCGGTGCCATCGGAAATCACTGCAACCAGGTTGCCTTTGCCGGTGTACTTGTACGCCAGTTCGGGGTCGCGGGCGATTTCACGTACGGGCTCGGCAACACCAGGGCTGTAGGCCAGCGACAGGTCGCGGGCGGTGGCAGTGGCCTTGGTGAGCTCTACACTCAGCTTTCCTGGACGAGGATGGGCATGATA
Source organism: Pseudomonas azadiae (assembly GCF_019145355.1). Taxonomy (NCBI): domain Bacteria; kingdom Pseudomonadati; phylum Pseudomonadota; class Gammaproteobacteria; order Pseudomonadales; family Pseudomonadaceae; genus Pseudomonas; species Pseudomonas azadiae. Next base: position 3,360,871 of record NZ_JAHSTY010000001.1, on the reverse strand, counting down.
TTCGAGAGCGGCAGTTTTCAAATCAGACATATCGGCATTCCGCTTTTACTGTTGGTCGACGGACCGCCGAGGATACGCGTGTCGCAAAGTCCCTACAAGACTGGGCAGTCACAGGTGTCAAGGCCCCAAAGAGCCGTACTTTGGTCTAAGGCCACGGGATACAAGGGCTCAACTGTTCACAATCAAATAAAAAAATGTCTACAATTTTTTATCAATCAGTCGATTTGAGCATGCCGGGGTCGGTCAACGGCAGCAACCAACGCGCCTGATCGCTTTTCCGGCCGCCACGCCGGGCGCGGTCCTGCACCCAGCCGCGTGCTTCGATTGTCTTGCCTGGCAGACCATTGAGCAGTGCGGAGTCGAATTGGCGGACGAGGTCGGGCGCAATGCGTAATACCAGTGCGCCCTGCAGTTGGATCCAGATGCCACCTCGGTTGCGTTCGATCTTGCTCACACGGCCGCTGACCAGGGCGAAGCCGGACTGGTTGAGTTGCGCCGCGTCCTGCACCGGGGATTGCCGCCAGAGGCCCAACCGTGCGTGCCGGGCGCTGTTTTCAGCGGCCTGCTGGCAGGCGACGAGGTCGACATTGGGCGCGACGCCCACCTGATAACCAAGGCCTTCAGCGAGCAGTTGCGCTTCGAGGTTTTCACCGTTGGCAGCGTAAAGGTGGGCCAGCGTGCGGCCGTAGCGGTCCTTGCTCTCGCGCCCAGGCACCAGGCCGACGCGACCATCGCTGGCATCCACCAATACCTGCAGACGCTGGCGGGCAGCGATGGCGTAGGGCTCGTCAGGACGGCCTCGCTTGCCGGTCTCCGGGGCGTTGAGGCCGATCATCCGCACACCGCGGCCATCCTTCAGGCGCAGCGTGTCGCCATCCACCACGCGCTGAACCTCGACGCGGGCCACGGACGCCGGCGCCGGGCAAAACACCTCGGCGTGGGCGGTCGCCAGCCAAATCCCAGGCATAAAAAAGGCGCCCGCAAGGGACGCCTTTTTCAACAGCTGGCAAAAGCCCATAAGGCTTTTGAGCCTTACTCTGCTGGAGTAGCAGCAGGCTTCTTGCCGAAAGCACCAAAGCGATCTGCGAAGCGCTGTACACGGCCGCCGGTGTCCAGAGTTTTCTGCTTACCGGTGTAGAACGGGTGGCACTCGTTGCATACGTCAGTACCCAGTGGCTTGCACAGGTTCGAACGGGTTTCGAACTTGTTGCCGCAGCTGCAGGTGACTTCGATGGTTTCGTACGCTGGATGGATATCGGCTTTCATGGCACTTCCTCGGGCTAGCGTGCCGCCACTCGACACTATTGTCGAATACCGCACGTAATTAGGCCGCGGATTCTACCAGACCTTTTTAAACGCGCAAGCGGCGGGGACGGCCCAAGACCTCCTTTCATCAGAAAATCTTGGCACACCATAGTTCCTGTGGGAGCGGGCTTGCCCGCGATGGCGGTGGGCCATCAACCTCTCTGGCGACTGATGCGCCGCCATCGCGCGCAAGCCCGGCTCCCACAGGAACTGCGCCGTATCCCGACAGCGTCATTCCCACACCACAGACAGGACACCCCCACCGCCGGTCTGCTAGGCTCGCGCCCCTGCACCACCGCCTGCCTTTATAGATGAGACTTCGTGTGCCCGACGCCATTTTGCGCCTAGCCCTGCCCTCGCCCCTGCGCCGCCTGTTCGACTACCGGGCCCCGGCCGGCGTGCTGCGCGCGCAGTTGCAGCCCGGCATGCGCGTGCGCGTGCCGTTCGGGCGCAGGGAAATGATCGGCATCCTGGTGGAAGTCGCCGACCATAGCGAAGTGCCCGCGGACAAACTCAAGCCCGCCCTGGCCATGCTCGATGCCACCCCGCCGCTGCCGCCCGCACTGTTCAAGCTGTGCCTGTGGACCGCGCAGTATTACCAGCACAGCCTGGGCGATACCTTGAGCTGGGCACTGCCGGTGCTGTTGCGCCAGGGCGAGCTGGCCGAGGCACGCCAGGAGCGCTTCTGGTCGACGGTGCCCGGCGCACGCCTCGACGACCCGCGCATCGCCCGTGCGCCGCGCCAGCGTGAAGCCCTGGCGACCTTGGCCCAACACCCGCACGGCGTGGCGCATCAGCTCTTGAGCAAGCTGATGCTGAGCAAAGACAGCCTTGACCTGCTGCTGGCCAAGGGCCTGGTGCAGGTGGAAATCCGCAAGCACGCCCCCGACCCACGCCACGAACATTGGCTGGCCCAGCCGGAATTGCCGCTGAACCCCGAACAACGCGCCGCCTATGAGGCGATTCGCGCCGGCTTCGACAGTTTCCACGCCTTCCTGCTGGCTGGCGTCACCGGCAGCGGCAAGACCGAAGTCTATTTGCAATTGATCCGCGAAACCCTGCAGGCCGGCAAACAAGCCCTGGTGCTGATCCCCGAGATCAACCTGGGCCCGCAAACCCTGGCGCGTTTCGAACAACGCTTCAACGCGCGCATCGCGTTGGTGCACTCGGCGGTCAACGACCGCGAACGCCTGGAATCCTGGCTGGCCGCGCGCGATGGCGAGGCCGACATTATTATCGGCACCCGCTCGGCACTGTTCACGCCGATGAAAAACCCCGGGCTGATCATCATCGACGAGGAGCACGACGGGTCCTACAAGCAACAGGAAGGCCTGCGCTACCACGCCCGCGACCTGGCGCTGGTGCGCGCACGCCAGGAAGACATTCCGATTGTGCTGGGCTCGGCCACGCCGTCCCTTGAGAGCTTGCACAACGCCTACACCGGCCGCTACGGCCTGCTGCGCCTCAACGAACGCGCTGGCGGCGCCAAGCAGCCACGCTTCCTGCGTCTGGACGTCAAGAGCCGCCCGCTGGACAGCGGTATTTCCGGCCCGATGCAGCAAGCCATCGGCCAGACCCTTGCCGCCGGCCAACAGGTCCTGGTGTTCCTCAACCGCAGGGGCTTTGCGCCGACCCTGCTGTGCCACGACTGCGGCTGGATGTCCGAGTGCGAGCGCTGTGACGCGCGCATGACCGTGCATCAGCGCCACGGCGAGCTGCGCTGCCATCACTGCGGCCATGTGGAGCGGGTACCACGCCACTGCCCGCAGTGCGGCAAAGTTGACCTGCGACCGGTCGGCGCAGGGACCGAACGCGCCGAAGAGCGCCTGGGCATTCTGTTCCCGGACTTCCCGGTGCTGCGGGTCGACCGCGACAGCACCTCGCGCAAGGACGCGATGAACCAGTTGTTCGCCACCATCCAGAAAGGCCAGCCGTGCATCTTGATCGGCACGCAGATGCTTGCCAAAGGGCATCACTTCCCACGAGTAACCCTGGTGTCGATCCTGGATGCCGACGGCGGGCTGTTCTCCGGGGACTTCCGCGCCAGCGAACGCATGGCGCAACTGATCGTGCAGGTCGCCGGCCGCGCGGGCCGCGCCGAGGAGCCAGGCAGAGTGATTATCCAGACGCACCTGGCCGACCACCCGCTGCTGATCCAGCTGACAGAGCAAGGCTACTTTGCCTTCGCCGAGCAGGCCCTGAGCGAACGCCGCGCCGCCGGCCTGCCGCCTTTTTCCCACCTGGCGCTGCTGCGCGCCGAAGCCCACAAACCAGGCCAGGCCGAAGGTTTCCTGGATGACGCGTGCAGCGCCGCCGAACGTTTGCTTGGCGAACTGGGTCTGACCGGCATCGAACTGCTAGGCCCGGTGCCCGCGCCTATGGAACGCCGCGCCGGGCGTTATCGTGCCCAGCTACTCTTGCAAGCCACCTCCCGCGCGCCGTTGCATCGGCTATTAAGCAGCTGGTTACTTGCTCTGGAGCAAATGCCCGGCGGCCGCCAGGTGCGATGGTCGCTGGATGTGGATCCGGTGGATTTGTACTGATAGATGGACCTATCGCAGGCAAGCCAGCTCCCACATTTGAAATGTGAACACCGTTAAATGTGGGAGCGGGCTTGCCCGCGATGGGGCCCACAGGTCCGCCACCCGCTCTGAACGGTTGGCAAGCCCGCCCTCGCCACGGATAATGCCCAGTTTTTCCACCTGCGCATCGCGCGCCGCCGCTTGCGGTCGAAAGAGAACACCATGAAAGACACCATTCGCCAGCTGATCCAACAAGCCATCACCCAACTCGTCAACGAAGGTGTGTTGCCTGAAGGCCTGTCGCCGGCGATCCAGGTGGAGAACACCCGCGACAAGACCCACGGCGACTTCGCCAGCAACATTGCGATGATGCTGTCCAAGCCCGCCGGTATGAAGCCGCGCGACCTGGCGGAGAAGATCATTGCCGCGCTGCCTGCCGACGAGAGTGTCACCAAAGCCGAAATCGCCGGTCCTGGCTTCATCAATTTCTTCCAGAACACCCAGGCCCTGGCCACTCGGCTCGACGCAGCCCTGGCTGACGCTCACGTGGGCGCGCGCAAAGCCGGCCCGACCCAGCGCACCGTGGTCGACCTGTCGGCCCCTAACCTGGCCAAGGAGATGCATGTCGGCCACCTGCGCTCGACCATCATCGGCGACGGCGTGGCCCGGGTCCTCGAGTTCCTGGGTGATGAAGTCATCCGTCAGAACCATGTCGGCGACTGGGGCACCCAGTTCGGCATGCTGATGGCCTACCTGCAGGAAAACCCGATCACCAGTGACGAACTGTCGGACCTGGAAAACTTCTACCGCGCGGCCAAGAAGCGCTTTGACGAATCCGCGGAATTCGCCGACCGCGCCCGTGGGCTGGTGGTCAAGCTGCAAGCCGGTGATGCCGAGTGCCTGGCCTTGTGGACCAAGTTCAAGGACATCTCGCTGTCGCACTGCCAGAAGATCTACGAGCTGCTCAACGTCAAGCTGACCATGGCCGACGTGATGGGCGAAAGCGCCTACAACGATGACCTGGTCAACGTGGTCAACGACTTGAAGGCCGCGGGCATGTTGGTCGAGAGCAACGGCGCGCAGTGTGTGTTCCTCGACGAATTCAAGAATGCCGAAGGCGAGCCGCTGCCGGTGATTATCGTCAAGGCCGATGGCGGCTACCTCTACGCCACCACCGACCTGGCCGCCGTACGCTATCGCAGCGGCACGCTCAAGGCCGACCGCGCCCTGTACTTCGTCGACCAGCGCCAGGCCCTGCACTTTCAGCAGGTGTTCGCGGTGGCGCGCAAGGCCGGCTTTGTCACCCACCCGATGCAGATGGAACACATGGGTTTCGGCACCATGAACGGCGCCGACGGCCGTCCGTTCAAGACCCGCGACGGCGGCACCGTGAAGCTGATCGACCTGCTGACCGAAGCCCAGGAACGTGCCTACAACCTGGTGAAGGAAAAGAACCCGGAGCTGGCCGAGGCCGACCTGCGCAACATCGCCCGTGTGGTGGGCATTGGCGCGGTGAAGTACGCCGACCTGTCCAAGCACCGCACCAGCGACTACAGCTTCAACTTCGAGCTGATGCTCAACTTTGAAGGCAACACCGCGCCCTACCTGCTGTACGCCTACACCCGTGTGGCGGGCGTGTTCCGCAAGCTGGGCAAGGATTTCAGCGAAGTCGAAGGCCGGATCGTGCTGCAGGCACCGCACGAACAGGAACTGGCCGCGAAACTGGCTCAATTCGGCGAAGTATTGAACAGCGTCGGCGAAAAAGGCACGCCGCACATTCTGTGCACCTACCTCTACGAAGTCGCGGGGCTGTTTTCCAGCTTCTACGAGAACTGCCCGATCCTGACTGCCGACGACGAAGCCCAAAAGCAGAGCCGCCTGCGCCTCGCCGCGCTGGCTGGACGCACCCTCAAGCAAGGCCTGGAACTGTTGGGCCTGGAAACCCTGGAGCGCATGTAAGTTGGCCGCCAAGAAAAAACCTGCACCCAAGCGCGGCGCCAGCCGCTACCAGGCCCCGGCGAAGAAACCGATCCCCGGCTGGTTGTGGATGGCAATCGGCCTCACGGTCGGCGCGTTTATCGTCTTCCTGATGAAGCTGGACCCCGGCCAGGGCGACGACGTCAAACGCGTCAAACAGGAACAACAGAAGGCCACGAAAATAGCCGAAGCCAACAAGACTGCGCCGAGCCCGACCGCCCCCGTGAAGCCTAAGTACGACTTCTACACGCTGCTGCCGGAATCGGAAGTGATCGTGCCGCCCGACGCCGTGCCGGAGAAAACCCTGCCGACGCCACAAGTGCCGACCACCCCGGTTACCCCGGCGGAAGCGGCGAAAATCGATACGGCGCGCGCCCAGGCTGCACTGGCCGGGATCACGCCGCCGCCGGCTCCGCCAGTGGCCGAGACCAAGGCCGCGCCGGTGACCAAGTTCTTCCTGCAAGCGGGCTCGTTTCCGAAACAGGCGGACGCGGATCGCGTGCGCGCGCAGATCATTCTGCTCGGCCAGACGGTGACGGTGGAGTCCGGCACGGTGAAAGACGCGACCTGGTATCGCGTGCTGGTGGGGCCGTTCAGCAACCGTGAACAGCTGACCGTGGCGCAGAAGCAATTGGCTGGCGCGGGCTTTAGCAACCTGTTGTTACAACAGCGCCAGAGCCGCTGATTCTGAAAACGCAGCGGTCCAAAATGTGGGAGCGGGCTTGCTCGCGAATGCGGTAGATCAGTCACTATTTCCGGCGACTGACATACCGCTTTCGCGAGCAAGCCCGCTCCCACATTTGATTTTCATCGATCTGAAGATCGAGTCCGACATATAAACGCCACTCGTCCGCCCCAACGCCCTACGGTTGAAATCCCCCCCACTACCCCCATATCAGTTTCCATCAGGGCATTTTCGCCCCGCTGCGTGGAGACTCTCCCCTTGACCACCATCGTTTCAGTACGTCGCCACGGCAAAGTTGTCATGGGCGGCGACGGCCAGGTTTCCCTGGGCAATACCGTGATGAAAGGCAACGCCAAGAAAGTGCGTCGCCTGTACCACGGCCAGGTTCTTGCGGGCTTTGCCGGCGCTACCGCCGACGCCTTCACCCTGTTCGAGCGCTTCGAAGGCCAGCTCGAAAAACACCAGGGCCACCTGGTGCGCGCCGCCGTCGAACTCGCCAAGGAATGGCGCACCGACCGCTCCCTCAGCCGCCTGGAAGCCATGTTGGCCGTCGCCAACAAAGACGCGTCCCTGATCATCACCGGCAACGGCGATGTGGTTGAGCCTGAACATGGCCTGATCGCCATGGGTTCCGGCGGTGGCTATGCCCAAGCGGCGGCCAGCGCACTGTTGAAAAAAACCGACCTGTCGGCCCGCGAAATCGTCGAGACCGCCCTGGGCATCGCCGGTGATATCTGCGTGTTCACCAACCACAACCAGACCATTGAGGAGCAGGACCTCGCCGAGTAAGCCGTAGGCTTATTCCGCTTGAGGCCGCCAAACACTATGTCCATGACTCCCCGTGAAATCGTCCATGAACTCAACCGCCATATCATCGGCCAGGACGATGCCAAGCGCGCCGTCGCCATCGCGCTGCGTAACCGCTGGCGCCGGATGCAACTGCCCGAGGAACTGCGCGTTGAAGTAACGCCCAAGAACATCTTGATGATCGGCCCGACCGGCGTCGGTAAAACCGAGATCGCCCGCCGCCTGGCCAAATTGGCCAATGCGCCTTTCATCAAGGTTGAAGCCACCAAGTTCACCGAAGTGGGCTACGTGGGCCGCGACGTCGAGTCGATCATCCGCGACCTGGCCGACGCCGCCCTGAAAATGCTGCGCGAACAGGAAGTGACCAAGGTCAGCCACCGCGCCGAAGATGCCGCCGAAGAGCGCATCCTCGACGCCCTGCTGCCACCGGCACGCATGGGTTTCAACGAAGACGCCGCACCGTCGTCCGATTCCAACACCCGTCAGCTGTTCCGCAAGCGCCTGCGTGAAGGCCAGCTGGATGACAAGGAAATCGAGATCGAAGTCGCCGAAGTCTCCGGGGTCGACATCTCCGCGCCGCCGGGCATGGAAGAAATGACCAGCCAGTTGCAAAACCTGTTCGCCAACATGGGCAAGGGCAAGAAGAAAAGCCGCAAGCTCAAGGTCAAGGACGCGCTCAAACTGGTGCGCGACGAAGAAGCCGGGCGCCTGGTCAACGAGGAAGAGCTCAAGGCCAAGGCGCTGGAAGCCGTCGAGCAGCACGGTATCGTGTTTATCGATGAGATCGACAAAGTGGCCAAGCGCGGCAACTCCGGCGGCGTCGATGTGTCCCGCGAAGGGGTGCAGCGCGACCTGCTGCCGCTGATCGAAGGCTGCACCGTGAACACCAAGCTGGGCATGGTCAAGACCGACCACATCCTGTTTATCGCCTCCGGCGCCTTCCACCTGAGCAAACCAAGCGACCTGGTGCCCGAACTGCAAGGCCGCCTGCCGATTCGCGTGGAACTCAAGGCGCTGACCCCGGGCGACTTCGAACGCATTCTCAGCGAACCGCACGCGTCGCTCACCGAGCAGTACCGTGAGCTGCTGAAAACCGAAGGCCTGGGGATCGAATTCCAGGCCGATGGCATCAAGCGCCTGGCGGAGATTGCGTGGCAGGTCAACGAGAAAACCGAGAACATCGGTGCGCGTCGCCTGCACACTTTGCTTGAGCGTTTGCTTGAGGAAGTGTCCTTCAGCGCCGGCGACATGGCCGGGTTGCAGAATGGCGAGGCGATCAAGATTGATGCGGAGTACGTCAACAGCCACCTGGGCGAATTGGCGCAGAACGAAGATCTGTCGCGTTATATCCTGTAAGCCTAAACGCAAAACCGCTTTGCTTTACTGTGGGAGCGGGCTTGCTCGCGAAAGCGGTGTATCAGTACTAGATGTACTGACTGACACTGCGCTTTCGCGAGCAAGCCCGCTCCCACATTTTTGAGCCGGTTTCTTCAGGATTATTACCAATGTCGAAATTTCCCACTGCTGTAAACCTGCATAAAACCTCCAACACCCTCGGCCTTACCTACGGCCCCGATGAAACCTACCAATTGCCCGCCGAATTCCTGCGGGTGCACTCGCCTTCCGCCGAGGTCCAGGGCCACGGCAAACCCATCCTCCAATTCGGCAAGCTCAACGTCCGGTTGACCAAGATCGAACCGGCCGGCCAGTACGCACTGAAACTGACCTTCGACGACGGGCATGACAGCGGACTGTTCACCTGGGATTACCTCTACCAGTTGGCCGTGCGTCAGGACGCGCTGTGGGCCGACTACCTCGCCGAACTCAAAGCCGCCGGCAAAACCCGCGATCCGAGTGAATCGGTCGTGCGGCTGATGCTCTAGCCCAGGCGTCTTGCTCTTTAGAGGGCATTTTCTAATTTCATCTGCTTGAATGCCCTGTCGCGTGACCAATGATGGGTCCGCTTGCGGAAAAAATTAAACTCGGGTAACCAATGGAGCTGGCAAGTTCCCTGCATTTGACGATGTGGTATCAACGGTCACCCGAGTCGCAGTACCTGGCGTGTGTTGTGGATCGCAATCTGGATGCAGCGCCACCGCCGGTACTCGTCTTTCGGACAATGGAGCGTCGTAGATGAGTAACAAGAATAACGATGACTTGAAACGCCAGGCCTCGGAAAACACCCTGGGGCTCAACCCGATCATCGCGTTACGCAAAAAGGACTTGCTCGCCTCGGCGAAGATGGTGCTGACCCAAGCCATCAAGCAACCGTTGCACAGCGTCAAGCACGTCGCGCATTTTGGCGTGGAACTCAAGAACGTGATGTTCGGCAAGTCGCAGCTGGTGCCCGAAAGCGACGACCGTCGTTTCCATGACCCTGCCTGGAGCCAGAACCCGCTCTACAAACGTTATTTGCAGACTTACCTGGCGTGGCGCAAGGAACTGCACGACTGGATCGGCGACAGCAACCTGTCCGAACAGGACATCAGCCGCGGCCATTTCGTGATCAACCTGATGACCGAAGCCATGGCCCCCACCAACAGCGCGGCCAACCCGGCGGCGGTCAAGCGCTTCTTTGAAACCGGCGGCAAAAGCCTGCTCGATGGCCTGTCCCACCTGGCCAAGGACATGGTGCACAACGGCGGCATGCCGAGCCAGGTCAACATGGGTGCCTTTGAAGTGGGCAAGAGCCTGGGCACCACCGAAGGCGCGGTGGTGTTTCGCAACGACGTGCTGGAGCTGATCCAGTACAAGCCGATCACCGAACAGGTGCACGAGCGTCCGCTGCTGGTGGTGCCGCCGCAGATCAACAAATTCTATGTATTCGACCTGAGCCCGGAAAAGAGCCTGGCGCGCTTCTGCCTGCGCAATAATCAGCAAACCTTTATCGTCAGTTGGCGCAACCCGACCAAGGCCCAGCGCGAGTGGGGCCTGTCGACCTATATCGAGGCGCTCAAGGAGGCGGTCGATGTGGTCACGGCGATTACCGGCAGCAAGGACATCAACATGCTCGGCGCCTGCTCCGGTGGCATCACCTGCACCGCGCTGCTCGGTCACTATGCGGCGCTGGGGGAGAAGAAGGTCAACGCCCTGACGCTGCTGGTAAGTGTGCTGGACACCACGCTGGACACCCAGGTGGCGCTGTTCGTCGATGAGCAGACCCTGGAAGCCGCCAAGCGCCATTCCTACCAGGCCGGCGTGCTGGAAGGCCGCGACATGGCCAAGGTGTTCGCCTGGATGCGCCCCAATGACCTGATCTGGAACTATTGGGTCAACAACTACCTGCTGGGCAACGAACCACCCGTATTCGACATCCTGTTCTGGAACAACGACACCACGCGCCTGCCGGCGGCCTTCCACGGCGACCTGATCGAACTGTTCAAGAACAACCCGCTGGTGCGCGCCAACGCCCTGGAGGTGTGCGGCACGCCCATCGACCTCAAGCAAATCACCGCCGATATTTACGCCCTGGCCGGCACCAACGACCACATCACACCGTGGCAGTCCTGCTACAAGTCGGCGCAACTGTTCGGCGGCAAGGTTGAGTTCGTGTTGTCCAGCAGCGGGCACATCCAGAGCATCCTCAACCCGCCGGGCAACCCCAAGGCGCGGTATCAGACCAGCGACAGCCTGGCGGGCAAACCCCTTGAGTGGCAGGAGAATGCAACCAAGCACACCGATTCGTGGTGGCTGCATTGGCAGGTATGGCAGGCGGAGCGGGCGGGAAAATTGAAGAAGGCGCCGGTGAGTTTGGGTAATAAAACCTATGCCGCCGCCGAAGCCGCGCCGGGTACTTATGTTCACGAACGCTAACCCACACACATTTTTGTGATTGAAATGAGATCCAAATGTGGGAGCGGGCTTGCTCGCGAATACGGTGTGTCAGGCAACACATCTGGTACTGACACACCGCATTCGCGAGCAAGCCCGCTCCCACATTCAGACCGCATTCCGGCTGTAACACTTCACAGGGCTTGAGCATGCCGCAACCGTTCATCTTCCGAACCATCGACCTGGATGGCCAAGCCATCCGCACGGCGGTGCGCCCGGGCAAGCCACACTTGACGCCGCTGCTGATCTTCAACGGCATCGGCGCCAACCTTGAGCTGGTGTTTCCGTTCGTCCAGGCGCTGGACCCGGACCTGGAAGTGATCGCCTTCGATGTGCCCGGCGTGGGCGGTTCGTCGACGCCCAATCGGCCGTACCGATTTCCCGGCTTGGCCAAGCTCACCGCGCGCATGCTCGATTACCTCGACTACGGCCAGGTGAATGCGGTGGGCGTGTCCTGGGGCGGGGCGCTGGCGCAGCAATTTGCCTACGACTACCCGGAGCGTTGCAAAAAATTGATCCTGGCGGCCACGGCGGCGGGTGCGGTGATGGTGCCGGGCAAACCCAAGGTGTTATGGCTGATGGCCAGCCCACGCCGTTACATCCAGCCGTCCCACGTGGTGCGCATCGCGCCGATGATTTACGGCGGCTCGTTCCGCCGCGATGCGAAACTGGCCGCCGAGCATGCGAGCAAAGTGCGCTCGGCCGGCAAGCTGGGCTATTACTGGCAACTGTTCGCGGGGCTGGGCTGGACCAGCATCCACTGGCTGCACAAGATCCGCCAACCCACCCTGGTGCTGGCGGGCGACGACGACCCGCTGATCCCGCTGATCAACATGCGCATGCTCGCCTGGCGCATTCCCAACGCGCAACTGCACATCATTGATGACGGCCACCTGTTCCTGATCACTCGAGCCGAAGCCGTGGCGCCGATCATAATGAAATTCCTCGAAGAGGAACGCATGCGCGCGGTGATTCATCCGCGACCGGCGGTGTAAGGACCACACCACCGCGCAACTTGCCAGGAACCGACTATGGTTCTGGATTGGCGTGCCTGTTTGATGGCTTGACGAAGGAGTGTTGGCTCATGCGAGAAAGACCCATGACGGACCCGGCACCCACCCCTGCTGCGTTCATCAATGCGCAAAATGCGATCACCGGGCTGCGCGGTCGCGACCTGCTGTCGACGCTGCGCAGCGTAGCCGCCCATGGCTTGCGCAACCCGCTGCATACGGCTCGTCATGCCTTGGCGCTGAGCGGTCAACTGGGCCGCGTGCTGCTGGGTGAAACCGTGCACAAGCCCAACCCCCATGACAGCCGCTTCACCGACCCCACCTGGGCCCTCAACCCGCTGTACCGACGCAGCCTGCAGGCGTACTTGAGCTGGCAGAAGCAGACGCGCCACTGGATCGACGACAGCACCCTGAGCGCCGATGATCGAGCGCGTGCGCACTTCGCTTTCTCGCTGCTCAATGATGCGGTTTCGCCCTCCAACACCCTGCTCAACCCACTGGCCATCAAGGAGCTGCTCAACTCCGGCGGGCACAGCGTGGTGCGCGGCGCGAGCCACCTGCTCGAAGACGTGCTGCACAACAATGGCCTGCCGCGCCAGGTGAGCAAGCATGCGTTCGAGGTGGGCAAGACGGTCGCCACCACGTCCGGCTCGGTGGTCTTTCGCAATGAGCTGCTGGAGCTGATCCAGTACAAGCCCATGAGTGAAAAACAGTACGCCAAACCGCTGCTGATCGTGCCGCCGCAAATCAACAAGTACTACATTTTCGACCTGAGCCCGGCCAACAGCTTTGTGCAGTACGCGTTGAAAAACGGCCTGCAGACGTTCATGGTCAGCTGGCGCAACCCGGATGTGCGCCATCGCGAATGGGGCCTATCCACCTACGTTGCCGCGCTGGAAGAGGCGCTCAACGTGTGCCGGGCGATTACCAAGGCGCGCGACGTCAACCTGATGGGCGCCTGTGCCGGTGGCCTGACCATCGCCGCGCTGCAAGGCCACCTGCAAGCCAAGCGCCAGTTGCGCCGCGTCTCCAGCGCGAGCTACCTGGTGAGCCTGCTGGACAGCCAGATCGACAGCCCCGCCACGCTGTTCGCCGACGAGCAAACCCTGGAAGCCGCCAAGCGCCGTTCCTATCAGCAAGGCGTGCTGGACGGACGTGACATGGCCAAGGTGTTTGCCTGGATGCGCCCCAATGATTTGATCTGGAACTATTGGATCAACAATTACTTGCTGGGCAAGGAGCCGCCGGCCTTCGACATCCTGTACTGGAACAACGACAACACGCGCCTGCCCGCCGCGCTGCACGGCGACCTGCTGGACTTCTTCAAGCACAACCCGCTCAGCCGCCCCGGTGGACTGCAAGTGTGCGGCACCCCCATCGATCTGCGGAAGGTCACCGTGGACAGCTTCAGCGTGGGCGGCATCAACGACCACATCACCCCGTGGGACGCGGTGTACCGCTCCACCCAGTTGTTGGGCGGCGATCGACGCTTCGTGCTGTCCAACAGCGGGCACATCCAGAGCATTCTCAACCCGCCGGGCAACCCCAAGGCCAACTACGTCGAGAACCCCAAGCTGAGCAGCGACCCCCGGGCCTGGTACTACGACGCCAACCACGTCGAAGGCAGCTGGTGGCCGCAGTGGCTGACATGGATCCAGCAACGCTCGGGCGTACAACGAGAAACCCTCACCGCCCTGGGCAACCAGAACTACCCACCGATGGAAGCGGCGCCAGGCACCTATGTGCGCGTGCGTTGAGTTCACCCGACACCGTTAAGAAGGCTGGATGAAGACCCGCGACCGTATCCTTGAATGTGCCTTGCAATTGTTCAACCAGAAGGGCGAACCCAATGTCTCGACCATGGAGGTGGCCAATGAAATGGGGATCAGCCCCGGCAACCTCTACTACCATTTTCATGGCAAGGAACCGCTGGTACTCGGTCTGTTCGAACGCTTTCAAGCTGAACTGGCACCGCTGCTCGACCCACCGGCAGATGCGCAATTAAAGCCCGAGGACTACTGGCTGTTCCTGCACCTGATCGTCGAGCGTATGGCCCATTACCGCTTCCTGTTCCAGGACCTGTCGAACCTCGCCGGGCGCCTGCCGAAGCTGGCCAAGGGCATTCGCAACCTGCTCACGTCGCTCAAGCGCACCCTGGCGGCTTTGCTGGCGCGTATGAAGGCGACGGAACAGTTGGTCAGCGATACACAGGCGCTCGGTCAACTGGTGGAACAGATCACCATGACGCTGCTGTTTTCCCTGGACTACCAGCGCATTCTCGACCGCAAGGGCGAGGTGCAAGTGGTGGTCTATCAGGTAATGATGCTGGTCGCGCCGCACCTCCTGTCGCCAGCGAGATTGGCGACCGAGCGCTTGGCCCTGAAATACCTGGATGACACGGACTGAACATGTAGCCCGCGCTCACACAAAAAAATGCCCGACCTTTGCAGGCCGGGCATTTTTTGTGTCCTGGGGGAAATCAGGACTGACTGGATGGCGTCGGGGTTGCCGGCGTTGCAGTCGGGGTCACAGCGGGGGCCGGTGCGGACACTGAGTTGGCTGTGGAGGCGGGAGACGCAGCAGGAGCAGGCTTGGCGGCGGCCGATTTTTTCGCTACCGCTGGCTTCTTCACGGCGGCTGGTTTTGCCGCTGGCTTGGCTGCAGCCGGCTTGGCAGCCGGTTTCGCGGCGGTCGGCTTGGCTGCGGGCTTTGCAGCTGCGGTTTTAGCGGCTGGTTTAGCGGCGGCCTTGGCGGCAGGTTTCGCGGCAGGCTTGGCAGCCGCTTTAGCGGCTACTGGTTTTGCAGCCGGCTTGGCGGCTGCGGTTTTCGCCGCAGGCTTCGCGGCAGGTTTTGCAGCCACCTTGGCTGGAGCCTTGGCCGCAGGTTTTGCGACCGCTTTTACCAGGGGCTTGGCTGCAGCTTTCGCCGCGGGTTTGGCCGCTGCGGTTTTAGCCACTGGCTTGGCGGCAGGTTTGGCAGCGACCGCTTTAACGGGAGCCACTTTAGCGCCGGTCAGTTTTTCGATTTGCTTGGTCAGGGTATCGACCTTGCTGTGCAACGTCTTCAGTTCTGCCTTGCTAGGCACGCCCAGTCGCGAAATGGCACTGTTGAGACGCTTGTCGAACGTTTCTTCCAACTTGCCCCACGTGTCAGAAATGCTCGACTTGGCGGAACCGGCAGTTACCTTGGCCGCTTCAACTTTTTTACCCACTGTGGTCTTGGTCAACTTCTCGGCCTTCTCGCCGTCCTTGACCAACGTCTCGAAGTATTTGCCACCGTCACTGCTAACCTTCGAGTACACGCCTAAACCAGCAAGCCAGATCTTACGGGAATATTTTTCAACTTCCCCGACCCACGAGCTGCCTTCTTTCTGAGTAGTCTTTTTAACAGCCATCCGGATGTCTCCTTAGTGTTTACGCGCGACACGTTCTAGCAATGTCGTCAGCTCTTCGAGCTTAGCAGAGAGTGTCTCAACGTCATGTCTAGATGCAATGCCGATTCGATTCAACGCACTTGCAACACGAGTATCAAAAGCTTTTTCAACTTTATCCAGCTGAACTTCTACCAGACCTTTGAGGCTTGAGACATTACTCTTTACTTGGTCCATCTGACTGTTGGCCGCCTCAAGTTGTTCAACTGCAACTTTTTTGCCTTTGCTTTCAACACGTTGACCGACTTTAACCCGCTCTTTGAAGTACTCGCCGCCCTCACTTCCGACCTTGGCGTAGGCACCAAGTCCTGCCAGCCAGATCCTGCGGGCGTAGGATTTAACGTCGCTTGGGGCAGCGCTCTGGGCGTCGATTTTTTTCTTCAGAATAACGTTGGCCATGGTTCGCCTCACACAGAATAGGGGGGGAGGAACGGCCCACAGGAGTTGAGGGCTTGGGCACAACGTAGGAGGAATAATTAGAATCGGCACCCTAACAACAGGTTGATCAAGCCAGCGCCTTGTCCAGGGCTTTCTCGATTTCGGATTTGAGGGTGCCACTCATGGCCGACATCAACAGGCCCAGTTGCACATCGATGCGCAACGAATCATCGGCGACTAACACAGTGCCCTTAACCCCCGAACGCTTCAGGTTCAAGGTATCACCGGACCACGACGACTCCAGGCCATAGCGTTCCTGAAGTTTGCTTGCCAACTGTTCGGCCTTTGCCCGTGCGGCTTCTTTACCCAGGTGATGTGTGCGCTCAACGGTAATACGGGCCATTGCCATGACTCCTGTTTATAGCCAGTGGTAAAACCTTCCGTGCGGCAAAAGGTCTCTGTGATGACCTATCTTACCTGCAGCCTTGCCAAGACAAAGCAGGCCTTGGGGATTATCATGTGCCGCATTCTCTTTTGGTGACAGCGATATGACTGATCAGCGCAAAGGCAGCGATGCCGAACCCACCACTCACTTCGGCTTCAAGAACGTACCGGAAAGCCAAAAAGCGGAAAAAGTCGCTGAGGTGTTCCACTCCGTAGCCGCCAAGTACGACCTGATGAACGACGTGCTGTCGGGCGGCATGCACCGCCTGTGGAAGCGCTTCACCATCGAGCTGTCCGGCGTGCGCACCGGTAACCGCGTGCTGGACATCGCCGGCGGCACGGGCGACCTGGCGGCCAAGTTCTCCAAGCTCGTGGGCCCGACCGGCCAGGTGGTATTGGCGGACATCAACGGTTCGATGCTCAAGGTTGGCCGCGACCGCCTGCTGGATAAGGGCGTGGCCGGCAATATCGAATTCGTCCAGGCCGACGCGGAAAAACTGCCGTTCCCCGACAACCATTTCGACTGCGTGACCATCGCCTTCGGCCTGCGCAACGTGACCCACAAGGAAGACGCGATCCGCTCGATGCTGCGCGTGCTCAAACCGGGCGGCCGCCTGTTGGTGCTGGAGTTCTCAAAGCCCACTAATGCGCTGATGTCCAAGGTCTACGACACCTACTCGTTCGCCTTCATGCCGTTGATGGGCAAGCTGATCACCAATGACGCCGAAAGCTATCGCTACCTGGCCGAATCGATCCGCATGCACCCCGACCAGGAAACCCTCAAGTCGATGATGGTAGAGGCCGGTTTCGACCGTGTGACCTACCACAACATGACCTCGGGTATCGTCGCCCTGCACCGCGGCATCAAGCCCTGATGTTGCTCAAAGGGCTTCTGGCAAGCGCGGAACACGGCCTCAACCGTGTGCTGCGCCTGGACAGCACCGCCCTGGCGCGGCTGGCGCATCTGAACGGCAAAATCATTGCCGTTGACTGCCGCAGCCCCGCGTTGCAGCTGTTTATCCTGCCCAGCGATGAAGGCCTGACGCTGGCGACCCAATGGGCCGCCGACGCCGACTGCACCCTGCGTGCGCCGGCCTCGAGCCTGGTGCACCTGGCCTTGAGCCGCAACAAAACCGCGATCCTGCACAGCGCCGAAGTGGAGCTGGAGGGCGACAGCGCGGTGCTGATGGACCTGGCGGCGGTGCTGCAAGACCTGGAACTGGATTGGGAGTACGAGCTGTCGCGCTGGATCGGCCCGGTGGCCACCCAGCTGCTCAGCGGGCACCTGCGCAGTCGGTCGCGCTGGTACCAGCAAGGGTTCGCCAGCCTCAGCCAGAACCTCGCCGAATACCTGAGCGAAGAATCGCGCACCCTGGTCGGAGAGCGGGAAGCGCAAGCGCGCTTTCGTGAACTCGACAAGGCCAAAATCGACCTGGAACGCCTTGAGGCCCGCTTCGAGCGCCTGAACCGTTCCCTTGATCCAAGCGATAACGCATGAAGCTGCTCGCCGTCCGCCGTTTGTTTCGTATCCAGCGCGTCGTAATCCGCTACCGCCTCGATGACTTGCTGTTCGCCCTGCCCCTGCCGTGGTTCCTGCTGGCGGTACGCTATGTGCTGCCGTGGCGCTGGCTGCCGCGCAAAAAGCTCGAGCTGAGCCGTGGCGCGCGCCTGCGCCTGGCCTTGCAGGATCTGGGGCCGATCTTCATCAAGTTCGGGCAGATCCTCTCGACCCGCCGCGATCTATTGCCCGAAGACATCGCCGACGAGCTGATGCTGCTGCAGGATCGCGTGCCGCCGTTCGATTCCCAGCAATCGATGAAACTTATCGAAGCGCAGCTGGGCAAGAAGATCAGCGAAGTGTTCAGCCGTTTCGACGTCGAACCGCTGGCCTCGGCCTCGGTCGCACAGGTGCACGCGGCGCAGCTCAAGACCGGCGAAGAAGTGGTGGTGAAGGTGATTCGCCCAGGCCTCAAACCGATAATCGGCCAGGACCTGGCGTGGCTGTTCATCCTGGCCCGCGCCGCCGAGCGGTTCTCGGCGGATGCGCGCCTGCTGCACCCGGTGGACGTGGTCGCCGACTACGAAAAAACCATCTACGACGAACTCGACCTGCTGCGCGAAGCCGCCAACGCCAGCCAGCTCAAGCGTAACTTCGAAGGCTCGCAACTGCTGTACGTGCCGCAAGTCTATTGGGACTGGTGCCGTCCGAAAGTGCTGGTGATGGAGCGCATCTACGGCGTGCAGGTCACTGACCTGGCGACTCTCGCCGACCAGCGCACCGACATGAAGATGCTCGCCGAGCGTGGCGTGGAGATCTTCTTCACCCAGGTGTTCCGTGACAGCTTCTTCCACGCCGACATGCACCCGGGCAACATCTTCGTCAGCACCGTCAACCCGTGGAGCCCGCAGTACATTGCGATCGACTGCGGCATCGTCGGCAGCCTGACCCCGGAAGACCAGGACTACTTGGCGCGCAACCTGTTCGCCTTCTTCAAGCGAGACTATCGCCGCGTGGCGCAGTTGCACATCGATTCAGGCTGGGTGCCGGCGGAAACCAAGCTCAACGAATTCGAAGCGGCGATCCGCACCGTGTGCGAGCCGATCTTTGAAAAACCGTTAAAGGATATTTCCTTCGGCCAGGTGCTGATGCGCCTGTTCCAGACCGCACGACGCTTCAACATGGAAGTGCAGCCGCAGTTGGTGCTGTTGCAAAAAACCCTGTTGAACATCGAGGGCCTGGGTCGCCAGTTGTACCCGGACCTCGACCTCTGGAGCACCGCCCAACCGTTCCTGGAACGTTGGATGCGTGAACGGATGAGCCCGAAAACCATGCTGGGCAACCTGCACAGCCAGATGGAACAACTGCCGCACTTGGCCAGCATGACCCGCGACCTGCTGGAACGTATGTCCCAGCCCCACGCCAAGGACCCCGAGCCACCGTGGCGCAAGCGCAAGGACGACTGGTTCCTGCGCCTGCTGGGCGCCGCGCACCTGGTGGGCGGCGTGATGCTGGCCCTCGGCGGCCCGCTGAACCAACTGGGTCACTGGCCGGCGGGCGTCATGGTTGCCGTGGGTGTTTATCTGATCGTGCGCCGATAGCCAATCCGGTTATACACTGTCGCAAATTGCCGGAGCCGAACATGAAAGACTGGCTGGACGAGATCAAATGGGACAGTGACGGCCTGGTGCCGGCCATTGCCCAGGACTACAAGACCGGGCGCGTGCTGATGATGGCCTGGATGAACCGCGAGGCCCTGAGCCTCACCGCCACTGAGCAGCGCGCCATTTACTGGTCACGTTCGCGTGGCAAACTGTGGCGCAAGGGCGAAGAGTCCGGGCATGTGCAGACCCTGCACGAAATGCGCCTGGACTGCGACGCCGACGTGGTGATCCTGATGGTCGAACAGATCGGCGGTATCGCTTGCCACACCGGCCGTCACAGCTGCTTCTATCGTGTGTTCGAGAACGGCGAATGGAAGGTTGTGGAGCCGGTGCTCAAAGACCCGCACGCCATCTATTCGGCAGGACACTGACATGAGCGATACCCTGAACCGCGTGGCCCAGGTGCTGGAAGACCGCAAAGGCGCGGACGCCGACAGCTCCTACGTCGCCAGCCTGTACCACAAGGGTTTGAACAAGATCCTGGAAAAACTCGGCGAAGAATCCGTCGAGACCATCATCGCCGCCAAGGACGCGCAAATCAGCGGAGACTGCAGCGATGTAATCTACGAAACCGCCGACCTGTGGTTCCACAGCCTGGTCATGCTCGCCCAGCTGGGGCAGCATCCGCAGGCCGTGCTCGATGAACTGGACCGTCGCTTCGGCTTGTCCGGGCATGCCGAGAAGGCATCACGCCCGTCCGCTTGAATAACTAAGACTCGAGGATTTGCAGCATGGGCATTTTTGACTGGAAACACTGGATCGTCATTCTGGTAGTGGTCGTACTGGTGTTCGGCACCAAGAAACTCAAGAATCTGGGCACTGACGTCGGCGAGTCGATCAAGGGCTTTCGCAAAGCCATGAATGACGACGAAAAGCCGGCTGACCCGGCCGCCAATCCAGTGCCGCCCGCACAGCCGGTGCACCCGCAGGCCGCCCAGCCGATCACCGAGCGTCGGACCTTCGACGTGCAGGCTGAGAAAGTCCAAGAGCCGACCCGCAAAGACTCGTGAGCACTGACTAATGTTTGGTATCAGCTTCTCTGAACTGCTGCTCGTCGGCCTCGTGGCCCTGCTGGTATTGGGGCCCGAACGCCTGCCCGGTGCCGCGCGCACGGCCGGCCTGTGGATCGGGCGCCTGAAACGCAGTTTCAATGCGATCAAACAGGAAGTTGAACGGGAAATCGGCGCCGACGAAATTCGCCGGCAGCTGCACAACGAGCATATTTTGTCGTTGGAACAGGAAACGCGGAAGATTCTTTCACCGGTGCAGGAGCCTGCCAAACCGGTTGAGCCCGTGGCCGAGCAACGTATCGCCCCTGCGCCCATCGCCGACGCGAAGCCCGCCGCACCCGCCCCCACCGAGCCTGCGCCGACGCCCGTTGCGTCGCCCGCGCCCCATGACCCCACATTGCCGCCGCGAGCCCCATGAGCGCTGATAAACCGGAAAACGACCAGCATATGCCGCTGGTCTCGCACCTCACCGAGTTGCGTACCCGCCTGCTGCGTTGCGTAGCGGCCATCTTCATCATCTTTGCCGGGTTGTTCGCCTTTACCCAGCAGATCTACACCTTCGTCTCGACGCCGCTGCGCCAGTACCTGCCGGCGGGTGCGACGATGATCGCCACCGATGTGTCGTCGCCGTTCCTCACCCCGTTGAAACTGACCATGATGGTCTCGCTGTTCCTGGCGATCCCGGTGATCCTGCACCAGATCTGGGGCTTTATCGCGCCGGGCCTGTACAAGCACGAGAAGCGCATCGCGGTGCCGCTGCTGGTGTCGAGCATCCTGCTGTTCTATACCGGCATGGCGTTCGCCTACTTCCTGGTGTTCCCGCTGATCTTCAAGTTCTTCGCCGCCGCCACCCCGGCCGGCGTGGAAATGATGACCGACATCACCAGCTACCTCGACTTCGTGATGACGCTGTTCTTCGCCTTTGGCGTGGCCTTCGAAATCCCGGTGGCCGTGGTGCTGCTGGTGTGGATCGGCGTGGTCAACGTGGCATACCTGAAGAAGATCCGCCCGTACGTGATCATCGGCTGCTTCGTGGTCGGCATGATCCTCACGCCGCCGGACATCTTCTCCCAGACGCTGCTGGCCGTGCCGATGTGGATGCTGTTCGAGATCGGCATCCTGTTCAGCGGCCTGATCAGCAAGCGTGGCGACCACCCGGATGATCAACCCGCCGACGACGACCAGCCGCCAGCGACACAGCCGTGAACCTGCTGCTGCTTGAAGAGGCCGATTTCATCGCGGCCGACCGCGTAGTGCTGCGTGATCGGCGCCTGGTGCATATGCAGGAAGTACACCGCGCCGCCGTAGGCGACAGCCTGCGCGTCGGTCGTATCGGCGGACTGATGGGCAATGCCCAACTGCTGCGCCTGGAGGCCGGTGAAGCCGAGCTGCAAGTCAACTTCGACCAGCCACCGCCGGCCAAACTGCCGCTGACCCTGCTGCTGGCCCTGCCGCGCCCGAAAATGCTGCGCCGGGTGTTGCAGACCGTGGCCGCCATGGGCGTGCCCAAGGTGGTGCTGGTGAACAGCTACCGCGTCGAAAAGAGCTTCTGGCAAACGCCGTTCCTGGAACCGGCGGCGATTCGCGAGCAATTGATTCTGGGCCTGGAGCAGGCGCGGGATACGGTGCTGCCCGAGGTCATCATCGAAAAACGCTTCAAGCCGTTCGTCGAAGACCGGCTGCCGGCGATGACCGAAGGCACCTTGGGGCTCATCGGCCACCCCGGCGATTACCCGGCCTGCCCGCGCGGGTTGGACGAGCCGGTCACCCTGGCGATCGGCCCGGAAGGCGGCTGGATTCCCTACGAAGTGGACCTGTTGGCCAAGGCCGGCCTGCAACCGGTACAACTCGGCGCACGTATCCTGCGGGTCGAAACCGCCGTCACCGCCCTGCTCGCCCGCCTTTTCTAACCCAATCTGAAAAACGACGATCTTGTAGTGAGCGGGCTTGTCCCGCGCTGGGTGGCGAAGCCGCCCCCATAAAGACCCCCGCCGAGTGCCAGAGAAACCAAGTCGCCTGGTTTGGGGCGGCTTCGCCACCCAGCGCGGGGCAAGCCCGCTCACTACGGGGATGTGTAGACTCTCGCAGGACAAGCATGTCGCTACAGAATGCCAGCCACGTGCCGATAACCCTTGAATAAGTCCAAGCCTTGTTCCAGGGGAGTTTGCAGCATGTATCGTTGGTTAGCCGAAAAGCTGGGGAATGTCAGCGTCAAAACCAAGCTGGGCGTGGGCTTTGGCCTGGTGTTGCTGCTCACGCTGATGATCACCTTCACCGGCTGGACCGGACTCTCCGGCGTGATCAGTCGGGGGGACAAGCTGGGGTATATCGCCAGCCTCAACGACCTGAGCAAGGACTTGAGCATCGCGCGTCTGGATTTCGAAATGCGCCGTGGCGAACAGGGTCCGTCAGCGGTCAATGAGTACCTCGGCAAGCTGGACAGCGGCCTGAAGACAGCCCGCACGCTGATTGAGCAACCCGCCGATATTGCCTTGGTCGACGATCAACTGGCCGCGGTCGACCAGTACAAGCGCGCGTTCGACGCCATGGTCCAGGCCGGGGCCAACCGAGAAAACGCCCGTAGCAAGTTGGGCGATACCGCCGACAACGCGGTGCAAAAAGTGGGCGAAGTCGAAAAGTCCCTGCTGCAGGGCGACAGCGTCAGCCAATTCAACAGCGTTGTCGATTTGAGCAAACTGATCCAGCAAGCCCGGTTCCAGGTGCGTGGTTATACCTACAGCGGCAAGGTCGAGGCCGAGCAGCCCGCGTTGGATGCCATCGATAACGCCCTTAAGAAAATCACCGGCCTCAACGGCCAACTTCCTGAACAGTATTCGACCAACCTGCAACAGGCCAGCGTGTCGCTGCAAGCCTATCGCGCGGCGGTCAGCCAATACCGCGACTCTCAGGTGGCCAGCGCCGCAGCGCTGAAGATCATGGGCACCCAAGGCGACATACTGCTGGACCGCAGTAACCAGCTGACCCTCTCGCAAACCGTGGTGCGTGATGCGGATGCTGCGAACGCCAGGCAACTGTTGCTGCTGGCTACCGTACTGGCGCTGATTTTCGGCCTGGTTGCCGCCTGGATCATCACTCGCCAGATCATCGTCCCGCTGGCGCAGACCCTCAACGTGGCCGAACGAGTTGCCTCGGGTGACCTGAGCCACAACCTGATCTCCGAGCGCCAGGACGAACTGGGCCAGTTGCAACGCGCCATGCAAAACATGACCGTCGGCCTGCGTGAGCTGATCGGCGGTATCAGCGAAGGCGTTACTCAGATCGCCAGCGCCGCCGAGCAATTGTCGGCCGTCACTGAGCAGACCAGCGCCGGGGTCAACAGCCAGAAGATCGAGACTGACCAAGTCGCTACCGCCATGAACGAAATGGCCGCCACCGTGCAGGAAGTGGCGCGCAACGCCGAGGAAGCCTCCGAAGCCGCCGTGGCTGCCGACCAGCAGGCTCGCGAGGGCGACAAGGTGGTCGGCGAAGCCATCGCCCAGATCGAGCGCCTGGCCACCGAAGTGGGCAACTCCACGGTTGCCATGGGCGACCTCAAGCGCGAAAGCGACAAGATCGGCAGCGTGCTCGACGTGATCAAGTCCGTGGCCCAGCAAACCAACCTGCTGGCCCTCAACGCCGCCATCGAAGCCGCGCGTGCCGGTGAAGCCGGGCGTGGTTTCGCGGTAGTGGCCGATGAAGTGCGCAGCCTGGCCCAGCGTACGCAGAAGTCCACCGAAGAGATCGAAGAGCTGATCGTCGGCCTGCAAAGCGGCACCCAGCAGGTCGCAACCATCATGGACAACAGCCGCGGCCTGACCGACAGCAGCGTCGAGCTGACTCGCCGTGCCGGCAGCGCCTTGGCGAACATCACCCGTACGGTCTCGACCATCCAGGCGATGAACTCGCAGATCGCCACCGCCGCCGAGCAGCAAAGCGCGGTGGCCGAAGAGATCAACCGCAGCGTGCTGAACGTGCGCGATGTGTCGGAGCAAACCTCGGCGGCCAGTGAAGAAACCGCCGCCTCCAGCGCCGAGCTGGCGCGCCTGGGCGTCTACCTGCAGACCCTGGTCGGGCGCTTCCGTATCTGACCGCTCCTACGCGGCGGCCACTCGAGGCCGCCGCAACTTGTGAAATTTCCTACGTAGTTATCAGCCCGCCATCACTCCGAATCGATTTAGCGTTGGTCGACACGCTTTTTTCAGATCTGGAGGTTCACCATGTTTCCTCGGCTGACCCGCTTGCTGGCCAACGCCAGCGTCCGTATCAAACTCGCCTTGGGCTTCGGCCAGGTGCTGGTCCTCAGTCTCATCATTGCCATGACTGGCTGGCAGGCCCTGAGCGAGGTGCTTTTCCGCTCAAGCAACCTGTCGGTCCTCGGCCAACTGGCGACGGTCGCAGAGGCCATGCGCGCCGACCGCATCGTGTACCGAACCCTGACGGACACCGCCAGCCTGGGCAAGATGACCCGGCAGATCGAAACCATCGGCCGGCATCTCGGTTATCTGGCGACCCACCTCAAGGACCCAGGCGACCTGCAGCGTATTCAAGCGGCAGAACGGCTTGTCGAGGATTTCAAAGCGGCGCTCGTCGAGTTGCCGCCATTGATCGAACGGCGTGACAGCATTCGCCCCCCGCTCCAGGCAAGCGCGCTGCAGGCCAGTGACAGCCTCGCACAACTGGCCAGCGAACTGCCTGACCAGCAAGACGAGCAGGCGTTGGACGCCATCGAAAGCCTGCGCCAAGCCATGGAGCAAGCCGAGGATAAGGCCCAAAGCCCCGCCTGGGGTGCCGAGTCGTTGCAAGCCTATGCCGAAGCGGTCGGCAATGCCCTCGACGCACTGGACGTCGCTCAGGCCGCCGTGACAAACCTGCCCGCCGACTCAACCCTGCTCAAAACCGACCTGGCGAACTATCGCACGCAACTGATCGCGCTCAAGCAAGCCCAACTCAACACCGAAACCGCACAGAATCGGTTTGAACAGCAGCTCAATCAGTTGCTCGAACACAACGAAGCCGTAAGCGAGAGCCAGACCCTAAAACGCGACAAGCAAGCAAGCCACACTCGAACGCTGCTGATCAGCGTCACGCTGGCAGCCCTGTTACTCGGCACGCTGGCTGCCTGGTGGATCGCCCGGCAGATCGCCGTGCCGCTGCGCCAAGTGCTGGCATCCGCCAACCGCATCGCGCAGGGCGATCTGAGCCACGAGATCCAGGTGGAACGTGGCGATGAGTTGGGCCAACTGCAGCAAACCATCGGCGACATGACCCGCAACCTGCGCCGGCTGATCAGCGGCATCGGTGACAGCGCCCGGCAGATCGCCAGCGCCGCCACACAGCTCTCGAGCGTGACCGAGCAGACTCGCGCGGGCATCAGTAACCAGAAGGATGAAACCGACCAGGTCGCGACCGCGATGAACGAAATGCTCGCCACCGCCCAGGAGGTCGCGCGGCATGCAGAAGAAGCCTCAAAAGCGGCAGATGAGGCCGACCAACAAGCCACCGCCGGCGACAAGGTCGTCGGGCAAGCCGTGGAGCAGATAGGTCATCTGGCCCACGAAATGGCGCGCGCCAGCCAGGCCATGATTGCCTTGCAGCGCGAGAGCCAGAAGATCGGCGGCGTGCTGGACGTAATCAAATCGGTGTCGCAACAGACCAACCTGCTGGCCCTTAATGCCGCCATTGAAGCCGCCCGTGCAGGGCCCGCAGGCGAAGGGTTTGCCGTGGTCGCCGATGAAGTGCGCAGTCTCGCCCGGCGCACCCAGGAATCGGCGGAAGAAATCGAGGGACTGATCAGCGGGCTCCACACCGGCACCCAGCAGGTGGCGGATATCATGGACGGCAGCCGCGCATTGACCGACTACAGCGTCGACCTGAGCCGCGATGTGGGCGATGCATTGGCAGCGATTATTCTCAGGGTCTCGGTCATCCAGGAAATGAACCCGCAGATCGCCGCGGCCGCCGAGCAACAATGTGCCGTGGCCGAGGAAATCAATCGCAGCGTCATGAAGGTGCGGGATGTGTCGCAAATGACCGCGACCGCCAGTGAGGAAACCGCGGCCGCCAGCGTTCAGTTGACGAAGTTGAGCCTGGACCTGCAGACCTTGGTCGGCAAGTTCCGCTTATAGGACCTGACGCAGAAAGGCCTGGGCCCGCGGGTCTTTCGGCGCCTCGAAGAACGCGGCCGGCGCCGCATCCTCAAGCAATTTGCCATGGTCGAAGAACAGCACGCGGTCGGCCACTTCACGGGCAAAGCCCATTTCGTGGGTGACGCAGACCATGGTCATGCCTTCCAGGGCCAGGGTCTTCATCACGTCCAGCACCTCGCCGACCATTTCCGGGTCCAGCGCCGAGGTGGGCTCGTCAAACAGCATCACCTTGGGCTCCATCGCCAAGGCACGGGCAATCGCGACACGCTGCTGCTGGCCGCCGGACAGGCGTGATGGAAATTCGTTGGCCTTCTGCGCAATGCCGACCTTCTCCAGCAGCGCCAGGGCCTTGGCTTCGCGCTCCTGCTTGCCGCGCTTGCGGACGACCTTTTGCGCCAGGCACAGGTTTTCCAGCACGGTCATGTGGGGGAACAGGTTGAAATGCTGGAACACCATGCCGACTTCACGGCGATAAGCGTTGACGTCGGTTTTCGGGTCAGCCAGTTGCAGGCCGTCGATGCTCACCGAGCCTGAGTCGAATTCCTCCAGGCCATTGAGGCAGCGCAGGAACGTGGACTTGCCGGAGCCGGAAGGGCCGATCACTACCAGTACCTCACCCTTGGCCACCTGGGTGGTGACGTGGTCGACCGCGCGGACCACATGGCCACGGGTATCGAAGACTTTTACCAGATCGCGGACTTCAATCACTTTGCGCGAGCCTCCGCTCAAGCCGGCTGGCCATTTTCGACAGCGGCAGGTTGATCAGCAGGTACAGGCCTGCCACACAGAACAGGATCTCAAACGGCGAAAAGGAGGTGGTGATCACTTCGCGGCCGCTTTTGAGCAGTTCGGTGATCGCAATCACCGAAACCAGCGAGGTGTCTTTCACCAGGCTGATGAATTGCCCGGCCAGCGGCGGCAGCACGCGCTTGAACGCCTGCGGCAATACCACATGGCGCATCGACTGGCTGGCGCTCAGGCCCAGGGACCGAGCGGCTTCGTTCTGGCCACGGGTGATGGACTGCACGCCGGCGCGCACGATTTCCGCCACATACGCGCCGGTGAACAGCGACAGCGCGGCGATCCCGGCGAACTCCCGGGACAGGTTGAGTACCGTGCCGATGAAGAAATAGAAAATGAATATCTGCACCAACAGCGGCGTGCCGCGCACCAGTTCGACGTAGATGGTCGACAGGTCGCGCAGGGTCGGGTTGCTGGACAACCGGCACAGGCCGGTCGCCAAGCCGATCGCCAGGCCAAGGATGCCAGACACTACCGACAGCCACAGCGTGGTCCACAAGCCCCACATCAGTGGGCCCAGCGCCCAATGGCGGTTGACGCCGATCACATCGCCCTCGGCCACGTCATCGCCGCGTGCCACTTGCAGGCTGTTGTCGGCGACCGTCACCGTTTGCTCGGCGCCCGCGTCGTTGCGCAGGGTGACTTCGGCGCTATCGCCTTTGCGCACCAGCTCAATCACGGTAGAGATATCCGCCGCCCGCTGGGCCTCTTCAGCCTGATAGGCGAAATATTGCGGGACGCGGTTCCAGCGCCACTCATAGGACATCAACGACGTGGCGTAATACAAGGCGCCCGCCAGGCCGACCAGCACGACCACGGTCAGCAGGTGCCAGGGCCATTGGGCTTTTTTCTGTTTCATTTACTCAGTATCCAAAAGAGTCGGGCGCGCGCCTCCGTGTAGTGAGCGGGCTTGCCCCGCGCTGGGTGGCGAAGCCGCCCCTAAATCCCGGCCCCGCAGTGCTTCAGAGAGACCGAGGCGTAAGGTTTTGGGGCGGCTTCGCCACCCAGCGCGGGGCAAGCCCGCTCACTACAAGCCAGCCTTTATTCCATATCCTTGAGCCACTCGGAGCTCTTGAACCACTTGTCATGGATACGATCGTAGGTGCCGTCGTTCTTGATCTGGTGCAGGAAGTTGTTGATGAAGTTGATGCTGTCGTAGTCGCCTTTCTTCAGGCCGAACGCCAATGGCTCGAAGGTGAAGGGCTCTTCCAGGAACACCAGCTTGCCGTTGCCGACTTTCTTCTCGGCCACCACGTTGTACGGCGCGTCGTACACAAAGGCATCGGCCTTGCCGTTGACCACGTCCAGCACGCCTTCCTGTTCGTTGTCGTAGCCGTGGTACTTGGCTTTGGAGATCAGCTTCTTGGCGACCATCTCACCGGTGGTGCCAAGCTTGGAGGTGAGGCGGTATTTCTCGTCGTTCAGGTCTTTGTAGGACTTGATGGTGCCTTCCAGTTCCTTGCGAATCAGCAGGGTCTGGCCGACCACGATGAAGGGTTCGCTGAAGTTCAGGCGCAGGTTGCGCTCCTGGGTCAGGGTCATGCCGCTGCCGATCATGTCGAACTTGCCCGTCAGGAAGGCCGGGATGATGCCGTCGTAGCCGGTGGACACCAGCTCCAGCTTGACGCCCATGGACTTGGCCATGGCCTTGAGGATGTCGACTTCAAAGCCGATGATTTCACCGCGCTTGTCGGTCATTTCGAACGGCATGTAGGTCGGGTCCATGCCGACCTTGAGCGTGCCGCGCTTGACCGCATCATCGATCGCACCGGCCTGGGCCGCGTTGGCTGCGACCAGCGCGGTGACGCCAAGCAGCAGCATCGAAAGATACTTTTTCATCATCAAGTCCCCTGAACGATTCTTGTAAGGTCGGCGCGCAAAAGGGCTGCACCATTTCGGGGTGGGATCCTAACCCACTCGCCTCTCGCCACAAAGGTTTCACGGCTATTTGTTATCAGTGTATGTCGGAAAAGCCCCACGACGGTGCGCCAGAGTGCAGGCGTAGACAGGTGCGCCAAAAACGGCGGCAACGGTTTGATGTGTAAGCAGTTATGACTCTCAATCGATTTCCGTCATCCAGGCAGTGTCCTTGAACCACTTGTCGTGCAGGTGATCGTAGGTTCCGTCCTGGGCAACCTGGTTGAGGAAATGGTTGATCCAGTTGAGGCTGTCGAAATCACCTTTCTTCACGCCGAAGGCCAGCGGCTCAAAGGTGAAGGGTTGCTCAAGCGCCAGCAGCGCGCTGTTTTCCGGGCGACTCAAGGCAATCAGGTTATAGGGCGCGTCATGAATAAAGGCATCGGCCTGGCCCAGCACCACTTGGCGCACGCCCTCCTCCGGCGTCGCAAACGTGCTGAGCCGGGCCGCCCCCAGAAACCGTCGCGCCGCTGACTCACCGGTGGTGCCTTCGGTGGTAGCGATCCGGTAGCTGGCGTCGTCCAGGTCTTCGACACTGGAGACCTTGCCCGCCAGGCGCGGGTGCAGCAACACCGACTGGCCGACCACGATGAACGAATCGCTGAAGTTCAGCTTGAGGTTGCGCTCTTGGGTGACGGTCATGCCGCTGCCGATCAGGTCGAAATTTTTCGCCAGCAACCCCGCCACCAATTCGGGGTAAGGCACCGCGACCAGCTCCAGCTCCACCCCCAGCGCTTGGCTCATGACCTTGAGCAGGTCGATTTCGAAGCCGATGATATGCCCCTGTTTATCCGTCATCTCGAAAGGCACGTAGGTGGGCGTGGTACCGACTTTGAGCACGCCACGCCGAACGGCGTCGTCAATCGCGCCCGCCTGCGCGAGGCCCAAGTGAATCAACGCGACAGCGCTTATCAACAGCGCCGAACAAAAGCCCTTGCTCATGAATATCCCCGTGGCCAAGTCAAATTCGGGGCGATGCTAACTCAGCCGCAGGCACAGCAATACACCTCGGGCAAGGGTCTTTTGTATCGAAATAACAAGAGGTTAGCGCGGCGCGGAAAGCGCGGGAGACGCTGTAGGACTGCCGCTTCGAACACCCCCGAGGTGAGCCCTCGGGGGTGTCTGAATCAGGCCGGTTGGGCCAGGGCCAATTGCGGCTGCAGTGGCAGCAACGGCGCGTGCGGGTCAGCCTTGATCGAGTCGCGCCAGGCGGCAAGCCACTCGGGGTGACCTTCGCTCCAGACCTGCTCGTGCAGGCGGGCCAGGGCGACCGGATCGCTGAGCAAGGCCACGCGCTCTGCATTGTTGAGGCCGGCAGGGCCGACTTTCAACGCATGGCGCACGCGCTCGGCACGCAGGTACTCGATCGGCTCGGCTTTGCCGTGACGCGAGGTTGCCAGGGCACAGGCCAGGGCGTTCTGCTGCGGGTCGACCACCGCACGCACAAAGCCGTCATGCAGCGCGTGCCAGCGGTTTTCGTGGGTGTACTTGTCGGTGGACAGCAACGCCTGCGGCGGATTGTATTCCTCAGGGATGAGGAACAGGCTCTCGTCACGGGACTTCAGGCCCAGGTTCACGCGGCTGGAAATCACCGACACCGGGATCGACAGCATCAGCGAGCCGACGATCGGCACCAGCCACCACAGGAAGCTCGGGTTCAACCACACCACCAGCAGCGCCCACAGGAAGCCAAGCAGAGTCTGGGTGCCGTGACGCTTGAAGGCTTCGCCCCAGGTTGTCGAGTCGTCGTCACGCTTGGGCGAGTTCCAGGTAGCGGCCCAGCCAAGAAACGCAGCGAGCACGAAGCGGGTGTGGAAAATCATCCGCACCGGCGCCAGCAGCATGGAGAACAGCATCTCTAGCAGCATCGACATCGTCACCTTGAACTTGCCGCCGAACTCTTTCGCGCCCTTGGCCCAGATCAGGATGATGCTCAACAGCTTCGGCAAGAACAGCAACACGATGGTGGTGGAGAACAGCGCCACCGCCTTGTCCGGATGCCATTGCGGCCACAGCGGGTACAACTGGCGCGGGGCCATGAAGTACTGCGGCTCCATCAGCGTGTTCACCGCCAGCAAGGCCGTGGACAGCACCAGGAACAGGAACCACAAGGGTGCCGACAGGTAAGACATCACGCCGGTCAGGAACACCGCGCGGTGCACCGGGTGCATGCCCTTGACCAGGAACAGGCGGAAGTTCATCAGGTTGCCGTGGCACCAGCGACGGTCACGCTTGAGTTCGTCCAGCAGGTTCGGCGGCAGTTCTTCGTAGCTGCCCGGCAGGTCGTAGGCAATCCACACGCCCCAGCCGGCGCGGCGCATCAGCGCGGCTTCAACGAAGTCGTGGGACAGGATGGAGCCGGCGAACGCGCCCTTACCCGGCAATGGCGCCAGGGCGCAGTGCTCGATAAACGGCTTCATGCGGATGATCGCGTTGTGACCCCAGTAGTGGGATTCACCCAACTGCCAGAAGTGCAGGCCGGCGGTGAACAGCGGGCCGTATACGCGCGTGGCGAACTGCTGCATGCGCGCATACAGGGTGTCCATGCCCGACGCACGTGGCGCGGTCTGGATAATCCCGGCGTCCGGCGTGGCTTCCATCAGGCGCACCAGGCTGGTCAGGCACTCGCCGCTCATGACGCTATCGGCGTCGAGCACGACCATGTATTTATAATCACCGCCCCAACGACGGCAGAAGTCGTCGAGGTTGCCGCTCTTGCGCTTTACGCGACGGCGGCGACGGCGATAAAAGATCTTGCCGAAACCACCGGCTTCACGGCACACGTCGAGCCAGGCTTGCTGTTCGGCGATGCAGATGTCGGCGTCATTACTGTCGCTGAGCACGAAGAAGTCGAAGCGATCCAGGTCACCGGTCGCGGCCACCGACTCGAACGTGGCGCGCAGACCGGCGAATACCCGAGGCACGTCTTCGTTACAGATCGGCATCACCAGCGCGGTGCGGGCGTCTTTCGGAATCGGCTCGTCGCCGGCACTTTTACCGGAAATCCGGTATTTATCGTGACCGGTGAGCAACTCCAGAAAGCCCATCAACGCGGTCCAGAAACCCGCCGACACCCAGCAGAACAGGATCCCGAACATGATCAGGATGCTGGTTTGCAGGGCGTAGGGCAGTACCTGGGTCGCGGTTTGCAGCAGCGTCTGGTTACGGATCTCGTCGAAGTCGACCAGCGACCAGCCCTGGTACGGCATGATGCCTTTCATGTACCAGCCGGCCACGATGGTCTGGCCCAGCATCAGCACCAGCAGAATGTAGCGGCGGATCGAACCGACGGTGCGCCAGCGCGCAGCCGGCAACACCCGTTCATCCTTCGGCGGTTTCGGCGGGTTGCTGCGCCCGGTAAGACGGCGCCAGCCGCGCACCAGGATATTGGTGCGCCACGGCTCCGGTACCACGCGGGTACGCCGAATCGGCGGCGTGGCCTTGAGGCACACACGGCCACTGGCGTCGAGCGCCAGCATTTCGGCGTCTTGCAGTTCTTCGGCGGTGTTGAGGGTCAAGCGGCGGCCCACCGAGGCCTGGGCAGCATCGGCAGGTGCGTCGAATGCCTTCGACGACAAGCGCTCGTGCAATTCGCTGAAGGATGAGCAGCCCGCCAGTTCGGCGCGCTGCTTAGCGGTCATCGGAAGATGCGCCAGATACTCGGACAGAGTCTCGGGCGTTACTTGAGAGTTACTCATCGGCAGGCAACTGATAGCTCCAGGTCTCGGTCAGGACTTGTTCGGTCTTGATCGGCTCCGGCGTGGCTGGGACAGCTTCTGGCTGCTTGGCTTCCTTGTCCTTGGCGTCTTTCTTGACCTGTTTCTCGTGCTGCTTGGCCAGGACTTTGTCGGCCTTGAGCACATGGGTCGAGACAGCTTCAGGCTCAGGCTGCGGAATATCCTGCACCAGCGCCGCACGCATCTCGGTCGGCTTGCCTGCGTCCTTGATTTTCATGCGCAGGGTCAGGCGCCAGCCTTTGGTGTGTTCGTTGTAACGCACGCTGTTTTCAACGAGTTCAGCATTGTCACCGACACTCACCTGGCTGCGCACCGGGGCGTCCGGCAGCAGTTTTTTCAGGGAAGGGCCTTCGAAGTCCACCAGGTACGCAACGCTGCCATCCGGCTGACGGATCAGGTTGGACTGCTTGACGTCACCCGTGGAGCGCAGGGTCTGTTTGACCCAGGCACTGTCCGGCGAATGGAACGCTGCGTCATCCAGGGTCCAGTGCAGGCGATAGGCTACGTCCAGTGGCTGGCCGACTTCCGGCAGTTTTTCCGGGCTCCAGAAGGCAACGATGTTGTCGTTGGTTTCATCGGCGGTCGGGATTTCGACGAGGTCGACGGAACCCTTGCCCCAATCGCCTTCAGGCTCGATCCAGGCGCTTGGGCGTTTGTCGTAGTTGTCGTCCAGGTCTTCGTAGTGGCTGAAGTTGCGGCCACGTTGCAGCAGGCCGAAACCACGCGGGTTCTCGACGGTGAAGTTGCTGACCGACAGGTGTTTAGGATTGTTCAGTGGGCGCCAGATCCACTCGCCGTTGCCGGCATGGATCGACAAGCCACTGGAGTCGTGCAGTTCGCGACGGTAGTTGAGGACCTTGGACGGCTGGTTGGCGCCGAACAGGAACATGCTGGTCAGCGGGGCAACGCCCAGCTTGCTGACCTTGTCGCGCAGGAACATCTGGGATTTCACATCGACGACCGTGTCGGTGCCCGGACGCAGGATCAGGCGATACGCACCGGTAGCGCGCGGCGAATCCAACAGGGCAAAGATCACCAGGTGCTTGTCACCCGGCTTTGGACGTTCGATCCAGAACTCGGTGAACCGCGGGAATTCTTCGCCGGACGGCAGCGCGGTATCGATCGCCATGCCACGGGCGGACAGGCCATAGACCTGGTCTTTGCCCACGACGCGGAAATAGCTGGCGCCGAGCATGGTCATGATTTCGTCTTGCTTGTCGCCCTTGTTGATCGGGAACAGCACACGGAAACCGGCATAACCCAGCTGTTCGGTGGCTTTGGGATCAAACTTCACGTCGCCAAAATCGAAACGCGACGGGTCGTATTTGATTTCCTGGACGCTGTCGGCGGTCACTTCGTTGATTTTCACCGGCGTATCGAAATGCATACCCTGGTGATAGAAGGACAGCTTGAACGGCGTGTTCTGATCGGCCCACTCGGCTTTTTCGTTGCGGAAACGAATCTTCTGGTAGTCCGCGAACTTCATTTCGCGGAATTCGTTCGGCAGATTGCTGCGCGGAGCTTCGTATTTCTGCCCGGCCAGCTCTTTTGCCTTGGCCGACACATCATCCAGACTGAATGCCCACAGTTGACCCGCGCCGAACAGGCAAAACAGGGCAGAGCCCGTCACCAGTGCGTTTCGTAACCGTTTGGCAGACAATTTTGGTGCATTACAGGGACTAACAATCACGAGCAACCCTCGCCGAAAACAGATCAAAAAACCAACGGCCAGCTATCTATATGCCAGGTTGGCGAGCATTGTTCCGACTCTTGTGGGGCAAAATGATTCCCCATCGGTCGTCGGACAAGTCTCTACCTAAGTCAAAAAAGGACCAAACAACGCTGATCACCGTAGCGCGCGATTATCTAGTAGCCCGCGAAACAACGCATCAGGGTTAACGAAGTATTTGTAGCGAAACCCTGCGTTTTTAGGCATTTAAAGTCGTTTTCAATACATTCACGTCTGTAGGAGGAAGGTGACAGGCCCGTCATTGACCAAATGCACCTGCATGTCGGCGCCAAAACGCCCCGACGCCACCTTCCCATGCAATTGTTGCGCTTGTAACAGCAAGTGATCAAAAAGCGCCGCTCCCAAGGCCGGCGGAGCCGCCGTGGAGAAGCTCGGCCGCAGCCCGCTCCTGGTGTCTGCCGCCAGGGTGAACTGCGATACCAGCAACAAACCGCCGTCAACGTCCTTTAATGACAGGTTCATCTTGCCTTCGCCGTCGCTGAACACCCTGTAGTTCAACAGCTTGTGCAACAGTTTATCGGCGCTCTCGGGCGTATCTGAAGGTTCGACGGCCACCAGCACCAGCAATCCCTGGTCGACCGCCCCGACGATTTCGCCCGCCACCTCGACACGGGCGCCTCGCACCCGTTGCAGCAGGCCCTTCATGCTTCTTCTGGCGGCAGGTCGAGCAAGCGCCGCGCCATCTGGCTAGTCGCACGCACCAGGGCATCGGTGATGCCGGGTTCGGACGCGGCATGGCCGGCTTCGCGAATCACCTGCAGCTCGCTGTTGGGCCAGGCCTGGTGCAATTCCCAGGCGTTGTCCAGCGGGCAGATCATGTCGTAGCGCCCATGAATGATGACGCCAGGCAGATGGGCGATCTTGTGCATGTCGCGAATCAGCTGGTTGGGCTCCAGGAAAGAGTTGTTGGTGAAGTAGTGGCACTCGATCCGCGCGATGGACAGGGCACGTTGCGGCTCGGAAAACCGCTCCACGTGCTGCGGGCTCGGGCACAGGCCGAGCATGCGCCCTTCCCAGCCCGACCAGGCCTTGGCCGCGTGCATCTGGGCGATCTGGTCGTTGCCGGTGAGGCGCTTGTGGTAGGCCGCGATCATGTCGTGGCGCTCCTCGACAGGGATCGGCGCGATGTAGTCCTGCCAGTAATCCGGGAACAGGCGGCTCGCGCCGGACTGGTAGAACCATTCGATATCCTGCGGGCGTGCCAGGAAAATGCCGCGCACGATCAGGCCGTGCACACGCTCCGGATGGGTTTGCGCGTAGGCCAGGGCCAGGGTCGAGCCCCAGGAGCCGCCGAACAGCACCCATTTTTCGATGCCCAGCTGCTCGCGGATGCGCTCAAGGTCGGCGACCAGGTCCCAGGTCGTGTTGTTTTCCAGGCTGGCGCGCGGAGTGGAGCGCCCGCAGCCACGCTGGTCGAACGTGACGATACGGTACAGGTTGGGGTCGAAATAGCAGCGGCTCTGGGCATCACAACCGGAGCCAGGACCACCATGGATGAATACGACGGGCAAGCCTTCGGGGGAGCCACTTTCATCGACGTACAGCGTGTGGGTGTCATCGACTGCCAGATCATGCCGGGCGTAGGGTTTGATCTGCGGGTACCAAGTCTGCATTGCGCGCTCCGTAGGGGGTCGGGTTCATCCCTGGGGGGACGTCTTTTATTCTGCCGTTTGGCACTATAAACCCGAATTGTGCAATGAGCATGTTCTTGAACGCTTAGACCTGTGTCAGCGCTTCGCTCATCAGGTACGCCAACAGGTCATCGTAGAGCCGATCCACCTCGGGCACCTGGCGCCGAGCCCGCAGGCAGCCGTGGACCAGGCCCTTGCCGGGATGCAGCACGGTGGCCACGCCGGCTGCTTGCAGCTGTTCGGCGTAGCGCATGCCTTCGTCGCGCAGCGGGTCGAACTGGGCCACGGCGATGAAGGCCTTGGGCAAGCCGCCGAAATCTTCGGCCAGCAATGGCATGGCGTAAGGCGACCGCTTGCCGCTATCCGCCAGGTACAGCGCCAGGTAAGCATCGGCGTCGGCGCTGCTGAGCAACGGCGCGTCCCTGCAGTCGCGCCGCGACGGCAAGTCGCAGGGGCCGCCCAACGCGGGATAAATCAAGACCTGGGCCCGAGGCAGCGGTTGCCCGTCGTCCCGCAAGCCCAGGCACAACGCCGCCGCCAGATTGCCGCCCGCGCTGTCGCCCGCCACCACCAGGCGCTGCAAGTCGATGGCATGCAGCCCATGCCCGGCCTGGATGGCCTGCCAAACGACGCGACAATCCTGATAGGCGGCCGGGAACCGGTGCTCGGGCGCCAGCCGGTAATCGATGGCGATGACCAGCACCTGCAAGGCACTGGCCAGCTCGAAACAGATGAAGTCGTGGGAGTCCAGGCCGCCAACAACCCAGCCACCGCCGTGTATATAGAGGAGGCATGGCCAGCCCTCCGTCGGGGCGGGGCCGTCGGGGAGATAACTACGCACATCCACGCCGGCAACTGAAAAGTCCGACACGCGCACGTCCCCAGGCACGGGCGGGGTGAACGCCTGGCACATGCGGTTGTAGTTCTGGCGCAGGCCGGCCGGCGAGGCGTCATCGCTGGTGAAGGACTCGGTTTGGGCGACGAAGGCGGCAAGTTGCGCAGAAATCGGGTACATGCACGAATCTCCTGAGCGCTGGGATTCAATGTGGGAGCTGGCTTGCCTGCGATAGCGGCCTTTCAGCCAAATGTCCGGTGACTGGCCCACCGCCATCGCGGGCAAGCCCGGTTCCCACAGGTGTCCGGTGTTGTTCTGACTGGAGTGTTCGACTCAGAGTTCGAGGCTGGCCAGTACGGCCGCCAAGCCATCCTCGCCGTTGAACGCCGTTACGCCTTTGAGCCAACGCTGCAAATCCTCCGGATGATCGCGCAGCCATTGCCTGGCCACATCCTGGGGCGATTCACGCTCCATGATCGGTACCATCAACTGGCTTTCCTGGGCGGCGGTGAAGGTGAGGTTTTCAAGCAAGCGGTTGGCATTGGGGCAGCGCTGCGCAAAGTCCGGCGCCGTGACGGTGGACACGGTGGCCCGGCCTTCGTCGGGGCCGAACACGCCTTCACTGCCGGTAAGGTAGGCCATTTTCATATTGATGTTCATCGGGTGCGGGGTCCAGCCAACGAACACCACGAACGCCTTGCGGTTCACCGCCCGCTGCACGGCGGCCAGCATCCCCGCTTCACCCGAGGCAACCAACTTGAAGCCGCCAAGGCCGAAGCGGTTGGTGTCGATCATGTTCTGGATATCGGTGTTGGCGCCGCTGCCAGGCTCGATGCCATAGAGCTTGCCGCCCAATTTGTCCTTGAAGCGGGCAATGTCGGCGAAGGTCTTCAGGCCCGCATCGGCCACGTACTGCGGAACGGCCAGGGTGGCCTGGGCGTCGGCGAGGCTGGGGGTGTCGAGCACCTTGACCTGCCTGGCGGCCAGGAATGGCGCGATGTTGTTGTCCATCGCCGGTTTCCAGTAGCCGAGGAAGATATCCAGGCGCTTGTCGCGGATGCCGGCAAAGATGATTTGCTGCACGGCGCTGGTCTGTTTGCTGTTGTAGCCCAGGCCATTGAGCAGCACGTCGGCCATGCCGGACGTGGCGACTACGTCAGTCCAGCTGACCACACCCATGCGGATGTTCTTGCAGGAAGCCGGCTCGGCGGCCATGGCATGCGCACTGAGCAGTGCGGCGCCGGTGAGGGTCAACAACAGTTTTTTCATGGGCGGGCTCACTCGGCTGTTTTTAGTTCACAACCTTACCCAGTGAGGCCTTGGGCAACACGACCTGTGGCGACCGGCAGTTGCACTGCGGCGACAGTGAGGCCGTCTTCGCGAGCAAGCCCGCTCCCACATTTGACCGCATTCTCATGGTTGAACGCGGTCAATGTGGGAGCGGGCTTGCTCGCGAAAGCTCTTGCAGCAGCACCAAAGACTACCGGTAGTGCTTCCGGCCCCAGGCTAACAACCCCTCCAGCAGTTGCTTCAACACCACCCGCGTCGGCTCGGCCAGATCCGGGCGATAGCGAAATGGCTCAACCTCTTCCATGTATGTGCTCTGGCACAACTCCAGCTGCACCGCGTGGATATCCTGCGCTGGATCACCATAGTGCCGGGTGATGTGGCCGCCCTTGAAGCGCCCGTTCAGCACATGGGTGTACTGCGGATGCGCGGCGCAGATGAATTCCAACTGGCTGGCCAGTTCAGGATCACACGCCGCACCATCAAAGGTACCGAGGTTGAAGTCCGGCAGCTTGCCGTCGAACAGGTGCGGGATTACCGAGCGGATCGAGTGCGCATCGAACAGCAACGCATAGCCGAACTCGGCCTTGAGGCGAGCGAGCTCGTCCTGCAGCGTGCGGTGATACGGGCCCCAGATCTTTTGCAGGTAACTGGCGCGCTCGGTCTCGCTCGGGGTCTGCCCCTCACGGAACAACGGCACGCCGTCGAACAGCGTCTGCGGGTACAGGCCGGTGGTGGCCCCCGCGTAGAGCGGCTTGTTATCGGACGGCCGGTTCAGGTCGATGACGAACCGCGAGTACTCCGCCGCCAGGGTGCTGGCGCCCAGCCCTTCGGCAAATTCATACAACGTGGGGATGTGCCAGTCGGTGTCCGGCAGGCTTTGCGCCTCGGCGATCAACCCGGCCTCGACCGCAGGCGTGAGGCGCAGGCCGGCGTGGGGCATGCTGATCAGCAGCGGCACACGGCCTTGTTTGAAGTTCAGAACCTTATCCACAACGGTCTCCTTGTTCACAGGCAGTTTAAACAGTGACGTCGACGCCATGACGCACGACGCGTTTATCCAGCTCGCCACCCAGCCAGTAGGCCAGGTCGGCGGGACGATCAATCTGCCAGGCGACAAAATCGGCGACCTTGCCTACCTCCAGCGAACCATGGGTATCGCCCATGCCCAGCGCGGTGGCCGCATGTTGCGTGGCGCCGGCCAGGGCCTCTTCCGGGGTCATACGGAACAGGGTGCAGGCCATGTTGAGCATCAGGCGCACCGACAGGGCCGGCGAGGTGCCAGGGTTGAGGTCGCTGGCGATGGCAATCTTCACCCCGTGCTTGCGCAAGGCATCCATCGGCGGCAACTGGGTTTCGCGCAGGAAGTAGAACGCGCCCGGCAGCAATACCGCGACGGTGCCGGCGGCTGCCATGGCGATGGCGTCTTCTTCGGTCATGAATTCCAGGTGATCCGCCGACAACGCGTGGTAGCGCGCGGCCAGGCTGGAGCCGTGCAGCGACGAAAGTTGCTCGGCGTGCAGCTTCACCGGCAGGCCCAGTTGCCGGGCCACGTTGAACACGCGCTCCACCTGCTCGGTGGAAAACGCCAGGTATTCGCAGAACGCATCCACCGCATCCACCAGGCCTTCCGCCGCAAGTGCGGGTAGCATCTCGGCGCAAATGTGGTCGATGTAGTCGTCGGCGCGGTCCTTGTACTCCGGCGGCAACGCGTGGGCCGCCAGGCACGTGGCGCGCACGCTGACCGGCAGCGCTTCGCCCAGACGCCGCGCCACCCGCAGCATCTTGCGCTCATTGACCAGGTCCAGGCCGTAGCCGGACTTGATCTCCACGGTAGTAACACCGTCGCGCAACAGGCTGCGCAAGCGTTTTTCAGCACTGACGAACAGCTCATCTTCAGTCGCGGCTCGGGTTGCACGCACGGTGCTGGCGATACCGCCGCCCTTGGCCGCGATCTCGGCATAGCTCACGCCTTGGAGACGCTGCTCGAATTCGCCGCTGCGATTACCGCCAAACACCGTGTGCGTGTGGCAGTCGATCAGCCCGGGCGTGACCCACGCGCCTTGCAAGTCATGCACTTGGGCGTAATCCGCCGCGGGTGCCTGGCTGCGGGGGCCGATCCACTCAATGAGCGAACCGGCAGTCACCATAGCGGCATCCTCGATGATCGAGTAGTTGCCCTGGGCCATGGTTGCGACGTGGCAGTGTTGCCAAAGGGTTTTCATCAACGCCTCCCAAAATTATCGATGAGACAAAGCCGAGTCGTAATGGACCTTGGCCCCTTGCCCGGCAGCGGGTTTGACCCACAGCAGATAGGCGACGACCAGCAGCACGATCCACACGGCACCGACCATCAACGCGGCCTGGGTATCCGGGAAATAACCCAGCACGCCAAACACGAACAGCATGAATACAATGGCGGCGGCAGGCGCATAGGGCCAGAACGGCACCGGGAATTTCAGCTCGGCCACCTGCTCCCTGGTCATGGAGCGGCGCATGGCAACCTGGGTAAACAGGATCATCAGCCACACCCACACCGTGGCGAAGGTGGCAATCGAGGCGATCAGCAGGAATACGTTTTCCGGGATCAGGTAGTTGAGCACCACGCCGCCCAGCAACGCCGCGCCCATCACCAGCACGGTCATCCACGGCACGCCATGCTTGGACAGCTGCGCAAAGCCCTTGGGCGCCTGCCCCTGCTGGGCCAGGCCGTACATCATGCGGCCGGCGCCGAAGATGTCGCTGTTGATGGCCGAGACCGCCGCCGAGATCACCACGATATTGAGAATGGTCGCCGCCGAACCGATGCCCAGGTTGCTGAAGATCTGTACGAACGGGCTGCCCTGGCTGCCGATCTGCGGCCACGGGTAGATAGCCATCAGCACAAACAGGGTCAGCACATAGAACAACAGGATGCGCAGCGGCACCGCGTTGATCGCCTTGGGGATCACGCGTTGCGGGTCCTTGGCTTCACCGGCGGTGATGCCGATGATCTCGATACCGCCAAATGCGAACATCACCACCGCAAACGAGGCGATCAGGCCGCCGATGCCGTTGGGCATGAAGCCGCCGTGGGCCCACAGGTTGCTCAGGCCACTGGCTTGGGTGTCACCCGCCGAATGAATGCCGAACAGCATGATGCCGAAGCCACCGAGGATCATCGCCACAATCGCGCCGACCTTGAGCAGCGACAGCCAGAACTCCATTTCGCCGAACACTTTGACGTTGCACAGGTTCAGGCCGCCGATCAGAAACACGATGCCGAGCACCCAGACCCAGCGCGCGACCTCGGGGAACCAGAAGCCCATGTAGATGCCGAAGGCGGTGACGTCCGCCAGGCAGACGATGATCATTTCAAAGGCGTAGGTCCAGCCGAGGATAAACCCCGCCATGGGCCCCAAGTAAGTACTGGCGTACTGGCCAAAGGAGCCGGCCACCGGGTTGTGCACGGCCATCTCGCCGAGGGCGCGCATGACCATGAACACCGCCGCGCCGCCGATCAGGTAGGCCAGCAGCACGGCGGGGCCGGCCATCTGGATGGCGGAGGCGGAGCCGTAGAACAGCCCGGTACCGATCGCGGAACCGAGGGCCATGAAGCGAATATGTCGGGCGCTCAGGCCGCGTTTCAAACCCTTTTCTTGCTGGTGCATTTCTCTTCCCTAGTTATTTTTATCCCGAGAAAATCTGAATCTGCAGAAGATCAAATGTGGGAACTGGCTTGCCTGCGATGGCGGTGTATCAGTCACACATGTTTCAACTGACAGATAGCTATCGCAGGCAAGCCAGCTCCCACAGGGGTTACAGGCTTGGCAACAACTTGGCCGGCACCAGTTCATTCAGGCAGCGGCTGGCGAGCAGTTCGCTGGCGGCGATGATGTCCGGGGCGAAGAAGCGGTCCTTGTCGTAGAACGCCACTTTGCCGCGCAGGATGCCGCGTGCCTTTTCAAGGGTGGGCGAGGTTTTCAGGCCGTCGCGCAGGTCCAGGCCCTGGCAGGCCGACAGCCATTCAACCGCCAGAACGCCACGGGTGTTCTCGGCCATTTCCCACAAGCGCTTGCCGGCCGCCGGGGCCATGGACACATGGTCTTCCTGGTTGGCCGACGTCGGCAGGCTATCCACGCTATGGGGATGGGCCAACGCCTTGTTCTCGCTGGCCAATGCGGCGGCGGTCACCTGGGCAATCATGAAACCGGAGTTGACCCCGCCATTGCCGACCAGGAACGGCGGCAGCTGCGACATGTGCTTGTCCATCATCAGCGAGATACGCCGCTCGCTCAGCGAACCGATCTCAGCGATCGCCAGCGCCATGTTATCGGCGGCCATGGCCACCGGTTCGGCGTGGAAGTTGCCGCCGGAGATCACATCACCTTCGGCCGCGAATACCAGTGGGTTGTCCGACACGGCGTTGGCTTCCACCACCAGCACCTC
The DNA here is from genome assembly GCF_019145355.1 of Pseudomonas azadiae. NCBI lineage: Bacteria > Pseudomonadati > Pseudomonadota > Gammaproteobacteria > Pseudomonadales > Pseudomonadaceae > Pseudomonas > Pseudomonas azadiae. Next base: position 3,317,778 of record NZ_JAHSTY010000001.1, on the reverse strand, counting down.
GGCGGCCTGGCGGAACTGGGTCAGGCAGGCGCCCATGACTTGGGGCTGGCAGCGCAAGGAGTAAGGGTCCTGCACCTTGTCGCAGTTCTGGTGCGACTGGGAGACCTGGCTGCTTTCGCCCAGCAGCTCGCGATAGGCCGCTGCAGAATCGATCTGCCCGCGCTGGCCGCGAGCGGCATGGATACGCGCATCGAACGGCGAGCGCGAACCCAGCACGGCTTCGACGGTGAGGCCGCCGCAGACCAGGGCGCCCGCGAACAAATCTTCGCCTTCAAACAGGCCACGCAAGGCATAGGCCGTGGACACCTGGGTGCCGTTGAGCAGCGCCAGGCCTTCCTTGGCGGCGAGGGTCAGCGGCGTGAGGCCGGCGACTTTCAGCGCTGCGGTCGCCTCCAGCCACTCGCCTTTGTAGCGCGCCTTGCCTTCGCCCAGCAGCACCAGGGACATGTGCGCCAACGGCGCCAGGTCGCCGGAGGCACCGACTGATCCCTTCAACGGAATGTGCGGGTACACCTCGGCGTTGATCAGCGCGATCAGCGCGTCGATCACCTGGCGGCGGATCCCGGAGAAACCACGGCTCAGGCTGTTGACCTTGAGCACCATGACCAGGCGCACCAGCGCGTCGCTGATCGGCTCACCGACGCCGGCGGCATGGGACAGCACCAGCGAACGCTGCAGGTTTTCCAGGTCTTCGCTGGCGATGCGGGTCGAGGCCAGCAGGCCGAACCCGGTGTTGATGCCGTAGGCGGTGCGGTTCTCGGCGAGAATCTGTTCCACGCAGGCAACACTGGCGTCGATCTGCGCCGTGGCGCTGTCATCCAGGCTGAGGGTTACCGGCTGCTGGTAGATGGCTCGCAGTTGGGCAAGGCTCAGTTGGCCTGGAATCAGGTTTAGCGCAGTCACATTCGTTCTCCTTGTGAATTGTTCTTGTGAATACTTCTTTTGAGTAAATCAGTGCTCAGTGCACAGTCGGCAATGCGGTGTTGTTGATCACGCCGGCGGCGCTGGCAATATCCGGCGCCAGCCAGCGGTCCTGTTCGTAAGCAGGGACCACTTCACGTAGCAAGCGCCAGGCGCGATCGGTGCCGGCGCCGAAGCGCTGGCCCTTGAGGAACTCGAACGCCTGGGCCGCCAGCAAGTACTCGATGGCGAGGATCTGCGTCACGTTGGCCAGCAGTTGGTGCAGCTTGAGCGCGGCATTGGTGCCCATGCTCAGGTGGTCTTCCTGCAGGCCCGAGGTGACGAAGTTGTCGAGCACCGCCGGTTGCGCCAACTGGCGGTTCTGCGCGCACAGGGACGCGGCGACGTACTGCAAGATCATCATCCCGGAGTTGACCCCAGGGTTGCTGACCAGGAACGCCGGCAAACCGCTGACGTGCGGGTTGATCAAACGGTCGAGGCGACGTTCGGCCACCGAGCCGATTTCGGCCATGGCAATCGCCAGCATATCCGCCGCCAGCGCCACGGACTGCCCGTGGGGGTTGGCCTGGGACACGACGCGGTAATGCTCCGGCGTGCCGAGCAGCAACGGGTTGTCGGTGGCACTGTTGAGTTCGGTCTCGATCTGGCGGGTCGCGTGTTCAACCTGATCGCGGGCCGCGCCGTGAATCTGCGGGATCGAGCGCAGGCTCAGGGCGTCCTGGGTGCGGATGCCTTTGCTGCTGGCGATCACTTCGCTGCCATCGAGCAAGGCGCGCAGATTGACACCCACTTGTTGCATGCCCGGGTGCGGCTTGAGCGCGATGATCTCTGCATCGAAGGCATCGATCTGACCGCGCAGGGCTTCGAAACTCATGGCGCCGATCACGTCAGCCCATTGCAGCAGGTGATGCGCGTCAGCCAGGGCCAGGCAGCTCAGGCCGGTCATGCACGGCGTGCCGTTGACCAGGCACAGGCCGTCCTTGGCGGCCAGGATCACCGGCTGCAAACCTTCAGCTGCCAATGCTTCTTGCGCTGTCACCACCTGGCCGCGATAGCTGACGTCGCCGACGCCAAGCAGCGCCACGCCGACATGGGCCATATGGGTCAGGTAACCCACCGACCCCTGGGACGGCACGTGCGGCGTGATGCCGTGATTGAGCAGCGCCAGCAGCGCGTGCACCACCTGCGGATGCAGGCCGGACTTGCCGTGGCTGTAGTTGATGATGGCGGCGCAGATGATTGCGCGGGTCTGCTCGTCAGTGAGCAGCGGCCCGACACCGCAGGCATGGCTGAGCAGGGTATTGCGCGACAGTTGGCTGAGTTGCTCGCCTTCGAGCGACACGTCGCACAGCGCGCCCAGGCCGGTGTTCACGCCATAGGCGCGCTCGCCGCTGGTGACGATGCGTTGCACGATGGCCTGGGCATTGTCGATGCGCGCCCAGGCCTGGCCCGAGAGCTCGAGCAATGCACCGTGGCGGGCGACGGCGACCACATCCTGCCAGCGTAGCGGGGTGTCGGCGATGATGATTGTTGGTGCCTGGGGCATCTTCATACCTTCTTCAATTTTCTTGCAGCTTTGCCGGCCTCTTCGCAGGCAAGCCAGCTCCCACATTTGATCGGGTTCACACAGCTCAAATGTGGGAGCCGGCTTGCCCGCGATGGCGCCAGCCGGTTCACCACGAAAACCGGGTTACACCACCGCCGCCCGCCGCTGGACGAACCGATCCACATACTCATCCGCCGGCGAATGCAGAATCTCGCGCGGCGTGCCGACCTGGATCAGCTTGCCGTCCTTGAGGATCGCAATGCGGTTGCCGATGCGCACCGCCTCGTCGAGGTCATGGGTGATGAACACGATGGTCTTGTGCAGGGTCTTTTGCAGCTCCAGCAACTGGTCCTGCATCTCGGCGCGAATCAGCGGGTCGAGGGCGCTGAAGGCTTCGTCCATCAGGATGATGTCGGTATCCGCCGCCAACGCGCGGGCCAGGCCGACGCGCTGGCGCATGCCGCCGGAGAGCTGGTGCGGGTACTTGTTTTCGTAGCCCTTGAGGCCCACGGTTTCGATCCAGTGCTGGGCGCGCTCGGCGCAGACCTGCCTGGTCTCGCCACGCACCTTGAGGCCGTAGGCGACGTTGTCGAGCACGCTCTTGTGGGGCAGCAGGCCGAAGCTTTGGAACACCATGCTGATCTTGTGCCGACGGAATTGGCGCAGGGCTTCCATGTCCAGTTGCAGGATATCTTCGCCGTCCACCAGGATCGCGCCACTGGTGGGATCGATCAGCCGGTTGAAGTGGCGCACCAGGGTCGACTTGCCCGAACCCGACAAGCCCATGATCACGAAGATCTCTCCGGTGGCGATACTCAGCGACAGGTCGTTGACGCCGACCACGCAACCGGTCTCGGCCAGTACCTGGTCCTTGCTCTTGCCCTGGCCGATCAGGGCCAGCGCATCCTTGGCGCGATTGCCGAAGATCTTGAAGACGTTCTTGACTTCGATTTTGCTGACAGTAGTCATTTGTTCGCCTCATGCCGTGGACGACCATAGGCCTGGGTAATGCGGTCGATGACCACGGCGAGAATCACGATCGCCAGCCCGGCTTCGAGGCCGCGGCCGACGTTGAGGGTCTGGATGCCGACGAGTACATCTTCGCCCAGGCCACGCGCGCCGATCATCGAGGCGATCACCACCATCGACAGCGCCATCATGGTGGTCTGGTTGATGCCGGCCATGATGCTTGGCAGCGCCAGCGGCAGTTGCACGCCGAACAGTTGTTGCCAGCGGTTGGCACCAAAGGCGTTGATGGCTTCCATGACTTCGCCGTCGACCTGGCGAATCCCCAGGTCGGTGAGGCGGATCAGCGGCGGCGCGGCGTAGATCACCGTGGCGAAGATCGCCGGGACCTTGCCCAGGCCGAACAGCATCAGCACCGGGATCAGGTACACGAAACTGGGCATGGTTTGCATGATGTCGAGCAGCGGCATCAGCACCGAACGCAGGCGGTTGCTGCGTGCCGACAGGATGCCCAGCGGAATGCCGATCAACACCGAGATCACCGTGGCCACCAGCATCAAGGCCAGGGTTTGCATCAGTTTGTCCCACAGGCCGACCGCGCCGACCAGGAACAGCAGACCGACGATCACCGCCGTGGTCACCACCTTGCGCGTGGCGTGCCAGGCGACGGCGCCGACGATGGCCAGCATCAGCCACCAGGGCGCTGCGCGCAGCAGGCCCTCCAGGTTGACGATGGCCCATAGCAGGGTGTCGGAGATGTGCCGGAACACATCGCCGTAATTGGTGACCAGCGAGTCCACCCAACCGTTGACCCAGTCGGCGATGGAAAACGTAAAACTCTCAGGAAACATAGCGTGCTCTCGATCCAGTGGGGTGCGGCCAGTCGCACGGCCACCCCTGAGGGTAGCCGGGCGCACTCGACCTACAAGGCCGCGTCGATTTTCCTGGCGGCGTCTTCACTGACCCAGGCGTGCCAGACTTCAGGATGTTCCTTGAGGAAGATCTTCGCCAGTTTCGGCGATTCGATGCGCTCCTTGGCCATGCGCCCCAGGTTCTGGTTGAGCAGGTCAATCGGCAGGTTGACCTTTTCCAGCACGGCCACCAGTTCCGGGGCCTGCTCGTGGAAGGTCTTGGACAGGCCGACCTTGATGCTCACGGTTTTATCCACGCCGGGTTTTTCTTCCAGCTTGACCAGGTCGACCTGGCCCATCAGCGGCGTGGGCGACCAGTAGTAGAACAGGATCGGCTCGCCGCGCTTGTAGCTCGACAGCACCGCCGCATCCAGCGCCGGGCCGGTGCCTGGGCGGAAATTGGTGTAAGTGCTTTCCAGACCGTAGCTTTTGAGCATTTCGCTGTTATCCAGCTCGCAGGTCCAGCCGGCCGGGCAGTTATAGAAGCGGCCCTTGGACGGCTCCTCCTGGTCCTTGAACACCGAAGCGTACTTGGCCAGGTCGGCGATATTTTTCAGGCCTGGGGCCTTGGCTTCCAACTTGCGCTTGGCGTCGCCTTCGATCACATAGCGCGGTACGTACCAGCCCTCGATAGCACCGACGACCGGGGCGCCGACGCCGACGACCTTGCCGGCCTTCTCGGCCTTGTTCCAGACTTCACTGCGACCGACCCATTCTTCGGCAAACACTTGGATGTCGTTACTGCTCAGGGCGTTTTCCATGGTGATGGAATTGCCTGGCAGGCTGTCGGTTTTGCAGTCGTAGCCTTTTTCCAGCACGGTCTGCAGGATGTCGGTGAGCAACATGCCGCTTTCCCAGTTCAGCCCGGCGAACTTCACCGGCTTGCCGGATTCGCACCAACCGGCCGCCTGGGCGCCCGCAGAGGCCAGCAAGCCTGTGGCGAACAGTGTGGCCATCAGGGTCTTAGTCATTTTCATTGTTGTGACGCTCCCAATCTTGAAATGGATTACGGCAGTCAGTAGGCATCCTGCCCTGTCCACGTCCCATCAGGCTTGTGCAAACAGCCCGGACTTAGTGGGTGTAGCGCCCTGCTCTGGCGGCAGGATCAGGTGATCGGGTACCGCGCTGTGCCATTTTTTCGCGCACAGGTAATACACGGCGGCGGGAAGCACCAGGCCGATGATCCAAGAGATATCCACGTCACCCAGCGCGGCCACCAGGGGGCCTGTGTAGAACTTGGTGGAGATGAACGGCAACTGCACCAGCACACCGAAGACGTACACGCCGATACCCAGCAGGTTCCAGCGGCCATAGCGACCGTTCGGGTCGGCCAGCGCCGGCACGTCATAGCGTTCACGGGTAATGCAGTAGTAGTCCACCAGGTTGATCGCGCTCCAGGGCGTGAAGAACGCCAGCAGGAACAGGATGAACGACTTGAACGCACCGAGGAACGAGTGCTGGCCGAGCAACGCGATCAGGGTCGCCGTACCGACGATGGCCAGCACGAACACCAGGCGCTGCAACCGTGTGACCTCCAACCGTCCGCGAAAGCCGCTGATGATGGTCGCGATGCACATGAAGCTGCCGTAGGAGTTCAGCGTCGAGATGGTGACCTTGCCGAACGCAATGCTGAAATACAGCAGCGCAGCGGTTGCCCCCGTGCCACTCAAGCCAACGATGTAAGCCACTTCATGACCGGCGAATTGGCCGTTGGACATGGCCGCGGCAAACACGCCGAGCACCATCGCCACCTGCGCGCCAATGACCGAACCTGCCCCCGCGGCCAGGAAGGTTTTCACCGAAGACGTAGCGCTCGGCAAGTAGCGTGAATAGTCCGCCACGTAAGGGCCGAAGGCGATTTGCCAGGAGGCCGCGAGCGATACCGCCAGCAGAAAGCTGCTCCAACTGAAGTGGCGGATTTGCAGAAGTGCGCCAACGTCGGTCTGGCTGATCAGACGGCTGAACAGATAAACAAAGGCAATCACGCCAATGATGCTGGCGACACGACCAATGAAATGGATCACCCGGTAACCGAGCACCGTGACCAGCACAATGACGCTGGCGAAAATCAGGATACCGACGCTGTCGCTGACCCCGAACAGCTGGCCCAGCGCCTGGCCGGACAGCACCGTGCCGGTGGCGGTGAAACCGAGATACATCAAGCACACCAGCACGATCGGGATGGCCGCGCCATACACACCAAACTGTACGCGGCTGGAGATCATCTGCGGCAGGCCAAGCTTGGGCCCTTGCGCCGCATGCAACGCCATGACCCCGCCGCCGATCAGTTGGCCGATCAACAGACCGATCAACGACCAGAACACATCACCGCCCAGCACCACGGCCAGGGCCCCGGTGACAATCGCGGTGATCTGCAGGTTGGCCCCCATCCATAGGGTGAACTGGCTCAAGAGACGACCGTGTCTTTCCGCTTCCGGGATGTAGTCGATCGAACGCCTTTCGATCAACGGGGTGGTGTCGTTTGCAGCCATGTGTGTTCAACCTCTGGTGGATTGTTTTCTGGTTCACAGCAGATCAAATGTGGGTTATTTGATCATCGGGAGATTGAGGCCCTGCTCCTTGGCGCAATCGATCGCGATCTGGTAACCAGCATCCGCATGACGCATCACGCCGGTGGCCGGATCGTTGTGCAGCACACGGGCAATCCGCTCGGCCGCCTCGTCCGTACCGTCGCAGACAATCACCATGCCCGAGTGCTGCGAGAAGCCCATGCCCACGCCGCCGCCGTGGTGCAGCGAAACCCAGGTCGCGCCGCTGGCGGTGTTGAGCAAGGCGTTGAGCAGCGGCCAGTCGGACACGGCGTCGGAGCCGTCCTGCATGGCTTCGGTTTCGCGGTTGGGGCTGGCGACCGAGCCGGAGTCGAGGTGGTCGCGGCCGATGACCACCGGTGCCGACAATTCGCCGTTGCGCACCATTTCGTTGAACGCCAGGCCCAGCTTGGCGCGCTGGCCCAGGCCAACCCAGCAGATCCGCGCCGGCAGGCCCTGGAAGCTGATGCGCTCGCGGGCCATGTCCAACCAATTGTGCAGGTGGGCGTCGTCCGGGATCAGCTCTTTGACTTTGGCGTCGGTCTTGTAGATGTCTTGCGGGTCGCCGGACAGCGCCGCCCAACGGAACGGGCCGATGCCACGGCAGAACAAGGGGCGGATGTAGGCCGGTACGAAGCCCGGGAAGTCGAAGGCGTTCTGCACGCCTTCTTCCTGGGCCATCTGGCGGATGTTGTTGCCGTAGTCGAAGGTCGGGATGCCTTGCTTCTGGAAGTCCAGCATGGCTTGGACGTGCACCGCCATCGATTGCTTGGCGGCCTTGATCACGGCCGCCGGTTCAGTCTTGGCGCGGGCGCGGTACTCGTCCCAGGTCCAGCCGGCCGGCAGGTAGCCGTTGAGGGGGTCGTGGGCGCTGGTCTGGTCGGTGACCATGTCCGGGCGCACGCCGCGCTTGACCAGTTCCGGCAGGATTTCAGCCGCGTTACCCAATAGGGCGATGGAGATGGCCTTGCCTTCCTGGGTGTACTTGGCGATGCGCGCCAGGGCGTCGTCGAGGTCGGTGGCTTGCTCGTCGACATAGCGGCTGTTCAAACGGAAATCGATGCTGACCTGCTGGCATTCGATGTTCAGCGAGCATGCGCCGGCCAGGGTCGCGGCCAATGGCTGTGCGCCGCCCATGCCGCCCAAGCCGGCGGTCAACACCCAGCGGCCTGTGAGGTTGCTGTCGTAATGTTGGCGGCCGGCCTCGACGAAGGTTTCATAGGTGCCTTGGACGATGCCCTGGCTGCCGATGTAGATCCAGCTGCCGGCGGTCATCTGGCCGTACATGGCCAGGCCCTTGGCATCCAGTTCGTTGAAGTGTTCCCAACTGGCCCAGTGCGGTACCAGGTTGGAGTTGGCGATCAGCACACGCGGGGCGTTGCTGTGGGTCTTGAACACGCCGACCGGTTTGCCGGATTGCACCAGCAGGGTTTCGTCCTCGTTCAGGTTGGTTAGGCTCTCGACGATCTGGTCGTAGCACTCCCAGTTGCGCGCGGCCCGGCCGATACCGCCGTAAACCACCAGTTCTTTGGGGTTCTCGGCCACTTGCGGGTCGAGGTTGTTCATCAGCATGCGCAGCGGCGCTTCGGTCAGCCAGCTTTTGGCGGTGAGCTTGTTACCGTGGGCCGCGCGGATTTCGACATCACGGTATTTAGTAGGCTTGGTCACAACAAAAACTCCTCGATCAATGCGCATGCTTGGGTGCGAAGACGACTCTTACGCACACACCTTTACTTGTACATACAAGCATATGCAATCAAGCGGCCAACTTTCTGCGTGCGCGAGTGGGATTTTTTTGGAAAATGCGTGGGGGCCTTGAAAGTCAGGGCTTTGAGGCTTGATGAAATTTCTTGTGGAGGAGTTTCGCTGGAGGGGAGGCTTGTCACATCAGCGCGGTTTTGCGCCACGCTGGGGCGTTCGGTAACAAAGTGGTGCGCCGCCTGGAAACAGACCTTACAAACACTACAAACCAATGTGGGAGCTGGCTTGCCTGCGATGGCGGTGTGTCAGTACCAGATGAGCTGACTGACACATCGCTATCGCAGCGGTGCGACGATTCGACAAGCCAGCTCCCACAGGTTTTAACCGCGTGCGGTCAGTTCGATGATGCAGCAGCGGCCGCTGACGGAGATATCGAGCAAGCCGGTGTTATCGTCAATTTGCAGGCAATCATGATGCCCCAACGTCTGGTCCAACACCGTCACCTCATCCGCCACACTGAACACCAGCACCGTCTGCGCCGTGCTGAAAAAACGCTGTACACCATCCACCCACTGCAAGCGCGCGTGGTATCGCTGTGGCGAATAGATCAGGTTGAAGTCGCGGATCGGCCCGGTGATCAGGCGGCAGGACACTTGGCTGTCACCCTTGAACGCAAAGGGCTGCAGCGGTAACAAGCCGCGCTGCTCTTCGCCATCCACGGTCAGGACCATGCCCGCGCCCTTGATCACGGTGATGACGCGCTGGTAACCGGCGAAGGTGGAGAAACCGCCCGACTCGGCGATGTCGGCGATCGACAGACGCCAGCCAAAGCCCTCAAGGCCCTCGCCGGCATCCCGAGCGATTTCTTCGGTACTGCCGCCGCCGTTTTTCCACGGCATGCGCACGTAGTCGGTGGCGCGCCGGATGTTTACCGTGCTCATTTACTGAACCGTCCTTCCAGGCTGTGACGGGAACCGGGGTGGATCAAACGCGCGGCGGTCACCGGCTGGCGGCCCGACCAGGTGCGGCGGCGGATCAACAGGCACGGCTCGCTGGGTTCGATCTGCAGCAGCTTGCACTCCGCCGCATCGGCAAGAATGGCTTCGACCACGTGCTCGCCTTCGGTCAGCGGTGCAACCTGGTTCAAATAGGCGTAAGGCGTTTGCTGGGTGAAATCCTGTTGCAGGTATTCCGGGGCGACCAGGGCGTTGACGAAACGGTCTTCGATTTGTACGGGGATATCGTTTTCGAAGTGCACGATCAACGAATGAAACACGCGCCCGCCTTCGCGCATTTCCAGGGCGACGGCGCGCTCGGAGCCGGCAGCCTCCTCGCACAGGTGGATGACCTGGCAGGTGTGGCGATGGCCGCGCGAGGCGATCTCATCGGCAATGTTATGCACTTCGAACAACGCCGACTGGCTCTTGGGCTCGGCGACAAAAGTACCGACGCCCTGCATGCGCACCAGCAAACCTTCGGCAGTGAGCTCGCGCAGGGCACGGTTGATGGTCATGCGGCTGAAACCGAGCTGGCTGACCAGTTCGCTCTCCGACGGGACGCGGTAATGGGGCGGCCAGTTGCCGCTCAGGATCTGCTGGCTGATCATCTGTTTGACGCGGGCATACAAGGGCGCCGGACTTTCGTCCATGTGGGCAGCCAGTGGAGACTTGGCGGGCGGAGTCGGCACAGGGAATCCTTGCAGGAGAAAAGATGCATAGATTGCCGGAGTTTACCGAGCAGGCAAACGTCTGTATATGTATATACAAATAAACACACGACCGGAGTGTTCTGATCATGTCCGCTTTTTTCGCCGAACGCGCACTGCTGCCTAGTGGATGGGCCAATGATGTACGCCTTGAGGTCAGTGCCGAAGGCGTGCTGACAAAGGTCGAGGCCAACGCCAGCTCTGATGCCGCCGAACGGCTGAGAGGCCCGGTGCTGGCGGGCATGCCGAACCTGCATTCCCATGCATTCCAGCGCGCCATGGCGGGATTGGCCGAAGTGGCCGGCAACCCCAATGACAGCTTCTGGACATGGCGCGACTTGATGTACCGCATGGTCGGCCAGATCAGCCCCGAGCAGCTGCAGGTCATCGCGCGTCAGCTGTACATCGAGATGCTCAAGGCCGGCTACACCTCGGTGGCCGAGTTCCACTACGTTCATCACGATGTCAGCGGCCAGGCGTATGCCGATCGCACCGAGCTGTCGCGGCAAATCAGCCAGGCGGCGGCCAGCAGCGGCATCGGTCTGACATTGCTGCCGGTGCTCTATACCCACTCGGGGTTTGGTGGCCAGGCGCCGAATGAAGGCCAGCGGCGGTTCATCAACAGCACTGAGCATTACCTGGACCTGCAAGCGCAGCTGAAGCCGATCCTCGCTGCACAGCCGGCTCAACAGTTGGGTCTGTGCTTCCACTCGTTGCGCGCGGTCACGCCCGAGCAGATCAATCATGTGCTGGCCGCCAGCGATAAAGCCTGCCCGGTGCATATCCACATTGCCGAGCAGCAGAAAGAAGTCGACGACTGCCTGGCCTGGAGCGGCAAGCGCCCGCTGCAATGGCTCTATGACAATGTCGACGTGGATGAACGCTGGTGCCTGGTGCATGCCACTCACGCCGATGCGGACGAAGTCACGCGTATGGCCAGGAGCCGTGCGATTGCCGGCTTGTGCCTGACCACCGAGGCCAATTTGGGTGACGGGATTTTCCCGGCGGTGGATTTTCTCGCACAGGGCGGACGCATGGGCATCGGGTCCGACAGCCATGTGTCATTGAGTGTGGTGGAAGAATTGCGCTGGCTCGAATATGGCCAGCGCCTGCGCGATCAACGGCGCAATCGTCTGTATCGCAATGATCAGCCGATGATTGGCCGTACGCTGTTTGATGCGGCGCTGGAGGGCGGAGCCCAGGCGTTAGGGCAGCCGGTGGGTCGATTGGAAGTGGGTAAACGTGCAGATTGGATTGTGCTGGACGGCAACGATCCGTACCTGGCGACGGCAACGGAAGACGGGATTCTCAACCGTTGGCTGTTTGCCGGCGGTGATCGGCAAGTACGTGATGTGCTGGTAAACGGCAAGTGGGTGGTGCGGGATGGGCGGCATGCCGGCGAGGAGGAAAGCAGCCGGGCGTTTACGCAGGTGTTGAAGGATTTATTGGGTTAAACAGACAACACATAACAACTGTGGGAGCTGGCTTGCCTGCGATAGCGGTGTATCAGTAACACATGTACTGATTGACACACCGCAATCGCAGGCAAGCCAGCTCCCACATTGGATCGGGGGCGTTCCTGGACTATTGCGAAGTCTTCGCCATCTGTTTGTCCGACGTACGCCAGATCAATCGTGTGGTGTCATAGCCCTGCTGCCGCGCCCTGCTCAGCAGGTCTTCGCGGGTGTCGGCGCTCACCGTCGGCGTGCGTGACAAGATCCACATGTAGCGTCGGCTCGGGCTGCCGACAATCGCGGTCTTGTAGTCATCGCTGACATACAGCACCCAATAATCGCCCTTGGCGACGCCCGGCAGCAACGCGGTAAACCAGTTGTTGAATTCCACCCAGAGCTTGTCGGTCTTGCCCGGCACTTGCGGCGTGGCGGTGCCCTTGGCTTCTTCCCACTGCCACTCAGTCGTCAGGCAACGGTTGAACACCGACATATCGCCATCGGGCAACAGGGTGTAGCGGGCTTCGGACTGCGCGCAGTTGCGCTGAAAGTACATCGGCAATCGTGCCAACTCATACCAGGTGCCCTGGTAACGCTTGAGGTTGACGTTGTTCGCGGTCTTGGGTTGCAGATCATCGCCAGAATGGCTGGCGCAGCCCGCCAAAAACAGGCTGGCGCAAAGGAACAAAACAAAACGCATCATTCTTCTTCTCCCGCAGGCTCTCGCCCCGGTTTACTTCAGGCCTTGCCCGGAAAACATCAGAACCTTGTCACCGGCATATTGAACGCTGATAAAGCTGTTTTTATCGCCCCAGGTGCAGCTGGACATGCCCAGTGCGCCGGAACAATCGGTCGGCTGGCCCAGCAGCGACTCCACCTCGGCCTTGGGCATCCCGGCCGACAGCTTTGCGTAATTCTCTTGATTGACCTTGCTGCAGGCGGCCAACAGCACGCAGAAAGTCAGCAGGGCAAGACGGCGTAACGACATGGAAAAACTCCTGGAGGGACGAAGCAGCATGGGTATCTGCCAGAAGCTTAGAAGGGAAAAGAGGTGTCTGGTTCCCGACGAGGGGTGGTATTTATTTTTTCCGTGAACGGGCCCTTTAAGCTGAGTTTTTGAACGAAAAAATATCAGCCTTTCATCAGACACGTTCTACACGAGACTGAATTAGGACTAAAATCAGACCCATCGTCGAACGAGGACAATCGCATGAAATTCTCATCCCAGATAAAACCGATCAGCTACCTGAAAAGTCATACCGCCGAGATCGTTAAAACGCTCACTGAAAGCCGCGAGCCACTGGTTATAACCCAAAATGGCGAAGCGAAGCTGGTGGTGATGGACGTGAAGAGTTTTGAAGAACAGGCAGAAACCATGGCCTTGTTAAAGCTATTGGCCTTGGGCAACAGGCAAATCGAATTGGGACAGTTTGAGGATATGGAGGACGTGTTCGCCGAATTGGACAAGGACGACGCCCAATGACGTTCAAGGTTGTGATTCTCCAATCGGCAAAAAACGGCCTTAAAGATATCAGGTCGTACCTGACCCGACAGTTCTCGGCATCGGCTTGGCAGCAGTCCTATGACGCATTGAAACAAACAATACGCCGTCTCGAAACCCAACCCTATGCAGGTTCGATACCGGAAGAAATCGAGAAGCTGAATCTCAGTCAATACCGACAGGTTATTAGTGGGATGAATCGGATCATCTACGAAATCCGAGACCAGATCATTTACGTTCACATCATCGCCGACACTCGAAAAAACCTGCAGGCGCTGCTGCTAAGGAATCTCGTCCAATAAAAAGCCCCGAAACGCATAGAGCATTTCGGGGCTATTTTGTTACCGCAGGATTTACGCCTTGTGGTAACCCGTCACACGCTCAACTTCTTCCTTGGAACCCAGGAACACCGCCACACGCTGGTGCAGGCCTTCAGGCTGAATGTCGAGGATACGCTGGTGGCCATCGGTGGACGCGCCACCCGCTTGCTCAACCAGGAAGGACATCGGGTTGGCTTCGTACATCAGGCGCAGCTTGCCCGGCTTGGAGGGCTCGCGGCTGTCGCGTGGGTACATGAACAAGCCACCACGGGTCAGGATGCGGTGCACGTCGGCCACCATCGCGGCGACCCAGCGCATGTTGAAGTTTTTCTTCAACGGGCCTTCTTCGCCGGCCATCAACTCGCCCACGTAGCGGGTGACGGGTTCTTCCCAGTGGCGCTGGTTGGACATGTTGATCGCGAATTCCTGGGTGGACGCAGGAATGGTGATGTCTTCGTGGGTCAACACGAAGCTGCCCATTTCACGGTCCAGGGTGAAGCCCTTGACGCCGTCGCCCAGGGTCAGCACCAGCATGGTCTGCGGGCCGTAGATCGCGTAGCCGGCAGCGACCTGCTCGGTGCCTGGCTGCAAAAAGGCCTTTTCGTTGAGGGCTTCGTTCTGGCTCAAGTATTCGTTGGGGCAACGCAGTACCGAGAAGATGGTGCCGACCGGGGCGTTGATGTCGATGTTGGACGAACCGTCCAGCGGGTCAAATACCAGCAGGTATGCGCCTTTGGGGTATTTGCCCGGGATCTGGTAGGCATTGTCCATTTCTTCGGACGCCATGCCGGCCAGGTGACCGCCCCATTCGTTGGCTTCGAGCAGGATCTCGTTGGAGATCACGTCGAGCTTCTTCTGCACTTCGCCCTGCACGTTTTCGGTGCCCATGCTGCCCAGGACACCACCCAGTGCGCCTTTGGACACGGCGTGGCTGATTTCCTTACAGGCACGCGCCACCACTTCGATAAGGAAGCGCAGATCGGCAGGCGTGTTGTTGCTGCGGGTCTGCTCGATCAAATAGCGACTCAAGGTAACGCGGGACATGTAAGGCTCCGGACAATGGGGGGCGTGAAAACCCGCGCAGTTTAGCGCGAGTCTGGGCGTATTTCCTCCTATCAGAGGATTTAAACCCAATAGAGTTCATGGACTTTATTCAACCTGCCGCCGGCGGCTTGCGCAGCAGACTGTAGGCCATCGCGCCCAGCGCGGCCACGCCCAGCAATAACACGGCCCAGAGGCCGAGTTTTTTCCAGTTCGTCCCGGCATCGGCGGCGATTGATACCGCAGGCGCCGTCACCGCGACTTCGCCGGCTATCCTGGCCTGCCCCAGTGTCGTGAGGCGTTCGGTGCTGTAGTCCGGGATCAGAGTCGAAAGCGCAAGGTTCGCCGCCTTGGCCGACGCATTACCCAGCGCCAGCGTAAACGGCGGTTCACCCCGGGCCAGGAACACCAACTGCGTGGCGCGTACCGCAAAACGCAACGCCGGCGCGTCAACGCCCAGGCCACCGCCGCGCTCATCCACTGCCAACTTGAGTTCGCTGACCGTCTGGCCCGGCAGCTGCAATTCATCCTGCACCACGTCCCGGCCATCCTGGGTCAGGCGATACAGCAACCCATTGCTCAAGGGCTGCCACGCCTGCTTGCTGTCCCGGCGCCCTGCCAACGTCACGGGCGCCAAGGTGTTGGGCTGGTTCAACTCGATGCGCAGCCGCTCGATACTCAGCCCCGTGGGCAACTGCCAACTGTATTCCCCGGCCTTGAGCCGAGTGCCCGCCAAGGGTTGCGACCACACCAACGGCATCGGCAGGCTGCTGCTGGTGGCGCTCACCAGCTTGGCCGAAGTCAGCAGCGGCGCCGCCTGGCCTTGCCAGACGAGGCGCAGGTAACGCGCCGATTGCCCAGGCAGGTTCACGTCATGCTGCTCAACCCGCTCGTCGGCAAACGACAAGCGCGCCACTTGCCCATCGCCCCAGGATTGCCAGTGCTGCAAGTCGTCGCTGGCTTCGATACTGAAGCGCTGGAAGCCATCTCGCTCGCGGCTCCAGTCCAGACTCAATTGCTGCAACGGCGCCTTGATCGCGCTGGCGTCCAGCACCCAGCCGCGCAGGACCTGTGTGCCGGCCTTCGCGGCCGTGCCCGGCTTGATTTCCACTAGGGTGCCTTCGCGGGTGGTTTTCATCACCACGCCGGGCAAAGCTTGCCGGGTGTCGGCGGCGTACAGCGGGAACCACTTCACGTCGGTGACGTTGCGGCTTTCGGTGCGCTGCGACGACTGGCGCGACAGCGCATACGCCTGGGGTTCCCCGGCAGCGTTGAAGACACGCACATCGCTCAAGTCGGCCTGACGCGCATTCAGTTGCACGTCCAACGGCAATTCCAGGCGATACCACGGGCCGTTGCCGCTGATGCTCAGTGGCACCTGGCTGGCGAAATCCGCCGGGCCTTCCTGGGCCCACGCCGACCACGCCGCACACAGGCCCAACACGGCCACACTCAACTTACCGATCAAGAGGCTGCTCCTTCAGTTTCCAGCACAGGTTCGGCACGCTTGGGCGGCAGCGGCGCGAAATAGCCCACCACCAGCAACAAGCCGCCGACGCCAATAAACGACACGATCCGCGCCAGGCCGCCACGATTGCTCAGTTCGACAAAGAACAACTTGGCCACCACCACCGCAATCAGCGCCGCGCCGATCAACCACACCTCGCGACGATGGCGCAGGTGGCCGCCGATCATCAGGCCCAAGGCAATCAAGGTCCATATGATCGACAGGCCGGCTTGCACCAGCATCGATTCGAGCAACGCGTCCAGCTCAAACGGCACGCCGCCCCAATGGTGCGCGGTGCGCATCACCAGCGCGGTGAAGAACGCAAACAGTGAAAGCCCCGCCACGCCTTGGGCAAGCAACTCGGCCCGTGGCCCGCGTTGCGGCGCCACGCTGCGCGACCACACGTACACCCCAAGCAACGCGAACAACAGGCCCAGGTCCAGTGGATTAAGCAATGGCACATAGGGCAACGGGTCGGCCGTGCCATCGCTGAAGCTGTTCGCCGCCCAGAA
The DNA here is from genome assembly GCF_019145355.1 of Pseudomonas azadiae. NCBI lineage: Bacteria > Pseudomonadati > Pseudomonadota > Gammaproteobacteria > Pseudomonadales > Pseudomonadaceae > Pseudomonas > Pseudomonas azadiae. The sequence continues at coordinate 3,301,147 of NZ_JAHSTY010000001.1, read as the reverse complement.
CCAACCGAGCATCAGCACGGCCAATGGCAGTGCCGCGAGCACGCGATATTCGCGCGGATACGCCGACACCGGCCACGGCCAGTGGCGCGGCGCGGCGGCCAGTACCAGGTAGAGACTTGGCAGGATTGCCCAGCCCAACCAGCGCCAGGCGTTGTATTCGGCCGAGAAACGCAGCAGCCCGTAGCGCAATTCCAGCGCCAGCAGGCCGATCAATATCCAGCAGCCCAGCACATGGGCGATGCCCAGCGCCCTGCCCGGCACCACCATTGCCAAGCGCCGCAGCGAGACAAAATGCACCACGAACACGGCTGGCCACGCCAGCCAGCCGTAGTGCGCCGCCGGGTGATAATAGGTGTGCGCCGAGACCAGCAGCACCAAGCCCGCCGCTGGCATCAGCAAGGTGCAGAGCATGCCCAGCGATACCCAGCGCAGTCGTGCCGCCAACAGTGTCCAGACCGCCACGCTGGCGGCCGCGATGCCGAGCAGGAAGGCGCCGTGCAGTTCGCCGGGAACGAAACGCAGCACTTCGCCGGCCAGCGCCATCGTCCACCAGGCCGCGCCCCACACCAGCAGCAGGTCGGACAGGCGTTGCAGCTTCAACACGGCAAACACGGGCACCTGGGGTTCACGCTGCAAGCGCCAGGCACCGATCAATGCGGCCAGGCCCAGCACCATCGGCGTCCAGAAACCACTGTGGGCCAACGGGCGCAAGCCTTCGCCGGTCAACGGCCCGAGCAACTCCGGCATCGCCAGCAGGAATGAACCGCCGCCGATCAGTTGCAGCAGCAAGCCGAACACAAAGCTGACGCGCTGTTGCAGATAAAGGCTGAGCCAGATGATCAACAAACCGCTGGCCGCCCACACACCGCTGGCGCTTTGCCATGGCAGCACGAACAGCACAGCGAGATTGATCAGGACGAGGCCCGCGAGCAGCACCACCGACAAGCCGCGCAACAGGCGCACATCGCCGCGCACCTGGTCGTCGCGCGCCGCCATCAGCATGCCGCCGATCAAGGCCAGGCCGATCAGCGAGGCCGTGAGCAAGCCACTCCAGCCTGCATTGAACACGGCCGTCCCGTCGCCGCCCTGCAGGCGCAGCAGGAACAACGCACCGCCCAGCAACTGCACACCAAACGCCGTGAACAGGAAGGTACGCGAACCAATGCGCAGGCCGACGAACAGCGTCGCCAGGCCCGCGAGCGCCCAACTGACCGCCGTGCCCTGGGTATCGAGCAGCATGGGGGCAAGCAGGTACAAAAAGCTCAGGCCAAGGCTCGCCAATACCGGCAGGCCTTTGCGCTCCGACGCCGTCGCCTGTTCAGGGGACGCCTTGCGCAACTGATCAAAGCTGAACAGCAACGCCGCGCCCAGCATCAGCGCACCCAATGGCGCTCCATCGAGCAAAGTGTGCTCGCCGAGGCGCAGCTCGCTGAGAAACGCCAGCGCCGAGCCCACTTGCAGCAACACGCCGAAGGCCCGCGCCAGTGGCCGCTGTTGACGCAGGCCCAGCCAGAAAATCCCGGCGCCTTCCACCGCCCACGCCGCCGCGGTCCAGCGCGCATCGAGGCCCAGGGGAATCGCCAGGCTGGCAAAGATCACGCCCAGGGCCAGGCAGGTCTCGGCCAGCAGCAAGGCACGCCCGCCACTGAGCAACCGCGCCAGGCCCATGTAGATAATGCCCAGGCCCAACGCACTGAACGCGGCGGCGAACTCCAGGTGCTGCACTAATGCGAACTGCAAGCCGAAGCCCACCAGCGGCGGGCCGAACAGCATACTGCCGTCGACGTAATCGCCTTTGGCCGCCGACCAGCGCAGCAACGCATCGCGCCCCTCGGGGGCGTCGCCCATCTCCAGCAATTTGCGCCGGGCGAACAACAGGCCGATCGCCAGGTACATCAGGAAGAACAGGATCAGGAATGGCTCGGTGCTCCACAGCAGTTCCGGCGCGTAGGAGCGCATGCCCCAGGCGAAGCCGATGCCGAAAGTGCCGACAAAACCGATCAGGTTGAGCAATCGCCAGGCCTTGAACCAGGCGATGGCGAGGATGCCGGTATTGAGCAGGGCGAAATAACTGAACAGCGCCACATGGTTGCCGGCGCCGGTGGACGTCAGAATCGGCGCGGCAAAACCGCCCAGCGCCGCTGCGCAAGCCAACCCCAGCGCGTCCTGGGTAATCGCCAGGATCGCCGAAAACACGGTGACCGCCACCAGCAGGCCCAGGGCCGCACTCGGGTCGATCAGCGGATGCAAGCGCATCGCGGCGAATACCGTCAGGTACAACACCGCAATGCCGGTGCCTTGCAGCATCAAACCGTAGTTGCTATTGCGCAGCCGCAACCACCAGCCCAGGCCCAGCAGGGCGAGGGCGGCTGCGGCTACGCCGGCGTAACGCACCTCGATCGGCACCACCATGCCTTCGGTGGCGTAGCGCAGCAGGAAGGCCAGGCCAAGGAACAACAGCACCACGCCGACACGCAGCACCGTGTTGCCGCCGAACAGCCAACTGCGCGCGCCGCTGATGGCACGTTCAATCAGGTTGGGACCGCGCGGGATGGCAGGTTCTTGCGGCGGGTGGGGAGTTGGAGCAGGTGTCCAGACGTCGTCCGGTAACGGCTGGCTCGGTTCGGCGACCATCGCGACAGGCGCCAATGCGGCGGGCAGCTCCCAGACAAGGTCGGGCGCCTCAGCGACAGGTGCGGGTTCAGGGGTACGTTCAGGGATGGGTGCTTCGACAATGACGTTGCTCGACGGCGCGGGCACCTCCAGTTGTCGCAGACGCTCGCCCAGCGCGATCAGGGCCTTCTGGGTGGTTTCCAACGCAACCGCCTGCTGATCCGCCTGGGCCGACAGCTTGGCCAGGCGGATTGCCTGGCCGATGCCGAGCCCCAACAGCGCACCGATACCCGCATCGCTGAACGACTCGTCGAGCGTCCAGCCGAGCACCAGGCCCAGCAGCATGAAAATCCATTGCATGGTCGATATTCCCTGAGCAGCCCGAGGCGGGCAAACCGGGGCCTAGTATATCGACGCGCAACTAATGTGGGAGCGGGCTTGCCCGCGAATGCGGTGTGCCAGTCGACATATTTGTTAACTGACATACCGTATTCGCGAGCAAGCCCGCTCCCACAGGGGGTATTGCAGTGTTTTAGTCGAGGGCTTTCCAGATCTCGGTAGCGTATTCGCGAATCGTCCGGTCCGAACTGAACCAGCCCATCCGCGCCGTATTCAGCACCGCCGAGCGCCACCAGGCCTTGGAGTCATGCCAATGCGCTTCGACCTTGGCCTGGGCGTCCCAGTACGAATCGAAGTCGGCACACACCAGGAACCGGTCGTAGTCGATCAGCCCGTCGATCAGCCCCACATAGCGACCCGGATCATCCGGCGAGAACACCCCGCCACGGATCGCTTGCAGCACATCGTTGAGGCGATGCGACGCCGCGATATCCGGCCCGGCACTGAACTCGCCGGCGTGTTTGCGCGCCTCCACCTGCTGCGCGCTGAGGCCGAAGATAAACATGTGCTCGGCGCCGACACGCTCGTGCATTTCCACGTTGGCGCCGTCCATGGTACCGATGGTCAGCGCGCCGTTGAGGCCGAATTTCATGTTGCTGGTGCCCGACGCTTCAAAGCCGGCGGTGGAGATCTGCTCCGACAAGTCCGCCGCCGGAATGATGCTTTCCGCCAGGCTGACGTTGTAGTTGGGCAGGAACACCACCTTGAGCAAGCCGCGCACGGTCGGGTCGTTGTTGACGGTGCGCGCGATATCGTTGGTCAACTTGATGATCAGCTTGGCCTGGTGATAACTCGCCGCCGCCTTGCCGGCGAAGATCTTCACGCGCGGCACCCAGTCGACCTCAGGCTCGGCACGGATCGCCTGGTACAGCGCCACGGTGTGCAGCAGGTTGAGCAACTGGCGCTTGTATTCGTGGATCCGCTTGACCTGTACGTCGAACATCGCCGCCGGGTTCACCGAAATGCCCAGGCGCTCGTGGATGATCTCGGCCAGCGCGCGCTTGCTGTGCAGGCGTTGATCGGCGAAAGCTTTGCGGAACGTCTGCTTCTCGGCAAAGGTTTCCAGCTCGCCCAGGCGGGTTTCCATGGTGTCGAGAATGTCCGGGCCCAAAGCCTCCACCAGCATCGACGTGAGTTTGGGGTTAGCCTGATACAACCAGCGGCGGAAGGTGATGCCGTTGGTTTTGTTGTTGATGCGCTCCGGGTACAGCTTGTGCAGTTCGGAGAACACCGTGCTGCGCATCAGCTGGGTGTGCAGGCCGGACACGCCGTTGACGCTGTGGGAACCGAGGAACGCCAGGTTGCCCATGCGCACGCGACGGCCATTGTCTTCTTCGATCAGCGATACCGCGCGCAGTACGTCGAAATCGTGCACGCCCTTGGCGCGCAGCGAGTCGATGTGCTGGGCGTTGATCAGGTAAATGATCTGCATGTGGCGCGGCAGCATGCGCTCCATCAGCCCGACCGGCCAGGTTTCCAGGGCTTCGGGCAACAGGGTGTGGTTGGTGTAGGAAAGCGTTTCGACGGTGACGTCCCAGGCGGCTTCCCATGGAATGTCGTGCAGGTCAACCAATTGACGCATCAGCTCGGCCACCGCGATGGACGGGTGGGTGTCGTTGAGCTGGATCGCCGCGTGTTCGCCCAGGCTCAGCACCGAGCCGTGCATGTTCTTGTGGCGGCGCAGCAGGTCTTGCAGGGAGGCCGCGACGAAGAAGTATTCCTGGCGCAGGCGCAGTTCCTGCCCCGCTTCCGTGCTATCAGCCGGGTACAGCACGCGCGAGATGCTCTCGGCGCGCGCCACTTCGGCGACGGCGCCCAGGTGATCACCGGCGTTGAAGCGTTCCAGGTGCAGGTCTTCGACCGCCCGTGCGCGCCACAGGCGCAAGGTATTGACGCTGGCGCCACGCCAGCCGACCACCGGGGTGTCGTAAGCGACGGCACGTACCGTTTCGCTGGGCGTCCACACCTGGATCAGCTTGCCGGAAGCGTCCGGCAGGGTTTCGACGCTGCCGCCAAAGCCGATCGGGTAAATCACTTCGGCCCGCTCGAACTCCCACGGGTTGCCGAAATCCAGCCAGCGTTCGGTCTGCTCCTGTTGCCAGCCATCGACAATCGCCTGGCGGAACAAGCCGTGCTCATACCGAATGCCGTAGCCGTGACCGGCAATGCCCAGTGTCGACATGCTTTCCATAAAGCATGCCGCCAGGCGGCCCAGGCCACCGTTGCCAAGTGCCGCATCGGGCTCCAGCAGGCGGATGCGCTCAAGGTCCACACCCAGCTCGGACAACGCGTCGCGCGCGATCTCGAGCACGCCGAGATTGCTCAGGCTGTCATAGAGCAAGCGGCCAATGAGGAATTCCAGGGAAAGGTAATAAACCCGTTTCTGGCCTTTGCGGTAAATGCGCCGCGTGTGGTCCATCCAGTGGTCGACCATCTGGTCGCGGGCGGCCAGGGCAATGGCTTCAAACCAGTCGTGGTCGAAGGCGTGATCCGGGTCCTTGCCCACCGCATAGGTGAGTTTGGTCAAGACGGCATCGCGGAACGCGGCTACCTCTGCTTCTCGTGCAAGTGGTTCCTGAGACATCAAGTGCGACCTCGGGCGAGATAGAAGGAGTTGCTAGAGCCTAGACGCTCTGACACACGGCGTAGGCGCTGGTTCGTCAGTTTTTTAACTCATTCACTGTTGAAAGGATTAGATGCAGGGGTCGTGCCCGATCTTCGGCCGAAGATAAAATCTTGAAAATATTGTTCAAAAAATCACCAATCCCGGTATGATCGCGCGCCCGGATACAGCCCCACCTTTTTGGAACCCTGATGAAGCCTCAATTGATCGCCGCCGCGGAACTCGACCGTCTCGAGACCTGGCAGAAATATTCCGCCCACATGTGCGGCGGCTGCGTGTCCAGCTGCTGCACGCTGCCGGTCGAAGTGAAGATCAAGGACCTGATCCGCATTGGCATCGTCGACGAGTTCGAGCGCGGCGACCCGCCGAAAAACATCGCCAAGCGCTTGCAGAAGGAAGGCATCGTCGAGCGCTTCAATTCCAAGTCCGAAATTTTTACCCTGCAGCGCATGAGCAACAACGATTGCTTGTACCTGGATCGCAAGACGCGCTTCTGCACCATTTACGACAAGCGCCCGGATACGTGCCGCAATCACCCAAAAATCGGGCCGCGCCCGGGGTACTGTGCGTATAAGCCCAAGGAAGTGGTGCGCGAGACTAAGTTCAAGACGCTCGATAAGTTCTGATCCCCTGTAGTGAGCGGGCTTGCCCCGCGCTGGGTGGCGAAGCCGCCCCAAAATCTGATACCTCGTTTTAACTGGAGAAACTCTGTGCCTGGGTTGGGGCGGCTTCGCCACCCAGCGCGGGACAAGCCCGCTCACTACAAGAGCCCGCTCTGCACACAAACTGCAGGCATAAAAAAACGCCCCCGGCCTTTCGACCGGGGGCGTTTTTCATTCAGCCTGAGTTAACTCAGTTCTTGGCTTTCTTGGCAGCGCGGGTACGCTCGCCTTCGTCAAGAATCTTTTTACGCAGACGAATGGACTTCGGCGTCACTTCGCACAATTCATCGTCCTGGATGAATTCCAGGGCCTGTTCCAGGGTGAACTTCACCGGTGGAACCAGAGCGATGGTTTCGTCTTTGCCCGAAGCACGCATGTTGTCGAGCTTCTTGCCTTTGGTTGGGTTGACGCCCATGTCGTTGTCACGGCTGTTCAAGCCAACGATCTGACCGTTGTAGATCTCTTGACCGTGCTCAACGAACAGCTTGCCACGCGCCTGGAGGGTTTCCAGGGAGTAGGTCAGTGCCTTGCCGGTTTCAACCGAGACCAGAACACCGTTCTGACGGCCGGACATGTCGCCGGACTTCATGGTGTCGTAGCGATCAAAGATCGAGGTCAGGATGCCAGCACCGTTGGTCAGGGTCAGGAACTGGTTACGGAAACCGATCAGACCACGAGCAGGGATGTTGTATTCCAGACGTACACGGCCTTTGCCATCCGGCACCATGTTGGTCAGGTCGCCGCGACGCAGGCCCATCTCTTCCATGACCTTGCCCTGCGATTCTTCCGGGGTGTCGATGGTCACGTCTTCAAACGGTTCCTGCTTCACGCCGTCAACCTGACGGATGATCACTTCCGGACGACCAACGCCCATTTCGAAGCCTTCGCGACGCATGGTTTCGATCAGTACCGAGAGGTGCAGCTCACCACGGCCGGAGACCTTGAACTTGTCGGCCGAGTCGCCTTCTTCAACGCGCAGGGCAACGTTGTACAGCAGCTCTTTGTCCAGACGCTCCTTGATGTTACGGGAGGTCACGAACTTGCCTTCTTTACCGCAGAAAGGCGAGTCGTTTACCTGGAAGGTCATGGAAACGGTTGGCTCGTCGACGGTCAGAGGCTTCATCGCCTCGACGGTGTCCGGCTGGCACAGGGTGTCGGAGATGAACAGCGAGTCCATACCGCTCACGCACACGATGTCGCCGGCGAAAGCTTCTTCAACGTCGATACGGTGCAGACCGTGGTGACCCATCAGCTTCAGGATACGACCGTTACGCTTCTTGCCGTCGGCGCCGATAGCGACAACCGGGGTGTTCGGCTTGACGCTGCCGCGAGCGATACGGCCAACGCCGATAACACCCAGGAAGCTGTTGTAGTCCAGTGCCGAGATTTGCATCTGGAACGGGCCTTCACGGTCAACCTTCGGAGGTGGAACGTGGTCAACGATCGCCTGGTACAGCGGGGTCATGTCTTCGGCCATGGCGGTGTGTTCCAGACCGGCAATGCCGTTCAGGGCCGAGGCGTAGATCACTTGGAAATCGAGCTGCTCTTCAGTGGCACCGAGGTTGTCGAACAGGTCGAAGATCTGGTCCAGAACCCAGTCCGGACGCGCGCCTGGACGGTCAACCTTGTTGATGCACACGATCGGACGCAGGCCGGCTTCGAAAGCCTTCTTGGTCACGAAACGGGTTTGCGGCATAGGGCCGTCTTGAGCGTCAACCAGCAGCAGAACGGAGTCAACCATCGACATCACGCGTTCTACTTCGCCGCCGAAGTCGGCGTGGCCCGGGGTATCCACGATGTTGATGTGGTAGCCGTTCCAGTTGATAGCGGTGTTTTTTGCCAGGATGGTAATACCGCGCTCTTTTTCCTGGTCGTTGGAGTCCATCACGCGCTCGTCGTTGAGCTCGTTGCGCTCCAGGGTGCCGGATTGACGCAGGAGTTTGTCTACCAGGGTGGTTTTACCATGGTCAACGTGAGCAATGATGGCGATGTTACGTAGATTTTCGATCACTTGTGTATCTCGATCAGAGGATTCGGTGTGCTGACAGGTCGTGGCAGCGATTAACAGTAGAGTCAGGCCTTGCCGTTACAGCTTGACGGCAGAGTCGGGGGGCCGGTGACGCAGGCCACAGGCAAACAGCCCCGGGCTCTTAGCTCGGTCGATAAACGCGCACATTGGCATGCCCCTCACTGAGCAAATGGTGGGCATGCAGGCGACTCATCACGCCTTTGTCGCAATACAGCAGGTACTGACGGCTGTCATCCAGTTCCTTGAAACGCGCGTTCAATGCATAGAACGGCAGCGTTTGTACGTCGATGCCAGGAATTGCCAGCGGCTCATCTTCAGCGGCATCCGGGTGGCGGATGTCGATGATGATCTGGCCGGCCAGGGCTTCGCTGACTTCTTCGATCTGTACATCCTGGCCCAGCTCGTCGATGACACGATCGATCGGGACCAGCTTGGCGTTCTCGAGCGCACGCTCCAGAATCGCCATGTCAAACTGTTGTTCTTCATACTCCACGCGGTTGCGCTTGGCGTGGGTCTTGGGGTTCACCGAGATGACCCCGCAGTACTCAGGCATATGCTTGGCAAAGTCGGCGGTGCCGATTTCTTCTGCCAGGTCGATGATGTCCTGCTTGTGGCTGGCGATAAGCGGGCGCAGCACCAGCTTCTCGGTCACGCAATCGATCAGCGACAGGTTCGGCAGCGTCTGGCTGGACACCTGGGAGATCGCTTCACCGGTCACCAGCGCGTCGATCTGCAGTTGGTCGGCGATCCGGGAAGCGGCGCGCAACATCATACGCTTCAATACCACGCCCATATGACTGTTATCGACTTTGCCGAGAATTTCGCCCAGCACTTCTTCGAACGGTACGCTTACAAATAGCACGCGTTGGGAGCTGCCGTACTTCTTCCAGATAAAGTGCGCTACTTCCATCACGCCCAATTCGTGTGCACGCCCGCCCAGGTTAAAGAAGCAGAAGTGGCTCATCAGGCCGCGCCGCATGATCTGGTAGGCCGCGACCGTGGAATCGAAACCGCCGGACATCAAGACCAGCGTCTGTTCCAAGGCGCCCAGCGGGTAGCCGCCGATGCTGTTGTGCTGGCTGTGGATCACAAACAACCGTTGGTCGCGAATTTCCATGCGCACTTCAATTTGCGGTGCTTTCAAGGAAATTCCGGCGGCGCCGCACTCGCGACGCAGCTTGCTGCCAACGTATTTCTCCACATCCATGGAGCTGAACGGGTGCTTGCCGGCGCGCTTGCAGCGCACCGAAAAAATCTTGCCTTCCAGGCTGTCGCCGAAGTGCAATTTGCATTTTTCGGTGATGTCGTCGAAGTCGCCCAGCGCGTACTCGTCCACCTGCAGGAAATGCGCGATGCCCGGCATGCAGCTCAGGCGCTCGGTCATGTCCTTCAAGGCTTTGGCGTCGGTCAGGCGGGTTTCCAGCTCGAGGTTGTCCCACACGCCATTCACCACCACAGCCGGGTCCAGATCGCGGAGCACGGCACGGATGTTCTTGGCCAACTGACGGATGAAACGCATCCGTACCGGTCGGCTCTTGATGGTGATTTCGGGGAAGACTTTAACGATTAATTTCATGGAAACAGCGCGTGCCGGACCTGCCGAAAAAGGGGGGCGCGGATTATAGCGGAAATCGCTCAAGGTTTAACCAGTTAATATGCATAGCAGTTGCTGCGCACTAAAGCAGTGCATTTGCAGGTAACCTCGCCACATTGCGGTGCGCTATTTTTTGGCTTTTGTCGCAATGCACCTTTATAGGGTCGCTTTTGGAGCACAAAACCCATGTTGGCGCACTGGCATGCAATTTGCTCTCTTGTGAGGCAGGTTGCCATGGCGGACTATCCGCGCCGGCATCACCCACATTCTAAGGGCTAACTCCACTACCCAGCCCGAAGCCACCCGGAGGACACTATGTCGAAGTCGGTTCAACTCATCAAAGATCATGACGTCAAATGGATTGATCTGCGCTTCACGGACACCAAAGGCACTCAGCACCACGTGACCATGCCGGCTCGCGATGCGCTGGATGATGCGTTCTTCGAAGAAGGCAAAATGTTCGACGGTTCCTCCATTGCCGGCTGGAAAGGCATCGAAGCTTCCGACATGATCCTGATGCCGGACGACAGCACTGCCGTGCTGGACCCGTTCACCGAAGAGCCGACCCTGATCCTGGTCTGCGACGTTATCGAACCGTCGACCATGCAAGGCTACGACCGCGACCCACGTGCGATCGCCAAGCGTGCCGAGGAATACCTGAAGTCGACCGGTATCGGCGACACCGTATTCGTAGGCCCTGAGCCTGAGTTCTTCATCTTCGACCAAGTGAAATTCAAGTCCGATATCTCCGGCTCCATGTTCAAGATCTACTCTGAACAAGGTTCGTGGATGTCCGACCAGGACGTGGAAGGCGGCAACCATGGCCACCGTCCAGGCATCAAGGGCGGCTACTTCCCGGTTCCGCCATTCGACCACGACCACGAAATCCGTACCTCCATGTGCAACGCCATGGAAGACATGGGCCTGGTCATCGAAGTGCATCACCACGAAGTGGCGACTGCCGGCCAGAACGAAATCGGTGTGAAGTTCAACACCCTGGTCGCCAAGGCTGACGAAGTCCAGACCCTGAAGTACTGCGTACACAACACTGCCGTTGCCTACGGCCGTACCGCGACCTTCATGCCTAAGCCTTTGTACGGCGATAACGGTTCGGGGATGCACGTTCACCTGTCCATCGCCAAAGAAGGCAAGAACACCTTCGCTGGCGAAGGTTATGCCGGCCTGTCCGACACCGCCCTGTACTTCATCGGCGGCATCATCAAGCACGGTAAGGCCCTGAACGGCTTCACCAACCCGTCGACCAACTCCTACAAGCGTCTGGTCCCGGGTTTCGAAGCGCCGGTAATGCTGGCCTACTCGGCACGCAACCGTTCCGCCTCGATCCGTATTCCTTACGTGTCCAGCCCGCGCGCGCGCCGTATCGAAGCGCGCTTCCCGGACCCGGCTGCCAACCCGTACCTGGCCTTCGCGGCCCTGGTCATGGCTGGCCTGGACGGTATCCAGAACAAGATCCACCCTGGCGACGCCGCCGACAAAAACTTGTACGACCTGCCGCCTGAAGAGGCCAAAGAGATCCCACAAGTGTGCGGCAGCCTGAAAGAAGCCCTGGAAGAGCTGGACAAGGGCCGTGCGTTCCTGACCAAAGGCGGCGTGTTCAGCGACGACTTCATCGACGCTTACATCGAGCTCAAGAGCGCAGAAGAAATCAAGGTTCGCACCTTCGTACACCCACTGGAATACGAGCTGTACTACAGCTGCTGATCCGGTAGCGCTGCTTAACGTGGCGTGATGCAAAAAGACCTCCTTCGGGAGGTCTTTTTTTGCCTGCGGATTGTCAGATGGCCGCTTGGCGGTCGAGCATACGGCTGACCATCTGCGTGCCCAAGGCGCTCAGTTGGTGAATGGCCAGCGCGACATCGCGGTGCTTGCCGTCCAGGTCCTCGGACAGGTCCAGCAACAAGGTGCTGACCGAGGAGAAGGTTTCGAAACTGTTGATCATCAGCGCTTCGTCATCGATATCGGCGGCGATGGTGAAGATGGAGGGGGGTGGATTTGGGGTTGGTTTGAACATGTCTTAACTTCCTCGAATGAGGCCGCCATCGACTCGCTACTAAACGATTGGGTGGCAGCTGTGCGCAGGTTAGTAGACCGGGGAAGTTAAGCAAAAACCGGCGCACCCGAAGATGCCCTGCACACAGCCGCCATAAAAAGCGGCGCGGTACGCGCTTAACTTGATCCTCAGGCTACTAAACCTGATCGCTGATGAGCAGCGACCGAGCAACCTTAGAGACGACAAGCCAGCCGTACAAGCCGGCGGATTCTGGCGCACCTGTAGGCAGGCGCGCAAGTTAAGGTAGCCTCTGACTGACACACTGCCCAATCTGCAAACCCAATCAAAAATGTGGGAGCTGGCTTGCCTGCGATGGCATCAGCTGGGTATACCTGATGTACCGAGTTGCCCGCATCGCAGGCAAGCCAGCTCCCACAGGAGATCCGCTTTGAAACATCGACTTGTGTTCGCCTTGTTATTTTGCAGCGCCAGTGCGAGCGCTGCGCCGCCCACCCTTGAGCCTCTGCTCAACAGCATCGCCGAGCGCCTGGAGATCGCCGACCAAGTTGCCCTGAGCAAATGGGACAGCCACAAGCCCGTAGAGGACAAGAAGCGCGAGCAGGAGGTGATCGCCAGTGTCGTTGCCCAGGCACCGAGCTACAAACTGGACCCCGCCGCCGCCGAGCAGTTTTTCTCGGCGCAGATCGAAGCGAACAAACTGGTGCAGTACACCCATCTATCCGACTGGCAGTTCCAGGGCAAGGCGCCGGACGATCCACGGCCGGACCTGGTGAAGCAGATTCGTCCGCAACTGGACCAACTGCAAAAAAGGCTGCTGCAGCAACTGGCGGACTTCACCCCGCAGCGTACCGACCCGCAGTGTCCCCAGTGGCTGGCCGAAGCGGTGCATGAACCACTCAATGACCCGCTACGGCAGTTGGCGATGATCCGCGCCACGGCCGAGCTGTGCATCTTCAAAGGCTAAATCTGCAAACCCGATCAAACACTGTGGGAGCTGGCTTGCCTGCGATAGCGGCTTTGAATGTGCCGCCGCTATCGCAGGCAAGCCAGCTCCCACACTGACCGCAACCTTCCTGGCGATTCAATGCAATTCTTGCTTCCTGAACGCCTCCCACAAAAAAGCACTATATTGGTGCGCAAGCCTGCACCCTTCCCACCGACTCACACCATTTTGGTTCGAAACTTCCCGCCAAGGCTGGCAGAACGCCACAGTTTCGCGCTTAAAACCCCTATTTCAGCGCCTTTGCGCTTCTTTTCGGAGCCTTGGTTTGGTTTTTGCATTTTCCTTGTATCAGCGTGTGCCTCAAGCCCGCGCCTTGCTCCAAAAGAGGTCCTGATGACCATCAGCGATGCACTGCACCGTTTGTTACTCGACAACCTGACCACCGCGACCATCCTGCTCAACGACGACCTGCGTCTTGAGTACATGAACCCGGCGGCGGAGATGCTCCTGGCCATCAGCGGCCAGCGCAGCCATGGGCAGTTCATCAGCGAATTGTTCACCGAGTCGGCCGAGGCCTTGAGTTCCTTGCGCCAGGCCGTGGAGCAGGCCCATCCGTTCACCAAGCGCGAAGCGATGCTCACCGCCCTCACCGGCCAGACGCTGACGGTCGACTACGCCGTGACCCCGATCCTGAGCAACGGCGCGACCCTGCTGCTGCTCGAAGTCCACCCCCGCGACCGCCTGCTGCGCATCACCAAGGAAGAGGCGCAGCTGTCCAAGCAGGAAACCAGCAAGATGCTGGTGCGCGGCCTGGCCCATGAGATCAAGAACCCGCTGGGCGGTATTCGTGGCGCGGCGCAACTGCTGGCCCGCGAGCTGCCGGAAGAGCACCTCAAGGACTACACCAACGTCATCATCGAAGAGGCCGACCGCCTGCGTAACCTGGTGGACCGCATGCTCGGTTCCAACAAGCTGCCGTCCCTGGCGATGACCAACGTGCACGAAGTGCTGGAGCGCGTCTGCCAACTGGTCGAGGCTGAAAGCCAGGGCTGCATCACCCTGGTGCGCGATTACGACCCAAGCATTCCCGACGTGTTGATCGACCGCGAGCAGATGATCCAGGCGGTGCTCAATATCGTGCGCAACGCCATGCAGGCCATCAGCAGCCAGAACGAGTTGCGCCTGGGCCGCATCAGCCTGCGCACCCGCGCCCTGCGCCAGTTCACCATCGGCCATGTGCGCCATCGCCTGGTGACTAAGGTCGAGATCATCGACAACGGCCCCGGCATTCCCGCTGAACTGCAGGAAACCATTTTCTTTCCCATGGTCAGCGGCCGCCCGGATGGTACCGGGCTGGGCCTGGCCATTACCCAGAACATCATCAGCCAGCATCAGGGCCTGATCGAATGTGAGAGCCATCCCGGCCACACCACGTTCTCGATCTTCCTGCCATTGGAACAAGGAGCCCCCTCGACATGAGCCGTAGTGAAACTGTCTGGATCGTTGACGACGACCGTTCTATCCGCTGGGTCCTGGAGAAAGCCTTGCAACAGGAAGGCATGATCACCCAGAGCTTCGACAGCGCCGACGGCGTGATGAGCCGCCTGGCGCGCCAGCAGCCCGACGTGATCATCTCCGACATCCGCATGCCCGGCGCAAGCGGCCTGGACCTTTTGGCGCGGATTCGCGAGCAGCATCCGCGCCTGCCGGTGATCATCATGACCGCGCATTCGGACCTGGACAGCGCCGTGGCGTCCTATCAGGGCGGCGCGTTTGAATACCTGCCCAAGCCGTTCGACGTGGACGAAGCGGTGGCGCTGGTCAAGCGCGCCAACCAGCACGCCCAGGAACAGCAGAACCAGCAAGCCCCGCCCGCCCTGACCCGCACCCCGGAAATCATTGGCGAAGCGCCGGCGATGCAGGAAGTGTTTCGCGCCATCGGGCGTTTGAGCCATTCCAACATCACGGTGCTGATCAACGGCGAGTCAGGCACGGGTAAAGAACTGGTCGCTCACGCGCTGCACCGTCACAGCCCGCGGGCTGCTTCGCCGTTCATTGCGCTGAACATGGCGGCTATCCCCAAGGACCTGATGGAGTCAGAGCTGTTCGGCCATGAGAAAGGCGCGTTCACCGGCGCGGCCAACCTGCGTCGCGGGCGCTTTGAACAGGCCGACGGCGGCACGCTGTTCCTCGATGAAATCGGCGACATGCCGGCCGATACCCAGACCCGCCTGCTGCGGGTACTGGCGGACGGTGAGTTCTACCGCGTGGGCGGGCATACGCCGGTCAAGGTCGACGTGCGCATCATCGCGGCGACCCACCAGAACCTGGAAACCCTGGTACATGCGGGCAAGTTCCGTGAAGACCTGTTCCACCGCCTCAACGTGATCCGCATCCATATCCCGCGCATGTCGGACCGCCGCGAAGACATCCCGACCCTCGCCCGTCACTTCCTCAGCCGTGCCGCCCTGGAGCTGGCCGTGGAGCCGAAGTTGCTGAAAAGCGAGACCGAGGAATACCTGAAGAACCTGCCGTGGCCGGGTAACGTGCGCCAGCTGGAGAACACCTGCCGCTGGATCACGGTGATGGCGTCCGGGCGCGAAGTGCACATCAGCGACCTGCCGCCGGAGCTGTTGAGCCTGCCGCAGGACTCCGCACCGGTGACCAACTGGGAGCAGGCGCTGCGCCAATGGGCCGACCAGGCCCTGGCACGCGGCCAGTCGAGCCTTTTGGACAGCGCCGTGCCGGCTTTTGAGCGAATCATGATCGAGACGGCCCTCAAGCACACCGCCGGCCGCCGCCGCGATGCCGCCGTGTTGCTGGGTTGGGGGCGTAATACCCTGACGCGCAAGATCAAGGAGTTGGGGATGAAGGTTGATGGTGTGGATGATGATGAGGGGGATGAGGGCTGATCCCCAATTTTCCTTATCCACTGAAGATCCAATGTGGGAGCGGGCTTGCTCGCGAATGCGGAGTGTCAGTCACTGATATGTGACTGATCCACCGCATTCGCGAGCAAGCCCGCTCCCACATTTGGATCTCCACACGATTTCGGGACCGTGCACTGCTTCAATGCACCATGAACCGGCATTGGGCACGGGTCCAAGGCCTGAAACCTGAGCTTCGCCAAGAAAAATCTTAAAGCCAAAACCACCAAAGCCCCGTATTCCGGGGCTTTGCGCTATCTGTAGGCTTTTTTCACCACGATCCAACAACTCTGGCACGCACCCTGCAATAACCCTGATACAACCCAGTTTCGGGGACCTTGGTACAGGCAGGCCGAGAATCCCCTCTTTAACACCGAAGCCTTAAGGCTTCACCCCGTTTTGGGAGCCCTGGTACAGGCAGGCCGGGAACTCCCTCTTTTATTGCTCCTGGAGATGGACCTCCAACCGCCAGCGGTCATCGACCGCCTCCCCACTCCACACCCCACGCAACGGCCGAGCCGCCACCAGGTTCAGCAGCAGGCCAGCATCGGTCTTGCGCACGCGCCAGTTCACGTCCTTTGCGTTGACCTTGAGTTGCCCGCTGGCGGCCTGGCCTTGCGCGTCGAACAGCAGCGCCACGGTGCCGTCGATGTGCTCGCCGTGAAGCTTTGGCTCGCTGTTGAACCACACCACCACGCCGTCCGCTGCGGTTTCGACCTGTTGCAGCTCGACCGGGTCCGGGGTGGTCAGGCGGCCGATCATCAGGCCGACCATGAGGCCGACAATCGCCAATGAACCCATGACCCTCGGCAATAGCTTCGGTCTCGGGTCTTCTTCAGGGGTAGAATGCAGCGCATCTTTGCCTTCGGAGCCGTGCATGTTTCACGTCATCCTTTTTCAACCAGAAATTCCGCCGAACACCGGCAACGTTATCAGGCTGTGCGCCAACAGTGGCTGCCACCTGCATTTGATCGAACCGTTGGGCTTCGACATGGACGACAAGCGCCTGCGCCGAGCCGGGCTGGACTACCACGAGTACGCCACGCTCAAGCGCCATGCGGACCTGGCCAGTTGCCTGGAAAGCCTGGGGCACCCGCGCTTGTTCGCGTTCACCACGAAGGGTTCGCGGCCATTCCATGATGCCAGCTTTGCCGAGGGTGACGCGTTTCTGTTTGGCCCGGAAAGTCGCGGCCTGCCGGCCGAGGTGCTTGATGCATTGCCTGATGGTCATCGCCTGCGTTTGCCGATGCGCGAGGGCTGCCGCAGTTTGAACCTGTCCAACACTGTGGCCGTTGCCGTGTATGAAGGCTGGCGCCAACTCGGCTTCAAGTAATACACATAACAAATGTGGGAGGGGCCTTGTGTGGGAGCTGGCTTGCCTGCGATGCAAGCACCTCGGTGTGTCAGTCACACCACGGTGATGCTATCGCAGGCAAGCCAGCTCCCACACAAGCCCGCTCCCACATTTTGGGTCGGTGTCGTTCAAACAATCATTGAACGGTCGACGAACCTTCACCTTGCATACGCTGCAGCTCTTGCGCATACAGGGCATCGAAGTTCACCGGAGCCAGCATCAGCGCCGGGAACGAGCCACGGGTGACCAGGCTGTCCAGGGTCTCGCGGGCGTACGGGAACAGGATGTTCGGGCAGAACGCACCCAGGGTGTGGCTCATGGACGCTTCGTCCAGGCCCTGGATCAGGAAGATACCGGCCTGTTGCACTTCAGCGATGAAGGCCACTTCTTCGCCGTTTTTGACGGTGACCGACAGGGTCAGCACGACTTCGTGGAAGTCGCCTTCCAGGGCTTTCTGGCGGGTGTTCAGGTCCAGCGCAACGCTCGGGGTCCATTCCTGACGGAAGATGGCCGGACTTTTCGGCGCTTCGAACGACAGGTCACGCACGTAGATGCGTTGCAACGAGAATTGTGGGCCTTGGGCTTCTGCGGCTTCGGTGTTCTGTTGGTCAGTCATCTCAGATCCTTGATCTTGGGGTCTTTTAAGGGGTGGGCGTCAGGCGAGCAGCGCATCGAGCTTACCGGCGCGCTCCAAAGCAAACAGGTCATCGCAGCCACCAATATGCCTGTCGCCGATCCAGATTTGCGGGACCGATGTACGGCCGGCTTTCTGGGCCATTTCGGCGCGCACCTGAGGCTTGCCATCGACCTTGATTTCTTCGAAGGCGACCTTCTTGCTCTGGAGCAACTGCTTGGCTCGAATGCAATAAGGGCAATAATCGCTGGAATACACGACAACCTGACTCATATCACTTCACCAAAGGCAGGTTATCGGCGCGCCAGCTGCTGATACCACCGGACAGCTTGGCGGCGGTGAAGCCGGTCTTGAGCATTTCGCGGGCGTGAGTGCCGGCGTGCTGGCCCTGGGCGTCGACCAGGATGATGGTCTTGGCCTTGTGCTTTTCCAGCTCGGCCAGGCGCGCGATCAGCTTGTCCTGCGGAATGTTCAGCGCACCGACGATATGGCCGGTGGCGAAATCCTTGGCCGGACGGATGTCGACGACAACGGCCTCATCCTTGTTGACCAGCGCGGTCAGCTCCGCCGTGCTCAGGCTGCGGCCACCACGGCTCATTTCATGAGCGATCAGCAGCGCGAGCAGGATGACGAAGGCACCCACAAGCAGGTAGTGGGCAGTGGCAAATGCAATCAGGTGATCAACCATCAAGGAGGTTCCAGGGCGTTAAAATGGCGGTAAGTATACACAGCCGCCAGGGGGGGCCAACCCCCGTAAAGCGGTGACGTGGTCGGAACTTCGCTTTAAACTGCCACTCCCTTTTCAATTGTCTTCCTTTATTACCGCCGCGAGAGGATCTATGACTACCACGCCTAAACCTTTGGTCCTGATAATTCTCGATGGCTTCGGACACAGTGAAAGCCACCACGACAACGCGGTATACGCGGCGCGCAAGCCCGTGCTGGACCGCCTGACCGCCAGCGTTCCCAACGGCCTGATCTCCGGCTCCGGCATGGATGTGGGCCTGCCGGACGGCCAGATGGGCAACTCGGAAGTCGGCCACATGAATCTGGGCGCCGGACGAGTGGTCTATCAAGACTTCACTCGCGTGACCAAAGCGATCCGCGATGGCGAGTTCTTCGAGAACCCGACCATCTGCGCGGCGGTAGATAAAGCAGTGGCGGCCGGCAAAGCCGTGCACTTCATGGGCCTGTTGTCGGCCGGCGGCGTGCACAGCCATCAGGACCATCTGGTAGCCATGGCCGAACTGGCCTTCAAGCGCGGCGCCGACAAGATCTACCTGCACGCCTTCCTCGACGGCCGCGACACCCCGCCGAAAAGCGCGCAATCGTCCATCGAACTGCTCGACGCCACCTTCGCCGCCCTGGGCAAGGGCCGCATCGCCAGCATCGTGGGGCGTTACTTCGCCATGGACCGCGACAATCGCTGGGACCGCGTAGCCCAGGCCTACAACCTGATCGTCGACGGCCAGGCCGAATTCAACGCCGCCACCGCCCAGGAGGGCCTGGAAGCCGCTTACGCCCGTGGCGAGAGCGACGAGTTCGTCAAAGCCACCACCATCGGCGAGCCGGTGAAGGTCGAAGACGGCGACGCCGTGGTGTTCATGAACTTCCGCGCCGACCGTGCCCGCGAGCTGAGCCGTGTGTTCGTGGAAGACGGCTTCAAAGAATTCGAACGTGCGCGCCAGCCGAAGGTGCAGTACGTCGGCCTGACCCAGTACGCCGCCAGCATTCCGGCCCCGGCCGCGTTTGCAGCCGGCAGCCTGGACAACGTGCTGGGCGACTACCTGGCGAAAAACGGCAAGACCCAACTGCGCATCGCCGAAACCGAGAAATACGCCCACGTGACCTTCTTCTTCTCCGGCGGGCGCGAAGAGCCGTTCCCGGGCGAAGAGCGCATCCTGATCCCGTCGCCGAAAGTCGCCACCTACGATTTGCAACCGGAAATGAGCGCGCCGGAAGTCACCGACAAGATCGTCGACGCCATCGAGCACCAGCGCTTCGACGTCATCGTGGTCAACTACGCCAACGGCGACATGGTCGGCCACAGCGGCAACCTGGAAGCCGCGACCAAGGCAGTGGAATGCCTGGACCTGTGCGTCGGCCGTATCGTTGAAGCCCTGGAAAAAGTTGGCGGCGAAGCGTTGATCACTGCTGACCACGGTAACTGCGAGCAAATGTCCGACGAATCCACCGGCCAGGCCCACACCGCCCACACCACCGAACCGGTGCCGTTCATCTACGTCGGCAAGCGTGATTTCAAGGTGCGCGAAGGCGGCGTGCTGGCGGATGTGGCGCCGACGATGCTGATGTTGATGGGGTTGGAGAAGCCGCAGGAGATGACCGGTACTTCGATTCTGGTCTGAAACAGTTCGGGGGTTGCTCAAAGCGAGTAGCCCGTCAATAATGAACGTGAGCGCGAAACCAGTTGCCTCCAGCGGCGATAACTGGCGTAGGAACCCCGTTGATGGCTGGACATCAGCGTAGGGTAAGACCTCCACACCCCTGCTTGAGGGTGTATATATGAATATCAAGCGCTCTAATTTAGGGCCGTTCGAGAGAACTGCCCTTTTCTTTGCCTGTTATAAAAAGTTGATAGCGTTTGTAAAGTAGCTCCCCATGGCGATGCTTACTATAGGGCAAAAGGTAAAACTATTGCGGTTCCGCATAGCATAGTGGAATTTGAGAGTTGGTGTTATAAATGGGGCGGTCTAGCTCTTGTTGAGCGAAGTGTGTGGCTGAGATACGACTCGAATGACTGATAAGGGGGCATCAGATGGTTTTTGTTAACCGTCGGAGTTCAGACGCGCTCACTGCATGAAAATGGCCGCGTATAATTTCATTTAGCTGGAGCTCTGACATATTTAATATTTGGGTGGCCTCCACAGTTGTTAAGTTCTTTTCGCTAATTTTTCTAATTAGCATTTCAACTAGGTGTGCTTTGTTGAGCATTCGCTTCGGCGAGGCTATACCTAGGTCTGAGTAAATGTTCGCACCGTATTTAGACATATCTAATGCTCCCGAGCAGCTAAAGGTTGTTGATGGCCTAATGCTGCTAATGATAGCATCAGGTCATGGTCATATCTTGATGCTACGATACGATGAAAGCTAGTGATGGGTAGCGCCCACCGCATTATTGCAAGGTAGTGGGGCTGTTGGTTTTTCTACCGAGCATTTTGTTTTTTGCTCAAGGACGATTTAGGTCAAGGTGCCATGCCAGAAAAAAATCGAGTTGAGGACGGCAGTAACCGAAAATTTCATACCTTTACCGTAGATGCGGCACTGTTACGAGAGTTAGGTGAGCGGCTTGTTGGAAAGCCATATGTAGCCCTAGCTGAGCTTGTGAAAAATAGCTATGACGCTGACGCGACCCAAGTTACCGTTACCTTTGAAAGAGATAGTATAACAGTAAGCGATAATGGCGCTGGTATGAGCCGTCCGGAATTTATCGCCTATTGGTTACGTGTTGGCACGACTCATAAACAAAACCAGAAGTTAACTGAACGTTCTCGTCAGGTTACTGGATCAAAAGGAGTGGGACGACTCTCCGTCCAATTTCTTGGCGACGAGTTAGAGATAATTTCTAAAGGTGTTGATGATACGTCGGCGTTTCGAGCTAACGTTAATTGGGGCGAAGCACGAGAGGCGAATGATCTTGTTAAGGCTGGTGCATATATTTCTCCTAGTCGTAGCACTACTAAGATTGATGGTCGTTATGAGCACGGGACATCGGTTAAGATCATAGGGCTAAAGCATCAATGGCTAGTCGAAGATCTTACGGATTTGGCTGGCGAGCTTTGGTTTTTAAAGCCGCCTGTTGAGTTGATGGGCGATGACAGTGATGATGTTTTTGATATACAGGTAAAAGGGCTTACTTCGCAAGCAAAGAAAGCATTCGATAGCCAAATGGACAGGGCGCTAGAGAACTGGATTGCCATTATTGAAGGAAAATTGAGTGCAGGTAAGTCGAGTGGTAAAAATGAAGTAGTCGTCAAATTTAAAAATGGTGATGAATACAATGCCAGCTTTCCTCCAGTTAACAGGCTTCTTGATGAAGTAGATTTCAAAATTTATGTGTTTAAGCTTTCGGGTAAGCAGGCCGGAGGTATTAATGTTCATGAAGCCAGGGATTACTTTAGAAAGTTTGGAGGGATACATATTTATGACAACAACTTTAGACTCCCTTTTTATGGTGGTGATGAGCAAGATTGGTTAGGTCTTGAAATAGACCATTCCCATCGACTCAATAAGTCAAAGCTGTTACCAGCAAATCTTCAAGTTCGTAGCGGCCTCAATGACCTACCTACGAACGGGCGAATTTTTGGTGCTGTAAAAATATCTACATCGCATGAAAGAACTACGGCAACACCGATTGAATTGAACAAGGGTGCCTACTTAAATGTGCAAGTCACACGTGATAGGCTCATTGATAATGATGCTTTTGAAGAACTGCAGCATAGCGTCAGATGGGCAATTGACTTTTACGCTATGCGTTCATTTGAACGTAGAAATATAGAAAAAGCTTCCGCTCGCTTAGATGTGCCGAGGACTGAAGAGAAGGTTTCTGAAATAAGAAATCAGTTATTTCAACTCTCAATGAAGCTCCCTGATAAGTTGAGTGCTGAGGTTGAAGCGGTTTCTCTTAAGTTCAAGGAGTTGGAGGACTTAGAAGAGCAGCGTAGTTCTGCGATCAATGAGGAACGTATACTTCTTGCAGCTTTGGCTACCTCCGGAATGGCCGCTCTTGCGATGGAGCATGAGCTTCACAAGGAGCTTACTGTCCTTTCTGATATGCGTAAGCAGCTAACGGACAAAAATAAAATATTAGATATGCCTAAACTTATTAGCTCTTTGGATAATTGGGCAGAGAGAACGGCCAAGGCTCGGAAGCTATTCTCACCGCTCATGCATGAGTACGATAGGGAAAAGCGTAACAAATATAATGTCGGGAAGGTGCTAAACCGCGTAGTTGTTAATTCCGAAGCATTGTTGCGGCAAGTAAGCGTTGAGTACGAGTTTCCTAAAACTATGATACTGCCCGCAGCGACGCTAGCAGCCTGGAACGCGGTTTTTCAGAATGTTTTGATAAACGCTGTAAATGCGATGATTGGCTCCAATAAGCGGCTGATTTTCGCTTATGGAGAAACTAAGGGTAATAAATCATCGGTAATTATCGCGGATACGGGTGTAGGTGTTCGCTTATCAGACAGCGCGGATTTGTTTAAACCCTTTATAAGGCGATTAGAGATTCCTGAGGAGCGTAAAGCTTTAGGTTTGGGGGGAATGGGGATCGGTCTTACAATCGTAAAGATGGTCGCAGACTCTTTAGACTGCACAGTTTCTTTCGTAGCCCCTCCAGTGGGATTTAAGACGGCGTTCAAACTAGAATGGAATCATGATGAGCAAGATTAATATATTGGTACTTGACGATGAGTACGAAAGAGCCTGTGGTTGGAAGTCCGAGCTCTCTAAGTTTGTTGATGCCAATATAACGGTATTCGAAAAAGGAGAGGTGTCCGAGTTTATCACGGAGTTACACCGCTCAAGACTAGCCTCAAGGGCAGGTGAGTACTCCCCTGCATTAGGGTATGAGGGTTACCACCTTCTCATAGTGGACTATGATTTGCTCGGCTTGGATGAGAAAGCGTCTGCGGCATGGTCAACAGGTGCCGAGATAGCGTATACGGCGCGATTAATGTCTACAATAGGTCCCATCGTTGTAGTAAACCAGTATGGTACGTGCAATTTCGACCTTACTATGAAGCGTACAGCATCGTCCTATGCCGACTACGATGTTGGTAGTATACAAATTACTGATCAAGGTCTTTGGAAGTCTTCAGGTTTCGCAGGATTTAGGCCTTGGCATTGGCCAAACTTGCTCGCGGAAGTAGCCCGCATTGAAGCTTTCAGAGCGTTCATTCAGCAGAATCTTGATGAGCCTGTGATGAAGACTCTTGGCTTTGAGTTGCAGGATACTGAAGCGCCTAACTATTTAGCTTATGATATCGCAGGCGTTCTCGGTGTTAAGTCTGGCGGTGCTCGATCATTCCGTGACATCGCATTGAAGAGCGTTGGGTTAAGCGTATTTAATATTTTAGATAAAGACAGGCCCATTGTTGAGTACATGCCAGTAGAGCAGCTCGCGAGGGTTGCATGTGCGATAATATCTCATTGGTTGGAAAAAATTGTTTTGCCTAACCAACAAGCTGTTGCTGATTTGCCTCATATAGTGAGCAGATTCCCTTGGCTTCTTACTAATCCTACGGATCCAGATGCTTGGGAAAAATTGTCAACCTTAGAATATGTTAAGGTTGTAAATCCTGAGCTTGTAAAACATGCAGTTAATAATGCATTCATGTACTCCAGGCCTGCTTTTTGGATTGAGCACATAAAAGACGCTTTTCCTGTACCTGATGACTTTGATATATCTAAAGTGCCTGACTTGGTTTTTTGTGAGGACTCTTCAAGGTTTCTTGAGAGAGATAAGGCATCTAGCTATCCAAGTGACCTCATTGGCTACGACAACGAACGTTGGGTAGAAGGTGAGCTTCAATGTCGCGGCAATGGTGTTAGCTACGAGCCTCAAGCATATCTACTGATGTAGTTGCGAGTTTTTAATATGGATGATAAACAAGCTGACGCATTAGCTGTACTCTTGAGTAACGGGCATGCAACCCATTTCAAGACGTTGAATAGCCAGACGAAGTTAAAAAAGTTTTCTCTGTTCAAAGAGACACGAGTATTGGCCTCACGCGGGACAATTTCATTTTTTGATGGCTCGCAACAAGCTTTAAGGAGTCAGCTTAAAGCGTTTATACTGACACCCAAGAAAGATGGTTGTACATCATATATTATCGTAGATATTGATTCACGATGCGGCTGGCTTAAGTTAATGAGATTTGTAGGAAATAAGCATTCAGAGCTCAACGCTGAGACGATATGCTTGCTTCTATCGGGTGTAGGTAACGATGTAAATAGCTTTGGTTTCCGCTTCGAGCATCCGGAGCGGTTCCCGGGGAACAAGCACGGTTTTTTTCACGTGCAACCTATCATATCTAATAGCTCTGATTCACCATTCCCAGGGTGCATAAATTGGTTGCCTGTTCATTTTCCAACATTTTATATGT
This sequence comes from Pseudomonas azadiae, assembly GCF_019145355.1. Lineage (NCBI taxonomy): Bacteria > Pseudomonadati > Pseudomonadota > Gammaproteobacteria > Pseudomonadales > Pseudomonadaceae > Pseudomonas > Pseudomonas azadiae. Next base: position 3,276,210 of record NZ_JAHSTY010000001.1, on the reverse strand, counting down.
TTGCCAGCTCCGCTTTTGAGCTCACGATTTTCTCAATCCACTCATTAGCAGGCTGGGAAGTATTAAGTGAGTTTCAGAGGAAAAGCCGAGATGGGAATGGGGTTTTAAAGCATCTTATCAGAGTAGGCGAAGGCGCTCGTATTCCCTACCCTTTTGAGGTTGCTGTACAGGCTTAGGAAGTAGCGCTTCATATACGGAAATATAAGAAGCGCGGTTTCTAATAGATATTTAATGCCACGTTTTTTTCGGCAGTATGCGTGACACATTTCTGATGATATATCGCTCTCACTTCTAAGGTAGACAATCTAGAAGTCTCACGTACCTAGAGGCTCGTGCTAGGCATGCTGCGGCATCTATTGATGCAAGTCGTATACTAGCGGACAGCTATTGAGCATTGAGTTCGGGATTCTTGATTAGGGTGTAAATCTGAAGAGTGAGAGTGGGCGCCCTTGAATGAGTCGTTTGAGCGCGCCGTACGTTTAATCACAAATGATTTGACTAAATCATCTGCGATACATTTTCGACACATGAAAATTTTTTGATACAACTCTTAAAGCAACTAAAGCTATTGAACGATAATATTCCGATCATTTATGAGTGAGCGATTATTACCTAAGCTTAAATACGCCTGACAGTCAGTAGGAGATGGAAATGTATCATCCACGGACCCGTGATTTTGTAAACTGGGAGCGATTTTTAGAAAGCAAAGAAAATAAACCCACTTTCACATTGGATTTTCATATTGACGCCGGTTTCAGTTTTACTAATGCGGTAGCTTTTAGGAAGATGAATGTTAAAAATGAGCCTGTTACTCTTGACGAGTTGGAGATCCCCACTTTAAATTTGAATTTTAGTCGCCTACACATAAAAGGAGGTGTGCTGGTAAATTCAATTTCTATAGAAAGTTGCGCACCTTCAGGGTATGACAAGACAGAAAAATACTTCGTTTCCGTTTGCTTTGTTTTGAAAAAAATTGGCTATGCAAAAATAGAAAGTGACATAGCAAAAAAGATTGACAAAAATGGACAAATAGATCCCGCAACACATATGAGGGTTTATCTGTCGTCACTAATTTTGCAGAAGGCAACGATACTAAGAGACGAGATTTTATCTTTCATAGAGTTTTCAGGTTTTCTTGCGAGACAGATTCCTTCAACGTTGAATTTATATTTACTTCAAAACGGCTATTACTCTAGGATTACCCAAGTGGGAGGGGGGCAGGAAACAGCGGGGCATAACCCTATTCATCCGCTGGCGGTAAAGGCCAAAGAAATAGTTGCAGCGTATGAGCATTCACTGACAATTCCTGAGAATCTGAGAAAGCACTTTGGTAAAGGCGTTCACTATAAATTTCTAGGCTTCTACGACGAAAGCTTTTTGTGTTTTTATAAAATTATTGAATCAAGATTTAGATCTGATAGCTTTTGTAAAATCCTAGCTCTCGACTTATTTAATATGACGGATGGGAAGTTAATTTCAACTTTAAAAAATTCCAATCCAAAAGCAATGATGCTGTTACTTTATCAAAAGCTAATAAAAACTGAAGATGATGGAAGCGATCTTACGGAACTACAGAAGAATGAGCTTATGAACAATTTGATTGATATTACTGAGGCGAGAAACAAAATAGCACATACTGCTGATCACTCGGCCGAAAGCAGCCGCTTGTTAGATTTTACGATTCGTTTGTCCAGGTACATGATTGCCAGCCTTGCGCAAGAAGAAGCTTCTGCTTCCACGCCGAAGCAATAGCTGACAGTGAAATGGGCTTTTATACCTTTAACGATATTCTTGCATGTGAATATTAAGGCTGTGCCCGATTACTTCGCCCAGTATGACGGGTACGGCGTTACCGATCATTCTTCCTACAGCTTTAAAATTTATTTTTTCGGCCGGTAGGAATTCATAATCATCTGGAAATGACTGTAGGGTTGCAGCCTCTCTTAAGGATATAGCTCTATTCTGCTCAGGATGCCCAAACCGTCCATTTCCGAATCCATAACATAAAGTCGTCATTGTAGGGCTGGGCTCAGACCATTTCATACGTCCATATACACTGGCATATGTTTTTCCACTTTCTTTTTTGTGACAGTTGGCTCTCAAAGACTCTGGCCAGTCTCTCCAAGTCCCGCCCTGCGTTGACAGCATTATGCGGGCCATATTGGTAGGGGATAACTTAGCTGCTCGGTGAAGTGGGTCTGATGAGTGGTGTTCCCCGGCGTGGAGTTTTGCATATTTCTTCAGCACCTGCTCAACAGTCACGTGAATATTATGCGTTTTGGGCATTAAACTGATTGGTCCGAACTTTGAAGCCAATAAAACATGGCGTTGTCTTTTTTGAGGCAAGCCGTAGTCGGCACAAGCAACACGCCCCTCCCACACATGATATTTTTGGGCTTTTAGTGAGGCAACAAAATCATGATAGACTTCATGTTTAGTAACGTCAGGAACATTTTCCATCGTTACAAGTTCTGGCTTAACACCTTTTATAAGGCGCTGGAATGCGTATAGCAAAGGCCATTTTCTATCTAGGCTTGCATCTTTTCCCTGATTGTATGTAGAGAAGGGCTGGCACGGCGCGCAACCAGCAAGGAGTTTTATACTTCCTTTTTGATACCAGTTTTTTACTTCTTCAACAGTTACTTCTTGAACGTCCTTATTGATAAAGCTCGCATGATTATTGACCGTATATGCGTGTTCGCAATTAGCGTCATTGTCATAGCCAGCGCGTACATGAATGTTAGCTTTACGCAAGCCCGCTGTTAAGCCTCCCGCGCCGCAAAAAAGGTCAACTGCATCAATCATTAAAAGTCTCCTAGATTTCGACAGTTTACCTTGTTTTGAGGGGCGGATCGAGGGATGAGCAGCCGGATATTTGGGCGACAGCTGTTGACATAGCTACCTAAGCTTGACATTACCTGCCTGGATATTCACCACCACCAGCATCTACGGCTTGGTTTCATAAGCACCGATGAACGCCAGCCGAGCCGTCGCTATAGGCGACACGCCAGATTTCCAGAGGCCCTGTCAACGTATCCAGCGCGAATTTTACGTATCGCTCTCTGGCATCTTGCCGCTTTTCAACGATGTGCCGCAGCGTCATGCGCTGGATCAACACCCTGCCCATAGGTGAATCTATACATACCTGAGGGCATGCCGAATCGGTAATCCCCAAGTTTGAAGCTACGATATCGACCGCATCGGTAATGTCCTTGCCCGCCAACACCTCCTCGAGTGCGCAAGAACGTAGAGCCCGATCAAGGCTACGCAGGTCGGGCAATCCGTAATCGAGCCAGGTTTGCTGGCCTTTTGACTCATGAATACCGGACATTGCCGATCGCGCCAACTGCCTGATTTGAGGGCTCGTGAGTCTATTCTCAGCAGCAAAAACCAGTGCAGGTCGAGCGTTTCAAAGCGTTTCTTCGATAGTATTTAACCTTCAAACCGCCCAATTAAATCGCCCTGAACGGCTTTTTATGACGAACGCCTCAAAGCAGTTGGCTTTGAGGCGTTTTTTTTGCAGCGTGGGCCGGGCATACTAGACCGTCCCTTTCCCTGGTGTCGCCCGCCTCTATGCTTCGCGCCTTGATTACCCTTGCTCTTGTCTGCCTGCTCCAACCGGCGTTTGCCGATGAGCGCGCACAAACCCAACAACAGTTGGACGCTACGCGTCAGGACATTGCCGAGCTGAAGAAGCTGCTGGGCAAGCTCCAGGAAGAAAAGTCCGGGGTGCAGAAAGATCTGCGCGGCACGGAAACCGAAATGGGCAAGCTGGAGAAGCAGGTCCAGGAGCTGCAAAAAGAACTAAAGAAGAGCGAGTCGGAACTGGAGCGACTCGACGCTGAGAAAAAAAAACTCCAGAGCGCACGCGTTGAACAGCAACGCTTGATCGCGATCCAGGCCCGCGCCGCCTACCAGAACGGCCGCCAGGAATACCTCAAGCTGCTGCTCAACCAGCAAAACCCCGAGAAATTCGCGCGCACCCTGACCTACTACGACTACTTGAGCAAGGCGCGCCTGGAGCAGCTTAAAAGCTTCAACGAGACCCTGCGCCAGCTGGTCAACGTCGAGCAGGAAATCGCCAACCAGCAGTCGCAGTTGCAGGACCAGAAAAGCGCCCTCGACACCCAGCGCAACGAATTGGACAAAGTGCGCAAGGAGCGCCAGCTGGCCCTGGCCAAGCTCAATGACGACGTAAAGGCCCGCGACGCCAAGCTGCAGGCCCGCGAGCAGGACCAGGCCGACTTGGCCAAAGTACTCAAGACCATCGAGGAAACCCTGGCGCGCCAGGCACGTGAGGCGGAGGAAGCGCGGCAGAAAGCGCTGATCGCCCAGCAGGAAGCCGAAAAAAAGCGCCAGCGTGAGGCCGAACTGGCAGCCACCTCGGACGCACCGGCACCGCGCAAACCGGCGCATGCAACCCCTGGCCCACTGGTTTCCAGTGCTGGTGAGTCGTTCGGCGGCCCTTTTGCTTCAGCACGCGGCAAACTTCCGTGGCCGGTTGATGGTCGATTACTGGCACGCTTTGGTGAAACCCGTGGCGATGACACCCGCGCCAAGTGGGATGGCGTGATGATCAGCGCCTCCGCCGGCAGCCAGGTGCATGCCGTTCACGGTGGACGCGTGGTGTTTGCCGATTGGCTGCGCGGCGCCGGTTTGCTGGTGATTCTCGACCACGGGAATGGCTATTTGAGCCTTTATGGCCACAATCAGACATTACTCAAGTCGGCAGGTGATGTTGTAAAAGCCGGTGAGTCCATCTCCACTGTCGGTAACAGTGGTGGCCAGGACACCCCGGCGCTGTACTTCGCTATTCGTCAGCAGGGTCGCCCGAGCGATCCCGCACAATGGTGCCGTTCCCAAGGATAGGATCGCATCTACATTAGGAGTTCGTTCGACATGCTGCATTTGTCCCGCCTCACTTCGCTGGCCCTGACGATCGCCCTGGTGATCGGCGCGCCCCTGGCTTTCGCCGATCAGGCCGCCCCGGCTGCACCCGCCGCCACGGCCGCGACCTCTGCCGCGACCACTAGGGCGCCGTTGCCGCTGGACGAGCTGCGCACCTTTGCCGAGGTCATGGACCGGATCAAGGCAGCCTATGTCGAACCCGTGGACGACAAGACCCTGCTGGAAAATGCCATCAAGGGCATGCTCAGCAACCTCGACCCGCACTCCGCCTACCTGGGCCCGGAAGATTTCGCCGAGCTGCAGGAAAGCACCAGCGGTGAATTCGGTGGCCTGGGCATCGAGGTCGGCTCCGAAGACGGCAACATCAAGGTAGTGTCGCCGATCGACGACACGCCAGCGTCCAAGGCCGGTATCCAGGCCGGTGACTTTATCGTCAAGATCAACGGCCAGCCGACCCGTGGCCAGACCATGACCGAAGCCGTCGACAAGATGCGCGGCAAGATCGGGCAGAAGATCACCCTGACCCTGGTGCGCGACGGCGGCAACCCGTTCGACGTGACGCTGACCCGCGCGACCATCGTGGTCAAGAGCGTGAAGAGCCAGTTGCTGGAGGCGGGCTACGGTTACATCCGTATCACCCAGTTCCAGGTCAAGACCGGTGATGAAGTGGCCAAGGCCCTGGCCAAGCTGCGCAAGGACAACGGCAAGAAGCTCAACGGCATCGTGCTCGACCTGCGCAACAACCCGGGCGGCGTGCTGCAGTCGGCGGTGGAAGTGGTCGACCACTTCATCACCAAGGGTCTTATTGTCTACACCAAGGGTCGCATCGCCAATTCCGAGCTGCGCTTCTCCGCCACCGGCAACGACCTTAGCGAGAACGTGCCACTGGCGGTGCTGATCAACGGCGGCAGCGCCTCGGCTTCGGAGATCGTCGCCGGCGCCCTGCAAGACCAGAAACGCGGCGTGCTGATGGGCACCAACAGCTTCGGCAAAGGCTCGGTGCAAACCGTGCTGCCGCTGAACAACGAGCGTGCATTGAAGATCACCACGGCCTTGTACTACACGCCGAACGGCCGATCGATCCAGGCCCAAGGCATCGTGCCCGACATTGAGGTGCGCAAGGCCAAGATCACCAACGAGATCGACAGCGAGTATTACAAAGAGGCGGACTTGCAAGGTCACCTGGGTAATGGCAATGGCGGCGCCGACCAACCGACAGACAGCGGTAAGAAAGCCAAGCCGATGCCCCAGGACGATGACTACCAACTGGCCCAGGCGCTGAGCCTGCTCAAGGGCCTGAGCATCACGCGCAGCCGTTGATATGCGCGTTGCCCTGATCATCGCCTTGCTGTGCAGCCTGGCCGGCGTCGCCCATGCGACCCCGGCCGGCGAGCCGCAAAAAGCCTACCTCACCCTGATCATCGACGACCTCGGGCAAAACCTGCCCCGGGATCGTCGCGTGCTGGCTCTCCCCGGGCCGGTGACCACGGCGATCATGCCCGACACGCCCCACGCCGCCGAGTTTGCCCGCGAAGCGCACAAGGCCGGCAAAATCGTGATCCTGCACATGCCCATGGACCCGGCCACCGGCCCGTTCGCCTGGCACCCCGAACTTTCCATCGAAGAACTCGGCAAGCGCCTCGACGCCGCATTCCAGGCCGTACCCTTCACCGCCGGCATCAACAACCACATGGGCAGCCGCATGACCGCGCAACCGCAGGCCATGGCCTGGTTGATGAGCGAGCTGCAACGACGCAACAAGTTTTTTGTCGACAGCCGCACCAGCGCGCAGACTGTCGCGGCGGCCGAGGCACAGAGGATTGGTCTGGCCCATGTCTCGCGGGATGTGTTCCTCGATGACGAACGCACCGAAGCGGCGATCACCACCCAACTGCAAACCGCAATCAAGCTGGCCCACAAACAGGGCTCCGCGGTGATGATCGGCCACCCCTACCCGCAAACCCTCGCGGTCCTGGAGCGCGAGTTGCCCAAACTCAAGGCCCAGGGCGTCGAGTGGATCGATATCCGGTTGATGATCAGTGTGCGCAGCAACCAGGCGATGGCAGGCCACGGCAAAAACGGCACCTACCTTCCTGCGCGTAAATAGATACAGCCAGGCCATGCGTTCACTGCTCGACAGTTGATGCTCCAATCAACTGGAGCGACTTCCATGAAACCTCTGCAATTCAACGACCTGCTCATCAGCTTTACCAGCGAGTTCCTGCCGCTGTGGAACGACAAGGGAACCCACGCGCACAAGGCCGTCGGCTTCTGGCGGCCGAGCACAACGTCCGATGTACTCAGCCCGTTTTACGCCTTGGGTGATATTGCGGTCGGTCACTATCGCAATATCAATCAAAGCAGGATCGTCGCCGTCGTGAGCGACGCGAACAAGGCCGACGGCACGGCGCTGCGTCCGCCCGTTGACTATCATCTGGTGTGGCACGATGAAGGGACTGGGGCGCATGCCAACTTTTCCATCTGGCGCCCGCTTGCCCCGCAAGGCTACGTCACGATGGGGCTGGTGTGTGGCGTCGGCTACGACAAACCCTCGCGCCATGCCGTGCGCTGTGTGCGAGAAGACCTGATCGTGACGGCGCAAGTGGGCGAGCTGATCTGGAACGACAAAGGCAGCGGTTCGGCCAACGATTTAAGCCTCTGGTCGGTCACGCCGCCCGATGCGCCCGCCGGTGAAGCTTACCTGGCGCCCGGTACCTTCCTTGGCCATGACAGTTATGCCAAGCCAGGCACCGAGACCTACTCGCTACGCCTGGCGCTGACCGCGCAACTGAGCGACCTGCCGCCACCTCCCGCACTCACCGGGCATGAAAGCCCATCCTCTGACAATGAAGACGCCGCCACGCTGCAAGTCTGCGAGCTGCCGTGGTTCTGTGTAAAAGACCCCGAACTGAGCGCAGTCGAACAGCTTCAGGCGTCGCCCACCTATCGACTCGAACGCACGGACCGTCATCGCCTCGCCGGTTTCGGACACAACACCGGGTCGACCCCTCAGCCGTTCATGTGGACGGCCGACAAGGGCGAACTGGGCGGTAACGCCAGGGCCTTGGCATTCAACACCAGCGTCGACTTGAGCAAAGAGTGGCCTGCGCATCCACAGGCGTTTGAGATGATTTTTTCGGCGCAGCTGGGTCGTGAATTCACGCACACCCAACGCTCCGCGAAAGGCTGGAGTCATTCCTCGCCCCTGGAAATTATCACGTATGTCCCGCCGAGGAAGGCCGTCGCTGCTTACCTGTTGCACAGTGAATACTGCCTGCTGCGTCAGGATGGCAGCCAGGTTTCAGCGACCGTCAGCTACGCCAATGGCGATCACGTTTATATGAGCGAGTCTCCCGACGCCGAGCCGCTGCCGGATGAGGCAATTGCAACGGTAGAAGCCCCTCAAGCGGAGCCGGATCTAGAGGTAACGGGCCATGATTTGATCGACAACACCCTCATCCCGTAACTGATCGAGGGCCGCTTGCAGCCTGGCCACCACGTCATCCGGCACCTCTTTGTTCAGCGCCAGATAAAGCTGGGCGCTGTTAAAGCGCAACACCGTCCTGAGTTGGGTCACCCCGACCTGGCGGGCCAGGTAACGGCCCGCCGGATCACCGGTGGCCCACAGGTCTATCTGGCCGTCCACCAGCTTTTGCGCGTTGTCCTGATCGCGCAGCGCAACGATCGGGTTGAGCCCCTGTTTCTCCAGGGTCTGGGCAATGGCATCACCTCTGTAGGCGCCGATCCTGTAGCGCCGGGCGTGCTCAAGATCGGCCAACTGGATCTTGCTGTCGGCCTTGGCCAGCAACACCCAATCATCCGGGCCCAGGGGGCCGACCCATTTGAACAGCGCTTCGCGATCAGGCAGGCGCGCCATCACGAACACACCGTAGCCAGGTTTTTCCAAGGCGAGTTTGTAGATTCGCTCCCAAGGGAAACGCAGGGTCAGGTTGTAGGAGATGCCGGCACGCTTGAAGGTCTCGCGCACGATGTCTGCGGCGATGCCTTCGATGTTCTCGTCCTTGGCGAAGTTCTTGCCGTTTTTCGCCATGTTGTAAGGCGGAAAGTTTTCCGTCAGCAGCACCAGGGAGGCGCCGGACGATCCATCGGCGTGGGCCGGGGCTGTCAAAAGGAGGGACGTACTGGCGAGGGCGAGCAGCAGGTGCTTGAACATGAAAGTTACCGGGATCCATGGCAAGCGCAGAGAGTGCCGCGCACTTGCCATGCTGTCCAGCCCCTTCAGCGCACGACGATACCGCGCGCCGCCATGTACGCCTTGGCCTCGGGAACCGTGTATTCGCCGAAGTGAAAAATACTCGCCGCCAGCACCGCACTGGCGTGGCCTTCGATCACGCCGTCGGCCAAGTGTTGCAGGTTGCCGACACCCCCGGACGCAATCACCGGAATGCCCAGCGCATCACTGATGGCACGGGTTACGCCCAGGTCGAAGCCGTTTTTCATGCCGTCCTGGTCCATGCTGGTCAGCAGGATTTCACCGGCGCCCAGGCCTTCCATCTTCATCGCCCACTCTACCGCGTCCAGGCCGGTCGGCTTGCGCCCGCCGTGGGTGAAGATCTCCCAGCGTGGGGTTTCGCCGGGGCCGGAAACTTTCTTGGCGTCGATGGCGACCACGATGCATTGCGAGCCGAAGTGCTGCGCGGCTTCACCGACGAACTCCGGGTTGAACACCGCCGCCGTGTTGATCGAGACCTTATCCGCGCCGGCATTGAGCAGGTTGCGGATGTCTTGCACGGTGCGTACGCCACCGCCCACGGTCAGCGGGATGAACACCTGGCTGGCCATGCGCTCGACGGTATGCAAGGTAGTGTCGCGGCCGTCGACGCTGGCGGTGATGTCGAGAAAGGTAATCTCGTCGGCGCCCTGCTCGTCGTAGCGACGGGCGATTTCCACCGGGTCGCCGGCGTCACGGATGTTCTCGAACTTGACGCCCTTGACCACGCGACCGTTGTCGACGTCCAGGCAAGGGATGATGCGTTTGGCCAGCGCCATGGTCAGTCCTCAGCCGTTGTAGGCATCGCAGTAAGCCTGGGCTTCGGCGACGTCCAGGGTACCTTCGTAGATCGCGCGGCCGGTGATGGCGCCGATGATGCCGGGGGCCTTGGCGTCCAGCAGCGACTTGATGTCGCCCAGGTTGTGAATGCCGCCGGAAGCGATCACCGGAATCTTCGTCGCAGCGGCCAGCGCGGCGGTGAACGGCACATTGCAGCCCTGCATCATGCCGTCTTTGGCGATGTCGGTATAAACGATGGCGGACACCCCGTCCGCTTCGAACTGCTTGGCCAGGTCAATCACCTGCACGGTGCTGATCTCGGCCCAGCCGTCGGTGGCGACGAAGCCGTCCTTGGCATCCAGGCCGACGATCACTTTGCCTGGGAACGCACGGCAGGCTTGGGCAACGAAGGCTGGGTCTTTCACGGCCTTGGTGCCGATGATCACGTAGCTCACACCCGCTTTGACGTAGTGTTCGATGGTTTCCAGGGAACGGATACCGCCGCCGATCTGGATCGGCAGGTTCGGGTAGCGCTTGGCGATGGCGGTAACGACTTCGCCATTGACCGGCTGGCCTTCGAAAGCGCCGTTCAAGTCCACCAGATGCAGACGACGGCAGCCCCCTTCCACCCATTTGGCAGCCATGCTCACCGGGTCGTCGGAGAACACGGTGGAATCTTCCATGCGGCCTTGGCGCAGACGGACGCAGGCGCCGTCCTTGAGATCGATAGCGGGGATAATCAGCATCTGGCAAACCTTATTCGATATTCAGCAATGCTTGGGAAATCAGGGTTTCTCAAGCGACCACAGGTCGCTTTCGATGCTTTCGAACCTTTCTTTGAGGAGCGTCTGCGTATCGAAAATCGCCCTGTTGTAATAGTGCGGCGCCACTTCGGTGGTGAACAGCTCGAGAATCTCGGCGACCTCGAACGAGCCCAGCTTGAGCTCGAAGCGGTCTTCCATGAACAGCTTGATCTTGTGGGTGGCCTCACGCTCCTGGTCGGGCGTGAGGTTCAAGATCGGCGGCTTCGTTTTCTTGGCCATTACCAACGACCGTCCCACGCGGCGAAGTTCTGCAGCAATTGCAGGCCATGGGTATGGCTCTTCTCCGGGTGGAACTGCACCGCAAACCGCGAACCGTCAGCCAAGGCCGCGGCGAAGTCGACGCCGTAGTGACCGCCACCCACCACCTGGTCCGGTAGACCTGCGGCGATGTAGTAGCTGTGCACAAAATAGAAACGCGCCATGTCCGGCACTTCGTGCCACAGCGGGTGATCCACGCGCTGGCTCACTTCGTTCCAGCCCATGTGCGGGACTTTCAAGTGGGCGCCGTCTTCATGCAGGTCCTTGCCGAAGAACTTCACTTGGCCGGGGAACAGGCCGATGCAGTCAACGCCGTCGTTCTCTTCACTGCTGTCGAGCAAGGCTTGCATGCCCACGCAGATGCCGAGGAACGGGCGGTCCTGGCTGACTTCGCGCACCAGGCTGTCAAAGCCCAGGCGGCGGATCTCGGCCATGCAGTCGCGAATCGCGCCCACGCCGGGAAACACGACCCGGTCGGCTTCGCGAATCACGTTGGCATCGCTGGTGATCAGCACCTTGCCGGCACCTACGTGCTCGAGGGCCTTGGCCACCGAGTGCAGGTTACCCATGCCGTAATCGATAACCGCGACCGTCTGCATTACAGGACGCCCTTGGTCGACGGCATTTGCCCGGCCATGCGGTCGTCCAGCTCGACGGCCATGCGCAGCGCGCGGCCGAATGCCTTGAACACGGTTTCGATCTGGTGGTGGGTGTTGGTGCCGCGCAGGTTGTCGATGTGCAGGCTGACCAGTGCGTGGTTGACGAACCCTTGGAAGAATTCCTGGAACAGGTCGACATCGAAGCCGCCCACGGTGGCGCGGGTGTAGGGCACGTGCATCTGCAGGCCCGGGCGGCCGGAGAAGTCGATGACTACGCGCGACAGCGCTTCGTCCAGCGGCACATAGGCGTGGCCGTAGCGACGGATACCTTTTTTGTCGCCGATGGCCTTGGCAAAGGCCTGGCCGAGGGTGATGCCTACGTCTTCCACCGTGTGGTGGTCGTCGATATGCAGGTCGCCCTTGCTGACGATATCCAGGTCGATCAGCCCGTGACGGGCGATCTGGTCCAGCATGTGCTCAAGAAAAGGTACACCGATATCGAATCGGGCCTTTCCGGTGCCATCCAGGTTGATCGAGGCTTTGATCTGGGTTTCCAGAGTGTCGCGCTCGACGGACGCCATACGTTCGACCATCACCAGCTCCGCAAATCATTGGGCGAAAAAGGCAGCCATTATAGGGGCGCGGGCGCTAAACAGAAACATCGGAGGGGATAAGACTGATGGAGTGTCGGAGATAGACATGTGCATACAAGCCAAAGCCAGCTTACAGCGCATGGGAGCCGGGCTTGCCCGCGATGGCATCACCTCGGTGTGTCTGAATGACCGAGGTGCCTGCATCGCAGCATAGGTATCTACACATTTGTAGTGAGCGGGCTTGTCCCGCGCTGGGTGACGAAGCCGCCCTAATACAGTCACCACCGGTTTACAGAAAAACCGAGTTGCCTGGTTTGGGGCGGCTTCGCCACCCAGCGCGGGACAAGCCCGCTCACTACAGGGAGATTTGTCAGCCTTTGAAAATTGTGTAGATACCTATGTGCATCGCAGGCAAGCCAGCTCCCACAGGAAGCGGGCCCACCAGCGTCTTGCGGTGTTTAGTGGAACAACACCGCCGTCTTCTGCAGGGTCACCCACACACCCCACGCCAACGGAATACCCACCACCAGCCAGGCTGCGATCGCCAACGGCACGGTGCCGGAGGCTGCTTTCCACTCCAGGGAAGTGGTCGCATCCGCACCTTTGTCATGGCCCAGCGCCTGTTCGGCGGCAAGTTCCGCGTCGGTCATGAAGTACTTGTCGGCCACTGGGCGAACCAGCAGGTTGCAGATGAAACCCAGCACCAGCAAACCGGCGAGGATATACAACGTGATGTCGTAGGCGGCAGCGCGTTCAACGCCGATGCTCAGCTGATATTCACGCAGGTAGTTCACCAGCACCGGGCCCAATACGCCCGCGGCAGCCCAAGCCGTCAGCAAGCGACCATGGATCGCGCCGACCATCTGCGTACCGAACAGATCCGCCAGGTAGGCCGGAACGGTCGCAAACCCACCGCCGTACATCGACAGGATGATGCAGAACGCCGCCACGAACAGCGCGACGTTACCCAGGTGGCCCAGGTTCGGGATCAGCGCGTACAGGGCAAAGCCCAGGGCGAAGAACACGAAGTAGGTGTTTTTACGGCCCAGGTAGTCGGAGAACGACGCCCAGAAGAAGCGGCCACCGATGTTGAACAAACTCAACAGACCGGTGAAACCTGCCGCGATGGCCGCGATGGACGCTAATTGCCCCGCGTCCAGCTGGCCGAACGGCACGTCCACGCCCAGCAGCTTGCCGCCAAACACTTCCTGCAGCAGTGGCGAAGCCATGCCGAGGATGCCGATGCCAGCGGATACGTTCAGGCACAGCACCAGCCACACCAGGCGGAACTGCGGGGTTTTCCACGCTACGTTCACGTGCACGTGACGGTGGGTGATCATCGCATTGCTGGCTTTTTTCGCCGGCGCGGTCCAGCCCTCAGGCTTCCAGCCGGTCGGTGGAACGCGATAGGACAGCGCGCCGCCGATCATGAACACGAAGTAGATCGCGGCCATCACCAGGAAGCTCTGCCAGACGCCCACGCTGGTCGGCGACGCAAAGTGCCCCATCAGCGCTGCGGCCAGGGGTGCACCGACCATCGCGCCGCCGCCGAAGCCCATGATCGCCATGCCGGTGGCCATGCCGCGCTTGTCCGGGAACCACTTGATCAGGGTCGACACGGGCGAGATATAACCCAGGCCCAGGCCGATACCGCCGATGACCCCGGAGCCGATCCACATCAACCAGATCTGGTGGGTATAGATACCCAGCGACGAGATCAGCAGGCCGCCGCACCAGCACAGCGCCGACACAACGCCGGCCTTGCGTGGCCCGGCATGTTCCAGCCAGCCGCCCCAGATCGCCGCCGAGCAGCCCAGGAAGATGAAAAACAGGGTGTAGATCCAGCCCAGCATGGAGATGGGCCAGTCGCATTGGGACGAGAAGACCTGGGCGATAAAGCTCATGTCCGGCGCGCACGCGACCGGTTTGGTGATGCCCAGCGCCTTGGACAGCGGCAGCCAGAACACCGAGAAACCGTAGGCCATGCCGATGCACAAGTGGATCGCCAGGGCGGCCGGTGGAACCAGCCAGCGGTTGAAGCCGGGCTTGGCGATAATGCGCTCCTTGGACAGGAACGCAGGCTTTACGGCAGTTGAAGCTGCCGCAGTGCTAGTGCTCATTGGTGTTTCCCCCAGTTGTTAGTATGTGTCCGTCAGGCGCGCTCTCCCTCGGCCTTGCACGCAAAGCGTGGCCGTTTTTGTTGAGTGAAGCTCCATTTACGCGCGACGATACGTCGCAGAAGGCGAACGAACGGGGCGAAGATTAGCATCAGTGAGTGACAGAAAAACCAAAATGACATCATCTTTTTGCGATTTTTGTTTTTCTGGCGCCAGAATCCCGTGCCCCTGCCTGCGGATACAATGTAACGATCGGTGAACTGACGCAGGCCGTCGGGCGTTATACTCTGCGGCTGAATTTTCAAATCGACATACAAGGACTCGCCCATGAAAGCGTTCGGCAAAATCCTGGGTCTGGTACTCCTCGGGCTGTTGCTGATCATTGTGGCTCTAGGCTTTGCCCTGACCCATCTCTTCGATCCCAACGATTACAAAGACGAGATTCGCCAGATTGCCCGCGACAAGGCCCACATCGAGCTGACGCTCAACGGCGATATCGGCTGGAGCCTGTTCCCCTGGCTCGGCCTTGAACTGCACGACGCCAGCGTGGCAACCCTGACCAACCCGACTCAACCTTTCGCTGACTTGCAGATGCTCGGCCTGTCGGTGCGCGTGCTGCCGCTGCTGCGCCGCGAAGTGCAGATGAGCGATGTGCGTGTCGAGGGCCTGAACCTGCGCCTCAACCGCGACAAGCAAGGCCATGGCAACTGGGAAGACATCGGCAAGAACGCCCCGGTGGCGGGCGCTGACACCCCTGCCCCGTCAGCACCTGCGCCCGAGGCCAAACCGGAGAAGCCGACCCAGCCGATCCGCCTGGACATCGACAGCCTGACGGTCAACAACGCCCGCATCGAATACAACGATGAGCAGACCGGCAAGCAGTTCAGCGCCGAGAGTATCCAGCTCAGTACCGGCGCCGTGCATGAAGGTGCCAGCATTCCGGTGAAACTCACCGCTTTCTTCGGCAGCAACCAGCCGGTGATGCGGGTCAAGACCGAGCTCAACGGCAACCTGCGCATCCAGCGTGCGCTCAAGCGCTACCAGCTTGAAGACCTGAAAGTCACCGGCGAAGCCACAGGCGAGCCGCTGCAAGGCAAGACCGTGACCTTTTCGACCCAGGGCCAACTCCTCGTCGACCAGGCGGCCAACATCGCCGAATGGACCAACATGAAGCTGTCGGCCAACCAACTGCGCGCCCTGGGCGAGCTGAAGGTCAACGACCTGGACAAGACCCCGCAACTGAGCGGCGCCCTGTCCATCGCCCAGTTCGACCTGGCCAAGTTCCTCGACAGTGTCGGCCACCCGTTGCCGCCGATGGCCGAGGGCAGCCTGAGCAAGGTCGAACTGGTCAGCCGCCTCAAGGGCACACCGAGCAGCGTGGCGCTGGAAGACCTGAACCTGAAACTCGACGGCAGCACCTTCACCGGTCGCGTGGCCGTCGACGATTTCGCCAAGCAATCGCTGCGCGTTCAGCTCAAGGCCGACACCTTCAACGCCGACAATTACCTGCCGGCAAAGTCTGAATCCGCCAAAGGCGCGACCGCCGCCCGCCAGGCCGAAGTGCAGAACAGCGAAGCCGGGGCCATGGCTGCCGGCGGCACCACACCGCTGCCCGACGCCCCCACCAAAGGCGCCTGGAGCACCGACAAGTTGCTGCCGCTGACCCGCCTGCGCACGCTGGATGTGGATGCCGACCTCGCGTTCGGCCAACTGACCCTGAGCCAACTGCCGATCCAGAACGCGGCGCTCAAGGCTTCCGGCATCGATGGCCAGCTCAAGCTCGACACCCTCAGCGGCGGCCTCTACAACGGCACGTTCCAGGCCAACGGCAGCCTTGACGTGCGCCAGGATATTCCGCTGCTGGCGCTGCAAAGCCGCATCAAGCAAGTGCCGATCGAACGCATCCTGCAAGCCCAGGGGCAGAACCCTCCGGTAAAAGGCCAGGTCACCCTCGACAGCAACCTCACGGGCCGCGGCAATAGCCAGAAAGCGCTGATCGACAGCCTCAACGGCACCGCCAGTTTCGTGATCAATAATGGTGTATTGCTCAACGCCAACCTTGAACAGCAACTGTGCACCGGCATCGCCCTGCTCAACCGCAAGACCCTGGCCAACGAGCCACGGGCCAAGGACACCCCCTTCCAGGAACTCAAGGGCAACCTGACCTTGCGTAACGGCGTGGCCAGCAACCCGGACCTGAAAGTGCGCATTCCGGGCCTCGCGGTCAACGGCAACGGTGACATCGACTTGCGTGTACTGGGCATGGACTATCGCGTCGGCATCATCGTCGAAGGCGACCAGCGCGAAGTGCCGGACCCGGCCTGTGAAGTAGGCTCCAATTTCCAGGGCATCGAAGTACCGCTGCGCTGCCGTGGCCCGCTGGAACTGGGCGCCAAGGCGTGCCGCCTGGACAAGGACGGCCTGGGCCAGGTCGCGATCAAGGCTGCCGGCAACCGCCTCAACGAGAAGCTGGAAGAGAAACTCGACAAGGTCAATCCGAAGCTCAAAGACGCACTGAAAGGCCTGTTCAACCGATGAGAAACGAGCAATTTTCAGAGGCGGTGCTTACCTGGTACGACCGCCACGGTCGCCATGACCTGCCCTGGCAACAGGGCATCACGCCTTACCGGGTGTGGGTCTCGGAAATCATGCTGCAACAGACTCAGGTGAGCACCGTGCTCAATTACTTCGACCGGTTCATGGCCTCGCTGCCGACGGTCGAAGCCCTGGCCGCCGCGCCGGAAGATGAAGTGCTGCATTTGTGGACCGGCCTGGGTTACTACACCCGGGCGCGCAACCTGCAAAAGACCGCCAAGATTATCGTGGCCGAGTACGGCGGCGAGTTTCCCAAGGATGTCGAGAAACTCACCGAGCTGCCCGGCATAGGCCTGTCCACCGCCGGTGCGATCGCCAGCCTGAGCATGGGTCTGCGCGCGCCGATCCTCGACGGCAACGTCAAGCGCGTACTGGCCCGCTTTACCGCGCAGGAGGGCTACCCGGGCGAACCCAAGGTGGCCAAGCAGCTGTGGGCCACCGCGGAACGCTTCACGCCCCATGATCGCGTCAACGCCTACACCCAGGCGATGATGGACATGGGCGCCACCCTCTGCACCCGCAGCAAACCCAGCTGCCTGCTGTGCCCGCTGGGAAAAGGCTGCGAAGCCCACATGCTCGGCCTGGAGACGCGCTACCCGATCCCCAAGCCACGCAAGACCATCCCACAGAAGCGCACGCTGATGCCGCTGCTGGCCAATGCCGAAGGCGCGATTCTGCTTTATCGCCGCCCTTCGACGGGCCTGTGGGGCGGTTTGTGGAGCTTGCCGGAACTGGACGACCTGACAGACCTCGAACACTTGGCCCACCAGCACGCGCTGGCACTGGGCAAGCAACAGGAACTGCCGGGGCTGATCCACACCTTCAGCCACTTTCAGTTGGCCATCGAACCCTGGTTGGTCCAGGTCGAGGAATCCGCCCATCACGTGGCCGAGGCCGACTGGCTCTGGTATAACCTCGCCACCCCGCCGCGCCTGGGCCTTGCCGCCCCGGTCAAGAAACTGCTCAAGCGCGCGGCCGACGTATTGAATGCAGGAGTGTCGTCATGACCCGCACCGTAATGTGCCGCAAGTACAAAGAAGAACTGTCCGGATTGGAAAAAGCGCCGTTTCCGGGCGCCAAAGGCCAGGACATTTACGACAATGTCTCCGCCAAGGCGTGGGGCGACTGGCAAAAACACCAGACCCTGCTGATCAACGAAAAACGCCTGAACATGATGAACGCCGAAGACCGCAAATACCTGCAGGGCGAGATGGACAAGTTCTTTTCCGGCGAAGATTACGCCAAGGCCGACGGCTACGTGCCGCCTGCTCAATAATTGAGCAAAAACCAGGATCGGCACGTAAGCGACGGTAATAATTAAATATTTTTTGAAAACTTGCTTGACGACCCCCTGAAAAACCCGTTTAATGCGCCCCGTTGCCCAGATAGCTCAGTCGGTAGAGCAGGGGATTGAAAATCCCCGTGTCGGCGGTTCGATTCCGTCTCTGGGCACCACTAATACCGAAACCCCTGATTCCGCAAGGTCTCAGGGGTTTTTTCGTTTCCGACCTCCAAGTGGCGATCACCGCCTTCGAATCGATCCGCGCTACCCGCTAACCGGCGCTACGGCCGATAAAGCGGGAATACTTCCATCAGCGGCGGTATCTCCTGGCCTATCACTGCTGCGCTGTCAGAGGGGTTGCTCGGCTCGGGAATATTCCTGGCGAAGTGAAAGATGATGGTCTGGCCGGTGGCGCCCTCCTTAAAGACTGAATGCAGTTTCATTTGAGATGCTTTTGACTTATCTGAACGGCTATTTTGAGATAGTGTAGGCCCTGAATAGTCCCTCAATGCCCAATTTACGGGCATTAGAGCACCCTCTATTTGAGATAATCAAAAAATCGCTTAGAGATATTTTTCGACATGGCCGAGTTCTTTCACCACGATCTGGAGCTTTTGAACCCCTCATTCGACTCGGGCCTGGTTGATATCCTGAGCGAGCTGGAACACCTGCGCCGCCTTCAGCTAGGCGGCGATACGCCACCGGCTGTTTTCCTCCAGCTAAAAGAGCTTTTTCATACACTGGAAAGCCTGGGCTCCGCTCGTATTGAAGGCAACCATACAACGCTTGCCGACTACATCGAAAGCAAGGTTGACGGAACAGCAGAGGGGTCTGATCAGTTGCGAGAAATCGCGAATATCGAAAAAGCCATGGACTACGTTGAAAGCATCGTACAGCCAGGCGAGGACCTCACCGAATTTGCCATTCGAGAGCTTCACTCCATCACCGTTCAAGGCCTTCAACGCGAGGGTGACCGTACGCCAGGGGCTTATCGCGAGTCGGGCGTGCGTATTGCGCAGTCAGTCCACCTGCCGCCTGATGCAGTGATGGTGCCGGCCTACATGCAGGAGCTGGTCGCCTTTGTGAACAAACAAGATGCGCCTAAATATGATTTGATGAAGGTCGCCCTGGCCCATCATCGATTCGGTTGGATCCATCCATTCGGCAACGGCAACGGTCGTGTGGTACGCCTTCTAACCTATGCCCTGCTGATGAAATACGGCTTCAATGTCAGTACAGGGGGCCGGGTACTCAACCCCACGGCAGTGTTCTGCATTGATCGTGAAAAATATTATGCAATGCTTTCCACTGCTGATACGGGCACCAAAGAAGGCCTTGAAGCCTGGTGCACGTATGTCCTCGCAGGCATCAGGGATGAACTGGAAAAAGTGAACCGGCTTACCGACTACGACTACTTGACCAGGCATATCCTCGTCCCGACCGTCTCATTGGCGAGGGAGCGCGAATGGATAACACCCCTGGAAGAGAAAATCCTGACGACGGTTATTCACCTGAAAGTAGTCAAATCAAGCGATATCGCCGACGTCCTGCCAAAGCTGTCCGCACCACAGAGAACCTACCAGATCAAAAAACTGGTCGATCAAGGCATGCTGCTTCCCATCAGTACAGGTGCGCGGCAATACACGATTGGATTCTCAAACAACTACCTGATCAGAGGCGTGATCAAGTCACTGCGCGACGAGGGCTTTATCCCTGAGCAACTGGATAAGCCCTACCTATGACGAGAGCGTTCCACTGACATACCGCTCTGACTTCATGTCGAGAGCGCTCGATCAGTTCAGCAAAAACACTCTCAATGGATTGTCGTTCAACCGCCCCTCAAAGCGTGGAGTCAGTTGCTCAAGGGGTGTCTCCTTCAGCAATTTCGTATCCTTGCGCGCCACAATGACCCACGACGGACGCGGCAACGAATTCAAACGCTCAACCTCTGCAGTGCCGACAAACACCGGTTGCTCATCATGATCCAGGTTCATCATGTAGCGCACCGCCCAGGTATCCCGGCCCAGATCGACAAACACCAACGGCCCAGGCGTGGCGGCACGCAGCGCTTCCACCTGGCCGACAAACTGCCGCGTATCGAACTGTAAATCCTTGGCCGGCTCCACCACAGCCACCAGCAGTAACCATTGCGCCAACAAGCCGATCAGGCTGAGCCATACCAACCGCGCCTCCCGACGCCAGGCGAACAGCGCCGCCACTTGCAACACCAGCAGCACGCCCATCAGCAACGGCAGCGAAACGTCCGGCCAGTAACCATGCTTCTGCCACCCATGCCGGCAGACCAGCAGCGCCACCGCACACAACGCCGGCAGCGCAGCGACAAGCACTTCGTAGCAACGGCGCACGCCCTTGAACCAGCCTTGCGCCTGGAGCAGCCCATAGGCCGCGACAGCCGCGAACATCGGCACCATCGGCAAGATGTAGTAGGCGCGCTTGAAGCGCGGCACCGACAGCCCGAGCAAAATCATCAAGCCGCACGCACCGAGGCGCGTCAGCAATTGCACATCGCCCTCGAACCGCTCGAACCAGCGATGACGTAGCGCAACCATCGTGGCCAGGGCCAATGGCACCACAGGAAAGTAGCGGTACAAACTCAACTGGAAATAGAAATAGAACGGCTCGCCGGTTTCATCGAGGCGCCCGCCCACCTGCATCTTGAACACTTCATCGGCAAATGCAGCACCTCCACTGATACGCGCCAGTTTCACCAGCAGCCACCAGCACGCGGCCAGCAACACCAGGCCGATGATGCCGTGAGTCAACACTTGCTTGAGCCGCTCTCCAGGTTTGCCCAGCGCCCAATACACGCACACCACCCCGCAGACCTCGATCAACCCCAATGGCCCGCGTATCGCAAAGCCCAAGACAAACAACGGGAACACCGCAAGCTGCCTCAAGCGCCCGCCGCTGTGCAGCAGGTAAAAACTGCCCACGCAGAGCAACGCCACCATCTGGTCCAGGCACACCGAGCGGGACTTTTCCAACAACTGGGTGGTGAGCAAGGTCAGCAGCACGGTGAGCAACGCCCATTGGCGATTTGCGGGAACCAGCAAGCGATAGATCAGGGCAACCACCCCCGCGGAGGCCAGGGCGGTGGGCAGCACATTCGCCAGGTGATTGGGAGCGACGAACAGCCGGGCAAATACGTAACTCAGAAACGTCGCGGTGCCCGGGTAGTCGGCGTAGGGCTGGCCGTAAGTGGTAGGAAAAAAGCTCGGGCCATGGCGAAACATTTCTTGCAGGAACAGCGCCCAGCGCCCGTCAAACCCTTCGGGTTGCTGATTCCAGATCCCCAATGTGAACAGCAACAGGGCAAACAGGAAAATCCCTAGGGATTCCAGGCGAAAACGGTTGCGGTGATCCATCGGTTGACCTGTCAGGTAAGGGACGCCGGCTTATGGTGCCGACCGCCCTGCTGAATGGCGCCTGAACGGAACTGAAGATTCCCGGGTTCAGCGACCTGCAGGCCATATCCACTTCGGGATCAACCGAACGTAAAACAACTCGCCCACCAGCTCGACCAGGGTTTGCAGGATCACCGCCGTGGCCGCCAACCCACGCACATCCTCGGGCAGCGCCAACGCCAGAGGCAGCACCACCAGCGAATTGCGTGTCGACGCGCTGAACGTCACCGCCCGCGCCGTGACCGCCGGGAGCGCGAACAACCGCGAGGCCAGCGCCCCCATCAGCGGCGCCAGCAACAGAAAGCCGATGTACACCGGGATCACCGGCAGCAGCAGGTTGATATCCCGCACAACCGAAGTGACTTGCGAGCCAATTACCACAAACAACACCAGCGCCATCGCCGGCACCGGCAGCCAGGCCCAGGCATCATTCCAAACACTGACGAGCGATGACCGCCGCGCCATGGAAGTCGTGACCACCGCCAGGATCATCGGTATCACGATCAACAAAAGGAACGCCTCGACAAAAGGCCCTGCCGCCACCACCCCCTCGGATTGCGCACCGAGCATAACGCTCAGATAGACCGGCAACAGCGCCAACTGCAGCAGCAATAGCACGGGCGTCGCCGCCAACATCAACCGCGAATCCCCCTTGCCGATATGGGTAAACACCACCACGTAGTCGATGCACGGGGTCAGCAATACCAGCAACGCCCCCACCAGCAAAGCCGAGCGCCCCATCAGGCTTTGGGTCAGCGCCCAAACCAGCAGCGGCACTAGGATAAAGTTGGCCAGCAACAATGCCGATAGGAAGCGTTTGTTGCTCAGGCTCTGGCGCAGATCCAGAAAAGGGATTTGCAGGAACATCGCGTACATCAATACCGCGATGGCGGGCGTGATCAGTGTGCTGAGGTTGTGCGCAGAGAAAGGCGCGAGCAGGCCCAAGGCGGCAGCCAGGACGACGGCGCAGAAGTAGATGGGAATTTGGTTGTGCTCAAGAGTATCGCGGGTCATAAAGACGCCTTGGTAGATCGCAAGGGGCGAGCCTATGTATCTATTGGCGCGAGGTCGAGTGGAACGGTATGAGCGTATCCGAGGGATATTCCTGGCGTGCATGTAGCACAGCCAGGATCTCGACCTGCTCGATCACGCGATAGACCACTAAGTAGTTTGGATGAACAACCATTTCCCGAGTACCACACAAACGGCCCTGCCTGAATCCGTATGGCATTGAAGACAAATTTTCAGTCGCCGAGACAATAGTACGGTGCAGAGAAGCAGCAGAAACGGGGTTGTACTGCTCGATGTAGTCAATAATTTCGGTCAGGGCGCTGATAGCCTCAGGTCGCCATTTAACGAGCAGCACGACGAGCTTCACGCCTCTCTTCTAGCATTCTCTCGACTTCGGCCATGGCTTCATCATGCGGAATACTGGGCCTTGGATCATCAATTGAAGCCTGCACCTTGGCGCGAAACCAACGGTCGTAGCTGGCAGCCTGCTCTTCTGTTTCAAACTCTGAAACGATGGGAGAAAGGGGGATGCTCATAGAGACCTCCGTAATAGGTGCCTGCCAGTCTAATCTGTCCATGGTTCGCTGTCGTTTCTCTCGGATGTATGGCGCCGGAGATTAGATCTTCAGTTGAAGCCGCTACAAGTACTGGCAAATTAGCGAAGTGTTACCAAGAAAAACATACGGTGCAGACTCAATAATGATGAATCGCGGTAACGCTTGGCGAATGGGCTCCTGCACAGATTCCCTTGGGATTTCCCCCAACCTGCGCTTCAATACCCCACCCAGATCCAGAACCCAGGACCTCAAGCCCATGGCTTCGCCGAACAAGCAGCAAAAACGCGCCCACCGGGCAAAGGCCAAGGCCAAGCAGAACCGTATCCAGCGCGCCGTGGCGGCCAAACCGGATGCGTTTGCCGGCGATGACAGCCGCATTGACCTTGAGTCAGTGGATTTGACCGAGCTGTTCGTGGAGATGCGCAGCGCAGGCGAGATCAGCCAGCAGGCCCTGTGCGCCGTGTTTCTGGCTCACCCGTTGCTGGCGCTGGTGCTGGAGCAGGAAGGCGAAGAGGAAGCCACCGACTTCATCCTGGCGGCGTTGATCGAGTATCGGCAGTGGGCCACGGATACCGATGATGAGGCCGCTGCGCTGGCGTGGATCGAATCGCCGGAGTTTCAGGCCGACTATGTGGCGGCCTCTCAGGCATTGGCGCTTTCTCAGGACTGACACAAAAACAAACTGTGGGAGCCGGGCTTGCCCGCGATGGCGGCGTGTCAGGCGAAAAAGATATCGACTGTCAGTCCGCCATCGCGGGCAAGTCGAATCGTCGCACCGCCGCTCCCACAGAGTTCAGCATTCCGTCAGTTCAGTACCGCAGCCCCCACCCTCTGGGCCTTGCGCCGACTGGAGACAAACAACCCCGCCAGCACCACCAGCAAGCTCAGTACCCCAGTCGCAATAATCTCGACCCGGTGCGCTTCCTGGAACAGCATGATGGTCAACGTCCCCACGATGAACACCATCACCGCGAAGGTCAGGCCAGGGAACAGCCACATCTTGAAGACGATCTTCTCGCCCGCCGCCGCCCGCTTCTGGCGCATGCGCAGTTGCGACACCGCGATGACCAGGTACACGAGCAACGCGATAGCGCCGGAGCTGGCCAGCAGGAATTCGAACACCGCCGCCGGCGCCACGTAGTTGGCAAACACCGCCAGGAATGCTGCGCCGGTAGACAGCAACACCGCCCAGTAAGGCGTGCCGCTCTTGTTGGTGCGCTTGGCCAGGGCCGGTGCGTCACCGCGACGGCCCAGGGAGAACAGCATGCGCGATGCGGTGTACAGCGCCGAGTTCAGGCAACTGGTCACGGCAACCAATACCACCAGGTCGACGATCAGCTTGGCATTCGGGATGCCCATGCGTTCCAGCACGGTCTGGTAGGAGCCTACGGCCGCCAGGGTCGGATCGTTCCACGGCACCAGGGACACCACGATGAAGATCGACAGCAGGTAGAACAAACCAATCCGCCAAATCACCGAGTTAGTGGCCTTGGTGATCTGCTGGCCAGGGTTCTTCGATTCGGCGGCGGCGATGGTGACGATCTCGGTGCCCATGAACGAGAACATGGTGGTCAGGATCGCAGCCAATACCGCGCCCATGCCATTGGGCATGAAGCCTTGTGTATCGAACAGGTGCGAAACGCCGCTGACCTGACTGGTCGGCAGGAAGCCGAAAATCGCGGCCAGGCCGAGGATCACGAACCCCACAATCGCCACGACTTTGATCAGCGCAAACCAGAACTCGAACTCGCCATAGTTCTTCACGCTGAACAGGTTGGTCGCCGTCAGCAGCAACGTGATGATCAGGGTAAAGGCCCAGATGGCCACATCCGGGAACCAGGCATGCAAGATGGTCGCGGCGGCGTTGGCTTCCAACGGGATCACCAGGACCCAGAACCACCAGTACAACCAACCAATGGTGAAACCGGCCCAGTGACCGATCGCGCGGTCGGCGTAGGTGGAGAACGAACCGGTGTCCGGCGATGCCACCGCCATTTCGGCCAGCATGCGCATCACCAATACCACCAGCGTGCCCGCAGCGGCATACGCCAGCAGCACGGCCGGGCCAGCGGCAGCAATCGCGTGGCCGGAGCCGACGAACAAACCGGCACCGATAACGCCGGCAATCGACAGCATGGTGACGTGACGCGGTTTGAGCCCTTGTTCGAGGTCATTGGAGCTTTGCGTACTACTCATTGACACACCTTTACGAGGATTTGCGAAAACGGTTCGCCCGGCCTGGGAGCTTTCTCGTGAAAAGAAACCAACAGGGCGTTCTTTATTTTTTACGCAAGATTTGCGCCAAAATGTTACAAAGCCGCGCTGAATGCGGTCTGTAGGACGTTTCGGCATTCCTCGCAACTCGTTGATAATAATGGCATTCCGCTATAGCGTTACCGTGCTCCCCACTTTTACGCCGAATCAACGCACCATAAACACACACAAAAAGTACGTGACGCCTCATAAAAGGGCTGATAAGCGCCGTTTGCCCGGTTAACCCTTCCAACACCCGACCAAAGCTGGCACCATCGCGCCCTTTTTACGCGAAGCCTGCGGTTCTCCAGGTTCAAACGGTTGTTCGGTTGTTGATGGCGCGACACGCTGCTGTGCCGATGCGACACCCCACCGCACACCCCCTGTTTACCGCCGGCCACGCTGTTGGCTGCCATCCGGACGCTATGCTAGCTTGGCGCCTCGCCAGGAAGGCGGACCAACAGCGACGATCGCAACGAACACAATGAGGACCGCACATGGCCGAGGCCACGCCCGCGCTTGAAATCCGCAACTTGCATAAACGCTATGGTGAGCTGGAGGTACTCAAAGGTATCTCGCTGACCGCTCGCGACGGCGACGTGATCTCGATCCTGGGTTCCTCCGGTTCCGGCAAGTCCACCTTTTTGCGCTGCATCAACCTGCTGGAAAACCCGCATCAGGGCCAGATCCTGGTGGCCGGCGAAGAACTCAAGCTCAAGGCCGCGAAAAACGGCGAGCTGATGGCCGCCGACGGCAAGCAGATCAACCGCCTGCGCAGCGAAATCGGTTTTGTGTTTCAAAACTTTAACCTGTGGCCGCACATGAGCATCCTCGACAACATCATCGAGGCGCCGCGCCGGGTGCTCGGCCAGAGTAAAGCCGAAGCCATCGAAGTGGCCGAAGCCCTGCTGGCCAAGGTCGGCATCGGCGACAAGCGCCACGCTTACCCCGCGCAATTGTCCGGCGGCCAGCAACAACGGGCGGCCATCGCGCGCACCCTGGCGATGCAGCCCAAGGTCATCCTGTTCGACGAGCCAACTTCGGCACTTGACCCCGAAATGGTCCAGGAAGTACTTAATGTGATCCGCGCACTGGCCGAAGAAGGCCGCACCATGCTGCTGGTCACCCATGAAATGGGCTTTGCCCGTCAGGTGTCCAGTGAAGTGGTGTTCCTGCACCAAGGCCTGGTCGAAGAGCAAGGATCGCCACAGCAGGTGTTTGAAAACCCGCTTTCGGCGCGCTGCAAACAATTCATGTCCAGCAACCGCTAACGGAGCAACATGCATGCAGAACTATAAAAAATTCCTTCTGGCCGCGGCCGTCTCGATGGCGTTCAGCGCCACGGCCATGGCAGAAACACTGAAAATGGGGATTGAAGCGGCCTACCCGCCCTTCAACAATAAAGATGCCAGCGGCAATGTGGTCGGCTTCGACAAAGACATCGGCGACGCCCTGTGCGCCAAGATGAAAGTCGAGAAGTGCGAAGTGTACGTATCCGACTGGGACGGCATCATCCCGGCCCTGAACGCCAAGAAGTTCGACTTTCTGGTGTCCTCGCTGTCGATTACCGACGAGCGCAAGCAGGCCGTCGACTTCACCGACCCGTACTACTCCAACAAGCTTCAGTTCATCGCGCCTAAAGCCACTGCCGACTTCAAACCCGACGCGGATTACCTGAAGGGCAAAGTCATCGGTGCACAACGCGCGACGTTGGCCGGCACTTACCTGGAAGACAAGCTGCCAGACACCGAAGCCAAGCTGTACGACACCCAGGAAAACGCCTACCTCGACCTGACTTCCGGTCGCCTCGACGGCATCCTGGCCGACAAGTACGTGCAGTACGAATGGCTCAAGAGCAAAGACGGTTCGGCCTACGAGTTCAAGGGCGACCCGGTTGTAGAAAGCGACAAGATCGGTATCGCCGTACGCAAGGGCGACCCATTGCGCGAGCGCCTGAACAAAGCCCTGGCAGAGATCAAGGCAGACGGCACCTACAAGAAGATCAACGACAAGTACTTCCCGTTCAGCATCGAATGATCTGAACGGCATGCCCGGCGCGCTCACTGGGGCGCGTCGGCTTTTTGCACTGCCTGCCGCGATATGAAACCACCATGAATTTCGACCTCTACGGATTCGGCCCCGCGCTTGCCGCTGGCGCGCTGATGACCGTCAAACTCGCGCTCACAGCCTTGTGCCTGGGGCTGGTGCTCGGCCTGGCCGGCGCCTTGGCCAAGACGTCGCCGTACAAGCCTTTGCAATGGCTTGGCGGTGCTTACTCGACGATTGTTCGCGGCATTCCCGAATTGCTGTGGGTGCTGCTGATTTACTTCGGCACCGTCAACCTGATGCGCGCCCTCGGTGAGTTCTTCGGCAACCCCGACCTTTCCCTCAGCGCCTTCGCCGCCGGGGTGATCGCCCTGGGCCTGTGCTTTGGTGCCTACGCCACGGAAGTGTTTCGTGGTGCGATCCTCGCCATTCCCAAGGGCCACCGCGAAGCCGGTGTGGCGCTGGGGCTGTCGAAGGCGCGGATTTTTACCCGTTTGATCATGCCGCAAATGTGGCGCATCGCCCTACCGGGCCTGGGCAACCTGTTCATGATCCTGATGAAGGACACCGCGCTGGTGTCGGTGATCGGCCTGGAAGAAATCATGCGCCACGCGCAGATCGGCGTGACCGTGACCAAGCAGCCGTTCACCTTCTTCATGGTCGCCGCGTTCATGTACCTGGGCCTCACGGTACTGGCGATGACCGGCATGCACTTTCTGGAAAAACGCGCCGCCCGCGGCTTTGCAAGGAGCACCCAATGAGCGGCGACTACAGTTGGCTGGCGCATTTCGACCTGGGCCTGAACTGGGCCGTGATCATCAAATGGCTGCCCAAACTGGCCCAGGGCGCGACGTTGACCCTGGAGCTGGTGGCCATTGCAGTGATCGCCGGTTTGCTGCTGGCGATTCCCCTGGGCATCGCCCGTTCGTCGCGCCGCTGGTACGTCAGCGCCTTGCCCTACGCTTACATTTTCTTCTTCCGTGGCACGCCGCTGCTGGTGCAGTTGTTCCTGGTGTATTACGGGCTCGCGCAATTCGATGCCGTACGCGAGAGCGTGCTGTGGCCGTACCTGCGCAATCCGTTCTGGTGCGCAACCGCCACCATGACCCTGCACACTGCCGCCTATATCGCCGAAATCCTGCGCGGCGCGATCCAGGCCATTCCACCCGGCGAGATCGAAGCGGCGCGAGCCCTGGGCATGTCCAAGCCCAAGACGCTGTTCTACATCATCCTGCCGCGCGCCTCGCGCATCGGCCTGCCGGCGTACAGCAACGAAGTGATCCTGATGCTCAAGGCCAGCGCCCTGGCCAGTACCGTGACCCTGCTGGAACTGACCGGCATGGCGCGCACGATCATCGCGCGCACCTACTTGCCCGTGGAGATTTTCTTCGCCGCCGGCCTGTTCTACCTGTTGATGGCCTACATCCTGGTACGCGGCTTCAAACTGCTGGAACGCTGGCTGCGTGTCGATGAATGCCAGGGACGTTGAGGCACGCTTCAAGGCGCTGGATGCGTTCCTGATCGAGCACCAAGGGCTGTGGAAACCACGACCCTTTACGCATCGGCATCTGCCCTGGGAAACCGAGCATCCCGACCTTGCCGCCTGGCTGCGCCAACGTTCGTTGGCCGATGCCGAAACCAGCCACAACCGACCGCATGACCTGCCGGCGCCCGCCCCTTTTTCACAACTCGCCGGGCAAGCCAGACAACTCAGCGCTGTGGATAAATTGCCGACGCAGCCGCTGGCACCCGCGCGACCTCGCCTGAACGTCGATGTGCCCGGCCGCAAATGGCAGCAGATCGAAGCCTTCGGCGCCGCGCTGCAGTTTGCGCAAACGCCCACGCACTGGCTGGACTGGTGCGCCGGCAAGGGCCACCTGGGTCGCCGCCTGCTGCAAGCCGGCCAAGCGCTGACCTGCCTGGAACATGACCCCGCGCTAATCGCCGCAGGCCAAGCCTTGAGCGAACACCACGGCCTGCCTGCCACCCATCGCCTGCAAGACGTGATGGCCGACGTGGCCCTGGCCGCCGAACACACGCCCGTAGCGCTGCATGCCTGTGGCGACCTGCACGTGCGCCTGCTGCAACTGGCCAGCGCGGTTGGCTGCAAACAGTTAGCGCTGGCGCCCTGCTGCTATAACCGCATCGGCGCCGACACTTACCAACCGCTGTCCAGTGCTGGCCGCGCATCGCACTTGCTGTTGTCGATTGATGACCTCGGCCTGCCGCTGAGCGAAACCGTCACCGCCGGCAAACGGTTGCGCCTGCAACGGGACATCTCCATGGCCAGGCGCCTGGGGTTCGACCACCTGCAACGCGAACTGCGCGGCCTCGACGAGTACCTGCCCACGCCGTCCCTGCCCGCCAGTTGGCTTAGCATGCCCTTCGCCGACTACTGCCGTGAACTGGCGAACCTCAAGGGTTTATCCACAGGCGAGCAGAATTGGTCAACGCTGGAGGCATACGGCTGGCAGCGCCTGGCCGAGGTCAGGAATCTGGAATTGGTGCGTGGTCTGTTTCGGCGCCCGCTGGAGGTGTGGCTGGTGCTGGATCGGGCGTTGTTTCTGGGCGAAAGCGGCTACAGGGTTGAAGTGGGCCGCTTCTGCGATCGCGCACTGACGCCGCGCAACTTGATGGTGCTTGCCGAGCGCGATTAAGGGGCAAAATTGTCGCACCGCAGCCTGTGGATAACTCTGTTGATGGAATCTTTACGGAACCTGAAGCCACGTGCATTCCAAGCCAAAAGCCATGCTGGTCATTTTTTGTTCACAAAATAAAAGGCACGTAAAACAGACAGTTGCATCGTGATGAGAACAGCTCCACAAAATGGTTGTTTCGTGGCATCTCCATCCAACCGATTGTGCATAAGCATTTGGCGATAGGCGTTTAAACCGCGCCTTGGAAGCGTTTTCCCAGAGCTTTGACGACCCGGCTCAAGTCGTGGATATCGTCCACCGCCAGGCTGACCGTCCGCACGTCCAGCGGGTCTGCAGCGCAAGCCTGGGCTTCGCTGATGGCCGTGTCGCCATGCACTTGCAGCGGGACGGTTCCCAGACGCTGCTTGAACGCTTCGACCATGTCCAGTTGGATAGCATTGTTCTCATCCAAATGGTTGATCACAAATTGCACAGCAGGTGCGCGCTCGCGCTCAAGGTAGGGCGCCAGCAGGCTGTCCAGTTGATCCAGCGTGGCCAGTGAGGCGGCATCGGCCCGCGCAATAACCAGCACCCCGTCGGCCAGGTTCAACGCCTGATGGAAGTAGACGTTATTACCGGCAGGTGTATCGATGATCACCGTTTGGTGCTCACCCAGGCGCAATCCTGCCAATTGTTGCGCCAGCCAATCCGGCTCGCGCTTGAGCCAGCCTTGCAGGGTCTCCTGCTGCTGGGTATCGGTATCACCGAACGGAATCACCTGGGCCCCGGCGAACCCCGCCTGCCGACACTGCGCCCACTGCGTATTCTGCAAGCTCGCGCAGCCAATGCCGGGCACGCTCGAATCGAGTCCGAGGTGATGACACAAAGCGTTCTGCGGGTCCAGATCCAGGGCCAGCACCGACTCGCCTTGGCGCTGCATACCGCTGCTCAACGCTGTAACCAGGGAACTGCGCCCCACACCGCCATTGACCGATACCAGCGCCACGACTTTAGCGCGCGTTGCACCACCGCCGACCGGCTGGGATTGTTCATCGGTGTCCGCGCCTGGAGAGGGGATCACAGCGCCATCATTTACCGGAATACTGCCGAAGAAATGCAGCCGCGCATCCAGCCCACAGGCATCTCGAGTGACACGCTTGCCGAACAACGCAAGCAGTTCGTCAGTAAGGCTCATGATCCAGACTCCAACACGACGCAGCATAAAGACGTGAAGGGTCGGCAAGGGAAAGGCTTGCCGCAGGTCTTTTGGGTTTTTTCTGGCGTCTCTGTGCCCGCATTTTGTGACAGCGAAAACAAAGTGTCATTAATTTGATGGAGTTACCGCTGCCTTTTTAGACAGGCGGAAAACAGTCAAATTAATGACTCAACCTAATGCCATCAGGATGGCGCTTCGAGCCTGTAAACCGGGCACTCATAGTCGCCTTGGCAATCGCTACCCGGTCGGTCGCCACGCTCATGTAATGCAGCGTGTCCGGGTCCACCAGGAAGGTAATTCCTTTTGCTGGAG
The DNA here is from genome assembly GCF_019145355.1 of Pseudomonas azadiae. Taxonomy (NCBI): domain Bacteria; kingdom Pseudomonadati; phylum Pseudomonadota; class Gammaproteobacteria; order Pseudomonadales; family Pseudomonadaceae; genus Pseudomonas; species Pseudomonas azadiae. The sequence goes on along the minus strand of NZ_JAHSTY010000001.1, from coordinate 3,244,567 downwards.
TGGCAGCGCAGATTGCCTTGAACACGCCGTGTAGACGGCGGCCTGGCAGAGTGTAAATCCTACCGCGTGGCGAGGAAAAACGGACCAATGCGAAAAAACCTCGGCTTCTGCAAAAATAGTCAGAATTCAGGGGTTTACAGAAGCTTGCCAATCGCTATAATCGTCGCCCTAACACGCCGGTATAGCTCAGTTGGTAGAGCAACTGACTTGTAATCAGTAGGTCCCGGGTTCGACTCCTGGTGCCGGCACCATACAAAACAAAGCCCTCGCAGAAATGTGAGGGCTTTGTTGTTTCTGGGATATTCATGTCCCAACTGCCCTCCTGGCTTGGTTCCCTCAGCCTGTCCGCACCTGCAAAACCTGAGCAGTTGCCGATTCTGCGCCAGAGATTCAATTTTTAAGCTTTATGCTAAATTATGAACTGGCAATAATTATGGCGTATCCATAAAAAGGGGTAATTGCATGAGCAGCATATTTCAGCGCCCTGAATTGGCTGAAACAATGGCGAACCAGCTCCTCAATCCGGGCGTGCTCGATGAGGGTCTGCGTTCGGGCCTTTTTTTATCTGGCCTGCGCCGTACAGGTAAAACAACATTTCTGAGAAACGACCTTATCCCAGCCCTGGAAGCAGCAGGTGCGCTGGTGATCTACGTCGACTTATGGAGTGACACACTGGCCAACCCGGCGACGCTCGTGCACAACGCCATACACAAAACGTTGAAAGACCTCCAGACACCGGGCTCCTCGGTGCTGGAAGTACTCAAGCGCGTCAGCAATGTCGACATCGGCGCAGCGGGATTCAAGTTCGGCTTCAAACTCGACAGTATTGGCACCAGCGACGGCCCGACCTTGGCGCAAGCGCTGACCGAAGTCGTGGACCAAGCCAAGACCAACCTCGTACTGATCATCGACGAAGTGCAACATGCCATTTCCTCCGACGATGGCAACCAATTGCTCCTGGCCCTGAAAGCCGCCCGTGATGCGATCAACCCGCGCCCAGCAACACCGGGCCACTTTTTGTTTATTGGAACCGGCTCTCACAGAGCGCAAGTCAGCGAACTGACCGCTAAACGCAACCAGGCATTCTCTGGCGCCACATCGGCGGCCTATCCGTTGCTGAACGGTGACTACGTCAAGTTCCTGCTCAACCGGCTTGCCATGACCGTGAAAAAGGAAAAACTCCCCTCCCTCGAAGCGGCCATTGAAGCCTTTACCACACTGGGGAACAGACCCGAGGAAATGTTGAAAGCGTTGCGACAACTCCTTCAGCAGGAAGGCGATCCCGACCTATTCCTCCCCGTCATCGCCAGCACCTTACGCTCTGCGGCGGCGAGCATTGAACTTGAAAAGGTCGAGCAGATGGGCAGCCTGGCACAGGCGATTTTCAACAAAATTGCTTCTACTGAAGGCGATGCTCGCGGAATTTTCTCCACCGACGCGGCGGCGGAGTATTCAAAATCAGTAGGGAGAGAAGTGCGGGTTGAGGAGATTCAACCGGTGGTGATTGCGCTAGTCGCAGAGAACATCATCATGCGACGCGGGCATGGGATTTATGCGATTACGGATCAGTTTGTTCAAGAGATTTGGCTGGAAGAGCGGGCGTTGATTGAGGGGAGTTAGGGTGCAGGAACATAAATAAATCTGCCCTGCTTTCCCGCAAGGTAGAACTGACATGGATATCTCAATCGCACAGAGCATCAAGCTCGCCATCGTGTCGGCAACCGGGCTGTCAAAAGACGCGTTGCATATCTATGTGGGCATGGCGGTCTATTTAACGTTGATCGTCGGCATCCCACGGTTCAGGCCATACCTTGGCTGGCTGGTTGTTTTCATCATTGCGTGCGCTGGCGAGTGGGTAGATCGGCTAGAATCCAGAAATCGCAGGCGTAAATTGCCTGCAGGTTTTTGTAGCTGTATTCAGGTCTGTCGCTCTTAACCTTAGCCATCAAATTTGAAAGATACTTCACGCCATCATCTGACAGGCCATTGGTAAGGTAGCTACGGTACAAACCAGCCAGCTTCCCGTAAGACATGCCCGAATAATTGACCAGCTTTTCAGTACGAAGCAGCAGATAGCTTTCGGCTTTAAGCCTGTCGTCAATATCAATGTGGCTAGCGGGCGGCCCATTTGACGAGCCGGTTTTACCCGTCGAGCCTCCACCAGCGCTCACCGCTTCAGGATCCAAAGCCGCCATGGTCAAGTCAGGAACTTTATCTTTGCTGTTGATAGCTTTTTTCTGGGCACAAACAGGCCCGACGAATAGTTCGTTACCAGCCTCATCAACCAAAACCCGAGCCTTGCCAGAGGTCAGCGGCCTAGGACACACGTCACATTTTTCACCGCTATAAAAATCAATCCTCACCAGCGTGTACTGCATAGGAATTCCCTTTCGTCTAATTAAATTTCGCCGTTGTACGCCACTCCCTGTCTTGCGAGGCGGAAGCAAACAAGGAGAAATATTCATGTCCGTGCACCTATCGGAATCAGCTATTTGCTGACGGCTGGGTACTACTGCTTCTGGAGAGTTATTCGGTCAGCTAGGGATCCGCACAACTATCCAGCTTACGTCATCATCAGCGCAAGGTGCTGCGACTGGCTCGGCATCAAGTAGCTGGGCTTGGTTCGCATCGCTCAAATCAGCCCAGAAGCCGTCGGTTGCAAAGACTAACGTTTCCCCTCCGAAGATTTCCTTGGTAAATATCTCTGGGTCCGGTTTTCGTCTTACTTTGAAACTCCTGCTTATTTGGTGTCGACCTAGGTCCATTGCCAGTTGTCTGTGTTCGCGATCTCGCCTCCAGTTAGCAAGGCAGTGAGGCGCTGTGAGCCAACCGATGGGCCCGTCGGACATTACAACTCCAGCGCAGCAGTCGCCCTCATAAGCAATTGTCATAAATCCGCAGGTAACAACTGCGACTAGGTAACTAGCAGATCCCGTGAGGTCCCTTGCGAAGACTGAGGTGTGCGTATCGTGCAGGACGTCCCTGAGCAACGATTCGACCTGTTCACAGCACGAATCAGAACAACCATTGCCGACTCTCGCTTGATAGCCAATGAATATCTGGTCAATCAATGCTTGTGCCAATCGCGCGCTGCCTGGCTTGGACGTGCCATCGACTATAATGAAGATACCGCGAACCCCATCAAATAAAGCGCCTACACAATCGCTATTCTCTTCTCTGGCCTGCCCCTTCACAGAGTTGGCTGAGTAGATCATTTGACGCTGCTCAATTGTTTCAGACGCTCATAAATCAGCTTACCTCGACCAGGGTTCGCGCTCACCGAGTGAGAACTTTCTATGACGTATTCGAACGAGGTAAGGGTAAGGATTCCGGCGATGCCATCCGCGATATACGTCCGTAGTTCTTGATCAGCCTGCTCAACCTCATCTAGGAGGCTCGCCCTACCGTCTACGATAAGAACGATATCCTCGACATCTTTATGGAAAGCATCGCCCTCCCCGCGACCTTTGAATGCCTCAAGCTTTGTAGCGACAAAATACGTCGGCTTGAAAATTTTTATCGCGATCCCGCTGGGGAGTGTGATGATGTCTGCGTTCGCTAGACCATCCACGAACCAGCGGTTCTCATAACCGAGCACCTCCTTGACCGACGGCATTACGTCCACAATGACATCGTTGAATTTGAACCTACAAGTTACATCACTGTGCTCGGCTGTAATCTTGAAGCCCTGAGCAGCCAAACGCTCTGTAAGTTTCTGCCAGTCTGCAATACCGCCAAGCTCGATAACAAGATCAACATCATCTGTGCTGCGAATGTCGTCCAGAACAATGTCGTCCGTGCAAAGAAGCCATGTCGTCGAGCCACCCACGAAAGCGACTTCCTTTAGAAGCTCTTCGCCCAAGCCTTCCGCTACGGCGCTCAACATCCCATAGTTGTGATCGGATGCAACGCTCATAGGCCCATTCCTTCCTTCAGAAGTTTAATTGCAACACTGGTTTCGCGTGGCCCACCCAGCCTGATGGAGTCAGCGAGCGCTAAAAAGTGGTAGAGAGTACGATCGAGCTTTACCGCTTCAGCAACTGTTTTGTAGAGCGGCTCTACAGATTGTCCTCGCTCAGAACCCTGAGGATCCGGCCACACGTGAATGGTGCTACCACCGCTTTTCAGGTGCTTGGAAAGCACCGGTGATGCAAAACCAGTTGGGATCCCTCTTACCAGCGCTCCAGGCTTGACGGGGAAGAAATATTTGAGCGCATGCTCGGTGATTTTTAACAGTGCCAAGCGATTTACCTTGGGCAGGGCAGTCTCATAGTCATTCGTCAGCAACCCTGACTCTCGGCATCGGACCATTGAGTTTGAGATCTCGCTTTTGCTGATACCTAACGAGGCCGATAACGCTCTCAGGGTGTACCGGTCTGCCCAATTCTCTAGCGCCCCATCAGGAGCGACCACATCATCGATTTCCCACCCCTCCCATTCGAATGATTCCGCATCAACAATGCCCCTGATAGTGGCGGAGATGTCGCGCCACAGCTCAGGAGGCCGGGGATTCGGGGTTATCCCATCCTTATGAATAAAGTTTTTCGGAAGCAGATCGATCTGAGACAGGCCTCCCCAAGCTATTGTCTGAGTGCTCGACGGCGACATTTCCTCCTGCGCATGAAGGCTAGCCATCTTAAACATCAATAAAATATCTTGACTCTTCATACCCATAGAATCTCTAGCCGTCCACATTCCATAAAACGTGGACAACTATTGCGCGCAGCTTGCGAAGAAGTCAACTGTGAATGCAGCTATGCTAGGGCGGGTCTGTTCATCAGTGGTAGGCCCCCCATGAGCATGGGTATCTACACAACATTCGGTGTTGCACTGCCTGGGACGAGGAAGCGTGCTCTCGTAGCGGCATGCATAGTTGATCGAATCCTATCGGTGTAAATCAATCAAATGCGGGAGCTGTCGAGCCCCGGCGAGGCTGCGAAGGCCGCGGTACTGTCAGCATGTTTGTCGCATGACACACCGCTTTCGCACCCACAGAGAGACTTGTCAGCTTCGGTACCTAGCCACCATGGGCCTGACCCTCTTTGCGCCCCTAGACCACCAAACCCAACGACGGCCTGCCTTCCAAGACAAAGGGACACTTCTCTTAGAAACGAACGAAACAGCCTTAACCAAACAGCATCCTTTGCCAATGATCCTCACCCACAATGGCAATCGAAGCCCCCGCCTCACGTAGCTCCACCGCCTTCATGATTTTCGTTCCATAGGTACTGTGTCGCCACTGCTCATTACCCACGCTGCCAACCACTAAGTAATGCACCTTTTTACTCACGCCACCACCAATCAAGCCACCACGTTCCTCGACCAACGCCTGACAATCCTTGCGAGGCCCAAAGGCCATGACCCCCGTAAACACAAACATCCGGCCATCCCACACCAGATCAGGAACTGGAAGATTGAAGGGGAGGTCCGTAGGAGCGACCGCAACAGCACCACCATCTTTCGGTTTTTCAATACTCATTCCAGAAAAACCACGCAGAATATCAAGCAGTTCCAGGGACTCGTCCTTATCCAGAGCATCGTCCTGAAGCATGCGCGCCAACCGCGAATACAGCAGATTGATCACCGGATCGTTCAGATGCGTGAGATTGCTCTCTAGCCATTGCTTTAGAAAAACCGCCTCCGCGATATTCACTACACCGTCCGCAATAATCCCTGCGGCCAACCCCACCAAGGCATCGGCGGCACGTCGATCTATGCGGGCACGATGGAAAAATTTGCTGCTCTCGAACTCGTTGTGTAGGTCCATTACAGGTTTCCTTGAGGGAGTGTTGGCCTGATACAGCAGCGTTACCGGGTTAGAAATACTGCATCAACCCTAGCACTAGTAAGGGAATACACTTTTTTTGATTAAAAAATAAATCCGTCCCGTTTTTCATTTTCAATTAAGTACCGAAAATCGTGACCTAACCCAGTTTTTCCCAAGCCTGATCACTCTGCGCCTAGGAAAATCCTGGAATTTTCAACGTTAGCCGAATGCCAGCAACTGCGCGCTCTGTATCCCTAACTGGCAGATTGATCCAGCCAACAATTTGATTGGAATTAGGGCGGACCTCCTGAGCCCCTGAACCTAACCTCTGTTGTTTGATAATCTCTATGTTTTACTGATGGACTGAGGGTTGTAGCTCGAGGCTACAGGCTTCACCTGAGACGTAGAGGCTGAAGGCGGTGATAGACACTAGTCTGGTGGCGAAGCTAAGGGCTGAGAATGCAAGATTGGTTGCCTTGCTGGATGCTCATGGCATCGAATGGCGCCCGCCTGCTGAGCCAGTCAAGATAGCGATTGTCCAAGCAGAACAATCACAGCAACTTGATACTGATGGAAAGCTTGCCCTATTCCGAAGCTTGTTTCGTGGTAGGACGGACGTTTATCCCATCCGCTGGGAAAGCAAGGCAGGCAAATCAGGATACGCACCCGCTTGCGCAAACGAATGGAGGCCTGGCGTTTGTGAGAAGCCCCGAATTAAATGTGGCGACTGCGGTAACCGCCAGCTGCTTCCGCTGACCGATGAGGTGGTCTATCGCCATCTGGCGGGCGAAGTGGCCGTTGGTATCTACCCCCTACTCTCTGATGACACTTGTTATTTTTTGGCAGTCGACTTCGATGAGGCCGAATGGCGTGATGATTCCAAAGCTTTTGTGCAGTCATGCCATGAACTGAACGTCCCGGTGGCGCTGGAAATATCGCGCTCAGGCCAAGGGGCTCATGGCTGGATTTTCTTTGAGCGTAATGTTCCTGCCTGCGATGCGCGCCGCCTCGGTGCTGCAATCATCAGTCATGCCTGTGAGCGCACCCGCCAGTTGGCGCTCAGCTCCTATGATCGACTGTTTCCAAACCAGGACTATATGCCCAAAGGCGGCTTTGGAAATCTCATCGCGCTCCCTTTGCAAAAGCGGGCCAGGGCCCAAAACAATAGCGTTTTTGTAGACGACTCGCTTGAGCCTCATCCTGATCAATGGGCCTTCCTGGCATCGATTCAGCGCATGAGTCCAGAAGATATCCAGCCCGTTATTATCCAGGCGATGGGTAATCGGGACCCTCTAGGGGTCGCCTATGTCGATGACGAAGGTGATGCAGAACCTTGGAAAGATCGTGAATCGAGATCACGTAAATTGACATGCCCGTTGCCTGCTGCTGTCAACATCACGCTGGCTAACTTAATTTACTTTGAAAAGTCGGAATTGCCACAGCCATTGGCAAACCAGCTTGTCCGGCTCGCTGCCTTTCAAAATCCTGAGTTCTACAAAGCTCAGGCCATGCGCATGTCAGTGTGGAACAAGCCAAGGATTATCGGCTGTGCCCAGAACTTCCCCAAACATATCGCGTTACCACGTGGCTGTTTGGATGCTTCGCTGGAGCTTTTAGAGGAAAACGGGGTTGCCTCTATTCTTAAAGACGAACGCTTCGCGGGCGACCCCATCGACGTGAGCTTTCTCGGGACCCTGCGTTCTGACCAAGAGGCTGCTGTCAGCGCAATGCTAAGTCATGACACCGGTATCCTCTGCGCACCGACAGCTTTCGGTAAAACGGTGAGTGCTGCTGCATTGATTGCCGCACGTGGCATTAACACGTTGGTGCTTGTGCATCGGACGGAACTATTAAGGCAGTGGCAAGAGCGCTTGCAGGCGTTCTTGGGAGTCGGGAACGGTGTCGTTGGTACTTTTGGAGGCGGAAAAGCGAAGCTTACAGGCATCATCGACATTGCCGTCATGCAGTCGTTATCGCGAAAAGGCGAGATCAGCGATCAGGTAAAAAATTACGGCCAGATCATCGTTGATGAGTGTCATCACCTATCAGCAGTGTCATTCGGGGCACTACTGAGGAGTGCTACCGCGCGGTACGTACTGGGACTCACAGCAACCCCAGTGCGCCGAGATGGGCAGCAGCCCATTATTTTCATGCAGTGCGGACCGATCCGACATACTGCTGCTCGACCAGCGAGTGCGCCCCATGACCTCTCTGTCGTGCCTCGATTGCTGCCCAAACCTATAGTGGTCCCCGATGGCTTTGGGATTCAGGACGTTTTTCGGCGTCTAGCCGACGACTCTGAGCGGACAGCCAAAATCGTCTCGGAGATTGAGCTGGCGTACAACGAGGGTAGAAAAATTCTAGTGTTAACGGAGCGGACGGAACATGTGGATGCCCTTGAATTAGAATTGAAGCAGCGCGTGCATAACCTTTTCACGCTTCATGGGCGAGTGCCTAAGAAACAGCAGATTTCCCGTATGCATGCGCTTGAGTCGCTTCCCCCTGATGCTCCACGAGTGCTGTTGGCAACAGGAAAACTAGTAGGTGAAGGCTTCGATCATCCGCCGTTGGACACGCTGGTGCTGGCAATGCCCATCTCATGGAAGGGAATCCTTCAGCAATATGCAGGTAGGTTGCATCGATCACATGCCGATAAGGCCGACGTGCGAGTGATCGACTTCGTTGACGCGGGTAATGTCGCGCTGATGAGAATGTGGGATAAGCGCCAGGCGGGTTACAAAGCGATGGGCTACCGCATGGCTGATTCCATGGCCACCATGGACCTACTCTAACTCTAATGTGGTTTACAGTTGACACATCAATGGCCCAACTCTCATAGACATGACCGGTCACTGTGGGGGTGAACTCTGGCCCTTCGCCGTCAGTCACATTGAGCAAGATCCTCAGGCGTACGAGGACCTGGTAGAATCGCACAGGTCTTTGAGTATTAATCAGCTAATTCATAGCTTATTAGATCGTTCGACTCCTGGTGCCGCACCATACAAAACGAAGCCCTCGCAGAAAGTGAGGGCTTTGTTGTTTCTGGATTAATACAACCAGCCGCTCGCCTGTAAATCCTTCCCCTTCCCCAAACCGACAAACCGCTATTGACCGGCCAGCGGCCGAAGCCTAACGTCTGCATACCGTGTACACAGCGTATACAGAAAGTATGGAGCATACGTTATGGCAGCCTCTCCCGTTCTGTCTTTCCGAGTAAAGCCTGAGCTTGCCAGCGAGTTGGATCAGTTGGCACACGCGACCGACCGGGATCGTCAATACCACCTGCAGCGGGCTTTGAGCCGCTATGTGGCTGATGAGTCCTGGCATTTCAAGGCCGTGCAGGAAGGCATCAGGGATGCTGAAGCCGGCAATGTGACTGATCTGGATGCCGTAAAGGCTAAGTGGGTAAAACGTGCCGAAGATCGCGTTAAGCAGCAAGGCGGAAAGTGACCTGGATGGAATTTACGAGCATTACGATGGACTGGCAGGACCCGAATTAGGGGAAGCAGCTGTCTTCCACATTCTTGGCTGCCTGGAGATGTTGGAACGTTTTCCTAATGCAGGGAAAGTGTCTGCAAGCCCCGACTGCCGGGAGCTGGTCATCACCACATACCCCTATCGCGCGACGTACAGCTTGCAAGGTGACCGCGTGATGGTCTTCCGTATTCTTCATCGACATTCGGAGCGTCGTGAGGATTGGTGATCGTTGATACGCAGAAGCTTCCATGTAGCCCACCTACCGATTACAAGTCAGTAGGTCTGGACTCATCGAAAATCGCCGTCTAACCCCGTCCAGCAGCCACAAAAAAAGGCACTTGCCGCCAACCGACAAGTGCCTTTTTTTACACGTCAAAAACCCCAATCAACGCGACAACATAAACGTCTCGTACTCCAAATCCTCCAGCGCCGTCGACAAGCGCGCCAGCCCCAGCAATACGCACACCAACAACGACAACGTAAACCCATACCCAAAGAAGCTAGGCCCCAGGTGCATGCTGAGCAACGTCAGCCCGGCGTTGAGCACGGCAAACAACACGCACAGTTCCAACACCACACGGCGCTTGTCGAGGTAGAAAAACACGTTGAGCAGGGCCATGAACACGACCTGGATGCTCACGCCGATCAAGTCGATGTAGAACAGCGGCAGGTAGTAGCTGGAGATGCCCAGCCAGTCCAGCAGGCGGGGTGCGAAGAGGAACAGCAGCACCACGGTGAGGCCCTGGACTTTGCAAATTTCGAGCAGGCCCTGTCGGATGGACAGGGTCATTTCGGTTTTCAGCGAGCCGATGTGCTGCAGGGTTTCGCCATCGCGGATGGCGCGGAAGAGGCGGTCGTACCATTCGGCGAAGTCGGTTTCGATGCGCACCAGGAACACGGCCATGCCGGGGATGATCGCGAGGTAGGCGATGAAGATCGGCATGTCGTACAGAATCGACGCGCGCAGCGGGCCGATGACGCTGTTGGAGGTGGCCGGGTTGAACCAGAACAGGATTTTGTCGACCCAGATGCCGAAGTTGTAGAAGAACCCGGTGACCAGCAGGCTCAGGAACACGTTGCGACGGTCGAGGAAGTCAAACGCGATGAGCTTCTCGGCGCGGTATTCGCGCAGGATGTCGTAGAGGTACAGGAACAGCAGCGTGCTGTGCCCGATCAGCAGCGCCAGCAGCAGGCCGGGCATGTGCAGGAAGCTCAAGAGGTAGGCGCTGGCGACCATCAGCGAGTAGCCCACCAGCATCACCAGGAGGATGCGGTTATATTTTTTCATCCCCGACAGGAAGATGATCACCAGCCACAGGTTGCACAGCACCACGAAGTTGGAGAGCACCAGCACGCGGTAGATCAGTGGCTGATCGAACAGCACCGCGAGCAGGATGATCCCCAGCACGCCGGCGCCAATGGTGACCAGCAGCAATATGCCCAACAGGTTGGGCAGGATCTGCTCGTAGTTGCGCTGGAACAGCTGGTCGGACACGAAGCGGGTGAAGAACAGTTGCAGGCCGCCCGTCAGGATCAACGAGCTGGCCATCAGGTACGTCACCGTCACCAGGAACTGCCCGACCAGTGAATTGGGCAGCATCAAGCCGAGGCTGATGATACCCACCAGCATCACGCTGATGATCGACAGCACCCACGGCCCGGAGCTGATCAACCCGGCATAGACGTACGCATGCAGGGTGGCGGTGTACGAGTCGCGCGACAGGATCTTGCGCAGTTCAAAGCCAATACCGGCCATTTAGCTGTTCTCCATGGCTGCCTGGTACAGGTCGCGGTAGCGCTGCAGCATCAAGGCTTCGGTGTAATAACGGTTGACCCGCGCCAGGCCGGCAGCCTGTGCGGCCTGCCAGCGTGGCGGGCTGCGCAGCAGTTCGAGGATGGCGGTGGAGGTGGCCTGTGGGTCGGCAATCGCGACGACTTTGCCGGCGATGCCGAGGTCACGGTCTTCGGCGCTGCCGCCCTCGATCAGCTCGCGGCACGAGCCGACGTCACTGCTGACCACCGGCGTGCCGGCGGCCCAGGCTTCGAGGATCACCAGCGGTTGCGCCTCGCTGATCGAGGTCAGCACCATCAGGCCGAGTTGCGGCAGGATGTCCTGGATGCGCTGGAAGCCGAGGAAGTGCACCTTGCCTTCCAGGCCCAGACTGGCCATCAGGCTGCGGCATTCGCTGACGTACTCCGGGTCTTCTTCTTCCGGACCGATAATCCAGCCTTCGACTTCAGGCATGGCGCTGATCACGCCGCGCATGGCCCGCAGGAAGGTTTTCACGTCCTTGATCGGCACCACACGCCCGATCAGGCCCACGCGCGGGGCAATGCCGGGCGCGCGGGACTCCAGAACACGGTTCCACTGCGACAGGTCGATGCCGTTGGCAATCAGCTGCGTGCGCGCAGGGTCGGCGCCGTCCTTGATCTGGCGCTGACGGTTGCCGTCATACAAGGCGATGATGTTATCGGCGCTGTTATACGCCAACTGGCCGATGCGCTCGAAGTAGCGCACCCACAAGGTACGGATGTAACCCGAGCCGCCGTCGAGGCTGCGGTTCAGCGCCTGGCCGGAGCTTTCGGCGATCCACGAGGCCTGGGCCAGGTCGATCTTGCGTTCCTTGGTGTAGATACCGTGTTCGCTGAGCAGGTAGGCGCAGTTCCAGCGTTGCTTGAGAATGCAGCCCAGGAGCCCGGCGTAACCGGTGGAAATCGAATGCAGCACCCGCGCCCGCGGCATCTTGCGCGAGGCCTCGGCCAGCATCAGCAAGGGCGACTGCAGCGAGCGCAGGGTCCAGAAATAGTTGACGAAGGACGGGTCGGCGCAATGCTGGCGATAGCCTTCGCTGAGCGTCTCCCAACTGGCGCGGCTGCGCAGTACATCGTCGAGGGTCATGTCGCCATTGGCGATGCAGTTGAGCAGCTTCTCACCCAGCGCACGCTCAGGCGGGTCAGGGTGATGCAGGAAGCGATACAGGTCGGCCAACTGCTGTGGGTTGGCTTCGCGCGGCGTACCGTGCAGGTTCGTGGGATGGGTCGCATCCTCAAGGAACATCTCTTCGATGTGCAGCACGTTGGCCGGCACATCGTAACGGCGTTTTGCATACGCCGAGCGCTGGCCGCCGATGAACATCACCGAAAAGGTCAGCTGCGGCAAACCGAGGATCATCTGGTGGATCCAGCTCGACACGCCGCCGCGCACGTAAGGCCAGGTGCCTTCCAGCAGCAGGCAGATGTCTGCAATGGGTGCCTCTTGCTTTTGAATCATTCCCAGCTCCTCACCAACTCAGCGAACGGTGGCCGCTGGCGGGTTTTCTCGGGAAGGCTGGCGAGCAACCCGGGGATTTCTTGATAACGACCGGCTTCGAACGCCAGTTCCGCGCGAAACGGCAAGACCTGGGCCGAGCCCATGCCGTTTTCTTCGGCCAGGCGCAGCAGCACTTCGGCGCGCTCGTTCTCGCCGCGCTCCAGTGCGATGCGGCCGGCCAGCAAGAACAGTTCGCCGCCCTCGCCCGCCGCCAGGCCCTTCTCGGCGTGTTCGCTGGCTTGATCGAGTACGTGGTCCAGCACGCTGCCTTGGGCCAAGCCCAGGTAGGCCAGCTCCCAGTACCAGCGCGCGAGCATGCTGTGGACAGGGCCGGCGGTGCGCGTACTGACATTCACCAGTTGCTCAAGGGCCATCTGGATATGCAGGTTGATGTCGCTTTCCTGCTTATCGAGCATTGAATAGGCGAGCAGGCGTACGTCGTCGCTGGGATCGGCGAGCGCCAGCTTGAGGATCGGCACCGCTTCCTTGCCCGGCATGCGCCGCGTGGCCAGCAAGGCGGCCAGGCGCTGATCCGGGTCCGGCGCGTGGCGCAGCACATCCTGCAGGCCGCCGTCGGCGAAGATCGGCTTGTGCAGTTGCAACTGCGCGCGGTACGGCAAGCCCGGAATGCCCACGGCCTGCCAGGCCTGTTTATCGCGTTTGCGCGGCAAGTACAGCGCCGGGAAAATCGCCATCACCACGCCCAGGGTGCCAATGACCGGCACGAAAAACGCCAGGCTAAAGATGAACAGCGGGCTCCAGGGCAACGGCTTGCGGTAGCGCTCAGGCAGCAACAGCCACACCGCCGCGCACAGCATCAGGCAGGCGAGCCCGTGGCTGAAGGAGAAGACCAGCAATTGGTGCAATTGGGGCGCATCGAGCCACAAACTGGCCCAACTGCCCGCCTCTAACAACAAGGCTCCGCTAAACAGCCACTTGCTGATCATTCAAGCCACACTCGTTGTAAAGGAAGTTACGCAGCCCGTTGCGATCACAGCCAGGCTCCAGGTTGAAAGGCATGACCCGAACGCCCAGGCTGTCGAAGTCGCTGTCGATGCCGAAATGCTCATGCAACAACAGGCTGATGCGTGCCAGGTAACCTTCGGTGCCTTGCGGGCCGGTCAACGGCAACAGCACCAGAAGCACCTGGTGGTCGCGGTTGTTGCGCGCCGGCAGGTGCAGGTCCAGGCCGCGCTGGCTGCGCTCCATCAGGCGCGTCAGCTCGTCGTTGGTGCGCGTCATTTCGAACGCGAACAGCCCGGCCGGCAAGGTGTGCTGCTCGACATCCACCAGCGAGCGCTTGAGTTGCAGGGTGAACTGCTGCGCGTCGGCGTCGGCCAGTTGCAGCACGTGCGGGTCGCGGCGCAGCAGGTCGGCGATGTGGCCGGCGAGCAGCGACAGCAGGCTCAAGGTGCGGTCCTGGAACGCGAAGAATGGCATCTGCCGCACCGCCAGGATCGCCAACAGGCGGCCTTCGGCGTCGATCAGCGGCATGCACGCCTGCAGCGAGGAAAACTGCGCCGAGTTGCCCGAATCGATCAGTTCCTGACGCACGCTGACCAGTTCGCCGCGCTCAAGGCACAGCTTGATCAGGTCATCTTCAGGGTCCAGCGGGCCCATCACGCCAATCATGGCCAAGGCGTGCGGCACTACATTTTTTTCGCTTTCGTCGACGCGGTACAGCCCGGCCACGCGTAGCGCGCCGTACTGGCCAAGCATCGCCACGATCGGTTCGGCCAGCGCGCTCAGCGCATCGCCTTCGACCGGCATGCCGCGCAGTTTTTCACGCAGGCCCAGCAAGGAGCTGCGCAGGCTTTGGTCACTGCCGGCCACGCGCTGTTCGAGCAGGTCATGGGAGACCCGCAGGATTTGATGGGCGCGGGTGAACTCATCGAGACGATACTGACGGTATTCGTTGGCCATCTGCAGGCGTTCCAGGCGACGCACCCACAGGTCACGCACCTCACCGACCAGCATTCCGCACACCAGCACACCGACGATAAACGACGGTTCGATCTGGCTGTAACCCTCATGCCCGCTGCTGCGCAGGGCAAACAACACCGCCACCAGTACTACCGCACTGAGCAGGCCGCGGACAAAACCGTAACGCACACCCAACAGCAGCGGCGCCAGGATCGGCCACGGGAAACCCGCGTGCATCTGCATCGGGTCTTCAGGCGTCAGCCAGAAGCCGAGGCCGACCGCCAGGCCCGTCACCAGTAACGTTTCCAGCCAAGACACCGGCCCGCTGGCGCGAGGCGCCAGGCTGTAATCCATGTGGGGAGAATTCATTGCGATCACTCGAACCGAAGGGCGCCAACAAGGTTGTCGATTACCTTTTGAGCGTTACCCGCCAGGCTTTCACGGGACCAGCCGGCGCGAGCGCCGCTTTTGCTCCACAGCACGCGACCGCTGCTGGCTTCCAGCACGCGCAGGCTGATGCCCACCGCTGGCTCGCCGTCCAGGCCGTTCTTGTACTGCCACTCTTCCACGCTGCCCGCGACCACGTAATCGAGCTTCTGCTCACGGGCCCAATCGAGGGCACCGGCCAGGCGCTCATTGTCATCCATCAAGGCTTGTTCGCCCTGGGTGCTGACCGGGTAAACCCGTGGCTGCAGGCCGTGGCTGCTGAGCACACTGAGCAGGATCTGCTCGCTGCGCTCACCGGCTTGCGGGGTCTGGGAATAGTTGACCATCGGCACGATGCCCCACTGCGCAGTGCGCGGCAGGTTCGGGCTGGTTTCACTGGTGAAGCTGGAGCAGCCGGCAACGAACAGTACTGTCAGCGCCAGGCTCAGGTTACGAATTACTTGCATAGGTTTTCTCCCGTAGAGATTCTGTAATCAGCGCCCGA
Organism: Pseudomonas azadiae; assembly: GCF_019145355.1. NCBI lineage: Bacteria > Pseudomonadati > Pseudomonadota > Gammaproteobacteria > Pseudomonadales > Pseudomonadaceae > Pseudomonas > Pseudomonas azadiae. The sequence goes on along the minus strand of NZ_JAHSTY010000001.1, from coordinate 3,229,159 downwards.
AACGCACGCCGTAGCTCATACCCAGTGTTCCGCCGGATTTGCCATCCCCGCCTTGTGGCGCAGATTGGTAACCGACGGTCAGGGCCAGTTCGTCGTCACCCAGCACTTCGAAGCCGATGCCGGTGTTCATGCCGTAGTTGAACGTCTGGTCTGTCCACTGCCAGCCGGCTGTCACATCCACCAGCCAGGTGTATTGCGGCTTGGTGCGCACCAGCGCCCCAGGGATGCCGCGACGCCAGGTGGTGCCGACGTAGAGTTGGCCGTAGCGGCTTTGCAGCAGCTCGGCGCCGGTAACAGTTTCTACATCGAGCGGATCCGGCAGACCGGTATCAGGGTCTATCGACTGAGGCGTGACCTTGATGGCCCCGCCATTGCGGCTCGACAGATAATCCAGGTCCCGGTCCTTCACGCTGTTCTTCTGGTAATCCACACCGCTACGCACCGTCCAGTTAGGCCCGGCGAATTCCAGCGTGTGGTTAAGCTCCATCTTCAACGCATGCCCGGTGCCCAGCGAATCGCCGGCACGGGTCGAGAACGAACGCTGCGCCACTTCCCAGCTCAACTGGTCCCGTGCGGTCAGGCCGTGACGCCCGCCAACCCAGGCCCGGTCCTGCTGACCGAACGCGCGCATCAAGCCGCTGTCGTCGCTCTTGCGATGCCAGTCCAGGCCGGTTTCCAGCTGATGGCTGTTGCCCAACTGCCACATGCGCGACAGGCCCAGGCCGTTGCGGTCGTCGTCCTTGCGCTGGCTGGTGTCGGCGAACAGCTTCCAACTGCCGTTTTCCACCGAACGAACCAGGGTCAGGGCGGCGTTGCTCTCGTCACCGATCCGCGATGAGATAACGTCATCGCCCTGGTATTTACCGTGCTCCATCTCAAGGTCGGCGTACCACTTGTCACCGATGTTATGCGCGATTTGCAGGCGCGGCGCATCAAACGAGAGGCCACCGAAATCCTGTTTCTGGTACGACAACAGCGCGCCTTGCGGGGTGCTTTCGTGAATTTCCACGGCCTGGCGGCGCAGTTGCTCGCGCACCGATTCCGGCTGGTCGTCACCCAATGCGCTCAGGCTGGTTTCCAGCGCTTCGTTGTCGCGCCCCAGACGGCTGAGGGCCTGCGAACGTTGCGCCGGGTTCAGGTCGCTGCTGGCCAGCAAGGTTTCAACCTGGGCCTTGTTACGGCTGCGCAGGGCTTCCTGGATCTGCTCGTAGCGGTCGACCTTGAGGCCTTGGCTGCGCGCCCATTCCAGCCATTGGTCTTTCTGCGATTCCTGGTTGGTCGCATCCAGCCGCGCCAGCAAGCGTTCGAACCACATCTGTTTCATCGACGGCGAACCGTCCTTCCACTTCAACAGTTCCTGCTGCGCCTTGCGGGGCGAGTAGCTGCTGGACATCAAGCGCAACCAGATCCCGTAACGCTGCGACGAAGGCTGCAAGCCGTCGGCCTCAGGATTGCGCAGCAGCTTCAGGCGCAGGCGTTGCGCGGCGTCCTGGTAGCCGGCGGTGTCCAGCGCATCGGCGTAGGCGGCCTGCACCAGCCAGTCGTTCGGGGTGAGCTTGAGGTACATGCGGTACCAGGCCAACGCCTCGGTATCGCGACTCAACAACTGACTGGCGCTGGCGAACGGCAGCCAGAGCAGGCGGTCTTCACGCGCATAAGCGCGCCATTTGGCCAGCAGGGGCTTGAGTTTCTCGGTATTGCCCTGGTCGACATACATCCAGATCATGCGTTCGCGGAACAGGTTGTCATCGGGGAAGCGCGACAGGCCCAGCAGGTACAAACGCTCGGCTTCGGCGCTGTCGCCCTGCTCGATCGCCAGTGCGCCACGTACCGCCAGGACCTGGGCTTGCTCGTAGGCATCCGGGAACTGCTTGGCGTCGTCCAGCAAGTCGGTCACCAAGTCCCATTTTTGTAATTCCTGGGCGAGCTGCAGCGCCTCGACCAAACGCTGCGGGTCTTGGGCGCGGCGCCAGCTGGCGACCATCAAGGCCAACGCCCGTTCCGGGTCGCGGTTGCGGTACAGGGAAATCAACTGGCTTTCATCGCCGCTGACCAGCTTGCCGTTGATGGCCAACAGTCGCTCCAGCGAAACACGCAGGTCTTCGTCACGCTCCAGGTCCCAGGCCAGGCTAGCGCGGGCGTGCCAATACTCGGCATCCTTGATCGACGGGTCGTCCTCTTTCACGACGTCCCAGGCGGCCTGTTCGTTAAACAGCTTCATTTCGGTGCCGACCCAGTCCACGCGCTCGGCCGAGGTCAGCGTGAAGCGTTTGGCGTAGTCGTTGTACACCTTGCTTCTGGCGGCGAACTGCCCGGTGTTGTCCAGGTTCTGCAGCAAGCGTGTCCAGGCCAGGCGGTGCCCCGGGTATTTGCGCAGATAGGTGCGCAACCAGGCTTCGGCCTCGGCGGGCGTGCCGCGCGATTCGTGGCCGTAGACCAAGGCGTCCAGCTCGATGTCGGTGAGCGCGCGCTGCTGCATGATCTCGGCGAGCAACGGGATCGAACGGTCGAAATCAAACAGCTGGCTGGCCAGGCGCCAGGCGTGTTCGCGGGTTTTCGGGTCTTCCTTGAGCTTAAGCAGGCGAATCCAATAACCGACGGCCGCTGCGTTATCGCCGCGCCATTCACCCAGGAGCGCCATTTGCTCGAGCAACACGGGGTCATCCGGGTAGTCGACCGTCAATTGCTGACCGGTTTCCCACGCGCCCGCCAGGTCATTGATGGCCAGGCGCACGTGGAATTCTTTCAGGGCAATTTTCGGGTTGTCCGGCTGCACCTCGCGCCACTGCTTGAGCACGCGCTGCGCCAGGTCGAAACGCTTGGTCGCCACGGCCACGTCGACGCCCTGCTCCAGCCACGCCACATCGGCCGAGGCGTTGGTGAGCTGGGGCAATTCGTCGGACAGCACCTGCGCGGCCTGTTCGTCGTGGCCCGCCGACAGCAAGCTGTTGAATGCCAGTTGTGCATAATCACGGCGTTCAAGCGGTTGCTGGGCGTCGCGTCGCAGTTGCAGGTAAATGTCTGCGGCATGCTGCGGTTGGCTGGCGGCCATGTACCACTGCGCGGCTGACTTGAGCGCTTCGGCACGTTGCGCCGGATCGCGCGCGGCGATCTCTTCATACACGTTGGCCGCGAACTCAGGCGCCTGCAGCGTCAACGCGCGCTTGGCCAGGTTTTGCAACTGCGGCATCGGCAACTTGCGGTAGTCGAAGCTGCCCAGGCGCTCGACCAGAGCCCGTTGCGCGATCAAGTCGTTGCTGCTGTCGGCGACCAGAGCGTCCAGTTCCAGGCGGTAGTAAGCCTGGGTTTCCGGCTGCGGCTTGGGCCAGGCCTCCAAGTGCTGACGCGCCTTGGTGTAGTCACCCAGGCGAATCAACAGGTCGACCAGTTGCAGGCGCAAGTGATCGTCGTCCGGGTGCGCCGTCAGCAGCAGCTCGGCATAGTTGGCCGATACCGCGTCAGGCTGGCGGCCGTCGGGCTGGAAGACTTCTTCACGCTGGAAGGTCGCCCACAACAGGCCACCGACAGCCACCGCCACCACCGCCAATGCCCAGGGATTGAGCAGGCGGGTGTTTTTAGTTGCAGAGGAGCTGACCATTACTCACCTGCTTCATAGGTAATTGAAAAGTCCACAGGCCGGCCGAAGCCTTGCCTGCAAATCGTTGTCCATCCACTTCCACGCGGCAGGCACTGGCCGAACGCACGGAAAAGGTCAGGTCAAACTGACCGGCAAAGGCAAAACTCACGCGTCGCTCATCCAGGTAACGCCAGTCCAGCAGAGGCACATTGGCTTCCTCCAGCGCAGGTCTAGGGTCTCGATCCGGGCGCAGCACCAGCAAGGCGTTGTCGCTGCTCAGGGCCACGTAGCGCCCTTGCGGCAAATCGCGCACGCCGGCGATGCCCTGCGATTGCAGCAGGTCCGGCCAACCCATCTGCGCATCCAGGCGCACGGTACGCAGCGCGTCCATGCCGCGGATCTGCCAGGCGCCATCGGCGGTGCGGGCCAGGCTCGCCTGGTACAGGCCATGCAGACGGTCGAGGTAGTCGCTCATCCACAACGACATCGGCTGTTGCTCACGCATGTAGCCGTAGATCTCGTGCATGGCCTTGATCGATGCCTGCTTGGTGCTGGAATAGAAGTGGTAATAAAGGTGCAGGCCACGCAGACGGCGCGGGCTGTCAGTGAGTTCGAAGGTCTCGATCAACTCGCGGAAGCCGTAGTACGGGCCCTTCCACAGGTTGGTGTAGAGGTTCTCGTTGATGATCGGCGCGTAGTATTGCAAGCCGCCTGGCGTCGGGCGCAGCAGTGGGTTGAGGCCGGTCAGCGAAGGATTGGCGTTGGTCATGATGGTTTCGGCGCCGTTGACGTTTTTCAGGCCGGCGTCGTAGGCCAACTTGATGGTGTCGGACGAAGGCAGCGCGTCACCGGGCCAGAACACCAGCTTCACCGGCTTTTGCGGGGTGGTCAGGTTCTGGTTGATGTAGTCGCGCGAGCCGAAGATTTCGCGGCGAAAATCGATTTTGTCGTAGCCCGGCACCTTCATGTTCATGCCGTATTCCGGGCTGAAGTTTTCGCGCTTCTTGGCTTTGTCCGGCTGCATGAAAAACGGGTGGCTGAAGGTGTGCGTGGCGACTTCAACTTTCGGGTTGGCGAAGATTTCGCGCGCAATCGGCTCCAGCTCACGGGCCAGGAAAGGGAACGCGCCGCGCGGCGAAATCTCGGCTTCGATGATCGACACCGAAGTCAGGAACGGGTTGGGCTTGATGTAGTCATCCAGCGTGTGACGCCCGGCGTAAGGCGTGCCGCGCACTTCAGCGCGGGAAGGGAAACCGTCGCCGTCGATGTGCACGGTGGCGATGCGGCGGCCGTTTTCGGTGGTGGCGTCCGGGCGCGGCTGGCTTGGCAGGTGCAGGCTGGCCTGCAAAAAAGCAAAGGGATCAAGGATCCAGCGGCTGCGCTCGTTGTTGCTTTCCAGCAGATAAGGGGCGAGTGCCAGGCCGCCCCACTTGCCCACGACCACCGGGGTGAACACGTCACCGTTGGCGCCGGTCAGCGACAGCGCGGCAGTCGGGCCGTTGGGCATGACCGACACGGCGGTGAGGTCACGCGAACGCGGCACCACCGGCGCTTCGAATGCGCCTACCAGGGCTTTGTCCTGGTGAGTGACGCTCACCACCTGTGTGGCCGGCGGTGCATCGCGCTTGAGGCCCAGGCGTTTGAGCAGCAACTTGTCTTCAATCGGCAGGCCGCTGAAAAACGCGACGGGCACTTGTTCGTCCAGGCGCGCATTGATGAAGCGATTGAACGCGGCAGGGTCCTGCGGCGGGCCGCTGGTCATCCAGGTCACAACGCCGGCGTACAGGCCGCCGAAGCTGTAGCGCGGAAGGTTGCTGTCAGCCGGGAAGTAGTCGACGCGATAGCCCAGGTATTCCAGCAAGCCGCCAAGTTCGGTATGGCCGGCGGCATCTTCCAGCGCGCCTTCGCGCGGGTCGAAAAGCAGCGCGATACGGCGTGGCTGGACTTCGATGCTGCTGATGCCCATGGTGTTCAGATCAGGCGTGCTGATATACGGAATGAAGCCTTCGTCGCGCAGACGCTTGGCCAGCTTGCGCGCTTCTTCGCGGCGCTCGGGCGGCAGGTAATCGATCGCTACCAGCGGGATGCCTTTGGCACGTAGCGGTTGCAGATGGGTTTCAAGCCACTGGCGATCGGACTCCGAGACCGGGCGATAACGCTTGGCGGAGGCGTCCCAGCCTGCGTGAATCGACTCGACCGCCACGGCGGCGGCGACACCGTCCAACTCAGGCAAGACTTCGAAACCGCGATTGAAGAACAGCTTCAATTTTGGCTGACGCTTGTGCAAGTCACGCAGCAAATTGGCCAGGCCTACGCGCTGGGCTTCCTGCTGGGCTTGGGGCAGCAGCTGGAAACTGTCGAGGGTGTCGAGGAACACGCCGCCATAACCCTGGGCTTCCAGGTCTTTGGCGCGTGCGAACAAGTGCTCGCGCCAGGCTTGAGTGGTGAGGTCCATGACCTGGCTGTTCCAGGCATCGTTACGCACCGGGGACACCGCTTTGCTCAAGCCGGCTTTGGCGAGCTCGGCTTTGTTACCGTCAAATTCGCCCACCGACAGATAGGCAAAGGGCTCGCTGCCCAGCGTACGCAGGGTTTTGACGTCGGCAGGCGTCATGTGGCCAGGCTCGACCACCGCCCAGTCAAACTGCGCCAACTCCGCCAGGGGTGGTTGGTCGGCGTACCAAAAGGCCACGCTGGCCGGCTGCGGCAACGTCGCGGCCTGCACCGTGGACCCGCCAACGAACAACGCAAAAGCGGCCAGCAGCCGCTCGGCTATTGCACGGACACGCGTCCCGCGAAAAACGATTTCCATAATGCACTCTTGAAATGACTGAAACTGAGACGGCGCTAAGGTCGAACCGGGAGACCGACGGGTTACAAGCTGCGAAGTAGCTGCGCCAACCCCTGGCCCACGGAGGTCGGCGTCGAGAGTTCAAAGCGTTGCAGCAGACGCGTGTTGTCAGCGCGGGAATGACGAATATCACCCTGGCGCTGCGCCTGATGCGTCACCGTCAGCGCAGTGCCGGTGGCGCCACCCAGTTCGCTGATCAGGTCGTTCAAGCTGGTCGCGCGGCTGAAGCCGACATTGACCGCACCCGGAGTAGCCTCGGGGGTTTGCACGGCCTGCACGAGAATGCTCACCAGGTCCTGCACATAGACGAAATCGCGGGTCTGCCCACCGTCACCGAATACCGTGATCGGTTGCTTGGCGATTGCCCGCTGGCTAAATATGCTGATCACGCCCGAGTACGGAGAGGACGGGTCCTGGCGTGGGCCAAAGATGTTGAAGAAGCGGAAGATTACCGGCTCAAGGCCGTGCTCGCGACGGTAGAAGTCCAGGTAATACTCACTGGCCAGCTTGTCGCACGCATAAGGCGTCAGGGGCGACTTGGGGGTGTCTTCTTCAATGGCCGTGCCTTCGCCGTTGTTGCCGTAAACAGCAGCGCTGGAAGCGAATACCACGCGCTTCACACCGTTCTTGAGCATGGCCTGGCAAACAGTGAGCGTGCCGACAAAATTGCTCTGGTGGGTCGCAACCGGGTCATCCACCGACGCCTGCACCGATGCCACTGCCGCCAGGTGAACCACCGCGCCACAACCCAGCATGGCCTGCTCGACCACCGCTTTGTCGGCGACATCACCCACGACCACATCCAGATTCGGGTTGCCGATCGGCAAGTTGCCCATCTTGCCGGTCGACAGGTTATCCAGCACACGAATGCTGTATCCCTCGCCCAGCAAGGCATCTACCAGATGCGAGCCGATAAAGCCTGCACCACCGGTAACCAAAACTCGCCTAACATCCATGAAGTTTCTTCCTGACGACTCAAGCGGAGGTTTCATGTAGTGAGTCCGCTAACGGTGGCACGATTAAGTCCCTGCACAGACTGGAGAATTCCTGAATCCGTGTGGTCAATGATGTCAGTTTAGTGGCTTGAAGCCATCAAAACGCCGCCGATCATGTTAGATTCGGGAGAGACTGTCAACGTATTGTCTTTTATGCCGCCAGACGGTAAGCGACTGGAAATTATCGCCATTTAATTGACTTTAATACCCGAAACCCGCGTTGTGAACGGACCCCCATGAACGCCCTGAAACTGATCTTCCTTTTAGTAGTTTCCCCGCTGCTGTTGGCCGCCCTAGGCGGGTGGGAGTACCAGCGCGCGCAAGAGACGACCACACGAATGGTCGACTACGCCGCCAACGTGGCCATTGCAAAACGCCAGTTGCAGACGCTGGTAGCGCAAGACCCCGCTGCCCTCATCACTATCCACGCCGAAAAAATCAGCGTGCAGTTGGCCCTCACTCGCCTGGCCAAGATTGAAGCCGACCTGCCCACCATTCACCTTATAAACCGTGCATTGCAAGCGCTGGCGCCGTGGGTGACAGGCCTGGGGCTGTTGGCAGCGTTCATCGGCACGTCGGCATTGCTCGGCACGCATTGGGCTGGCCGGCGCGCGCAGCAGTCGCGGGAAAGGTTGTTGCACGCATTCACCCTTGGCAGCCGTTTATTACCCTACGTGTTGGTAAGTCATGGGGCGGCGATGGCCGCCGCCGTGGCGCTGGCGCTGAGTTATGAAGGCCTGGCGCTGTGGCACATCGGCCGGCTGGGCAGCGGAGAAATCAAGCTGATGGCGGTGTTGGGGGTCATCGCGGCGTTTTGCGTGTATTCGATCTGGCTGCTGCTCAAGCAACTGCGGCGCATGTTGACCCTGTTCAAGCCCGAACCTGTTGAGATGTTCGGTGTGGTGGTCACGCCCAAGCAGGCGCCGGTCTTGTGGGGTCGTGTAACCGAACTGGCTGGCAACCTCGGTGCGTTGCCACCGGACCATATCGTGGTGAGCCTGGCCGAAGGTTTTTACGTAACCTCAAGCGAGGCCCTTGTGCTGCCTGTCCAAATACCGCTACGTGGCCGCACGCTGCATTTGCCCCTGCTGCACCTGGGGCTGCTGAGCCAAGACGAGGTTGGCGCGGTGATCGGCCATGAACTGGCGCACTTCGCGGGGCAAGACACCGATTACAGCCTGCGCTTCTTACCGATCTACGATGGGGTCAATCGCAGCCTGGAGGCGCTGCTGGAAACCATGGCCGCCAGCGATTTTATCCAGGGCCGACTGATGCGCCCCTCGTTCATGTTCGGTATGTTTTTCATGCAGCGCTTTGATCACGCGGTGAACCGTTGGAGCCGTGAGCGCGAGCTGTTGGCGGATGCCGCAGGGGCTCGGCTGGTGGGAAATGCAGCGGCGGCTTCGGCGTTGTTGCGGGTGTCGGTCTTGCAACCGCACGTTGAAGACGCATTGATAGCGCACTGCGAAGACGCCCGTGATGTCGAGCTTATCGACGCCGTCCTCATCGCGCTGCAAACCCGGGATCTACAATTGCCGGCGCAGGCGCTGGAGTTCCAGCAACCTCACCCGACCGATTCTCATCCATCCAACGGCGAACGCCTGCAAGCGCTTAATGTACCGCTGGAGGCCGCTCGGCATAGCGCTACTCGCGCCGTGGACGCCAGAGCCGCGAGCCAGCACATCGACGCTTGTTTCAGCGCACCGCAGGCGGTTCGGGAACAGCTCTCCCACGCGCTGATCGAGCTGGCCGTATCGGAGAACGCCGAGCAGGCCCGACTGCTGGAAGCCATGGCCGCGGGTGCGCAGGGCGAGCATGCATTGCACGAAGGCGGCCAATGGCGAGGCGTGCTGATGGCAGCCATGGGCGTGCCATTCGTGCTGCTGGGGATCTGGGCGATGAGCCGGCCCTGGTTCGCTCCCGAACGTTTGAAAGGCACGCCTTGGTCTGCCCTTGGCGCGGGGGCGGCTATCGGCAGTATCGCGCTGATTTTTATCTGGCTGGGCGTGCGCCGCTTCAAGCGCGCACCGCAGACGGCGTTGCGCCTGACGCCGGAGCATTTTGTGTTCGCCAACCTGGATCAGCCGTTGCCGATCGAGCACATCGCCGACGTCTCGCTGCAGTTCATGCAGGGCATTTGGATCACGGTGGAGCTGGCGCCGCAAGCGCCGTTGCCGCAGGTGCGCAAGACCGCCTTTGGCGTGCCGTGCGCGCGGGTCAACAAGAAGAAACGCCAGGTGCTGCTGCAGATGGCGCAGCTGTGCATCAATGACAAAAAAATCCAACCCTACGAAGGTTTGATGCTGATGACCGAATACGTGAACGCGTCCCTCGCCCGCGAGATCCTGCAGGAACAAAAGAGCTGATAACCACGCATAAAAAAACCCCGAACAGTCGGGGTTTTTTATCGCCTGGCATCAGGCGCGACCTGCGATCAATCAGAAAACGTTGATCGGGTAGTCGGCGAACAGACGGATTTCGTTACCGCCGACGTTGTACTGGTCAGCATTGTTGGACACGCGCAGCCACGAGGCACGGGCACGCAGGCTCAGGTCTTTGGCCGGACCGCTCTGGACCACGTACTTGAACTGGTTCCAGATTTCACGCTCGGTGCCATCGCCACGGTTGGTACCGTCGTCGATGTTGGTACCGCGCACGTAGGCCACGTTGTAGGTCAGGCCCGGTACGCCGAAGGTGGCGAAATCGATGCCGTAGCCAAGTTGCCACGAACGCTCGTCCTTGCCGTTGAAGTCGGACCAGTAGGAGTTGGCCAACAGGATGGTGTTGCCACCGTCGCCAATGCCGCCATCGTTGCGGTAGCCGCCGTACAGGTAGCCGGTGTCACCGGTGCTGCGCTGGTGGGCGACGGTGAAGCTGTGCGGGCCAACGGCCCACGTGGCGCCCAGGCTCCAGATTTTGTTGTCGCGCGCGTCTTCGTCTTTCTGGTTTTCCAGGGCGAAGCGCTTGTCCAACTTGGTTTTGTAGCCGTTGAAGTCAAACGTCAGCGACTGCTTCTCCGGCAGGGCCAGCACGTAGTTGACGTTGACGTATTGCTTCTTCAGCACGTCCTCCATGTCGGAGGCGTACAAGGCCGCCGACAGGCTCTCAGTGAACTTGTAGCTGCCGCCGATGTAGTCGATGCTTTTCAGGCCACCGCTGTCGGTGCCTTCCATGCTCTTGCGCGCTTGTTTGGTGAAGTGACCGGCGTCCAGTTGCAGACCGGCGATCTCTTTGGAAACGATCGACGTACCGGTGTAGGTTTCCGACAACAGGCGGGAGTTGTCGTACTGCAACACAGGCACGGCCGGGAACTGATCACCGTACTTGAGCACCGTGTTGGAAACACGGAATTTCACGGCCGCGCCGCCTTTGGCGAGATCGTGTGGTGCCGAGCCAGGGTTGTTGGGAGTGCCGTTGCCCTGCTTGAAGAAGTCGATACCGCCCGCACCGGCGCGACCTTTACCGCCGTCCAGACGGATAGCGTATTGGCCGATCACGTCCACACCCACGCCCACGGTGCCTTGGGTAAAACCGGACTCGAACTTGCCGATGAAGCCCTGGCCCCATTCGGCTTTGTCTTGCTTGCCGTTCTTGTAGTCACGACTGATATAGGCGTTACGTGCAGCGACGTTCAGGTGACTGTCTTCGACAAAACCCTTGGACTGGTCCTGGTCGTTTGCCATGGCTGTCGATGCGCTCAAAATCCCCAGAGCGATCAGACTCATCCGTTGCTTCAACATTTTTTTGTATTCCTTATTTCTGGTTGAGTACGCGCTGTGACACCAGGCCCCGTGTCGCTTTTCTGGTGTCGACTGGTTCCGGAATAAAAAAGGCCCGCGGACGACTTAACAGGCCGCGAGCCTTTTTTATTGGATGAGTCATGGCGTTAGCCACAGGCGTTGGGAGCAATCCTAGTCGCGCGTTGAACTATGTGTCAATTTCGTGAATCGTCTGTATTTAGGCGAAATAAGTCTAAGGAACGGCTTATAGCGGTTCTGAAAGCGACAATAAACCGCAGCAAAAACCGCACGCAACACATCTAGTAACATATTTCAGACTTGATACGTTTGGTAATAGATAACGCACGCAAATGCAAAGCATTACTATTCGCGCGCGTTTTCCCTCCCTATCAATTCGGACACATTCATTCATGCCTGCCCTTCGCCTGACGCCCATCCACCTTGGGCTTTGCGTTCTGCTGTCTGCCGGTTTTGCCTATGGCGCCACGACGTTGCCCGAAACGTCGATCAGCGCCGAAGCTGACGAAGACGACCCGCGCGTCAAGGAAACCACCACGGCCACCCGCACCGCTACACCTGTGCGCTATGTGCCCCAGGCCATCGACTCAGTGAAGACCGAAAGCCTGCGCGCCTACGGCACCAATGACCTGGGCCAGGCGTTGAGCGGCATTCCGAACGTAAGCAGCGGCGCCGACACGCGCTTCGACAGTTTGCGCATCCGCGGTTTCGACGCGAGCAACGACTTCTACCTTGATGGCATTCGCGACGACAGCCAGTACATTCGCGACCTGCACAACATCGAGCGCATTGAAGTGCTCAAGGGGCCGGCAGCAGTGCTCTACGGGCGAGGCGGCCAGGGCGGGATCGTCAACCGCGTGAGCAAACTGCCGGCCGCCGATCGCAAGTCCAGCATCGAAGCCCAGGGCGGCAGCAACGATTTGCGCAGTCTGTATGCCGACCTCAGCACCGACCCCAGCGATGACATCAGCCTGCGCCTGAACATGGGCAACCAGGACAACAATAGCTTCCGTGATGGCGTCAGCGGCAATCGCCAACTGTTTGCACCGTCCATGAGCTGGCAGCTCACGCCGGACCTGAACTGGCTGGTGCAATACGAATACAGCCGCTACAACCGCACGCCGGACCGCGGTATTCCCGGCGTCAACGGCCGCCCGGCCGATGTGAGCCGCACCACCACCTATGGCGACAGCCGCGATTACATCGACGACAAAACCCAGTCGCTGCGCTCCAAGCTGGCCTACGAACTCAACGACAACTGGCAACTGCGCCAAACCCTGGGCGTGTTCAAGCTGGACAGCGATTTCGACAACACCTACCTCACCGGCTACACACCGGCGACCAACCGCGTCACGCGTCAGCGCTGGCAGCAGGACCTGACCACCCTCAATATTTTCAATAACGTCGAGCTGGAAGGTGGCTTCAGCACCTTCGGCCTGGAACACCGCCTGCTCACCGGTCTTGAGCTGGGCAGTCAGCGCCGCGACCCGAAGTTGTACACCGCGACCGCCGTCAACCGTGGCGGCCAGGCCGTGCCGAGCCTTGACCTCAACCAACCCAACCGCCACCTCAGCCACACAGGGCGGATGAGTGTCTCGAGCGATAACCACACCGAAGTCGAAAGCCGCGCGCTTTATGTGCAGGACCAATTGCGCCTGAACGATCAGTGGCAAGTGCTCGCCGGCCTGCGTTACGACCGCTTTGAGGTCGACACCAAGAACAAGCTGCTCGACACCCGGCAGGCCGTCAAAAGCCACAGCACCAGCCCGCGCGTTGGTCTGGTATGGACGCCGCTGGAGCATCATTCATTCTATGCATCGTGGAGCAAGACCTTTTCCCCGGCCGGTGGCGGCTTGATCGGCATCACCCCGAACGCCGCCGGCAGCGTCAACGACCTGAGCCCCGAGCTGACCAAACAGAAAGAAATCGGGGTCAAGAGCGACTGGTTGGACGACCGCCTGAGTACCACCCTGGCGGTGTACGAACTGGAGCTCTATAACCGTCGCACCAGCGACCCGCTGGACCGCACCATCACCCTGCTCAGCGGCCTGCAGCGCTCACGCGGCATAGAGCTGACCGCCACCGGCAAGATCATCGGCAATTGGTATGTACGCGGTGGTGTAGGTCTGCAGGATGCCAAGGTTGAGAAAGACAACAACGGCTTCGAAGGCAAACGCGTCAGCGACGTGGCCAAGCGCAACGCCAGCCTGTTCATCACCTGGAAACCGGAGATGGGCTGGTACGCCGAAACCGGTTTGACCCTGGTGGGTGATCGTTATGCCGACAGCCTCAGCACCGTGGTGCTGCCGGGCTATGGCCGTTGGGATGCGCTGGCCGGGTTCCGCCAGAAAGAATGGAGCGTCAGCGCGGCGTTGAACAATATCGCGGATAAAACCTACTACGCGTCGGCGACCAGTGTGGCGCAGATACAGCCGGGAGAGCCGCGCAGTGTGGTGATGACAGGTACGTACAGCTTCTAACCGGCTACCTGCGACAGCTGTAGTGAGCGGGCTTGTCCCGCGCCGGGGGGCGAAGCCGCCCTAAACCAGTCACCGCGTTTCCATCTGAAAAACGGTGGAACTTATTGGGGCGGCTTCGCCGCCCGGCGCGGGGCAAGCCCGCTCACTACAAGTCGTGTAGATAGTGATGTTGTTCTTTTTAGTTCTTCAACAGGTCGCACAACGCGTGCACTTCGTCCTCACTGAACAACCCCACCGGGTAACGTTCGGTCATCACGCTGCGCAAGTCCGGGTGCTGCCGGAGTTGTCGCGAGCCATTTTCCTTCAACCAGAGCGCCAGCGCATGGATCTCGTCGCCGTTGACCCGCAAGGGGTGGAACGTGCGCGTGTATATCGGGTTGATATTGGCATTCATTTCAGCGCTCTCTCCTACTGCGTGAGCGGCTAACTTACTCAAGGTTTATGACAGAACCGCGCAGTCATCATCCCCGGGCCACTGTGCCAACACCGATACAAGAGCTATGCCAATGTCTTGCCTTCCTAGGCCTGCGCGCACAAAAAAGCCCGCGGCCTTGCTGGGCTGCGGGCTGGCTGCGGGCTTACTGTCAAAGGTGAAACCAGGTGACACCCGGCTACTGTCACGACGCTGTTACAACCGCACTCAGTTTTTGTGCGGCGCCGGCTGCTGCTGGGTCAGACAGTGGATATTACCGCCGCCCAGTAACAGTTCGCGGCCTGGCACCATGACCACTTCGTGCTGCGGGAACAGGTCCTGCAGGATCGCCTTGGCCTGGCTGTCCAGCGGGTCGTCGAAGCTCGGCGCGATGATGCCGCCGTTGACGATCAAGAAGTTGACGTAGGAGCCCGCCAACCGCACGGTAGGATTGCGTTCCTGAGTGCCGTCAACCGGGTCGACACCGGCGCACTCCTCTTCGGTGGCATACAGCGGCCCCGGAATCGGCATTTTATGCACTATGAACGAGCGGCCCTGGGCGTCGGTGCTGCTTTGCAGTACGTCCATGGCGGCGTGGCAGCGCGCGTAGTTAGGGTCTTGCGGATCGTCGGTCCAGGCCAGCAGGACTTCGCCAGGGCGCACGTAGCAACAGAAGTTATCCACATGGCCGTCGGTTTCATCATTGAACAGGCCGTCCGGCAACCAGATGATCTTGTCCACCGCCAGGTTGGCGCTCAGCACCGCTTCAATCGCGGCGCGGTCCAGGTGCGGGTTGCGATTGCGGTTCAGCAGGCACTCTTCGGTGGTGATCAGGGTGCCTTCGCCATCGACGTGTATTGAACCGCCTTCCAACACAAAGCCTTCGGTGCGATAGCGCTGGGCGCGTTCGATTTCGAGGATCTTGCCGCCCACTTGCGCGTCGCGGTTCCACGGCGAATACAGGCCACCGTCAAAACCGCCCCAGGCGTTGAAGTCCCAATTTACGCCACGGACCTCGCCGCTGTCGTTGATCACGAAAGTCGGGCCGGTGTCGCGCACCCAGGCGTCGTCGCTGGACATTTCCACCACGCGGATGTTCGGCACATCCAGGCGCGCGCGAGCATTTTCGTACTGGCCCGCGGATACGGCGACGGTCACCGGTTCGAAACGTGCGATGGCCTTGGCCACCGCCACATGGGCGGCCTGTGCCGGCTTGCCGCCCAGGCGCCAGTTGTCGGGGCGCTCGGGCCAGATCATCCAGGTTTGCGTCTGTGGCGCCCATTCGGCAGGCATGTGGAAGCCATCGGCGCGAGGGGTGCTGTGCAGGGTGGTCATGGCGTTAAAGCTCCGACGGGGTATGGCCGACTTTATAACGGATAAAAATCGGCTTTAAAAGCATAATAAGATCGTAGGTGCCGATTACTACGTAAAATACTCGATACTAATCGGCAAGCTACCGTTGTTCATCCAGCGCCTTCGACAGCATATCGACGAAGAAATCCACGCTGCGTCTGGACGTGACCATCGGCGGCTTGATCTTGAGGATGTTCAAATAATCACCCGTGGGTTGCATGAAAATCCCCAGCTCCCGCAGGCGATCGCACAGCAAGGTGGTTTCTTCGGTGGCCGGTTCCAGGGTTTGCCGGTCGCGAACCAACTCCAGGCCCAGGTAAAAACCGGAACCATGCACGGCACCCACCAGCGGATGACGGTCGATCAGGGCTTGCAACCTGGCCTTGAAATGCCCGCCAACCACCTGGGCGTTTTCCCACAGCTTTTCTTCTTCCATGACATCCAGCACCGCCATGCCGATCCGGCAACTCACCGGACTGCCTCCCGACGATGAAAAGAAATACCCCTCAGCCTCCAGCGCTTCGGCGATTTCACGCCGGGTGATCACTGCGCCCAGCGGTTGCCCGTTGCCCATGCCCTTGGCCATGGTGATGATATCGGGCACCACGCCCTGCTCTTCGAAGCCCCAGAAGAAATTCCCCATGCGGCCATATCCCACCTGCACTTCGTCGGCGATGCACACGCCGCCGCGGGCGCGCACAAGCGCATACACCTGCTGCAAATAGCCCGGCGGCAACGAGATCCCACCGGCGTTGCCGTACACCGGCTCGCAAATGAAGCCCGCCAGTTGGCGTTTGCTCGCGGCAATTTTCGCCAGGTTGTGTTCCACGCTTCGTACGTAATCAGGCGCACTGTCCTGACCACGGAATTCGCCTCGATAGGTATTGGGCGCCGTTACCGGGTGCACCCAGTCCGGGCGACTGCTCAATGCCTGGGGGTTGTCGGCAATTGAGGTGGACACCGCATCCGCGGCCACCGACCAGCCGTGGTACGCCTCCAGCACACTGAGCATGTCGCGCCCGCCGCTGTAGGCCCAGGCCAGGCGGATCGCCAAGTCATTGGCTTCGGTGCCGCTGTTGACCAGGAACACTCGGTCCATGCCCTGCGGCGCCAGCGCCAGCAGACGCTCGGAAAATTCGGCAATCGCGGCGTAATGGAAACGCGAGTTGGTGTTGAGCAGCGACCACTGCCTCGCCGCCTCGGACGCCATGCGCGGGTGACCATGACCCAGTACCGCCACGTTGTTGAGCATGTCCAGGTACGAGCGACCCTGCATGTCGATCAGGTGGTTGCGCCAGCCGCGCTCGATGCGCGGTGGGTCGACGTAATAGTGCTTTTGCGAACGCGCGAAACTGGCGTCGCGGCGGGCCAGCAGCGCCTTGGGGTCCAACTCGGGTTCAGCGTTGCAGGCCAGCCCCAGGAGCGCTGCCGGCGAGGGGCACAGCGCCTGCCATGCCTGGGCTCGCGAAGGCGTGCAGAACAGCGGTGCCGGCAGGTCGGTTCGGCACAGTTGCACCGTCAGCGGGCCTTCGACCGTAGCGATCACCTGGTGCTTGAGCACGGCGGCGCCTGGCTGCAGCAGCGAATTGACGCCCCACAACCGCACGTCGGCATCGCTGCCGTGCAGACGCAGTTCGCCATCCACGCCCGGCCGTACGATGCCCGCAAATGGCGCTTCGACGGCTGTCCCCAACGGCACATGCAGCTCGACATGCAGCGGGAAGGTTTCTGGGTCAGCGCAGCTGTCAGGCCGGGTCCGCGATAACCGGTACTGTCCGTAGCGACTGGCCGCCAGGCCATGCACCGCAGCGGCCTCCTGCAACAAACGCTGGTCGATACCCGGTTGCTCCCAGTTACCCGCCTCGAAATGCGGGCTGAGCACACCCAGATCGATCAGCGCGAACTCACGGCCCACCAGCCCCGGCATCAATGGCGCGAAACCTTGACCGGCCAGCGTTGCCAGCGTTTGTCCGACGCTGCCTAGAATGGCCGCCTCCATCAACTCGAACGGCACTGACGTCGCTACATGGAAAATTTCCCACTCATGCTCGGCGTTTTTCAGCAGGTAGCTGTTATCCGGGTCCAGGCGTTGCTGCTGCTCGCTGCTCAACACCAGCACCGCTGCACGGGCGACGATCAGTGGCCACAACGCCTGCAACTCTTCGTGCTGCAACGGCGTCACCGCGTGACAGGCCTGGATCGCGGGCAAGATGGCAAACGGATCGCCCTCGGCATGGTGCAGCAACGCGGCGCAGGTCACCGACAGATCGGCAATGCGCCAGGTGTGCACCAGGTCGCCAAAGTCGATCACGCCCTGAAGTTGCCAGTGACGCTGCGCATCGCGCTGCCACACCACGTTGTCATCGGTGATGTCCATGTGCACCGCCTGCCACGGCAGGCGTTCGGCCAGGGGGCGAATACGCTGTTCGACCTGTTCGGCCACGTGTTCCAACGCCTGGCGATGGGGCAGGTTTTCCAGGTTTGCCAGCAGATGGGTAATCAGCTCGTGCGCATGGCGCGGGTCCCATTGCAGGGTGCGCTCAAGGCCCGGATGCTCGAACCGCGCCAGCGCCTGGCTCATCCGCCCGCACAGGTCGCCAAACCCTGCGATCACCTCGCGGCTCAAGTGAGGCAAATGGGTCAACGGCTGACCATCGATGTAGTCCAGCAGCCGCACGTGCAGGGTTTGACCCTTGACGGTCAGTGTCAGTAACTCCTCACCGGTCAAGGCCTTGATGACCCGTGGCACGCGCACATCCGCTTGGGCCTGCAAGGCATTGAGCGCCGCATGTTGGGCCTGCAATTCGACGGCGGCGTAGTCACCCCGGCAGATTTTCAGGACAAAGCGCCCGCGCGGACTGTCGACTCTGTAATTGAGGTCTTGCTGGCTGCCCAACGATTGCAAGGGGCCAGCGAGGCCGTAATGCTGCTCAAGCAACTGGGCCGCCTGATCGGGACCCAATTGCGGGCAGGGTAGACTGGCGCGATGGATCAGGGTGGCGAGCAACATGGACGGTGGCCTCGGTTTTTTTAGAGGTGTATATCGCCATTATTCAGGGGATTTACGCAACCCCCTGGCATACCGCGCTTGCGCGGCTGCGTCGCACAACTCAAGCTATGCCCCACTCGCTTGATCTTCGTCTTAGGAAAAGGCCCTCCGACATGCGCATTCTCATCACCGGTGGTGCCGGTTTTATCGGCTCTGCCCTGATCCGTCACCTGATTCAACACACCGAGCACGAGGTGCTCAACCTGGACAAGCTCACTTATGCGGGCAACCTGGAATCGCTGGCCAGCATCGCGGCCAACAGCCGTTATGAGTTCGTCCAGGCCGATATCATCGACCAGGCTACCGTCAGCGCCGTGCTGGCGCGCTTCGAGCCTCAGGCAATCATGCACCTGGCAGCAGAGTCCCATGTCGACCGCTCGATTGACGGTCCGTCGGATTTCATCCAGACCAATATCGTCGGCACCTACAGCCTGCTGGAAGCCGCCCGGGCTTATTGGCAAAAGCTGGCAGAACCCGCCAAGAGCGCCTTCCGCTTCCATCACATATCGACTGACGAAGTGTATGGCGACTTGCATGGCGTGGACGACCTGTTCACTGAAACCACGCCATACGCGCCCAGCTCACCCTATTCAGCCAGCAAGGCTGCGTCCGACCATTTGGTGCGCGCATGGCAGCGCACATACGGCTTGCCGGTATTGCTGACCAACTGTTCAAACAATTACGGGCCGTTTCACTTCCCCGAGAAGTTGATTCCGCTGGTGATCCTGAACGCTCTCGCGGGCAAGCCGTTACCGGTCTATGGTGATGGTTTGCAAGTCCGTGACTGGCTGTTCGTGGAAGACCATGCCCGCGCACTGCTTAAAGTTGTAACCGAGGGCGTCGTCGGCGAAACCTATAATATCGGCGGCCACAATGAGCAGAAAAACATCGACGTCGTACGTGGTATCTGCGGCCTGCTGGAAGAATTGGCACCACAACGTCCGTCCGGTGTCGAAAAATTTACCGACCTGATCACCTTCGTCAAGGATCGGCCGGGGCATGATCAGCGCTATGCGATCGACGCCAGCAAGATTGAACGTGAGCTAGGCTGGGTTCCTGAAGAAACCTTCGAAACCGGGCTGCGCAAGACCGTGCAGTGGTACCTCGATAACCTGGAATGGTGCCGCAGGGTCCAGGACGGCAGCTATCAAGGTGAACGATTGGGCAACACCGACATGAAGGATCTGATTGCATGAAAGGAATCGTATTGGCGGGCGGCTCAGGCACCCGTTTGCACCCCATTACCCTGGGCGTGTCCAAGCAACTGCTGCCGGTGTATGACAAGCCGATGATCTATTACCCGATTTCGGTGCTGATGCTGGCGGGGATCAAGGACATTCTGGTCATTTCCACCCCGGTGGATTTGCCGCAGTACCGCAACCTGCTCGGAGATGGCAGCCAGTTTGGCGTCCGATTCAGCTATGCGCAGCAGCCGTCTCCGGATGGCCTGGCCCAAGCCTTCATAATTGGTGAGGAATTTATCGGCGAGGATCCAGTGTGTCTGATCCTGGGTGATAACGTTTTTCATGGTCAGTACTTTGGCGACCAACTGCGTGCGGCTGCGAAACGCCCGTCCGGCGCGACGGTATTCGGTTACTGGGTCAAGGACCCGGAGCGTTTTGGCGTGATCGACTTCGACAAGGATGGCCGGGCCCTCTCCATTGAAGAGAAGCCTCTCAAGCCGAAGTCACCGTATGCAGTAACCGGTTTGTACTTCTACGACAACGATGTGATCGAAATCGCCAAAGCAGTCAAACCTTCGCCCCGAGGCGAGCTGGAAATTACAGACATTAACAACGCCTATCTCAAGCGCGGCGATCTGCATGTGGAGCGGTTCGGCCGGGGCTTCGCCTGGCTCGATACAGGCACCCACGACAGCTTGCTGGAAGCCTCGCTGTATGTGCAAACCATCGAACATCGCCAAGGCCTGAAAGTGGCGTGCCTGGAGGAAATTGCCTACCAGAGCCGCTGGATTGATCGTGAACAATTGCTAGAGCGCGCAAGATATTTTGGCAAGACCGGCTATGGTCAATACTTGCTCACCCTCGCAGGGGATAATCCATATGAATGTATCCGCCACTGAGTTGCCCGGTGTATTGATCATCGAGCCGAAGGTTTTTGGCGATGAACGCGGTTTTTTCTATGAGAGTTTCAATGCCCGGGACTTTGCCAAAGCCACCGGGCTGCAACAGCAATTTGTGCAGGACAATCATTCACGCTCGCAACAGGGCGTGTTGAGAGGCCTGCATTATCAAGTCGAGCACGCCCAGGGCAAGCTGGTGCGTGTTACCGCGGGTGAAGTGCTGGATGTGGCCGTCGACATCCGTCGCAGCTCACCGGCATTTGGCAAATGGGCCGGAGTGCGGCTGTCGGCGGATAATAGTCGCCAGCTGTGGATCCCCCCTGGGTTCGCCCACGGTTTTGTAGTGCTTAGCGAGTACGCCGAGTTTCTCTACAAAACGACCGATTACTACACACCCGCTGCCGAACGCTGTATTTGCTGGGACGATCCAGAGCTCAATATCGATTGGCAGCTCAACGGTCCCCCGACCTTATCCGCCAGGGATCAACACGGTAAAAACCTCAGAGACGCGGATCTGTTTCCATGACGGCACAGTTGAAAATCCTCATCACCGGCCAACACGGCCAACTCTCCCGTGAACTGCAACAACGCCTCCAAGGCCTGGGCGAACTCATCGTGCTGGGCCGTGACCGACTCGACCTGGCCGACCCCGAGCAGATCCGCCGGCAAATCCGCGCGCACCGCCCCGACCTGATCATCAACGCTGCCGCTCATACTGCTGTCGATCAAGCCGAAAGCGAGCCTGACCTGGCGTTTGCGATCAATGCCATTGGCCCCGGCGTGCTCGCCGAAGAAGCCAAGGCCCTGGGTATCCCGCTGATCCATTACTCTACCGACTACGTGTTCGACGGCAGCAAGCCGGCGCCCTACACCGAAGCCGATGCGCCGAACCCGCTGGGCGTTTATGGCCAGAGCAAACTGGCGGGCGAGCAGGCGATTGCGGCCGTGGGCGGCAAGTACTTGATCCTGCGCACCAGTTGGGTCTACGCGAGCCACGGCAAGAACTTCCTGCTGACCATGCAACGTCTGCTGCAGGAAAAGCCGCAGATACGCATCGTCGCCGACCAGATCGGCGCGCCGACCTGGGCCGGCAGTATCGCTGACAGCACCCGTGCGTTGATCGAGCGCTGGCGCGCCGGTGAGCCGGGGGCATGGGGTATCTATCACCTGACCGCCCAGGGCGAAACCTCGTGGTTCGGTTTTGCCACGGCCATCGGCGAGCAACTGCGCGAGCAGGGCAAAGCCTGCGCCGAATTGGAGCCGATCCCCTCCAGCGCCTACCCGACGCCCGCCCAGCGCCCACTGAACTCGCGCCTCGATTGCAGCCGCCTGCAGCAGCAATGGCACGTCAGCCAGCCGCAGTGGCAAGACGCATTGCGCGAGTGTCTTGCCGGGCAGCACTAGGCATAATGCGCCTGTACCCACAGGCGCCCGACTCCCATGACTCCACCCCTCCCGCGTAGACCCCGCTGGCGCAGCCTCGCCCTGTTGGCGTTGTGCCTGGCACCGCTGTTGTGGCCGCTGGAGCACCTGGCCGAGCGCTATTACCGCAGCGAACTGGCCGGGCAGAACCGCCAGACCCTCGACCTGTACGTCGCCAACCTGCTCGGCACCCTGCACCGCTATGAAGTGTTGCCGCAAATCCTCGGCGACTTGCCGGCCCTGCGCACCGCACTGGACGCGCCCCAGGTCAGCACCAACCTGGTCAACGCCAACCTGCTGCTCAAGGACGTCGCCGCCCAGGCCGGGGTTGAGGTGATGTACCTGATGGACACCCACGGCAAGACCCTCGCCGCCTCCAATTGGGATAAACAAGACAGCTTCGTCGGGCGCAACTTCTCGTTCCGGCCCTATTTCAGCGAAGCCATGGCCGGGCGCCTGGGGCGGTTTTTCGGGTTGGGTACCACCTCGGCCAAACGCGGCTACTTCTTCGCCGCCGCCGTGCGCGATGGCGATACCATCATCGGCGTGCTGGTGGTGAAGGTCGACCTGGACCACACCGAAAGCCTGTGGGGCAACACCCCGGAACAACTGCTGGTCACCGACCATAACGGCGTGGTGATTCTCACCTCGCGCCCGCAATGGCGATTCCGCGCCACCCGGCCGCTGACCGCCGAAGAGCGCCGCGCCATCATCGCCATCCAGCCCTACCCGACCCGCGACCCGCAGCCACTGAGCCTGAGCAGCAGCGCCTGGCTGCGCCAATCCACCGCCATCGCCGAGACCGGCTGGAACGTGGAGATTCTTGCGCCGCGCTCGCTGATCAACCGTCCGGTGCGCACCGTGGTGGCGGTGGGCGGCGCCACTCTGCTGGTGTTGATGCTGTTGCTGGGCTTGATGATGCAACGCCGCCGTCATTACCTGGACCGTATCGCCTTCGAAGCCAAGGCGCGCCGCGAGCTGGAAGCGCGGGTGATCGAGCGGACCAGTGACCTGGAAGGCCTCAACCGCCGCCTGAAACAGGAAGTATTGGAACGCGAGCACGCCCAGCAGGAGCTGGTACGCGCCCAGGACGACCTGGTGCAGGCGGGCAAATTGTCGGCACTGGGCACCATGTCGGCGAGTATCAGCCACGAACTCAACCAGCCGCTGGCGGCGATTCGCAGTTATGCGGAAAACGCTGAAATTTTACTCGACCACGAGCGCACCAGCGATGCTCGAGGCAATCTCAAGCTGATCAGCGAACTGACCGGGCGCATGGCCTCGATCATCGCCCACCTGCGCGCCTTCGCTCGCCGCGATCGGCATGCGCCGGAGAGCGTGGCCCTGCAACCGGCGCTGGACGATGCCCTGGCGTTGCTGGCCAAGCGGCGCCGGGCAATGGAGGTGGAGCTGATCCGCGATTTGCCCGAGGCCACCTTGTGGGTACAGGCTGGGGAAACGCGCTTGCGCCAGGTACTGGGCAACCTGCTGGCCAACGCCCTCGACGCGCTGACCGAAAAAGGCCCGCCGCGTAAACTCTGGCTGAGTGCCCAAACCACCGAACAGGGCGTCAACCTGTACATTCGCGACAACGGCCCGGGCTTTTGCATGGAAGCCCTGGGCCGCGCCAGCGAGCCGTTTTACACCACTAAGACCCGCACCCAGGGCCTGGGGTTGGGGCTGGCGATCTGTGACACCCTGATGCGCGCGTTTGGCGGCGAATTGCTGTTTGCCAACCACAAGGAAGGCGGCGCGCTATTAACCTTGAAATTGCGTGCCGGCTCGCCGGGCGTCAGTCTGCAACCGTCCGAGGACCGCAGTGTATGAGTATCGATAACCAGATTCAGGTGGTGTTGATCGACGACGATCCACACTTGCGTCAGGCCCTGTGCCAGACCCTGGACCTGGCCGGGCTGAAAGTCCTTACCCTGGGCGAAGCCGCCGGCCTGACCGCGCGTCTGTCGCGGGATTGGCCTGGGGTGGTGGTCAGCGACATCCGCATGCCCGGCATGGACGGGCTGGAGCTGCTGGCCGAACTGCACGGCCAGGACCCGGACCTGCCGGTGCTGTTGATCACCGGCCATGGCGACGTGCCGCTGGCGGTACAGGCCATGCGCGCCGGCGCCTATGATTTCCTGGAAAAACCTTTCGCCAGCGACGCCCTGCTCGACAGCGTGCGCCGCGCCCTGGCCCTGCGCCGCCTGGTGCTGGACAACCGCAGCCTGCGCCTGGCGCTCAGCGATCGCCAGCAATTGAGCACACGCCTGGTGGGCCACTCGCCGCAGATGCTGCGCCTGCGCGAACAGATCGGCGCGCTGGCCGCCACCCGCGCCGATGTGCTGATCCTCGGCGAAACCGGTGCCGGCAAAGAAGTCGTCGCTCGTGCCCTGCATGATTTGTCGAGCCGGCGCAGCGGGCCGTTCGTGGCGATCAACGCCGGGGCGTTGGCCGAGTCCGTGGTCGAAAGCGAGCTGTTCGGGCATGAGCCGGGCGCGTTTACCGGCGCGCAGAAACGCCGTATCGGCAAGTTCGAGTTCGCCAACGGCGGCACGTTGTTCCTTGATGAAATCGAAAGCATGAGCCTGGATGTACAGGTCAAGCTCTTGCGCCTGCTGCAGGAGCGGGTGGTCGAGCGCCTGGGCGGCAATCAGTTGATTCCGCTGGATATCCGCATTATCGCTGCGACCAAGGAAGACTTGCGCCAGGCCGCCGACCAGGGCCGCTTCCGCGCCGACTTGTATTACCGCCTCAACGTCGCACCGTTGCGCATTCCACCGCTGCGCGAGCGCGGCGAAGATGCGTTGATGCTGTTCCAGCACTTCGCCGATGAGGCCAGCAGCCGCCACGGCCTGCCGCTGCATGAACTGCAACCTGGCCAGCGCGCGTTGCTGCTGCGCCACAGCTGGCCGGGCAATGTGCGTGAATTGCAGAACGCAGCCGAACGCTTCGCCCTGGGCCTGGAGCTGGCCTTGGACGCTACCCCGGACAATCCTTCGGCCGGTGTGCTGACCTCCACGCAGGGCGGTCTGAGCGAACAGGTCGAGCAGTTCGAAAAGAGCCTGATCGCCGCCGAGTTGACCCGCCCGCACAGTTCCATGCGCAGCCTGGCCGAAGCCTTGGGCGTACCGCGCAAGACGCTGCATGACAAACTGCGCAAGCATGGCCTGAACTTCGCCAACCAAAGCGGCGATGACGAATGACCGCTCCCACCCGCCAAGAGGCCGCCATGAGCCGCGACAGCCGTTACCTGGAATCCATCCTGCACCACGACATCCCCCTCACCCGAGAAATGGGCCTCAAGGTGCTCGACTGGCACCACGGCCAATTGCAGCTGCACCTGCCCTTGCAAGCCAATATCAACCACAAGAGCACCATGTTCGGCGGCAGCCTGTATTGCGGCGCGGTGCTGGCGGGTTGGGGCTGGCTGCATTTGCAGTTGCGCGAAGAGGGGATTGAAGACGGGCATATTGTGATCCAGGAGGGGCAGATCAGTTATCCGCTGCCGGTGACGCGGGATGCCACGGCCATTTGCGCGGCGCCCGAGGAAAAGCTGTGGAAGCGCTTTTTGGCGACCTACAAGCGCTATGGCCGAGCACGGCTGGTGTTGGCAACGTGGATAGTGAATGAGGGCAGTGAGGAGAAGGCCGTGGCCTTCAGCGGCCAATACGTCCTGCACCGCTAGCAACCACCACACAAAACTAAATGTGGGAGCTGGCTTGCCTGCGATAGCGGAGTATCAGTCACTGAGACTGTGACTGTCAGACCGCTATCGCAGGCAAGCCAGCTCCCACATGAGGTTTATGTTGGACTCAGGAACGCGCCAGGCTCAGCAACCTTTCACGCCACACCGCCTTCGCCGGCAACGCCAAAAAGAACGGATTCAACAACGATTCCCGCGCCGGGTAGCTGAACGGCTCGCCGCTCAACTCCAGCACTTCGCCGCCCGCGCCTTCCAGCACGCCCTGGGCGGCTGCCGTGTCCCATTGTGAAGTCGGCGCCAGACGCGGATAACAATCGGCACTGCCCTCGGCCAACAGGCAGAACTTCAAGGAACTGCCAATATTGGCCAGCTTCAACGCGCCCAGACCCTCGCTCAACCCATCGAGCAAACGCTCCTGCTCCGGGCTGGTATGCCGACGACTGGCCACCACGGTAAATGACTCGCCAGCGGCCGGCGCTTCGCGCACTTGAATCTGCTTGGGCGCTTCATTCACATCGGAGCGCCAGGCACCCAGACCCGCGCCACCGAAGTAGCAGCGGCCACTGGTAGGCATCGAGACCACGCCGAACACCACGCGGCCCTGCTCGATCAGGGCGATGTTGACGGTAAATTCTTCGCTGCCGGCGATAAATTCCTTGGTGCCATCCAGCGGGTCCACCAACCACCAGCGTTGCCAGCCGGCGCGCACGCTCTGGTCGATGTCGGCATCCTCCTCGGACAACACCGCAATGCTCGGATCCAGCGCGGTCAAGCCCGCCAGGATCAGATGATGAGCCGCCAGGTCAGCCGCTGTTACCGGCGAATCGTCCGCCTTGGAGGTCACGGCCACGTCGGCTCGCCAGTACGGCATTATCACTTCGCCGGCCTGGCGTGCCAGCTCAATCACAGGGGCTATAAACGGGTGGCCCAGAAACAGTTCGCTCATGCGCTAAACGCTCCTCGCTGGATCAACAGGTCTCGTACCAGGTACAGCGCGGCCAGGGCGCGGCCTTCGCTGAATTGCGCGTTTTGCGCGAGCATCGACAGCTCACGCAGGTTCACCCGCTCCACACGCATCGGCTCAGGCTCATCGCCTTCAAGGCGTTCTTCATAGAGGTCGGTGGCCAATACCACCTGGATTTTCTGACTCATGTAGCCAGGCGACAGCGAGAGCTCAGTGAGGTGCTCCAACTGCCGCGCGCCGTAGCCGGCCTCTTCCTTGAGTTCGCGGTTCGCCGCCGCCAGCACGTCCTCGCCAGGTTCGATCAGGCCCTTGGGCAAGGACACTTCATATTCGTCGGTCCCGCCGCAGTACTCTTCCACCAGCAACGCATGGTCCGTATCGATCATCGCCACGATCATCACCGCGCCATAGCCGGCACCGCGGCCCACCAGGCGCTCGTAGGTCCGTTCAACGCCATTGGAAAAGCGCAATTGCACTTCCTCCACGCGGAACAAACGGCTACTGGCGACTATTTCGCGAGCGAGGACGGTGGGTTTCTGGCGCATAAGCGGCTCCTTGGCGTGATCGGGTTACTATACCGTGGCTTTTCCGATTGTCTGTGTCGGATATCTTTACTTACATGAGAACACCCCATGCCCTCTTTGCCCTGGCACGCCATCGATACCGTCCTGCTGGACATGGACGGCACCCTGCTCGACCTGCATTACGACAACCACTTCTGGATGGAGCACCTGCCCCAGCGTTACGCCGAGCTGCACGGGGTAAGCCGCGCCATGGCCGAGATGGAGTTGCAACCGCTGTTCGAGCGTAACGCCGGACAGTTGCAATGGTATTGCCTGGATTTCTGGAGCACGGAACTGAACATCCCGGTGCGCGAACTCAAGCTGGAGACCGCCCACCTGATCGCCCTGCGCCCCGACGCCGATACGTTTCTGGCGGCGGTCAAAAAGGCCGGCAAGCGCGTGATCCTGATCACCAATGCTCATCGTGATTCGCTGTCATTGAAGCTGGAACGCATTGAATTGGCGCCGTATTTCGAACGATTGATCAGCTCCCATGATTACGGCTTCGCCAAGGAAAACCCGCAGTTCTGGGATGCCCTGCAAGCCGACATCGGCTTCGATCCGGCGCGCAGCCTGTTTATCGACGACACCTTGCCGATCCTGCGCAGTGCACGGGATTTTGGCGTGGGGCATTTGCTGGCGGTGAAAGAGCCGGATAGTAAGAAAGGGCCCAAGGACACAGCTGAATTCGCAGCGGTTGGTGATTACCGAGATCTCATTGTCGGACTCTAACCCAATGTGGGAGCGGGCTTGCTCGCGAAAGCAGTGTGTCAGTCAATATATTGGGTGACTGGTCCACCGCTTTCCCGAGCAAGCCCGCTCCCACATTTAGGCCTTCGTATTACTTGGGAATACGCAGCGTCTGGCCTGGATAGATCTTGTCCGGATGGGACAACAGCGGCTTGTTCGCCTCGAAAATCTTGTTATACAGATTGGCGTTACCGTACACCGAGAGAGAAATAGCACTCAGCGTGTCGCCCTTTTTCACCACTACAAAAGTCGCAGCCTCCACAGCCGGCCCCGTTACAGTGATCTGGTCATCCACACTGGCCACACCGGCGATATTGCCCAGCGCCAGCAGAATCTTCTCTTTCTCCTCTTGCGTGGCGACTTCACCGGTCACGGTGACCTTGTCGCCCTCCACCGTGGTCTGCACATTCGGATTACCCAGACCCACTTTGGCCACGTGTTCCTTCAACTGCTCACTGGCGTTCGCATTACCCGGCGTCAGCAGGTCGATCAATTTCTCGCCGGCTTCCTTAACAAAGCTTAAAAGACTCATGGTGCGCTCTCCTTGGTATGTGAGTTCCTGATGCCAAAGACTAGACCAGTCCTGTGGACTTGGGTTCCGGCCCGGGCAAAGACGCAAACGCGCTAGAATCCCCCCGCCATTGGAATAAGCCCTGGAGCGAAGATGGACATCAAACAGCTGAAATTCCTCATCGCCCTCGACGAAACCCGTCACTTCGGCCAGGCGGCGGCGCGTTGTCATATCACCCAGCCGACGTTATCCATGCGCCTGCGCAGCCTTGAAGAAGAGTTGGATTTGCCGCTGGTCAATCGCGGCCAGCGCTTTGAAGGCTTTACCGCGCCCGGCGAACGGGTGCTGGCGTGGGCGCGTACGGTGCTGGCGGCCTATGACGGCTTGCAGGCCGAGGCGGCGGCGTGTCGTGGCAATCTGGTAGGGACGTTGCGCCTGGGTGTGGTGCCGCTGTCGAGTTTCGATCCTTTGGCGCTGATGCAGCAGCTGCATAAAGAGCACCCCAGCCTGCGCTTCGAGCTGTCGGCCCTCAGCTCCGAGCAGATTCTGGAGCAACTGGCGAGCAATCGACTGGACCTGGGCGTGTCCTATCTGGAGCGCCTGGACAACGAGCGCTTCGACTCGCTGGCCCTGGGCGAAACGCGCATGGGCTTGCTCTACGACCAGCGCTTCTTCAGCTTCGGTGATACGCCGCTGAGCTGGGAAGCGTTGATTGAACTGCCTCTGGGCATGCTCACCAGCGGCATGCACTTTCGCCAATCCATCGACCATAACTTCCACAGCCGCGGCCTCCACCCGCAGCCGCTGCTGCAGACCGATGCCGTCCATCAGTTATTACAAGCCGTGCATGGCGGACTTTGCTGCGCGGTGATGCCGCTGGACGGCGGGCTGGATGCGCTCACCGAGCACTTGCGTCTGCAGCCGATTGAAAACGCCCAGACCCTCGCGCGCCTGGGGCTGATCATGCGTCGCAGCGCGCCGCGCTCAGCGTTGGCGGAAGCGTGTTTTGCGCTGTATCAGAAATCGCAAACTGCGCCTTGATCGACGTCATCTATCGGTAGATCAGTACTGGCGATTAGACGCGACGCTTTGTCGCGCCTAGTCTAAACACTGATCAATCCGTCGGTAGTATTGCCCCATGAACGCCAAGCGCCCAACCTGCGCGGCGCCCGCTGTTGAAACGCCTGCGCCCGCCGCCAGCCAGAGCTACCACTATTGCAGTCTCGATCACGCAGAATCTGCCAGCACAGCCTTGGCGGAAGAAGTGGCGTTGGCGATTGCCTATAACGACATCAGCCAGGCGGTGATGTTGGTGACGCCGACGGATCTTGAAGATTTTATTGTCGGTTTCAGCCTCGGCAGCGGAATTATTGCCGACGTCAGCGACATCTATGACCTCAAGCTCAGTGGCTCGGGCTCTGCCCAGTATGCCCAGGTGCAGATTTCCAGCCGTGCGTTCTGGAGCCTTAAGCAGCAACGCCGCCAACTGGCCGGCACCAGCGGTTGCGGCCTGTGCGGCGTCGAAGCGGTGGAGCAAGCGTTGCCAGACCTTGAGGTATTGCCCGGCGCTCCGTTGCCTCCGGCGCAATGGCTGGACGGCCTACGCCAGCGCATCAGCGCGTTCCAACCGCTGGGCCAGCACAGCGGCGCCGTGCACGCGGCCGTCTTTATGAACGGTCAGGGGGAGTTATTACTGGGCCGCGAAGACATCGGCCGGCACAACGCCCTGGATAAATTGATCGGCGCACTGATCCGCCAACAGATTCCCACCGAAGGCGGCCTGGCGATTGTCACCAGTCGTTGCAGCCTCGAATTGATCCAGAAAGTCCTGCGTGCGGGCATCCAGACCCTGGTCAGCCTGTCGTCGCCCACCGGCCTGGCCCTGCAATGGGCGCGCCGGCACAACCTCAATCTCATCCACCTGCCGCAGAAAAGTGCGCCGCGGGTCTACAGCCCTGCGATGGAGAACCAGCCGTGAGCAATCATCATCAAGCCGACCAAACCCCGACCCCGCGCTACAAGCCGTATAAAGGCCCGGCAGGCGGCTGGGGCGCGCTGATCAGCGTGGCGCACGCCTGGCTGACCAGCGACAACGCGCTGAAAAACCTGCGCATGATGCTCAAGACCAACCAGAACGGCGGCTTCGACTGCCCCGGCTGCGCCTGGGGCGACTCGCCGGAAAGCGGCATGGTCAAGTTCTGCGAAAACGGCGCGAAGGCCGTAAACTGGGAAGCCACCAAGCGCCGTGTGGATGCCGCGTTCTTCGCCAAACACAGCGTCACCGCCTTGATCGAACAGAGCGACTATTGGCTGGAATACCAGGGCCGCCTGACCGAGCCGATGCGCTACGACGCGCAAACCGACCGCTACACGCCCATCAGCTGGGAAGCGGCGTTCGACCTGATCGGCAAGCACCTCAACGCCCTGCCCAGCCCGGACATGGCCGAGTTCTACACCTCGGGTCGCGCCAGCAACGAAGCGGCGTACCTGTATCAGCTGTTCGTGCGCGCCTTCGGCACCAACAATTTCCCGGACTGCTCGAACATGTGCCACGAGGCCAGCGGCGTCGCCCTCGCGCAAAGCGTGGGCGTCGGTAAAGGCACCGTGACCTTTGATGACTTCGAACATGCCGACGCGATTTTCGTCTGGGGCCAGAACCCCGGCACTAACCACCCGCGCATGCTCGAACCGCTGCGCGAAGCGGTTAAACGCGGCGCCCAGGTGGTGTGCATCAACCCGCTGAAAGAGCGCGGCCTGGAACGCTTCCAGCATCCGCAGCATCCGCTTGAAATGCTCACCAACGGTGACAAGCCGACCAACACTGCGTACTTCCGCCCGGCATTGGGTGGCGACATGGCCATCCTGCGTGGCATGGCCAAGTTCCTGCTGCTGTGGGAACGCCAGGCCCAGGCCGAAGGCACAGAGGCCGTGTTCGACCACGACTTCCTCAATGAACACACCGTCAACGTCCTCGACTATCTGGGCCAGATCGACGACACCTCGTGGGATGAAATCGTCGCGCAGTCCGGCCTGAGCCTGGTCGAAATCGAGCAGGCGGCGCGCATGTACGCCAAAGGTAAGAACGTGATCATGTGCTGGGCGATGGGCATCACCCAGCATCGTCACTCGGTGCCGACCATCCAGGAAATCGCCAACCTGATGCTGCTGCGCGGCAACATCGGCCGCCCGGGCGCCGGCCTGTGCCCGGTGCGTGGCCACAGTAACGTGCAGGGCGACCGCACCATGGGCATCAACGAACGCCCACCGGTGGCCTTCCTCGACGCCCTGGAGCGTCGCTTCCAGTTCCAGGTGCCGCGCACCAACGGCCACAACGTGGTGGAAGCGATTCACGCCATGCTCGACGGCCGCTCCAAGGTGTTTATCGGCCTGGGTGGCAACTTCGCCCAAGCCACGCCGGACAGCACGCGCACCTTCGAAGCGCTGCGCAACTGCGACCTGACGGTGCAGATCAGCACCAAGCTCAACCGCAGCCACCTGATGCACGGCAAAGACGCGCTGATCCTGCCGTGCCTGGGCCGTACCGACATCGACATCCAGGCCGACGGCCCGCAAGCGGTGACGGTGGAAGACTCGTTCAGCATGGTCCACGGTTCCAACGGCCAACTGCAGCCACTGTCGAAGCTGATGAAATCGGAGCCTGCGATTGTGGCCGGCATCGCCGCCGCCACCCTGGGCAGCAAACCGGTGGATTGGAACTGGCTGGTGGCCGATTACGGGCGCATTCGCGAGCTGATCGCCGACACCATTCCAGGCTTCAAGGACTTCAACGAGAAGATCAAAAACCCGGGCGGTTTCTACCTGGGCAACTCCGCGGGTGCGCGCCGCTGGAACACGCCATCGGGCCGCGCCAACTTCCGCCCGAACATCCTGCCCAAGGATCTGATCCACGAACGCACCCACGCCACGGGCCGCGTGCCGGACTTGATCATGCAATCGATGCGTTCCCACGATCAGTACAACACCACCATTTATGGCCTGGACGACCGCTACCGTGGGGTCAAGGGCCAACGTGACGTGCTGTTCGTCAACGAAGCCGACATCATTCGCCTGGGCTTCAAGCCGGGGCAGAAGGCCGATATCGTGTCGCTGTGGGAGGACGGTCGTGAGCGCCGGGTGAAGGGCTTCACCTTGCTGGCGTTTGATATTCCGGCGGGGCAGGCGGCGGCTTATTACCCGGAAGTGAACCCACTGGTGCCGCTGGAAAGCACGGGAGATGGCAGCCATACGCCGACGTCGAAGTTCGTGGCGATTCGCCTGGAAGCGGCAAGTGACAATGGCTTGATCATGGCCCGCTCGGCCTGACGGAAATCCGGGCACAAAAAAGGCCGCTTTTGCATAAAAGCGGCCGTTCCGAAGTAGATAGAGACTGGCGAAATCGACTTAAGTTCCTCAACTAAAACAGTAAGTTAGCGAATTGTGTACAAGTCGTGCTACTGGTCGGATTTCTATTGTCACAATCTGCGCCCAGCCTCAGGATCGCGCCGTCATCCCTTGAGGTTTCCCTTAATGAAGTTCTCCTCGATTCTCTTGTTGTCCCTTGGCCTGGTCAGTGGCGCAGCCATGGCCGGTGGCACCACCGAAGCCGGTGTAGGCGGCGCATTGGGCGGGGTTCTGGGCTCGGTTGTCGGCCAGCAGATCGGCGGCAACACCGGCTCGGCTATCGGCGCGGCCCTGGGCGGCGCGGGCGGCAGTGCGGTGGGTGCGGACAAACGTAGCCGCGGCGAAGCCGCCATTGGCGGCGCATTGGGCGCAGCGGGCGGCAACGTGGTAGGCCGCAGCATGGGCGGCAACACCGGCAGCCTGATCGGCGCAGCCGCCGGCGGTGGCGCAGGTGGTGCGCTGGGCAACTATATGGGCAACAAGAGCGATGACGATGATCGCCGTTATCGTGGCCGCGATAACCGTCGCTATGACCGCGATGATCACCGTGGGCGCGGGCACGCCTATGGGCACCGCAAGAACAAGCATCACTACCGTCACCGGTAAGCTCTGAGGACCACCACATCTCCCTGTGGGAGCGGGCTTGTGTGGGAGCGGGCTTGCTCGCGAATACGATGGTTCAGTCAATACAGCTGGTGACTGAAACACCGCTTTCGCGAGCAAGCCCGCTCCCACATTTGGTTATGCGATGTTTGCGAGACCGAGTCACACCACCAACCGCTGCAACGCCTCGCGCAACACCCCTGGAATCGTCACCGGCTGGTTCGTTGCCCTGTTCACAAACACATGCACAAAGCGCCCCGCCGCACAGGCCTCTTCCTCGCCGGCCTTGAACACCGCCAATTCATACTGCACTGAACTGTTGCCCAACTTGCCCACCCGCAAGCCGATTTCGATGCGCTCGGGAAACGCGATCGACGCGAAATAATCACACGCCGAACTCACCACAAACCCCACCACTTCACCGTCATGAATATCCAACCCACCCTGTTCGATCAGGTAGGTATTCACTGCCGTGTCGAAAAAGCTGTAGTAGGTCACGTTGTTCACATGGCCGTACACGTCGTTATCGTGCCAGCGCGTGATGATCGGCTGGAAGTGAGGGTAGTCGGCACGTTGTGGCACTGAGTCAGGCATGGGCACCTCGGGTGAAAGTGGGTTTACAGATCATTCAAATGGGCCTCGGCCCAGTCGCGCACCTCGGCGTAGGGGTAGTCTTCCAGTGCAGCGAAACCGGGAATGCCCCGCGCCTTCAATTTGGTGAACAACGGCACGCTGATACCACCCAGAAACCGCGTCAAGCGTTCGGCGCCGGGCAACTCACCGTTGTGCTCATGATGCCTGTGGATAAAATCACCGCACAGCCCCATGAAGTTTTTATCCACAAGCGGCGGCAAGCTTGGCGGCGGCGGCAAGTGCGCTACATGCCCATGGCACACCGAGCAGTGCCCGCAACGCTGCGGCGCGTTTGCATCGCCAAAATACGCTGCAAGACGTTGCCCAAGGCAGCGCTCAGTGGCGAACAAATCGAGCATGGCGTGAATGCGCGCCACCTCCGTCACCTCGTGTTGCTTGAAGCCTGTGTATAACTCGACGCTCAATACCTGCGCATCGAAATCGGTGTTCAGCAGGCTGTAGACCTCGGTCATCTGCTTGCTTTCCAGCTCGATCAGGCCCTGCTCCTGGAAGTAATCCAGCGCCTTTACCACCCGGTTGCGCTCGGCATTGTGCTGCTGATACAGCGCGTCGAAATCCACCGTTGCCCAGGTTTTTGCGCGTTTGCACACCTGGATGATCGCCGCGACAAATTGCTGCCGCTCGCCGGAGAAACGGGCGAGCAAGGCCTCGGGTTCAACAAGGTACTTGAAGCGGTATTCGGCATAAAACGCGTAGCGCGGCGCGATCACGCCCTTGAGCTCCAACTGCACCAGCAGCGTCTTCAACGGCAGCTCGCGAATGTTGCTGTGGTCCGACAACGACCTGAGCAAAAACTCCCACTGGCCCTTACTGCGTGCTGCCTGCAGTTCTTCCAGCACACGGCGAATGCCTTCCTGTTCCGGCGTGTCGCCGTATACGAAGTTTTCCAGCACATTGAGGCTGTCGCGGTTGGCCAACACCAGACAGTCGGACGGCTGCCCATCACGCCCCGCACGACCGATTTCCTGGCTGTAGTTTTCGATGGATTTGGGCAGGTCGAAGTGCACCACATTGCGGATATCACTTTTATCGATGCCCATGCCAAACGCGATGGTGGCGACGATGCAACTGGAGCGCCCACCCATGAAGCGTTGCTGGATACCCTCGCGTTTATCGTGTGGCAGCCCGGCGTGATAGGCCTCGGCCTGGATGCCATTGCGGTTCAGGTGTTCGGCAATCTGCTCGGCGGTTTTCTGCAGGGTGACGTAGACGATGCTGGGCTGGTTGGCCCGCTCGTTCATCCATTGCACCAGGCGCCGGCGCTTGTCCACACCGCTGACCGGCTCGACCAACAGGTTCAGGTTGGGCCGGTAGAAGCCCGTGGTGACGACATCGTCCGGCGCAATGGCGAACTTCGCCTGCATGTCGGCAATCACCTTGGGCGTCGCCGTAGCCGTCAACAGCAACGCTTGCGGGATATTGAACTGGCGTTGGTAGTCCGGCAGCTTCAGGTAGTCCGGACGGAAGTTGTGGCCCCACTCGGAAATACAGTGTGCCTCGTCCACCACCAGCAACGAGATCTGCACGCTTTGGAGGAAGTTGCGAAAGCGCTCGTTCTTCAAGCGCTCCACCGAAATCATCAGGATCTTCAGCTCACCGGAGCGAGCGCGCGCCATCACGTCGTTGGCGTCCTCGCGGCTTTGGGCCGAATCGATACTGCCCGCCGAAATACCATGACGCTGCAAAAAGCCAAGCTGGTCCTGCATCAACGCCAGCAGCGGCGACACCACCAGCGTCAGGTGCGGCAACAAAACTGCCGAAAGCTGGTAACACAGGGACTTGCCCGACCCGGTCGGAAAAATCGCCGCCGCCGAACGACCGGCCAGTACGGCGCTGACCGTTTCTTCCTGGCCCAAACGAAACTGTGGATAACCAAAGACCTGCTGGAGGGTGTCGTGCATAGGCTGTCACTCCATTGACCGCTGAGTTGGCTCAAAAACATAGCCCGCAAATCTCAGCGAATCGAGAAAGGTCGCATGAAAAAAAGAGACAGGATGATACACAGACTGGGGGATGGCCCAGGGCCGAAGTAGGAATATTCCAAAGCAATAGCAGGAAGACCACAGATCCAAATGTGGGAGCGGGCTTGCTCGCGAAGGCGGTGTGTCAGCTATAAATCCGCCAACTGACACACCGCTTTCGCGAGCAAGCCCGCTCCCACAGGTTGGAGTTCCATCCATGCAGGATCAGCGGTTCTGCACCCGCTCGATCGCCGTGTCGTACACCGGATTAGCCTTCTGTTCCTTGGCCAACTGGTAATGACGCAACGCATCGGCAAACTGCCCCGCCGCTTCGTAGATACGCGCGATGTTGTAGTAGGCGCCAGCCCGTACGGTCGCGGCGTTCGCGCCGGTTGCCAGGGCGATGGCCTTGCGGTTGGCCCAGATCGACTCGGCAGTATTGCCAGCCTTCTGAT
Source organism: Pseudomonas azadiae (assembly GCF_019145355.1). Classification (NCBI taxonomy): domain Bacteria; kingdom Pseudomonadati; phylum Pseudomonadota; class Gammaproteobacteria; order Pseudomonadales; family Pseudomonadaceae; genus Pseudomonas; species Pseudomonas azadiae. The sequence goes on along the minus strand of NZ_JAHSTY010000001.1, from coordinate 3,192,617 downwards.
ACGCCAAGCCCAGATTGCCGTAGGCCTTGCCGAAGCCATTGTCCAGCTCGATGGCCTGGCGGAACAGGTCGATGGCCTGGTCAAGGTTCCCCGCTTGGTAGGCCGCTTCGCCTTGAACGTTCAGACGTTTCGCATCGGTTTGGGCCGAAGAGCTGACCGCGACAGCCGTCACCGCAACACTGTCATCCAGTAACGGTTTGACTTCATTGAGCACATTCGCAGCATCCACCGTCACGCCGTTGAAGGTGTTGATGTCCTGGAAGTCGCCACTGCCGGTCATGCGGAACACGGTCCACAGGTTACCGCTGCGGTTTTTCGGCACGTAGTAAGTGCGCACCAGGGACTGGCCCATGTACACGAACACCTTGGCTTCGCTGTTGGACAGTTGGCGCGAACCTGGATTGTCACCGTTGCTGTAGTCATGCACGGCGTAGACGTAGCTTTCGCCGTAGTGCTTCTTCTGCAGGGTGATGGTTTCCGGGCCGTAGCTGTCGGTGTCATCCACGTCCAGCTCGGCGTCGTCGCCCTTTTGATTTTCGAAGTAGATGTTGTTGCCGGGAAAAATCATATGGGAGTCGAGGTCGTCCGGGGTTTTGCCCCAGCTCAGCACCACGCGCAGGCCGTCGAGGTTTTCCATCACCGGGCTGATGGCGTAGGTCATGCCTTTGCACGGGCACTTCACCACCAGATTGGAGTAGCCGGGCTTCTTGATGATCAGCAGGCTGGTGGCATCATCAGCGGCTTCGCTGGTGAGCGTCACCTGGCCTTGGGCATTGGTGCGGCCCACTACGTTCTGTGCGCCGTTACGTTGCAACAGCACTTCGGCGTCGGCGATTTTCTGGTCCTTGACTACCGCGCTGAGCACCTCAATCGGCAATTGCTCGGCCTGGACCGAAAAAGCCACCGCACACAAAGACATCGCCGAAGCAACACGCAGCAAACCCATGCTCAACTCCCTTTAAGTAACGGGCGGAATCGCCCTACAAGATTTTGCGGTGAAACATACGCTGAATTCGGAGCGCTGGCGGATTTTTTATAAGAAATGTGACGTGGTTATAGCGAACACTGACTGCACGATGAAACCAGCCTTTGTCTTGGAGAACTGCGCCGTGGAAGAGATGACGTTTAAGCAGAAACAGGCTTACTACAAGCAGATCCAACGCTCCAACTATCTCGCCAGCTTGCGTCTGGCAGGCTTCGACACCAAACCGTCCGATGTCGACAATGCGCTGCCAACCAGAGCCACGGTCCTTGCCAGGTACCTGCCTTGCGAACTCGACACCTCCATCAGTGCACGGCCTGAACCTCAGGATGGGTGACGCAGAGCGTCACGGGATGCATTCCCACGCAGAAGTGTGGGAACGATCAGACGCTATGAACGGTTAAACCATCTGTTTATTGCCCGGAAACACACTCACTTCTAAGGTTCGTTCCGTCGCTGCCAAATCAGCGACCGGGTTTGGTCACCCGAAAAACAGCAGAGACAAACGTGCCAACTCGTTTGGCGTATTTCTTTGAATCTGTACTGGAACTCTGCCATGACAAAGCCTAACTTCCCTACCAATCGCTATCGCCTTCTGCGCACCAACTTCACCGACAGCCACCCACTTGTCATCGACACCGAAGCCAAAGCCGAAGACATCCAGTCCGCCGCCCATCAACGCATCCGCGCAGCCACGGACCTGCTCGAAACTTTCTCCTGCCTGACCTTCGAACACGCCGACCTCAAAGACATTTCCCACATTATCAATGCCCTGTACCTGCTGGTTCAGGACGGCTGTGATTTGCTGGAAGCCGCACAACACGTACAGCTGCAACCGGCGACCCACCATCCAACACAAACTGGCCAGACATACAGCTAACCCTGTGGGAGCTGGCTTGCCTGCGATAGCGGAGCATTAGGCGACATCTTCATACCTGATCCACCGTCATCGCGGGCAAGCCCGACCTACCACAATTGACTAGCTCTTACTGACTAATCACCGCCGAGCCATAAATACCGGAAGCTGCTGTAGGAAACAGCCAAACGCCGCGCCATCCCATTCCCAAACTGATCCAAACACCCGCTCAACCCTCTATAGACGTTACCCGCAGCTGACTGAAAATAGCACCCTCTCAACTGTCTCGGCGAAAACCCGTGAAGATCGAAAGGACTCAACACATCGGCCATTATGGCGTCACCTTTATGGTGATTCGGCTTGTCGTTCTACCTGCCAATCGACAAACGTTGGCAAACCTCTGCCTTTTAGAAGCGGGTAGAAGCGCAAACGAAGTCCGCTATCGATTACTGGATCTCTACGAAAAAATGCTTGCTGGTAACTTGCCATGCACGGTGACTGTCGTGATCGCCAAGCCGCTGACCCGGCAACAGGCGGATTTGCTCAATGAGCGTGGGATAATCATCGCTTTATTATTAGCGGGCGCTTTCAGCGCGCCAATTCGCCCGTTTTCAAAACCAGCAGCAAACGTCGTTGCCACCTCGGTGGGTTTGACCACCAAAAGCATCATTCGCAGCTATCACGCTGGCGACGTGATTATTGGAATTGAAGGTCAGGTTGAGGGCGGGATAGGCCCCCAACGGTCAATGTCCGCCTTGGTCGTCCCATTCCTAGGAGGCTGACTCAATGATTGAATACCTCCAATGGATCATTTTTATCGTGTTGAACTTTGCTCTCGACAATAAAGTTAAATCTCAAAACGTCAGGAAGTATCTAGGCCTATCCACATTGGCTGGAGGGTTGATTTGTGCAATATGGCTCCCTTACTGGATAAACGAAATCAAACTGCCTAGCCTGCCAATAGGTGCCATTTTGATCGGCTCGGGTTTGTATTTCGACCGCAACCGTCACAACCGAGTCAGATCCACGCATCCACTGCTCATTGCTCCCACACTGAACCTGGCTCCTTACTTCCCTGACGATCCCGTCATGCTCCATCTCCTTCAGCTTTTGCATGAGAATGTCGGCCTGCCCAAGCACTCTACCGTCACCCTCAATACCTCAATCAACCATGATCTGGGTTGCAGCAGTGTCGAAGCCAAGCAACTGATCACAGCGCTTAGGCAAGATTTGGGCATGAAACTGGGCGACTACCAAAATGGCCGCTACTTCAAACGACCCGGCTTCGACGCCTATTTGCACTACGTAGACAGAGGCAGCGAAGGCAAAACCCCACTCACCATCGGCATGCTCTACCAAGCTATCAAGGCCAAACGCTGGGACACCCTCGCTCTCGAAGCCAAGAGATGTCAGAAGCCATGAATCTCTGCGTTCAAATAGTCGCCTTTACGGGGGTGTACGTTGTGCTGCACTACCAGATCAATAACCCGAAGCTCAGAAAGTGCTTCGCGATCAACTTCCTCGCCACAGGCCTTATCCTGACGTTCCTACTACCCTACGTAGCAATAATTCTGAGAATGCCCTTCCTACCCGTCTTCGTATTCTTGATAGGCTTGGCGCTCTTGATCACCCGAAACAAATATCGCCTCCAACGCAACCATGCCCCTCCCCCACTCCTGCGTGCCCCCACCATGAACCTCGCCCCCAACTTCCCCGAAGACCCCGTCATGCAGCAACTCCTGCAACTGCTGCACGAAGAAATCGGCCTGCCGAAACACAAGACCATTCGCCTGCAAACCTCAATCAACTTCGACCTGGGCTGCGATGGCAGTGAGGCCAAGCAACTGATGGAAGCACTGGAGCAGGAATTCGCGCTCGACCTGGGCGACTTCGACACTTATCGTTACTTCAACCCGCCGGTGTTTGATGTGTTTCTCAAACGCAGGGCCAAGGGGCGCGGCGAGAAGGTGCCATTGACCATCGGCATGCTCTACCTGGCGATCAAGACGCACAGTTGGGATACGCAGACGCTGGAAAACCTCAGCTGAGCGAATACAGTTTTCGAACTCACTGAAGGCCAAATGTGGGAGCGGGCTTGCTCGCGAAAGCGGTGCATCAGCCAACCTTTTTGGCGACTGACACTCCGCCTTCGCGAGCAAGCCCGCTCCCACATTTTGAAGCTGCGCTAACCTGGCCAGCCGCGTACACAATAAGGACTGAACATGGACGTAACAATGGGCCTGCTGGCCGCGCTGCTCTGGGGCGGCACGGACTTTCTGGTGGGCCTCAACGCCCGCGCCGTGGGCGTTAAACGCGCGGTTTATTTCGGCCAGGCGCTCGGCTTCCTGATCATGACCCTGCTGCTGGTCATCCTCCCCAGCTTTCTGTTCAAATCCCTCGACGCGCCGCTGAGCGTCTGGCTGCTGGGCATCGCTGCCGCCCTGCTCACCGTCTCCGGCGCCCTAGCCCTGTCCAAGGCCTTCGCCCTCGGCAAAGCCGCCATTGTCGCGCCGCTGGTAACGTCCTACGGCGTGGTCACCACATTGCTGTCCTGGGCCAGCGGCGAACACATCAGTTTGACCCAGCTGGGCTGCATCGCCCTATGCGTGATTGGCGTGATCCTCTCCAGCCTCCACAAGGACAACGGCGAACCTCACAACAACCCACGCCTTTCCATCACCTACGCCATGCTCGCCTCGCTGCTTTATGGCACCAGCTTCTGGCTGCAAGGCCGCTACACCCTGCCGGCGCTGGGGCCGATCACCATGTTGTGGCTGGGTTACCTGGTGGGCCTGTGCGTGCTGGTGGTGATGGTGTTGAAGATCAAGGACGGCCTGAAGATCCCGCCGCTGAAAAACTGCACGACATTGACCGGCGCGAGCTTGATGAACCTGGGCGGGTTTTCGGCCTTTTCGTGGGGGGCGATGACAGGGTCGGTGGCGGTGGTGACGGTGATCAGTACGTTGTCAGGTGGGATTGCGGCGATCCTGGGGTTTGTGTTTTTCAAGGAACGCTTGTCGGCGGTGCAGGTGCTGGGGGTTGTGCTGGTACTGGTCGGCGCCGTGGTTCTACACATCGCGCATTAAGCTGCTGCGCACAAAAAAGCCGCCTCAAGAGGCGGCTTTTTCACAACGATCGGTTCTTACAACTTAGGACCCGCAGCCTTGATCGCCTCACTCACTTCAAACTTCTTGAAGTTCTCGATGAACAACCCGGCCAGCGCCTTCGCCGCTTCATCGTAGGCAGCCTTGTCGGCCCAGGTATTACGTGGGTTCAACAGACCCGTCTCAACGCCCGGCACAGCCAACGGCACGTCCAGATTGATGGTATCAAGGTGCTCGGTCTCGGCACCGATCAACGCGCCGCTCTGGATCGCTGCAATGACGCCGCGAGTGGTCGGGATGTTGAAGCGTTTGCCGACGCCGTAGCCGCCGCCGGTCCAGCCGGTGTTGACCAGGTAGACCTTGGAGCCGAAGCCGCGGATGCGCTTGATCAGCAGCTCAGCGTATTCACCGGCCGGGCGCGGAAAGAACGGTGCGCCGAAGCAGGTGGAGAAGGTCGACTTGATGCCGCCGCCGGAACCCATTTCGGTCGAGCCCACCAGTGCGGTGTAGCCGGACAGGAAGTGGTAGGCCGCTTGCTCTTCGCTGAGGATCGACACGGGCGGCAGTACGCCGGTCAGGTCGCAGGTCAGGAAGATCACCGCGTTTGGCTCGCCGCCCAGGTTCTTCTCGGAACGCTTGGCAACGTGTTCCAGCGGGTAGGCGGCGCGGCTGTTCTGGGTCAGGCTGACATTGGTGTAGTCGGCGTGCCCGGCCTCGTCAATGACGACGTTTTCCAGCACGGCGCCGTGCTTGATGGCTTTCCAGATGACCGGTTCGTTCTTCTCGGACAGGTCGATGCACTTGGCATAGCAACCGCCTTCGATGTTGAACACCACGCCTTCACCCCAACCGTGCTCATCGTCACCGATCAGGTAACGGCTTTCGTCGGCGGACAGGGTGGTTTTACCGGTGCCCGACAGGCCGAAGAACAAGGTCACGTCGCCAGCTTCGCCGATGTTGGCGGCGCAGTGCATCGGCAGTACGTCGGAGGCCGGCAGCAGGAAGTTCTGCACCGAGAACATGGCTTTTTTCATCTCACCGGCGTAACGCATGCCGGCGATCAGCACTTTTTTCTGGGCGAAGTTGAGGATCACGCAACCGTCGGAGTTGGTGCCGTCACGTTCTGGCACGCATTCGAAGTTGGCCACGTTGAGCACTTGCCACTCTTCACGACCGGCCGGGTTGTACTGGGCCGGGTTGATGAACAGGCAGCGACCGAACAGGTTCTGCCAAGCGGTCTGGGTGGTCATTTTCACGGCCAGGTAGTGGTCTTCGGAAGCCCCTACGTGAACGTGGGAAACGAAGTGCTCTTGCGCGTTGTTGAAGGCTTCTACGCGGCTCCACAGGGCATCGAACTTGTCGGCCGGGAACTTGCGGTTGATCGGGCCCCAGGCGATTGCGTCCTGGGTAGTCGGCTCTTCGACGATGAAGCGGTCGACCGGCGAGCGGCCGGTGCGGTGACCGGTTTCTACGACCAGCGCGCCAGTATCGGCAAGCACGCCTTCACCGCGCTGCAGGGCTTCTTTGACCAGATCGTCAACACTCAGATCGGTGTATACGGCGTTATTGGCTTGCGTCATGAGGTTCCCCGTCGGCCTGTGGCCGAGTTGCTCCAAACGTTTTGTAGTAGAAAGTTGCGCACTACTACCGCGAAAAAAGTGGGCCGGATTATGCCAGAAAAGCCCAAAAAGAGTAGGGCCCTCCCGTCAGAACGCCTCTAATCCGGCATTTGGCAGGTGATTTACCTGTGCTTAAACGTTTTAGTGGCGGGTGTCGGAAGGGGTGTCGATGCCTGCGCCGGCGAACAATTGGGCTACATCGGCCGCATCGAACAGGTAGCGCTGGTTGCAGAACTGGCAGTCGATCTCGATGTGACCGCCATGTTCCACGACTAATTCCTGCGCATCTTCCAGGCCCAGGCTGACCAGGGCATTGGCGGAACGCTCGCGCGAGCAGCTGCAATTGAAGCGCAGCCCCTGTTCGTCGAACAGGCGCACGGCTTCTTCGTGATACAGCCGATGCAGGATGGTTTCGTTGTCCAGGCCCAGCAGTTCTTCGGCAGTCAGGGTACCGGCCAGGGCGGTCAGCTTGCGCCAGCTGTCGGTGCGCTCATCGTCGTCCTTGATGCGGTCAGCCGGCAATTGCTGCAACAGCAGGCCGCGGGCGCGCTTGCCGTCGGCGTTTAGCCAGAACTTGGTGCCGACTTGCTGGGACATCACGAAATAGTTGGTGAAGCAGTCCGACAGGGTGTCGCCGTCGAGGTCGACGATGCCCTGGTAGCGCTGGCCTTCCGTCGGGTCGACCGTGATTGCCAGCACACCGTCGGCCATCAGGTCGGACAACGTTGCGTCAGGCGCGATCCGCTCGGCGTCGTAGCGGGCCAGGCCGCGGATTTCACGCTCGCTGGAGCACTCGATCATCAGCATCGGCACAGGGCCTTCGGACCGCGCCTGCAGGATCAGCAAACCGTCGAATTTCATCGTGCCTACCAGCAACGCAGCCGCCGCCATCAACTCACCGAGCAGTTGCGCGACCGGCTCCGGATAGGCGTGCTTGGCGAGGACTTCGGCATAGCTGCGCTCCAGGGAGACGAGTTCGCCGCGGGCGTCGTTCTCGTCGAAAATGAAGCGTTGGGTGAAGTCGGTATCCGGTAGATCAGTCATAGGTCTGGGTATCTGAATTGATGACAAAATGATTACAAGGTTTATAGAATTAAACGCTTTAGCACCTTTTTGGTGCGGTTTTATAAAGCAGTGGAGACAGTTTATGAACAATCCGGGTTTGTTCCAAGCCAAGTGGAACCTCGGGGGGTGGGCCTTTTGCAATCTACTCGCTATAGGGCTGCTGTGTTTTTGGCTGTGGCCCACGGGCCAGATGCTCTGTGTGATTTTCGACGAGTGGCTGTTTCATCTGCTCAATGACCCGCTGGCGAGCAACTCCACATGGCTGCATGTGTGGGCTGTGGCCAGTTTGCGACCGTTTGACGCGGTGGTCGGTGTGATTCTGCTGACGCTGCTAATTCGTGGCGACTGGGTATTCAAGGCCGTTCAAACACGTCAGGCGCTATTAGGTTTTGTCGGCATTCTGTTGCTGTTGCTGTTTATCCGCATGCTGTTTTCCAAACTTGCGGCGCACATGGGCTGGCAACACAGTAGCCCTTCGATGATGATCAGTGGCGCGGTGCAGATGAGCGACTTTTTTCCAGGGCTGGAGAAAACCTGGGAATTGAAGGACCGTTCGAGCCAGAGCTTTCCTGGCGATCACGCGTCGGTATTGCTGATCTGGGGTATGTTCATGTCGGCGTTCGCCAAACGCATCGGCCAGGTGCTGGTGATCTGGGGGCTGGCACTGTTGTTCATGATGCCGCGCTTGGTGGCTGGGGCTCACTGGGGGCAGGACGATTATATCGGCGGTGTGTTGCTGGCGCTGTTGGCGCTGGGGTGGGGGTATTACACGCCGTTTGCGGCGAAGGTGTCGGGTGGGTTGTTGCGGGTGACGGCGCCGGTGTTTGGGTTGCTGGGGAAGTTGCCGGTGGTTGGGCGATTAAGTGTCATGCGCTCTGCCGCTTAACGCCCGCAGACCCGGGTGGGAGCTGGCTTGCCTGCGATAGCGGTGGCAGGCTCACCACCTGTACTGCCTGGCCTGCCGTCATCGCAGGCAAGCCAGCTCCCACAATGGATCGTTTTGGTACTGGCGATTGGTGGCAATCACTCATCATTGCCACTGCCGCGAAACTTGAACAAATCGCGGCGTTGTTTCTTGCTCGGCTTGCCATCGGTGGTCATGCCCGTGGCGCCCGCTTTGCGCATGGCCGCCGCGTTTTCGCGCTTGGCGATACTGGCCTCGGTCTCTGTATAGAGCGCCTGCGCTTCGGGTGCGCCACGACGAACGATGGAAAGCGCCTGAACCACAATGGTCTTTTCATCAAAGCCTGTACGAATCTGAAACTCGTCCCCCACACGTGGCTCTTTGCCTGGCTTGCAGCGCTCGCCGCGATGATGCACCTTGCCACTCTCGATCGCGGCCTTCGCCAGGGCACGGGTTTTATAAAAGCGCGCCGCCCACAGCCATTTGTCCAGACGGACCTTTTCTTCCTCTTGCTGCTTTTGAGCCACTTGAATTCCTCGCTCTGAAAAATGTCGCAACTTTACCGTTGGAGCCCTTCGACGCATAAACCCCAAGGCTCACCTAAGATACGCCAGGTAGCACCCTGTTTTTTCGCGAGGATATGCTGTGACCGATTTTCCCGTTTCACTCACCTCGCCTGGCCAGCGTTGCGTGGGTTGCCAGCAAAGCGAGCCCCTGGGCTTCGATTTTGCCTTCGCGTACCAGCCTATCGTAGACCTTCGGGATCAGTCGATCTTTGCCAATGAAGCCTTGGTGCGCGGCGTCGCCGGCGAAGGTGCAATGTCGGTGCTGCAGCAGGTCAATTCAAGCAATCGCTACCGCTTCGACCAGCGCTGTCGCACTCAAGCGATCGCCGGCGCCGCGGCTCTTGGGATGCAAACCCACCTGTCGATCAACTTCATGCCCAATGCGGTGTACCGCCCGGAGCTGTGTATCCGCAGCACCCTGGAAGCGGCGCGTGCCCATAACTTTCCGCTGGACCGGCTGATTTTCGAGACGCTCGAAACCGAGCATGTAGATAACTATCGCCATTTGACGAATATTCTGCGTGAATACCGCCAATTCGGCTTCAAGACCGCCATCGACGACTTCGGCGCGGGCTATTCGGGGCTGAACCTGCTGGCCGATTTCCAACCTGACTTGATCAAGCTCGACATGGCGCTGATCCGCGATGTCGATCAGGATCGTGTCCGTCAGGTCATCGTTCGAGGGATTGTCACAATCTGTGAGCAGTTGGGGGTTACTGTCATCGCCGAGGGCATCGAAAGTGCCGGCGAGCGCGACTTCCTGTCCGACTGCGGAATATTTCTGATGCAGGGTTATTGGTTCGCCAAACCTGCCTTCAAAGCCCTGGCCGAAGTGACACCAACGGCTTGGGCGAACTGACCGGTTATCTATATTGAAGACATTTGACCATTTGACCGTCGTGGGTCTGCGTGAGTGGGTGGCACTTCCCGACTTGGGAGTGGCAGGCCTGCGCGCGAAGATCGACACGGGTGCCAGCACCTCAAGCCTGCACGCCACCGACATCGAGCCCTTTGAGCGCAACGGCGAGAAGTGGGTGCGCTTCACCGCGCACCTGGGCAGCGTCGTGCAGCTGCGTCACCGCCGCTGCGAAGCGCCGCTGGTGACGATGAAAACCATCAAGAGCTCCAACGGCCATGCGCAAGTGCGCTATGTCATCAGCACCACGCTGGCCTTGGGCGACCGGGTATGGCGGGTGGAGTTCACCCTGGCCTGCCGCAAGGCCATGCGTTACCGCCTGTTGCTGGGTTCCAAGGCGTTGATTGACGGCCAGTTGGTGGTCAATCCCGGCATCAAGTACGTTCAAGACAAGCCGGTGTTCCCGGTCTCTACCCTTTCTGCCCCAGGTGCTGCATGAAGATTGCTGTGCTGTCGCGAAACCCGCGTCTGTATTCCACCCGCCGCCTGGTTGAGGCCGGCACTGAACGTGGCCACGAAATGGTGGTGATCGACACGTTGCGTGCCTATATGAACATTGCCAGCCACAAGCCGCAGATCCACTACCGGGGCAAGCCGCTGGAAGGGTTTGACGCGGTGATCCCGCGTATCGGCGCTTCGGTGACATTTTATGGCTGCGCGGTGTTGCGCCAGTTTGAAATGATGGGGGTATTCCCACTCAATGAGTCGGTGGCGATTGCCCGCTCACGGGACAAGCTGCGCTCGCTGCAGTTGCTGTCGCGCCGAGGTATCGGCCTGCCGGTGACCGGCTTCGCCCACTCTCCCGATGACATCCCCGACCTGATCGAGATGGTCAACGGCGCGCCGCTGGTGATCAAGGTGCTGGAAGGCACCCAGGGCATCGGCGTGGTGCTGTGTGAAACCGCGACGGCCGCGGAATCGGTGATCGAGGCGTTCATGGGCCTCAAGCAGAACATCATGGTGCAGGAATACATCAAGGAAGCCGGCGGTGCGGATATCCGTTGCTTCGTGGTGGGCGACAAGGTGATCGCCGCGATGAAGCGCCAGGCCAAGCCAGGGGAGTTCCGCTCCAACCTGCACCGCGGCGGCAGTGCCAGCTTGATCAAGATCACCCCGGAAGAACGCATGACCGCGCTGCGGGCGGCCAAGGTAATGGGCCTGGCCGTGGCGGGTGTGGATATCCTGCGTTCCAATCACGGGCCGCTGGTGATGGAAGTGAATTCGTCGCCGGGTTTGGAGGGGATTGAAACCACCACCGGAAAGGATGTGGCGGGGATCATCATTCAGCATCTGGAGAAAAATGGCGGGCCGAATATGACGCGGACCAAGGGCAAGGGCTGAATACCCGCTGTCAAACACCGCTGAACACGTGTGGGAGCCGGCTTGCCTGCGATAGCGGTGGCTCAGTCAACAATAATGTTGAATGTGGCGCCCTCATCGCAGGCAAGCCAGCGCCCACAGTTGCATCGCTGGCGTTTGTCAGACCGCGTCTCTAGGCAACATCAAGCCCAGCGGCAACCTCACCCGCGCTTCCAGGCCACCTTCCTCGCGGTTGCGTAGCTCGACATTGCCGCCATGCATCGACGCAATCCGCCGCACGATGGCCAGGCCCAGGCCAGTTCCTTTGCCTCCCCGGGCACGGTCGCCACGGGTAAAGGGGTTGAAGATGCCTTCCAGCTCGTCCGGATCTATGCCCGCCCCCCGGTCCATCACGCTCAGCACCACATAGGGCGCGGCACTGTCGCCGGACACATACGCCGCCACTTCCACATCGGAGCCTGCGTGATGCAAGGCGTTGCCGATCAGGTTGTTCAACAGGCGCTTCATCGACACCCGACGCAACGCAAACGGTCGAATCGGTTCCAGGCGCATGCGCACCTGCTCCCCATTCTGGTTGTAGGGCGCCACCACTTCACGCACCAGGTCCGTCAGGTCGACCTCTTCCACCACTTCATCACGGCCATCGCGGATGAATGCCAGGAACTGGTCGAGGATAGCGTCCATGTCCTCGATGTCGCGGACCATGTCATCGGTGAGGTCGGTATGGTTGCCCATCAACTCCAGGGACAAGCGCAGTCGCGTCAAGGGCGTACGCAAGTCGTGGGAGACTCCCGCCAGCATCAGCTCGCGCTCGCGGCCGGCCTGTTCGACATCCTCCGCCATCTGGTTGAACGCGCCGTACACCTCGGTCATCTCGCTGGGCGTATCGCTGACCGGCAGGCGCACGCTGCGGCCCTGGCCCAATTGGCGGGCGGCAAAGACCAGGCGTTTAAGCGGCTGGTTGAGCTGGCGCACGAAAATCCAGGCAGAAGCCGTGGAGAGCAAGCCGATGGCCAGGAACCAGCCCAGCACGTTCCAGATCTTCTGCCCACGCAACGGATGGGGATACAGCGGCACCTTGATCCAGGCGTCGCCCAGGCTCGGCGCCCTCACCCACAACGCAGGCGAAACATGCATGCGCAAGCGCACTTCGGTGTCCTCTCCGAGCTCTGCCTGCATCTGACGCTGGTAGATCTCGCTGTAGGGCCAGTGCTGCTCGCCTTCAGGCACTCCGGCGCCGTCGACCCGAATCAGGGTTGATGCCTTCGCCACCTTCTCACGATTTTCCTCGTCTACGGCCCAGTAGGCACGCAGCGTCAGGGCGACACCATGGCTGTACTGTCGGTCCACCAGCACGTCTTCGTTCATCAGCAGATAAACCAGCGTGAGTGCCTTGGAAAACAGAACGACGATCAGCACCAGCCAAAGGGTGCGAGAGAAGAAACTTTGTGGGAACCACAACGGGGTTTTCATGAGGACAGCTAGATACCTTGAGAAACGAGCGGCGCTCGCAGAATTGCAGAGGCCGGACATCCCGTCGACCCTCATGGAGTCAGACGCCGGGATGCCCACCGTGCAAATCACCGGTCAACTGGTTTTATTGCCATCCGGCACGAACACATAACCCACGCCCCATACGGTCTGGATGTACCGCGGCTTGGACGGGTCAGGCTCGATCATCCGACGCAGACGGGAGATCTGCACGTCGATGGAGCGCTCCAGGGCGTCCCATTCCCGGCCACGTGCCAGGTTCATCAGCTTGTCGCGCGTCAGCGGCTGGCGCGCGTTCATCACCAGGGCCTTGAGCACGGCGAATTCGCCGGTGGTCAACATGTGCACTTCATCGCCACGTTTGAGCTCACGGGTCGCCAGCGACAGTTCGTAATCACCAAAGGTGACGCTTTCGTCTTCGCTGCCCGGTGCGCCCGGCACCGGCGCCGCCTGGCGGCGCAACACCGCCTTGACCCGCGCCATCAACTCATCAGGGTTGAACGGCTTGGCCAGGTAGTCGTCCGCGCCCAGTTCAAGACCCTTGATGCGGCTCAGCTCATCGCCCTTGGCGGTCAGCATGATGATTGGAATCTGGTTGTTTGCGCCGCGCAGCCGTTTGCACGCGGTGAGGCCGTCTTCGCCGGGCAGCATCAGGTCGAGGACGACCAGGTTGAAGACTTCACGCCCCAGCAGGCGGTCCATCTGCTCGGTGTTCGGCACCGCACGGGCACGGTAGCCTTTGGAGTTGAAGAAACGCTCCAGCAGGCTGCTCAGCCCCGGATCGTCATCAACGATGAGAATTTTTTCGCCTTCAGCAGTTTGTGCAGTGCTGCTCATTGGATGCTCCTCTTATCTCGGCGCGCATTATGGCCTAGCTGCCGTTATACGCACCGTGTGCATTGTTAGCAGATTTTTCCTCTACTGCCAGCGAACCCGCGCCCCACAACCGTTGGCGCAATCACCCCCCAAGCGCGGAACGCTGGTTATAATGCGGCGCCGTCGTGCTGGGCAACGTCAGATCGTTACCGTTTAATGCCACGGCTTTTTTCACCCACGTGTCGTGATTTTTTCAATTTCGAGGGTCAATAGGCTGCCTCTTGACCCAGGCAGCGGCGCCAGTCGGGCCGCTCAACCAGTCTCCCAAGGCCTTGTTCCCCGGGCCTGCGAGCTGCTTTTCAGAATTTCAGGTGGTTTTATGGACAGCATCAACAGCCGCATCGCCGAGGAACTCGGCGTACGCCCACAACAGGTCGAAGCGGCCGTCGCTCTACTGGATGAAGGCTCCACGGTGCCCTTCATCGCCCGTTACCGTAAAGAAGTGACCGGCAGCCTCGACGATATCCAACTGCGTCACCTGGAAGAGCGCCTGCGCTACCTGCGAGAACTCGACGAACGGCGTATCAGCATACTCGCCAGCATCGAGGAACAGGGCAAGTTGACCCCACAACTCGAGCGCGACATCAAGCTCGCCGACACCAAGACCCGTCTCGAAGACCTGTACCTGCCGTATAAGCAGAAGCGTCGCACCAAGGGCCAGATCGCCCTGGAAGCCGGCCTGGGCGAACTGGCGGACGGCCTGTTCAACGACCCGTCGCTGACGCCGGAAACCGAAGCCGCACGTTTCATCGACAGCGAAAAAGGCGTCGCCGACGTCAAGGCCGCCCTCGAAGGCGCCAAGTACATCCTCATGGAGCGCTTCGCCGAAGACGCGAGCCTGCTGGAAAAACTGCGCACGTACCTCAAGCAGGAAGCCATCCTCAGCGCCCGCGTCATTGCGGGCAAAGAGGAAGAAGGCGCCAAGTTCCGCGATTACTTCGAACACGACGAGCCGCTCAAGAGCATGCCATCCCACCGTGCACTCGCCATTTTCCGTGGCCGCAACGAAGGCATCCTCAGCTCCGCACTGAAGGTCGGCGATGAGTTGCCGGGCACCATGCACCCGTGCGAAGGCATGATCGGTCAACAATTCGGCATCCAGAATCAGAACCGTCCCGCGGACAAGTGGCTCAGTGAAGTCGTGCGCTGGACCTGGAAGGTCAAGCTGTACACCCACCTGGAAACCGACCTGCTCGGCGAGTTGCGTGACAGCGCCGAAACCGAGGCGATCAACGTCTTCGCCCACAACCTGCACGACCTGCTGCTGGCCGCTCCGGCCGGCCCGCGCGCCACCCTCGGCCTCGACCCGGGCCTGCGCACCGGCTGCAAGGTCGCCGTGGTCGACGCCACCGGCAAGCTGCTCGACCACGCCACGGTGTATCCGCACGTGCCGCACAACAAATGGGACCAGACACTGGCGATTCTTGCGGCCCTGTGCGCCAAGCATTCGGTGGACCTGATCGCCATCGGTAACGGCACCGCCAGCCGTGAGACGGACAAGCTGGCCGCCGAACTGATCAAGAAATACCCTGCCATGAAAATGACCAAAGTCATGGTCTCCGAGGCTGGCGCTTCGGTGTATTCGGCATCGGAACTGGCGTCCAAGGAGTTCCCGGACCTCGACGTGTCGATCCGTGGCGCCGTCTCCATCGCCCGCCGCCTGCAGGATCCGTTGGCCGAGCTGGTGAAGATCGACCCTAAATCCATTGGTGTCGGCCAGTACCAGCACGACGTGTCGCAGCTGAAACTGGCGCGCGGCCTGGATGCGGTGGTGGAAGACTGCGTAAACGCCGTGGGCGTGGACGTGAACACCGCCTCCGTGGCGCTGCTGGCGCGCATTTCGGGCCTCAATGCCACCCTGGCGCAGAATATCGTGACTCACCGTGACGAAAACGGCGCCTTCAAAACCCGTGCCTCGCTGAAAAAAGTCGCACGCCTGGGTGAAAAAACCTTTGAACAGGCCGCTGGTTTCCTACGCGTAATGAATGGCGACAACCCGCTGGATTCCTCTGCGGTGCACCCGGAAGCCTACCGGCTGGTGCAACGCATCGCCGCCGAAACCGACCGCGATATCCGCTCGCTGATCGGTGACGCCGCGTTCCTCAAACGCCTGGACCCAAAGAAGTACACCGACGAAACCTTCGGTGTGCCGACCATCACCGACATCCTGCAAGAGCTGGAAAAACCTGGCCGCGACCCGCGCCCCGAGTTCAAGACCGCCGAGTTCCAGGACGGCGTCGAAGACCTCAAGGACCTGCAGTTGGGCATGATCCTGGAAGGTGTGGTGACCAACGTAACCAACTTCGGTGCCTTCGTGGACATCGGCGTGCATCAGGACGGCTTGGTGCACATCTCCGCGCTGTCGGAGAAATTCATCAAGGATCCGCGCGAAGCGGTGAAAGCCGGTGACGTGGTCAAAGTCAAGGTCATGGAAGTCGACATCCCGCGCAAACGCGTGGGTTTGTCGATGCGCATGAGCGACACGCCCGGCGAGAAAATCGACGGAGCCCGTGGCGCGCGTCCTGGCTCCGCACCTCGCCCGTCGCAGAACCGCTCCGAAAACGGTGCGCCGCGCAAGGAGACCGCCACGGCAGCGCCGAGCAACAACGCCATGGCCTCGCTGTTCGCCAACGCCAAGCAGTTGAAGAAGCGCTGATGCAGATCCCGGCCGGCTTGACCCAGAGCGCGTTCAGCGAACTGATCGGCTGCCGTCTGCAACGCCTTGAGGAAGGCGTTGCCGAGGTGGCCCTGACCCTGGAGCCGCACCTGCGCAACCGCGCGGGCAAGCTCCATGGTGGGGCGATCTTCAGCCTGGTGGACATTACGATGGGGCTGGCGTGTTCCAGCACCCACGGTTTCGACCAGCAGAGCGCGACCATCGAGTGCAAGATCAACTATATCCGCGCGGTGGAAGACGGCGACGTGCTGTGCACCAGCCGGGTGGTCCATGCCGGTCGACGCACATTGGTGGTCGAGGCGGATGTGCATCAGGGCGAAAGACTTGTCGCAAAAGCACAGGGCACCTTCGCTGTCCTATAGCTCCCCACCCCCGACTTGAGGTAATTTCGGCGCTGCGATAGTAGCGTCGGAATTTTCTCGCTGCGCTGTAGCCAAATTCATGGAGTGAAGCCGGCATTTTCAGAACGGGTCCCATCGACTCTAAACCAGGCGATCACGCCAGTTTTAACTTCACCCTTGTAGACCGTCCTGCCCACCCCCATATTGGGGCGACTGACGCGTGAAGGAATCCAACTTGAGCGAACTTCTCAACCGCCGCCTGGCCCTGCTCGGCAAGCGCGAACACCTCTCCCTGCTAGAGCAGTGCTTGCACGGCATCGAGCGTGAATGCCTGCGCGTCACCAGCGAGGGTCGCCTGGCGCAAACGCCGCACCCCGAAGCCCTGGGCGCCGCGTTGACCAACGAATTGATCACCACCGACTACTCGGAATCGCTGCTGGAGTTCATCACCCCGGCCCTGCCCAACCCGGCCGATACCCTGAGCAGCCTGGACAAGATCCACCGCTTTGCCTACACCAAGCTCGGCAGCGAATACCTGTGGAGCCCCTCGATGCCGTGCCCGTTGCCGGCCGAGGAAGATATTCCAATTGCCTACTACGGCACCTCCAATATCGGCCAGCTCAAGTACGTGTACCGCAAGGGCCTGGCCCTGCGTTACGGCAAAACCATGCAGTGCATCGCGGGCATCCACTACAACTTTTCCCTGCCGGAACAGTTGTGGCCGTTGCTCAAGGAGGCTGAGGGGTTTGTCGGCACCGACCGCGACTACCAATCCAACGCCTATATCGCGCTGATCCGCAATTTCCGTCGCTACAGCTGGCTGCTGATGTACCTGTTCGGCGCGTCCCCTGCCCTGGACGCCGGCTTCCTGCGCGGTCGTTCGCACCAGCTGGAAGTGCTCGACGCCGATACCCTGTACCTGCCGTATGCCACGAGCCTGCGCATGAGCGACCTGGGTTACCAGAGCAACGCCCAGGCCGGCCTCACGCCGTGCTACAACGACCTGGTCAGCTACACCGACAGCCTGCGCGAAGCGGTCGCAACGCCCTACGCGCCGTACGTCGAAATCGGCACGCACAAGGACGGTGAGTGGGTTCAGCTCAACACCAACATCCTGCAGATCGAAAACGAGTACTACTCCAACATCCGTCCCAAGCGCGTGACCTACACCGGCGAGCGGCCGATCCAGGCGCTGATGGCCCGTGGCATCCAGTACATCGAAGTGCGCTGCCTGGACATCAACCCGTTCCTGCCGCTGGGCATCGACCTGCCGGAATCGCGCTTTCTCGATGCGTTCCTGCTGTATTGCGCGCTGAACGACAGCCCGTTGTTCGCCAATAACGAGTGTGGCAACGCCACGTCCAATTTCCTTAGCGTGGTCAAGGAAGGTCGCCGTCCAGGCCTGCAATTGCAGCGCAACGGCCAAGCCGTGGACATGAAAGAGTGGGCTGCCGAGCTGTTGGAGAAGATCGCACCCTTGGCTGCCTTGCTCGATGAGAGCCATGGCATCACCGAGCATAGCCAGGCGCTGGACGCTCAGTTGGCCAAGATCCAGGACCCGTCCCTGACACCGTCGGCCCAGGTGCTGGCGGCAATGGCCGAGCGTAAAGAGAGCTTTGCGCAGTTCTCCCTGCACCAGAGTGAAGTGCACGCCGAGTACTTCCGCAAGGAACCATTGCCGGCCGAAGAGCAGGCACGCTTTGAAGAACTGGCGCGTACGTCGCTGGCGCAACAGGCGGAGCTGGAGCAGAACGAAGTGGGCGATTTCGATGTGTTTGTCGGGTCGTACCAGGCCAGTATTCTCGCCATCAGCAACTAAAGCCGTACACCGCCTTTTGGGGGAGCTGGCTTGTGTGGGAGCTGGCTTGCCTGCGATGCAAACGACTCGGTGTATCGGTGATACCCGGTGATGCCATCGCAGCATAGGTATCTACACAACTTTCAAAGGCTGAAAAATCTCCTTGTAGTGAGCGGGCTTGTCCCGCGCTGGGTGGCGAAGCCGCCCCAATAAATACTCCGCAGAGTTCCAGATGAATCCAAGTCGCCTGGTTTGGGGGCGCTCGCAGCCCAGCGCGGGGCAAGCCCGCTCACTACAGAAATGTATAGATACCTATGGCCATTGCAGGCAAGCCAGCTCCCACATTGTTCTCTTCATCCCCAAAGATTGATTTGCGCCGTCTCCTACTAAGCTAATTCGAAAAAGTTATTTATTTTCGGATTCTTAGATCATTTAGTCTCCTCTGACGCCGACCCTCGGCCGCCTGATTGAGGAGCTTCCCCTTGAAACTGCTGATCCCTCTGCGTCTTTTGGCCGCATTGTCCCTGGCCGGTGCCAGCCTGTTTGCCCAGGCGGCGAATGTGACCATCGCTTACCAGACCACCGTGGACCCGGCCAAAGTCGCCCAGGCCGACGGCGCGTATGAAAAAGCCACCAACGCCAAAATCGACTGGCGCAAGTTCGACAATGGCGCCGACATCATTGCGGCCATCGCGTCCGGCGACGTGCAGATCGGCTACCTCGGTTCCAGCCCGCTGACCGCTGCGATCACGCGCAAAGTGCCGGTGGAAACCTTCCTCATCGCCACCCAGATCGGCGGCGCCGAAGCCTTGGTGACGCGCAACGGTTCGGGGATCAATAGCCCGCAGGACCTGATCGGCAAGAAAGTCGCCGTCCCGTTCGTGTCTACCGGCCATTACAGCCTGCTCGCCGCGTTGAAACACTGGAACATCGACCCGTCCAAAGTAACCATCCTCAACCTCGCCCCACCGGCGATCATCGCTGCCTGGAAGCGTGGTGATATCGACGCCACTTACGTGTGGGACCCTGCCCTGGGCGTGGCCAAGGAAAACGGCAAGGTGCTGATCACCTCCGGCGAGCTGGCCAAGTTCGGGGCGCCGACCTTCGATGCGTGGATCGTGCGTAAGGATTTTGCCCAGAAGCACCCGGAAATCGTCACGGCTTTCGCCCAAGTCACCCTGGATGCCTACGCCACCTACCGCAAAGACCCACACGCCTGGCTTGCCGACAAGACCAACGTCGACAAACTGGTGAAGCTCTCCGGCGCCAAGGCCAGCGACATCCCCTTGCTGCTGCAAGGCAACGTCTACCCGCTGGCCGCAGACCAGATAACCCTGCTGGGCGCGCCCACCACCAAGGCCGTGACCGACACCGCTGCGTTCCTCAAGGAGCAAGGCAAGGTCGACGCCGTGCTGCCGGACTACGCCCCTTACGTCAGCGCCCAATTCATTACCCATTGATTCAGGAGTTCATGGCGATGGCCTTGCTACAGCTGGAGCGCATCAGCGCACAGTGCCCAGGCGCCACAGCACCGGTACTGTCGGACATTTCACTGGACCTGGGACCCCGGCAATTGCTGGTGGCCCTCGGCCCGTCCGGCAGTGGCAAGACGTCGCTGCTCAACCTGATTGCCGGCTTTGTCGAACCCAGCGCGGGGCACATCAGCCTTGACGGTGTACCGGTCAAGGGCCCGAGCGCCGAACGCGGCGTGGTGTTCCAGGACGACGCCCTGCTGCCCTGGCAGGATGTGCTGGCCAACGTCGGCTTCGGCCTTGAGCTGGCAGGCATGCCCAAGGCGCAACGTGAAGTGCGCGCCCGGGAAATGCTCGCGCTGGTGGACCTGGCCGGTTTCGACAGCCGCCGCGTCTGGCAACTCTCCGGTGGCCAGAAGCAGCGTGTCGGCCTGGCTCGTGCGCTAGCCGCCGACCCTCGCGTATTGCTGATGGATGAACCCTTCGGCGCCCTCGACGCCTTCACTCGCGAACAGATGCAGGAACTGCTGCTGCAAGTCTGGCGGCGCACGGCCAAACCGGTGTTCCTGATTACCCACGACATTGAAGAAGCCGTGTTCCTTGCCACCGATCTGATCCTGCTGGCACCCAACCCCGGCCAGATCGTCGAGCGCCTGCGCCTGGACTTCGGCCAACGCTACGCCGCCGGTGAATCGGCGCGGGCGATCAAGTCCGATCCGCGCTTTATCGAAACCCGCGAACACGTGTTGGGCAAAGTGTTCTCCCAACGTCAGGTGTCCGCATGAGCAGCTACGAACTCCCCGCCACCGCCACCCAGCCGGTGACGCACGCGGTTATCCCGCTGCGTCGCAACCTGAGCACACGTTGGATCAGCCTGTTGACGCTGGTCGCACTGCTGGCGATATGGTGGGCTGTGACCGCTACCGGCCTGATCGAACCGCTGTTCCTGCCACCGCCATCGGCCGTGCTGCAAAAAGGCTGGCTGCTGGCGACCACCGGCTACATGGATTCAACCCTGTGGCAGCACTTGGGCGCGAGCCTCAGCCGTATCGGCTTGGGACTGGGCTTCGCGGTAGTGACCGCCGTGCCGGTGGGCATTGCCATCGGCTCCAACCGTATCGCACGCGGCGTTCTCGACCCGCTGATCGAGTTCTACCGACCGATCCCGCCGCTGGCCTATCTGCCGTTGATCGTGATCTGGTGCGGTATCGGTGAGCTGTCCAAGGTGCTGTTGATTTACCTGGCGATCTTCGCCCCGATCGCCATCGCCACCGCGACCGGCGTGCATACGGTCGACCCGGCCAAATTGCGCGCAGCGCAGTCGTTGGGCGCCACCCGCGCGCAGCTGATTCGCCATGTGATCCTGCCAAGCGCCTTGCCCGACATCCTGACCGGCGTGCGCATCGGGCTGGGCGTGGGTTGGTCCACCCTGGTCGCCGCCGAACTGATCGCGGCCACCAGCGGCCTGGGCTTCATGGTGCAGTCGGCGGCGCAGTTCCTGGTCACCGATGTGGTGGTACTTGGCATCCTGGTTATCGCCCTGATCGCCTTCGCCATGGAAATGGGCCTGCGTGCCCTGCAGCGCAAACTGGTGCCATGGCATGGCCAGGCCCATTAAGTGAGAACCGCATGAACAGCCTGACCGTTACGCCATTAAGCATTGCCTTGGGCGCCCAGATCAGCGGCGTCGACATCACCCAGCCGCTGAACCTCGAAGACCGCGACGCCATCGAACAGGCGCTGCTCAGGCTCTCGGTGCTGTTCTTGCGCGACCAGCCGATCAACCCGCGGCAACAGGCGCGGTTTGCGGCGAACTTCGGTGACCTGCACATTCACCCGATCTACCCCAACGTGCCGGAACAGCCCGAAGTGCTGATCCTCGACACCGCCGTCACCGACGTGCGCGACAACGCCGTGTGGCACACCGACGTGACCTTCCTGCCCACCCCGGCGCTCGGTGCGGTCCTCAGCGCCAAGCTGCTGCCGGCGTTTGGTGGCGATACGCTGTGGGCCAGCGGGATCGCGGCGTATGAAGCGCTGTCCGAGCCGTTCAAGCGATTGCTCGACGGACTGACCGCTACCCATGACTTCATCAAATCCTTCCCGCTGGAGCGCTTCGGCACCAGCGCCCAAGACTTGGCGCGCTGGGAACAGGCCCGCCAGAAGAACCCACCGCTGTCACACCCGGTAGTGCGCACGCATCCTGTAAGCGGGCGTAAATCGTTGTTTGTCAGTGATGGCTTCACCACCCGGATCAACGAACTGGAACCGGCGGAAAGCGAGGCGATTCTCAAGCTGTTGTTCGCCCACGCGACCCGCCCGGAGTCCACCATTCGCTGGCGCTGGCAGGAAAATGATGTGGCGTTCTGGGATAACCGCGTGACCCAGCATTATGCGGTAGATGATTACCGGCCGCAGCGGAGGGTGATGCATCGGGCGACGATTTTGGGGGATGTGCCGTTTTGAAGTTGGGAGAAGTAGAGCTGGCTTTCAAACTCAGCAAACTACTATCTTTCTGATCAACTTCAGGAGGATGAACCTATGAAACGAAAATCCAGATTGAACTTGCGCCTATCTGCTTCCACAGCCCGTAATAACAATGGATTTGGAAGCAAAATCCGGACACGGCTTGCAGATGCAGGTTGTATCGAGCTTGAGTTACCTGAGAGAAAGCAGCCAGTGCGAACTGTTGAGTTGGATGACCAAGTAACTGCTGATACAGGATCGCCTTAATAGGCCCGAGATATCCGTGACAACGGAAACTAAATGTGGGAGCGAGCTTGCTCGCGAATGCGGTGTATCAGCCAATAAATACGTGGCTGAAGGACCGCATTCGCGAGCAAGCCCGCTCCCACAATTTGACCGAGGTGTGTCAGCTTACTCAGCCGTTGATGGCTTTTCCCACAAGTTGATCCCGCCTTCCTGCGCAAACCGATCGATCTCCGCCAGTTCTTCCGCGCTGAAGCTCAAGTTCTTCAACGCACCGACGTTCTCGATAATCTGCTCCGGCCGGCTCGCGCCGATCAGCGCGCTGGTCACCCGAGGATCACGCAGGGTCCAGGCCAGGGCGAGCTGCGCGAGGCTCTGGCCACGGCGCTGGGCGATTTCATTCAGGGCACGCACGTGGGCGATGTTGGTTTCGGACAGGTGCTTGGCCTGCAACGAACCGCCACCTGGACGATTCACACGCGCATCAGCCGGCACGCCATTGAGGTATTTGTCGGTCAGCAGCCCTTGGGCCAGCGGTGTGAAAGCAATCACCCCGGCGCCGAGTTCTTCAGTGGTGTCGAGCAGGTCTTTTTCCACCCAGCGGTTGAGCAGGTTGTAGGCCGGCTGGTGGATCAGCAACGGCACCTTCCACTCCTTGAGCAGCGCTGCCATTTCACGGGTTTTCACGCCAGAGTAAGACGAAATGCCGATGTACAACGCCTTGCCCTGTTGCACGGCGGTGGCCAGGGCGCTGGCGGTTTCTTCCAGTGGGGTGTCGGCGTCAAAACGGTGGGAATAGAAGATATCCACATAGTCGACGCCCAGGCGTTGCAGGCTCTGGTCGAGGCTCGCCAGTACATATTTGCGCGAGCCGCCGCCCTGGCCGTAAGGGCCGGGCCACATGTCCCAACCGGCCTTGCTGGAGATGATCAGTTCGTCGCGGTAGTGCTTGAAGTCTTCGCGCAGCAAACGGCCAAAATTGATTTCGGCGCTGCCGTAGGGCGGGCCGTAGTTGTTGGCCAGGTCGAAGTGGTTGATGCCCAGATCGAACGCGGTGCGCAACAGCGCGCGCTGGGTCTCGATCGGCGTGCTGTCGCCAAAGTTGTGCCACAGGCCCAGGGACAGTGCCGGCAGCACCAGCCCACTGCGGCCTACGCGGCGATACGGGATAGATTCATAGCGGTTTTCGGCAGCAATGTAAGTCATCGAATCCTCTCTTGGACGTAGGCAAATAAGGGCAGGAATAAGGTTATTTCCTGGCCTTTTAACCAGCACAATCGCTTAAGTCTACCTGTCTGTTTTACAGCAATTTCCTGCCACATTAATGGGCTTAACGAGCATTTTCGAAAATTTCAGCCAGCCAGTCGACGAACACCCGCACCCTCGGTGACGTATGCCGGTTGTGCGGGTACAGCACCGACACAGGCATCAGCGGTGGCGGGGTGTCGGTGAGAATTTCATGCATCACGCCCCGCTCGATCAGCTCAGCCATGCGGTAGTGCGGGCACTGGATAATCCCCAACCCAGCCATGGCGCTGGCGGAATAGATCTCGGCGCCAAACACCGATAACGCCCCCTCGATGCTCACTTCCTGCAACTGGCCGTCGACCATGAATTCGAACGGAAACAGCTTGGCCGTGGTGCGCGAAACGTAGTTCACCGCACGGTGCCCGCCCAACTCGGCCAGGCCCTTCGGCTCACCGTATTTACGCAGATACGCAGGACTTGCGCAGGTGACTTGGCGCAGGGTCGCCACGCGCCGACCGATTAACGCCGAGTCCGTCAGGGTGCCAGCACGCAATACGCAATCGACGCCCTCGGCGATCAGGTCGACAAAGCGATCGGCTTCGCTGATGGACAGCTCGATCTGCGGGTAGCGCTCCATGAACTGCGGCAGCGCCGGAATCACAAAATACTTGGCCAGGGTTCCGTGCAGGTCCACGCGTAAGCGGCCTTGAGGCGCTACGGACCGAAAGGCCAGTTCCGCCTCTTCCAGTTCCGCCAGCAATTGCACGCAACGTGGGTAATAGGCTTCGCCATCCAGCGTTGGGCGCACCCGGCGGGTACTGCGTTCGAGCAGGCGCGTACCCAGCCAGGCTTCGAATTGGTTGAGGGTGTGGGTCAGGGTCGCGCGCGGCAAATTCAAGTCGTCGGCCGCAAGCGTGAAGCTTGAGCGCTCGTAGATACGCACAAACACCCTCATCGCTTTGACTTGGTCCACACGGCACTCCCCGATGCTGATTGTTGGCGATTATTGAACAGTCAAGGCAACTCTCACGCATTTATCGGCCAGCGTAAACATGTGAATGTGCTTTCCACCCCTTTTCACGGAATCCGAAACATGACAACTCAGGTTGCAATCATCACCGGCGCCTCCCGTGGTATCGGCGCGGTGGTCGCCAAACAACTGGCCGCCGACGGTTACGCCGTGGCCATCAACTATGCCAGCAGCGCCACCGAAGCCTCCAGGCTGGTGGTCGAACTGCGTCAAGCGGGCCACCAGGCCATAGCGATTCAGGGCGACGTGTCCAAGGCCGCCGATATCAAGCGCCTGTTCGACGAAACCGAAGCGCACTTGGGCAAGGTCGACGTGCTGATCAACAACGCCGGCATCCTCAAGATGCTGCCCCTGGCCCAGCACAGCGACGAGCTCTACAACCAGAACTTCGACATCCACACCCGTGGCACTTTCAACGCCCTGCGCGAAGCCGCCACCCGACTGAATGAAGGCGGGCGCATCGTCAATTTTTCCAGCAGTACGGTCGGCCTTAACTTCCAAGGCTACGCGGTGTACATCGCCAGCAAGGCCGCCGTGGAATCCCTGACCCAGGTGTTCGCCAAGGAAATGCGCGGCCGCCGCATCACCGTCAACGCCGTCGCGCCGGGGCCGGTCGCCACTGAACTGTTCCTGCACGGCAAGAGCGAAGAGCAGGTGCAGGGCCTGGCCAAGATGGCGCCGCTGGAACGCCTTGGCCAGCCGCAAGACATTGCCCGTGTGGTGTCGTTTTTGGTGAGCCCGGCCGGTGGCTGGGTGAATGGGCAAATACTGCGGGCCAATGGCGGCCTCGTTTAATTGATACCTGATCATCGAAGGAGTCGCATTCATGAACCAACAATCCCGCGCTACCCACCCTCGCAGCCAATCCAAGTGGATGTTTACCCTGGTTACCGCCATCGCTGCCGTTACGGCCGCCGTGGCGGCAGGCACCAGCGATCTGTTGACGTTGCCGGTGTGGGCAATGTTCGTCGGCTGGGTTGCGTTCTTCAGCCGTGGCCTGACCCTGCGCGACGGCCTGATCAACCTCGGCTGTGTGCTGCTGGGTATTGTCTTTGGCATGTTGGCCGTCCAGAGCATTGCCGCCTTGAGCCCCGCGCTTGGCATGTGGGCGCTGCCGACCATGGTATTCATTGTGGCAATGGTCGTGGTCTCGCTACGCGCCGTGCCCGTGATGAACAACCTCGTCAGCTATTTCCTCGGCCTGATCACCTACTTCGCCGCTCACCTTGAGCCATCGCTGGAAAGCTTTGCGCAATTAGGCGGTGCCAGCAGCCTCGGCGCTTTTGCGGGCGGGTTCTCACACGCCGTACAGCAACGCTTCATACGCAACGCCCAAACCCACCCTTGAGGCAGCTGCGATTTGCTCAAGCCCATCACTCTTGAAACGCAGAGGCTCAACATGACGTTGCTCATCCCCGCCCTCGCCCCACTTTACCGCTTCGCCGAGCCCCTGGCCTACGCACTGCTGCGCGCAGGCTTCGGTGTCATCATGCTGACCCATGGCCTGCCCAAGTTGCTGGGCAATGCCCACGGTTCGATGGCAGATCCGATGGCTGCGTCGATCTACCTGATCGAAAACCGACTGCACCTTCCGCAGCCAGACCTGATCGGCCTGCTGGTGGCCTTGCTCGAAGCGGTCGGTGGGTTGCTGCTGATCCTGGGCCTGGGCACGCGGCTGGTCGCAGCAATGATGGCGGTGCAAATGCTGACCATCGCCTATTTGCTGGGCCCGACCTGGCCGTGGATCGACCGCGGCATCGAGTATCCGGTGCTCATGGCACTGTTATCGGCGTACCTGGCGTTTCGTGGCGCGGGCCGCTATGCCCTGGACAACGCTCTGGGCAAGGAACTCTGAACAGGCACGCCACACCAGCGACCGCTGCCAGCCAGTCTCTGGTGTCGCACCCCATGGCTCCCGGCCTCAGCGAACCAAATGCAGGAACTGCAAATGCCGCTCGTACTGGTCAAGGATGTCGTTGATGATCTGCTCCTTGGTGTAGCCCACCAGGTCGTAGTCCTGGCTGCCTTCGCTCAAGTGCACTTCCGCCCGGTAGTAGCGACGGTTGTTGATTTCCTTGGAGCCCATGCCGCCCCGTGCAAACGACGGCGTGAAGTAACCGCGCATCTGCACCTGGTAGATGAAGGGATGCTCTTCGCCGTGGCCGATTTCCAGGCTGACGCTGTCGTTGGACGGGTCGGGCTGGGTGACCACACTCAAGCCCTTCTCGACGAACACCGCCGTCACTTCTTCGATCGCCGGGCGCACCGTCGACTCAAGGAAGCGGTACACCTCATCGCGCGACGGAAAATGCACCGCCTGGCTCAAGCGCTGACGCCAGCCGCCGCGCCCTTTGCGTGAAGCCGAGATCGGCGCCAGCGAATGCAATTGGGCGATCTGCTTCTGGGATTCGAGGTAGAAGGCTTTGTGCAGTCCCCACATCATCAGCAACAGAATCATCGAGAACGGCAACGACGTCAGCACCACCGCCGATTTGAGCGAATCGATACTGCCGGCGAACAACAGGGCACTGGTGACCAGCGCCGTCATCGCGCCCCAGAACACGCGCAGCCATTTCGGACCGTCTTCGTCGGCGTTGCCACCCTTGGACGACAAGGTCGACAGCACCACCGTGCCGGAGTCGGCCGAGGTGACGAAGAACACAAAGCTGATAAACACCGTGACCGCGATGACGGTCTTGCTCCACGGGTAGGTTTCCAGCAACAGGTAGAGGCTCATCGACGGGTCATCGATGGCCGACTGACCGAGCGCGCTCATGCCGTGGTTGAGCACCTGGTCGATGGCGCTGTTGCCGAAGATCGACATCCACGCCAGGGTGAAACCCAACGGGATCAGCAGCACGCCGAACACAAATTCGCGGATGGTCCGGCCACGGGAAATACGTGCAATGAACAGGCCCACGAACGGCGACCATGCAATCCACCAAGCCCAGTAGAACACCGTCCAACCACCCAGCCAGTCGCTGGGTTTGTCGTAGGCGTACACGTCGAAACTCTTGGTCGGCAACGCGCCCAGGTAGTCGCCGATGTTCTGGATCAGGGTGTTGAGCAAGTGCTGGGTGGGCCCGGCGAACAAGACGAACAGCAGCAGCGCGCAGGCCAGCAGCATGTTGATGTCGGACATCACCCGCACACCCTTGTCGACGCCGGCCACGGCGACCAGGATCGCGGCGCCCATCATCAGGGTGATCAAACCGACCTGGATCCACTGGGTATGCGCAATGCCAAACAGGTAGTCGAGACCGGCATTGAGGTGCAGCACGCCAAAGCCCATGTCGGCGCCGAGGCCGAACACCGTGGCGATAATGCCAAAGCCATCCACCGCGTAACCGATGGGGCCGTTGATGCGCTTGCCGATCAGCGGGTACAGCGCCGAACGCAGCGCCAGCGGCAGGTTGTGCCGGTAGGCGAAGTACGCCAGGGCCATGCCCACGAACGCAAACACCCCCCAGCCGTGCAAGCCCCAGTGCAGAAACAGGATCTGCATGGCCTGGCGCGCGGCATCGGCGTTCATCGGCGCGCCCTGGGGCGGTTGCACCAGGTGCGTCAGCGGCTCGGACACGCAGAAGAAGAACAGCGTGATGCTGATGCCCGCAGCGAACAACATGCCCGCCCAGGACAGGTAGCTGAATTCGGGCTCGTCGTGGTCGGCACCGAGTTTTATCTTGCCGTAGCCCGATAGCGCGGTGACCACCACGAAGACCAGATACAGCGTCATCGCCAGCATGTAGTACCAGCCGACCGTATTGGCCGCCCAGTTTTGCGCGGCCAGCAGCCAGGCGCCGGCCTGTTGCGGGATAGCGATGACCGTGATGCCGAAGAGCAGGATGAAGGTGGCGGCAAAGTAGAACACCGGTGCATTCATGCGCACCAGGCCGCTGGATGGGGTGGACGATGCACTCATGAGCGATGCACCCCGGGAGTATGAGATGTGGCTGTAAATAACGGACTCAGCAAAGGTAAGCCTCCTGTTGTGAGCGGGCAGCGAACCACCGGGTTTAACTTGAACGAGCATTCAATTTAAACATGGACAGGCGCTTGGGGACTAATCGCAGGGCTGAGTGGTAGACAATTCCTACACTAGCTCAAGGATTGGTATGACGGACGGGTATGACAAATCGTTCAGTACCCACGCCGAGGAAAGATCAGACCGAGCCAAGCAATATGCGCCGCCTCCGCACCCGCCAACCCAACACACTCGAATGA
Organism: Pseudomonas azadiae; assembly: GCF_019145355.1. Classification (NCBI taxonomy): domain Bacteria; kingdom Pseudomonadati; phylum Pseudomonadota; class Gammaproteobacteria; order Pseudomonadales; family Pseudomonadaceae; genus Pseudomonas; species Pseudomonas azadiae. Next base: position 3,163,419 of record NZ_JAHSTY010000001.1, on the reverse strand, counting down.
CCCTGATACCTTCGAAGGTCATTCCACTATGCCTGCAACCCCCACAAGCCGCCCAGTGGCGGTCACCGAACCCCAACCGATTCATTTGGACTTCATCAAACAGCAACTGCCTGGCTGGCTGCTCGATACGTCCCCGCAACGCTGGACCGCACTGGCGCAGCACCAGCCCGATATCACCCAATCCCATCGCAACGCACCGGCTCCCGCGCAGCGTCTGCCGCTCAAGAAAGCGCTGAGCAGCCATTGGTCAGCGCAAAATGCCGTGGATAAAAAGCTCGCGGAACTGACCGACATCAAAGCCTTTGCTGAGCCGCTGCTCAAAGAAGCCCTAAGTGATTACGGCCCGATTGACCTGCAGCAGACGTCCATACGCCTGTATGCGCCAGCCAGATTACCTTGGTGGGCCATCCATCAGCAGCCCGGCGTCAGCACCCGAACGACAACGCTGCTGGAAGCGGCGCTGCATAACTTCTCGGCCTCGGAAACCTTCGTCGACTTCGCGTTTTTGTCGCAGGAGGACGCCCAGGGGCAGCGCGACACGATCACACTGACCCACCGCTCGACCGGGAAGGCATTGACCGCCGACGCCTTCAAAGCGGTGTGTCGAAAGCTGGATATCGGCGCCAAATACCAACAGCACCTCAAAACGCAACTTGGGTTTGATGACGCTACGCTCGCCAGCGAACTGCGATTTCGCATCATCGATAACCTCCAAGCCGGCCTCAACAGCGCAGCGCATATCGCGCTTGTCAAAAACGACATCTCGCAAGACACCTACACCTTCATCCAGGACCTGCTCCAAAGAGACGGCCCCCTGCGCCTGGGTGGGCAAAGCGTTGACCTGTACACCTTGGACCTGTTGGACACGCGCTTGACCGGCATTCTGGTGATCGCACCGCCACGCACAGATACACGTATCGGCACAATCGTGGTGCACGTTCCCGATGATCCCGCTCACCCACTCAAGGAGTACGCTTCATCTCGGGAATTCATTAAAGAGCTGACCGGCCAGCTACGTGAGCGCACGCCTGCGGCTGACTCTTCGAGCATCAGTTATCAACAGTTTTTCAGCCAGTTCGTGGCCCATGAACAACGCGGCCGTTTTTTCTACGAACTCAATAATCTGCTGGCGACCGTTCGCTGGCACGCGCGCGAGAGCGGTGACAGCCGACCACACTGGCGCCCGGATCCGGTGGAGGCGCCAAACCTGCGGTTTCGCACCCAGCTCATGCGCGATGACACACAAAACCGTATCAGCGAACCGCTGCAGAATAATCTCTGGCACTACCTCTACCGGGCCAAGCTGAACAAAATCGTCAACGACGCCAGGGAAATCGCCATCTCCACCGCTTACGCCGACCGCATGGCCCGCTGGGCATGGTGGGATAACCTGGAAAAAATGCTCTCGGACCTCTTTAACGCCGCGCTTCAGGTGATCACCCCACTTGTGCCGTTCCTGGGCGAGTTGATGCTGGCCTATACCGCCTACCAGATGCTCGACGACGTGTTCGAAGGGATCGTCGACTGGGCCGAGGGGCTCCAGCGAGAAGGCTGGGAGCACATGATCTCGGTCGCAGACAACGTAATGCAACTTTCGCTGTTCCATGCAGGCGCCAAGATCGGCAAGATTGCCAAGGTGAAAATATCGCCCTTTGTCGATAGCCTTCTACCGGTGCAAATGCCTACCGGCGAAACACGCTTGTGGAACCCTGACCTGACGCCCTACCAGTATCGCAACATGCACCTGCCGAGCGATGTGGTACCTGACGAAAACGGCCTGTATCACCATCAGGGCAAACGGATCGCCCAAGTGGAAAACAGTCGTTATGAAGTCCTGCAGGACCCCATTACTGAAACGTACCACCTCACTAACCCCAAGCGCGCCAGCGCCTATCGGCCACCCGTAGCGCTTAACGGCAGCGGCGCCTGTGTGTTTGAAGGTGAGCAGCCGCGTGCCTGGAACAACACGCGCCTGCTCAGGCGCCTGGGCCCGCAGACCCACGGCCTGAGTGCGGGCGAACTGGAGCAGGTCCGTCTTATCAGCGGCGTCGACTTCGGCGCGCTGCGCCATATGTATGTCAACAATGAACCCACCCCGCCGTTGCTGGCCGACACCCTCAAGCGCTTTAATAATGAGCGGCAGGTCGGCCTGAGCGTGGATAACATCCGCGAGGGTCGGGCACTGGACCCGTCCGCCGACTGGTTCGAACAAATGGTCACCGAGCTTGAAGGCTGGCCCCGTGACAAAGCCCTGCTGGTGTACCCGCACGCTGATTTGTCAGGGTTGCCGCGCCGCTATGGCGATGCGGCAGCGCAAGGCCAAAACGCCCTGTCCGTCAGTATCGCCGAGGTGATGTCAGGCAAGTTGCCGGAAAAAGTCGTGGCGTTCCTCGATGAGCAACAACTCACTGACTTGCTCGGCGAGGAAGTCCCCGAGGCGCAACGGGCACAAGCACTGCGCGAGCAACTGGCCACTTATGTCGAGGCCCAGGGTGAAACCCTCGCCCAGGACCTCTATGCCCGCCAGGAAACCAGCAGCGACCCGCATATCCAATTGCTTCGCAACCAATACCCCGAGTTGCCACTGAGCATTGCCCAGCGCCTGGTCAGCCATACCCGTCGCCGCCATCTGCGTGTAATGGAGGACCACAACCGGCTGCCGCTGGACATCAAAAACCAGGCGCGCGAGCTGGATTTCGAAACCCGCAGTTCACGCATGTTCGAGCAGATCCTTCAAGCCGATGCACCAACGGCGCAGACCGAAAACCTGGTACTCAACACCCTCAGGATTCACTCCGACGCCGTTGCGAACCTGCGCATTCAAATCCGTGAAAGAACCACTACCGGCGCGCTGCGAAGCCAGGTTGGCGCCGAGGACGCTGAACACGTTCGTATCCTGGTGCGCAACCGAAAAGGCCAGTACCGGGTTTTCGATGAACGCGACAAATTGATCCACGGTGCCACTGACTTTTACAGCGCGGTGTTCCAGGCCATGACCGCCGACAAACGCTTTATCGACGGTGATCACCTAAGGTCTTGGCTGGTCAAGACCACCACTTCACCTGCCGATCGGCGGCTGACGCTGACCGAGCCGCCGATCCGCGCACGGGCGGATCGCGAGACGATCACCTTGCTCGGGGGTGGCAACTCCAGCACGATGCGCGGCGTCGAGGTGCAGGCCAGGCCCGTAACAGTGCAGGGGCGGATCAAGCATTGGCTACCGCAGATGTCCGAACAAGGGGTAAAGCAGCTGGCCCAACTTGCAGAAAGCGCTGAAGGCCTGGCTAAACTGGAGCAATTGGAAAACGAGGGGAAAGCCCTTGAAACTGCGTTGGACGCTTATATCCAGTCCCCTACCCAGGGGCCGGCGGGCAGCCGATTGGAAGCCGTCACTCGACGCTCTAGAACCCAGTTTGCCTCGCAACTGAAAGATGCCTGGCGCGAGGGCTACACGCAATTGCATGACCCGAACGCCCCACAAGACAGGCTGGTCACACTGGACCTCAGCGAAAACCCGTGGCCCGATGATGTCCCATTGCTGCCGGACGATCTAAAACTGGTCAAACGCCTCATACTCAACGACTGTAATTTCTCGACGAACCACGCCGAATTCCTGCGGCATTTTCCCGACCTGGTCGTGTTGGACCTGTCGGATAACAGCCTGGACCGGCTGCCTGCGGCCATCGCGCAGATGCGCTCGCTGACCGCGCTCGACCTGAGCAAAAACCAGATTGCCCTGGACGCCAATAGCGTCGCGCAGTTGCGCAATTTGACGTCTCTACGAGGCTTGTACCTTTCCAATAATCCGCTGGGCCAAGTGCCGGATGTCAGCAGGATGCCCAACTTGATGGAGCTTGACCTCTCCCGCACCGGCATCAGCGAATGGCCGACCGGCTTGTTCGCGCAGGATCGAGACGCGCTTTTTCTGCTGCAGCTTCAGGGCAACCCTATTACCACGATCCCGGATGTCGCCATTGGTGAAGACGAGTCTTTCACGATCGCCACGACTCGGCTGGATTATTCGACCCTGAGCGCCGAAGCCAAAACCCTTTGGGAAGAGCATAGACGCTCCGTCGGGTATGACCCTCATCGCACCTACGAGCCTCAGGGCGACTACAGCTTCTGGGTCGACGAATTGGATGATTACAACAAGCTCAAATTCGAATCTATCTGGGACGACCTGGAAGAGGAGCACGGCTCACAAGGCTTTTTCGAGGTCCTCAAGAAGCTGGAACCACCCGAGTTTTTTGAAGACCCGGAAGATGAGCTGCGCTACGCACACAACACCCCCACTCTGACCTCTCAAGTGCGGTACATGCTGTCGAGCATGCACGACGACCCCGCGCTGCGCGAGACGCTGTTCCGAATGTCGAGCTTTCCAGGATTATGCCCGGATGCAGGCAGCCAGATTTTCACCGAAATGGGGGTCTTGGTTGAAGCGCGTGGGGTCGAGCTCTACAGTAAAACGCCCGCCGAGCGCGAAGAAGGGCTCGTCAAGCTAGCCAGGGGCAGCGCCAGGCTCAAATTGTTGAACCACGTCATTCGCGCGGACATTGCCGACCGCCTAAAACCTCTCGACCAAGGCGGGCAAGGTTTGCGACTGACCAGTGAGGTGGTCGAGGGCGAACCCGGTACTGTCGACGAGGTGGGCGTCTACCTGGCCTACCAGACGCGCCTGGCCCGACAGCTCGAGTTGCCCTGGATCAGCGACAACATGGTGTATCGCAACACCGCCAATGTGCCAGAAACCAGTATCACTAATGCGCTCACGGCCGTGCAGACACTGAGTGAAGGCGACGGGCTGGTAGACCGGATGCTGAAGGAACCCTACTGGGAAACCTTCCTCAAGGAGCACTACGCGCAGGATTACGCGGCGAACGAAGAAAACATCGGGCAGCAGCTGGCGCTTTTCGACGACCTGGACAGCCAGCAAAAAGCATTTGCCCAAGCCCTGGACCTCAATGAAGCGCAAAAAGCCGAAAAGCGTCAAGCGTTGAGCCGCATCGTGGAGCAGTTGCAGATAGAGGACCGGGTGGTCCCCGATCAAGTCATGTCCGACACGCTGTACGAACAGGTCTACAACGACCTGGCCGCGCGGCGCAACGAATGGTTGCGCGAACAAACCCGCCTTTCATTGGGCAGGCTTGATGACTGAAACGGGCAGGGAAAGCGGCAAGTTTTAAGCTTCAAGCGGCAAGCAAGAGTCGCTCGGCGGTTACTTGTAGCTGGAAGCTTGAAGCCTGCCGCTATGCCTGCCTATAGTCGCCCTGTACTCATCAACCGTGCGTAGCCATGATCAAACAACAGCTCGACCGTTTTAACCGCCTGGACCTGCTGGGCGGGGCCACTGCCCTGGAAAAACTCGAGCGGCTGTCGGCCTGGTTGGGCAGGGACGTCTACGTCAAGCGTGACGACACCACGCCGCTGGCAATGGGCGGCAACAAGCTGCGCAAACTCGAATACCTCGCCGCCGATGCCATCGTCCAGGGCGCGGACACCCTGGTGACCGCCGGCGCGATCCAGTCCAATCACGTGCGCCAGACCGCCGCGCTGGCGGCCAAGCTCGGCCTGGGCTGCGTCGCCCTGCTGGAAAACCCCACCGGCACTGAAGACCCCAACTACCTGGGCAACGGCAACCGCCTGCTGCTGGATCTGTTCGACGCCAAGGTGGAATTGGTCGAGAACCTGGACAACGTCGACGACCAACTCAATGCCCTCGCCGACCGCCTGCGCAGCAACGGCAAGAAGCCGTACCTGGTTCCTATCGGCGGCTCCAACGCCCTTGGCGCCCTGGGCTACGTCCGCGCCGGGCTGGAACTGGCGGGGCAGGTCGAAGCCAGCGGCCTCGAGTTTGCCGCCGTGGTGCTGGCGTCCGGCAGTGCGGGAACCCACAGTGGCCTCGCCCTGGCCTTGAGCGAAGCGCTGCCGGCCCTGCCCGTGATCGGCGTGACCGTCTCGCGCACCGACGAAGCCCAGCGCCCGAAAGTACAAGGCCTGGCCGAGCGCACCGCCGAGTTGCTGGGTGTGCCGTTGCCCGAAGCGTTCAAGGTGATCCTGTGGGACGAATATTTCGGCCCACGCTACGGCGAACCGAACGCCGGCACCCTTTCGGCGGTCAAGCTATTAGCTAGCCTGGAAGGCCTGCTGCTGGACCCGGTCTACACGGGCAAGGCCATGGCCGGCTTGCTGGACGGCATCGGGCGTAACCGGTTTGAAGACGGGCCGATCATATTCCTGCATACCGGTGGCGCGCCGGCGTTGTTTGCCTATGACTCAATGTTCAACTGAATAACTACGGAGTCAAGAATGTGGGAGCTGGCTTGCCTGCTATCGCAGGCGAGCCAGCTCCCACATAAAAATGAACACATATTCGAAAATAGAATATAAATTTATATTTATATTATTTTCAAGTCTTAAAATCCGGCTTTATAGTCGCGCCGTAGGCGAAGACGCGCTACGCGCTTTAAGGCAGGATACGACTACCGCGTCACCTGCTTCGCTCAACACAAAAAAACACAGGGGCTGTTCATGACTATTTCTGTATTTCGTCGCACATTGCTGGTCGGCACACTGGGCTTGGCACTCGGCGCTGGCCTGATGGGCCAGGCAACCGCCGGTGAGCAACTGGGCAACATCAAGAAAGCGGGCGAGATCAAGATCGGCCTGGAAGGCACCTACCCGCCGTTCAGTTTCGTCGATGAAAGCGGCAAGCTCACAGGCTTCGAAGTGGAGCTGTCCGAAGCACTGGCCAAGGAACTGGGGGTCAAGGTCAAGCTGCAAGCCACGCCATGGGACGGCATCCTGGCCGCCCTCGAATCCAAACGCCTGGACGCGGTGGTCAACCAGGTCACGATCTCCGAAGAGCGCAAGAAAAAGTACGACTTCTCCAAGCCTTACACCGTCTCCGGTATTCAAGCGCTGGTGCTGAAAAAGAATGTCGACAGCATCAAGACCGCCGACGACCTGGCCGGCAAGAAAGTCGGGGTGGGCCTGGGCACCAACTACGAACAATGGCTCAAGAACAACCAGCCTAAAGCCATCATCAAGACTTACAACGACGACCCGACCAAGTTCCAGGACCTGCGCATCGGCCGCATCGACGCCATCCTGATCGACCGTTTGGCCGCGCTGGAATACGCCAAGAAAGCGCCTGACACCGCCGCCGCGGGCGATGCGTTCTCCCGTCAGGAATCCGGTATCGCCCTTCGCAAAGGCGAACCTGAACTGCTCGATGCGGTGAACAAGGCCCTGGACAAACTGCGCGCCGACGGCACCCTGAAGAAGCTGTCCGAGAAGTACTTCAACGCTGACGTCACTCAATAATGGAAGCAGGCTTCCAACTCGCGCTGGACTCCGCGCCCTTTCTGCTCAAGGGCGCGTATTACACGGTGATCCTCAGCCTGGGCGGGATGTTTTTCGGCTTGCTGCTGGGCTTCGGCCTGGCCTTGATGCGTTTGTCGCGCTTTAAGCTGGTGAATTGGCTCGCCCGAGTCTACGTGTCGTTCTTTCGCGGCACGCCCTTGCTGGTACAGCTGTTTCTGATCTATTACGGCTTGCCGCAGGTGGGCATCGAGCTGGATCCGATTCCGGCGGCCATGATCGGCTTTTCGCTGAACATGGCCGCCTATGCCTGTGAAATCCTGCGCGCCGCCATCGGTTCGATTGAGCGCGGCCAGTGGGAAGCAGCAGCCAGTATCGGCATGACCCGCGCGCAGACTCTGCGCCGGGCCATTCTGCCGCAGGCGATGCGCACGGCGTTGCCGCCGCTGGGCAACAGCTTTATCTCGCTGGTCAAGGACACCGCCCTGGCCGCCACCATCCAGGTGCCGGAGCTGTTCCGCCAGGCACAATTGGTGTCTGCGCGGACCTTCGAAATCTTCACCATGTACCTGTCCGCTGCCCTGATCTACTGGATCCTGGCGAGCATCCTGGCGCATTTGCAAAATCGTCTGGAAGACCGGGTCAACCGGCATGACCTGGAGTCTTGACGCATGATCGTGGTTGAAAAACTGACCAAACAATTCAAGGACCAGGTGGTGCTCAACGGCATCGACCTTGAGGTCAAGGCAGGCGAAGTCGTGGCCATCATCGGCCCCAGCGGTTCCGGCAAGACCACCTTCCTGCGCTGCCTGAACTTCCTCGAACAACCCACCAGCGGCCGCATCAAGGTCGGTGATATCGAGATCGACACCAGCAAGCCCGCCAACCAACAGCAAAGCCTGGTGCGACGCCTGCGCCAGCACGTGGGGTTTGTGTTCCAGAGCTTCAACCTGTTCCCCCACCGCACCGCGTTGGAGAACGTCATCGAAGGCCCCACCGTGGTCAAGAAGATGCCGCGCGACGCCGCTGTTGCCCTGGGGCGCAAGTTGCTCGCCAGGGTGGGCCTGGAAGGCAAGGAAGACGCCTACCCACGGCGCCTGTCCGGCGGCCAGCAACAACGCGTGGCGATTGCACGTGCATTGGCCATGGAGCCGGAAGTGATCCTGTTCGACGAGCCCACCTCGGCGCTCGATCCGGAACTGGTGGGTGAAGTGCTGGCGACCATCCGCAGCCTCGCCGAAGAAAACCGCACCATGGTGATCGTCACCCACGAAATGAGCTTTGCGCGGGACGTTGCCAACCGGGTGATCTTCTTCGACAAGGGCGTGATCGTGGAACAAGGCGAAGCCAAGGCGCTGTTTGCCAACCCCAAGGAAGAACGCACGAGGCAGTTCCTGAGCAAATTCCTCGCCCACTGAGGCCCTGTGTGGGAGCTGGCTTGCCTGCGATAGCCCTGGATATCCACACATCTTTGTAGTGAGCGGGCTTGTCCCGCGCTGGGTGGCGAAGCCGCCCCAAACCAGGCGACCTGGTTCTACCTGGAGATCGGCGGTGCCTTTAGTGGGGCCGCTGCGCAGCCCAGCGCGGGGCAAGCCCGCTCACTACAGGGAACGTTGTCATTCTTCGGAAGGTGTGTAGATAGGGATGCTGCGCTAGCAACGTTGCGGCGCAAGCAACCAAACCCCCACACAAACGCCTTCCTACAGGAAGTCCTCGCTCCAGTCTGTAAAACATCCCTGCGCATGCGCCTGAAAATCCCCGCGTCAGTCAGACCCTTCTGAATATCGCCAAACCGGCCGTTTAGCCCTTTGCCTCCATTGACGCTCCCCGGCCAACCCTCTTATCTAGCGTCCAGAGGATTGGATCCTATCCCGGCTACTCACTGAATCGTTCATTTCGGTCCCCGCGCGCACCCGCGCCAAAGGTCCGGAACGATTGCTGCTGGCTGCATCAAGGAGATTATTTATGACGCGCCCCCTGCTCACCGCCCCGACGCTGCCCCAGGCCATTGGCAATGGCATCAACGCACTGGCCGCCACACACTTGCAGGTCGACATCGCGCCCTATCCCGGCATGGATGAAGGCGACCTGATCGAGCTTTTCTGGAACAACTGTTTTGCCGCTTCCCGCCGGGTGACCGCATGCAAGGTCGGCGCGTTTACCCACCTGCGGGTGCCGGAAAGCTTCGTGCTGGATGGCGCGACCCAGGTGCATTACCAAGTCATGCAAGTCGGTCACGCCCCGGCCCGCTCAGCCGATACGCAAGTGCAGGTAAAAACCCTCTACCCGGGCGGCGAGCCTTCGCCCCTCTATTGCGACGAAAACCAGAACCTCGCTCCCGTGGGCCTGCCGGACACTATCCGCCGCTACGGCGTAAACGCCAGCCAGGTGCGGCGCGGTATTCCCCTCACCATCGAGCTCTACCTGAACATGACCCGCGGCGATGCAATTACCCTGCGCTGGGGCGATGTGCGCCTGGATCTGCCAAAGGTCCAGGCCGAGGACGTCGGCCGGGCGATGCACGTGTGGGTGCCTTCGACGGTGATCATCGAAGCCGGCGACGACTGCCGGCTGGAGGTGACGTACTGCATTCTGGACCGCGTCGGCAACAATTCCCGCTGGGCACCCGCCCGTACCTTGCGCATCGCCGCCCAAGCACAGAGCCCTGCGGCGGGGACTGCGCTGGTCTACCAGCCGCGCCCATCAGGATCACCTTGCGAACCTGGGTGACAGACCTTCTATGCATATTCCTAAAAGTTAGTTTATTTAAGTATTTAACACGCTTAGGGTATATGCACCGGACCACCGGACGTCTCTGAATCTTCTGTTTCCATTTCATTGAACGCGAGGTCGGTATGGTCAGGATTACCCCGGTGCACAACGCCAGGGCATTAGGTGCAGCCAAGGAGCGGCGCTGATGTCTAACTTGGCTCTAACACCCCCCCAACATGAACGGGATGTAGCCCCCCTGCTGTTGCCGGCCGCCGTGCTGCGCAACGATGCAGAGGCGCTGGACGCTGCCCATGAGCTGGCCCAGGCCGCGCGCCTGCAAGCCGCCAAGCGCGACAGGCAACGCGAGTTGCCGTGGGCGCAGGTCGAGCAGTTCACCCGCAGTGGGCTGGGCAGCATCTCGATTCCCCGCGAATACGGTGGCCCGCAGGTATCTTTCGTGACCCTGGCCGACGTGTTCGCCATCATCAGCGCGGCAGACCCGGCTCTCGGGCAGATCCCGCAGAACCACTTCGGCATCCTGCAAATGTTGCAGGGCGCGGCCACCGAGCGCCAGAAAAAGCAGCTGTTCCAGAGCGTGCTCGACGGCTGGCGCATCAGCAATGGCGGCCCGGAACGCGGCACGCGCAACACCCTGGAGCTCAAGGCGCGCATCACCGCCCAGGGCGACGGTTATGTCATCAGCGGCCAGAAGTTCTACTCCACCGGCGCCTTGTTTGCCCATTGGGTGGCGGTCAAGGCCCTGAACGACGACGGCAGGCAGGTCATGGCGTTCGTACGCCGTGGCACCGAAGGGCTGCGCATCGTTGACGATTGGTCGGGCTTCGGCCAACGCACCACCGCCAGCGGCACGGTGCTGCTGGACCGGGTGGCGGTAGACGCCGAACTGGTCGTCGACAACTGGCGCATCGGCGAAAGCCCGACCATCCAGGGCGCTGTCTCGCAACTGATTCAGGCGGCGATCGACGCCGGCATCGCGCGCGGCGCACTTGAGGACACCATCGCCTTTGTGCGTGAACGTTCGCGCCCCTGGATCGACGCCAAGGTCGAGCGGGCCAGTGATGACCTGTATGTGATCGCCGACATCGGCAAGCTCATGATCGAACTGCACGCCGCGCAAGCCCTGCTGCGCAAGGCCGGTCAAGTGCTCGACCAGGTCAGCGCCGCGCCGATCACAGCGCAGTCCGCCGCGCGTGCCTCGATCGCCGTGGCCGAGGCCAAGGTATTGACCACCGAAGTGGCGCTGCTGGCCAGCGAAAAGCTCCTGGAACTGGCCGGCAGCCGCGCGACGCTTGCCGAGTTCAACCTCGACCGGCATTGGCGCAACGCGCGCGTGCACACCCTGCACGACCCTGTGCGCTGGAAGTACCACGCCGTGGGCGCCTATCGCTTGAACGGCACGTTGCCGGCTCGCCATTCCTGGATCTGACCGGCAGGACACGTCCAAACGCTTCTGGAGAAACACCCATGCCCTTTTCTCACCCCGTCGCGGTCATCACCAGCGACGAACAAGCCCTGATTGTCGCCAGCGACCTGGCCGAAGACTTTCGCCGCGACAGCCCCCAGCGCGACCGCGAGCGCCGCTTGCCGCTACCCGAGCTGGACGCGTTCTCGCGCTCCGGCCTGTGGGGCATCAGCGTGCCGAAGGCCTATGGTGGCGCTGGCGTGTCCAACGTCACACTGGCCAAGGTCATTGCGCTGATCGCCCAGGCCGACGCGTCCCTGGGCCAGATTCCACAGAACCATTTCTATGCCCTTGAAGTGCTGCGCGTGAACGCCAGCCCGGCGCAGCAAGAGCGCCTCTACGCCGAAGTTCTGGCCGGCCAGCGCTTCGGCAACGCCCTGGCGGAACTGGGCACCAAGACCGCACATGACCGCGTGACGTCCCTCACCCGCGACGGTGACGGCTGGCGTATCAATGGCCGCAAGTTCTACTCGACCGGCGCGCTCTACGCCCAACGCATCCCCACTTCAGTGGTGGATGAACACGGCGTACAGCACTTGGCCTTTGTCCCGCGCGACAGCCAAGGCCTGACGGTCATCGACGACTGGAGCGGCTTCGGCCAGCGCACCACCGGCAGTGGTTCGGTGGTATTCGACAACGTGTGGATCGCCACGCAAGACGTGATTCCGTTCCAGAGCGCCTTCGAACGTCCGACCACCGTCGGCCCGCTGGCGCAGATTCTTCACGCCGCCATCGACACCGGTATCGCCCGCGCCGCGTTTGAAGATGCGCTGCACTTCGTGCGCACCAGGACCCGACCGTGGATCGATGCCGGCAGCGACAAGGCCACTGAAGACCCGCTTACCCTGAAAAGCTTCGGCCACCTGAGCATCCGCCTGCACGCCGCCGAAGCCTTGCTTGAGCGCGCCGGTGTTTTTCTCGACCGTGCCCAGGCCGACAGCAACGCTGAAACCGTTGCGGCAGCGTCCATCGCCGTGGCTGAAGCGCGCGCCTTGAGCACCGAAATCTCCTTGGCCGCCGGCAGCACCCTGTTCGAACTGGCCGGCAGCCAGGCGACGCTGGCCGAGCATGGTCTGGACCGCCACTGGCGCAACGCCCGCGTGCATACGCTGCACGACCCGGTGCGGTGGAAGTATCACGCGGTGGGCAATTACTACCTCAACGATGCAAACCCGCCGCTGCGGGGGACGATCTGATGAGCAAAAAGAAAATCCTGCTCAATGCCTTCAACATGAACTGCATCGGGCATATAAACCACGGCCTGTGGACTCATCCACGGGACACCTCCACCCAATACAAAACCCTCGAGTATTGGACCGACTTGGCGCAAACCCTTGAACGCGGGCTGTTCGACGGGCTGTTCATTGCCGACATCGTCGGCGTGTATGACGTTTATCAAGACTCCATCGACGTACCGCTCAAAGAGTCGATCCAATTGCCGGTCAACGACCCGTTGCTGCTGGTCTCGGCCATGGCCGCCGTGACCCGGCACCTCGGCTTCGGCCTTACCGCCAACCTCACCTATGAGCCGCCGTATCTGTTCGCCCGGCGCATGTCCACGCTGGACCATCTGAGCCGTGGCCGGGTGGGTTGGAACATCGTCACCGGCTACCTCGACAGCGCCGCCAAGGCCATGGGCCTTACCGAACAGGTCGAGCATGACCGCCGCTACGACCAGGCCGATGAATACCTGCAGGTGCTCTACAAACTCTGGGAAGGCAGCTGGGAAGACGACGCGGTGCTCAACGATCCGCAGGCGCGGGTCTACGCGCAGCCGGGCAAGGTGCACAAGGTCGAGCACCGTGGCGAGTTCTACCAGGTGGAGGGTTATCACCTGTGCGAACCGTCGCCGCAGCGTACGCCGGTGCTGTTCCAGGCCGGCAGTTCGGAGCGTGGCCTGCTGTTTGCCGGACGCCACGCCGAGTGCGTGTTTATCAGCGGGCAGAACAAGGCCGCAACCCGGGTGCAAGTGGACAAGGTGCGCGCCAGCGCGGTCGAGGTCGGGCGCAATCCGGATGACATCAAGGTGTTCATGGGCCTCAACGTGATCGTTGGCGCCACCGCAGAACTGGCCTGGGCCAAGCATGCCGAATACCTGAGTTACGCCAGCGCGGAAGCCGGCGTGGCGCATTTCTCGGCGTCCACGGCAATCGATTTTGCCCAGTACGAACTGGACGAACCGATCCAGTACGTGAAAAGCAACGCCATCCAGTCGGCCACCAGAAACCTGCAGAACAACGATTGGACCCGGCGCAAATTGCTGGAGCAGCACGCCCTGGGCGGGCGCTACATCACCCTGGTCGGCTCGCCCGAGCAGGTGGCCGATGAGCTGGAGTCGTGGATCAGTGAGACCGGGCTGGATGGTTTCAACCTGACGCGCATCGTGACGCCGGAAAGTTATGTGGATTTCATTGACCTGGTGGTGCCGGAGTTGCAGAGGCGTGGGTCGTACAAGACTGAATATGAACAGGGAACGTTGCGAGAAAAAGTCTTTCATGGCTCCGCTCGCCTGCCCGAACAACACACCGGCTCTACCTATCGACACTAATTCCAAATGTGGGAGCTGGCTTGCCTGCGATAGCGGTCTGTCAGAAACATTTGTATTGCTGACCCACCGCCATCGCAGGCAAGCCAGCTCCCACAGTTGACCTCATTGTTCTTGCCGACACCTTATGACTGGAAAATTTCCCATGAAAAAAACACTGCTCACTCACCCAGTCAAAGCACTGGCCCTGGCCTTCGGGTTGTTCAGCTCGGCGATATTCGCCGCCGATGCACCGCTCAAGGTCGGCACCACCGCCGCCTTCGCCATCCCTTTGGAAGCCGCCGTGGAAGAGGCTGGCAAACAAGGCCTGAAGGTCGAACTGGTGGAGTTCTCCGACTGGATCGCGCCCAACGTCAGCTTGGCCGCCGGTGATATCGACGTGAACTACTTCCAGCACATCCCGTTCCTGGAAAACGCCAAGGCCGCCGCCGGCTTTGACCTGGTGCCGTATGCGCCAGGCATCATCAACAACGTCGGCCTGTATTCCAAGCGGTACAAGCGCCTCGACGACCTGCCCCAGGGCGCCAGCGTGGCGATTGCCAACGACCCGATCAACAGCGGCCGCGGCCTGCAATTGCTGGCCAAGGCCGGGCTGATCACGCTCAAGCCGGGCGTGGGCTACAAGGCCACCGAAGAAGACATCGTCAGCAACCCGAAAAAGATCAAGATCCTGCAGGTCGAGGCCGTGCAGCTGGTGCGCGCCTATGACGACGCCGACCTGGTGCAGGGCTACCCGGCGTATATCCGCCTGTCCAAGACCTTCGACGCCGAGTCGGCGCTGCTGTTCGACGGCCTCGACCACCCCGAATACGTGATTCAGTTCGTGATCCAGCCGAAAAGCAAAACCGACCCACGGGTGATCAAGTTCGTCGATATCTACCAGCACTCGCCCGTGGTGCGCGCCGCGCTGGATAAATCCCTCGGCACGCTCTACCAAGTCGGCTGGGAAGCTAAACAATGAGCGCCACCAATGCCCAACTGCGCGACCTGGGTTCACCGCCCAGGGACGCCGCCCAGACCGAACTGCACCCGGCGTTGAACCGCGCCCATGTGCGTTTTATCAACCTGGGCAAGACCTACGACGGCCGCGTGCACGCCCTGCAAGGCATCGACCTGGCGATCCAGCGCGGCGAAGTGTTCGGCATCATCGGTCGCAGCGGCGCCGGCAAGTCGTCGCTGATCCGCACCATCAATCGCCTGGAACAACCCAGCAGCGGCCGGGTACTCATCGATCAGGCGGACATCGGCAAGTACGACGAGGACCACTTGGTGGCGCTGCGGCGGCGCATCGGCATGATCTTCCAACACTTCAACCTGATGTCGGCCAAGACCGTGTGGCAGAACGTCGAACTGCCGCTCAAGGTCGCCGGCGTGCCCAAGCCGCAGCGTGAACAAAAGGTGCGTGAACTGCTGGAACTGGTCGGGCTGCAGGACAAGCACAAGGCCTACCCGGCGCAGCTTTCCGGCGGCCAGAAACAACGCGTGGGCATCGCGCGTTCGCTGGTGCACAACCCACAGATTCTGCTGTGCGACGAGGCCACTTCGGCGCTGGACCCGGAGACCACGCAGTCGATCCTCGGCCTGCTGCGCGAGATCAACAAACGCCTGGGCCTGACCATCGTACTGATCACCCATGAGATGGCAGTGATCCGCGAAATCTGCGACCGCGTGGTGGTGCTGGAGCACGGGCGCATTGTCGAGCAGGGCCCGGTATGGCAGGTGTTCGGCAACCCACAGCACGAGGTCAGCAAAACCCTGCTGGCACCGCTGCAACACGGGCTGCCGGATGAGCTGCAAAGCCGGTTGCAGGCTGAACCTCTGTCGCCCGAGGCGGCCTTGGTGTTGCGTTTGCAGTTCACGGGCAGCGATACCGATGAACCGGACCTCGCGGCACTGTTCAGCGCGCTCGGCGGGCGCGTGCGCTTGCTGCAAGGCGGCGTGGAACGCATCCAGGGGCATGCCTTGGGGCAACTGCTGCTGGCGGTGAGTGGCTCGCCCCACGGCGCCGAAGAACTGCGCAGCCGTGCCGGCAACTGGGCACAACAGGTGGAGGTGCTGGGCTATGTGGTTTGATCGTTTAGTGCAGGGCGCCATCGACACCTTGCTGATGGTCGGCGTGTCGTCGCTGATCGCGTTGCTGGTGGGCATACCGCTGGCGGTGTTCCTGGTCACCAGCGACAAGGGCGGCATTTACCAGGCACCGGCGTTGAACCGCGTGCTGGGCGCCTTCGTCAATCTGTTCCGCTCGATTCCGTTCCTGATCCTGATGGTGGCGTTGATCCCTTTTACCCGGCTGATCGTTGGCACGACGTATGGCGTATGGGCCGCCGTGGTGCCGCTGACCATTGCCGCCACGCCGTTTTTTGCGCGCATCGCCGAAGTGAGCCTGCGCGAAGTCGACCACGGCCTGATCGAAGCCGCGCAGGCCATGGGCTGCCGGCGCTGGCACATCGTCTGGCATGTGCTGTTGCCCGAAGCGCTGCCGGGGATTGTCGGCGGATTCACCATCACGTTAGTGACCATGATCAATTCGTCCGCCATGGCCGGGGCGATTGGCGCGGGCGGCTTGGGCGACATTGCCTACCGCTACGGCTACCAGCGCTTTGATACGCAGATCATGCTCACGGTAATCGTGCTGCTGGTGCTGCTGGTCGCGGTGATTCAGTTGGGGGGTGATCGGTTGGCGCGGGTGCTCAACAAGCGGTGAGGTATAGTCGGGCCATCGAAGCATCCAGGTATTCAGCATCATGCCCCTCAAACCCGACGACCTCGACCAGATCACGTCCACCACCCTCGGCCATTACAACAAGGTGGCCGAGGACTTCCGTGAAGGCACTCGCGATCACGATGTGAGCCAGAACATCGACGCACTGTTGCGGCATATCCAAGGCAACGCGCCGTTTACGGTGCTGGATTTCGGCTGCGGGCCGGGGCGGGATTTACAGACATTCACGCGCAGGGGGCATATCGCCGTGGGCCTCGATGGTTCGGAGCGGTTTGCGCAGATGGCGCGCGAAGACAGTGGTTGTGAGGTGTTGCAGCAGGACTTCCTCAAGCTGGATCTGCCCGCCGAGCGCTTTGACGGCATCTTCGCCAATGCGGTGCTGTTTCATATTCCCAAACAGGAACTGCCGCGCGTGCTCAAGCAGCTCAATAAGGCGTTGAAGCCTGGCGGCGTATTGTTCAGTTCCAATCCGCGCGGGGACAACCAGGAAGGCTGGAATGGGCCGAGGTATGGCTCGTATCACGACCTCGCGGCGTGGCAGGCGCTGTTGACGGAGGCTGGGTTTGTAGAACTGGAGCATTACTATCGGCCGGCGGGGCTGCCTCGTGAACAGCAGCCCTGGTTGGCCAGTGTGTGGCGCAAAACCTGAGGCCGCCATCGCAGGCAAGCCTGCTCCCACCTGGAATGCATTCCTCTGTGGGAGCCGGGCTTACCCGCGATAGTGCGTCACAAGCACGGCTGGCTTATGAGGCCTGTTCTTTTTTCGGCTCGCGTATCTTGTACCAGGCCACATACAGCGCCGGCAAAAACAGCAGCGTCAGCAAGGTGGCGATGATGATCCCGCCGATCATCGCGTACGCCATCGGCCCCCAGAACACTTCCCGCGCAATCGGGATCATGCCCAGGCTCGCCGCCGCCGCCGTCAACAGGATCGGCCGGCGCCGATGCTCGGTGGCCTCCACCACCGCATCCCACGGCGTATAGCCGGCCAGCTCGTATTCATGAATCTGCGTTACCAGGATTACCGAGTTGCGGATGATGATGCCAATCAGCGCCAGGATCCCGAGGATCGCCACAAAGCCCATGGGCGTGCCCGTGGGAATCAGCGCCAGCACCACGCCGATCAGGCCCAGCGGCGCGACGCTCGCGACCAGGAACATCTTCTGCACGCTGTGCAGCTGAATCATCAGGAAGGTCGCCATCAGAAACAGCATCAACGGCACCACGCTGGCAATTGGGCCCTGGGCCTTGCCGCTTTCTTCCACGGTGCCGCCGGTGGCGACCTTGTAGCCCACCGGCAAGCCGGCGCTGAATTTATCGATCTCAGGCTTGAGTTGCTTGACCAAGTCCGTCGGCTGCATCTCATCGCGCACCGCCGCCTTGATGGTGATGGTCGGCTTGCGGTCACGGCGCCATACCAGCGGCTGTTCCAGCTCGTAACGCACGGTGGCAAAGGCCAGCAGCGGAATCGAGGTGCCGTTGGGCGTGACGATCTGCAGGTTCTGCAAGGTTTCCGGCGTGCCGCGTTCGGCGTCTTCGGCACGGCCGACCACGTTGATCAGGTAGATATCATCGTTCACCTGGGTCACCGAGGCGCCGCTGACCACGCTATTGAGCAACTGCGCCACGTCTTCCGACGACAGCCCCAGTTGCCGCGCCTTGTCCTGGGCGATGTCGATGCGCAGCACTTTGCCCGGCTCGTTCCAGTCGTAGATGATCTCGCCCAGGTGAGTATTCTTATCCAGCAGGGTCGCCAGTTCGATGGCGTGTTTGCGCACCTGATCGGTGTCTTTGCCCGACACGCGATACTGAATCGGCCTGCCCACTGGCGGGCCCATCTCCAGCGGCTGCACGAAGCTGCCGATGCCGACGAAGTCATCGCGCAAGCGCTTTTGCAGGCGTGTGATCAACTCGCCGCGCTCTTCCAGACCTTTGCTCACAATTACCAACTGTGCGTAATAAGGGTTTTCCAGCTGCTGGTCGAGAGGCAGGTAGAAACGGATCGCGCCCTGGCCGATATAGGTGCTCCAGCGCGCAATGTCCGGGTCGTCCTTGATGATCGCTTCCAGGCGGTCGACGGCCTTGCGCGTCTCGTTGATCGAGGCGTTTTGCGGCAGGTTCAGGTCGACCAGGATTTCCGGGCGATCCGACGACGGGAAGAACTGGTTCTGCACAAACTGCATGGAGAACACCGAGGCGACGAACAGCGCCACGGTGATGCCGATTGCCCACCAACGGTTGCGCATGGCCCAGAGCATGCCGCCGTTGAACGCGCGGCCGATCCGCCCTGGCTCGGCATTGTGGGGTTTCACCTTGGCGCTGAGGATATGCACGCCGATCACCGGGGCAAACAGCACCGCCACTACCCACGACACCAGCATCGCCACGGCAATCACCGCAAACAGCGTGAAGGTGTACTCGCCCGCCGAACTGGCGTTGAGGCCTATCGGCACGAAACCTGCGACCGTCACCAACGTACCGGTAAGCATTGGGAATGCCGTCGAGGTGTAAGCGTAGGTCGCCGCCTGCTCCTTGGTTTCGCCTTTTTCCAGGCGCGTGATCATCATCTCGACGGTGATCATCGCGTCGTCCACCAGCAGGCCGAGGGCGATAATCAACGCGCCCAAAGAGACGCGCTGCATGGTGATGCCGCTGTATTCCATGAACACGAACACCAGCGCCAGCACCAGCGGAATCGAGCACGCCACCACCAGCCCCGCGCGCATGCCGAGGCTGATAAAGCTCACCACCAGCACGATGATGACCGCTTCGAACAGCGCGCTGGTAAAGCCGCCGACGGCCTCTTCCACCACTTCCGCCTGGTCGGAAACCTTGTGCACGCCGACGCCCACGGGCAGGTCGGCGGTCAGCTCGTCCATGCGTCCGTGCAGCGCCTTGCCGAACGACTGGATATTGCCGCCCTTCTGCATGGCGATGGCCAGGCCGATCGCCGGTTTGCCGTTGAAACGAAACATCGGCCGCGCCGGGTCGACGTAGCCGCGGGTGATTTCAGCGATGTCCGCCAAGCGATAAAAACGGTCGTTGAGCCGCAGGTTGACGTTAGCCAGGTCCTTTTCCGAGGCGAACTGCCCGGAGGTACGCACCGAAATCCGCTCCGGCCCGGCCTCAATCACCCCGGCCGGGGTCACCGCGTTCTGCGATTGCAGGCTTTGCACCACCTGGCGCTGGTCAACCCCCAGCGCCGCCAGTTTGCGCGTGGAGAAATTCAGGTAAATCACTTCGTCCTGCTGGCCGATCATCTCGACCTTGCCCAACCCCGGCACCGAACGGATCTCGGCGCGCACCTGCTCCACGTAGTCGCGTAACTGGCGCATCGACAGGCCGTCGCCGGTAAACGCATACACCGAGCCGAACACATCACCGAACTCATCGTTGAACGAAGGGCCCTGCAACCCCTGGGGGAAGCTGCCGCGGATATCGTCGATCTTCTTGCGCACCTGGTACCAGATCTCCGGGATGGCCTTGGCGCTGGTGGTGTCCTTGAGGAACACGAACACCGTGGACTCGCCCGGCCGGGTGTAGCTTTTCACGTAGTCGAGGGAGTCGAGTTCTTCGAGTTTTTTCTCGATGCGGTCGGTGACCTGCTTGAGGGTCTCTTCCTGGGTCGCACCCGGCCAGCGGGTCTGGATCACCATGGTCTTGATGGTGAACGAAGGGTCTTCCTCGCGCCCCAGGTTCATGTAGGAAAATACGCCCATCAACAGCGCGACGAACATCAGGTACCAGACGAAGGACTGATGCTTGAGGGCCCAGTCGGATAAGTTGAAGCTGCCTTTCATCGCGGGCTGTCCTCGTCGATTTTGACTTTTTGCCCTGGCTTCAGGCTGTTCACGCCGGCGGTGACGATGCGCTCGCCGGGCTTGACGCCGCCGTTGATCAGGGCGCTGTCGGCGTCACGGCTGAGCACGGTGATATCGCGCGGTTGCACGGTCTGGTTCTGGGTATCGAGCAGCCAGATGCGGGTCTTGCCGTCGACTTCCTGCAAGGCGCTCAGGGGCAGTTCGATGCGTGGCGCGATGGCCGTGCTCAAGGTCACGCTGATCGCCGTGCCGAGGCGCAATGCCGGCGGTGTTTCGGTCAGGCTCAGGCGTGCGCGCCGGGTGCGCGTGGCGCTTTGCGCCTGGGGTTCGATCTCGCGCACGATGGCGGTGGTCCGCACGCTCGGATCGAGTTGTGCGGCGACCAGAAACACCCCATCCGGCGGCAGGCGCTCGGCCAGGCCGGCGGGCAGGTCGATCACGGCTTCCTTGATGTCCGGGCGCGCCAGGGTCACCACTTGCTGGCCGGCAGTGACTACCTGGCCGGCCTCGGCGTTCCAGGCGGTGACGATGCCTGCGTGGTCGGTGCGCAGTTCGGCGTAGTTGAGCTGGTCTTTGGCCTGGTTGACCGAGGCCTTGGCCTGGTCGAGGGTCGCCTGGGTGGTTTTCAGGTCGGTCTGGGCCACGTCCAATTGAGCCTGGGCGCCGACGCCACGGTTGAACAGCTCCTGCTGGCGACGCGCATTGGCCTGTGCGTTGATGAACTGTGCCTGCACCCGCGCGAGGTCGCCCTGGGCCGCGCGCAGTTGGTTCTGCTGGTCGGTGGGGTCAAGGACGGCGAGCAAGGCGCCTTTCTCGACTTCGGCGCCTACGTCCACCGCGCGGCGAGCGATACGGCCAGGCACGCGAAAGCCCAGGTTGCTTTCATAGCGCGCCTGGATAGTACCGGCGAAACGACCGAGGCTTTGCTGGTCTTCAGCCTTCACTTCCATGGACAGCACCGGGCGCACGGGCTCGGGTGGCGGCTCTTGCTTGGAACAGGCGACCAGCAACAGGCTGGCGCCGAGCAGCAGCATCAGGTGCTTCATGGCTGGGCTCCTGGCTGGGCGATCTCGACAGTCATGCCGGGGTGCAGCAATTGCCCGCCGGCCACCACGACTTTTTCGCCGCCTTTGAGGCCGTCGCTAATGATGACTTTGCCGGTGAGGTAACGCGCCACGGTGACTTTATGCAGCTGCGCGTTGCCGTCGCCGTCGACCAGCCATACCGCGGGCTCGCTGAGTTCTTTGGTCAACGCAGCCCACGGCAGTTCGATACTGGCCTTGGCCGGGCCATTGGCGGTGGCGCTCACCACCGAGCCCAGTTCCATGCCCTTGGGCAGCGCCTGCAGGGCGATTTTCACCTGCACGGTGCCGGTATTGGCGGCCACGGCGGGGGTGACTTCACGGACCTTGCCCACGGCCTTGATGCTCGGGTTTTCCAACAAACTGACGGTGATTGGCGCGTCCGGCGGCGGCTCCACCAGCAGCGACTCATACACATTGAACACGGCATCGCGCTCGCCATCGCGGGCCAGGCTGAAGATCGGCACCGTGGCCTGCACCACCTGGCCGACCTCGGCCTGACGCGCGGTAATCACGCCAGGCGCATCGGCGACCAGCGCGGTATAGCCCAGTTGTTCACGGGCATTGGCCAGTTGGGCCTGGGCCGCCGCCAGGGCGCTCTGGCTGCTGCGCAGCGCGGCCTGGGCGGAATCGTATTCGCTGCGGCTGGTGTAGCCCTTGGGCAAGAGTTTTTCCTGGCGAACGAAGGCGGCGGCGGTCTGTTTGACCCGTGCCTGCTCGGCCACGACCTGGGCCTGGGCGGAGTCGACGTTGGTCTGCAGATCCTTAGGATCGAGCTTGGCCAGGACTTGCCTGGCGCTCACGCGATCGCCGACATCCACCATGCGCTGGATGATCTTGCCGCCGACACGAAAGGACAGGTCCGTCTGCACCCGCGCCTGGATATCGCCCGTGAGGGTCACCGCCGCCGCGAAGTCCGCCGGCTGCACGGTCTGTACAAACACCCGTGAATGCGCCTTGGGTTCAGCCTTTTCCTCGCCACAGCCGCTCAGCAGCGTCAGTAGGCCAAGACCAAAAATACAGGTGGAAATACGACCGCCCATGCAGGCTCCTTTTGCGTGATGCCGACTTGCCAGTGTGCATGCGACTGTGAGCTTAGTTCAGGGTTCCTTATCTGCATGGATGAGTGGGCAGGCGGCGCCTGTGATGGCCTCTTCGCGAGCAAGCCCGCTCCCACATTCGCCCGCATTCCAAAGGTGGAACTCGGTCGAATGTGGGAGCTGGCTTGCCTGCGATAGCGGTGGATCAGCCAGAACGTTGTTAGCTGGCAGACCGCTATCGCAGGCAAGCCAGCTCCCACAGTGTTGGCCGTGTTCCAGATTGCAGGCATAAAAAAACGCCGACGCTGTAGTAGCCGTCGGCGTTTAAACCTTGAAGGGGGTTTTGGCTTACATCAGAACGCCGGCAACACCGCGCCGTTGTACTTCTTCTCGATGAAGGCTTTGACTTCCGGGCTGGTCAGGGCCTTGGCCAACTTCTGGATCGCATCGCTGTCCTTGTTGTCCGGGCGTGCGACCAGGAAGTTCACGTACGGCGACTTGGCGTCTTCGATGATCAGCGCGTCCTTGGCCGGGTTGAGGCCGGCTTCCAACGCATAGTTTGTATTGATCATGTCCAGATCAACCTGGTCGAGCACGCGTGGCAGCAGGGCGGATTCCAGCTCTTTGAATTTCAGGTTTTTCGGGTTGCTGGCGATGTCTTTCGGCGTAGACAGGGCATTGGTCGGGTCTTTCAGGGTGATCACACCGGCTTTCTGCAGCAGCAACAGGGCACGGCCGCTGTTGGAGCCTTCGTTCGGGATGGCAACGGTGGCGCCGTCCTTGAGTTCGGAAATATGCTTGATCTTTTTCGAGTAGCCACCGAACGGCTCGACGTGCACGCCGATCACGGTGACCAGGTTGGTGCCCTTGCCCTTGTTGAAGTTTTCCAGGTACGGCAGGGTCTGGAAGTAGTTGGCGTCCAGGCGTTTCTCAGCGACTTGCACGTTCGGCTGTACGTAGTCGGTGAAGACTTTGATCTGCAAGTCCACGCCTTCTTTGGCCAGGGTCGGCTTGATCAGCTCAAGGATCTCGGCATGCGGCACCGGGGTGGCGGCCACCACCAGTTTTTCATTGGCCTGGGCGAAGCCAGCTGTCAGGGCAGCCGCCAGTGCGGTAAACAACAGAACCTTTTTCATGCAATGTCCTTCTAACGACCGTTTTCTTTGTGAGGTGCCAGCGAAGTGCTATCGCGGCGTAGAACGGACAATACCTAGATTTTTTATTCCCGAACAATATCTTTTATTCACTTTCATATTCCATTTTGCTCATGCAGGAATTTTCTTAACCTTTCCTGCTCGGCAGGACTGGCGCTCGCGAAAATCCGCCGCACCTGTTCCATCGGCGAACCGGCGACGGGCAGGTTCAGATGCTCGGGCAAAATCTCATCGCCGCTGCTCACCAGCAATGCAAAGTGAATGACGTTTTCCAGCTCGCGGGTATTGCCGGGCCAGCTGTGGTGTTCCAACACGCGCTGGGCGGCATCGCTGATCAACGGTACCGGAAGGTCCAGGCGCTGGCTGTAAATGCCAAGAAAGTACTCGGCCAGAGACAGGATATCGCCGACCCGCTCGCGCAGCGCGGGCAGGTCCAATTGGCCTTCGCTCAAGTAATGAAACAGGCGCTGATGAAATTTGCCCGCCGCCACCGCCTGCGCCAAGTCGATGCTGGTGGCCGCCACCAGGCGCACGTCCACGGGGCTTGGCTGTTGGGCGCCAACGCGGGTGACCTCGTGATTCTCCAGGGCCGCAAGCAATTTGACCTGGATCGGCAGCGGCAAGTCGCCGATTTCATCCAGGTATAACGTGCCGCCATTGGCTGAACCGAACCAGCCGGCTCGGCTGCTCGCCGCGCCGCTATGGCTACCGGCGGCATAACCGAACAATTCCGCATCGGCGTAAGTGGGGCTGATCGCGCCGCAGTTGACCGAGACAAACAACCCAGCGCGGTCGCTGCCACGGTGAATATGCCGCGCCAGCAACTCCTTGCCGCTGCCCGTCTCGCCGCGAATCAACACGGGCAAGGCGCGCGGCGCGAGGCTTTCCAGTTCTTCGCGCAGTTGCCGTGAACGCGGATCAACAAACACCAACGCCTTGGCGCGGATACTGAGCGGGCTTTTTTCGGCATCGGGGAAGGTCAGCAAAGGCTGGCCGTAGGTTTCATGCAGGTTCATGGCAGACTCCCGCCCCCGTTCCACTCAGGGACAGGGCGTTGAAAAATGTTACGCGGTGCGCCGGGCGTGATGCTCAAGGCGGCTTTGCAGGCGATACAGGTAGGCGAAACCCTGCTCCCAACGCTGGTGGCCGGACTTCACATTGATATGGCCGGCACCGGACAAAATACCGGCCTCGGCGCCCCAGTTACGGGCCAGCTCCACCGCCCTATGGGCGCTGATGGCACTGTCGTTGTCGGAACTGACCACTTGGCTGGGAAACGGCAACAGGTCGGTGGGAATAGGTGCGAAGTTTCGCAACGCCGGTGCACACGCGGGGCGTTCGACGTCGGCCGGGGCCACCAGCAACGCACCGCGCACCTGCCGCAGAGACTGCACCGGGGCGGTGGCCGCCCAATGCGCCACCGTGATGCAGCCCAGGCTATGGGCAATCAGGATCACCGGCGTGCTGTCGGCCGCGATGGCCTCGGCAAGCGCGGCGACCCAGTCTTCGCGACGCGGCGTAACCCAGTCGGCCTGCTCCACGCGGGCGCTGTTGGGCAGGCTGTGCTGCCAATGGCTTTGCCAATGATCTTCGGGCGATCCTTGCCAGCCCGGCACGATCAGGTAACGAATCGACTCGCTGTGCATGGGTGTGCCCTCCTGCAGCGTTTAGCGTTGCTGGACAGTATAGGGACGAGAGATATGTTCGGTAAGGAATAAGAAGCTATTTGTTAATAACCAAAAAATTCCGTATTTCTGCTGAAAATCGCTGACGCACAGCGAACGTAAAAATAGGTAAGGAGGGTCAATGAACCCTCCTTTTTTTGCTCCTGAATTAACACGACGCGCGCTACATAACAGAACGACTAATTCATGCCTCAAGGTTGCGTGAGTATATAAGGCCCCTCCACCGCGCCCCCATCACCGTCAAGCGAGAGGCTAAGACTCTTGCAGCTCCAGTCCACGGGTAGACCGGACCAATGACTTTTGCCATCACGATAGTTATACACAGTGAATGAAATATAGTCGCGACTAATCGGCCCCTGTATTTGGTAAGTTACACCCGCCTCTTGTAAGGTGCCGACATTTGAAGGCCCCTGTACAGGTGCAGTTCCTGTTCCTTGCTGTGGTTGAACGACCGCACCTACTGTCAATGTTACTGGCAATCCTCGTACGATCCCGCTGTAAGCACCTTTGACTTCACCAGTAATAGGATTTCCCAACGAATCGAGGCTGTCTGCCATCTTCTGAAAGCTGACGTTCCTCATAATGCCCTTGTCCAGCAACGTCCCTTGGACGTTACTGAAATCAGAAGAAAACGTTAAGTCACCCATTACGACTTCGCCACCTGCTATCCCGTACGTAGGGTTGGCCGGTACAGTTCCCGTAAATTTAAAGCTAACGCCATTGAGGCTGCCGTTGGTAAAGTTAAAAGCTTGTGCGGCGCCATCACCGTTTCTCATAAAATTTCCTGAACAGGATTGGCCAGAACTTTGGCTAATAGTTAAGGTATCAAACCCAGAGCTTCGATAGTAACCAATAGGCGACGACATTTTATAACTCCATTCAAGTTATTAAAAAATTCGCAGCTCATGCTACGAACGCCACCCAACCTTAACCCTGGAAATAAAGCAACGGTACTGTCATAAGTAACAGGTGAACTTAACCATTCGAAATAAAACAGCTTCTCTATAGTAAAAATCTCACGCTTTTTTCTGAAAAAAGGCTGCAGTTTTTGATGCTTTTCAGGCATAAAAATAATCAGCAAATGCATCGCTCAGGCTGGGCTGCTTGCGGGCATGGTTAGATTTAATTTCAAAATACCTGTGGTGCTCCCATACTCACCCCCTTCATTTAGCCACTGGAAATCCGCTGCATGCCGCTTAACCCTTCATCCATCGGCAAATTTGTAGGCTGGGCCCTGCTGGTGGTGCTCGGCCTGAACCTGAGGCCGATCCTCAGCTCGATCAGCCCATTGCTCGGCGAGATTCGCCAGGCCACCGGCCTGAGTTTCCAGAGCAGCGCCCTGCTTACCAGCCTGCCGGTGGTGTGCATGGGCCTGGTGGCGCTGGTGGGTGTGCGCGTTGAAGCAAAGCTGGGTGAGCGACGCGGCATCGCCTTGGGCCTGATGATGATTCTGCTGGCGTGCCTGGCCCGTTGGTTGATGGGCCAGGGCTCGGCGCTGCTGGTCACGGCCTTGCTCGGCGGTGCCGGCGTGGCGCTGATCCAGGCGTTGGTGCCGGCGATGATCAAGCGCGAGTTTCATTACCGCGTGCCGGTGGCGATGGGGGTGTACTCCGCGTCGTTGATGGCCGGCGGCGGGTTGGCGGCATTGCTCAGCCCGGTGGTGGCCAGCCATTTCCAGCACTGGCAGGCCGGGCTCGGCGTGTGGTTGTTGCCAGCGCTGGCGGCGTTGCTGTTGTGGGCCTGGTTGCCGCTGGGCGCTGCGAAAAACCCACAAGTAGCCCCGGCATTCCAGGGCCTGCGCAATCGTCGCGCCTGGCTGCTGGCGCTGTATTTCGGCTTGGTGAACTGCGGTTACATGAGCCTGGTGGCGTGGCTGCCCGCCTACTATCAGCAACTGGGCTGGGACGTATTGCCCAGCGGAACACTGCTGGCCTTCATGACGATCTTCCAGGTGATCGCGGCGCTATTGATGCCGGTGCTGGCGCAACGCGGGGTCGACCGTCGACCCCTGCTGTGGGTCAGCCTGCTGGCCCAGACCTTTGGCTACCTCGGCCTGTTGATTGCACCGTTGCAGTTTCCCCATGTGTGGGTGGCGCTGTGCGGTTTCGGCCTGGGGGCGTGTTTCGCCCTCAGCCTGTTGCTGACCCTGGACCATCACCGCGACCCGCGACAAGCCGGTCAACTGGCGGCGTTCGTACAGGGCGTGGGCTTTTTGATCAACGCGGTTTCGCCTTGGCTGACCGGCTGGCTGCGCGAAGTCACCGGCAGCTTTGTCAGCGCCTGGGCCGTGCTCACGGTAACGGTCGTGGCGATGCTGCTGGTGACGCGGGTGTTCAGCCCGGCCACCTACCGCAGCGGGCTGGAAGTCGCAGCGCCCGGTCACGCCTAAGGTACGCGGGGAGTCCAGCAGGCTTTTGGCGAATATCGCGGTTTAAACAAACAATCAGATTTTAAAATCTTACGCTGATTAAAAAACCCACTACTAGACATTCCACATCGACCAAGAAATTTAACGAAGATATAATAAATCCTTAATTATATTTTCATCTCGCTCAAGTTCACCGACAATCAAATAAATGACCGCTTCGACAATATAAACATCCAAACAGTGGCACTAGAGCTAAGCTATGACGCCATTATTGAACTCGCAAACTCCACTACCTTTTCTGCAATTGCAATTGCCGCAGACAACCCTCCTACCTTAGTATCAAAAGCCGGTGAGCTGGCCTGTGCGACGGGAATTCCGTGTCGTAAGCGGAGGTTATCTACACAGCCATTGCATCGCCAACTTCTTTTCAGAAAAAGACAAGATACTCCCCCAATATTTTGACCAGAATGAGGCAGGTGTTTGATGATGGACTGTATTTTTTGCAGCATTGCCCGCGGTACCGCCCCCTCTCATCTTTTGTGGGAGGACCAGTCCCACATGGCCTTTCTCTCCATATTCCCCAACACCCCAGGCTTCAGTGTCGTCATCCCTAAAATCCATCACGGCAGCTATGCGTTTGCCCAGTCGAATACAGTGCTTTGCGACCTAGTGGTCGCGGCCAAAAAGACTGCGCTGCTTCTGGACAACGCGCTCACAGGTGTTGCCAGAACGGGCATGATTCTGGAGGGCTATGGCGTGGATCATCTGCACGCCAAGTTGTTCCCGATGCATGGGACAGGGGAGGACAGCACTTTCAAAAAAATCAGCTCAACATTGGACAAATATTTTGAGCATTACGAAGGCTATCTTTCTTCCCATGACGCGGCCAGGGCAGACGATAGAGCGCTGGCTGAATTGGCGGCTCATATCAGATCTTTCGCCAGGCAACCAACCTCCACATTTGATCTCCATACCCACGTACGAAGCGCCCTCCTTCGCCTCGACTAAGCCTTGGCGGTACGCGGTTCGTGAGCGCGCATCGGTTCACGCCGCACAAACCGATTGGCCCTGGCAAAGGTGCCGATATCATTGAAACGCACGCCCATCTCGGCCATGACGTTGTGCGCCACCTTGGCGGTCATCTGACGGATATAGAAAGGCTCCTTCACCACAAAATGGTGGATGCCATGGGTGCTGCCGAAATTGAAGCAGAACGCTTGCAGCGGCCACATCCACCAGGGGTTCAGCACTTGAGTCTGCTGGATCACATTGCCCGGTTCCACATCGCCGTAGTAGTGCATGTTGGAGCTGACGAAGTGCAGGCAAAACGTGCGCAGCACGTTGGGGCCGATGATCACCACGGCGGCGATGTCGATCACCTGCATCATCTGCAAAGTGCCCGCTGACCATTCGATAGGCGCGCCCAGCAGGCTGGCGATGCCGTTGGCGGCGTGAAAGCCGAGGAACACATACCACGCGCCCCAATGCAGCAGCGCCAGCGGTGCGTAGACCAGCAACACACGCTTGAGGATGCTGAACCTGTGCCGCCAGGTCTTGGCGCGCAACAGGCGAATCAGGGCCGACATCATGTTATCGCCCACCATCAGCAACCGTGGGATGCCCCAGGGCTCGCCGTTGGTGATCGCGCGTTCCTCCATATCGGCCTCGGTGCCGGAGACCTTGTGATGGTTGAGGTGCAGGTGCCGACGAATCCACGGGTTGATCGTGCTCGGCCGCGCCAGCCACACCAGGCCCATCATCAGGTTGTGCACCAGGCGCTGCTTGCGAAAATACATGCTGTGGATCAAGTCGTGTTCCAGCTCATGGGTCAGTGAGGCGAAGAACGCATTGAGCAGCAGGCACGCCCACCAAGCCATATGGCCCGTGACGTAGAGCGCCGCCGAACCGAGCATGCCCACCAGCGCAAACGCCAGGATCCCTGCTCCCAGCGCATCCTGATGCAGCAGCCAGGGATGTTGCCGGCGCAGTCGCACGCCCTCGGCCAGCACCACTTCACGGATATGCGCCGCGCGCTGTTGTGCATTCATCCGCTGGGGACTTGCAGAAGTACCGTCCATGCTTCCATCCTCTGGTCTGTTGATGCTCACATCCTGCCCCAAGCGATCAGGCAGGATGCTAGCCCCGCACGCCAACCTGTTGACCGCAAGCGCCAATCGCCATGACCGAACCCACCTCCCTCGCCAGCTGGACCCGCGCCCTGCGCAAGCAGCTTGACGCCCTGGGCCTCGACAGTGCCGCGCTGTGCGTGCAGGCCGGGCTCGACCCGCAGCGCATGGACGACCCCAACGCGCGTTATCCGCTGTCGGCCACCACGCGCCTGTGGGCATTGGCGGTGCAGGCCAGCGGCGACCCGGCCATCGGCTTGCGGGTGTCGCGGTTTGTCAGCCCCACCACGTTTCATGCGTTGGGGTATGCCTTGGTCGCCAGTGGCAGCTTGCGCGAAGTGTTCGAACGTATCGTGCGTTATCACCAGGTGGTCAGCGATGCCCTGGCCCTGGAGCTGAGCCTTGAAGGTGAGCGTTACCGCTTTCGCCTGTTGCAGCCGCCGGGCAGCCCGGCACCGGCATTTGAAGCCATCGATGCGTTCGCGGCGATTTATGTGCGCACCTGCCGCAACCGACTGGGGCGCGACTACGCGCCGCTGGCGGTGTACCTGCGACGGCCGCAGCCGGCCGATCCCCAGCCGTGGCACAGGGTGTTTCGCGCACCGGTATTCTTCGGCGCCGAAGAGGACCGATTGGAGTTCGCCGCCCAGGATTTCGACAGCCACCTGGACGATGCCAACCCCGAACTGGCCGAGCACAACGAAACGGTGCTCAAGCGCACCCTCGCCCAGCTGCAACCGCTGACCTGGGAGCGCAAGGTGCGCGCGGCCATCGAGGCGCAACTGCCGGAGGGTGAGCCAGGCGCCGAGCGCATCGCCCAGGCCTTGCACCTGAGCCTGCGCAGCTTGCAGCGGCATCTCGCTGATGAAGGGTGCCGGTTTGATGCGTTGCTCAATGAATGCCGGGAGAACCTGGCGTTGCTGCATTTGCGCGATCCGCAGTGCTCATTGGCCGAGGTCAGTCATCTATTGGGGTTTGCCGACACCAGCAGCTTCAACCGGGCGTTCAAGCGTTGGACGGGGATGACGCCGGGGCAGTTCAGGGATGGGTTGCGGTAGACAGGTTTGTAGTGCCTGTGAGGGCCTCATCGCGGGCAAGCCCGGCTCCCACAGGGGAACGCATTTCGAAATGTGGGAGCTGGCTTGCCTGCGACGCCGCCGGCCCAGGCACTGCCTATTCGGACCAATCAACGCCCGCGATCACGGCGTAGTAATTTCTTCACCCGCGCCACCAACGCCTTGGCCTCAAACGGCTTGAGCAAGTAATCATCCTCATGCAACTCCAGCCCGCGCAGGCGATCCTCAATCCCATCCGGCGTGGTCAGGAACAGCACCGGCGTCTGGCCCTTCTGCCGAATCGCCTGCTGCAGCTTCCAGGCATTGAGCCCCGGCAACATCACGTCCAGGATCACCAAGTCGTATTCGGTGCTTTCCACAAAGCGCTGGGCGGCCATGCCGTTGGCCGCGACCTCCACGGCAAAGCCCGCCTCGCTCAGGCCCTGAGCCATGCGTTGCGCCAGTTGCGGCTGGTCTTCCACTAACAACACCTGCATGCCTACCTCTTGGGTTCATTACAAACCTGTCATCAAATTGTTCGGCTTTTGACCCTGTCCGCTGGCTAAGGTGGCGGCCTGCTTTCTGGAGCCGTTCCCATGTACCGCACTGCCTTGTTCTTGAGTATCGCCATCAGCGCCAGCGCCGTGGCAGCACCCTCATTGCCGCGTCACGCCGACCTCGATCTGGCCACCGCCCGCCAACTGGCGGACGCCAGTCTGGCGCACTGCACAGCGGCAATCACCGTACTGGATCGTGGCGCCAACCTGTTGCTCAGCCTGCGGGCCGACGGCGTTGGCCCGCACAACAGCATCGCCAGCCAGCGCAAGGCGTATACCGCGCTGTCGTCGAAAACTCCGACCCGGCTGTTTGCCGAGCGTGCGCGCAACAACCCCGAGGCCGCCAACCTTAACAGCTTGCCCGAGTTGCTGTTGCTCGGCGGCGGCGTGCCGCTGTTTGCCGGCACCGAATTGGTGGGCGCGCTGGGCATCGCCGGGGCCGGTGGCGCCGAGCAGGACGAAGCGTGCGCGGTCAACGCGGCCAATCAACTTGGCTTGAATATCACCCCTTGAGGAAACATCCATGAAAACCTTGAACATGACCCTTGCCGCCCTCAGCCTGAGCGGCCTGAGCAGCTTGGCGCTGGCGGACGGCAACCCGCTGAGCGTGCATGTGCTGAACCTGGAAAACGGCCTGCCGTCTGCCGGTGTCAGCGTCACCCTGGAGCAGCACGTAGGCGATCACTGGCAGTCGCTGTCCAACGGCGTCACCAACCAGCAAGGACGCATCGCCGAACTCTTCCCGGCCAACCAGGCCATGCAACCCGGCGAGTATCGCGTGGTATTCAAGACCGGCGATTACTACAAAAAAGCCAATCGCGAGACGTTCTTCCCCGAAGTGCCGGTGATCTTCCAGGTCAAGCAGGCCGACCAGCATTACCACATTCCGCTGCTGCTCAGCCCTTATGGCTTTTCCACCTATCGCGGCTCGTAGTTCACAGGCCTGCGGCCTGCCGCAGGCCCTTTAAATCCAGCACCTCAATCGCAGCGTAACTCAGGCCGATGATGCCCTGTTGCTCCAGCGCCTTGAGCAGACTGTTGGTGGTCTGGCGCGACAGGCCCAGCATTGCAGCCAGGTCTTCCTGGGGCAGTTGCAGCGTGCGGCGCGCCGGGTCTATTTCGCCGTAGCCTTCGGCGATCATCAGCAGCCGATGGGCCAGGCGCGCCGACGCGGGCATCAGGCTCATCTGCTCGATGTTGATCAACGACAGGCGCAATTTGTGGCTCATCAACAGGGCCACGTCGCGCCAATACAGCGGCTGCTTGGCGAGGATGTCGAGCATCGACGCCTGCGGTACCTGCAACAATGTGCACGGCCCCGTGGCCAGGGCGTCGTGGGTGCGCGGCAGGTTATCAAACAGGCAGATCTCGCCGAACCAGTAAGGCGTTTCCACCAGGCTCAAGACCGCCTCCTTACCCTGGGCATTCACCGCGCTGATCCGCACTGCGCCTTCCAGTACCGCATACAGCCCACAAGGCGGATCGCCGCGCTTGAACAGCGACTGCCCCGCCGTCAGCGAGCGCAACCGCGCAGCCGCCAGCAGGCTACGCTGTAGATCGACAGGCAGATGGCTGAACCAGTGCCCGCTGGCCAGGCGGGCGTGCCATTTCTCTGCATCCATGAGAACTCCAAAGATTGTCGCCCAGCCGACAGTTCGCCAAGGGCTGACAGGGCATGATCAAACATCCTACAGGAGGAATAACAATGAAAAGCCTCGTCGACCACCTCAGTCAATACGCCGCCTACCACCGCGACCCGCGCAATATCGCCAGCCACTTTATCGGCATTCCGCTGATCGTGGTCGCGGTCGCCGTGCTGCTGTCGCGCCCCGAATGGGCGGTGGGTGGCCTGTGGATTTCACCGGCCGTGATTGTCGCGCTGTTGTCGGCGTGGTTTTACCTGCGCCTGGAGCTGGCGCTAGGCGTGCTGATGACGCTGTTGATGGGGTTGTCGGTATGGGCCGGGCATGTGCTCGCGGCGCAGAGCACGCTGGT
Organism: Pseudomonas azadiae; assembly: GCF_019145355.1. Lineage (NCBI taxonomy): Bacteria > Pseudomonadati > Pseudomonadota > Gammaproteobacteria > Pseudomonadales > Pseudomonadaceae > Pseudomonas > Pseudomonas azadiae. The sequence goes on along the minus strand of NZ_JAHSTY010000001.1, from coordinate 3,129,751 downwards.
GTGGCTGGGTAGTGGCGTCGGGATGTTTGTGGTGGGCTGGGTGATTCAGTTTGTGGGGCATTACTACGAAGGCAAGAAGCCGGCGTTTGTCGATGATGTGTCGGGGCTGATCGTGGGGCCGTTGTTTGTGGTGGCGGAGTTGGCGTTTTTGCTGGGGTTGCGGCAGGGGCTCAAGCAGCAGATCGAGCAGCGCTCCGGGCCGGTCACGGTGCGTAGCAAAAACGCCACGGTTAGGGGCTAACAAAGATCCAATGTGGGAGCCGGGCTTGCCCGCGATAGCCTCACCTCGGTGTATCAGGGGTACCGAGGTGATGCCATCGCAGGCAAGCCAGCTCCCACACAAGTCCGCTCCCACATTAGGTGTTGCAGTGTGATTAGGCTTTTTGCCAGACCTTGGGCTTGAAGAACAGCGTCTCGCCACGGGCCAGGCCGGTCAGGCTGTCGTGGTCCTTCACCACTTCAGCTTCGATCAGCTCGGGCTGGCCTTCGACCTTCAGTGTCACCCGCGTGGTTGCGCCCAATGGGCGAATATCGCGTACTTCAGCGGCATGGTGATCCTCCAGTTCATGCCGCGACAGCGACACTTCATGCGGGCGAAACAGCAGGTGTTTGTCTTCACCCAAATGCAGACGGTTGGAGTCGCCCAGGAAGTGGTAGACGAAATCGCTGGCCGGGTTTTCGTAGACTTCGCCCGGTGAGCCGATCTGCTCGATCACGCCCTTGTTCATCACCACGATGCGGTCGGCGACCTCCATGGCCTCTTCCTGGTCGTGGGTCACGAATACCGAGGTCAGGTTGATGTCTTCGTGCAGGCGCGCCAGCCAGCGGCGCAGCTCTTTACGCACCTTGGCATCGAGGGCACCGAACGGCTCGTCCAGCAGCAGCACTTTGGGCTCTACCGCCAGGGCGCGGGCCAGGGCGATACGCTGGCGCTGACCACCGGAGAGTTGTTCCGGGTAGCGGTCCGACAGCCAATCCAACTGCACCATATTCAGCAGCTCATGCACCTTGACCGCGATCTGGCTTTCGCTCGGGCGCTGGTTTTTAGGCTTCATGCGCAGGCCGAACGCCACGTTGTCGAACACGCTCATGTGGCGGAACAACGCATAGTGCTGGAACACAAACCCGACGTTGCGATCACGTACATCATGGCCGGAGACGTCTTCGCCGTGGAACACGATGCTGCCGTCATCCGGGGTTTCGAGACCTGCGATGATGCGCAGCAAGGTGGTCTTGCCGCAGCCGGACGGGCCCAGCAACGCCACCAGCTCGCCACTCTGGATGTCCAGATTGATGCTGTTCAGGGCCTTGAAGGCGTTGAAGTTCTTGCTGACATTACGGACTTCGATCGACATGACTTATTCCTCACCGGCGCTGTTGCGCAGGCGGTTGATACGGTTCTCGCTCCACTGCTTGAGCAGCAGGATGAAGAGCGCCAGGATCAGCAACAGGCTGGCCACCGCAAACGCGGCAACGTGGTTGTATTCGTTGTAGAGAATCTCGACATGCAACGGCAGGGTGTTGGTGACGCCGCGAATGTGGCCGGACACCACCGACACCGCGCCGAACTCACCCATGGCCCGCGCGGTACACAGCACCACGCCGTAGATCAGGCCCCACTTGATATTCGGCACGGTGACATGCCAGAACATCTGCCAGCCATTGGCGCCCAGCAGGCGCGCGGCCTCTTCTTCCTGCGTGCCCTGCTCCTGCATCAGCGGGATCAGTTCACGGGCCACGAACGGCACCGTCACGAAGATGGTCGCCAGCACGATACCGGGCAAGGCGAACACGATCTGGATGTCGTGGTCCTGCAACCACGGGCCGAAGAAGCCCTGGGCGCCGAACATCAGCACATAGACCAGGCCGGCGATCACCGGCGACACCGAGAACGGCAGGTCGATCAGCGTCACCAGGATGCTTTTGCCACGGAACGAGTACTTGCTCACGCACCAGGCCGCGCTGACGCCGAACACCACGTTGAGCGGCACCGAAATCGCCACGGCGATCACCGTGAGCTTCAGCGCCGACAACGCGTCGGGTTCAAGGATCGCGGTAAAGAACGCGCCGAGGCCGTTTTTCAGGCCTTGGGTCACCACGATCAGCAGCGGCAACAGCAGAAACAGGACGAACACCAGCCAGCCAAGGCCGATCAGGATACGTCGCGACACAGCGCTGCCACGGCGGGCGGCGTTGGCCGAGGACGCGGCGGAAATAGACGATTGGGACATGTTCCGCGCCTCCTTATGGACGTTCGATGCGCCGCTGCAGCAAATTGATCAGCAGCAGCAAAACAAAGGAAACCACCAGCATCAGCACGCCGATGGACGTGGCGCCGCGATAGTCGTATTGGTCGAGCTTGACCATGATCAGCAGCGGCAGGATCTCGGTTTTCATCGGCATGTTGCCGGCGATAAAAATCACCGAACCGTACTCACCCACACCACGGGCAAACGCCAGGGCGAAACCGGTCAACCAGGCCGGCAGCAACGCCGGCACAAGAATGTGGCGGAACACCTGCAATGGCTTGGCGCCCAGGCAGGCGGCGGCTTCTTCAACTTCCCGGGGGATGTCGGCCAGCACCGGCTGCACCGTGCGCACCACGAACGGCAACGTGACAAAGGTCAACGCCAGGGTGATACCCAAGGGGGTGTAGGCGATCTTGAAGCCCAGGTCGGCGGCGAACTGGCCGACAAAGCCGTTCGGCGCGTACAAGGCGGTCAGCGCGATACCCGCCACGGCGGTGGGCAGGGCGAACGGCAGGTCGATCATCGCGTCGATGATCTTGCGGCCGGGGAAGGTGTAGCGCACCAGCACCCAGGCCAGCAGCGTGCCGATCACGCCGTTGATCAGCGCGGCGTACAACGCGGTGCTGAAGCTCAGCTTCAATGCCGCCAGCACACGCGGTGCGGAAATAATGGCCCAGAACTGATCCCAGGTGAGTTGGGCGGCGTGCACAAACATCGCCGCCAGCGGGATGAGTACGATCAGGCTGAGGTACACGACGGTGTAGCCCAGCGTCAGCCCGAAGCCGGGTATGACGGGGGAGGTACGACGCGACATAAGAGTCCTTGGTTAAAAGGTAAACACCACTGCACGTTTCTGTGGACACTGGCTTGTGTGGGAGCCGGGCTTGCCCGCGATGCAGGCACCTCGGTGTATCAGCCACACCTCGGTGATGCCATCGCAGGCAAGCCAGCTCCCACAGAAAAGCGGATCCCTACAGATACTTTGGCTTACTGCGCCGTGTAGATCTGGTCGAACACGCCACCGTCGTTAAAGAATTTCGGTTGGGCAGTTTTCCAGCCGCCGAAGTCTTTGTCGATAGTCACCAGGTCCAGTTTCGGGAACTGCTGGGCGTATTTGGCGGCGACTTTCTCATCGCGTGGGCGGTAGAAGTTTTTCGCCGCAATTTCCTGGCCGGCCGGGCTGTACAGGTGCTTGAGGTATTCGGTGGCGATTTCGGTGTTGCCCTTTTTCTCGGCGTTCTTGTCGACCACGGCCACTGGCGGCTCCGCGAGGATCGACAGCGAAGGCACGACGATATCGAACTTATCGGCGCCGCCGTCTTCTTTCAGGGCCAGGAAGGCTTCGTTTTCCCAGGCCAGCAACACGTCGCCCTGGCCGTTGTTGACGAAGGTGATGGTTGAACCGCGGGCGCCGGTGTCCAGCACCGGCACGTGCTTGAACAGCTCCTTGACGTATTCCTGGGCCTTGGCTTCGCTGCCACCGGCTTTCAGGCCGTAGGCCCAGGCGGCGAGGAAGTTCCAGCGCGCGCCACCGGAGGTTTTCGGGTTCGGCGTGATCACCGACACGTCTTGCTTGATCAGGTCGCCCCAATCCTTGATGCCTTTGGGGTTGCCCTTGCGCACCAGGAACACGATGGTCGAGGTGTACGGGGTGCTGGCGTTTGGCAGGCGGGTCTGCCAATTTTCCGGGAGCGTCTTGCCCAGCTTGGCAATTTCGTCGATGTCACCGGCCAGGGCCAAGGTGACCACATCGGCGCGCAGGCCATCGATCACCGCACGGCCCTGCTTGCCCGAACCACCGTGGGATTGCTGGATCTTGACGGTGTCGCCGGGGTGGGACTGTTTCCAGAACGTGGTGAACTCAGCGTTGTAGTCCTGGTACAGCTCACGGGTAGGGTCATACGAGACGTTGAGCAACTCGTAGTCCTTGGCAACCGCGGAACCTGCAAACACGGCGCTGGCCAGGGCGGCCAGGGCGTAACGGCGAATCGACGACATAGAAGCTCCTGAAATTCTGGGGTGTTGGCCGCCCTTGTAGGAGCGAGCTTGCTCGCGAAAAACCTGAGGCCGACGCGAGTTACCTGATAGCGCTGCGTCATCGTTAAAGATTTTCGCGAGCAAGCTCGCTCCTACAGGGGCTTATTCTTATAGTTGTTGCTTAGGCGGGCTTGTTACCCGGGTTCTGCAGACGGAATTTTTCTTTGCGTTCAATCTGTACGACTTGTGCGTTGTGCACCGTGATTTCCACCGCGCCAAACCGCAGATCGCGCAGCGCGCTCTGGATCTCGCGCAGAATGGCTGCTTCGTCCTGGCCGTCAACGCTACGTAGAGATGCGCTCATGGTCTCGCTCCTGAAATGAAGATGCCTGCACAGTGGTGGCACTGCTTGCGGCGTGAGGGCGATAGTAGATAAGCGCGGATATTCTTAAAAATACTATTTAAGAATGTTTATATAACCAAAAATAATTTTCTGTTGGGGCGCGGGGTTAGGTGCAGGTTTTGGAGCCGAGTACTGAGTGAGCTTGATGCAAATCCAACTGTGGGAGCTGGCTTGCCCGCGATAGCGGTGTGTCAGTCACCGAATGCAGCAACCGTCTACACATCTTTGTAGTAAGCGGGCTTGTCCCGCGCTGGGCTGCGAAGCAGCCCCAAACCAGGCGACCGGATTCTACCTGAAGCTCGGCGATGCCTTTATTGGGGCGGCTTCGCCACCCAGCGCGGGACAAGCCCGCTCACTACAGATGCTCACATGCCCCAGAAAAGTTGTGTCGAGACCTATGCCTATCGCAGGTTGAGGCATTTCAAATCCGGATGGTTGGCGCCTTCATCCAATCCATCTCCTCTGCGGGCACCGGCCGCCCATACCAATAGCCCTGGCCCATATCGCACTGCTGGTCGAGCAGAAACCGCGCCTGCTCCACCTGCTCGATCCCCTCGGCATGTACCTGCATGCCCATGCTTTTCGCCAGGGCGATCACCACGCGCACGATCGCTGCGTCATCGTCGTCCCACGGCAGCCCGGCGACAAAACCCTGGTCGATCTTGAGTTTCTGTACCGGCAGGCGCTTGAGGCGCAGCAATGAGGAATAGCCGGTGCCGAAGTCGTCGATGGCCAGGCGCAGGCCCAGTTCGCGCAGGCGGTGCATTTGCTCCAGCGCGACCTCCGGGTCTTGCATCACGGCGCTTTCAGTGACCTCCAGTTCCAGAAACGCCGGGTCCAGGCCGGTTTCATGCAGCACTTGGGCGACCTGCGCATACAGCTCGCGCCGCGCAAACAGGCGGCTGGACACGTTGACGGCGATGAACCTCAAGGGCGCACCCTGGGACAACCACTGGCACATCTGCCGGCAGGCCTGGTTCATGACCCAGGCATCGATCTCGGCGATCAACCCGGTGCGCTCGGCAATGGGGATGAACTCCACCGGGGGCACCAGGCCTCGCTCCGGGTGCTGCCAGCGCACCAACGCCTCGGCGCCGATCAAGCGGCCGCCGTGCAGTTCATGCACCGGTTGGTAATAGACACAGAGCTCCTGCCGCTCAAGGGCGCGGCGCAATTCGCTGGCGATTTCCACACGGTTCTGCGCGTGAGCGGTGAGTTCTTCGGTGTACAACGCATAGCCTTCGCGGCCGGCGCTCTTGGCCTTGAACAGCGCGGAGTCGGCATTGCGCAGCAGTTGTTCGGCGCTCAGGGCGTCGTTGGGGAAGAGGCTGATACCGATACTGGCACTGATAAACAGCTGGTGGCCGTCAAAAATGAACGGCTGTTTCATCGTCTCCAGCAGGCGTTGCGCCAGCCCGCCAGCCTGGGCCACCTGTGGACAACTCTCCGCCAGCACCGCGAACTCATCACCGCCCAGGCGCGCCAGGGTCACACCCGGGCCGAGCAACGCCGTGAGCCGTTCACCCACCCGTTTGAGCAACTGGTCACCGACGTTGTGGCCAAGGCTGTCGTTGATGATCTTGAAGTGGTCCAGGTCCAGCAACAGCAGGGCGCAACCGCGCTTGTGCAGTTGCGCCGAGGCCAGCGCCTGCTCGGCGCGGTCGGTGAACAGCAGGCGGTTGGGCAGGCCGGTCAGCGGGTCGTGGTGCGCAAGGTGGGCCAGTTCGTGCTCGGAGTCCTTGATGGCGCTGATGTCGGAAAACACCGCGACGTAATGCGAGACGCGGCCTTGGTCATCAAAAATTCCCCGGATGGTTTGCCACTGTGGATAAATCTCCCCGCTTTTGCGTCGGTTCCAGATTTCGCCGCTCCATTCGCCGGTGCGCGCCAGACTCTGGAACATTTCCTGGTAAAAATTCGACGAATGGCGCCCGGACTTGAACAGGCTCGGCTGCTGGCCCATGACGTCTTCGCGCTGGTAACCGGTGATCGCCATGAACGCCCGATTAACGTGGACAATCAGGCCTCGCGCGTCGGTCACCAGCACGCCTTCACGGGTGCAATCGAACACTGCAGCGGCCTGGCGCAGGCGCTCGCGGTTTTCCTTCAGGGGTTGCAGCAATTGGCTGGCCCGGGCAAATCGGGCGCACAGCAAGGAAATCGCCACGGCACTGAGGGCCACCCACACATAGTCGCGCACCTGCAGCCAATCATTCAGCTCACTCGGGTTATCGAGAAACTCGATCAATAACCGGGGCGTCAGGCTTATCCACAGCACGGAAACCAGCAGGTAAACCAGCCCCGCACGCAGGGCTCCTCGGTATGAAAACAGCATATGGTCAGTAATCCTTACCAGAAAACAGAATCGCCCTACAAAGGCTGCGGATTATAGAATAAGAAACATCCAGTCACTTCTATCTGAAAGGTCGGCTGGTTTTCTCTGTAGGCTTAGTGATAATGCGTGAGCTGTTCTTTTCTTTATCTGAGGGCCATACAGCCTATGTGGTACAACGGTTTTCTTGACCTGTCAGCCTGGCAACTGGTGGCGGTCACTCTGTTGATGACCCACGTGACCATCATTGCGGTCACGGTTTATCTGCATCGTTATTCAGCCCATCGCTCCCTGGAGCTCAATGCCGGCCTGAAACACTTCTTCCGCTTCTGGCTGTGGTTGACCACGGCGCAGAACACCCGCGAGTGGACCGCCATCCACCGCAAGCACCACGCCAAGTGCGAAACCGTCAATGACCCGCACAGCCCGGTCATCAAAGGCCTGTCCACCGTGCTGCGCAAAGGCGCCGAGCTGTACCGCACCGAGGCCGAAAACCCCGAGACCCTGCGCATCTACGGCAAGAACTGCCCGGACGACTGGCTCGAGCGCAAGCTCTACACCCCCTATCCGCTGCTGGGCGTGGCGATCATGGGCGTGATCGACCTGCTGTTGTTCGGCACCATCGGCATCACGATCTGGGCGATCCAGATGATGTGGATTCCGTTCTGGGCCGCCGGTGTGATCAATGGCCTGGGCCATGCCGTGGGCTATCGCAACTTCGAATGCCGTGACGCGGCGACCAACCTGGTGCCGTGGGGCATTATCGTGGGTGGCGAAGAGCTGCATAACAACCATCACACCTACCCCAACTCCGCCAAGCTGTCGGTGAAGAAGTGGGAGTTCGACCTGGGCTGGGCATGGATCAAGGTATTCAGCTTCCTGCGCCTGGCCAAGGTGCAACGCGTCGCACCCATCGCCCACCGCGTGGAAGGCAAGGGCCACCTGGACATGGACACCGCGATGGCGATCCTCAACAACCGCTTCCAGATCATGGCCCAGTACCGCAAGCTGGTCATCGGCCCGTTGGTCAAGCAGGAGCTGGAAAAGGTCGATCACTCGGTGCGCCACCAGTTCCACCGCGCCAAGCGCCTGCTGTCGCGGGAAACCAGCTTGCTGGACGACCGCCATCACCTGCGCATCCAGAGCATGCTCGAACACAGCCAGGCCCTGAAGGTGATCTACGAAAAGCGCCTGGCGCTGCAGCAGATCTGGCTGAAGACCAGTTCAAATGGCCACGATATGCTCGCAGCCATCAAAGAATGGGTGCATGAAGCCGAGGCCAGCGGCATCCAGTCCCTGCGGGATTTTGCCCATCAATTGAAGACCTATTCGCTGCGTCCTGTGGCCGTTTGACCGCCCGGTGGGAGGGCTTTCCCTCCCACCCACCAGCTTTCTGACGTCATTTCTCGGTCACCGGCAATCGATCCTATTGACGGAACTTCACTGCAATTCGCCTCTCTCAATGAACACTTCGCCATCATGGTGGCCCCTTGTTGTGACCGCTGCTCCACCTTGCGGCGCGCCCAGAGAGAGTTGTGCCGATGGTTCACGAAAAGCCCTATTTGCCTGATTCACCCGTCGCTGAACAGCCGCGTCCGGCTGCGGCTTCAACCCTGCTGGCGCTGGTGCATGCACAGGGTGAGGTCGAGCGCTTGAGTGAACGCGAACAGTTGCTGAGTTCGCTGCTGGTCAGCGTGAATGCGGTGCTGTGGGCCATCGACTGGGAGACCCGCCGCGTGCTCTATGTGAGCCCCGCGTATGAGCGGATATTCGGACGCTCCGCTGGGCTGCTGCTTGCCGACTATCGCGAATGGCGCAACAGCATCCACCCCGAAGACCTCGATTACGCCGAACACAGCCTGGCCCGCGTGCTGGAAAAGGGCACCGTGGAAGACCGCGAGTACCGCATCATCACCGCTGACGGGCAGATCCGCTGGCTGAGCGACAAGTGTTACATCAACCAGCAGGCCGAGCCCGGCGAACCGCTGGTGGTGGTGGGCATGGCCGAAGACATCACCGAAAAGAAACAAATGGAGCTGGAACTGCACCGTCTGGCCACCACCGACGTGCTGACCCAGACCAGCAACCGCCGGCACTTCTTCGAATGTGCCAACCAGGCCTTCGACAGCGCCTGCGCCCAAGGCGCACCGCTGGCCTTCCTGCTGCTGGACATCGATGACTTCAAGGACGTCAACGACACCTACGGCCACCTCGAAGGCGACCAGGTATTGCGGCGTATCGCCGAGAGCGGTCGCAGCGTGTTGCGCCGTGGCGACCTGTTTGGACGCATCGGCGGCGAAGAGTTTGCAGCCGTGCTACCCGGTTGCACACCGGAAATGGCCGTACAGGTCGCCGAGCGGCTGGGCAAGGAGATCCAGGCGCTGAGCTTCAGTTATGCGGGCCAGGCGTTCAGCGTGACCATCAGCCAGGGCCTTGCCAGCCTCACCGAACAAGACTCGACGCTGGACAGCCTGTTCGCCCGCGCCGACGCCGCCATGTACGAGGCCAAGCGCCTGGGCAAGAACCGCGTGGTGGCGGGCTGAGATCGAACACTTTCAGTGGCTACACCAGAGATCCAATGTGGGAGCGGGCTTGCTCGCGAAGGCGGAGTGTCAGTCACAGATGTTTTAACTGACCCACCGCTTTCGCGAGCAAGCCCGCTCCCACATTTAGATCTCTGTCGCCCTCCAGGCCTTGCGCTTCTTACCACCGGCGCAAAAAAACCCGCCGAACAGACTGTGTGAAAACACGCTGAAGGCGGCCTAAGCAAACGCCCCGACTTGTTCGGGGCGTTTGCTTTTGTGCAGGTAACAGGCGAAAAAAGGCTTTTCAGCCCATCAACTCCATCATTCGACGTACACCCAGCGCATTGATCGCTCTTTTGAGGTTGTAGGCGCTCACTGCCAAGGCCATTTCCGCTCTTGCCCCCTCGCACTGTCGCAGCAGGAAGCGGCCGTTTCCAAACAGCCATTGCTTAAGGTTGCCGAAGGGGTGCTCAACGATTGACCTTCGGCTCACCATCATTTCGGGATTTGCCTGCATGCGCTGCTCCATTCGCTCGAAGGCTTCTTCATGGGCGTGGCGTGAGACGTATCGGCGCTGAGCGTCGGTGCATTGCCCTTTCAGTGGACAGTTGCTGCAGTCGCTGATAGCCGCATGGTAAATGCGCTCACCTTTATTCAGCTGTTTGAGCGTCAGCAGTTTGCCAGCAGGGCATCGGTACTGATCCTGCTGCGCATCGTAAGTAAAATCTTCTCGCTCGAAGAGTTCCTTCTCCTTGCTACGGGGGTTAACTGCTCGGTTGGGCGATACATACGCCGTAATGCCCGCCTCTTCACACGCCTGGAACTGCTTGCCATTGGAGTAGCCCGCATCGGCGGTCACGCTCAGTTCGCTCTGCTGCAACTGTTCTTTGGCAGCCTTGGCCATGGGCTCAAGTTGCTGCGTATCGTTGCCGTCTTGTGTCACGTCGTGATGCAGGATCAAGCAGTGTTCAGCGTCCACGGCGGTTTGTACGTTATAAGCCACCCGCGGGCCTTTGGGCGTGCGCATCATTCGGGCATCGCTTTCGCCGGTGTTGAACTGCTCGATCCCCATCGACTTCATCAGCGCCTGGCAGGTCAGGTTGTTCAGTTGCCGGGCTTCAAGTTGCTCCAGCGCTGTCTTGATGGCGCTACGGTCAATGGTTTCACCCGCTTCGGCTTTATCGGCCTCATCCAGTTCGGCCAGATATTGGACGATGCGCTTATCCAGCTTTTCCTGCTGGCGCTTAAGCTGTTTCACGTTCAGATGGCGCCGCGAAGAGGCTACCGCCTGAAATTTACTGCCATCAATGGCAACCAGGTCGCCAGTAATCAAACCGACCGTACGGCAGAACTGAACGAAGACCCGACACGTTGCACTGAACGCTTGTTTGTTGTCCTTGCGAAAGTCGGCAATGGTCTTGAAATCGGGTTTGAGGCGGTTGAGTAACCACATGACTTCGATGTTGCGCTGGCACTCGGCTTCGAGACGACGAGAGGAGCGGATACGCTGGAAATAGCCGTACAGATAGAGCTTGAGCTGATCTGCCGGATCGTAAGAGGGGCGGCCTGTGCTTTTGGGTACCGCCTTGTCGAACCCCAAGCGTATGAGATCGAGCTTGGCAACGAAGGCATCAATCACGCGAACGAGGTGATCCTCAGGGATTAAATCTTCCAGCGAAACCGGAAAAAGGCTGGTCTGATCGCGCGCTTGACCCTGGATGTAAGCCATAACAAAAATGCCCCGTATCTTTCGATACGGGGCATTCTCTTAAACCGCGACGCAGATTGCCAGGTTTTCACACAGTCTGCGAAGCGGGTTTTTTGTCGATCAAGCCAGCCTGCGCTTACAGCTCGGAGAAGCACTCTTCAATGATCGCCAAGCCTTTGTCCAACTGCTCGTCCGGCGAGGTCAGCGGCACCAGTACGCGCAGCACGTTGCCGTAGGTACCGCAGGACAACAGGATCAGCCCCTTGTCACGCGCCTTGGCCACCACCGAGGCGACCGCAGCCGCGTTTGGTTTGTGGCTGTCGCCGTCTTCAAACAGCTCGACCGCAATCATCGCGCCCAAGGCACGCACTTCACCGATCACCGGGTACTTGGCCTGGATCGCCTTGAGGCCGGTGACCAGACGCTCGCCCACCGCCTTGCAGCGGTCCAGCAGGTGCTCTTCTTCAAACACCTCCATCACCGCCAGCGCGGCCGCGCAAGCGATCGGGCTACCGGCGTAGGTGCCGCCCAGGCCGCCTGGGGCGATGGCGTCCATGTATTCGGCCTTGCCGCACACGCCGGCCAACGGGAAACCGCCGGCGATGGATTTGGCGAAGGTGGTCAGGTCGGCGGCAACGCCCATCTGTTCCATGGCGAAGAAGGTACCGGTACGGCCGGCACCGGTTTGCACTTCGTCGGCGATCAGCAGGATGCCGTGCTTGTCGCACAGCTCGCGCAGGCGCTTCATGAAGGACTTGGGCGCAACGTAGAAACCGCCCTCGCCCTGCACCGGCTCGATGATGATCGCGGCGATATCACGCGGCTCGGCATCGTTCTTGAAGATGCGCTCGATGCTGGCGATGGCATCGTCATCGCTCACGCCGTGCAGTTCATTCGGGAACAACGCACGGAACACGCCGCCAGGCATCAAACCCATGCCGGCCGAATACGGCACGACTTTACCGGTGAGGCCCAGGGTCATCATGGTGCGACCATGGTAGGCGCCGGTGAATGCGATCACGCCGGCACGGCCGGTGGCGGCACGGGCGATCTTCACCGCGTTTTCCACGGCTTCGGAACCGGTGGTGACCAACAGGGTTTTCTTGGCGAAATCACCTGGAACCTTGGCGTTGATTTTTTCGCACAGTTCCACGTAGGGCTCGTAGGCCAGGACCTGGAAGCAGGTGTGGGTCAGCTTGTTCAGCTGTTCGGTCACGGCGGCGATGATTTTAGGGTGCACGTGGCCGGTGTTCAGCACGGCGATACCGCCGGCGAAGTCGATGAACTCGCGACCTTCAACGTCGGTCACGGTGGCGTTCTTCGCAGATTCGGCGAAGATCGGGTGAATCTGGCCAACCCCGCGCGGTACAGCGGCTTCGCGGCGTTTCATCAGGGAAGCGTTGGTCTTGCTCATAAAGTCCTCATTCGCCGCTCATCGGGCGGCGTGGCTCAAGGATAGGTGGCGGGGAGGCAACTGCGGCAGCATGCGATGATCGACTGCCACAGCTTTCCCGGCCACTGCGAATAACGGGGTCAAACACGCAAAGGGTCAGCGCTCTCGTGCCCTCTGCGTTTACTGCATTCCCTTACCGAGCTTAGATGCCCAGGCAGAGGTATTTGATTTCCAGGTAATCCTCGATCCCGTACTTGGAACCCTCACGGCCCAGGCCCGACGCCTTGATGCCGCCGAACGGCGCCACTTCGTTGGAGATCAACCCGGTGTTGACGCCGACCATGCCGTATTCCAGGGCTTCAGCCACACGAAATACACGGCCCAGGTCGCGCGCATAGAAGTAGGAAGCCAGGCCGAACTCGGTGTCGTTGGCCATCGCGATCACTTCGGCTTCATCTTTGAAACGGAACAGCGGCGCCAGCGGGCCGAAGGTTTCTTCCTTGGCCACGGCGGCGTCTTTCGACACGTTGGTGAGGATGGTCGGCTCGAAGAAGTTACCTTCCATCGCCTTGCCACCGGCCAGCAGCGTCGCACCTTTGCTCAAGGCGTCAGCGATATGCTCCTGGACCTTGGCCACGGCCTTTTCGTCGATCAGCGGGCCGGTGGTGGTGCCTTCTTCCAGACCGTTGCCGATCTTAAGCTTGGCCACGGCCGACTTGAGTTTTTCCGCGAACGCGTCGTACACCGAGTCCTGGATGTACAGGCGGTTGGCGCAGACGCACGTCTGGCCGTTGTTACGGTATTTGGAAATGATCGCGCCTTCGACGGCCTTATCCAGGTCCGCGTCGTCGAACACGATGAACGGCGCGTTACCGCCCAGCTCCAGGGAAACCTTCTTGATGTCCTTGGCGCATTCGGCCATCAACTGGCGACCGATTTCAGTCGAGCCGGTGAACGACAACTTACGCACGATCGGGTTGCTGGTCAGCTCGCCGCCAATGTCGCCAGCGCTGCCGGTGACCACGCTCAACACGCCTTTAGGGATGCCGGCACGGTGCGCCAGCTCAACCAGCGCCAGGGCCGAGAACGGCGTTTGCGACGCCGGCTTGATCACCATGGTGCAACCGGCGGCCAGGGCCGGGCCGGCCTTGCGGGTGATCATCGCCGCCGGGAAGTTCCACGGCGTAATCGCTGCGGTCACGCCGATCGGCTGCTTGATCACGATCAGACGCTTGTCGGGCTGGTGGCCGGGAATCACGTCGCCATAGATGCGCTTGGCTTCTTCGGCGAACCACTCGATAAAGGAAGCGGCATAGACGATTTCGCCCTTGGCTTCAGCCAGCGGCTTGCCTTGCTCGAGGGTCATCAGGCGACCGAGGTCATCCTGGTTCTCGATCAACAGCTCGAACCAACGGCGCAGCTTATTGGCGCGCTCCTTGGCGGTGAGCGCACGCCAGGCCGGCAACGCCTTGTCGGCGGCCTCGATGGCGCGGCGAGTTTCCGCAGCGCCCATCTTCGGCACGGTACCGAGAATCTCGCCCGTGGCAGGGTTGTTGACCTTGATGGTTTGACCGTTGTCCGCATCGACCCAAGCGCCATCAATAAAGGCTTGCTGGCGGAACAACTGGGTATCTTTGAGCTGCATGTCGGCTTTCCTTAACAGCACCGCGCGCACGCGGAGCGAATTAGAGTTGTTGAAAGGCGCCTTGTGGGCTGCCGTCAGGGAAATCGGCCTCAACGCGCCACAGTGAATAGATAGCGCACGAGAGGCAGAGCGTTTGAAATCTCAAACGAATCCTAGGATCAATGGGGGTACAGGGCAATAGCCTGTTCGAAAAAAAGAACGAAAGCAGCGCGTTTGCCTGAACTTTCTGATCAGCGTAGTTGGCCTTGGTTTCAGCGCACTGATCGGTGGTGCCTGGGTCAGGGCCTCCGGGCGGCGGATTCCTACGCGCAAAGGCCCGAAGACCGGCATGGACGCCCAAGGTCGACATGGGTATGATGTCGCCCGCACAAGCATCCGTAGCTCAGCTGGATAGAGTACTGCCCTCCGAAGGCAGGGGTCGTGGGTTCGAATCCCGCCGGGTGCACCAGATAGCAATCTCGGGCTGTCTCAGACAGTCTACGAAGCACCCCAAGAAGCCCGCCCCGCGCGGGCTTTCTTGTTTCTGGCTATTCACCTCTGCTATTGATGTAGCAGAAGGAGAAGTAAGCATCTCTGATCAACACCATTTCTCGCTATGGGCGCCCCAGAAAGAGGGGTTCGGGATGAGTGAATATCGAACCCCTCCAAAATCCGGTGTTCCACGTGTACAAATGGATAGAAGGCCGCGTCCCAATAGGCCTGCTGCACAGCAATAGGCGAGGTGTGATTCCAGAATCCGGCGAGCCTAAATACACATAAAGATGCAACGCAGGCCAATTGCCATCCGCAAAACGCCGCCGTATGCTGAAGACAGTCGCTACGCCGTCTTTTCCGGAACCTCTTATTTTAACGTTTGGAATGGATAAAAAAACTTCGCTGAAAAACTACTAAGGAGAGTGTATTGGGCTTTTTTACCGAAGGAGAAGCAAATCAGCTGAGGATCACAAATATGATCCTTCATGTAGTAGGCGGCGATGAGTTCACGGCTGAGCCAGTCAGGCAGGTCGAGCATGAAGAGTTTTTTATCGCTCGAATATTCGACACCGATGCCGACGCTATCTACAGTTTTCGAGAGACCTCACCTACTAAAGCTCAGTTAGAGAAGATCGCTATAGGAGTTGAGACATTCGAAAGAGGTACACAGAGCCTATCTGCGACCTTTTCGCGTTGGCACGCAAACAGTAGCCGCGATGGGGCCCTATTCATATTCGAACTATCCGGCGACGATAAAAACACTAAGCTTTACAGTATGATCAAATACGACTACAGCGAAGCAATAGAACAAGCGACTCCAGAAGAAGGTGGTTTACTTCGCCGCATTGTTCATGCCTTTGTTGCCGACAAAAAAGCAATTCAGAAATCATCATTAATTAGAGTAGTAAACGGTATAGCAGACACATTAGTTTCGGCTCGTGACCGAATGAAAAAAGCTCCCGAAATAGTTGACTATTTCGCCAACTTCCTGGACGTAGAAAGAACCATGTCCGACCAAGAGCTTAACCTCAAAGTTGTGACTTTATTGCGAGAAACTTTATCCTTGTTCAAGGACGATCTACCAACAACAATCCCAGCAGCATTCTCTATAGCGAAAAATGCATTAGCGCAACGTCGAGAAATTAACGAAGAAGCAATTATCGATGCGGTTTTATTCGCAGCTGGGAGCCCTGATGACGAGCGAGTAATTACAAAAATACAAAATGCGACGCGTAGAAAAATTCGCTCAGCGAAAATAGAAAACTTAGTATTTCCAGCTAATCAATTAATTCTGGGTCGCCCCCCAATGCGCAGAATTCGTACCACTGAAGGTGTAACTGTCCTATATCCTGACGACGCAGGTATGACCGTAACACGCTCACCCAAAGCGAATGGTGGCGAGTTAATTAGCATTGACACCAAGTCTGTCACGGAAGATAAACTTGTCTCTGATAACTCTCGCTGAACAGCTGGATACACTAGCTGCTCAATCCAAAACTCATATCAATGAGGACAATGAGTTAGTTGTCGCCTCAAATTTGAGCGCAGCTCCGGCGCTGAATATTTTAAATCTTTGCCAAAACCTTGGATGGGATTGCTTAGTTTACGATGAGGAAAACTCTCAAACTGATAAAATAAATATAATTGAGACATTCGAGCCCTTCAAAGCGATTATAAGAAAGCCGGAAACTATCGGAAACTATCTGGACATCCTAACATTCTCAGGCTTTTCGGACTATTTAGAGAAAGGGAATGAGGCTACATGCTGGCGAATTGCGGGAATAAAAAAACCGCTAATCACTCAAGCGCGCACATATACAAACTGGTCGTTTTCTGATGCCGCTACAGTTTCGCCTAAAACAAAATCACCTCGTACGCTTGTAAAAAACTCCGGGACCTATCAGAACTTACCTGCTGATATTCGGCCGTGGTTAGTTATAGATATACACCAAATAGATTTCAAAGATCCATTCCATAAGTTTTGGTGCATGAAAGCATTTGACGCTCTTATTCCATCGCTAGCAAGTGAGGTAGATTCAGAAAGCTCTACAATAATATTCAAAGGGCCGCCAAAGCTTGTTCTTCTTTCATCTAACACCACTGCAAAACTTATTGACCACTTCGGAGAAAGCTCGTTCTTAGACCTCCAAGCGGGTGCGATGTGGGCATATGAGAACAGTAGAGAAGCTGAACTCAAACACAACCTTTTGTCGATGGAGATAGCACGCTCGGGCCGTGAAAGCGGCCAAGCAATAGAATATTTTAAAGCGAATTTCTCAACCGCTCTTGAAAGTGCCAAAATTGCTTATCAAATGTCGCTATCAGAGCTAGGAAAAGACACGCTTAAATCGCTTGGCGAGCTGCGCAAGGCAATTACTGAGGAAACGGCAAAAGCAACTGATGCTACTAGGCAAACTATCACATCCGTTTCTGGAGCGTTAACGGTATGTATAGGTTTAATAGCTGCACGACTCACCGCTCACATCAACCCTTGGTTCATCAGCGCAGTGACGTTAGTAGCTATTACTTATATCGGAATGATTGTTTACTCTGGTTGGAGCTTTATTAGTTTACAACGAGAACTCCGAAAGGATTGGCAGCCCAAGCTTTACAGGTTTCTTCCGCAGAGCGAATACCGAAAGATGGTCAGTATTCCTGCCGAAAAAGCAGAATCCGTTTTTAAATGGTCAGCATCAATTGGCACTATCGCTGTAATATTTTTGGGCATCGGAATTTCAGTTTTTAGCTTCATTACTGAACCAAAAATAGTGCCTTTAGAAATAATTCGTACGAATGAGCCAACGACCATTAAGAATCATACCTTGACCATCAAAGAGGAAACTGAGCAGCTAAGAAGTCACCCATTAGTTCAGCGCAATATTGAACCTAACAAGATCTGGTTTACACCTCTGAAACTGCCAACCAAAACTATACCCGTGCCCTCCCGCAATGATTTGGCGCCATCCTCTCCTGATTAAGCAATGAATATATTGAATATATTGTCGTAATAAAATATCCACCCACCGTATCTATTTGACATCACCCAAGACACTTCCGAGTACACTCCAATGAAAATTTTAAAAAACTTTAACCCCATTAAAGACTTTAACTTGGAGGAGCTTAACAACCCTGACTTCAAAGAAGATTCGGTGAGAGAAGAAATCATACTACCTATAATTAAGTCGCTAGGATATTCATCAAGCCGCCCCAATAAAATATTACGCAGCAAAGCACTAGCTCACCCTTTTGTCTCAGTGGGAAGCGCAAGAAAGAAAATAACCTGCATACCTGATTACTTATTCGAAGTTAATGAAAAATACTCTTGGGTACTAGAGGCAAAAGCTCCGGGTGAAAATATTGTTTCGGGGGCGCATGTTGAGCAAGCATACTCCTACGCGATCCACAGTGAAATTCGTGTACCTTTATTTGCTTTATGCAATGGGCATGAATTCATCCTATTTCACATTAGCAGAGAGGAGCCATTACTACATTTTCCCATGCAACAACTTTCACAATATTTCGAGAGCCTAAAAACAAAGTTAGCCCCAGAAAATGTATTAACTGCTGAGTTCAAACTAGCGAAGGACCTCGGCCTCCACTTAAAAAGACTTGGCTTCCATAAAGCCGAACGCCTTATATTCCAAAATATACCTATAAGCTTTATTGCCCAGCTTGATAATGACTTATTTACTACCGGCACCAGCACGCAGCTTGCTAGCGGTGATAATTACATACTGACATTGGATTTCGATTTGAGGGCGTTCGAGCAGTTGAATGGAAAAATCCCAGAAGAATCTATGCAAATTCTTCGCCAAAGAACAGCAGCCGGGAGAGCCATAATTAATTTTATAAATGGGTCATGCCTAGTCGATGTTGATTGTCGCGTAGGAGAAGACCTACAAGAAAACAAAGATGAGATCTTTTTACCATTCATCGTCAACAATTTTATTTAATCATTCAGAACAAAATCTAAAACTAGAACCCCAGGAATACATTATCAATAAAAAGATAAAACCAGAGATCTAGTAGTAACTATGTAATTTAAATATCTCAGCTCCATGAGAACCGTGTTGGCGATTAAGACTTTGCAGTCGAGAACAGCCATCAGATCGTCGCGATCCAGGAAGCGCAGAAAGTGTTTCGGCTTGATATATCTGTCGTTTCAATACTGCTAGTTGGCTATCTCCTTTTTAACTAAATCAGTTAACCGTTGGCTCGTAAGCTTTTTCAGACTCAGGCTTTGGGCCTCCCGCAATGGTTCGACCAATTGCGTTCAAGCTGGCACAAACTCGCGCTAAAAAACGGTTGCAACGAGAAGCTGTGGCAAACCATTCGGTATCTGCAAAGCTGCAATTGCGCTAGCTAAATCATCCTTAGACGGGAGATGAGCATCACCGAACCGTAAACCATACGCGATATGAAACGGCAATACCGTCACAGCCTTAAAATTAGTCAGACCATTCGAGCCGAATGAAATCTTCTATCTGCTTCGTTCGTTTTTTTATCATGGCCTCTGACCAATTATTTCTTTCTTCAATAGATAAACCTACTTCCATCGTTGCCCTAAGCCCACAGGAAAGGTATGTCTTAAACTTTTCCTTCGCCGGACGCTTGTTCAGCGACGAGTTTATACCCGGCGGAAGCATCGTAAGGTTTCCTAACTGATGAACATAACTCGCACCAGAGCTTTGCGGATGTATGTGCTCAATGGAGCTTGAAGGCTCAGCTTGCCATATTTTATTCCAAGCAGTGGCGTTGATTTTCTCACCGGCCTCCTTTGCAAGATGTTCGTCATACCTGTAAAGCAAATAACGTAGCTGTTCACCCCAATTATTATAGGAATCAGTCCAGTCCACCGACTTTAGAACATCTTTTATTGAAAAGTTCTGAGATATACTATCAAGTCTTTCTTGAACCTCATCCGAGGACAAACAGCTACGATATATATCGTAGCCCAACCTGACATAATCCCCTACTTTATGGCGCGTATCCGCACCTCCGAGTTCAAAAATGCGAAAGGTTACACGCTCCCACTTTTCTAGAAGCAATTGTTCTTCTTTGGATTTGAATGCTCGGAGGATAATGGCAGATGCTACAAATCGAGCATGCGAAATCCGCGTTACCGCTCGTAACCTATTATTGCGAGACAGCTTTAGATTTGCCAGTACCACTGCTTCAAGTTCATGCCCTACTACTGCGATACTTTTGAGACTGGTACCGGCTTTTCGAGTAAGCTCAGCCGTCGCATCTTGCTCACTGATGATCCGATTTGGCCTAGTATCTACAGCCCAAGTACCTGCGAACCTCAGAGCCTCATCACCGATTTTTGATTCGTTGCCCAACGCTTGGTAAATATTTTTCCAGATCATCTTCATTTCATCAGACGCTTCACCTCTGGTTTTCTCATCCTCCACGTGCTCGAAAATCAAAGCCATCAACTGGCTTTTAAGCTTATCGATCCACTTCACATCTAACCCACGACTATTCAAGACCTCAAATACTCTATAAACAGTCGCTTGATCTTGAATTTCATGATATATCACAGAAAGTTTGTTTCTCACTGTGGATATCAAGCTCACTATTGAACCTTCTGAATTTTTCCAGTCCTGCACAAAGCGCTCGCACTCTTGAGCTGCCTTCACTAAATTAGTATCAGCAACGGTAGGATTCTTCGGCTCAGAGACAAGCCCGCTCCGGATGTAATTGGTAAACACCTTGCTACTATCGTGATTAGTTTGTAGCAAGATCAGGGAGTGTTCATCACCTTTAACCAGAAGCTTGGCCAAGTCCTTTTTAATATCTGCTTCGCTTGTAATACTTGAATCGAGGCTTTTTTCAAGCGCTTTAAAAAGTATTATAAGTGTGGTGGTACGCTGCTGACCGTCTACAAGTTCTACTGCACGAAACTCATCCGCATTAATCTCTCTCGTTTCTTTCGCTAATGCAACGAGAGTTGCCATAAAATGTTCCCGACCAGAGCGATAAGCCTCTCTAATATCATTGAATAAATCGGCTCGCTGTCGGGACTGCCATGAATAAGCTCGCTGATACTCCGGAATTCTAAAAAGCCTTCCTTCAAGCAGCTTTGAGACTTTCAAGTGAAGAGGGTTCAGCTGCATAATGTATTTCCCTTTTATTCAATACTTGTAACATCGACTCGATTCACTCGAATCCGGTTAGACGTATATTCGATCCATGGCAAAACACCATCACCTCGGATTGTCAAACTAACTCCGACAGGAAAATTTCGCAACTGTCTTTCCTTCATTCATGTAGGTTCGGCTAATCCGTCGCGCTTGCGTTCAGATCTCACAATTGCAGGTCGGCGAAAAGTCCCTGTGGGAATGGTAGAACGCCTCAGCGTTTTGCAAGTGCCGTACGGCGCAAGAGCCCTCGCAGCAAAATGTGGCGATGGTTCGTCATAAGTGAGGAAAAAATAATCGGGCCACTTATGTGGCTGATCCATCAGAGGAGTGGTAGTGGTGACCACACCTTTACACCGGCTGTGGGTCTATCATGATGGGTTACCGTTCGTCGGGGATCGAGCAACGAACCTCGACGGCTTTTCCAGCCAGCGTGAAACGAGCCAAAAAACGACCCAGCAGCAAGCGCCGTGTATCCCCTGTATCCCTTAAAGCGCACAGAAGACAAAACCCTTTAAATACGGGAACTTTAACTCCAGGCCCAAACAACTCCGTGGCAACAGATACATAGAAAGAGCCCCAGGCCAAAAGACCTGGGGCTCTTTTGTGGGTGGCGGATGCCCCCACCCCCTCACCTCAAACCCGAGCCGGCGACACAATAATCTTCACGTTATGTTCCTTGTTCTTCACCAACTCCTCAAACCCCTGCCCCACGATCTGCTCCAACTGAATCCGCCCCGTCACCAGCGGCGTGATATCCAGCCGCCCATCGGCAATAAACGCGATCACATCCGCGAACTCACCGTTATAGGCCAGCGCGCCCAGCACCTGTTTCTCCGTAGCCACCAATTCGAAAAAGTTGAATTCGCTGGGCTCTTCGAAGATGCCCACCAATACGCATTTGCCGGCCTTGCGGATCAGGTCGATGGCGAGTTTGGCGGTGTGTTTGTTGCCGATGCATTCGAAGCTGACGTCTGCACCGAGGCCGGCGGTGAGGCGGCGCACTTCGGTGAGGGCGTCGCATTGGTTGGGGTCGAGTACGTGGGTGGCGCCGACCTCAAGGGCCTTGGCCTTGCGTGCGCTGGACATTTCGAGGGCGATGACTTGCGCGGCGCCCGCGGCCTTGGCGCACATGATGGTGCACAGGCCGATGGTGCCGGCGCCGACCACCACGACGTTTTGCCCGAGCAGGCTGCCGGCTTTCTTCACGGCGTGCATGCCCACCGCGAGGGGTTCGATGAGGGCGCCGGCTTCGGCCGGGAAGTTTGACGGCAGTTTGTACAGCAGGTTGGCCGGTACGTTGACCAGCTCGGCGAAGGCGCCGTTGTTCATCAGGCCGGTGAAGGCCAGGTTTTCGCAAATGTTGTACAGGCCGTGGGTGCAGTAGTAGCAGGTGCCGCAATGCTGGCAGGCATCGGCCGCTACCGGTTCGCCGACGCTGAAGCCTTGCACGCCGGCGCCGAGTTCGACGATCTCGCCGCAAAATTCATGACCGAGGATGCACTGGCCTTTGATGCCGGTGAGCGGGTGGGGGGCGTCAACCGGGATGAACACCGGGCCGGCCACGTATTCATGCAGATCGGACCCGCAGATGCCGCACCACTGCACGCGGATCTGCACCCAACCTGCGGGTGGCGACACCGGCAGCGGGACGTCTTCGACGCGGATATCGTTACGGCCGTGCCAGACGGCGGCACGCATGCTGCCTTGTGGATTGATCGGGAGGGTCATGGCGAAATCTCCTTGAGCGGTGGGTACGGGCGCCGGGGGCGTCGGTACGGTTGCGCGATGTCCGGGCCCAATCGCTGGGCGGGATATCGGGCAGCACTTTTTATTATTGGGTCGCCAGTCGGGCTGGCTGTCAGTGCTGGAGCAAGGCCGGTGCCAGGTTGGCCATAACACCCGGACACGCCTTTTTTAGAGCGCTGCGGTCAACGCCGGGAGGTGCCCGGTATTGCGCGCCCGTGAGACGCACGGTGCCGGGCCGTAGGAGATCGCGACGAGACCGTGAGACGTTGCGTCTCACGGCCTGTCACGACAGGGGTCTTCAACGACCGGCGTTATCGCTGTTGCAACGCTTCGAGGCGCGCGGGTAAATCTTCGTCGGGAAAGCGTTTGTGCAAGGCCAGCAGTTTTTCATCCGCGGCCTTGTTTTGACCCGCCTCACGCAACCGCAGGATCTCCTGCAGTCCTTCATCCAATGAAGGCAATGCAACCGGCGCGCGCTTGCTCAGTTTTGCGGTGGATTGAGCCTCCATCGCGCCGGCAATTTCGGCCTGGGCCGGTGCCCGTTCAGCTTTAGGCGCGGCGGCGATTCGGGCCATCGGCGCGGGGGCCGCTTGCGGGGCCGGTCGGGCGGCGTCTTCGTGCAGGGCGGAGAAGGTTGCGGTGGAAATTTCGGCTTGCGGCACGGGCTCGCGCATCACCACGCCGACCATCAGCGCCAGGCCGGCCACGGTGGCGAATGCCATTTGCCAGCGCGGGCGTTGGCAGGCTTGCAGCCAACGTTGCCACAGGTTCGGTTGCGGCGCGGGCGCTTCGCGGCGGGCGGTGGCGAGGATGAAGGCGTCGAGGGACGCGGGTGGTTCGCCGGTGCTGTGTTGACGGTAATGCTGGAGCAGCAGGTCGTCGGGGTCGGGAGTGTTTCGGGAGTCAGTCATGCGGGTATCTCCTCGGCCAGCAGGCGGCGCAGTTTCTGCTGGGCGTAACGCAGGCGGCTTTTTACGGTTTCCAGCGGGGCGTTGGTGAGGGCGGCGATCTGCGGCACCTCGAGGTCGCCGTGCAGGCGCAGCAGGAAGACTTCGCGCTGGTCTTCGGGCAAGCCTTGCAACGCGGCGTCGAGGCGCGCCTGGTCGCGGCTCAGGCTCAGTTGCTGCTCGGGGCCGGCGCTGTCGTCGGCCTGGGCGTGCAGTTGCTCGTCGTAGCTGTCGTGCAGCGGGGTGTGAATGCCGTGCTTGCGCCAGTGGTCGATGAGGCGGTTGCGGGCAATCTGGAACAGCCATGTACGAAAACTCGCCCGGCCTTGTGGCTGGGTGTTGCTGCGGATCAGGCTGAGCCAGGTGTCCTGGTAGATTTCATCGGCCAGTTCGGCTTTGTTGCTTAAGGACACGAGGAAGCGGTGCAGGCCCTGGCGATGGCGCGCGTACAGGGTTTCGAACGCGGCGGCGTCGCCGGTGCGGTAGCGGGCCAGCAGGGATTCGTCGCTGGGTGGGTCGTCGGGTACGGCCATGTGGGGGGCGGACTCCTTTCGTAAGGTTGACGCTGTTCGGGTGGGAGCTGGCTTGCCTGCGATGGCGGTGGGCCTGGGGCATGGATAGTGCCTGAGATACCGCTATCGCAGGCAAGCCAGCTCCCACAGGAACCAGCGTCTCCTTTGGATCGTTTGTGTGTTCGGGATTAGTGCTTGAGGCTTTGGGCCAGTTCTACCATTTGCACGAATTCGTTGCGCAGGCCGAAGGGGTCATCGCCTCGGGCCGAGCGGGCCAGTGTTGCGATGTCTTGCAGGCTCATGGTGCCAGTGTAGCGGCCATCGCCCTTAAGCTGTTGGGCGAAGGCGGCCACGGCAGCTGCAAAACGCAGGTCATCGCTGGGCGTGCTCGAAGCGTTACCGATGGGTCGCTCGATCAACTGGCTGTTACCGCCCGCCGCAGGCTTGTAGCGCACCCGCAGCATCGCCAGTTCGGCGGATTTATCCTCGGCTGTTGGCGCGGCGGCGTAGCGCAATGGCTCCAGCCAGCCCTTCTCGCCCTTCGGGGCAATTTCGTACAGCGCGGTGACTGTATGCCCTGCGCCGATTTCACCTGCGTCGACCTTGTCGTTGTTGAAATCCTCACGCTTCAGGGCACGGTTTTCATAGCCGAGCAGGCGATATTCGCTGACACGCGCCGGGTTGAATTCCACCTGCAACTTCACATCCCGAGCGACTATCGCCAAGGTCGAGCTGAGTTGGTCGACCAGCACCTTACGCGCCTCGCGCAGGTTGTCGATGTAGGCATAGTTACCGTCGCCGGCATCGGCCAGTTGTTCCATCAGGTGTTCGTTGTAGTTATTCACACCGAAACCCAAGGTGGTCAGGGAGACGCCGCTTTTGCGCTGCCGAGCGGCCATTTGCTTGAGGCTGTCGAAGTCGCTGATGCCGACGTTGAAGTCACCGTCGGTGGCCAGCAGGATGCGGTTGATGCCGTTGTCGATAAAGCCTTCGCGGGCCATCTGGTAGGCCAGTTCGATGCCCGATGCGCCCGCCGTGGAGCCGCCGGCGGTGAGTTGGTCGATGGCGTTGCGGATCTTGGCCTTGTCGCGGCCCGAGGTGGGCCGGAGCACCACACGGGATTCCCCGGCGTAGACCACCAGTGAAACGCGGTCTTGATCGCGCAGTTGATCCACCAGCAATTTCAGGGTGCTTTGCACCAGCGGCAAGCCTTCGCGACGGTCCATGGAACCGGACACGTCGACCAGGAACACCAGATTGGCCGGCGCCAGTTCTGCTACGGCACGGTCGGACGCCTTGATGCCGATGCGCAGCAATTGTGTGTGCGGGTTCCACGGCGTGGCGGCGACTTCGGTGGTGACGCCAAAGGGTGAGCCGTCGGTGGGCAGCGCGTAGTTGTAGGGGAAGTAGTTGACCATTTCCTCCAATCGCACAGCGCCTTCGGGCGGCAGGCTGCCTTGGTTGAGGAAACGTCGTACGTTGGCGTAGCTGCCGGTGTCGACGTCGACGCTGAAGGTGGAGACCGGGGTTTCGGCCACGCGGTGCACCGGGTTGTCCGGCAGGTTGGCGTATTGCTCGCGGGGTTCGCTGAGGTAACCCAGGTTGGCCGTCTCACGCATCAGCATGGGCGCAGGCATTGCCATCTTTTTGACCGCCGCGCCTTGGACTTGCACGCGTTGCAGTTCGCCGACGGGCTCAGCCGGCTTGGCCAGTTCAGGAGATGAAGACAGCCCGCAGCCGGCCAGCGTTACCAGCAGGGTAACGGCGAAGCCCTGGGCAGCAGGACGCAGGAAGAGCAGAGGACGGGACATGGGCTGAACCTCGTGAATGAATGATCCGTTCACAAGGTCAGACGCAGGGTGTGGAGGGTTCGGGTTAAACCTGATTCAGATAACACCACCCATCTACTGTGGGAGCAGGCTTTGTGTGGGAGCTGGCTTGCCTGCGATGCAAGCGCCTCGGTTTTTCAGTTAGACCGAGGTGATGCTATCGCAGGCAAGCCAGCTCCCACATGGGCCGGTGCCCACAGTGGATGGGTGTGGTGTTTTCAGAACCTGGGATCAGTCCGTGCCGTACTTGGGGTTACGCGGCCCGTACAAAATCCCCGCGCGTTGCCCCGGCGACAACAACCGCGCGCTGGTGATGCCAGCAATCGGGTGCGCCGCATCGGTGGAGCTGTTGATCACTTGCTTGACCGCCGCGGTGATCAGCATGCCCACCAGGCCGCCGCCGTTGTTGTTGCCTTCCTCGCTGGAAGCCCGCGCCGAGCCGGTCCACAGGGTGGTGCCGGTGCGCAGGTCGACCAGTTTGGCCGAGGCGGTCACGGCGGTGTCACTGGTGATCAGCATGTACTTGGTGCCGTATTCGCTGACGGTGATGTACAACGCCGCGTCCGCACCGAAGATGTCATGCAGCTTGGCCGGCGGCACGCCCTGGATATCGTTGGCGGTGGTGAGGCCGTTCTGGCGGAAGGTTTCGTCCACCAGGGCAATCGGCAACACGTAGTAGCCGGCTTCGGCCAACGGGTAGGTCACTTGCGAGACCAGGCTGTAAGACGCCTGCACTTCCGGCGACTCGTTGATCGGCGGCAGCACCAGGATCGACTTGGGCCGCGCCTGTTTGTACGCCGTGTAATCAATCGTCTTGGGTGCCGCGCAACCGCCGAGCAAGGCCAGGGCCAGCAAGGCGCCAGTGAGTTTTAGCAGGCTCATTTAGTGGCGACTCCGGTCTTGGCGTTTTTCAGCAGAAAGTCCATATAGGCGGCGGACTCAGGGAACAGTGCCTTCTCAGTGCGGAACTCCTGCACCATCTGGTCATCCTTGCCCATGCTCAGGTACAGCATGCCCAGGTGGGCGTGGTAACCCGGCGGGGCCTTGCGGCCGCTGGCGTTGATCTTCTGCAGGTCGCGTTCCAATGCCTCGACCTGCGCTTCCTTGGGCTCGCCCTTGAAGTACTCGTAAACCTGCGGCTGGTAGCTTTCCCATTGATACAGGGGCTGGGGCGCCGTCTGGCACCCGGTGACTACCGCGATTGCTGTCAGCATCAGCGCCAACTTCACTGCCTTGCTCATCCGTGTACTGCTCCTTGAGGTGCTGCTGATCAGTTGCGCGGGTTCCAGGCGCCGACGTTGATGCCGTCGACGAGGCGGTTGATGGCTTCGCGCATGGCCAGGTCGAGGACCTTGCCATTGAGGGTGGAGTCGTAGCTGGCAGTGCCGCCGAAGCCGACCACTTCACGGTTGGACAGCGCGTACTCACCGGCACCTTGGGTGGAATACACCACTTCGGAGGTGTTGATGTTGACGATATTCAGCGCGACTTTGGCGTAGGCCACTTGGGTCTTGCCACGGCCGAGGATGCCGAACAACTGGCGGTCGCCGGTTTCTTTGCGGCCGAACTCGGTCACATCGCCGGTCACCACGTAGTCAGCGCCCTTGAGCTTCTGCGCGGTGCCTTTGATTTTGGCTTCCTGGGAAATTTCGCCCATGTTGTCGCGGTCCAGCACGCTGAAGCGGTTGGTCTGCTGCAGGTGGGTGATGAGGATGGTCTTGGCCTGGCCACCGAGGCGGTCGACGCCGTCGGAGAAAATGCCGCGCATGTAGCTGGAGCGGTTGTCGAACTTGCCCACGGCAATCGGTACGCGCACACCGGAGTAGGCCACGTTGGCGCTGGCGACTTGCTCCACCGGCATCGCGCGGTTGCTCTCGGTGGCGCAACCGGCCACGGTCAGCAGCGCTGCGGCGGTGAGGCCGGACAGCAGGATTTTGGACAGTATGTTCACAGGGTGCTCCAGGGGTGATAAATCGGTAGTAGGCAGCATTAGCGAGACGGAATGTTGCGCAGGTCATCAACGATGTCGCGGCTCAACACACCGGTATAAAAACGCTCGACGCTGGAGTTGCCGGAGTTGGTGAGGATGCCGCCCATGGTTTTCCATTGTTGCGCTTCACCCATCACACCGCCAGGTACGAGGTTGTTACGCGTCTTTGCGAAATGCAGCACCTCGGCGCCGCCCTTCTTGACCTTGACCTGATAGCTGAAGTCAACAGCGGCCAGGATGGTGTTGTCATCAACGATCAACGTGGCGAGGCCGCCTTTGGAGTCCGGGATGTGGCGCGTGTAGACGATGCTTATATCCAGCAAGTAATCGGCCTTGTCCTTGCTGGTGGCGTAGCGCTTGGCCTTGAGCAGGCGGTCGACCAGGTCGACGCCCAATTGCTGGCGCACCTTGTCATCGGGCAAGAAACGTTCGTTTTTGCCTACCACCTCGACGTCAAAGGTGTCGAGCCAGTAAGTAGCGGTCTTTGGAATCGTGACCGGTGCCGGCGAGATGTAGTAATCCGGCTTGGAGGCGCAGCCCGCCAGTAGGCAGACCGCAAGGAAGGCGGCAAAAACGCGCATATGTGAATTCGTCCCTGAAAGCATCGAGCCTTAAGCAATCGCGGCATTTTACGGAGTTGAAAAACGTTCTCAAGCTGTTTTGACGCCGGGGCAGCGTCGTTTTATTGGCGACGCCACCTAGGGAGTGGGTGGTTTCTCCTAAGCGCTTGCCCGGCAAGCCAAAACACTGAAGGCCATGCACGCCTAAATAAACATCTGCCCTCAAGTTGTGCTGGTGCAGGTCGAGACAGTAACTTGGCTTGTTCACTTATAGGGATATTGCATGTTTAACACTTTGCTTCGAGCTACCGCCTTGCTCGCCGCGCTGTCGATGACCGGCTGCGTGTCCTACACCGTCACCGGCCCTATCGCCGCCCCGCTCCACCAGGTGTCTGTCAGCAGCCCGCGCAGTGCGCAAATCGCCGATGTGACGGTGAGCGCCGCCGACGTCAACGAGGCCAACAAGACGGCCATCAGCCAGTCGCTCACGGCCCAGATCAACCAATACGTGCGCAGCGCAGGCTACTTCAAGCAAGTCACCGAATACCCGGTGCGCCTGGGCGAGCAGGACGTCACCCTCAAATTCAACATGACCTCCCTCAAGGGCCACCGCGCGCCGCACCCGGCATACGTACCCGGCGCGCTGCTGACGCTGACCATTTGGATCTGGGTCAACGGCCCGATCTACGTCGACAGCTTCGACGTGGCCGGCGACTTGGTGATCGTCGACCGCAACGGCAAGGAACTGGCCAAGGCCAGGGACTCGATCACGTTCGAACACAACGTGGGCCTGTACAGCGGCCAATATTGGGCGCCTTCGATGGGCGGCCAACAGCTGACCAAACTGGTCGGGCAACTGCTCGACACCGCCACCGCCAACCTGGCCAAACCGTAATTCTCAAGGAGCACTGCATGAAAGGATTGATCAAACACAGCCTGGTACTTGCCGCCGTCTTGCTGACCGGTTGCGTGTCTTACTCGCAGCACGAACTGCCGGCCGTACAACCCTGGCCGCCGACCGCCAACGCGCCCGCGCAGAAGCCCACGGTGTACGTGCGCACCACCGCGCAGAACCACGTCAACGGCGGCCCGGGCAACGCGGCAGTCGGCGCCCCGGTGGTGTTGTGGGAAAAAACCGTGGCCGACTCGTATCGTGCGTCCAACCGTTTTTCGCGGGTGAGCACCGACAAGGTCGACTCGGACCTCTACGTGGACGCCACGCTGCACAACAACGAAGAGTACAGCCCGGTGTCGGCGTTCATCACCGGCTTCACGTTGTTCGTGATCCCGACCACGGCGAAAAATATCTTCACGCTGGAAACGGTGTTCAAGGACAAGGACGGCAAGGAACTCGGCCGCGTCAAGAAGAGCGAATCGGTGCGCACCTGGGTGCATTTGGTGCTGATCGTGGGCATCCCGTTCCAGGCGGATACGAAGGAAGTGGTCGAGGCGCTGACGCGCAGCACGCTGGATGAGGCGGTGCAGCGCAAGTTGCTGTAAAGGCTCTGTCACGGTCAGTGCAGCACCACAGAATCAAGGGTGGGAGCTGCCTTGCCTGCGATGGCGGTGGGTCAGCCGACTGGGTTATCGACTGACACTCCGCCATCGCGGGCAAGCCCGCTCCCACATTGATCGGTTGTGGCAGGCAGAATTGTTACAGCCTGGACGGACGCCTTGCATGGTTTTGGATGGGGGGCTTATAGTCCGGCCGTCGTCCAATACGGCGACCGGGTTTGGCGACCCGACAACAGAATGCAAAAGCAATCCGCTTATATGCAGGTGTTTTTGCACCCGCAAAGCCGCATCTTTTATGGCGGCTGTGCGCGGGAGACCTTAGGGTCTGCCGGTTTATTCTGTTGCCGGTTCGCCAACCTGCGTACAGCTGCCACCCATTCGTTTGGCGACGACTGAGTGATGGCTTCAACCATTAAACAGAGTGCCAATTATGAACCGCTACATGCCCCTAACCGGCCACGACTGCACCATCCCCGCCCTGCTCATCGACACCCAGGCGCCCCTCGACGTCCTCCACGACGCCGCCGTGCACCGCATCCAGGCCGTCACCCAACTGCTGGAAAACCTGGCCTTCCGCGAACAACTCAGCAGCGATGCCGTAGTGCTTTCAGACTTCGCCCATTTGCTGGCCATTCCGCTACGCGATGGGTGTGATTTGCTGGATGTCATCAGTCGCAGGCTTAATGCCGATCCGTCCTGAGTGAAAATCGGGCGGCCTTAGTGTCGCCCGCTTTGTGCGTGAGCAGTTCAAACTAAACAAATCCGTTCTCTTTACCTTCTATCTTTTAAAATACAATACTTGGAAATACTTTACGAAAAAATAAAGGGCACAGATTTATTTAATAGGCTTTTTACCTCGATCTCGAACTATAAATCCGCCCCATTTCGCCGAATGTTTATCCCGCAGGAACCGCATTGATATCAAACTCACCTTGTTCGTCAATTTCAGCGTCTGCTCTCAACACCTCAAAATCGCAGCCCCCTAAATTCAAATGGACATTTGTTGCATACAATCCGCTTGAGGAGGGTCTTATAAATTCGACCTGAAGAGAATAATCTCCTTCAGGCAGCTCTAGAGGAACCGTACTCGAAATACTACCAATCTCAATATTTCTATCTCTCACCGCGAAGGGAACTTTAAAGGCTCGAACCACGTCTGCGCTTATAATGGGCACTTGTTCGTTAATAAAAAATCTAATTATGATCGCCTTCGTCAATCAAAGCTCTAAAAGAGACACTCCCTAACCTCCACGAAAATCCTTGCGCATAACTACGATCACTCCAATCATTATACGGCTGATCAAGCGAACTCACAAACACGCAAAATTGCGAACAAGACAAATATATACTTTCTCTAAACCTAGCCATTAGTCCACCACCTTAATTCTGACCTTGTCACCATCGGGCAGTCCGCAGAATAAAGGGAACAGATTTATTTAGTAGGCTTTTTACTGCCATCTCGAATTAAAATAAATCCGCCACCCTTTTCTTCTCTTTGCACCAACTCAACTTTTTCCTTTGATATGATTTCGCCACGGCACGAGCAGTCCCTCCAGCAAGACTCGATCAATAACACCATCATCAATGGCGCCAACAAAAGTCGTACCCAATTGAAATTCAAAAGAAATATTTTCTTTTTCAGATAACTTTTTTACAGCGCAGACTATTTCTTCTACTTCATATAGATTTTTCGAATCCATATCAACAGAGAGTATATTCGGTTGCAGCGCTGAATAAATTTCCAACATTCCACCCACCACTTCCGCGCCCCCTTCGTCTATCGCGTCAATAAAGATTGGCGGGGCAGTACTCCATATTCTTGACGCAGCGACCTCATTAACAAGCTGCTGAACATTAGATCTAATAGACTGATCTAAGTCTTGAGCCACGTAGAAAATCAACTTTTGCTTCTCATGTTCTAGCGGTACGGAATGCATTATTCAGCTCCTTTTTTTGGTGGGTATGCCGAGAGAGCCGACCCTGGACCGCCAGGATTAGAACAAAAGTGGACAGATTTATTTAATAGCTCCCAGCGCAAATTTAAATAACCCCCCCTTTTTCGCGTCATTTAACGCAGCACACCTGATCATCAGAAAGATAATAAAGTCCCTCCAGCTTTCCGCAAATGGAAGGAAGACCAAAAACCGGTTCTGAGGCATAAGAAATAGGCAGCTCGGATCTAATCGAATCGGCAAACTCCGAACTTTCCCACGCTGGAGTTACTATACCGCTCCAAAAACTTACGGCGCCTCCCTTATCAGACAATACAACAGGCTTTAAGTATTCAATTGCGGCATTAGAGCCCCAATACAAATAACCGCGATACACAGCGCCACTTTCACCAAAAAAACCAGCTCTAACGACAATATGAAAGTCTGAGCACGCTTCCTGTTCGGCGAGGGGGCGTACAGTTAATTCATCCTCCACAGTGTCGTCCATAGGAAAGAACCAAACGCTACAACTATCAAGATCATCAATCGTTAGCTCATCTACTTGTTTGTCCGACATAACTCACCCTCCTTATTTGATTAAATGCTGTACCGATTTAAAAAGCTCAGGACGTCCAATATCTCCATACGCTTTTTGCAACCCAGTACTGATCTGATCTGGAGTATAACTAGCAGCTTTACCTCCTACCATTGGAGGCAGATATTTACTTATAGCTTTATGCATGGCATCCGGGTTCAGCTTACCAGTATGCGAGTATTGAGTGATCAATGTTGCGGGGTGATCCATCATGTCATTTTTTTAGTACCCCAACATCTTTCCTAGATACTGAGGAAGCGTGTGGTGAGCTTGGAAGCCTTTATTTATACCCTGAAGCTCGAGTTTCATTCGGGACGAGTTTCATTCGGGACAGATTTATTTAACTCAGGCCTTTAAATAAATCTGTCCCCTTTCCTTTATGAACCGCAGCGCTGCCCGCCCGGCAACGCCTACTCGAAGGCTTATGGAAAAGTGGTCCCAATGCGCGCGCAGTCATTCGAGAACCAAATGCCGGTGACCTTGCCCACCACGTCCTCCACCGCGAGCTGGCCCATGAAACGGCTGTCGTTGCTGTTGTTGCGATTGTCGCCCAGTAAAAAGACATGACCCGGCTCGACCTTGACCGGCGCCATTGCCTGCGATTGCGGCCCTTGCACCCGGTCGGCCGGTGCGTGAAACAGCCCGAGGTTTTCACCGTTATGGACCAGCTCACCGTTCACGATGGCTAACGTATCCCCCGCAACACCCGCCACTCGTTTGACCGCTTCGGTGCCGTTCCAGCGATACACCACCATATCCCCCACCTGCGGTGCGCCGGCTTGCAGGTCGGCGATGATGTAGTCGCCAATGGACAGCGTCGGAACCATCGAGCCCGAAGGAATGTAATAGTTCTTGAAGCCCAGCAACGGCACCCGAAAAACATCCAGCATCAGCACCAGGACCAGCACCCCGCCGACGTAGAGAGCATGAACACGTTTACGCGGCACATTGGGCGGGCCGCTGTAGCGACGGGCCAACACGGCGGACACGATGGCGGAGGTCAGCTTGACCGTGATGACAAACGCGAAGAAGGCATACAGCCCAAGGGGCGTAGTGATCCACCCCAAGGCGCCCATCAACACGACCCCGCCGAGCAACAACGCGGCGACCCGCATGCCCCACTGGAGGCGGCCCACATACACCAGGCCCCAGCCGGGGATGAGGCAAGCCATCAGGAAGGCCTGAAGGGAGAGTTTTGCGGGTTTCATCAAAGGTCCTTTATCCGGCGAACGCCTACTTAAGCTCCTGCACCAGATAACGCCCAGAAATCTGCGTGATCCCGGTGAGCGCCCGGCGCAAGGCCTCGGGGTCTGTGCGGTAGGTGAGTGGCGTGTAGCCGTAGACATTCTGGCCATTGAACGGCGTGACCGCCTCGCTGGTGCGCCAGATCATTTCATCGCCGCGATTCATCTGCGCCAGCACGTTGAGGGTGGGGTAAATCACACTGCTGAACCCCTGAGTCAGGCGAAAGCCCCACTCGGCCACGGTCAGCTGGATCTGCGCATCGGCGGGCTCGTCGTCACCGACCACCTTGAGCGTTGAAGTCTTGCCCAACGCATCGATAAAGCCCTGCTTGAGCAACACGCCTACATCGATTTTTTCCGCCTCCATCACCGTCAAAATCGCCACAGGCGTCGGCATCTCGGCCAACTGCCCAACCTTCATGCCGGCCGCGAACCCCGCGCCGCTCAACGCCGCGGTGCCGACCTTGGAGGCACCGCTGGCCATGCCGACGCCCGCACCAAGCCCAGCCCCAAGGGCCGCGCCCCAGGCCTGTTCACGGCCGAAGTACACCATGTTCTTTTCCCACTTCACGGGCAGGACTTTGACGGTCTTGATCTGCGCGCGGTTTTCGGGCGTCAGGGGGTGGCTGACGCAACCGCCGAGGATGAGGGTGGTGAGGAGGATGAAGAGGAAGTTTTTCACATCAGTCCTTTAATGTTTGCAGTTGAACAGCAATTGCCGGCAGAGCCTCGGCCCGGCCGGCACCCAAGGTGTTAACTCATTTGCTTTCTTTGGCAATGGTACCCAAAGACGCATCCTTGACCAGATAGCGGCCTTCCAGATCGCTCAGCACTTTGAGACTGTTGCGCGCCACGGCGAAACCCATTTCGACTTCCTGCTTGAGGTAAACCACCTCACCGGCCTTGACGTCGATTGGCATGTCCGCCCAGTTTTCAGCCTTGGAGCTGATCACGTGCTTGCCCGGCGTCACGAAAAAATAGATGTACTGGTTACCGCGGTTGTAACCCATCTCCGAGTTGGCTTCCTTGTCATCCAGGAACACGTTGAACCGCACCATCATCCCGACGTTGCTAGGACGAACGACGTACACCAGGCCTTTATCGGCCACGGCAGCCTTGGGCAACGAATAGCTCGCCACGTCAGCCTGCATCTTCTCCACCGACGGCGTCGAAGAACAGCCAAACAGCGTGGCAAGGGACAGAACAACAGCGGCTTTGCAGAACAACTTGATCATGTATTTCTTCCTTGTGGGTAGCGGTACAGCGGTTTTGAAAACACCGGCGAAGGCCGGTTCGGATGTTTTGATGCATCTGGCCATCGCCAGTGTCTCGGCAATGGATCGTATTACATGAGGCATTGTGCCTCTACTCTGATGCCTTGCGCGGTTTTGGGTGCGGGGCTTATAGTCCGGCGGTCGCTCAAAACGCGACCGGGTTTGGCGACCCGAAGAACGAGCCCTCAATAATCAATAGAGAGCTTAATGATGAACCGATACATGCCCCTAACCGGCCACGACTGCACCGTCCCCGCCCTGCTCATCGACACCCAGGCGCCCCTCGACGTCCTTCACGACGCCGCCGTGCACCGCATTCAGGTCGTCACCCAACTGCTGGAAAACCTGGCCTTCCGCGAACAACTCAGCAGCGATGCCGTAGTGCTTTCAGACTTCGCCCATTTGCTGGCTATACCGCTGCGGGATGGGTGTGATTTGCTGGATGTTATCAGTCGTAGGCTTAATGCTGATCCGAACTGAGTGAAAAACGGGCGGCCGTAGTGTCGCCCGCTTTGTGCGTGAGCAGTACAACCAAATAAATCAACTAAATAAATCCGTCCCATTTATCCTTAAGGTATGACGATAAAGGTACCAGCACCACTCGATTCGCAGATACGGCTGCGAGGTTCTGCCTTATCTGAGCGTTGAAGCAACTGACCACTGGGCCAGAAGGCCCTCTCCCGGACACAATCGCTCGTAAATACTTCACCGCAACCGTCAACAAGGGCGCTTTACTCAAGGCCGTCCTAAGATGAACTCGTCGAGACTTGTCTACCGGACGGTTACCGTGCAACGCCAGTTGGAAGCGGCACAATAAGCTGCGACAACCTCGCGAATCTGGCCTTCTACTCCCGACCCCCACAAGGATTAACCAACTGCAGTACCTTCGTCCTTGTCGCATAGGGAATGGTAGTGTTAGCAATATAACCCCCGCCATAATTGTACCGCCCGGTGTTCTCCACGAAGTTACCTTGGGGGCCGACGAAGGTTTTTTTACCCTGCGTCATTGCATCCAGCATGAGTTTCTTCTTCAGTAAGTCCGGTTTTGCGTCGGGGGTAATCGGCCATATTTGCAGGGCGTAGTCTTTGGTAAACATGTAGAAGTTCGGCGCTGTGTCGACGGATGCCTGTGCGTGGGCGCACATGACTTCGCTTGCCCGGGGCTGCAAGACCGGCCTGTAGTGCTTATTGCTGTAACTGGCAAGAATCAGCTTTGTGCGGGTCTGCACGGCCAGTGCATCCTGCAACTGACAGGGGGTTATGTCACCGTAGGGGTGGGCGCACCACGCCACCTGGGTCACCGTGACAACATCTTCTGGATTCACCGCTAGGTCTTTCTGAATGGCCGCACGATCTTCGGGTTTTTCGTAGGGAATGCCAGCGCACCCGGCGAGTAACGCGGGCGGGAGCAAGACGGCTAAGAGCAGGCGCATTTGGGACGTCCTTGCGAGAAAGATATTTGGAGCGCAGCAGGATAGCCAGGCATGATTAGCCGGGCAAGCGCAGCTTAACTATCCAGCGTTTACTTTCGACGCCAGATTTCTGGTTCATATTTTTCCCCCCAGTGATTAAATCGCAATATCGATTCAAGACTAAGTCCGATCCGTATCAGTAACGGACCTTGAAGGTTGGCAAATCCACCGGTTGTGAATCACGCCGGTCGTAGAGTTGGGTGATGCTCGCACGAACATCATCAGCCAAATCGGCGTTCTCGTTTCTGTGTTTCCCGGGATTCCGTGAAGAACCTTAAATTTGAGTGCACCCCATGTCTTGGCTTTGTGGGGCTTGGTAGGTGATTTGGCCGGACGGATACGCTGGACCTGCGCAACCTCAAGACTACGCCGGGGCTTGAAGCACTGAGCTGCAAGACGCCAAGTATGGCCGTCAAGGAGTTGTGGATCTCCTTGCTGGCCCACAACCTGATACGGATGCTCATGGCGCAATCAGCTCTGTTGGCCGACTGTCTGCCTCGCAAGCTGAGCTTCAAACATAGCCTTCAGCTGTGCCTTGCGTTGAGGCAGTACGGGGTTCAGGAGCAAGGAAATCAGACGCTGATCTGCTTGAGCTGATTGCCCAGAAACGTGCTGGAAGGCGTCCTGGCAGGATTGAGCCGCGCGCCATAAAACGAAGACCCAAGCGTTATTCCATGCTGATGAAAACACGTCGATCAGCCAGGGCCGAGGTCAGGAAGAATGGTCGCACGAAGAAGGTTAAGTAAGTGCCATTCAAATCCGTCCCGAATGGCACTTACTTAACAAGTAACCCACTGATCCTGCTTAAAAAATTGAAAGAGGCTGGCCTTGGTCTACGGTGATAGTTGCGAACACACACCAATAGAACAACGGCAAAAGGGGACCGGCAAAAGGGGACAGATTTATTTAATAGCTTACCGATCAACGCTACACCTAAATAAATCCGTCCTCTTTATCCTTGCAGAAAGGATGCAAGAAGGCGGCAAAAAGGGTGCAGATCGGGTGCAAAAACACCGGCGCTAGGCCGGTGTCAGATCACATCTAGGCTTCTACAATTAACAAGAGACATTCAAACCGCAAGCAGAGATAAAATCACGTATCGGTATATCAAGAAAGCTACTCTCTCCAGCGGAAAGAACATCTTGCAATGTGACGATGCCTTTTTCAAAGTCCAAAGAAACGTCAAAGCAATTAAACTCGAACTCCCTGAGCAGAACGCTCTTTGAGCACATCCGCTCATCAAAGGCATCTTTCAAAATAGAGCGAACGCTGTCGTCCAACTCTTGGGCGACAAATCGTTCTATTAGTGTGCCGCCACTGCTCATAACCATTCCTAACTAGTACGGGAATGCAGTCTGAATCACACCATCCCGAACATTTATTTTGATTGTCGATGTTGGAGCGCCTGAGACGTTTGTTCCAATCACCTTACCTGCGTTGTACTCAATAACGTGCCCACCTGGGCCATTAGGAGTTACCTTGCCATATTTCAGTGCGTTATCAACATAACTAGAGACATCTTTAACGGAATAATGGGGACAGATTTATTTAATACGCTTGCCCCAGTACAAATTTAAATAAATCTGTCCCCTTTTCGTCCCTTTCTCCGCTTTTCTCCATTTTGAGCTCTGTCAATCCATAATCCTAAGCTCTGAGATCAAATCTAAAAATTCAGTTTCTGTCAGCTCAAACTCTTCCCCTTCTTCCATTGCCATCAATGAGAGAAGTATTCGATCCATCGGAGGAGTGATCTCTAATCCATGACGCTGATAAATTTCAAACGCAAATTTAGAAATCTTAAACACGTCGAACCCTGCGGATAATTTTTTTTCAAGATCATTAGCAAGATCATTTTGTGTGTACATTATTTCCAACTCTTCAATTCTGCACCTGTAGGCGGATAATGCTGCGCACTCACAGGTTGCCCATTAATGCTCTTAGGATGCACCCGAATTACGTTCCCTGCATGATCATAGCTTTCCATCCACTGCCTAGTGGCGCCAGTTGCAGGGTTATACTCAGTTGCGAAAGAAGCGCCCCGTGTAGCACCCTCTGTTCGAGCGGGCACTTCCTGCGTGTAGTACCGAATTCGGCCATCCGGCAAAGTCTTCGTGATAGCCGCATTTTCCTGAGCTTTCTGCAGCCCTGAAAGCTTGCCTCTCAAAGCAGCTTGGGCGTTAACGCTAGCGGCCTCGCTTGAGATTACCGTTGTTTCCTTGGCTACTCCAACCTCAGCGCCAATAACTTTCCCAGCAACCTTACCTGCACCTCCCAACCCACCGCCGAACACCATGCCAAGCATTTCGGCATGATCACCCTTCATGGTCTGCTGGACGGCGAGGCGCGTGTCGTCCTGATTTGTATTTTGGAAACCACGAACGATAGACTGTTCTGCCTTGGTTAGCCCGCCGCTCTGATCATATTTGTCCAGCGCCGCATTGCCTGCCTCCACGTCCAGACGCTGTGCACTACAACTCGTAGGGTCATCACACTTCAACAGCGTGATGCCAGTTTTTTTATCACTGATTTCTGCGTACCTAGCAGCCACATCGTTACGGCAGGAGGAAGGGCTGGCTGCCCCACGGCATCCTTTCAAGTCCTTAACCAGATCATCAACTTCGTGGTGATTCAGATAGTTATATGCCGTGGCATTTTTCGCAATTTCAGCTCCTTTCTGTACGTCGCCGTCAGTTGCACCAGCAGCCGCGATTCCCACCAATTGCGAAGCAGCTAACAACAGTGCTGGATCGCCATTTACCACTTTCGCTAATGAGGTTACCAATGCTTCGTTAGCTCCCGCAGCGAGAGCGCCCGTAGCGAAACTGCCCCCGCCAGCTTCACTTAAAAGCCCACCGACCAGAGCGTGCAGAGCGATTTTTTGAGGCCCCGAGTCGGACCATTCTTGGCCTTTCGAGTAATCGCCTACCGCGTTAAAGGCGACTGCTTGCAATGTGCTCTGCAACTGCGAGCGCATGGAACTGCCGAGATTGTCTCCAAAACTACCTCCTTGAATAGCAGTGCCTAAACTTGCTTGGGCAACGCCTTGCGCTCCCGAATAGGCGGCAAACTTACCAATGCCAGAGGCGGAACTGAGGTCAAAGCCCTTTGTAATGTGATTGACGTTGTCGCCCGTTACGCCGAACGCCGGATCAAGCACTCCAGCGGTAAAACCTGCGGCTAGTGCCCCAGTCGCGTACCCCTTCAGGGCTTTACTTGACGTAATGTCTTGAAAAGTCGCACCGATATTCCCGCCGTTATTGATGAAGCTGACGGTGCTCCCACTGGCAACTGAAGTTAACGCAGCGGTCGCCATGACGTTGCCCCAACCAGCTGCCGCAGTCCCTACAGCCGTACCGGCCGAAACCATTGCAGAACTGCCTGCTGCGGCCATTGCCGTACCAGACCCAGCACCGGCACCCGCGGCGGCGCCTACCGCGCCGCTTGCGGCCCCAGCCGTCAAAACTGTCACGATGATGATGATCGCCAGCATGGCTCCCTGGCCTAAGCTGGAATGGCTGTACTTGAACGAATCATGCAGTTCCTGCACCTGCCGCCAATCCACATCCCCACGCTTCTCGGCTTCTTTCAACCAAGCCAACTGTGGGTCTGCTTTGACCATCACATCAATCGTCTGCCTAACCGTATTCTGATCGATCTGTTTGATATCAATCTTCAGCCCGTTGACGGCCTTGATCGCCAACTCCCCCTGCGCCACCAGTTCACTTTGGCGCAGCGTCTCGTCGGTATTCCCCTTGCCCTTGGCGCTGGTCCACGCCAAGTCACTCTTACTCTTCTCGTGGCTTTCTTGATGCAGGTCTTTGACCGCCTCGAACGTCACCGCGCCGCCACTGGTGATCGCCAGGTCCTTGCCGCTGTTTAGCTTGGCTCGCTGATACAACTGATCGCCGCCGCTGATAAGCGACAGATCACCACCAGTCTTGATCTCAGTCCCCACATTCGTAACGCGGGTCACCTCATCACGCTTGGTCTTCTTCGCGCCCCAGCCGCCGTTCTCCTTCATGTCATACAAGGTATGCGTGCTGTTCTGCGCCGCCAGCAGGTTCAACTTATCCCCGCTATACAGATAAGCCTCATTCCCCGCGCTGATCTTGCTCGCCACGATCGTGGTGTCACGCCCGGCCTGGCTGGTGAAATCCCCACCCGCCGTCAGCACGCTTGCCACTTGGGTGGCCTGCTCGTCCGCTGTCTTGATGCGTTTCTTGCCGTCCTTTTCCTTGCCCTCGACGTTATGCACATCGCTGACCGACGCCACGTTGAAGTCACGCCCGGCGTCGACGTTGAAGTCTTTGCCGGCGGTGGCATTGCTGCCGATGATGTTGACGTCTTGCCCGGCCTTCATGTTCAGGTTGCCGCCCGCCGTGACGGTGGCGGCGCGGTTTTTGACGTCGGTGGTGATGCTCGATTTTTCGCCGCCGTCGCTGAAGGCGTGTTTTACGCTGGTGTCGCTGACAGGCAGGATGCTGATGTCGCGGCCGGCGGTTAAGGTGACGTCGGTGCCGCCTGCCAAGGCGCCTCGGGTGATGAGGTCGCGGCCAGCGTTCATGGCCAGGTTTTCGCGAGCGACGATGAGGCTGGAGCCATTGTCGGTGAGGGTGCGCATGCCGGCGCCGTCACGCACTTGAATGGCGGTGTTGTCGTTGGTGATGTCACCTCGAACCGCCGTCAAGCTCACTTGCTTGCCGCGGATTTCGCCGGCCATGGCGTTGCGGATGCTGTCCTGGGCCAGCAGGCTCAGGTTGTTGCCGGCTTCGGCCAGGCCGCCGGTGTAGATACTGCCGCTGCTGACGGCGGAGAGGTTGTTGCTGGCGCGCAGGGTGCCGACGTTGATCAGGTCGCCGCCGGTGAACAGGTTGAGGTCGCGGCCCTGGATCAGGCTGTTGCCGCGCACGTTGCGCGAGTCGGCCTGGGCCAGGTAGAGCACCGGCACGAGGACGGTCTGGCCGTCGACCACGCGGTTTTCCATCCACACGATGTCGTGGGTCAGGGCGCCGACTTGCTGGCTGGTGAGGGTCACGCCGACGCTCAGGCGCAGGGCGTCTTTGCTGGCAAGGGCGTTGTCCATCAGGTAGCGGAACTGGTCGGCGTCGCTGGTCAGGCCGCCGGCGAGGAAGCGTTGGCCGGTTTGCGCGAGGACGGCGTCGCGGATCAGGCGGGTCTCATACTGGCCATCACCGAGGCGGCGCCAGGCGTTATCGCTGGTGAAGCCGAGTTTGCCGAGCATGTAGTCGGAGCTGAAGAAGCCGGTGAGGCTGGCAAATTCCGGGTTGGTTTCGATCAGGTAGTGGCTGGTCGGGTCGGCGTTTTTGACGAACAGGCCGTACTCGCCCTTGGGCAGCTGGAAGTTGGGCGCGGTGGTGGGGTCGACCGGGGCGAAGGCGGTGCCGGTGTAGTCCACGGGCACGAAGCCGCCGCCAGGTGCAACGCCAGCCACGGGCAACACGCTGCC
Source organism: Pseudomonas azadiae (assembly GCF_019145355.1). Classification (NCBI taxonomy): domain Bacteria; kingdom Pseudomonadati; phylum Pseudomonadota; class Gammaproteobacteria; order Pseudomonadales; family Pseudomonadaceae; genus Pseudomonas; species Pseudomonas azadiae. The sequence continues at coordinate 3,087,817 of NZ_JAHSTY010000001.1, read as the reverse complement.
GGGCGCCTGGGCGCTCGGGTCGTTGGCGTGTTTGCTCAGGTTGATGTTGATGCCGCCGACGGGGATGCCGGTCTGGTCGTCGCCGAGGGTGCCGGTCAACTGGGCCAGGGTGTTGTTGTGCAGCGTGCCGTTTTGCAGGGTGCGGGTGACGTTGAGATTGACCGTGCCGCCGGCTTGCAGGGTGGCGTTGTAGCCGGGGCCTCCGTTGTCGGTCCAGGTGGTGACATCGCTTAAGTAGGCAAAAGGCGCGCTATTGGGTGAGCGGTTTTTCAGCTCTTCGAAGCGGGCCTTGTCGAAATGCCCAGCCGCCGTGGCCGCATTGAACGCGGGAACGTCGACATGTTGCATGCGTTCAAACAAATCGTCGGAAACCTCACCTGGCGTGCCGATGACAATCTTGCGCTGCCCGGTGCGCGTACCAGCGCCCTGGTTCAGCAGGTCACCGGCGGTGATACTCAGGTCGCCATTGGCAGCCATCAGGCTGTAGCGGTTCTGCACATTGTCGCCTTGCAGCAGCATGTTTTTGCCAGCCACCAGGCGCGCGCCTACCGAATCCTTGATCGCCGTCTCGAGGTACGTCTCGTAGATGGTGATCTCACCCTTCTCCCAGTTGTCTTTCTCGCCGCAGTGCTGGCCACAGATCCAACTCAAGCTGCCTGTGGTCAGCGTCTGCCCGAGTTCGAACTCATCTTTGGCGTTTTCGATAAAGCCTGCATTGATGCCGATCGAACCTTCGCTTTCCACGGTGCCGGAGCGGTTGCTGAACAGCACGGCACGCCCGCCATCCCGTGCGGCGAAGCTCAAGTTGCCCTTGCTGTAGACATCGCCATAGAGGTTGCTGAAGCCATTGCTGCGCACGGTCATGTCGCCGCCGCTGAACAGCAGCGAATCGGCGGCGTTGGTGATGCCATTCACGGCGGTCAGGTTCACCGCGCCCTGAGCGCCCAGGGTGCCACGGTTATTGATCTGCGCCGCCGCGATATCCAGCTGTTGACGTGCGGTGAGGAAACCGAGGTTGTCCAGGGTGCCGCCCAGGCTCAGACGGGTGTTGGTGCCCGCCAGGCGGCCGCCGTTCTGGCTGAGGTTATTGGCGGTCACGGTAAGTGTTTGCAGCGCCGACACGCGGCCGCTGTTGGTCATGTCGCCGGTGGTGATGCTCAGGTCACCGTCGCTGAGCAGTTCGCCGCCGTTGTCGAGGCTGGCCACGTCGAGGATCAAACCCTTGCCGCTGGCCATGCGGTCGCCGGCCTTGAGGCTCAGGCCCTGGGCGCTCTTGTAGGTGAGGACTTCGTTGAGTTGCACACGGCCCAGGCCATCGACTTTGCCGAAGGCCCAGTCGGCGGTGCCCATGCCGTTGATGGTGCCCTGGCTGCCGGTGAGGCTGGCGGTATTGATGCGGAACAGGCCGCTGCCGGCGTGCTGCAACAGGCCGGCCTGGTTGTTCAGGCTGGCGGCGTCGAGGCTGAAGCCTTGGCTGCCGAACTCCAGGGTACCGTTCTGGTTATTGACGGCGCCGCTGAGGTTGAGGCTGCTGCTGGCACCGCCCAGGGCGCGCAGTTGCCCGTTGGCGCTGTTATCCAGGTTGCCGCCATCGAGGGTCAGGCCCTGATTGGCTTCGATCAGGCCGCCCTGGTTGGTGAGGGTGTCGCGTGAGGTGAGGGTGAGCAGGTTGCCGCTGATCTGGCCGCCCGCGCTGTTGTCGAGGGTGGCGCCGCTGACGGTGACTTGTTCTTTGCCGAACAGCTTGCCGCCGCGGTTGGCGAGGGCTTCGACGGTCAGTTTGAGGTTGCCCGCCAGGCTCGCCATCAGACCGTCGCTGCCGTTGTCGACCTTGTCAGCGGTGACGGTCAGGTTGTCGCCCTGCAAGGTGCCGCCCTGGTTATCGAGGCTGCCGGTGGTCAACTGGGTGAGGGCGCCGCCGCTGAGGATCAAGCCCTTGCGGTTGCTCAGGTCCTGGCCCCGGTAGCTCAAGCCGCCGGTGCCGGCCAGCAGTTGGCCGCCATCGTTGTTGTTCAGGTGCTGGGCCGCGATATCCAGGCGTAGGCCGCGCAGTGTGCCGCCAGCGTTGTTGAGGGTGGTGAGGGTCTTGACCAGGACGCTTCGCTCGCCGGCATCGATCACGCCGCCGACGTTGGTCAGCAGGTCGCTGACGTTGAGGGTGACGTCGCCGCCATCGCTGACCAATGCGCCCTTGGCGCTGTTGTTGAAGTTCTGCGCCGTCACGTCGACCGTTTGGCCAAGCAGAATGCCGGCGCTGTTGTCGAGGCGCTCACCGCGCAGTTGCAGCAGGCCTTCGCTCTGGATGCGGCCCTGGGCATTGAGCAACTGGCCCGGGCCCTTGAGCAGCAGGCTCACGCCCTGGACGCCACCGGCCAGCAGGCCGGCATTACGGTTGTCGAGACCGGAGGCGCGCACGTCGAGCTGGTCGCCCACTACGCGCCCGGCGCGGTTGTCGATATTGCCGCCAGCGGCGTCAAGCAACAGTTGCTTGCCGACGATCACGCCGCTCTGGTTATCCAGGCTCGCGGCGTGCAGTTCGATATTGCCCTGCCCCGCCTGCAAACGGCCCTGTGCGTTATTGAGCTGTTGCGCAGTCACAAGGGTGAGCTTGCCGGTGTCGGCGCTCAACACACCGCCTGCGTTACTGCTGAGGCTGCCGGCGTTGAGGTTCAGGTCCGTGCTGGCCTGGGCGAACCCTTGGCTGTTGTTGAAGGCGTTGGTGACGTTGAGCGTGAGCGCGCCGGCGTCGGCCTGGATCAGGCCCTTGAGGCTGTTATCCAGCGAGGCGGCGTTCACCGTGGTAGCGCCGGCGACCACTACGCCGTTCTGGTTGTTGAGACTGCCCGCGTTCACGGTCAGGTTGTTGGCGATGATTTGCCCGCCGCTGTTGTTCAGGTCGGCACTGGTAAGCACCAGGCTGCCGCCGGCCATTTCGATGCGGCCTTGGCGGTTATCCAGCGAAGCGCTATTGAGGCTTGCGGCCTGGCCGTCACCAAAACGAATCAGCCCGCCGAGGTTGACGATGGCCGGCGAGTTGATCGCCAGGCTCTGCTCGCCGAACAGGCGTGCGCTGGCCCCTTGGTTGGTCAGCTTGGCGCTGCTGACGTCGACGCTCTTGGCCTGGATGATCGCGCCTTGGTTGGTCAGTGCTTGCGCGGCGGTGATCGCCAGGGCGCGGCTGGCCAGCAGGTTGCCCGTGGTGGTGACGGTTTGCGCATTCACCACCAGGTCGCCGGTGGTGTTGCGGCTGTTGTCGGGCGCGACGCCGGCTTCGATGATGCCGGGGTTGGTCACGCTGGACGCGTTGATTTCGATGCGCTGGCCGGCAGCAACACTCTTCTGGTTGATCAGGGCCTGGGCGCTGGTGAGCTGCACGTTGCCGGTGGCGTAGACCTTGTCGGTCAAGTCGACGTTTTGCGCGGTGACCTTGACGTTACCGGTGGCTGCCGCCTGGGCCATGCTCAGGCGCCCATTGGCATCGAGCTGGATATCGCCGCCACTGGCGGCCAGCGTGCCGTCGAGCTTCACGCCCACGCCGGCCTCGGTGCCCACCAATTTGATCGCACCGGCGTACATGCCGCCCAGGGCCGACGAGTCGATCGCCAGCTCCGGCTTGGCGCTGCCATCGTCGGCGCGCGCGGTGGCGGCCAGCGTTTGTGCATCCACGTCATTGCGACCGGCAATCACGGTGAGCTGGCGCGCGTTGATCTGCGCGTTGATCTTGGCCGAGCGGGTGATGATCTCGAAGCGGTCGACGTCGCTGGCGTTCAGGCCCTGACCGTCGATGGTCACGGCGCCGCCGTCGACCTGATAGCTCTTGAGTTGGCCGGCCGCGTCCAGCACCGGTTTGCCGGTGGTGAGGGTGACGTTGGGCGTATTGATAAAGCCGCAGCCGCTGCAGGTGATGCCGTACGGGTTGGCGACGATGACCTTGGCCGACTGCCCCGCCACTTCGGTGTAACCGCGCAACTGGCTGGGGTTGGCGCCGGTAACTTCGTTGAGGATGACGCTGGCCGCGCCGCCCTTGAGGTTGGGGTTGCCGACGATGTAGCCGCCCAGCTGGGTTTGGGTCACGGCGCCGTTGGCGTTGTTGAGGATTACGCCGTTGGGGCCGACGTTGTAGTCCGAGAACTGGTTATGGGACAAGCCCGCGCCGTTGGGCGTGGCAATGTTCACCACGGGCACGCCATTGCCCGCCGCGCCCACGGTGGTGCCCGGCGCGCTGACCACGATGCCTTCGGCCTGGGCCAGCAGTGGCTGCCAGAACAACGCGTTGACCAGAATCAACGCCAGGCCGCGCTTGGGCAGGCCGAGGAACGAATCCCGACGCTTCAACACAGCGGAAGGTTGGCGGACCAGGAAGGCAAATTGGCGAACATCCATTTTCAGATTCTCGTTACGGCGCAGCGTTGAATTACAGGAAGAAATCCATGCGCAAGTAGACCGGCGCTTCGCGCTCGGTCAACACGCTGGGTCTTTCTAACGAATGGGCAAAGGTCACGCTGGTGCTGACATGTTTGCCACGGGCGAACAGCTCCAGGGAGTTGCTGGACACTCGGCCATGGACGTTGCCGTTGTAGCGATCGTTGCTGATCACACCCTGGTCGTAGCCGACGCTGGCGCCGTATTCGGCGAACGCCGGGCGCATCCAGTCGAGCGTCACCGGGCGGGCCCAGCGCACTTCGTTGCGCCAGTAGCCGCCGCTGTCGCCGGTCAGTTGCTGGTCCTTGAACCCACGCACCGAGGCCGAGCCACCCAGGCTCATGCGCTGGGGGCTGAACAGGACGTCTTCACTGCGTTGGCCGGTCGCCAGGCTGCTGAAGCTGAACGACTCGCCCCACAGGCTGAACGGCTGCAGGTAGCTGACGGTGGCGGTGTATTTGCGGTAGCGCGAATTGGGCTGCCGACGACCCAGCGCGTCACGCTCGTCCTGGGATTGGGCGTCGAGCAAGCCAATGCCGTTTTGCATGCCCAGGTCGAGGTTGATGAAGGCATTGCCGATGCGCCGACCGTGGTTGATGCCCAGTTGCAGTTCGCTGAGGCGGTTACTGCTCGGCGCGGTGCGCACGTCGAGCACGTAGTTGTTGGTGCGCAGGTGCGCCAGGCCGACGTTGACCGAGGTCTTGCTCACGTCGTCGCGGTGAATCACCCGCTCGGCGCGCAGCTGGTGGTTCTCGTTGTCGCCATTGAGCTTGAATTTAGTGCTGTCGGTTTGGCCGTACGTGCGGTAGTCGCTCTCGCTGTAGGTGTAGCTGAAGTTCCACCAACCCCACGGCACGTTGTAGTAAAGCATGCTGTTTTTCGAGGTTTTCTGGTGATCGCTGACGGCGTCGTGGCCGCCGCGCAGCATCAGTTGGTCGCCCAGCCCCAGCGGGCTGTCCCATTCCAGGCCCGCGCCCCATTGCTGTTCGCCGGTGCTTTTCTGGCCGTCGTTGTTGCGCGAGAGGCTGGCGCGCCAGGGTTTTTGCGGGGCGTTCTTGACCCGTACTTCACTGCCGCCGATCTGGGTGCCGGGGGTCAGTTCCATTTGCGCCTGCTTGGAGGGCAGGCGGTTGAGCTGGTCCACCAATTGTTCGATCTCGCGCAGGTTGAGCGCTTCGCCGACCTTGCCGGGAAAGGCCATGGCCAGTTCGCGGTCGGTTACGGTGCTGCCTTCGGCACGTTTCAGGGCTTCGAGCTTGCCTTCGACCACCAGTACTTGCAGGTGGCCGGTCGAGAGGTCTTGCTGCGGCAAATAGGCACGGCTGGTGACGCGGCCTTTGGCGAGGTAATGGTCGGTGATGACCTTGAGCAGTTCGTTGAGCTGCGCCACGCCCAGGCACTGGCCGATATAGGGCTTGAGCAGCTGCGCGCGGTCGGCGGCGGACAGGCTGTCGGCGCCCTTGAGTTCGATGTCCTTGATCGGGAAGCAACGGGTGTCCGCAGGCGTGGCCGGGGCCTCGGGCTTGGCCTGTTTGCCGGGCAAGTCCTGAAGCTCCTGCAGGCGCCGCTGCTGTTCTTCAAGCAGGCGGTTCTGGCGGTCGCGAATCAGGTCCTGATCGCCGGGCGTAGGGGCGGCCGTTGCGCTGTTCAGGCCCACGTAAGCGAGCAGGATGGTGCACAGCAGGTACCGAGTCCGTGGCAATAACAAAGACATGTTCGTTCCATCGAAAAATCAAGGGCGAGGAAGCTAACATCGAACTTGAGCCAACTCAAAAAACAGAGTTAGCGCGTCGCCCGCGTTAATCGCCTACATAACCCGTTGATAACTAACAACTAACTATAATCAAACAGACGCACGGGCTGTCAGTGGAAGGATTATTCCGACAAGCGGCGGTGCTGTTGATCGCTATTCATCGTAGAACTTAAAGATGCCACTATTTAGCCATCAAGCTCTAGACGAGTTAAGTTAGTACCGAAAAAGGCAGAAAAGTTCGTGGGCGTTTGTGATTGGGTTCCCATTTTTCGGCATTAAACGAGATCATTCCCACATTGCATGGGAACGATCTCCAAACCTGCCGCGTTAGCTGGCGTCTTTGTTCTGCGCGTTGCCCGGCACCAGGGTGAGCCCCGGTTTTTCCACATCGCGCGAGACATGGGACGTCACTTGCGCCACACCGCCTTCGTCATCGTTGTGGATCACCAGCACACCCGGTCGGCGCAACTGCTCAAGGTCACCGTCAGCAAGGCTGAAGCTCTCACTCAGGTTTTTGTCGGTGAGCGCCTTGGCCTCGGCGCGGCGCTGGGCAAACTTGCGACCGCGACGTTGCTGGTAGCGCGCCCAGCTGATCAAGATGGCGGCGTTGAACACGGCGATCCACAGGTAGATCTGCAGCGTGTTGAGGGCGGCAAAAATTGGCGCATCGAAGCGAGGGCCGCCATGGGTTTGCAGCATTGAATTGATGCCACGCGCCAGCAACCAGATCAGGCCGGACCAGGCCATCAGGGTCAGCAGCACATCGATGATCCACATCACGGAGCGTTGGCGGGTTCTGACCAGTTTCATGATCGCGCCTCCTCATTGAGCGGTTTGATTCCGCGATCCGGGCTGACCCAGCGTGCGCGTTTCTGGTGTTGGTTGAACAACACCTTGGGAAAACTGACCAGGGTGGTAAACAGGCTCACCAGCCAGAACACCATCGGGTACCACACGGTCCAGAACAGGGTTTTCCACAGGTCCTTCTCGTAGCGGCGGTCGATCAGGATGCTGACCGCAAACTGCAGCAGGCAGACCATCGCCAATACCAGCCCGGTAAAGGCCGGCGGCATCAGCGAGTCGACGGCAATCGCTTGGGGCAGCGGGACAAATTTGCCCACGCCCCAGAAGATCACCGACAACATGAAGGTAAAGGCCCAGCCGGTGGACAGGCAGTATTCGAACAAGAGCGGCCACAGGTAGCGATGACGCCACTGCCAGATCCCGCGGATATTCTTGAACAGCACTTCGGCGCCGCCCTGGGCCCAGCGCAAACGCTGGCGCCACAGGCCTGCGACGGTTTCGGGCATGAGGATCCAGCACAGGGCGCGCGGCTCGTAGAAGATGCTCCAGTGATCGAGTTGCAGCTTCCAACTGACATCGATGTCTTCGGTGATCATGTCGGTGCTCCAGTAGTCGATGCGGTCCAGCGCCTTTTTACGGAACGCCACCACCACACCGGACACTGTGAAGATTCGACCGATTACCCGCTGAGTGCGCTTGATCAAGCCAATGATCGACGAGAACTCGCCGACCTGCACCCGGCCGATCAGGGTCGAGCGCGTGCGGATGCGTGGGTTGCCGGTGACGGCGCCCAGGCGCGGGTTGTCGAGCATCGGCGCGACCATATAGGCCGCGGCGTTTTTATCCAGCAGCGCATCACCGTCAATGCACACCAGGTATTCGCTGCGCGCGGCCACGGCGCCCATGCGCAAGGCCACCGCCTTGCCCTGGTTCTGCGCCAGGTGCAGCACGCGCAAGCGCGGATGCTGCAAGGCCAGGGCATCGAGGACGGCCGCCGTATTATCGGAGGAACCGTCGTTGACCGCGATCACTTCGATGTTCGGGTACACCTGGGCCAGCGCGGCTTCCATGGTGTCGGCGACGTTATCCCCTTCGTTGTAGCAAGGGATGATGATCGAGATCAGCGGGTTGCCGGCCAGGGTCGGCGCCGGTGTGTCTTCTTCCCAGGGCCAGTGGCGCTCCCAGTGCAGCCAGAAGTACAAGCCGCCCGCGATCCACAATCCCGACATGAACAGCGGGTAGAAGAAGACGAAGTCCATCAGGAACTGCCCGGTGACCAGGAAGATCAGGCCCAGGGGCACGCCCAATACCAGTGCCAGCACGCATATAGCCAGAATTCTGTCGAACATGGTCAAGGGTTCCATTGGTTGGAAAGGGCCGGACGCACAGTCTTCAAGTCCGGGGAGTTTTCCAGGAAGTTGTCCGGGTAATAACCAAAACTCGTGACCCCCTGGCGCTTGAGCACGCTCATCCACTCAGCCAACTGCTCACCGCTGATATCGGGCGCGGCCTGGGTGCGCCAGTCTTTGGCTTGCAGCTCGAACACGGTGCGCTCCAGCGCGCCGGGGCGCCGCTTGACCGTGGCCACGAGCTTTTCCAGCCAGGCGTTGGAGTTGGCCAATGTCTGGCCCTCCATCAACGGCATGGCCATCGGCGCGGTCCAGTCGTAGGTCTGGAGGAAATCGTCAAGGTTCTGCGCGAACCAGGCTTCGCTGCCGGGGTTGAGCATCGGCTCGGCGAAGAGATTGCGTGCCGTCAGTATCTGCGGGCCACGGATGGCGCGGAACTTGGCGGTCAACTCGTTGGTGAAGTCGATCAGGTAGCGGCTCTTGAAGCGGGTCCAGCGCTGCATCACGGCAGGGTCGGCACGCAGGGCAGCGATGTTGTCCGGCAGGCCCTGGGCGGCGTAGGCCTTGAGTGCGCCAGGGCTGGTGTCTTCAAAGTCGCTCAGCTTGGCATCGTCGTGGTACAGCACGCCGTCGACGCCGCTGTTGCCGGAACTTGCCAGGTCCTGGTAAATCTCGCCGATGATCTTGCGCACTTTCGGATCGAACGGCGACAGGCGCTTGTAATCATCCGGATCGGTGCCCACCTTGCCGGTTTTCGGGTCCCAGCGTGTCACGCGCGGCAACTTGGGGTCAAGGTCGAAACTCAGTACCGGCATCCAGGCGAACACGCTGGCACGGCCACGCGTATGCAACTGCCAGGCGACCCGGTTGAACAGGTCGGCGCGCATCGGCAGGTGACGGTTGGGGAAGTACAGCGAACGCACCAGGCCGTCACCCGTGGGGTCGGCGTAGGCTTGCAGGAATACCGTCGGCGAGCCCATATCCAACACACGCTGTACCAGCACGTCGAGGTTGCGCGCCTGTTGCGCCGGGTCGGGGTCGTAGACGTGGTCCAGGTCCACATGCAGCACGCGCATCGGCGCCTTGGCCTGCACCGAAACGATGCTGCTGGCGAAGTGCTCGCCGTCCGGATCGGAGGCCACCAGAAAGCGCGGGCTGTTCATCAACTTGTTCGAGTCGTCGAGGCCGTCGTCCAGCGTCAGCGCCATCTCGTAACCCTGCTCGCCTACCACCGCGAGCGAGGTGCCATCGGCGGCGCCATAGGGCCATACCCACACCCTGGGCGCCTTGCCGGTAACGGCGCGAATCTTGTTCGAGATAGCGACCACGTCAGCCCGCATGCGCGCCTGGAACTGTGCCTCGGTTTCATAGCTATTGGTTGCCGGATCGAAGCGGCGAGTGGTGGCGGCCGGCTCCAGGTTGCCCTGGGGGTTGGCCAGGATGCCCTTGTGATTGGCGTCGGTGTGGGCGGCGATTTCCACCAGGCCGGAGCGCGACACCTCGCGGATCTGCTGCCAGGTCAGGAAGTCGCCCCGAGCCCGTGGCGTGCCGGCGAAGTCCACCGGCTGGTTCAGCGGCGTATCGATCCAGGAGCCGACCGGCGCGAGCACTGCCGGCCAGTTGTAAGCGCGCAGAATCGGCATCACGCGGGTGTAGAAGCTGGAATAGCCGTCGTCGAAACTGAGCATGACGGCCTTGGGCGGCAAGGCCGGCCCACCCCGGCGAGCGGCGAGGATCTGGTCCACGCTGACCGCCTGGTAGCCGTTCTCGCGCAGCCAGGCCAACTGCTCGATCAAACGCTCGGTGCGCACCGCCACCACCGCCTGATCGGGATCGGTGTCATTGACGTCGTGGTAGGCAATGCCCAGGAAATGGTTTTTCGGCCACGGCGCTTCGTTGGCCTGTGTCGGGCGCTCGGCGGGTGGCGTGAATGGCGCGGGTTGCTGGGCGCAGGCGCTGGCCAGCAATACGCCCAGGACCAGCAGACAACGGCTGAGGAGGGTCATGATCAGGCTCTTTTAAAAACGGTAAGTGAGGTCGACGAGCAGGCGCAGATCGCGTTCGCGATCGCCGTCATACGTTCGGCTGACCAGGCTCAGGTTGGCGCCGGCTTCCAGTACGTCGTTCCAGCGAATGCGCTGGCCGTAACCAATCAAGCCGACACCGCCGCTGGAGTAATCCTGTTGGCGATAAGTGCCCGCGCCGACCTGGAACTGCTGACTCCACTGGGTCTCGTAACGGTGATAAAGCACATGGTTGACGTTGACGGTGGGCATCACGCCGAAGTCCGACTTCGGGTTGAAGTACAGCGTGTCTTCCTTGCTGTTGCGGCTGGCGCTGACTTCCAGGCCCAGTTCCACTTGCACCTTGGGCGAGCTGTAGATGCCTTCGCGACCGGCGAGCAAGGCTTCGAGGCGATCGTTGCCATCGCTGAAATGCGACGGGCTGACGGTCAGTTTCCATTCGCGACTTTCATTCGCGCGCCAGCGGATGAAACCGCTGCCGCCATTGGCCGTGACGTCGGTATTGAGCGCCCGCAACGGCGTGGTCGCCGTGAGGTAGTCGAGGCTGCCGCCGTATTGCCAGTGGTCGTTGATGTCGCGGGCAACCGCTACCCGCGCGCCTTGCTTGGAGCCAAAGCCATAGGAGTGGTTGGAAACTTCGGCTTCGAGGGTCATGTCACGGGTACGCCGCTCCACGCCCACGCGCTGCCAACGGTGGTGGCCGGTGCCTTCGGTAAAGTCGGCGGTGCCGTAGCCGGCTCCGGTGAACAGGCGCCAGTCTTCGTCGATGGGCGGCGTGTAGATCACGGTCTCGATGCCCCAGTCGCGACTGCCCCTGATCGCGCCGGCGTCTGCGTTATTGCTGCCACCGTAGCTTTTACCCGTGTAGGCCTCGACGCGGACTTCGGCCATGTCGTGCACTTTGCGCAGGCGATCGAGGCGCTGGACCTGGCGGTTTTCCGGGGCGCGGGCGACCACGTCATCGGCAAGCAGGTCGAGCTGGCGCCACTCCTGCAGGTCCAGCGCGGTGAAGCCCTGGGACATTTCCACGCCGATGTCGCGCGGGCTCTGGTTTTCGGTTTCCTTGAGTGATTCTTCGGCGCGTCTTGGCCATTCGCGGGCACGGTACATCTCGGCCTGCGCCAAACGCACGCCGATGTTGCCTGGGGCTTTATTGCCCAAGGCTTCCAGGCGCTCTTCGCTGGTCTGCAGGTCATCGCCATAGGTGCCGGCCTGGGCCGCCAATTGCTGCGCGTCCGCCCACTCGTCGTTAGGGTCGCCCATGGGCAGGCCCTTGAGTTCAAGCCGCGGTTTCTCGCTGCTGGCCAGGTTGTCGGCGACCGCGCGCGCCTCGGCCACCTGGTCGTTTTCCAGCAAGGCGTAGAACAACGCGGAACTGTCTTTGACATGATCGCCCGGGTCGGCATCCGCCGCGGTCACCGCCTGGCGATATAGCGGGGCGGCCTTTTCCGGCAAGCGCTGGTCCAGGTAAGCGGCCGCGACCCAACGCACAGCGTAGGTCGGCAATTGCACGCCTTCGGCCTTGAGGGCTTCGTACTCGCGGATCACCTCAGCGGTGCGCGCCCGCGCCTTGAGCGCGCCGAGGCGGTCGATGCGCCAGATCATCACGTCGCCCTGAGCGCTGGCGTCGGGGGTCCAGCGGGCGAGCAGTCTGTCGTAGTCCGCGAGCGCACGGTCGGCAATCACGAAGCGTTCTTTCTCGGTACGCGTGGCGAATTCGGCCATGCGCACACGCTCCGCGGCCAGGTCGCCTTCGAGGCGACGCTGCGTGACCGCATCGATCAGGCCCGGGCGTTGGGCGGACAGGCGCAAGGCGGCTTCCGGCAGGCGGGCCTTTTGCAGGGCAACGAGGTATTCGCGGGCGACTTCGGGCTTGTCGCCGGCGCGGATAAAGGCCTGGTCGAATTCAAACAGGGCGTCGTAGTACGAACCCGCGCGGGTCAGTGCATAGCCCAGCGCCATGCGCCGGTTCGGGTCATCGGGCTTGGCCGCCACCAGCGCGCGGGTGCGCTGCACGGCTTCAGTGGCTTTGCCTGAATCGGCTTGGGTAAGGGCCAGGCCCAGTTGCAGGTCGAGATTGTTCGGTTCACGCAGCAGCGCCTTGCGGTAGACCGTCTCGGCCTGCGCCCACTTTTTTTGGTCACGGTAGGCACGCGCGACGGTGGCCAGCGCCTGGGCGTTCACATTGCGGTTCTGGCCCTGCGCCTCGTACACCTTCAGCACTTCGGCATCCTGGCCGGCCCAGCCGGCGATCACCAGGTGGTCGCTGATCTGGCCTGGCGTCTGGCGTTCGGCAGGCAATTGGCGCAATTGAGTAAGGGCGGGCGTGAAGTTGCCGTTGCGCGCCTGGATGATCAGGGCGTCATAGGCCGGGTCGGCCATCGCAAAGGTGGGCATCAGCAGTTGGCTGCACAAGGCTGCTCCGATGAGCAGTCGCAACCGGCCTGATGCACTGAGTGGTGGGTTTGGCAACATATCGTCGGCTTCCTTACAAGGAAAGCTGTAACGATGGGTGAGCCTGAGCGGTGCGCATCAGGGTGTCGGCGTCTCGGGACCCGACCTAGCTTTCCTGGGGGAACTATCCCTTAGCGGAGATAGGGGGAGGGAGATTCAGAACAATTGTTCAGAATTGCTCAAGGTTGCACGGCAATGCGTGTAGCGGCACAAAAACCAATGTGGAAGCTGGCTTGCCTGCGATAGCGTCAGGTCAGCCAGCATCTCTGTTGCTGAACCACCGCTACACAGCATGGGTATCTACACATCTTTGTAGTGAGCGGGCTTGGCGAATCGTCGCACCGCCCGCGCTGGGTGGCGAAGCCGCCCCAATAAAGACACCGCGCAGTTTCAGGCAAACCCAATTCGTCTGGTTTGGGGCCGCTTCGCGGCCCAGCGCGGGGCAAGCCCGCTCACTACAGGGAGATTTTTCAGCCTTTAAAAATTGTGTAGATAGCTATGGCTATCGCAGGCCAGCCAGCTCCCACAGTTTGGTTGCATTTCAATCGGGCCGCTTTGCGCGGCCCCGAGGGCTTATTGAGCGCCGCTCACCGAGCCGACCTTGGACATCACGAAGCCAATGAATTGCTCAACGGTCATCTTCTGGCCATTGAAAGTCACTTCATTGTTGGCGTAATGCAGCTTGGATACCACGTCGCTGCCCACCAGGGTCGCCAGTTGCGTGCCAACGGCCATGCCGCTGACCATGTCGCTGGCCATCTGGGATTGCTGCTCGATGGCTTTAGGGTCTGTCACACCGCCCACCTGCGCCTGCAAGGCGGCAACGTCGGCGATCATCGGCTTGGACAGGGTCAGGTTGGCGTCCAGCAGCGCAACGATCTGCTTGCCCAGTTCAACCGGCGGCAGTTCCATGGAGGCCGGCTTGGCCAGGTCCAGCACCAGGTTGAATTTGCTCTCCCCGTGGGTGGTTTTCAGCGACAGGTTTTCCAGCGCCAGGTGCGGCTTGGCGGCCAGCAACTGGTTGACGTTGGCTTCGGCCAGGGCTTGCTCGGCCTCGGTCAGTTGCAACTCCGGCACTGGCTGGCCGGCGGCGGCGGCGGCTTGCACCGGCTGCATCTTGTCCTGATACAGCTTGGTCAGCAACAGGCTCGATGGCACATCGATGTTCTTCAGGCTCAGGGCCATGGCGGCGGAGCCGACGGGTTTGCCCTGGTAACCGATCTCGTCGATCTTGTAGTCGACGCGGCCGGCCATGATGTTGTCGTTGACTTCGCTGCTGTCTTTCTGCTCGAAGCCCTTGAGGGTCAGTACGGCTTTCTGCGGGCCGAAGGTCAGCTTGGTATCGGTCAGTTCGATGGTGTTCTGGCCGGTGTAAAAGCCAAAGGTGGATTTCTCCAGGTTGCTGGCCACGGTCAGGCCGGCGAACTCGGCGTCGAATGGCGCGCCATTGGCATCAACCACCGCCAGCTTGAGGCTATTGATGTAGCCATCCACCTTGACCTTCTTGCCTTCGGCGGTGCTGTCGAAGTCCAGGTTCAGGCCGGAGAAGCTCACCGAGGACGTCGGGTCCTTGAAGTCCAGGGGCAGCAATTCGAGGTTACCGCTCACCGAACGGCTGTAGCCGATATTGGCCACGCCTTTGAGTGGCGACTTGTCTTTGGCGGCGGCGAACCATTTCTCGGTGGTGGCGTTCTTTTCCAGCTCATAGTGGCTGGTGGCCATGACTGGCAGCCATTTGAGCGAGACCAGGCGCGAGAATGGCAGCGGGCCGTGTTCGATATGGTCGACAATCAGCAGCTCGGGGTTCGGGTTCTGCTCGCCGAAAAACGAGCCCTGGCCCGTGAGGCGATAATGCGCGGTGCTGCTGAACAGGCCACGGTCCAGGGACACCAGCTCCAGGGCAACAGTGCCGTCGACGCCGGCCATGGAACGTTGCAGTTCCTTGTTGGCGTCCTGCACCGCCGTCTGCAGCACCGGCTCCAACTGCTTGCCGGTATACCAGGCACCGCCTGCACTGACGACGCCCACGGCGACAACGAAACCCAAAAGAACAACGGCTGGCTTATTCATGAAGTGACCTGATCGAATCCTGTGAGAAGTGGGCTGTCTTCCTTGAACCCTGAAGGGGTTCTTGTAGGAGCGAGCTTGCTCGCGAAGAACTCAAAGGCGCCGCGTTTATCCAGGATGCACGCGTTATCGTTGACGTTTTTCGCGAGCAAGCTCGCTCCTACAGTAATGGCCAGCGTTCGCCGAAGTGAACAGCATTGAGCCGAAAACGGGGGAAGATTAGCACTGGCGGCCGCGAACGGCCCAGCTTTTCAGAGGGATCGGTTCAGCAGTAGTTCAGGAGTACTCCAGCTCAATTTCATCGAGCTGGTGGTCGAAGCTCTTCAGGCGCGCGGTCCAGGTGTAGACCAGCACCTCAAACTCGCGGTGTATCACCGCATTGGCGGGGGTGTCGGCCTTGGGGTCGCAGAAGTCCAGCTGGTAGCGCTCGCGGGCCATCTGGGTGGCCACGTCGGACAAATCCCGCGCGTTATTCAGCCAGTGCCTACCTTCGGCGACTTGCCGGTCGAGGGCCACGCACTGTTTTTTCAGGACTTCGAGGCTTTTTTCCAGCGGCGTGCCGGTGAGGTCACCCATGACTTCCTGGAAGGTGCGCCCCGGCTGCCAATAGCTGCCCCAGAAATAGCGGTCGAACACAGTCTCGACCCGACGCAGCGCGACCTTGGTGTCCCAGATCGCCACGCGGGTCTTGCCTTGCTCGAGGAGCTTTTTCTTGACCCGTTGGTTCTGGTAGGAGGCCCAGGCCACTACGCCGATGGACAGGGTGCCGATGACCAGGCAGGCGCTGTCGAGAAACACCATGGCCTTGTCGAGTTGATGGGCGAGCATGACGCCGTAGAAATAAGCGGCCGATAACAACACCAGTGCGAACAGCACGCACCAGAACGCGGGAGCATAAGGGTTTTTCATTTCGCGATTCCCCATGAGCAACGCAAGCGATATCAGGCGAAGCGCCCTGAAACACGGGGGCGCTCCACCTGACAAAGCATAGCTACCTGCTCAGGGTTTGCCGGGTTGTGAGGCTTGCGTTCGTCCGCTTTCCCAGCCGCCGCCCAGGGCCAGGAACAGATTGATCTGGCTCATGGCAACCTGGGTGTTGGCGGCGGCCAGTTGCGCGCGCACATCCGTGTAGGTGCGGGTGGCTTGCAAGTCGGCCAGGAACGAGGCGCGGCCGGCCTGGAAGAAGCGATGGGTCTGGGCCGCCGCTTCCTTGGCCGACTCGCCGGCGTCGCTGAGGGCGTCGCGACGTTGCAGTTGCGCAGTGTATTGCGCAAGGCCCGTCTGGGTTTCACGGATGGCGTTGAGCACCACGCCGTCAAAATGCGCCAGGGCGCCCTGGGTTGCGGCCTCGGCTTCGTGAATGCGCGCTCGGGCGCCGTTGGTCGGCACCGTCCAGCTGATCATCGGGCCAAAGCCCCAGCGGTTGGTTGCAGGCTGCCCGAGGTTATCGAGCAGGCCCACAGTGCCCACCGTGGCGCCGATGCTGATGTCCGGGTACAGCGCGCCGGTAGCCACGCCGATACGCGCGGTGGCCGCGGCGAGTTGGCGTTCGGCCTGGCGCACATCGGGACGGCGCTTGAGCAGCGTCGCGCCGTCGCCCACTGGCAACAGTTGCGCGATGTGGGGCAGTTCGGCGCAGGTGCCGGTGCCCGCCGGCAGCTGGTCCACCGGCTTGGCCAGCAGCATCGACAAGCGAAACAGCCCGGCCTGGCGTTGCGCTTCGTAGCGCGGCATGTCGGCGCGCAGGGATTTGTATTGGGTTTGCGAGCGCGTCACCTGGGTTTCATCGCCGCGCCCGGCGTCGCGCAGGCGTTGGGTCAGTTTTGTGCTCTGCGCTTGCAGCTCAAGGGATTCGTTGGCGATCGCCAGCTCTTCGTTCGCCGCGCACACCTGGGTGTAGGAACGCACAACGTCGGCCACCAGAGTGATGCGCGCGATATCGGCGGCGGCTTGTGCGGCATCGGCGCTGGCCTGGGCGCTTTCGATGCCACGTTGCAAGGTGCCGAACAGATCGAACTGGTAGGACGTGGTAATACCAACGCTACCGATGTTGCCCACCGGGACTTTGTCGGCCAGCAAAAAGGCTTCGCCGGACTCTTGCAGGCGCTGGGCCTCAGCCTTCGCGCCGAGGCTCCAGCCGCCGGCGGATTCAGCTTGTTGGGTCTGATAACGCGCACGCTGCAAGTTCGCAGCCGCCACGCGCAGGTCTGTGTTGGACGCCATCGCCTGGCGCACCAGCTCATCCAGGCGCGGGTCCTTGTACAACTTCCACCAATCAGTCGGCACCGGCGCCGACACCACGTTGTCGCCCTCGCCCGCGATCTGCCCTTGCAGGTCGCCCCGATTGACGGCGGCCTTATCCGGCAGTTGGTAATCCGGGCCCACCACTTGGCAGGCCGACAGCAGCAAACCCAGCGCGGCGCTTGCCAGCAGCGGCTTCATGGCGTGCCTCCGTCTTTAACCTTATCGCCGATGATCGAGACGGTCGCGGTTCGCCCGGCGATCATGCGGAAGTCCGGTGGCACGTCGTCAAACGCGATGCGCACCGGGATCCGCTGGGCCAGGCGCACCCAGCTGAAGGCTGGGTTGACGTTGGGCAACAGGTTGGAGCCGCTGCTGCGGTCGCGGTCTTCGATGCCGGCGACGATGCTCTGCACATGGCCGCGCAGGCGGGCGTTGTCGCCGATCACGCGGATGTCCACGTCCATGCCGACATGGATGCCGTCGAGCTTGGTCTCTTCGAAGTAGCCGTCGATATGGAACGAGTTGCTGTCCACCACCGACAACACCGGACGCCCGGCGGTGACGAATTCCTGGGTGCGCGGCGCCCGGTCGTTGACGTAGCCGTCCACGGGGCTGCGGATTACCGAGCGGTCGAGGTTGAGCTGGGCCGAATCCACCGTTACCTGGGCCTCGGCCAGGGCCGATTGGGCACGGGCGACGCGCGACTGGCTTTCTTCCAACTGCTCGCTGGGCACCAGGTTGCCCAGACCACGGTTACGCTTGTACTCGCGCTGGGCCTGGGCCAGGGTTTCCTGGCGGTCGGCCACGGCGGCCTGGGCCTGGCGCAGGGCCAGCTTGAAACGGTCCTGGTCGACGGCGAACAGCACCTGGCCTTTGGTCACCAACTGGTTGTCGCGTACGTCGACGCGCTGGATCAGCCCGGACACGTCCGGGGCGATCTGCACGATGTCGGCGCGGATGTGGCCGTCACGGGTCCAGGGCGCAAACATGTAGTACATGACCATGCGCCACACAACGACGACCGCAAACGTCACGATCAACAGCGTGAGGACCACACGGCCGATGGTCAAAAAAGGTTTTTTCATGTCATCAGGTATCGACTGAGTGAGTCCACCGCGCCCAGCAACAGCGCGTAGAGCCCCACATTGAACAATGCCCGGTGCCAGACCAGGCGATAGAAGTGGACCCGGGTCAACAGCCCGTGCACCACCAGGAACAACACGTACGTAATGCCCATCAGCACCAGCAACGTGGGCAGGAACACCCCACTGATATCCAGATCACCGATCATAAAGGCGCTCCATCAGGCAGCGGCGCTTGCAGCTCGGCGCCGCCAATGAATTCCACGCCCGGCAACAGCGCCAGGCGCAAACCGGCCAGCGCGTGCAGCAAGTGCAGGCGGGTATCGTCTTCGTCTTGCAGGCCTTGCCCGTTGAGGGCGCGACGCGTGCGGTCCAGGGTCATCAGCAGACCACTCGGCGCTGGCAGGCGTTCACCAGCCTTGAGGCAGGCCTTGAAATAGCCGCCCACGCCTTCCACCACCTGGTTGAGCAGCACCCGTGGCACACCGAGGACGCGTGGCGAATAGGCCAACAGGTCGAGCAGGTTCAGCGCCACGCGCAAATCGCGCAGGGCGGTGCCGGTGTCCTGGTTGATCAGCGCCAGGCGCGGCAGGTGCTGCATCAGGCGGTCGAGCATTTGCGCGGCCATGTGCCGGTGTTCGGCCAAGGTCGCCGGTTCCGTAAGGCTGACGATGTCGCGCCAGCTGAAGCGGGTCAGGCGCTTGGCCGCCAGCTCGGCGCCGAAAGGCCGCGCGATCAGCGTCCACACAAAGGCGAACAGCAGGCCCACGGGACCGGCCAGGTTGACGTTGGCGAAGTTGAGGAAGTCGGCGTCATAGGCGCCCTGGATGCTGATGAATGACGAGGTGTTCACCAGGGTCAGCAACATGCCCAGGTAAAAGCGCGGCTGCACGGTAAGCGTGCCGATGCAGATAAACGGCACGGCAAACGCCAGCACCAGCATCGGGAAGTCATGCAGGTTGGGCAGCACCAGGAACAGATAGAGGCTGGCGAACAGCACCGACATGGCGGTCCAGAAAAAGAACCGGTAGATCTGCGGCGCCGGGTCGTCCATCGAGGCGAAGAAACTGCAGGCCACGGCGGCGAGGATCACCGCACTGCCGCCGTCGGTCCAGCCCAGCAAAATCCACAGCACCGAGGCGACGATGATCGCGGTGACGGTGGAAAATGCCGAGTAGAACATCAGGCCACGGTCGAGGAACGGCGTGAGCCGGCCCAGGCGCCAGTGGCGATAGACAGCCCGCCAGGTGTCCTGGCTTTCGCACTGGATGGCGGCTTGCAGGCTGCGGCAGTCCTGCCACAGGTCGATCCATTCAGCCAACCGGTAAAGGGCGTTGGAGAAGAGCAGCGTGTGGCGCTCGTCCAGCGCTTCGCCCTGGGGTTGGGCGGCGTCGATCTTGTCGCGCAGCACGCGCCAGCGTTCAAGGGGGGCGTTTTCTGTAGTGCTTTCCAGCCAGGCACTGGCGGCTTCCAGCAGCGGCGTGAGCTGATCGAGAAACTCCGGTGCACGGTGCTCGATGGCGTAGACCGCGTCGTCCAGAGCGTCGATCACCGGCAGCAGGTGGATCATCCGCCCGCGCAGCTCCTTGGTATTACGCACCGTCTGCGGTCGGGCGCCCTCGTGAGGGAGCTGGCCGATCATCAGTTCGAGGGTGTTGAAGGTGGCGACCATGCCGCCGCGCAGCGTGCTGATCTCTTCAGGCTCCACCGTGCGCGAGAGGAAGCGCTGGCTGTAAACCTGGGCGTCGGCAAACCACTTGGCCACCGAGCCATCGAACACCGGCATCAGCCGGCGCGGCCAGAACATCGCGCCCACCACCGCCGCCACGGCGATGCCGAGGAAGATCTCTTCGGTACGCGCCTCGGCCACGTCCCACACCGCCAGCGGGTTATCCACCACCGGCAGGGCGATCAACGGCAAGGTGTAGCCAGCGAGCATCAGCGCGTAATTGTTGGCGGTGCGCAGGTGCATCGACAGAAACAACAGCGTGCCCGTCCACAACGCAATCACCACCACCAGCATGTACGGCGACTGCACAAACATCGGCACGAAAATCACCGCCGCCGCCGCGCCCATGAAGGTGCCGATGGCGCGGTACAACGCTTTGGAACTGGTAGGGCCGACAAACGGACTGGAGACGATATACACCGTGGCCATCGCCCAGTACGGACGCGGCATTTGCATGAGCATGGCGATGTACAGGGCAATCATCGACGCGGCGAACGTACGGACCCCGTAGAACCAGTCTTTGGCAGGCGGCATGCCGGTGAAGAAACCATTCACGGCGTCGCCGCCTCGAAGGCGCGCAACACACGCAGCGCGGCCTGCAGATCATCGGGCGCGATATTCGCCAGGACGTCCTTGCGCAGGCGCACCAGTTGCGCTTCCACCGCCTGTACCAGCTCGCGGCCGCGCTCGGTAAGGCTTAATGACTTGGCGCGACGATCATGGATGTCTTCGGTGCGGCACACGTAGCCGTCGGAACACAACCGGTCAAGCAGACGCACCAGCGACGGGCTTTCCATCCCTGAGGCCTGGGCGACTTTTACCTGGTGCACGCCGTCGCCCAAGCGGCCGATCATCAACAACGGCACGGCGCAGGCTTCGGAGATGCCATAGCTCACCAGCGTGCTCTGGCAGATTTTGCGCCAGTTACGGGCGCCCACCACCATGCTGCTGCTGAGGGTCATCTGGAGTTGTTCGAGGGAATGAGGCACTGGATCGTTCGCATACAGTTAGTTTGCTAACTATCAATATGATGGAGTGATCCAAATGCGTCAAGTTTTGAAACAATTTAGCGGATGGGTGGTGGGAGGTGTGTTAAGTAAAGCGCATTTGAGTGCGGATGCTGAATTTTCAGCGATAGCCGCAACACCACAGAATCCAGTGTGGGAGCGGGCTTGCTCGCGAATGCAGTGTGTCAGTCACTGCATTCGTTGACTGAATCACCGCATTCGCGAGCAAGCCCGCTCCCACATTTAGATCTGCATTGATTTCAGGTTTGCTGCTCGGTCTGACCATCCAGGCGAAGCTTAAAGCGTCAGCATTTTCTGCTCCATCGCCACACGCTCCAGACTTTTAGAATCTCCGACGCGCCGATCAATCCAGCCATTAGCAGCACGCTGTAATGCGGGAAGATTCGAGCGCCTATTAACAGGAGTGAAACGGATGGAATAACGAGCACAAGCCGTAAAGGCGTTTGAAAAACGACAAGCCACCGGACTGAATTTTTTTGAAGAAAAAACATCGCACACGATGCGAATAGTGATACGTGTAAAACTAACGCGAACACAAAAAAATACAGTTGCACGGCACTGTGCTCCTGCAAAACCTCTGAAGCGCTTATCAAGTCATTCAAATACGGAATTCTATTATTTAAAAAACTATTGGATGAGTACCAAGCGAGATAGATCGCATCCATGGCCCCCCACAACAGCCAAATTCTGCGACGGCTCATTTTGCACCGCCCTTTATCTCATACGCCTCATCTGGCGTTACCGGCTGCCAATGCCAGGATTTCCCCCCAACCTGCCACTTGTCCTCTCCTTCCAAAAACCGTTGTGGCGTATGCCGGAGCTCACCATATCGGCGTATGACAGAGTCAGCGATGCGGTGCTCTTCGAAATCATTCAGTGGCACCCATTGCTGAATAAGTGTTCTGGTCGTGTTTGCTAAATCTTTGCCGTCAGAGCCAAATACTCGGCCTTGATCACCCATGGAGCCTAATCGGTTGGCGGCTATAATTGCGGTGTTTTTCACTCCATCATAATCAATGCTAAAAAATGCCCATTTGCCCGGCCCTACCACTTCCTCTCTATCACGCTGCCCGGAAGAAAATCCTACTGGGATACATCGCCTGGCTTTCACGTCATTTAAAGCACCTACCCGCTCTGAGATAAGCAACCACTCTCCTTTTTTAATTTTTTCAAGTATCCCACTTCGTTCATTCCACGCTACACACGAACTCAAACGTACACCACACTCACGGATGAGTTCAGCCAAACCAGGCAAATTGGAAGTATAGGAAAGATGAGACTCAACAATTGACGCCGCAAAAAAAGGACTTACAAGCTCAATCGTCGAGGGGTCAAGACTCTGTAATTTTCCGCGTGGAATCAGCTTTTGCATGTCGTATCACTTATCAACAGGAGGTAATCCTTTGATAAGAAAAGACGTCTGCGCCAGCTATCGTCCGTTTCCCCTAAAGAAATAGGACGTTTCCGATATTTTCCACGGAATATCGGAATTGCCCTCTTACTCCCCCATCAACCTCAGGGTCTCTTCCTCAATAAACTCAAACACCTCCTCCGGCACGCTGTACTGGAACTGCTTGCGCCGATGCTTCGACACCTTGCCCTCGTTATCCAGGCACATCATCACCAGCTTCGACAGATCACTGCCGCGCACGTCAAAGCGCTGGTTTACCGCCTTGATCACCCGGTCATAGCGGTCGAGAAATTCGGTCTCTTCGCGCAGCTCCACTTCCAGCGCGCGGCGGGCCATTTGCAGGGTGAATTCGACGCAGTGGGTGGCGTTCCAGTAGCGGTAGATCGAGGGGTGGCCGATGAAGTCGAACGCCATGTGGTCGGCGTCCAGCCAGGTAATGTTCCAGAATTCTCGCGTTGGTTGGGAGAAGGTTTTCAAGGCTTGCAGGTAAGCTTGTTCTTCATGCTTCATGGCGACCGAAACCGGCAACAACAGGCCGTTTTCCAGTGCGCCGTGATGACATAAAGTCTGGTGGATCAGGAAGCGCGACAGGCGACCATTCCCCTCCATGAATGGGTGCAGGAACACGAAGCCGAATACCGATCATCGAAATCCGAGTGACAGGCTTTGATCATCGCAACACGCACAGGCGCGATGGCTTTCAGCCCGAGCGATTGGTGAAGATGGGCATAACCAACCAGAGACATCGCGGAGCCTCAAAGAAATTCACATACGCGATTAAAAGCCCAGATTTTTTCAACGCTCATAAGTTTTTTTCAATTTCCCCCACTTTTGTTAATTTTTTTGCACCCCTGGCCACTCAATGCAAATACCGCCAACCGTGCCCAACTCTGCGGCCTCAACGCTTTTTCGCGCGATCATAAACATCGCTCCGCTCACGCTTGCCTACCGCAACAACCGAAACCACGACTCGCGCATCAATAACCTGATAAACCAAGCGGTACCCAGAGGCCTTCAGTTTGATTTGTAACAGTCGGGCATCCCATGCAGGGCGTCCGGGGGGACGCGGGGTAGCGTAAGACGCTCCACCAGTTTCTTTTTTAACTGCTCGCGTACAGTGTGCCCAAGCTTGTCCACTCCTTGCGAGCGGATGGCAGGAATTCGAGCTTATAGGTCATCCAGATTTACCGGTACAGGCGTCTCATGGCTGCGCGAGCGGACAAGTTCCGCCAATTCCAAATCATCCAGACGTTCCATCATCGCTTCAAATACGTGGGCAGGCACCATATAGCCCATCACACGATTGTGATTGAGCACGGCAACCGGCCCACCATGGGCGCCATTCATCTTCAAACCCCTCGCCCGCCCCGCAACATCAAATTCAACTCATCCACCACCACCGCCCAATCCGCATCGTCCAAAATCTCCTCGCGCAAAAACGCCCTCTGGCTGTCTGTCCAGAAGAACGCATCCGCCAGTTTCAATTCCGGCTTGAGCGGCGAGTGAACCGTCACGAATTTCTCGATGCTCACCGGGTCATCCGGTAGCCCAAGCTGTTTGAACAATGACGGCAGACTATGCATGGGCGATTCCATAATGGGCTCCTGAGCGAAAAGAATTATTCCAGTCTAGCGGCAGCCCTCGGGTTGCGCCGACGCAACATTGCACAACACAAACAATCGCGCCCTGGCGCCGCCGCCCTCCTGGCGACTGAGTTCGCGCCAGCCCTGCGGCAATGGGGCGAATTCATCTGGCGCCTCGACGCTGCTGATCAGCCACACGCGGCGGGTGTCGGCGGGCAGCGCCGACAGGTGGTCGAGGTAGATGCGGCCGCCGTCCTGGTCCACCAGGGTGCCGAAGCCATAGGCGTTGGGCCGGGTTGGCGTGCCGTCGGGTTTGGGCGGGGTATACAGCTGCAATTGAGCGTCGGTCTGGTCGTAATACACGTAGCTCAAGTACCACATCATGTCGCTGAGGACGATGCGGTCGCCTTCCTGGTAATTGCGGTTGACGAACTCCACCGGCACATTGAATTGGTCATGCTCATCCACTGCAAAATTGTTTTTCAACCCGACCAGTTCCACGCCAACGAACAGCACAAACAGCGCTGCCCCCAGCAGAGAAAAGCGCGAAGGCAGGCGGTCGATGGCGATCGCCACGAGGATCGGCAAGCCCAAGGCGTACACCGTCAGGTAACGCTCGATAAACACAGGGGAAATAAAAGATACCCCGTACACCGACAACAGCGGCAACAGGAAAAACAGCGCCAACAGGCTGGCCGGACGGTGGCGGTCGCGGTCGCGCCAAGCGGCAGTCAGGACAACAGCCACCAGCAGCAATGGAAACAGCCAGAATAACGGTGCCCAGAACCCAATGCCTTCATCCTGCAGCATGAACTGCCAGATCATCGACGGCAGCGAGAACAGGTTGACCGGCTCTTCCCAGCCGATGTCGCCACCCACCTTGAGCTGTTCGACGTGCTGCACCAGGTCCAGCAGGTTCGGTAGCCACGGCAGGAACAACAGCACAATCGTGACGTTGGCCACCCACCATGCCGGGCGCGTGATCAGGCGCGTGATCAGGCGCCTGTCAGGCGCCGTCGTACGGCCCAGCACACCCAGGTAGCTCCAATGCACCAGCACGCACAGCGCGGTGAAGTAATGGGTATAGAAACCAGCGCTCATCAACACGACATATGCCGCCAGATAACGTGTGCGCTCGGGTTGTCGCACCCAGTACACCAGCGCCAGCGTGGCGCCCAGCAACCACACGGCCAGCAGTGAATACATGCGCACTTCCTGGCTGTAGCGCACCGCCGTCGGCAGCAGCGCCAGCAGGATCCCCGCCAGCACCGCCGCACGCCGGGTGGACAGTTGCCGCGTCAGCCAGACGCCCAGCCCCACGGCAATCACGCCGGGAATGGCGCTCATGCCGCGAATCGACCAGAGACTGTCGCCGAACAGCTCGATCCAGCCGCGCAGCAGGAAAAAGTACAGCGGAGGGTGCACGTCGTGCGCCGCGTGGAACCACAGATCGGCCAACGCGTATTCGCTGAGCAACAGGCTGGAGCCTTCGTCACCCCAGATGGCCGCTGCCGTCAGGTTGTAAAAACGCAGGGCGATAGCCAGTGCCAGGATCGGTACCCACCAGAGGCGGCTGATCCAGCCGGCACCTTCCCAAGTGAGGCGGTTGAGTGCGGGTAATGTCCCAGCCTTTTCGTTTCGCTCTAGCACAGACCGACGCACCTTGATTCCCCAACCCTTGAATGCCTGAATGCAAACATCGCCACTCTAGGGCAAAAGCCCTTGATTCGCCTTCATAGACCGACAATTCGACAATTTGTGCAGGGCTTCTCCGAAGCGGCGGTAGGAACACGCTATTATTGCGCCCCTCCACGGACTCAGGCTCAAGGACTCGTCATGCGCATCGGTTTTCTGTCACCCCTGGCACTGGCACTGCTCGCAGGAATTTCCCAACACGCCCAGGCCAGTTCCGATGACTCGTGCTACCCCGATTGGCGGGTCGCGCGTGACAGTCTCGACTCATGCAGCAACCAACCCTTCCTCAGCCCTGGCAACGACAGCCGCGTGAACCTGCGCCTGTTGCTGGCGGACAAACATGCGGCGCCCCTGACGCCCAATGCCTTGAGCGAAGACGACCTGGCCCAGGGCTTTGGCCCGGTGCCCTTCCCGGTCTATCGCCTGGCACCTGTGCGCGCGACTGACGATGAACCCGACAGCGCGCCGGATGATTCGCGCACCGCTGAACTCGACACGTTGCTCCAACCCTTGGGCATCAAGCGCGACGACCACAAAACCGCAGGCGAAGCGTTCCTCAATGGTGAGGGCAGCCGCTGCCGCAGCAACGATGATGACAGCGCCACTGCGTTTATCAGCCAGGTGATCAAGGCCGATATACCGGCGGCCGAACGCGAGTTGCTGG
The DNA here is from genome assembly GCF_019145355.1 of Pseudomonas azadiae. Lineage (NCBI taxonomy): Bacteria > Pseudomonadati > Pseudomonadota > Gammaproteobacteria > Pseudomonadales > Pseudomonadaceae > Pseudomonas > Pseudomonas azadiae. The sequence continues at coordinate 3,061,508 of NZ_JAHSTY010000001.1, read as the reverse complement.
TCAAGGCGCGCTTGAAGCTGCTTACCGCCTGCTCTTGGGAGGGCCAAGTGGCGGACGCCCAGCAGATCCAGTCCAGCGAAGGCCAACGGTTGCGCACTTACCTGCAAGCCGCCGCCGACTTCTACAGCGGTCGCTTTGGTTACGCCGAACGCGGCTTTGCCGCCGCCAGCACGAGCGAACTGCCTTGGCTGCAGCAGACTGCGCTGTACATGACCGCGCGCACCTCCTTGAACCAGGCCCAGGCTGAAGCCTTCGACGAGTACGGCATGCCGCGCCTGGAACAGGTGGACAAGGCGGTGCTGAGCGATGCCGAACAGGGCTTTCTCACTTACCTGAAACAGTATCCACAAGGCGATTACGTGGCCTCCGCGCGCGGCCTGTTGCGCCGCGTGTATTGGCTGGCCGGTGACCAGACTCAACTCGCCGAGGCCTACGCCTGGGCGATGACCCAGGCGAGCGAGGCGCAGCGCAATGTGTCGGTGGATGAACTGGTGGAGGAAGCCGACCTCAAGCTGTTGATGGTCAATCATGAGACGGTCACCACGCCAATGCTCCAGTTCGTCAGCGACTTGATGGTGATGCGCGGTGGCAACCAACCCGCCCTTTCCCGCGCCGACTTGGAGAAGCAAAAAGCCGCGTTCGCCGGCGCGCCGGAACTGTACGACTACCTGCTGGCGACGCATGCGTTGTATACCGAACATCAGCCGGACGCCGCGTTGAAACACTTGCCGCAGAGCGTGCCGGCGAGCCTGGACTATTTCGCCTTCAGCCAACAGACCCTGCGCGCCCTGGCCCTGGAAGCCAAGCAAGACTGGAAAGGTGCCGAAGCGCTCTGGCTGCAACTGCTGCCACTGGCCAAGCTGGCGCTGCAACGCGACCAGTTGGAACTGGCCCTGGCCATGAACTATGAGCGCAGCGGCCAACTGGCCAAGGTCTTCGCCGTCGACTCACCGATCAGCGCCAAGCAGGTGCGCTATATACTGCTGCGCAACGTGGCGGGCCCCGAGCTGCTGCGCCAGCAAATCGCCCAGGCGAGCGACCCGATGGAGCGCCAGACCGCGCAGTTCGTGCTGCTCTACAAAGACCTGTTGCGCGGCCAGTTCGCCACCTTCGCCGAAGACCTCAAGCCATTGCCGGCCCAAGCCCCGGACGACAAGCTCGGCACCAGCCTGGGCTACGTCTACAGCGCCAGCCAGACGTTGAAGCTGTTCCAGTGGAACGGCGACAAGGCCGAATCCGGCTATGCCTGCCCAAGCATCGCGCAAATCGCCGCAACCTTGCAGGGCGATGCCAAAAACCCACAGGGCCTCAATTGCATGGGCGAGTTCATCCTGCGCAACGGCCTGGACGGCATGCCGTTGGAACAGGCGCGCGCTGCCGGCAGCCTGGGCAGCAGCGCGTCGGACTTCAAGGGTGAGACGTTCTCGCGCCTGGACGGCTACAAACAGGTGATCGGTAACGCCAAGGCGCCGAAGAATGACAGGGCCTACGCGCTGTTTCGCGCCATCAACTGCTATGCACCTTCCGGCTACAACAGCTGCGGCGGCCAGGACGTCGCGCCGGCGGTGCGCAAAGCCTGGTTCCGTCAGCTCAAAAGCAGCCACGCCGACACCCAGTGGGGCAAATCGCTGCAGTACTACTGGTGAAGCACCTGTGGCTTGGCTTGCTGTTGCTGGCAAGCCCGGCCTTCGGCGCCGTCGACGCCCGTGACTATGACGCCTTCTGGCTGTGGAGTGGCGTCACGCCCCAGCCGGTGCTCAAGCAGGCGAAGACCTTGTACATCCTTCAAGGCCAGATCAACTCCACCCGCCGCGCCCCGCAGCGTGGCGTGCAGATGATCGCCCAAGGCATCAGCGTGCCGCGCCTGACCCAGGGCGACATCTGGATCGTCTACCGCGCCCACACCCTGCACTGGCCTGAGCAGGTCTACCGCCAATTGTTCGGCCAGGTGCAACGCTGGCGCGACGCGGGCAACCCGGTGGTCGGCATTCAGATCGATTTCGACGCCCGCACCCAGTACCTGCACGAATACACCGGCTTCCTTCGCGACCTGCGCCAGCGCCTTCCCAGCGACCTGCGCCTGAGCATCACCGGCTTGATGGACTGGAGCAGCAACGCCGACCCGGCCGCCATCGCCCAACTCAAGGGCGTGGTGGATGAAGTGGTGGTGCAGACCTATCAGGGGCGCCACAGCATCCCGGATTACGCGGCGTATCTGCCACGGATGAATCGGTTGGGGTTGCCGTTCAAGATCGGTTTGATTCAGGGCGGGGCGTGGGAGGCACCGGCGTATTTGCACGGGAGTGAGTGGTTTCAGGGGTATGTAGTGTTTTTGCAAAACCCTTGAAACGCGGGCCTCTTATCCGGCGCCCCAGACCCCACCCGTAACGAGCAACCCCCATCCCAGTAGCCCACCCGCAATTCCAAGCCAATTGGCGCGCGTCAGGCGTGCGTTTCCCTCTCCCTCGGGATCCCGTTCCAAATGATTGATCGCACATTGCAGCTGCAACGCCAGCGCCACCTGCAACACGGCGATGCAGGCGACAACAGCCAGTGCGGCAAAGGGCGACAATAGCCACAGCACGGTGAACGGCAAGCACCCTCCCAGGAAGATTACCGTCGCCAGGCAACGCGGCCACCAGAGATACGTGGATTCACCCTGCTCCAGTTCGCGCATCACGCTGAGGATCAGCGAACAGAAGTAGCACGCCGGAAACATCACCCGAACCCAGGGCCACAACCTCTTGCCGCTGGCTTGCTGATACAGCGTCCAATGCCGGTGGAGCCAGTAGACGAAATATCCGCCCAGCGTCAGCAGCACCATGACGAGGAATTTGCGCGGGGCGACCACCAGAAAAAGCGGTTCGCGAGCCGGCATCCAGCTCAAGAGGGAGCGCGGTGTGGCATAGGGATTTTCTGCGACAGACATAGGCAAGATCTCGCGAGGGTCAGCAGAAAGCTAACGCTCGCGAGACGTTTAAGGTTCCCGCCTGACTCAATCAGGACGCATCCTACAACCGGCTGCCTACCCGCCGTAGGTCAGGCTCGACACCACCGTGCGCCCTTCGCCGTAGCGATCCAGATCAGCGTCCAGCGGTTTGCAGTGGATACACCGATTCCCACCCTCCTCCAAGCGCCTTATACAACCCAACCATCGCCAGGGACACGCCCGTTGAGCTTTCCACCCACTGTTCCTGCGTGGCCAGCAGCGCGCTTTGTACGGTGAGCACGTTAACGAAATCCACCACGCCTTCCACGTACTGCTGCTGCGCGGTGCGCAGGGCAATCCGGTTCTGGCGCACGGCTTCGGCGAGGCTGTCGCGGCGCAGTTGACTGGCGTTGTAGCGGGTCAGCTGGTCGTCGATTTCATGCCAGGCACGCAGCACGGTTTGCTGGTACGCCAGCGCCGCTTCCTGTTGCTGGGCTTCACGCAGCTTCAACATGCCCTGCAGTCGTCCACCGTGGAACAGCGGCAAGCTGAACTGCGGGCCGAAAGCAAAGGCGCGTGAGCCCCAGGAACCGAGATCCGAGAGTTGCATGGCCTGGGAGCCAAGATTGCCCGACAGGGTAATGCGCGGGTAGAAGTCACCTTTGGCCACGCCAATGTTCGCAGTGGCGGCGTGCAGCCGGGCTTCGGCCTGGCGGATATCCGGGCGGCGCTCGGCCAGTTCCGAGGGCAGGCCGATGGCAACCTGGCGCTGGGTTTGCGGCACGGCGGCGTCCTTGGACAACTGCGCATGCAAGGCCTGGGGCGGCTCGCCCATCAACAGGCTGAGGGCGTTGATCAACTGATCCTGGCGTTGCTGCAGGTCCGGCAGGCGCGCTTCGATGGCGGCGACCTGGGCGGCCGCTTCAGCAACATCCAGATCCGTCGCCACGCCGTCCGCCAGGCGCAGTTGCGAAAGTTTGAGGCTATGGCGGGCGACGTCGAGGTTTTGCTCGGTGACGGCGCGAGTGTTCTGTACGCCGCGCAGTTGGATGTAGTCCTGGGCGGTCTCGGCCAAGACTGACAGCAGCACCGCGCGGCGGTCGTTCTCGGCGACGTGCAGGGTGGCGTCGGCGGCTTCGGTTTCGCGTTTGACGCGGCCCCAGAAGTCCAGCTCCCAGGATGCCGAGAAGCCCGTGTCCCACTGGGTGAACGCCGAACGGCCGCTTTCACCGGACGGATCGTTCAAGCCTTTGCCGCTGTTGCGCTTGCGCTGGTAGGTCCCCGTGGCGTCGACATCGGGGTAGCGCTCGGCGGTGGTTACCTGGCGTACGGCGCGGCTCTGTTCCAGGCGGGCGCCGGCCAGTTTCAAGTCGAGGTTATCGGTGAGCGCGCGACGTGTGAGGGCCGAGAGTTGTTCGTCGTGGAACACGTCCCACCAGCGCTCCTGCAACGGGTCGCTGACGGCGCGGCTGGCCGCCTGGCGCCCCTGGGGTTGGCTCCATTGCGTCAGTTGTGGGCTGTCGGTTTTGTGAAAATCCGGGCCTACGGTGCAGGCGCTCAGGCTGATGAGGCTCAAGGTGAGCCAGGCCATCTGTTTCATTGCTGGGCCACCTCACGCGGCTGCGCGATCGGCTGGGTGTCGACGCTGGCTTCCACCGACATGCCGACCCGCAGGCGCTCGGTCAGCGGCTGGTTGGGTTCGAGGACGATTTTTACCGGAATGCGCTGCACGACCTTGGTGAAGTTGCCGGTGGCGTTATCCGGTTTGATCGAAGCGAAGGTTACCCCGGTGGCGGGCGCCAGGCTTTCCAGATGCCCGTGGAGCAGCTCACCGTCCAGACTGTCGACGCGCACCTGCACAGACTGGCCGGCATGCATATGGGAGAGCTGGGTTTCCTGGAAGTTGGCCACCACGTAGGCCTGTTCCAGCGGCACTACGGCGAGGATCTTGCTGCCCGGCGTCACATAGGCGCCGACCCGCACCGCACGCTCGCCGACCATGCCGTCCACCGGGGCGACGATGCGCGTGTACGACAGCTGATAGCTGGCCAGCTCCAGCGCGGCCTGGGCGCGCTTGAGCCCACCTTCGGCGGCATCGCGCTGGGCGGTGAGGATCTCCACTTGCTTGCGTTCGGCCGCCAGCACCGCCGTGGCATTGGCCAGGCGCGCGGTGGCCTGGTCGATGCGGGTCTTGGCTTGCTGGGCGTTCTGCACGGTGCCCGCGCCCACACCGGCGAGGTGGTTGTAGCGGTTCAGTTCGTGTTCGGCGAAGGCCACTTCGGCACGATCCGCCGCGACAGTAGCCTGCGCCTGGGCGATCACCGAGCTTTGGCGTTCAAGGGTGGCGGCAGCGTTTTTCAGCTGGGCCTGGGCAACCAGGGTATCGGCGTCAGCCGCTTGAGCGGCGGCACGGAAATCGCGGTCGTCGATCAGCGCCAGCAACTGGCCGGCCTTGACGCGCTGGTTGTCCTCCACCAGCACGTCCTTGATGAAGCCCGCCACGCGTGGCGCCACCAGGGTAAAGTCAGCGGCGACGAACGCGTCGTTGGTGGTCTGGCGCTTGCTGCCCAGCAGACCCGGCGCGGCCAGGTACACGATTACCCCAACCGCCAGTACGGCGATAACGGAGACGGCAATTTTGTCTTTGCGTTTCATGAACAGTCCTTTCAATCAAGTCGGTGCGCGAGGCGGGAAGATCCGCGTGGGCATCCAGAAAATCAGCAGGATCAACGCCGCCGCGACGGCGGCCATGACGTAGTAGAGATCCGAAGAAGTCAGCACCACGGCCTGCTCGTGCAGACGGTGCGCCAAGCCCGGCGCGGCGCCGTCGGCCAGGGGCGAGTTGCCCAGGCGGTCCACCAACATGGTCGAGTGGAAGTGCAGGCGTTGGGTGGTCAAGGTATCGAGCAGGCCCGTGGCGATCACGGCGGCCAAGCCCTTGACGGTGTTGAACCAGGCCGAGGCGAACGGGCCGTCCATTGGCTGGATGCTGCCGGTGGACAGCATCAGCAGCGGCAGCACGGCCATCGGTTGCCCCAGAATCTGCAGCAGGTACAGTCCGTAGAAATCGTCGCGAATCCACGCCGAGGTCAACTGCGAACTGCCCACGCAACACAGCACCAGCATGCCCAGCCCGATCCCCAGCACCCAGCGGCAATCGACCCAGCGCAGGTTGCACAGCGCTGCCACCAGCGGCAGCGCGATCAACTGCGGCAGCGCCATCAGCAACATCACTGGCGCGGTTTGCAGCGGCCGATAACCCTGCACCTGAGCCAGAAAACTGGACGGGATGATGATCACCGAAGTCAGCACCATCAGCACGCCCGCCAGCACAATCAAGGCAAACGAGAGGTTGCGCAGGCCGAGCATCTGCAGCTTGAAAAACGGCATCGGATGCGACCATTCATTGAGCATGAACAGCACCAGCAACGCGCTGCCGCCCAACAGCAGACAGGTGATCAGCCCCGATTCGAACCAGTCCAGGCGATTGCCTTGCAGGATGCCGATCACCAGCATGCAGATCGCCGGAAAGCCCAGCAGCAGGCCGCGCCAGTTGAACTGCTTGAAGCGCTCCAGGCGCAGCGGGTCCTGCGGCACCCCGTAGGCCACGGCGGCCATCGCCAGCAGACACGGCGCGACGATTTGCCAGAACGCCCACTGCCAGCCGACATATTCTGTCCACAGCGCCGCCAACGGCGTGCCCAGGCTTGGGCCGAAGGTGGCGGTGAGTGCATAGCCGGCCAGGCCGTAAAGCTTGACGCTGGCCGGCAGGAAACGCAACGCGACGGTCATCAGCATCGGCGGCAACGCGCCACCGGCCAGGCCTTGCACGGTGCGCAACACCAGCAGGCTTTCATAGTTCGGCGCGAACGGGCAGAGAATGCCAAGCAGCGTGAACAGGCCGATGGCGCACAGGGTGAAGCGGCGCAGGGAGAACGTCACCGAACACCAGGGCGCGAAGGCCATGGCGGACACCGAGGTGGCGGTGTAGGCCGCAACCAGCCAGGTGCCTTCATCAAAACCGATGGACAGCGCACCGCGAATATCCGCGAGCGCGACCTTGGTGACCATCTCGTTGAGGCCCGAAACCAGCACTGCCAACAACACGCCAACCAGGCCGATGATGATGCGCGGGCCGAAGACGGGAGGCGTGATGGCGACGGGCTTGGCTGCGGCCTCAAGGGCGGGAGCAGCGAGGGAAGTCATGAACAGGTCACTCGGAATGATCAATACCCGAGCAGTTTAATCAGGTACATCCATGCCAAAAAGTTACTTGTCGGCAGGTTATAAGTGCGCCAGACGCAATTCTAAAATCCAGTACTGATTCCTGTGGAAGCTGGCTTGCCTGCGATGGCGGACTGTCTGATACAGATTGGTTATTTGGCCCACCGCTGTCGCAGCACGGGTATCTACACAGCTTTCAAAGGCTGAAAATCTCCCTGTAGTGAGCGGGCTTGTCCCGCGCTGGGTGGCGAAGCCGCCCCAATAAAGACACCGCGCAGTTTCAGATAAACGCAATTCGCCTGGTTTGGGGCCGCTTCAGCCCAGCGCGGGACAAGCCCGCTCACTACAAAAGTGTGTAGATGCCCAGTGCGATGGCGGACTGTCTGATACAGATTGGTTATTTGGCCCACCGCTATCGCAGGCAAGCCAGCTCCCACATAGACCGTATTTTCACTTTAAGCCGGTTGCGCTTCCAGCCAAGTGGCGTGGCAACTCTCGCGCATGGTTTCCCGCAGCCATCTATGGGCGGGGTCTTTGTCGAAACGCGGATGCCAGGATTGGGCCAATACCAGCGTCGGCAAGGAGATCGGCAAAGCAAACGCGCGCAACGGCAATTTGAGGCGGTTGGCGCTCAGGAGCGCTTCCTTGGGCACCGGCAGGAGCAGGTCGGAATCGGGCAGCATGAACATCGCGCCGTGAAAGCCTGGGGCGATCAGCGCCACGCGGCGCTCCAGGCCCTGGGCGTTCAGCGCGGTGTCGATCGGCCCGCGCGCAATGCCGCGCCGCGAGATGCTGATGTGGGAATAGCTGGCGAAACGAGCGGCGGTGATTTCTTCGTCGAACAGCGGATGGTCTTCCCGCGCCAGGCCGACGAAGGTGGTGGAAAACAGATTCTGCACCTTCACCTCGGGGCTTGCCGGCATAGTGTTGCTCACCCGCAAATCCAGTCGCCCTTCACGCAGGGCTTCATCGTCGGTGTCGCCTTCGGGCACGAAGCACAGCTCGCACAACGGCGCCATGCGCTCCATGGTGTCGAACAGGCGACCGCCATACACGCCGATAAAAAAGTCATTGGCGCGCACGCTGAAGCGGCGACGCAACGTGCTCAGGTCCACTTGATCCGCCGAGCGAAACAGCAACGCTGCCTGCTCCACCACGTTGCGCACCTGGCCCTGCAACTGCAGCGCCTTGGGCGTCGGCACCAGGCCGCGACCGGCGCGCACCAGGATCGGATCGCCCACGGCTTCGCGAATGCGCGTTAGGGTGCGGCTCATGGCCGCCGGGCTAAGGTTCATGCGGCGCGCCGCGCCGACCACGCTGCCCTCATCCAGCAAGGCGTCGAGGGCGACCAGCAGGTTCATGTCCGGTAGTTGCATGCCAGGCACTCGTGTTCAGTGGGGAGTGAACTCGGCGCAATCGTAGCGTATTCAGCGCTGCATGCCCCAGCGTTTCACGGTCAGCCGCTCGAACGTGTCAAACACCAGGTTCTCCACCAGCAGGCCGATCAGGATCACCACGGCCAACCCGGCGAACACTTTGTCGGTGTACAGCTCGTTGCGGTTCTGGAAAATGTACCACCCCAGGCCACCCTTGCCGCTGGTGGCGCCGAACACCAGCTCGGCGGCGATCAGTGTGCGCCAGGCAAAGGCCCAGCCGATTTTGAGGCCGGCGAGGATCGACGGCAGCGCCGCCGGAATCAGGATGAACAGCACGAAACGCATGCCCTTGAGGCCATAGTTGCGGCCAGCCATGCGCAGGGTTTCGGACACGCCGAGGAACCCCGAATAGGTATTGAGCGCCAATGCCCAGAGCACCGAATGCACCAGCACGAAGATCAGGCTGTTCTGCCCCAGGCCAAACCACAACAGCGCCAGCGGCAACAGCGCGATGGCCGGCAGGGGGTTGAACATCGAGGTCAGGGTGCTGAGCAGGTCGCGGCCCAATTGCGTCGACACCGCCAGGGTGGTCAGGGCAAACGCCAGCACGATGCCGATCAGGTAGCCCTTGATCAGCACGACCAGCGAAATGCTCACCTTGCTCAACAGTTCGCCGCTGAGTAAGCCGTCGTAAAGGGCGTGAGCGGTCTGGAGAAAACTGGGCAGCAACAAGTCATTGTTCTGGTAGCGCGCGATGGCTTCCCAGAGGATCGCGAGCACGATCAGGATCAGGCCCTTGCGCAGCCAGCCTTGTTGCCACAGGCGCTGGCGCAGCGGGAGCGCGCGTTCCACGGGAACGCTGAGCAGCGGCTCGAGGGTGATTTCGTATTCCTGGCGCATGAGTCGGCCCTTCAATAAGCGATGCGGATGTCGGCAAAACCCAACTCACGTTCGGCCTGGGGTGCTTCATCGAACAACAGGCGGTGAATCCGCCGCGCCGACGCCTGGAACGCCACGCCGCCGAGGCTGTGCAGGTCGTATTGATGGCTGTGGATTTCCGCGCGCACCCGTCCGGGATGGGGCGACAACAGCAGGATACGATTGCCCACCACCAGCGCCTCTTCGATGGAGTGGGTGACGAACAACAGGGTAAAACGCACCTCTTCCCAGAGCAGCAGCAGTTCTTCCTGCATCTTGCGCCGGGTCAGCGCGTCGAGAGCGGCGAAGGGTTCGTCCATCAGCAGGATTTTCGGCTGCATGGCCAACGCGCGGGCAATCGCCACACGGGCTTTCATGCCGCCGGAAAGCGTGTGCGGGTAGGCGTCGGCGAAAGCGCTGAGGCCGACTTTGTCGAGGTAATGCAGCGCGCGTTCTTCGGCATCAACACGCTTTAAGGTCTTCGAGGCCAACAGCGGAAACATCACGTTCTGTTTGACGGTTTTCCACGGCGGCAACTGGTCGAATTCCTGGAACACTACGATGCGGTCCGGGCCCGGTTGCTCAACCTTCTGCCCCAACAGACGGATCTCGCCTTCACACGGCTTGATAAACCCGGCGATGGATTTGAGCAAGGTGGATTTGCCGCAGCCCGATGGGCCGAGCAGTACGTAGCGGTCGGCCGGGTCGATCTCGAAACTCACCTGGTGCGTGGCCCGCACCACGCGCTCGGGGGTGCGGTACTCCAGGCTGACGTTATCCACCGCCAGCAACGGCGCGGCGGTGTGCAGGTTGCTGGCCGTGTGGCCTTGCAAGGGTGCGTTCATGTCAACTTCCTTGCAGGGGCTTGGCGTCCTGGAAGAAGTAGTCCTTCCAGGATTCAGGTTTGTGCTTGATGGCGCCAACGCGGTGGAGGAACTCCGCCAGCGGGTAGGTGTTTTTTGGCGTGATGCTGAATTCGAACTGCGGGTTGTCGATGATTTTCAGCAGTTCGGCGCGGTCGATCCTGGCCTTGGTCACGCGGATATACGTGTCGGCCGCAGCGCCCTTGTCGTTTTGGACGAACTGCGCCGCTTCGGTCAACGCGTCGACGAATGCGGCGTAGGTCTTAGGGTTGTCGTTGCGGAACTTCTCGGTGGCGAACAGCACCGTCGGAGAGTTGGGGCCGAGCAGATCGTAGGTGTTGAGCACCACGTGCACGTTCGGGTTGCTCAGCGCCTGATCCTGGAATGGCGGGTTGGAAAAGTGCCCGGTCAGCTCGGTGCCGCCGGCGATCAGGGCGGCAGTGGCATCCGGATGCGGGACGGCAATGGTGTACTTGTCGAGGCGATTGAATGCGGCGTCGCCCCACTGCTTGGCCGCGGCGTATTGCAGAAAGCGCGATTGCACAGACACGCCCACCGCCGGTACCGCGATGCGATCGTTCTCGGTGAAATCGGCGATGGTCTTGACCTTGGGATTGTTGCTCACCAGGTAGTACGGGAAGTTGCCCAGTGATGCCACGGCCTTGACGTTCTGCTTGCCATAAGTGCGGTCCCAGATGGTCAACAGCGGCCCGACGCCGGCACCGGCGATGTCGATGGAACCTGAAAGCAATGCGTCATTGACGGCTGCGCCGCCGGACAGCTGGGTCCAGTCGACCTTGATGTCAATGCCCGCCTGCTTGCCGTACTTCTCGATCAGGTGCTGGTCGCGCACGACATTGAGGAGCAGGTAGACGATGCCGAACTGTTCGGCGATGCGAATCTCGCCTTCTGCCTGCGCGGCCGCTGGCGCAACAAGGCTGCCGGCCAGCAGGCTCAGACCCAGGCCGACGGTCGCGGCCAGCCGTGCAAATGGGATTTTCCTGGACATGGTCATGCTCCGAATCAGAAAGGCGCGTCGCCCTGGATGGTGGTGCGGTACAGCTTGCGGCGCAGATGGCTCGGGCAGCCGGCAGCCAGGTGGATCAGCGAGCGGTTGTCCCAGAACACCAGGTCGTGGGGCTGCCAGTGGTGGCGGTAGAGGTTGTGTGGCAGCACGCTGTGGGCGTAGAGCTGGGCCAATAGATCGCGGCTTTCGTCTTCCGGCAGGCCGACGATGCGGGTGGTGAAGCCCTCACTGACAAACAGCGCCTTGCGGCCGCTTTCCGGGTGGGTGCGCACGATGGGATGCACCACTTCAGCGACCTGGGCAAGCTGCTCGGGGGTCAACGTGGGCCGCCAGTTGCCTTCGAATTTGGTTTCGCTGTAACGCGCGGTGTAGGAATGTGCGGCGCTGCGGCCCTCAACAGCTTTGCGCAGGTGCTCGGGCAGTTGGTCCCAGGCTTTGTGCATATCGGCAAACAAGGTATCGCCGCCTTCGCTGGGCAGTTCCTGGGCGTGCAGCATCGAGCCCAGGCTTGGTAGCTCTTTATAGGACAGGTCCGAATGCCAGAACTTGCCCGCATCACCCAGCCCAATGGATTGACCATTTTCAATGATGTTGGAAACGATCAGGATTTCCGGATGGTGGGCCAACAGAAACTGTTTGAGCACGTGGATCTGCAGCACGCCGAAGCGGCGGCTGAAGGCAATCTGTTGCTCGGGGGTGATGCGTTGGTCTCGGAACACCACGACGTGATGCTCCAGATGCGCACGGTGAATGCGTGCGAAATCCTCGTCGTTGACCGGTTGCGACAAATCCAGGCCAATAATTTCTGCGCCGACACCGCCGGGCAATGGATGAATATCAAAGGCTTGGGTAATGGCGGTCGCTGTTGGAGCAGTAGAGGTGGCGGACATGAGGTCACTCCCGGTCAGACAGGAAGTTGACTTTATAGATATAAGAACGGCAATTTAAATACCGTTAACGAATAACGATAGACGGGAAATGTTCTGGCGTAACTCCCCGCCGCTGGACGTCCAGGGCTGATACTGCGCCCGCCAAGTATTGGGGTGTTGTCGCAACGACTCGCTCGACAGCAGGCAAGTTGAACGTGGCTGCGTAAGACTTGATAAAGCCCGGCTGTGGGTGCTCGGAATGCCATGTTGATGCGCTTACAAGCCGAAACTGTGCGAGTTTGACAAGCTTATGGGCAGCCTCTAGTGTGCATTGGATCCAATTAGCCACCCCACCATTCTAATAAGGAGCGTAGCGTAACCGCGATGCATAAGCCGACCCCTTTGAACAGCATCAAGATCAGCGGACCTATTCCCGCGCATCTCGCTCGCTCCGTGATTGAAGAAACCTTGCGCAACGCCATCCTGGATGGTCGGTTGCCCTGCGGTACCGCCATGCGCCAACAGGAGTTGGCCAGCTTGTTCGGGGTCAGTCGGATGCCGGTGCGTGAAGCCTTGCGTCAGCTGGAAGCCCAGTCACTGCTGCATGTGGTAACGCACAAGGGTGCCGTCGTTGCACCCCTGATCGAGGATAACTCGGCCGAAACCTATGAACTGCGGATGCTGCTGGAATCTGAAGCGCTGCGCCTGTCGATACCTTTACTGACCGAGGCGGATATCGTCGAGGCGGACGCCATCATCGACGCTCTGGAGCAGGAAAAAAACTACAGCGAGATTGGTCGTCTCAACCGGCTGTTCCACATGGCGCTGTATGGCAAGGCCCCGAACCAGCGGCTGCTCAAATTGGTGGAGCACGGTTTGAACGAGGAAGAACGTTTCCTGCGTTACAACCTTGAAGCCATGGGCCTGGGTGAGACATCCCAGGAAGACCACCGCGAACTGCTGAACCTGGTGGCACAGAAGAAAACCGCGCAAAGCATCCTGACGCTGCGTAATCACTTGATGCGGGGCATGGAGGTAATCACGGCGTACCTCAGTGGGTTGGACGTCGGCGACAATAAACGCATGCAATAAGACACGCAGCTCTGCTAGTTGCGGGGCGGCCTGGCTAATTACCAGCACCCCGCGCGGGGAAACTTCCCACGGCCAATAAATAAACTAACTTACAGCTCATATTATTTAGAAAAACTTCTAACACATTTGTATGCTCGCCAAAGTGTTTAACCCGCTTATTATTGTTCACTCCTGAACCAGGCACTTCACTCGACGCTGCAGTCGTTTCAGGGATCGCCCCTGCGCGCCAGCGGCTGGTAGACACCTACTTACTTCTTGCCGACAAACACTTATCGCTGTCTTCACAGCAGACGCAACAACTTATAGGCACCAACCATGCATCAACTGTTACTTGAAACAGCAAAACTGCATTTATGCAGTCATCCGTTATTCCCAGAAATAACTTCCCTGCGCAAGTTACAACTTTTTATGGAGAGCCATGTATTTGCCGTCTGGGATTTCATGACCCTGGCCAAACGCCTGCAACGGGACCTGACCTGCACTCGTCTGCCTTGGCTGCCACCTGCCGACCCGCAGGCAGCACGCCTGATCAACGAGCTCGTGCTGGCTGAGGAATCAGACCTGCATCCGGAGCAGGGCTATTGCAGCCACTTCGAATTGTACCTGGAGGCCATGTCTGAAGTGGGCGCCAGTACCTTGCCTATCAACCGCTTTGTGGCGCTACAACGCCAAGGCGTGGAAGCAACTGCCGCCTTACGCGAGATCGAGGTGCTTCCCGGCGTGGCCCGCTTCGTCAACAGCACCTTGCACCTTGCGCTAAACGCGCCGACCCATTGTGTGGCGGCGGCCTTCCTGCACAGTCGCGAGCATGTCATCCCGGCGATGTTCACGCGCCTCCTGGACGCCGACGAACGGGTCCGTCGCCAGGCGCCAACCTTGTGTGCCTACCTCAAGCGGCACATAGAATTGGACGCCCAGGATCATGGGCCAGCAGCCGAACAGCTTCTGCAGCGCCTCGCCAGCGCAGACCCGGCGTACCCGCAAGAGGCCAACGATGCCGCCCTCTCTGCTGTGCAAGGGCGTATCAGGTTCTGGGATGAGGTTCGAACCTCGCTGCAAGCGGTGCACCCATGAACGCCGCCGACTACCAAACCATTGCCAATGACTGGGAGCGCCGCGCAACCGTCCGCACACGTCCTCGTCGCTTGCTGGAGGACGATGACAAGCTGATCTACCCGTTGTGTCGCCAGCCCTTGGTGCTCTGTGGAACATTCCTCGAACACTGTCCGCAGTGGCGCGACTTCGTGCTGGTGCAAAGCTTCTACAAATTCATCAATGACGTGGTGATATTCGAGACCGAGATCGTCGACAAGACCGCGCGCAGCATTGCCAAGAATCAGTTCTTGGTACCCTTCCCGCTTGCCTGCCGCATTGACGCGATGACCGTCGTCGTGGACGAGGACTACCACGCACTGGTTGCGCTGGATTTGCTGCAGCAAACCGTCGACATGACCGGCATACAACCGTTGGAACCGCCGCGGGAAATCGAACTGAGCCGTGCGCTGCCGGCGGCACAGGCACAGGCGCCAGAACGCTTGCGGGATGCGATCGCGCTGATTGGCGTGGCCATCGCCGAAAACACGGTGACCCACGATGTGGCTGCATTTTCCAAGGACACCAGCGTCAAGGCGTCCATCCGTGGCTTGATGGCCGACCACCTGTTTGATGAAGGCCGCCATGCACAGTTCTGGACACGGCTCGTACGTTTGTACTGGCAAGCCGCGAGCCGCGACGACCGCGATAGCATTGCCAGGGTGCTGCCCATTTTCCTGGCTCAGTACCTGACGAACGATCTGCAAAAAAGCTTCGACCAGCACTTGATCGAACACCTCGACATCAGTGCCAGCCTGCGCAATGCATTACGCGATGAAGTCGCGGCGCTGGCCTTTCCCATCACCCGGCAGCACCCATTGATGGGCAATATCCTCAGCTTCCTGCAACACAGCGGCTTGCTGCAAACGCCCAGCGTGGCGCAAGCGCTGGACGATTACCTGCCAGTGTCCCGGAGGGCGACATGCGGCGACTGACCATCGGATTTGACGGCGCCAGCAGCGCCTTGGGCGCCATCAGGCAGGAGCTGGAACAGTATGGACATGCCTCGGATGACGAGGGCATCGACCTGTGGATCGATGACGGTAACCAAGGAGCTCTGGATCACATCGGTCCCATTCCACGATTAAGCCTGCGCCTGGGTGTTGGCCCGGTAACCGACTGTGGGCTGCCCGCGCTGCAACTGCGTGCGTATGGGCCTGGGCGGCAGTTATTAGCAGTACTGGATATCGCCGACGAGCGCAGTGGCAATGGCCAACGCCTGTGCCGGCAGGTCACGCATGCGCTGGTGGAATGGGTCGCACTGCACGTCAGCGGATTCTCACGGGATCCTGAATATTTCTGCATGAGCGCCGCCGCCAATGAATGGCCCGAGCAGGGTTTGGGCGAGCTTGACGCGCTGGCGTTCGTGCATCGCTTCAACCGCACTGCAAACCCTGCTGTCATGCAGGAAGCCCAGGCACCCGTGATAGAACGCTTGCAGGCCAGCTTCCAGACCTTCGCCGACCGACCGGCGCTGAACATTGCCGGCAACCAAGTGCTTTATCGCCAATTGCAGCTTCACGCCATGGCGATCCAGCAGCGGCTGCAACCGTTGCTGGAGACTGCGCAGACACCAACGGTGGTCGGCGTATGCCTGGAAAAATCGACCGAGTTGTACGCCAGTATTCTTGCAGTGCTGGGCTGCGCAGCGGTGTATCTGCCGCTAGCCCCGGACCACCCTCCTCAGCGTCATCGGGTCATGCTTGAACACGCAGATGCGCGGGTATTGCTTGACGCCGGTCAGCATTCCTTGCGCGAGCGTTTCATTGCCCTGGATGTTCGCAGCGCTGATCCGCGCGGCGCCGACGTGACACGCCCACTGATGCGCCACCGCCCCGCAGCTGATGCACCCTGCATGACGCTCTACACCTCGGGTACCACCGGCCAACCCAAAGGGGTGTTGCTGAGCCAGGCTAACCTGGCACATTTTGCGGCCTGGTTCAGGTCCTGTATGGACATGGATGAACAGAGCCGCGTCCTGCAATTTTCACCGTTGAGCTTTGACTCGTCGCTGGTCGACATTTTTCCCGCACTGATAGCCGGCGCGGAATTGATCATCCCTGATGCAGCGCAACGACAAGACCCTCGGCAACTGCTCGGCCTGCTCCACCGGCAGCGCGTCACCCATGCGTTTCTACCGCCGGCCCTGCTGAGCATTCTGCCACCAGGACAACCGCTGGGCCTGAAGCACCTGCTGACCGGCGGTGATGTCTGCGAGCCCCATGTAATCGAACGCTTGGCAAAGCAGTGCCCCTTTCACAACCTCTATGGGCCCACGGAGGCCACGGTATTGGTCACCCATCGGACCCTGAGTCCCGGCGATAGCAACCGCAACCTCGGCCACCCCATCGCCAACAGCCAAGTGCTGATTCTCGATGACGACTTGCAGCCGGTGGACGAAGAGGTGATGGGTGAGGTTTATATCGTCGGGCCGGGGGTGAGCCTTGGGTATGTGAACGCTCCACGACAGGCCACCCCTGCGTTCGTGGAACTGGCCCTGCCAGGCGGCCAGTTCCTGCGGGCATACCGCAGTGGCGACCTGGCAAAGTGGACCGCCGACGGGATCGTACTGGGGGGGCGGCGTGATGATCAGGTGAAGATCCGAGGGTTTCGGGTTGAGCCTCAGGAAATTGAACAGCGCTTGCGTGAAAGTCGATTGTATCGCCAGGTGGCGGTGGTGATCGACCGAGAACGCAGGATTCGCGGCTATGTCGCCCAACCTGAACCGGGGGCCACCCTGGCAGCCCTGCAGCAACACGCGCGGCAGTGGCTGCCGGCCTATATGAGGCCCGGACTCTGGGATGTTTTGCCCTGCATGCCGTGTTCCAGCAACGGCAAAATCGATCGCGGGGCGTTGATGGCACTGCCGCTCTCGCCTATCGCGCAGGCTGACTGCTGCGCTGCACAAACGCCGCTTCACGTCCGGTTAACCCGTTTGTGGAGCGAAGTGCTGGCGCTGCCCGTAGCAAAAATATCCATCGATGAAAGCTTCTTCGATCTCGGCGGCCATTCGATTTTGCTATCTACCCTTTTGCTGCGTGTTCGCGAGCAATTCGGCCGAAGTTTCGCGCTAAGCCACTTCATTGAGGCGCCGACAATTCGCACCCTGGCGACCTTGGTGGAAGACGGCGAACGGCCCGATACGCGCTTCAGCCAGGCCGCTTGTGATGCTCAAAGAGAGTGGGTGTACGAGACGCTGCCGAATGAGCGCGCAGGCGATACGCACAGGGTGATCGTGACGGGAGCCAACAGTTTTATCGGCGTCCATATCGTCGAGGCGTTGCTCATCGGTGGCGCGACCCAGGTGGCATGTCTGGTACGTGCCAAACCCGGGCACTCGGCGATGGCGCGCTTTACCCAGGCGCTGCGCGAGTATCGCCTGGAGCATCTGGACCTGGGCAGGGTGCAGGTATTCACCGCCGATATCAGCCTGCCTCGCTTGGGTTTGGCCAGCGATGTTTATGACACGCTTGCCAAAGACTTTGGCGTGCTGATCCACAACGCAGCGCAGGTCAATCACGTGATGGACTACGCGTCACTGGCCAGGGACAACGTCGACCCCCTGCTCGAATGCCTGCGCCTGTGTGAGACACACTGCAAGAAGGTCTTCAACTTCATCTCGACGCTGTCCGCAGCAAGCAGCCTCGACACCCAGGGCTATGTTCTCGAAGCACACGCCGCAACCACGCTGCCGCTGTACATCAAGAATGGCTACAACCTGTCCAAGTGGGTCGCTGAACGGCAATTGGGACGTGCGGTGGAACACGGGGCCTGGGTGAACATCCTTCGCCCGGGCAATGTCAGCTTCAACAGCGTGACGGGCGTCTGCCAGCCTCAGAAAAATCGTCTGATGCTGATGCTCAAAGGATCATTGCAACTGGGTCTGCTGCCGCGACTGGCATTGAACTTCGACCTGATGCCGGTGGACTTTCTGGCTCGTTTCATCGCGTTCCACTGTGTCCGCTTTCAAGCCGACAGCAGTGTGTTCAACCTGCACAACCCACAACCTTTGAGCTGGGCCCGCTATCTGGATGCGTTCAGCCGAGCCGGTCACCGCTTCAGGCGGGTGAGCATCGCGCGGTGGCAACAGGCGCTACGAACGGTCAGCCGGGACAACGCTCTGTTTGGCGTGCTTGGTTTCTATCTCGGTCGCCTGGACGAAGATATCGGCGACACGTCGAGGATTCGCCACGAAAACGCGTGGCAGGGGGTCCGGCAGATGGGCGCACATTATCCTGAAAAAGATCCGCCGCTGTTGAGCAAAGGTTGCGACTACCTCAAGACCATTGGCTTTCTTTGAACGCCTCAGGACAACTTCATGAAACCGCTGCAACCCGATACGTTAATTCGAAACCCGAACGGCCTGCCGATAGTGGCGTCTGTCGTGGTCGACTGCCATGCCACGCGCCTGTGGAGCATGGTGGGTCAATTCGCAGGCTTCGATGTGTTCATTCCCGACCTGACGCACATCGACATGACCGGCACAGGTGTGGGTGCCTTGCGTACGAAGTTTTTCCGCGATGGCAACTGCGTCGTGGAGCAACTCAATAGCCGGGACGAGCAAGCCATGCACATGACCTGGACCACGATCTATAACACGCTGGGCGTGGCCAGGTTATGGGCCGCGATCCAGGTGCAATCGATTGGAGCGCAGTGCTCCAAAGTGACATGGACGATTATCGCGGAACCCACAGATGACGCAAACGCAGGGTTTAGACGGTTTGTGCAGGGCTTCGCCGATAGCGCCTTGGACAATGTCCGCCGCATGCTTGGCTGAGCGGCAGGAGCAAAGTGACTCGCTCCTGCCGCTCAGCGGGTCAGATTTTGAAACTATCGACCAGTTGCTTCAATCGATTGGCCTGTTGAGACAGCGCGTCGCAATCTTTCAGTGTTTCGTTAAGATTGGCTACGCCTTGCTGGTTCAGCAGGTTTATCTGGTTGATATCCACGTTGAGGGTTTCCACCACGGCGGTCTGTTCTTCAGTCGCTGCCGCGACGGACTGGTTCATGCCGTCGATCTCCACGATCCGCTGTGTCACGCTGACCAATCGCTCACCGGCCTGGTTTGCGACCTCTACGCTTTCTTCGCTGGAGGCCTGGCTGGCATTCATGGTGGTGACCGCTTCACGCGAGCCCACTTGCAGCGAAGTGATCATTTTGTGGATCTCTTCTGCCGACTCCTGGGTGCGGTGAGCCAGGTTGCGCACCTCGTCGGCGACCACCGCAAAACCGCGACCGGCCTCACCAGCGCGTGCCGCTTCGATGGCCGCATTGAGCGCCAGCAGGTTGGTTTGCTGGGAGATGCCTTTGATCACATCAAGAATGTGACCGATGTTGTCGGTGCTGGCGTTCAGGGTTTCGATCTGGGTGCAGGACAGGCTGATCTTCTGCGACAGCGCCGACATCGCGAGGATGGTCTGCTCGACCACTTTGCGCCCATCGTCGGCCTGCTCACTGGCACCGCTGGCGTGCTGTGAAGCATCGGCAGCGTTACGAGCGATCTCTTGGGTGGCGGCGCCCAGCTCGTTGATCGCTGCAGCCACACTGTTGGTGCGCGCGCTCTGCTCGTCCGAACCAATGATAGAAGCATTCGACGAGGCCATCACACGTTGGGACAAGTCATGCACCTGGCGGGTAGCCGAGGACACCTCTGAAATCGAAGCGTGGATGCGCTCCACGAATTGGTTGAACGCGCTACCAACCTCACCGAACTCGTCCCTGCTGGTGACAGCCAGGCGGCGGGTCAGGTCACCCTCGCCCTGAGCAATATCCTGCATGGCCACGCCCATGGTGGTGAGGGGCCGCAGTAGCACTTGAATCAGCAAGCTCAGGAGTACAGCGATCGCGACTACGGCGATCAGCATGGCGATCAGTGCTGAAGTACGGAACTTGCCCAGCGGCGCGTAAGCTTTGTCCTTATCAATTGACAGACCGATGTACCAATCTGCGCCAGGCAAGCCACTGATAGGGGTGAATGAAAGAATGCGGTCCTGGCCATTCAGAACGACGTCTTGATTGAGCCTCTCGATTTTTAACTGACTGCCAGGGTAAATGTCCTTGAGGTTTTTCATCACCTGGTCTTCCTCAGGACTGACGATGACCTGGCCGTCGCCGCTGACCAGGAACGCATGGCCAATACCGCCGAAGTCCACCGAGTTGATGATCTTGACCAAGGTCTGCAGGCTCAGGTCACCGCCGACTACGCCGAGCAGTTCCCCGTTCTTTTTCACCGGCATTGCGATGGTCACGATCTGCCCACCCACTGCGGCCATGTACGGAGGCGTAAGCATGGGCTTGTCTGCAGCTACTGCTTGCTTGTACCAGGGACGCTGACGTGGGTCATAACCATCGGGCATCTTTGCGTCCGGACGTTGCGTGAACACACCGTTGGTCTGGCCCACATAAGTGAACTGAAAGTTCGAGGTGAACGCGGATTGATCAACCAAGCCCGGTAGATCAGCGCCATTGCCTTGGTGGGCGATGTTTTGGGTGAGACTTTCGAGCACCAATATTCGGCCACTGAGCCAGTTCTGGACGCTGCTGGCGGTGAGCTCGCCGGATTGCTGGATGGACGACTCCAGGTTCTGCTTGATGGTGCTGCGCTGCAGATAATCGTTGTAAAGGGTAAACAACGCGAAGGCTAGAACCACGACGCCTGACGCGGCTAACAAGATTTTATGGCTGAACTTGAGATTCATATCATCGACTTCTTTTTGCCAAAGGGGGTGAGCGTGCCGAGTGGAACATTCCGTGTAAGGTTTTTAGGCAGCTTCTCTGGCCGCTCTAATTCGGTGCACGCATGGCTCTTCAGGCTTTCGGCCAAACTTTGGCAAAACTTAGGGGTTTGTGGGACATATGATGTTTTTACGCAGTAAACCGACCGGTGGTTGTCTTACCAGAACCGGCTTAGCGGGGCAAATACCTTGTGTGGCGCATTTCGCTACAACGGGTTCACAGCAAGGTCACAACAAAGGTGGGGACGCGTCACTGGAGGTTTCGCCGATCTAAACGACAAAACCCCTATCTGCGTTAGCAGACAGGGGTTCTGAAATTTAATCTTGACGATGACCTACTCTCACATGGGGAAACCCCACACTACCATCGGCGATGCATCGTTTCACTACTGAGTTCGGGATGGGATCAGGTGGTTCCAATGCTCTATGGTCGTCAAGAAATTCTGTTTACCAGACCGTCGTTTAAATAACAGGCCGGCGAAAATTCATGGACTTCTACATAAACAAAACCCCTGTTTGCGCTAGCAAACAGGGGTTTTGGAATTTAATCTTGACGATGACCTACTCTCACATGGGGAAACCCCACACTACCATCGGCGATGCATCGTTTCACTGCTGAGTTCGGGATGGGATCAGGTGGTTCCAATGCTCTATGGTCGTCAAGAAATTCGGGTACTGAGTCGTGGCCAGATGGCCTCGCTTCAGCAAATTGGGTATGTGACAGCTTTCGGTGTTTTGTGAGCGTCGAACTTTCGGTTCATCTCGTCTTCACACACCGCAATCTGATGCTCGTTAGAGTCGTCAAATTGCTTGGGTGTTATATGGTCAAGCCTCACGGGCAATTAGTATTGGTTAGCTCAACGCCTCACAGCGCTTACACACCCAACCTATCAACGTCGTAGTCTTCGACGGCCCTTCAGGGAACTCAAGGTTCCAGTGAGATCTCATCTTGAGGCTAGTTTCCCGCTTAGATGCTTTCAGCGGTTATCTATTCCGAACATAGCTACCCGGCAATGCCACTGGCGTGACAACCGGAACACCAGAGGTTCGTCCACTCCGGTCCTCTCGTACTAGGAGCAGCCCCTCTCAAATCTCAAACGTCCACGGCAGATAGGGACCGAACTGTCTCACGACGTTCTAAACCCAGCTCGCGTACCACTTTAAATGGCGAACAGCCATACCCTTGGGACCGGCTTCAGCCCCAGGATGTGATGAGCCGACATCGAGGTGCCAAACACCGCCGTCGATATGAACTCTTGGGCGGTATCAGCCTGTTATCCCCGGAGTACCTTTTATCCGTTGAGCGATGGCCCTTCCATACAGAACCACCGGATCACTAAGACCTACTTTCGTACCTGCTCGACGTGTCTGTCTCGCAGTCAAGCGCGCTTTTGCCTTTATACTCTACGACCGATTTCCGACCGGTCTGAGCGCACCTTCGTACTCCTCCGTTACTCTTTAGGAGGAGACCGCCCCAGTCAAACTACCCACCATACACTGTCCTCGATCCGGATAACGGACCTGAGTTAGAACCTCAAAGTTGCCAGGGTGGTATTTCAAGGTTGGCTCCACGCGAACTGGCGTCCACGCTTCAAAGCCTCCCACCTATCCTACACAAGCAAATTCAAAGTCCAGTGCAAAGCTATAGTAAAGGTTCACGGGGTCTTTCCGTCTAGCCGCGGATACACTGCATCTTCACAGCGATTTCAATTTCACTGAGTCTCGGGTGGAGACAGCGCCGCCATCGTTACGCCATTCGTGCAGGTCGGAACTTACCCGACAAGGAATTTCGCTACCTTAGGACCGTTATAGTTACGGCCGCCGTTTACCGGGGCTTCGATCAAGAGCTTCGCGTTAGCTAACCCCATCAATTAACCTTCCGGCACCGGGCAGGCGTCACACCCTATACGTCCACTTTCGTGTTTGCAGAGTGCTGTGTTTTTAATAAACAGTCGCAGCGGCCTGGTATCTTCGACCGGCATGAGCTTACGGAGCAAGTCCTTCACCCTCACCGGCGCACCTTCTCCCGAAGTTACGGTGCCATTTTGCCTAGTTCCTTCACCCGAGTTCTCTCAAGCGCCTTGGTATTCTCTACCCAACCACCTGTGTCGGTTTGGGGTACGGTTCCTGGTTACCTGAAGCTTAGAAGCTTTTCTTGGAAGCATGGCATCAACCACTTCGTCGTCTAAAAGACGACTCGTCATCAGCTCTCGGCCTTAAGATCCCGGATTTACCTAAGATCTCAGCCTACCACCTTAAACTTGGACAACCAACGCCAAGCTGGCCTAGCCTTCTCCGTCCCTCCATCGCAATAACCAGAAGTACAGGAATATTAACCTGTTTTCCATCGACTACGCTTTTCAGCCTCGCCTTAGGGACCGACTAACCCTGCGTCGATTAACGTTGCGCAGGAAACCTTGGTCTTTCGGCGTGGGTGTTTTTCACACCCATTGTCGTTACTCATGTCAGCATTCGCACTTCTGATACCTCCAGCAAGCTTCTCAACTCACCTTCACAGGCTTACAGAACGCTCCTCTACCGCATCACTTGCGTGATACCCGTAGCTTCGGTGTATGGTTTGAGCCCCGTTACATCTTCCGCGCAGGCCGACTCGACTAGTGAGCTATTACGCTTTCTTTAAAGGGTGGCTGCTTCTAAGCCAACCTCCTAGCTGTCTAAGCCTTCCCACATCGTTTCCCACTTAACCATAACTTTGGGACCTTAGCTGACGGTCTGGGTTGTTTCCCTTTTCACGACGGACGTTAGCACCCGCCGTGTGTCTCCCATGCTCGGCACTTGTAGGTATTCGGAGTTTGCATCGGTTTGGTAAGTCGGGATGACCCCCTAGCCGAAACAGTGCTCTACCCCCTACAGTGATACATGAGGCGCTACCTAAATAGCTTTCGAGGAGAACCAGCTATCTCCGAGCTTGATTAGCCTTTCACTCCGATCCACAGGTCATCCGCTAACTTTTCAACGGTAGTCGGTTCGGTCCTCCAGTTAGTGTTACCCAACCTTCAACCTGCCCATGGATAGATCGCCCGGTTTCGGGTCTATTCCCAGCGACTAGACGCCCTATTAAGACTCGCTTTCGCTACGCCTCCCCTATTCGGTTAAGCTCGCCACTGAAAATAAGTCGCTGACCCATTATACAAAAGGTACGCAGTCACCCAACAAAGTGGGCTCCCACTGCTTGTACGCATACGGTTTCAGGATCTATTTCACTCCCCTCTCCGGGGTTCTTTTCGCCTTTCCCTCACGGTACTAGTTCACTATCGGTCAGTCAGTAGTATTTAGCCTTGGAGGATGGTCCCCCCATATTCAGACAAAGTTTCTCGTGCTCCGTCCTACTCGATTTCATGACTAAGAGATTTTCGCGTACAGGGCTATCACCCACTATGGCCGCACTTTCCAGAGCGTTCCGCTAATCTCAAAGCCACTTAAGGGCTAGTCCCCGTTCGCTCGCCACTACTAAGGGAATCTCGGTTGATTTCTTTTCCTCAGGGTACTTAGATGTTTCAGTTCCCCTGGTTCGCTCCATACACCTATGTATTCAGTGTAAGGTAACCATCTTATGATGGCTGGGTTCCCCCATTCAGACATCTCCGGATCAAAGTCTGTTTGCCGACTCCCCGAAGCTTTTCGCAGGCTACCACGTCTTTCATCGCCTCTGACTGCCAAGGCATCCACCGTATGCGCTTCTTCACTTGACCATATAACCCCAAGCAATCTGGTTATACTGTGAAGACAACATTCGCCGAAAATTCGAATTTCTCGTTAAGAGAACTCACAAATTTTACCTTAGCCTGATCCGTTACCAGTGAAAGTAACGTTCAGTCTATCTTTCTATCACATACCCAAATTTTTAAAGAACGATCTAATCAAAGACTAGAAATCAATATTCACTTCAGAATATTCATTTCTAAACTCTAACAGCAGAAGCAGTTAATGGTGGAGCCAAACGGGATCGAACCGTTGACCTCCTGCGTGCAAGGCAGGCGCTCTCCCAGCTGAGCTATGGCCCCATAACAAAATTGGTGGGTCTGGGCAGATTCGAACTGCCGACCTCACCCTTATCAGGGGTGCGCTCTAACCAACTGAGCTACAGACCCAATTTCGAGCGCAACTGATTAGCTTTGAGCTATCAGCTTGGAGCTTAAAGCTGCTTCTATCGTCTTCTTCAATGAATCAAGCAATTCGTGTGGGAACTTATGGAGCAGCTGATGTCGTCGATTAAGGAGGTGATCCAGCCGCAGGTTCCCCTACGGCTACCTTGTTACGACTTCACCCCAGTCATGAATCACACCGTGGTAACCGTCCTCCCGAAGGTTAGACTAGCTACTTCTGGTGCAACCCACTCCCATGGTGTGACGGGCGGTGTGTACAAGGCCCGGGAACGTATTCACCGCGACATTCTGATTCGCGATTACTAGCGATTCCGACTTCACGCAGTCGAGTTGCAGACTGCGATCCGGACTACGATCGGTTTTGTGGGATTAGCTCCACCTCGCGGCTTGGCAACCCTCTGTACCGACCATTGTAGCACGTGTGTAGCCCAGGCCGTAAGGGCCATGATGACTTGACGTCATCCCCACCTTCCTCCGGTTTGTCACCGGCAGTCTCCTTAGAGTGCCCACCATGACGTGCTGGTAACTAAGGACAAGGGTTGCGCTCGTTACGGGACTTAACCCAACATCTCACGACACGAGCTGACGACAGCCATGCAGCACCTGTCTCAATGTTCCCGAAGGCACCAATCCATCTCTGGAAAGTTCATTGGATGTCAAGGCCTGGTAAGGTTCTTCGCGTTGCTTCGAATTAAACCACATGCTCCACCGCTTGTGCGGGCCCCCGTCAATTCATTTGAGTTTTAACCTTGCGGCCGTACTCCCCAGGCGGTCAACTTAATGCGTTAGCTGCGCCACTAAGAGCTCAAGGCTCCCAACGGCTAGTTGACATCGTTTACGGCGTGGACTACCAGGGTATCTAATCCTGTTTGCTCCCCACGCTTTCGCACCTCAGTGTCAGTGTTGGTCCAGGTGGTCGCCTTCGCCACTGGTGTTCCTTCCTATATCTACGCATTTCACCGCTACACAGGAAATTCCACCACCCTCTACCACACTCTAGTCAGTCAGTTTTGAATGCAGTTCCCAGGTTGAGCCCGGGGATTTCACATCCAACTTAACAAACCACCTACGCGCGCTTTACGCCCAGTAATTCCGATTAACGCTTGCACCCTCTGTATTACCGCGGCTGCTGGCACAGAGTTAGCCGGTGCTTATTCTGTCGGTAACGTCAAAATTGCAGAGTATTAATCTACAACCCTTCCTCCCAACTTAAAGTGCTTTACAATCCGAAGACCTTCTTCACACACGCGGCATGGCTGGATCAGGCTTTCGCCCATTGTCCAATATTCCCCACTGCTGCCTCCCGTAGGAGTCTGGACCGTGTCTCAGTTCCAGTGTGACTGATCATCCTCTCAGACCAGTTACGGATCGTTGCCTTGGTGAGCCATTACCTCACCAACTAGCTAATCCGACCTAGGCTCATCTGATAGCGCAAGGCCCGAAGGTCCCCTGCTTTCTCCCGTAGGACGTATGCGGTATTAGCGTCCGTTTCCGAACGTTATCCCCCACTACCAGGCAGATTCCTAGGCATTACTCACCCGTCCGCCGCTCTCAAGAGAAGCAAGCTTCTCTCTACCGCTCGACTTGCATGTGTTAGGCCTGCCGCCAGCGTTCAATCTGAGCCATGATCAAACTCTTCAGTTCAAACATCTTTGGGTTTTTAAGAAACCCTAAACTTGGCTCAGCAATCGTTGGTTACATCTTTGATTTCTCGCGGAGTAACTTGTGATGCTGATAATCTTGTTGACTATCAGTCTGACCCCACAAGCACCCACACGAATTGCTTGATTCAGTTGTTAAAGAGCGGTTGGTTAAGATCTTTCACCTCAACCGAGGCGCGCATTCTACAGCAGCCTCATTTGCTGTCAAGTGATTATTTTCAGAAGTTTTCGAAGAATTCTTCAACAACTTCAACCACTTGCGCTTCCGATCTCTCGTTAGCGGGAGGCGAATTCTACAGCGTTACGCGCTGCTGTCAACACCTCTTTTTCTCCGCTTTCGACCGAGAAGATCGAAACGTTAATAGAGCCAAACAACACCGCTCTACCAACTCCTTCCAGGCTTCGATGAACTGAAGCATGCCGCTGTCGAATCTCGCATAACTCTTTGTTTACCAAGGAGTTTTCCGTTTCGACTGCGCCGGAAGTGGGGCGAATTATAGACTTCCAGGATCTGGCGTCAACCCTTAATTTTGCTTTCTCTATCAACTAGTTGGAATTGATTAAAAAACCACCAACACGCCATTGAAACGCCGTCTATATAGAAGAGAACACTCAGATAACCCCCAACGCCCTCAAAGACGCCACGTTAATTGACCCCAACCCCAGCACTTCCTGCAGCACTTGAGCCGTATGCTCCCCCAATAGGGGAGGAGCACTGCGGTATTCCACCGGCGTCTTGGATAACCGTATAGGACTGGCCACTTGCGGCACCATTCCCGCCAGCGGATGCGGCAGCGCCATCGCCAACCCGCGCGCCTTGACCTGAGGATCGGCAAACACCTGCGACAGGTCGTTGATAGGCCCACAAGGCACGCCGACCCGCTCCAGCTGCGACACCCACTCAGCGGTGGTCTTGAAGACCGTAGCCTGGCGAATCAATGGAATCAGCGCCGCCCGATTCGCCACCCGCACCTTATTAGTAGAGAAGCGCGGATCATCCGCCCACTGTGGCTGCCCAGCCACTTCAGCGAACTTGCGGAACTGGCTGTCATTACCCACCGTCAGGATGAAGTCACCATCGGCAGTAGGAAAATCCTGATAAGGCACGATATTCGGATGAGCATTCCCCAGGCGCTTCGGCGAATCCCCCGTCGTCAGGTAATTCATCGCCTGGTTCGCCAGGCAGGCCACCTGCACATCCAGCAACGCCATATCGATATGCTGCCCACCGCCGTCATGGTCCCGATGAGCCAGTGCCGCGAGTATTGCCACGGTCGAATAGAGCCCTGTAAGAATATCAGTCAGCGCCACGCCAACCTTTACCGGCCCAGCGCCGTCGTTACCCTCGGGCCGGCCGGTCAGACTCATAAGGCCGCCCAGCCCCTGAATCATGAAGTCATAACCCGCACGTGCCGCATAGGGCCCCGTCTGACCGAAGCCTGTAATCGAGCAGTAAATCAGCTCCGGATTAATCTCCTTGAGCGACTCATAGTCCAGCCCATACGCCGCAAGACCACCCACCTTGAAATTCTCGATCAGAATGTCCGACTTGGCCGCCAAGTCGCGCACCAGTGCCTGCCCTTCCGGCCGCGTGAAGTCGATAGTCACCGACTGCTTGTTACGATTGGCCGAGAGGTAATACGCCGCCTCACTGGTGTTTTCGCCATAGGCATCCTTAAGGAAGGGCGGCCCCCATGCGCGCGTATCATCACCACTCCCCGGACGTTCAACCTTGATCACCTCAGCCCCGAGGTCCGCGAGAATCTGCCCGGACCAGGGGCCCGCAAGTACTCGCGATAAATCCAGTACCCGCAGATGCGAAAGCGCGCCCATGCCGTGCTCCTATTAATAGAACGCCTGAAGACCGGTTTGCGCACGCCCAAGGATCAGGGCATGCACGTCATGCGTACCTTCGTAGGTATTCACCACCTCCAGGTTGACCAGGTGACGCGCCACACCGAACTCGTCGGAAATACCGTTGCCGCCCAACATGTCGCGCGCCATGCGTGCGATATCCAGGGACTTGCCACACGAGTTGCGCTTCATGATCGAGGTGATCTCAACCGCCGCAGTCCCTTCGTCTTTCATGCGCCCCAGACGCAGGCAGCCTTGCAGTGCCAGGGTGATCTCGGTCTGCATGTCGGCCAGCTTCTTCTGGATCAGCTGAGTCGCCGCCAGCGGACGGCCGAACTGCTGGCGGTCAAGGGTGTACTGGCGAGCGGTATGCCAGCAGAACTCAGCGGCACCCAACGCTCCCCACGAAATACCATAACGCGCAGAGTTGAGGCAGGTGAAAGGCCCCTTCAAACCACGCACGTCCGGGAAAATGTTCTCTTCGGGCACGAATACGTTATCCATGACGATCTCGCCAGTAATGGAGGCGCGCAGCCCGACCTTGCCGTGAATCGCCGGCGCGCTGAGACCTTTCCAGCCTTTCTCCAGGACAAAGCCACGGATATCGCCAGCATCGTCCTTGCCCCATACCACGAACACATCCGCGATCGGGCTATTGGTGATCCACATCTTCGCGCCTGTCAGGCTGTAGCCACCCTCGACTTTGCGAGCACGGGTAATCATCGCCCCCGGGTCGGAACCATGATTGGGCTCGGTCAGGCCGAAACACCCGATCCATTCACCAGATGCCAGCTTCGGCAGGTACTTCTGTTTCTGCGCCTCAGTGCCAAACTCGTTGATCGGCACCATGACCAGTGACGATTGCACGCTCATCATCGAGCGATAGCCGGAATCGACACGCTCCACTTCGCGCGCAATCAGCCCATAGCTGACGTAGTTCAAGCCGCTGCCACCGTACTGCTCGGGAATCATTGCACCGAGTAAACCGGTCTCGCCCATCTCACGAAAAATGGCGGGGTCAGTCTGTTCATGGCGAAAGGCTTCGAGCACACGCGGCGCCAGCTTGTCCCGGGCAAATTGCTCAGCGCTGTCGCGCACCATGCGTTCTTCTTCGGTGAGCTGTTGATCCAGCAGCAGTGGGTCAATCCAGTTGAAGCTTGCCTTGCCAGCCATGAATAAGTCCTCGCGGAAAAAATCGGAAGTCGTGAAAGCAGCCTAGGCCCGTCAGTCGCAGAGGGCAAACGAGGTTTGCGCATAGGGTTGTGCTAATTTCTCACTTCGTAACGTCCAAAAAGGGCGCACAGGCGCTTTATAAGTGAGGACACGGTATATGCGTAGAAAAATTCCCAGTACCACCGCCCTCGTCAGTTTTGAAGCCGCAGCCCGCCACGAGAGCTTTACAAAGGCCGCGCATGAGCTTTCGATCACTCAAGGCGCCATCTGTCGACAGATCGCCAGCCTTGAAGAGTTTTTAAGTGTCGAGCTGTTTCGGCGCTCAAGGCGCGGGGTGAAGCTGACGGAAGCGGGGCTGTCCTACAGCCGTCGCGTCGCCACGCAACTGGACGCGGTGGAGCGCGACACGCTGTCCGTCATGGGACAGCAAGGCGCCAACACCATCGAATTGGCCGTGGTCCCCACGTTCGGCACTCAGTGGTTAATACCTCGCCTCAAGGATTTCCAGCGCCAACATCCGCAAGTCACCGTCAACCTGACCAACCGCACACGCCCGTTTCTGTTTGCCGACACGGAGTTCGACGCAGCGATCTACTTCGGCGATGCCGATTGGTCCGGCACCGAATCACACCGGCTGATGGGAGAGAACCCCGTGCCCGTATGCAGCCCTCGGCTCTTGGGCAGCGCAACCCAGTTCAGCCCTCGACAGATCGCAGAGCTGCCCCTGCTGCAGCAGACCACTCGACCTTACGCGTGGCGCCAATGGTTCAATGCCCAACAGCTGACCGTACCTCGCGACATGACAGGACCGCGTTACGAGCTATTCTCGATGTTGTCCCAGGCAGCGATGCATGACATGGGGATTGCGCTGATCCCCCCATTCTTCATCCAGCGCGAACTGGAGGAGCATCAATTGGTGATCGCGTGCACTGAGCCACTGACCAGCGCCAAGGCTTACTACCTGATGATTCCCGACAAGAAAGTCGAATCAGTCTCGCTGCAGGCATTCAGGGACTGGCTGATCGATCAGTCACAGCGCTACAGCACCAATATTCCTGGGCTCTAACCAAGCTTATGACTTTGTAGTCAGTTAATTGAGAATCCTACAGATGTACGTATATGTCGCATTTGAACAGACTGTATCTGTCGTTCATTAAAATAGCTCAAGGCCATGCACCACATGGCTTTGAGCGACTATTACGAGCCAATGAGCGACCATTCATGGCGACCATGGGAAACTGCTAAAAAAACACAATAAAGCCTGTAAGCGACTGTATTTAAATCAGTTATCCCGACCAATTGCGACAATCAGTCACATGATGACTTGTAGTTAATTTTTCGTCACGCGTCATAATCCCTTGAAGGCCGTAAAGTTCGCCTGCAAAATGCCGCGCCCCGCTGTCATTTCAGCGGGATCGTGCTGATCGGCCGCCCCAGCTGCGCCACTTGTGGCGCACTGGCCTTTTTACAAAAAGATCAAAAGCAAAAAGATCATGCAGGAGATTTGACGTGCACATTGGTGTTCCTCTCGAAACCCAGACCGGTGAAACGCGGGTGGCTGCCACCCCGGAAACCATCAAGAAGCTGATCGGCCAGGGCCACAAGGTCACTGTACAAAGCGGAGCCGGCATCCAGGCCAGCATCGTCGACAGTGCCTATGAAACGGCAGGCGCGACCCTTGGCAGCGCCAACGATGCGTTTGGCGCCGAGCTTGTTCTCAAGGTGGTTGCCCCCAGCGACAGCGAACTTGCGCTGATCAAAAGCGGCACCGTATTGGTGGGCATGCTCAATCCGTTCAGCAACGAAACCATTGCCAAACTCGCTGAGCGCGGTATTACCGCCTTCGCCCTCGAGGCTGCACCGCGCACTTCGCGGGCTCAGAGCCTCGATGTGCTGTCTTCCCAAGCCAACATCGCCGGCTATAAGGCCGTGCTGCTCGCCGCTCATCACTATCCGCGCTTCATGCCGATGCTGATGACCGCCGCAGGCACCGTCAAAGCGGCGCGCGTGCTGATCCTCGGCGCCGGTGTCGCAGGCCTGCAGGCCATCGCCACAGCGAAACGCCTGGGTGCGGTAATCGAAGCGTCTGACGTACGCCCGGCGGTCAAGGAGCAGATCGAATCCCTCGGCGCCAAGTTTGTCGACGTGCCTTACGAGACCGACGAAGAACGTGAATGCGCCGTCGGTGTCGGTGGCTACGCCCGCCCAATGCCGACCAGCTGGATGCAGCGCCAGGCGCTGGCCGTGCACGAACGTGCCAGGCAAGCCGATATCGTCATCACCACCGCGCTGATTCCTGGCCGCAGGGCACCCACCCTGCTGAGCGCCGAGACCGTCGCACAGATGAAGCCGGGCTCGGTGGTCATCGACCTTGCCGCAGCACAAGGCGGCAACTGCCCGCTGACCGTCGCCGATCAAGTGGTAGTGCAGAACGGCGTGATCATTTGCGGCCCGACCAACCTGGCCGGGGCCGTAGCCGCCGATGCTTCTGCTTTATACGCACGCAACCTGCTGGACTTCCTGAAGCTGGTCTTCAACAAGGATGGGCAGTTTGAAATCAACCTCGAAGACGACATCGTCGCCGCGTGCCTGATGTGCCGCGACGGCCAAGTCATCCGCAAAAACGCCTAAGCAGGGATTCAGACGATGGAAGAGCTTATCTCCCCCGGTATCTACAACCTGATCATCTTTGTGCTGGCGATTTATGTCGGTTACCACGTGGTCTGGAACGTCACCCCCGCGCTGCACACGCCGTTGATGGCGGTCACCAACGCGATTTCGGCGATCGTCATCGTCGGCGCCATGTTGGCCGCGGCCCTCACCGTGACTCCGTTGGGCAAAACCATGGGCACCCTGGCCGTGGCACTGGCAGCGGTCAACGTGTTCGGCGGCTTCCTGGTCACCCGCAGGATGCTTGAGATGTTCAAGAAGAAAGCGCCCAAAGCTAAAGAAGAGGTGCAGAAATAATGAGTATGAATCTGGTCACGACGCTGTATCTGATTGCGTCGATCTGCTTCATCCAAGCCCTCAAGGGGCTTTCACACCCGACCACTTCACGGCGCGGCAACCTGTTCGGCATGCTTGGCATGGCCCTGGCGGTGCTCACCACCGTGGGTCTGATCTATAAGCTCGGCGCCGAGCTTGCAACTGCCGGTATCGGCTACGTGATCACTGGCCTGCTGGTCGGCGGCACCGCTGGCTCGATCATGGCCAAGCGCGTAGAAATGACCAAGATGCCGGAGCTGGTAGCGTTCATGCACAGCATGATCGGCCTGGCCGCGGTGTTCATCGCAATTGCCGCGGTGGTCGAGCCGCAATCCCTGGGCATCGTCAAACACTTGGGCGACGCGATTCCTGCGGGTAACCGGCTGGAGCTGTTCCTTGGTGCAGCCATCGGCGCCATCACCTTCTCCGGTTCGGTGATCGCGTTCGGCAAACTGTCGGGCAAGTACAAGTTCCGCCTTTTCCAGGGCGCACCGGTACAGTTCAGTGGTCAACACAAGATCAACCTGGTGCTGGGGCTGGCCACGTTGGGCCTGGGCCTGGCGTTCATGTTCACCGGCAACCTTACTGCCTTCGCGCTGATGCTGGCCCTGGCCTTTGTACTGGGCGTATTGATCATCATCCCAATCGGCGGCGCCGACATGCCGGTGGTGGTGTCGATGCTCAACAGCTACTCCGGCTGGGCGGCGGCGGGTATCGGCTTCTCGCTGAACAACTCGATGCTGATCATCGCCGGTTCCCTGGTGGGTTCGAGCGGCGCGATCCTGTCGTACATCATGTGCAAGGCGATGAACCGCTCGTTCTTTAATGTGCTGCTCGGCGGTTTCGGCAACACACCGGACGCCAGCGCCGCTGCAGGCTCCAAGGAAGCACGCCCGGTTAAGTCCGGCTCGGCAGACGACGCGACCTTCCTGCTGACCAACGCCGACACCGTTATCATCGTCCCGGGCTACGGCCTGGCAGTCGCTCGAGCGCAACACGCACTCAAAGAGCTGACGGAAAAACTGACTCACCGCGGCGTTACCGTGAAGTACGCGATCCATCCGGTGGCGGGCCGTATGCCTGGTCACATGAACGTACTGCTCGCCGAGGCCGAAGTGCCTTATGACCAAGTGTTCGAGATGGAAGACATCAACTCCGAGTTCGGTCAGGCCGACGTGGTGCTGGTGCTGGGCGCCAACGACGTGGTCAACCCGGCCGCCAAGAACGATCCGAACTCGCCGATTGCCGGCATGCCGATCCTCGAAGCGTTCAAGGCCAAGACCATCATCGTCAACAAGCGCTCGATGGCCAGCGGTTATGCCGGCCTGGATAACGAGCTGTTCTACCTGGACAAGACCATGATGGTCTTCGGTGACGCCAAGAAGGTCATCGAGGATATGGTCAAAGCCGTCGAGTAACACTGCTTCAGCGCAATACTCGAAACCCCGGCCTGCTATAGGCTGGGGTTTTTTATGACTGTATGAAACCCGACCAAAGGCTCTAAATCGCCGCCTGGCATTCGACCATGGTAGCGGGCCGAAATCTTTTGAAATCACTAAACTGCGCACCTTGCTTCCGTAGCCCGAGATAACAATCCATGTACCGTGATCGTATCCGCTTGCCTTCGTTGTTGAACAAGGTCATGAGCGCGGCAGACGCCGCCGCACTGATCGAGGACGGCATGACCGTCGGCATGAGCGGCTTCACCCGTGCCGGTGAAGCCAAGGCCGTCCCCCACGCCCTGGCCGAACGCGCCAAGACTTCCCCGCTGAAAATCACCCTGATGACCGGCGCCAGCCTGGGTAATGACCTGGACAAGCAACTCACCGAGGCAGGCGTACTGTCGCGACGCATGCCGTTTCAAGTTGACAGCACCCTGCGCAAAGCCATCAATGCCGGCGAAGTGATGTTTATCGACCAGCACTTATCGGAAACCGTCGAGCAACTGCGCAACAATCAGCTCAAGCTGCCGGATATCGCCGTGATTGAAGCGGTCGCGATCACCGAGCTTGGCCACATCGTTCCCACCACTTCCGTCGGCAACTCCGCCAGCTTCGCGATTTTTGCCAAGCAGGTGATCGTCGAGATCAACCTGGCGCACAACCCGAACCTGGAAGGGTTGCACGACATCTATATCCCGACCTACCGGCCGACGCGCACGCCGATCCCGCTGGTGAAGGTCGACGACCGTATCGGTAGCACCGCGATCCCGATCCCGCCGGAAAAGATCGTTGCCATCGTTATCACCAACCAGGCCGATTCCGCCTCCACCGTGACGCCGCCCGACAGCGACACCCAAGGCATCGCCAATCACCTGATCAACTTCCTCAAGCAGGAAGTCGACGCCGGGCGCATGACCAACAAGCTCGGCCCGTTGCAGGCCGGCATCGGCAACATCGCCAACGCGGTCATGTGCGGGTTGATCGAATCACCGTTCGAAGACCTGACCATGTATTCGGAAGTGTTGCAGGACTCGACCTTTGATCTGATCGATGCGGGCAAGCTGACCTTCGCGTCGGGCAGCTCGATCACCTTGTCGGAACGCCGTAACGCCGACGTATTCGGCAATCTGCAACACTATAAAGACAAGCTGGTGCTGCGCCCGCAGGAGATCTCCAACCACCCGGAAGTGGTGCGGCGCCTGGGCATCATCGCCATCAACACCGCGCTGGAGTTCGACATCTACGGCAACGTCAACTCCACCCATATCTGCGGCACGCGGATGATGAACGGGATTGGCGGCTCCGGGGACTTCGCGCGCAACGCGCACCTGGCGATCTTCGTCACCAAATCGATTGCCAAGGGCGGTGCGATTTCCAGTGTTGTCCCTATGGTCAGCCACGTGGACCACACCGAGCATGACGTCGACATCCTGGTCACAGAGATAGGCTTGGCCGACCTGCGCGGCTTGGCACCAAGAGAGCGCGCCCGGGTGATCATCGACAACTGCGTGCATCCGGCCTACCGCGATGCGCTGAACAGTTACTTCAATGCCGCCTGCGCTATCGGCGGCCACACTCCGCACATCCTGCGGGAAGCACTGAGCTGGCACATTAACTTGGAAGAAACCGGGCATATGCTCAAAGCGTGAGTGACACAGATCCGAGCTGATGCGCATACAGATTCATCAGCTCGCTTCTTAATCCGCACTTCCTGAAAAAACTGTACTGCTGTACCGGTCTTTTCCTACCGAAACTTCTTACATGCCACGCCAAAATTACCTATTTCGCACTGTTTCAGTGCAGACAGGTACAGTTGCCCCATTTCCGAACAGTACAGCACCCTTAAACAGTTAACTGCCCTCTCACAATACAAGTGAACTGTATCTAGAGAGTCTTGCGCGGGGAGAGGATCATTGGCATCAGTTAAACCACTACCTAATCCCGCCACAAGCGGAAGGATGTCATCATGGAACGTACACTCAGTTCCGATCTGTTCTCTGAAAAAGCTGTCAGCAACCAATCCGCCATGCCTTTGCGCGTTCTCGCCAACCTGATGTTGTGGCAGCGCCGCATTTCCAGCCGCCACCAACTGGCTCGCCTGGACTCGCGTCTGCTGGCTGATGCCGGTATCAGCGAAGCTCAACGCTACGAAGAGCTGAGCAAGCCGTTCTGGCGCTAACTTAGCGCTCGCTGGCCCTGACCTGTCGGGTCCACTGCCAGCACCCAGATTTGTCAGACAAAGCCCGCCCCGGGAAACCGGTGGCGGGCTTTGTTGTTCATACCAGGCCCTCTAAACAGAGACAGGCCCAACATGAGTACAGTTTTTAATTTCATATAATTAACAGGTACAGTTTTACACCGCTATAAACGCTACCAGAACAGATAAGCGGCAGATTAATATCTGACTCATCACGTGGCGAACGTCGCCGAGCCGGCGTCTGACCTTTGATGAAAGCCATGCTCTCGACAGGGCCGGCCCTGCGCCACCTCGTCTATCTACCCTCCAAAGGAGTCATCCCATGTCCCGCTTTCGCTTACTGAGTGCTGCCGCCCTGTTGACCCTGGCCGCCAGCGCCAACGCCACCAGCTTTATCGTGACCACCGATTCCATCGTCGGCGCGCTGAAAGCCACTTCCGACGCTAGCTCGGACGCCACTTCGTCCCTGCGCGACAGCAAGGTCGTACGCGCCGCCCGCGACGACGCCGCCAGCTTTGTGGCAAGCGAAGGTGCCATCTGTGGCGTGAAACTGGAAAGCGCCCTGGCCCAGATCCGTCAGCAAGCACCGCAACTCAATACCGCGACTGACGCACAGCTGGCCCAGGCCATCCTGGCTATCTGACGGCAGGACCGATGCCTGGGCACTGGCTCTCGCCCGGGCATTACGCTAGCCTTGACGCTCGCTTTCAGTTATCGAGTCCCATGGCTTTTTCATATCGCCTTTTAATAGTGCCTGTGTTGCTTTGCACCACCTGGTCGCCCTTGGTTTCGGCCTTTGACTTGATCACCCAGGGCACCGTCGCGAGCGCGTACGCCACCAGTAAGGTGACTTCCGCGCCCTTCGACAGAAAAGTGATAATGGCCGCCCAGGACGATGCTGCCGCGTTTATTGCCACTGACGGCCAATGGCGGGGCGCACGGCTGGAGTCAGCGCTGGATTATCTGCGCCGCAGCCAGCCAAAACTTAACGTCAGCGACCTTGAACTGGCGCAAGCAATTCTCGTCCAATAACCATCTTTGATTTCATCTTTTGTAACTGGAGTTATTCCATGCGTAGCCCGCTGATCGCCGCCACCCTTGGCCTGCTGTTGTTGGCCGACGTCGCCCAGGCGCAAACCCTCGTGGCCACCAGTAACATCATTGTTCGCGCTTCTGGCCGCACCATTGATTTCACCTCGGACACCACCACCTCCATCCGTGACTCCAAGGTCGTACGCGAAGCTCACGATGACGCCGCCAGTTTCGTTGCCACCAATGGCGATATCCGTGGCGCGCGGTTGGAAGCTGCCTTCGACACCCTGCGCACACGCCTGCCGGAAGCCCGCGGCGCCAGTGACCAGACGCTCGCAGAAGCCATCCTCGCACTGTGAGGCGAATCGCCGCCTGGCTCCTGGCCGGGGCTGTGCTGCTGTGTGCCGGCGCGGCCCAGGCCAGCCTGCAACTGCGGCTCAAGACCGAAGGTTTGAGCCCGGCTGAACAGCGGGCCAGCCAGGCGTTGCTCGACGAAGCGCTGCGCTCGTTGCCGCCGCGCTTCATCGAGCAATTGGACCGCCGCATCGATGTCGGCTGGACCGACAAGATGCCCGGGAACGCCTATGGGCAAGCTTCACTGGTGTCCGAACTGGACCTCAACCGCAACCTGCTGGCCAGCCTGACCGATGGCAGCGCAGCCACCCAGAAAACCAATCGCCCCCACGGCACCGTGCGCCGGGAAATGCTTGCCACCGTGCTGCATGAACTGACGCACATCTACGACCGTGCGCGCCTGTGGTCCAAGGAAGACCGCACGCTGATCAATCGTTGCAGCCGCCAGAACAACCTCACCGGCTTGATCGGCCTGCCTGATCAATGCCGTGGCCAGAACGGCCGACGCTTTACCCTCAGCGATGACCCACGCCTGCTTGACCTCGCCGGCTGGCCGCAATATGTGGGTCGTCGCGGCGAAAGGGAGCAGAACAACCATCAGGTCGCCCGTAGCCCGGACATTTACGAAACCACCAGCCCGCTCGAGTTCGTGGCGGTCAACATGGAGTACTTCCTGCTTGACCCAAGCTACGCCTGCCGCCGTCCAGCGCTATTTCGTTATTACAAGGAACACTTCGGCTGGGCGCCGCCGGAACAAGACACTTGCGCCAACACCTACGCGTTCTTGAACGCTGGCAACGATTTCGCCAAGACCCCGCTGGGCCAGGTCGACCCGGAGCGCGTCTACGAAATCGACTACCTGTTGGCCGAAGCCAACCAGAACCTGGTCAGCCGCTGGGGCCACAGCATGTTGCGCCTGGTGATCTGCGCGCCGGGCCGGCCGCGCGGGCCGGATTGCCGGCTGGATCTGGACCAGCACCTGGTGTTGTCCTACCGCGCTTTCGTCGGTGATGTACAGCTGTCGAGCTGGGATGGCCTGGTCGGCAAATACCCGTCGCGGTTATTTGTGCTGCCGCTGGCACAAGTGATCGACGAGTACACCAAGACTGAGCTGCGCGGCCTGGCCTCCGTACCGTTGAAATTGACCCGCCAGGAAATCAACGCCACAGTCGAGCATGCTGCCGAAATGCACTGGAGCTACGACGGCAACTACTTCTTTATCTCCAACAACTGCGCAGTGGAGAGCCTGAAACTGTTACGCAGCGGCAGCGCCAATCCGCAACTGACCGGGTTGGATAACATCACCCCCAACGGTTTGCTTGAGGTTCTAAGCGCCCGCGGCCTGGCCGACACCAGCGTACTGGACGACAAACGCAGGGCATTGCGCCTGGGTTATCACTTCGACTCCTTCCGCGAACGCTACCAGGCCATGTTCGATGTACTGCGCAAATACCTGCCGATCAAGCAGACCCAGGTCGAAGACTGGCTGTCTCTCAGCGCTAAGGAGCGGCGCCAGTGGTTCGGCCAGGCGGACCTGCGTACCAGCGCCGCGCTGTTACTGCTTGAGCAGGCGAGCTTTCGCAAACAGTTGATGCTGGCCCAGGACGAGGTCAAGCAACGCTACCTCGGCGCTCGCGAGCTGAAAAACGGCGGCATGGAGAAAGCCAACGCCACGCTGCAGCAGATCCTCGCCAACAGCGGCTTCCTTAGCCGCCCCGCCGAACTGCTGGGCAGCGGTGGCTACGGCCTGCCGCAACCGTCGGAAGCCAAACGCCTGGAATCGGAAAGCGCCGAGCGCCAGAAGCAGTTGCAATCGCTGACCGGCGAGCTGGATAAAGAGGTCAGGGCGCTGCTGGATCCTTCCCGCGCCGCCGAGATTGCTGCCTGCGAAGCCAACCTCAAGCAGATCGGCGAACACCTGCGCACACTGCACAAAGCCGCCGGCGGCCTCGAGCTGCCCTGAAAACCTACTGCCAAACACAGTCTAAATGTGGGAGCTGGCTTGCCTGCGATAGCCTCACCTCGGTTCAACTGAATGACTGAGGTGTCTGCATCACAGGCAAGCCAGCTCCCACATTGGATCTGTGCAAATTTGAAGCGCGAGTGTCTGCCCTTCATCAGCTGTTTTGCCAGCGAAAGCTGGCTGAAAGCTTATCCGTCTAGGATCACCTCCAACTGCCGGCAACAGACCGGCTGTACACAACAACAATGGTGATTCCCGATGTCCGTCCGTACCCGCCTGTTTGCCCCGACTCCCCCCGTACGCCTCGTGCCTTTCGTTCTGCGCTGACCCGCCCGGTTCGCCATTCCCTAGCCGCGCTACGCCTGGAGTATTCCTATGCTGACTTTCCTTGGCTTTGCCATGGTCATCACGTTCATGTTCCTGATCATGACCAAGCGCCTGTCCGCGCTGATCGCCCTGATCATCGTGCCGATCCTGTTTGCCTTGTTCGGCGGTTTCGCGCCGAAGATCGGCCCGATGATGCTCGAAGGCATCACCAAGCTCGCGCCGACCGGCGTAATGCTGATGTTCGCCATCCTCTATTTTGCCCTGATGATCGACTCCGGCCTGTTCGACCCGGCCGTGCGCAAGATCCTCAAGATGGTCAAGGGCGACCCGCTCAAGGTTTCCGTCGGTACTGCGGTGCTGGCGCTGGTGGTGTCACTCGACGGTGACGGCGCCACCACCTACATGATCTGCGTAGCCGCGATGTTGCCGCTGTACCAGCGCATCGGCATGAGCCCACGGATCATGGCCGGCTTGATCATCCTCGCCGGGGGCGTGATGAACATGACCCCCTGGGGCGGCCCGACGGCCCGTGCCGCCAGTGCGTTGCATGTGGACCCGTCGGACATTTTCGTGCCGATGATCCCCGCAATGGCCGCCGGCGTCGTGGCGATCCTGGCGATCGCCTACATGTACGGCAAACGCGAACGTGCCCGTCTGGGTGAATTGCACCTGATCGGCGATGAAGTCGACCACAGTGAAATCAGCGTGTCGCAATTCCCGGACGCCCGTCGTCCGAAGCTGATCTGGTTCAACGGCGCGCTGACGCTGGCCCTGATGTGCACACTGATTGCCGGCCTGTTGCCGCTGCCGGTGCTGTTCATGGTGGCGTTCAGCATCGCGATGATCGTCAACTACCCCTGCCTGCAACAGCAGAAAGACCGCGTCGCCGCCCACGCCGGCAGCGTCCTGGCGGTGGTGGGACTGATCTTCGCCGCCGGTATTTTCACCGGTATCCTGTCCGGTACCGGCATGGTCGACGCGATGTCCAAGAGCCTGCTGGCGGTCATTCCGGAAGCGATGGGCCCTTACCTGGCGGTGATCACCGCGCTGGTGAGCATGCCGTTCACCTTCTTCATGTCCAACGACGCGTTCTACTATGGCGTACTGCCGGTACTCGCCGAAGCAGCGAGCCACTACGGCATCACCGCCGTGGAAATGGCCCGTGCCTCCATCGTTGGCCAGCCTGTGCACTTGCTCAGTCCGCTGGTTCCCTCGACGTACCTGCTGGTGGCCCTGGCCGGCATCGAATTTGGCGATCACCAGCGCTTCACCCTGAAGTGGGCAGTGCTGGTTTGCCTGTGCATAATGGTCGCCGCATTGCTGATGGGGATTTTTCCGCTGTTCAGCACTCTATAATCGTACCTACTCACTCACCGCGCGGCGCTGCAGCTTGCGCGGTTAACACTTGCTCAAAGGAATACACATGGAATGGCTGACCAATCCGGAAATCTGGATTGCCTTCTTCACCCTGACGGCCCTCGAGATCGTCCTGGGTATCGATAACATCATCATGATTTCGATCCTGGTCAGCCGCATGCCCAAGCACATGCAGGCGCGCACCCGGATCTTCGGCCTGGCGCTGGCCATGGTCACGCGCATCCTGTTGCTGCTCTCGATCACGTGGGTCATGCAATTGACCAACGATCTGTTCGTGGTCTTCGGCGAGGGCATCTCGGGGCGTGACCTGATCCTGTTCTTCGGTGGCCTGTTCCTGCTGTGGAAAAGCTCCCAGGAGATGTACCACGCGCTGGAAGGTGAGGACGAAACCCACGACGAGCCGAAGGGCGCCGGTGGCAAGTTCATCTACACCATCATCCAGATCGCGATCATCGACATCGTGTTCTCCCTGGACTCGGTGATCACTGCGGTCGGCATGGTCTCCCATGTGCCGGTCATGGTCGCTGCAATCATCGTGGCAGTACTGGTGATGATGCTGGCCGCTGGCAAGATCAGCGAATTCATCGACAAGCACCCTTCGCTGAAAATGCTCGCGCTGTCGTTCCTGCTGGTCGTGGGTACCGTGCTGATTGCCGAATCCTTCGACGTGCACGTGCCAAAAGGCTACGTTTACTTCGCCATGGCGTTCTCGCTGGCGGTCGAGGCGGTGAACATCAAGATGCGCACCGCTATCGCGAAAAAAAGGAAACAGCAGGATCCAGTGAAACTGCGCAAGGACGTTCCGGGTCAATAAGCTGATCCGCTGCTGAAAAAGGGGCGTTCGCGCCCCTTTTTTCATATCCGCAGAAACCGCTTCATGACAGTTTTGTTTCAAGCCCCACTTTAGCTATGCGATGCTGGCGCAGAGCCTATTCGCCAACTACAGCTTAAGTACAAGACGTAGAGCGGCACGCGGCACTTTTTACTGCTCCTGCTGGAGCGCACCCACACGGGGGGCCGAGCATGCTGACCTTGCTCAATCTGCTTTCCGCCGTGACCCTGCTGATCTGGGGCACGCACATCGTCCGTACCGGCATCCTGCGGGTCTACGGTTCCAACTTGCGCCAAGTCATCGGGCAGAACATGTCCAAGCGCTGGCTGGCGTTTATTGCCGGCATCCTGGTGACAGCCATGGTGCAGAGCAGCAACGCTACGGCGATGCTGGTGACGTCTTTTGTCGGCCAGGGCTTGATGGGGCTGATGCCCGCCCTGGCAACCATGCTCGGAGCCGACGTCGGTACGGCATTGATGGCGCGGGTGCTGACGTTTGACCTGTCCTGGCTGTCGCCGCTGCTGATTTTCCTCGGTGTCATTTTCTTCCTGTCGCGCAAACAGACACGGGCAGGGCAGTTGGGTCGGGTGGCGATCGGCCTCGGACTGATCATCCTCGCGCTGCAACTGATCGTCGAAGCCGCCGGGCCCATCACCCATGCCCAAGGCGTGAAAGTGCTGTTTGCCTCACTGACCGGCGACATCTTGCTCGACGCCTTAGTCGGCGCCTTGTTCGCGATGATTTCCTACTCCAGCCTGGCCGCCGTCCTGTTGACGGCCACCCTTGCCGGCGCCGGCGTCATCGGCCTGCACGTGGCCATCGGACTGGTGATCGGCGCCAACATCGGCAGCGGCGTGCTGGCTTTCCTCAGCACCAACATGCAAAACGCCGCCGGGCGCCAAGTGGCCCTGGGTAGCCTGCTGTACAAATTGATCGGCCTGTTGCTGATCATTCCAGTGCTCGACCCGCTGGTGCTGTGGATGGACGATCTGGACT
This sequence comes from Pseudomonas azadiae, assembly GCF_019145355.1. NCBI lineage: Bacteria > Pseudomonadati > Pseudomonadota > Gammaproteobacteria > Pseudomonadales > Pseudomonadaceae > Pseudomonas > Pseudomonas azadiae. The sequence goes on along the minus strand of NZ_JAHSTY010000001.1, from coordinate 3,018,064 downwards.
ACAGTGCCCAAGGCATGGTCATCACCTTCCACCTGCTCTACAACGTCAGCCGCTGCCTGATTCTGCTGCCCACAATCGGCCCGATGTCGCGCCTGTGCGCCTGGCTGCTGCCCGAGCGTGAAGAGCTCAACGGCAAGGCCAAGCCACGCCACCTGGACCCGACCGCACTCACCACACCCAGCCTGGCCCTGGCCAATGCCGCTCGCGAGACCCTGCGCCTGGGCGATCTGATCGACAACATGCTCACCGCCATGCAGGAAGTACTGCGCGGCAAACAAACCACCATCACCCAGGAAATGCGCAGCCTCAGCGACGATGTCGAAGCGCTGTACAGCGCGATCAAGCTGTACCTGGCGCAAATGCCCCGTGAAGACCTCAGTGAACAGGACAGTCGCCGCTGGGCCGAGATTATCGAGCTGTCGATCAACCTCAAGCTCGCCGGCGACCTGATCGAACGCATGCTGCGCAAAGTCCAGCAGCAAAAAACCTCACAGCGTCGGCAGTTTTCCGAAGTCGGCCTGGAAGAACTCAGCGGCCTGCACAGCCAGTTGATCGCCAACCTGCGTCTGGGCCTGTCGGTATTCCTCAGTGCCGACCCGCACAGCGCTCGCCAATTGCTGCGGGAGAAGCGCCGCTTCCGCGCCCAGGAACGCCGCCTGGCCCATGCTCACGTCAGTCGCCTGCAGCGCAAGATCGTACAGAGCCTGGAGACCAGTTCCCTGCACTTGGAGCTGATTGCCGACATGAAACGCCTGAACTCGTTGTTTTGCAGCAGTGCCTATGTGGTGCTGGAAACGTCCGACACCGGCGCGCTGTCCGCCGAAGATATCGTCGACATCACGCATTCGCCCTGAACGTACGGTGGCCCGTGAAGTCAGTTAAAGCTGACCTCACTCGCCAGGAAGCTTGTTATGCGTCGCCTGTTATTTGCGTGCCTGCTCATGGGCGCCGCCAACGCCTTTGCCTTTGACCGCCTGCAAGTCGAGGGCTACACCTTGCCCAACGGCCTGCAATTGCTGCTCAAGCCGGGCACCGAGCGCGGGCATGTGGCGATCCGACTGGTGGTGGGCGTAGGCCTGGATGATTTCGGCTGCGAAGATAAAGAGCTGCCGCACCTGCTGGAGCACTTGCTGTTCAGCGGCATCGACGGCGGCGGCGAAGGCGAACTCGAGGACCGCATGCAAGCCTTGGGCGGCGAATGGAACGCCTACACCAGCAATGCCGACACCACCTTTGTGATTGAGGCGCCGGCGCAGAACCAGCGCAAGGTGCTCGACCTGCTCCTGGCGATCATCACCCGTACCGAACTGACCGACGCCAACATCAACGCCGCCAAGCGCGTCGTCGAACGTGAGGACGGCGGCCATTATTCCCACCTGCAACGCCTGTTGGACCGTCAGGACCTGGGCCACACCGCCAGTAATCAACTGGCCGTCGAGCTCGGGCTCAAGTGCGCCGAACGCGCCGGGGTCGATCACCTGACGCGAGGCCAGTTGGAGGCCCTGCACAAAAACTGGTATGCCCCCAACAACATGACGCTGATCATCGTTGGCGACCTCGACAAACTGCTGCCGGCCTACCTGGAACGCACCTATGGCCAACTCGATCCGGTCGAGCCGAGCGAGCATCCGGCGCTGCCGCAGATCCAGCACGCCGCTGCCGGCCACCGCGAACTGATCCATGGCTGGGTCGGCAACAGCGCCAAATTGCACTGGCTGTTTCCCGAGCCGGTACTGGCTGACGGGCATGACGAAACCTACGACCTGCTCAAGGACTACCTCGACTGGGCGCTGTATCGCCAACTGCGCCTCAAGCATGGGTTGTCCTACGGCCCCTGGAGCGAGCGTGAAGTGCTCGGTGGCATCGGCTTCCTCAGCCTGAATGCCGACCTTGAGCGCGAAAACCTCGCCGAAGCCGAACAGGTGCTCCAAGACCTCAAGGCGCAGTTGCTCAAGGATGGCCTCGACCCGGCGGTATTCGCGCGCCTGCAACAAGCCGCCATCGCACGACAGGCCTGGGCCGTGCAGGGCAACAGCGCCTTGGCCGACTATTACTGGAGCGCATCCGGCGATTACACCAACGGTCACTTCAGCGACCCGGTCAAACGCATCAAGGCCGTGAGCCTGGAGCAGACCAACCGCGCCATGCGCCAGGTGTTCCAGCAACCCGGCTACTGGCGCATCGAAAAACCACTGCTGAGCTACGATGCGCTCAGTTGGATCGGCGCCGGCGTGCTTGGGCTGATCGTCATTGCGCTGATCGGGTTGCGGGGTTATCGCAAACGGATCGCGTAATGAGGCACCGGACACTGAGCCAAGACGTTATTCTGTCTGGGATTTCTCCTACCAAAGACTGCGAACCGCCGAATGCAAACCCTGACCCGCTTGATCACCCGCATTCTCGAACTGATGAAGCGCTACCCAGGAGTGATAGCGCTCGGCGGCTTCATCTCAGGCGTGGGCAGTTTCATCCTGGTGGATCGCCAGCAGGGCATGGCCAGTTGGATCGCGGTGATCATGCTGGTGAGCTGGCTGTGGCTGATGCTGGAAAACAGCTTTACCCAGCTGTTCACCAAGCTCTTCAAGCGCGAAATCCCTGAACCGCTGTTGCGCTACGCGACCCAGATGATCCACCAGGAAAGTCTGTTTTTTGTGCTGCCATTCTTTTTCATCACCACCGCATGGAACAGCGGCCAGTCGATTTTCACCGGCCTGCTCGGGGCAGCTGCCCTGGTGTCGATCATCGATCCGCTGTACTACAAATGGCTGGCGCCCAAACGCTCGCTGTTCCTCGCGCTGCACACCTTCACCCTGTTCGCCGCGCTGCTCACTGCGCTGCCGATCATCCTGCACCTGACCACCGCCGAGAGTTACAAGCTGGCGCTCGGCGTGGCGATGGCATTGTCGATTCCAAGCCTGGCCGTGAGCCTGCCGCTGCGCAGCCTCAAAGGCTGGGCAATGCTGCTGGGGGTCACGGCCGCCATCGGCTGCGCCGGCTGGTTCCTGCGCAGTTGGGTGCCGCCGGCCACCTTGTGGATGACCGAAGTGGCGATCAGCACTCAACTGCAGGACCGCACGCCCGGCGACCACCTCAAGGAAGTCACCGCCGCCCAACTGCGCAGCGGCGGGCTGTACGCCTATACCGCGATCAACGCCCCGCGCGGCCTGGATGAGCGGATCTACCACGTGTGGAAGTTCAACGGCAAAGAGGTCGACCGTATCGCCTTGGACATCCACGGCGGGCGCAAGGAGGGCTACCGCGCCTGGACCCACAAACAGAATTTCCCGGCCGACGCAGTGGGACGCTGGCAGGTGCGCGTGCTGACCGAAGACGGGCAAGTGATCGGCGTGCTGCGCTTCAAAGTGACGGACACAGCACAAACGGACAATCCAAAATAGCCAGGATCGTGCTATTACGTAGCAATTGTGGATAGCCAAACAAGCTCGGAGCTTATGACCACCAGCACGACGGCCGGCGCCGCCCATCTCGATACGTCCACCACCCCGCCACAGCTGCGGATTACGGGGGACTGGACGCTTGCCCACTATGCCAGCCTGAAGAAGCTGTCGGACAAGCTCGACGGCCAGTACGACGCCGGCGCGCGCATCGACCTCAACGGCCTCGGCGCCCTGGATACCGCTGGCGCTTCGCTGCTGGTGGAGTTGCTGGGGCCGACCCGCATCGAGCAATCGGCCGAACAGACCGACTGCAGTCTGTCTGCCGCTGACCGCGCATTACTCAAGACCGTCTACCGCTCCCTGAATGACTTTTGCGTGCCGGAAAAAGCACCGGAAGAAGCCACCGGCATTCAGGTGCTGGCGCGCATCGGCCGGGCGGTGGACACCGTGTGGCAGGACAGCAAGCAACTGCTGGGCTTTATCGGCCTGATCATCGAAACGTTCGCTCGCGGCCTGTTGCGGCCCAAGCGTTGGCGTATCACGCCGATGGTTGCGCATATCGAACAGACCGGCCTCGACGCCGCGCCCATCGTGGCCCTGCTCACCTTTCTAGTGGGTGCGGTAGTCGCGTTTCTCGGTGCCACGGTGCTTGAAAGCTTCGGCGCCACCATTTTCACCGTGGACCTGGTGGCGTTCTCGTTCCTGCGCGAATTCGGCGTGCTGCTCACCGCTATCCTGATGGCCGGCCGCACCGCCAGTGCCTTTACCGCACAGATCGGTTCGATGAAGGCCAACGAAGAAATCGACGCCATCCGCACGCTGGGCCTGGACCCGATGGAGTTGCTGGTACTGCCCCGCGTACTCGCGCTGTTGGTGGCACTGCCGATGCTGACCTTCCTGGCGATGCTCTCGGGGATCATCGGCGGCGGCGTGGTGTGCGCCGTGGCCCTGGATATTTCGCCGGCGATGTTTCTGTCACTGCTGCACTCGGACATCGGCGTGCAGCACTTCGTGGTGGGCATGATCAAGGCGCCGATCTTCGCCTTCCTGATCGCGGCCATCGGCTGCCTGGAAGGCTTCAAGGTCAGCGGCAGCGCCGAGTCGGTTGGGGCTCACACCACCTCCAGCGTGGTGCAATCGATCTTTGTGGTGATCGTGCTGGATGCGGTGGCCGCGCTGTTCTTCATGGAGATGGGCTGGTGAGTCGCCTGCACCGAGCGCCCACTGAGGCGGTGATTGAAGTGCGAGGGCTGTGCAATCGCTTTGGCAGCCAAAGCGTGCACGAGGACCTCGACCTGGATGTGTACAAGGGCGAGATCCTGGCCGTGGTCGGCGGTTCCGGCAGCGGCAAGTCGGTGCTGCTGCGCAGCATTGTCGGCCTGCGCCGGCCCAGTGAAGGCGAAGTGCGGGTGTTCGGCAAGAACCTGCCAGACCTCGCGGAACATGAGCGCTCGCTGGTTGAACGACGCTTCGGCGTGCTGTTCCAGAAGGGCGCGCTGTTCTCCTCGCTGACCGTGACCGAGAATGTCGCGCTGCCGTTGATCGAACACGCCGGCCTCAGCCGCCGCGACGCCGAGCACCTGGCCGCGGTCAAGCTGGCCCTGGCCGGGTTGCCGCTGTCGGCGGCCGACAAATACCCGGCCTCGCTGTCCGGCGGCATGATCAAGCGCGCCGCCTTGGCCCGTGCCCTGGCCCTGGACCCGGACATACTGTTCCTCGACGAACCTACCGCCGGCCTCGATCCGATTGGCGCGGCGCAGTTCGACCAATTGATCCTGACCCTGCGCGATGCGCTGGGCCTGAGTGTGTTTCTGGTCACTCACGACCTTGACACGCTGTACACCATCACCGATCGCGTGGCGGTGCTGGCGCAGAAGAAAGTCCTGGTGGCTGGCGCCATTGACATCGTCTCGGAAACGGACGACGCGTGGATTCACGAATACTTCCACGGCCCCCGTGGCCGCGCGGCATTGGATGCCGCTCAATCGCTCAACGAGGTATGACATGGAAACCCGAGCCCATCATGTGATGATCGGTCTGTTCAGCGTGATCGTGGTGGTCGGCGCGATGCTGTTCGGCCTATGGCTGGCCAAGTCCAGCGTCGACAGCGCCTTCCAGGACTACGAAGTGATCTTCAACGAGGCGGTCAGCGGGCTGTCCCAGGGCAGCGCCGTGCAGTACAGCGGGATCAAGGTGGGCGACGTCACCAGCCTGCGCCTGGACCCCAAGGACCCGCGCCGCGTATTGGCCCGCATCCGCCTGGCCGGCCAGACGCCGATCAAGGAAGACACCCAGGCCAAACTGGCACTGACCGGCATCACCGGCACCTCGATCATCCAGCTCAGCGGCGGTACACCACAGAGCGCGGAGCTCAAGGGCAAGGACGGCAACTTGCCGCAGATCATTGCCTCGCCTTCGCCCATCGCGCGCCTGCTGAACAACAGCAACGACCTGATGACCAGCATCAACCTGCTGCTGCACAACGCCAACGCCATGTTCTCGGCACAGAATGTGGAGCGCATCAGCAAGACCCTGGACCATCTTGAGCAAACCACGGGGGCGATTGCCGACCAACGCGGTGATATCAAGGTGGTGATGCAACAGCTGATGCAGGTGAGCAAGCAGGCCAGCGCGGCTCTGGAACAGACCACCGTGCTGATGCGCAACGCCAATGGCTTGCTCAACGACCAGGGCAAACAGGCCTTCGGCAGCGCCGAGCAGGCCATGAAATCCCTTGAACGCAGCACAGCCACTATCAACACGTTGCTGACCGACAACAAAAGCTCGGTGAACAGCGGCTTGCAAGGCCTCAACGAACTGGCGCCGGCGGTGCGCGAACTGCGCGAAACCCTCGGCTCGCTGCGCGCCATCTCCCGCCGCCTGGAAGCCAACCCCAGCGGTTACCTGCTGGGCAGTGACAAGAACAAGGAGTTCACGCCATGAAGCGTGCTTACCCGATGATTGCCGTCGCGACGCTGGGGTTGCTCAGTGCGTGCTCGATCCTGCCCAAGGCCGACCCGTCGGATGTATACCGTTTGGCCGCGTCACCGACCGCGACCCAAGGCACACCCGTGGCCTGGTCGTTGCGCGTGACCAAGCCGCAGGCCAGCGAGTTTCTCGACAGCCCGCGCATTGCCGTGGTGCCCAACGGTAATCTGATCAGCAGCTACGCCAACGCGCGCTGGAGCGACCCGTCACCGGTGCTGTTGCGCAATCGGCTGTTGGATGGCTTCCAGCGCGACGGGCGAGTGACGTTGTTGAGCACCGATGACACCAACCTGCAGTCCGACTATGAACTGGGCGGGCAATTGCAGGCGTTCCAGAGTGAATACCACGGCGGTGCGGTGGAGGTGGTGATTCGCCTGGACGCGCGACTGGTGCGCGGCAGTGATCAGCGAATTGTCGCCAGCCGGCGGTTTGAGGTGAGGCAACCGGTGGGGGATACCAAGGTGCCGGCGGTCGTCGCCGGGTTCGGGCAGGCGGGAGATCAGTTGGACAGGCAGGTGGTGGATTGGGTGGTGGCGCAGGGTAATAGCGCTGCGAAACGCTGAGGGCCTCTTCGCAGGCAAGCCAGCTCCCACAGTTGACTGCATTTCGTCAGGATGAACGCGGTCGAATGTGGGAGCTGGCTTGCCTGCGATAGCGATTGCAGGCTCAGCCAAAGAACCAGTAGCACACCGCAATCGCCGCCACGACACCGGCAAACTCCGCCAGCAACGCACAGCCCACCGCATGCCTGGCCCGCTGGATGCCCACCGAACCAAAGTACACCGCCAACACATAAAAGGTGGTTTCAGTACTGCCCTGGATCGTCGCCGCGACCAACGCCGGGAAACTGTCCACGCCTTGGGTCTGCATGGTCTCGATCAACATCGCCCGCGCGGCACTGCCTGAGAACGGCTTGACCATCGCGGTCGGCAAGGCGTCGACAAAGCGCGTGTCCATGCCGGTCCAGGCGACCAGGTGACGAATGCCTTCGAGGCCGAACTCCAGCGCCCCGGAGGCGCGCAACACGCCCACGGCACACAGCATCGCGACCAAGTAGGGCAGCAGGTTCCTGGCGACATCAAAGCCTTCCTTGGCGCCTTCGACAAACGCCTCGTACACCTTGACCTTGCGCAACGCACCGATCACCAGAAACAGCATGATCAAGCCGAACAGCGTGAGGTTGCCCAGGATCGACGACAAACCTGCCAGGGCCGTGGCGGACAGCGTCGCCAGCAGTGCCATGAAGCCGCCGAGTATCAACGCGCCGGGAACCAGGTACGCCAGCACCACGGGATCCCACAGCCGCAGGCGCTGCATCGCCGCCACCGAGAGCAGGCCCACCAGGGTCGAAGCGCTGGTCGCCAGCAGGATCGGCAGGAACACCAGGGTTGGATCGGGAGCGCCTTGCTGCGCGCGGTACATGAAGATCGTCACCGGCAACAGTGTCAGCGACGACGCGTTGAGCACCAGGAACAGGATCTGCGCATTGGTGGCAGTGTTGGGAATGGGGTTGAGTTCCTGCAGCGCCTTCATGGCTTTGAGCCCGATGGGCGTCGCGGCATTGTCCAGGCCCAGGCCGTTAGCGGCGAAGTTGAGCGTGATCAAACCAATGGCCGGGTGGCCAGCGGGCACCTCCGGCATCAGGCGGCGAAACAGCGGGCCCAAGGCCTTGGCCAGCCAATCGACGATCCCGGCTTTTTCGGCGATGCGCAGAAAACCCAGCCATAAGGTGAGGGTGCCGAACAGCAGCACCATGACTTCCACCGACAACTTGGCCATGGCGAATATGCTTTCCACCATCGCCGCGAATATGCCGGCGTTACCGCCGACCAGCCATTGCGCCAGTGCCGACACCATTGCCACGACAAAGAAGCCAAGCCACAGGCCATTGAGCATCAGTTGAATCCCCCGAAGAATGGGGCGAATGATAGCGGGGCTGGCAGAAACGACAAACCCCGGAATTATCCGGGGTTTGTTTCAGCGCGATTGCGCTGTCAGCTGCGGGTGGCTTGGGCGGCCGGTGAGGCCTCCTTGCTGCGCCAGTGCGGCAGGGAATTCCAGTAGCGCTCGCCCTTGGCGTCGTCGTACATGCCTTCCCAGCGGGAGATGACCAATACGGCCAGGGCGTTGCCGATCACGTTCAGCGCAGTACGCGCCATGTCCATGATGCGGTCGACACCGGCGATGAATGCCAGGCCTTCCAGCGGAATGCCCACGCTGCCCAGGGTCGCCAGCAGCACCACGAAGGACACGCCCGGTACGCCGGCGATGCCTTTGGAGGTGACCATCAGGGTCAGTACCAGCATCAACTGCTGGCCGATCGACAGGTCGATGCCATACAGCTGGGCGATGAAGATTGCCGCGATGCTCTGGTACAGGGTCGAACCGTCGAGGTTGAAGGAATAACCGGTCGGTACCACGAAGCTGCAGATCGCCTTCGGCGCGCCGTAGGCTTCCATCTTCTCGATCACGCGCGGCAGCACGGTCTCGGAGCTGGCGGTGGAGTAAGCCAGTACCAGTTCATCCTTGAAGATGCGCATCAGCCTGATCACCGAGAAGCCGAACAGACGGGCGATCAGGCCAAGGACCACAAATGCGAAGAACAGGATGGCGACGTAAACCAGAATCACCAGCTTGGCCAGCGGCAGCAACGATGCAAAGCCAAAGTTGGCGACGGTCACGGCGATCAGTGCGAAGACGCCGATCGGGGCGTACTTCATGATCATGTGGGTGACTTTGAACATGCTCTCGGACACGCCCTGGAACATGGTTACCAGCGGCTCGCGCAACTCAGGCTTGAGGCTCGACAAGCCAAGGCCGAACAACACAGAGAAAAAGATGATCGGCAGCATTTCGCCACGGGCAACGGCGGCGAAGATGTTCGAAGGGATCAGGTTGAGGATGGTTTCGATGAACGCATGCTCATGCTGCACTTCGGCAGCGGTGGCGGTGTACTTGGAGATATCGACCGTACCCAGGGTACTCATGTCGATGCCGGCGCCCGGATGGAACAGGTTCGCCAGCAGCAGGCCGACCACGATGGCGATGGTGGTGACGATCTCGAAGTAAAGGATGGTTTTGACGCCGATGCGCCCGAGCTTCTTCGCGTCACCAACACCGGCAATGCCGACGATCAGCGAGGAAATCACAATCGGGATCACGATCATTTTGATCAGGCGGATAAAGATATCGCCCGCTGGCTGCAACACATTGCTGATCCACCAGGCCTTTTCAGCGCTGAAATGGTTGAGCACTGCACCGATTGCAATCCCCAGTACCAAACCGATGAGGATCTGCCAGGCGAGGCTTAGCTTTGCCTTCTTCATGTCATTACCCTTACTTCAAGTGAACTCAAGGCAAATGCGCCAGCTGCAACGCCCGAGGGCGAAAAGGTGTGTGCATCTGCGTCCATGGAAGGTCACCGCAGCGTGGCCGAAATGGCTTACTGGCAGGCGAAAAAAGCCGCAACTATTCCCATGCAAGGGAGCGCCGTCTAATGCCGTAAACGCCTACCCTATGCCGAATCGGCATGGCCTTTTCTCATAATAACTGTCCGAACGGTCAGCTCAAATGTGACATTTTGTCCGACAAACATGCCGTGAAGCTGCCAAACCCGGCTCGCTCAGAGAATCAGGACGTCTAGCGGCGGTTGGCTAAAAAACCAGAAGATTGAGTCGCTTAGTGTCAGAAACGTCCGATGACCGTCGGCAAATTTTATCGATAGATGGTCAGCCCGAAATACCAAGTAATGGTTGGGCACGAGCAGAAGGGAATTTGCAGCTAAGGCAGGCATAAGGAAAGCAGATTTAAAATAGCGGCATAAGCCCGCCGCAGGTTCAGCAAGCCAGGAACTTGTGAACCTGCGTCGCAGCTTTTCGCCTGACCCGGCCCTTGCGCAGGCACTCCCTGTACCCGTAGGTCACGCCGATCCCGTTTGATCAGAGCAACCCGGCCCCCTGGTCATGCACCGCCCTTGGCGGGTGGTGCAAACAGAAAGAAGCGAAGGGGCTTCTTTCTATGGACGCTGGTTCCGCAAACGGCAGATGCGCCGGACGGAACCTAGTACCAATTCGGATCTTTCTTCAACTGCTCCATCAGCAGCTTTTGCATGCCTTCATCCGGTTTGCCGATAAATCGGTAATCCGCGTGCCGTGTGGGTGACTTGTCCGCCGGCAAGCCGGCCGGGACTTGCACCAACATGGCGTAGGCATCTTCCTTGTCGAGGCTGAAAGCAACGATCAGGCGCTTGTTCAGGCAGGTGTCTGCGGTTTCGCAGAGCGGCCCGACCAGATACTTGTCGCCATCTTCTTGCACTGCGTTCATCTGCTCGGCCGTGCCCGACAGGTTCATCACCCATTCCGGCAGGCGTTCTTCTTTCTTCACCACGCTTTGCCAGGTCTCGCGGTATTGCGGGTCCGCGCTGAGCAATTCGTTGGCTCGCGATTGGCCGTCGTTGGCAGCCATCGCCAAGCCGCTGCCGCCCATAAGCAGGGCGGCAGTAATGGCTTTGAAGGACAAAGTGGTCATTTTCAGCCTCGGCCGCGACGACCAAAGAAGAACGAAGCGATGAACATCACCAGGAAGACCACGAACAGAATTTTTGCGATACCCGTGGCTGTGCCGGCGATGCCACCGAAGCCCAGGACTGCAGCCACAATGGCGATGATCAGAAATGTGATTGCCCAACTCAACATGGTGATTCTCCTTAAGCTTCTATAGAGGTAACAGCGTTAGTGCCGTGCAGCCGCTCAACCTGAGCGGCCTGTGGTGCCTAGAACACCCAACGCTCCTGGGATGGCAGTTCACTCAGGGAAGACTCCTGGTCAACCATCCGCAGTTGCGGGGCTGTTGCATCGGCAGCAACACTGCCAACGGAACGGAAATGGGTCTGGGTCATGGCCGGACGTTCAAACTGGGGAACCTGCTGCTGACTCTGCTGCCAATGCTGCATCTGCTGGCCACCAATCAACGTGACCATCAGGGCCAGGCTGGCAAACAGACCTTGCTGCAAGCGCAGTGGCGATACACGCAGTTGGTTCAGGCTTTGGCGAGTCATGCTGCTGTTCTCCCGCATCTTGTTTATCGTTGAGGGAGATGTTGCAGAGCGCATGCCAGTTTTATTGCTAAATAAAACTTAATAAAATCAAATGGTTATACATTACCAATCGACCGAACACCCAGCATCCTGCACGATGCCCGCTTGAAAGCCGTGCGAAATGCACGACTGCCAGCAGTCGGATCAGCGACCGAAAGACACGGGGTGCTTCGTTGGCGAAGCCGGACGACATGCAAACGCCATCAGCCAAGGCTGCGTAAAGAGGTGCTGCAGATACCTGTACGACGTTCTTTTTTTTCAATCAGAATGAACCATGCAACTTGCCCGATTATTCCGGGACTAAACACCATCATTAATAGAGTTAAGGAGCGCGGGACAGATGGAATCAGCCAAGGAACTTCAAGGCCGCATTCTTTTAGTGGATGACGAATCCGCGATCCTCCGCACCTTCCGTTATTGCCTGGAAGATGAGGGCTACACCGTAGCCACTGCGAACAGCGCAGCCCAGGCCGATGCCTTGATGCAGCGCCAAGTGTTCGACCTGTGCTTCCTCGACCTTCGCCTGGGCGAAGACAATGGCCTGGATGTGCTGGCCCAGATGCGGATCCAGGCGCCGTGGATGCGGGTGGTGATCGTCACCGCGCATTCAGCGGTCGACACTGCCGTTGATGCGATCCAAGCGGGTGCTGCCGACTATCTGGTAAAACCTTGCAGCCCGGATCAATTGCGCCTGGCGACTGCCAAGCAGCTGGAAGTGCGCCAACTCTCTGCGCGCCTCGAAGCCCTTGAAGGCGCGGTGCGCCAACCCAAGGATGGCCTCGACTCCCACAGCCCGTCGATGATGGTGGTGCTGGAAACCGCGCGCCAGGTCGCCGGGACGGACGCCAACATCCTGATCCTCGGCGAGTCCGGTACCGGTAAAGGTGAGCTGGCTCGGGCCATTCACGGCTGGAGCAAGCGCTCGAAGAAATCCTGCGTGACCATTAACTGCCCGTCGCTCACCGCAGAGCTGATGGAAAGTGAGCTGTTCGGCCACAGCCGTGGTGCATTTACCGGCGCCAGTGAAAGCACCTTGGGCCGAGTTAACCAGGCGGACGGCGGCACGCTGTTTCTCGACGAGATCGGCGACTTTCCGCTCACGTTGCAGCCCAAGTTGCTGCGCTTTATCCAGGACAAGGAATACGAGCGCGTGGGTGACCCGGTCACTCGCCGGGCCGATGTACGCATCCTGGCGGCGACCAACCTGAACTTGGAGGACATGGTGCGCGACGGGCGATTCCGCGAGGACTTGCTGTATCGCCTGAACGTGATCACCTTGCACCTGCCACCGCTGCGCGAACGCAGTGAAGACATCCTGACCTTGGCTGACCGCTTCCTGGCGCGCTTCGTCAAGGAATACGCGCGTCCGGCGCGCGGCTTCAGTGATGAAGCACGCGAAGCGCTGCTCAACTACCGTTGGCCGGGCAATATCCGCGAGCTACGCAACGTGGTGGAGCGCGCCAGCATCATTTGCCCGCAGGAAAAGGTAGAAATCAGCCACCTCGGGATGGCCGAGCAACCGACCAACAACGCGCCACGCATCGGTGCGGCGCTGAGTCTGGACGAGCTGGAGAAAGCCCATATCGGCGCGGTGCTGGCTACCAGTGACACCCTTGATCAGGCAGCCCGCACGTTGGGCATCGATGCGTCGACCCTGTACCGCAAACGCAAACAGTACAACCTGTGAGCTGTACCCTATGAAGCTAGCGATGAAACTGCGCACTCGGTTGTTCCTGAGTATCTCAGCGCTGATCACCGTTGCCCTGTTGGGTCTGATCCTGGGCTTGGTCAGCGTCATGCAAATGGCCAAGACCCAGGAGTCTCTGATCCGCAGTAATTTCGTCACGCTGGAGCTCGGGCTGAAACTGCGCCAGAGCCTCGGTGACCAGTTGATTCTGATGCTTGTAGAACGCCCCAATCCAAAAGCGCTGGAGGCTTCCAAGCGGCAATACTTCGACTTGCTGGACCAGGGCATCGCCCACGAGCGGGAGGACGGCAGGACCAGCGGATTCAGCCGCGCGCGCGTCGACTATCTGAACTTCCTGAAAGCGTTTGAAGAATCCCAGCCTGCCTCGTTGGTCAGCGGCAATAACGAGCGTCTCACCCAAACGTTCAACGTATTACGCAACGGCTTGATCGCCGAGCATAAACGAGCCCTGGAAACCATCAATACGAGTGAGCACAAGTCTCAGGCCCGCGCTTTACTGATCGCCGGGCTGTTGGGCTTGGTGGGAATCGCGGTGCTGATCATTGGCTTTGTCACCGCCCATGGCATCGCTCGACGTTTCGGCGGCCCGATCGAAGCGCTGGCCAAGGCGGCTGACAAGATCGGCCAAGGTGATTTCGAAGTGACGCTGCCGATTTCGTCGGCAGCGGAGATGAACCAACTGACACGCCGCTTCGGCATCATGGCCGAGGCGTTGCGCCAGCATCAGGCGACCAACGTCGATGAGCTGCTGGCCGGCCAACAGCGCCTGCAAGCCGTGCTCGACAGCATCGACGATGGCCTGCTGATGATTGACCGCCAAGGCCGTCTCGAGCACCTCAACCCGGTGGCCCAGCGCCAGTTGGGCTGGGACGAGGGGCGTCTCGGCCAGGGTCTTGGCGAGGCGCTGGCGCGCCCGGAACTGGATGAGCAACTGCAACTGGTCCTGCGTGGCGGCAACCTGGAGAGGGCGCCGGACGATCTTGAGGTGGAAGTCGAAGGCGAACTGCGCCTGCTGACCTACAGCCTGACGCCGGTGAGCCATACCCAAGGGCACATCCTCGGTGCGGTGATGGTGCTGCATGACGTCACCGAACAGCGCGCCTTCGAGCGAGTGCGCAGCGAGTTCGTATTACGCGCCTCCCATGAGCTACGTACGCCCGTCACTGGCATGCACATGGCGTTCGGGCTGTTCCGCGAACGCGCCAAGTTCCCTGCAGAGTCCCGTGAAGCGGACCTGCTGGATACGGTCAACGAAGAAATGCAGCGCTTGATGCAGTTGATCAACGACCTGCTCAACTTCTCGCGCTACCAGAACGGCCTGCAGAAACTCACGCTGGGGCCGTGCGACGTGACCGACCTGCTGGAGCATGCACGCGCACGTTTCGCCGAACCGGCCAACGCGCAAAACATCGAACTGCTGGTAGAAGCTCAACCCGACTTGCCCCGGCTATATGCGGACCAGGCACAGTTGGAGCGGGTACTCGACAACCTGTTGGGCAACGCCATGCGCCACACCGCTGCGGGCGGGCAGATTCGCCTGCAAGCGCGCCGCCATGGCGAGCGGGTGATTGTCAGCGTTGAGGATAACGGCGAAGGCATCGCCTATGGGCAGCAGGGGCGGATCTTCGAACCGTTCGTGCAGGTGGGCCGCAAGAAGGGCGGCGCCGGCCTGGGCCTGGCGCTGTGCAAGGAGATTGTGCAACTCCACGGTGGCCGCATGGGCGTGTATTCGCGGCCGGGCCAGGGCACTCAGTTCTATATGGCGTTGCCGCTCTAACGCCGGTTCAACGCACGCAGGATCGCGGCACTTTCCGCATCGGGCGTACCATCAAACAGCGACGGCCGGAAATGCATCTGGAACGCTGCAATCACATGACGCGTGGCCACGTCCAACTCGCCGGTCTGGGGCGTCTGATAGCCCAAGCGCGCCAATTCTTCCTGGAACCAGGTGATGCTCGGCAGCTCGCTGGCATATTGCACCTGGAAACGAGCAACCGCTTGGGCATCCGGCCAAACGCCCAGCCCTTCAGCGGCAAGGCGCTTCCACGGGAACAAGGGGCCTGGGTCGAGCTTGCGCAGCGGCGCGATATCACTGTGGCCAATGATGTTCTTCGGGTCGATGCCGTTGCGCTGGCTGATGTCCTTGAGCAATACCACCAGGGATTTCACCTGCGCTTCAGAATACGGATACCACAGGCGGCCAGTCGGCGTGTCCTTGTAGCCGGGGTTCACGATCTCGATACCGATGGAGCTGGAGTTGAGCCAGGTGCGGCCCGTCCACTCGCTTTCGCCGGCGTGCCAGGCGCGCTGGCTCTCGTCCACCAACTTATAGATAGTGGCGCCGGCGTCGTCGCCGATCAGGTAATGGCTGCTGACCTGCCCGTGGGTGAGCAAGGCCAGGGAGCGTTCAAGGTCGGCCGAGGTGTAATGGACGATCACGAACTGCACACGGTTATCGTGATTCACCGACGGATGATGGGTGTCCAGGCGCGGCCCGCTGGCGCAGCCTGCAAGCAGAAGAAACACAAAGGCGACATACAAGGATTTCATGGCGGAAGACATTACGCTAAGACGATAATGCAACAGTGTAACGTAACGACCGTGAACGAGCGGGCAAATTGCACAAAGGAACGCCTCTCAAGCGGCTTGCACCTGATTGCGCCCCGCGGCCTTGGCCCGGTACAACGCCGCATCCGCACGCTTGAGCGCCAGATCACTGCGCTCGCCCGGCTCCAACTGCGCCACGCCCATGGACACGGTGATCGTCACTGGCTCGCCCTTGAAGTGAAACGGGCACGCTTCAATGGCTGCGCGCAACGCCTCACCCGCCGCCAGCGCCTGCGTCAAGGACGAGTCAGGCATGAGCAGTACAAACTCTTCACCGCCAAAGCGCGCAATGAAGTCGCTGGGGCGCAGGCGTTTGTGCAACACGTTGGCGATGATCTTCAGCACTTTGTCACCCGCCAGATGACCGTAGCCATCGTTGATGCGCTTGAAATGATCCAGGTCCAACATCGCCAGCGATAGGTTGTTACCACGCTGGTGCCAGGTATTGACCTCCTGATCGAGGCGCTCGCTCCAGGCTGCGCGGTTCGGCAGCCCGGTGAGCGGATCGATCAGGGCCTTCTGGCGTTGCACCTCCAAGTGATCGCGGTAGCCCTGGGCTTCCTGTTCCATATTGGCAACGCGCTCGGCCAGACCCTTCAAGCGCGCCGCCGTTTCCTGCTCGCGTTGGTCGCGCTGCTGCTGATGCTCATCCATGGTGCCCAGCAGGCCTTCCAGGTGGCTTTCCAGTACGTGCTTGAGGCTGTCCAGGTCGGCGGCTTCCTGCACGCTGCTTTGCAGGCCGTCGACTTGTTCGCGGATTTGCGTGTCCAGCTCCCGAGCCGCGGAACGGCTATCGGCATGACCATCGCTGGCGACCTGCAGATGCCCCTGGAACGCTTCGAGACGCTCGTTAAGCTGCTTGAGGTAAGCCTCGAACTCATGCTGGCCGCTGTCGGTGATCGCCAGCATCAAGACGGCCAGGTCGTCGAGGATGGGCAGCAGCTCGTACCAGTTCAGCCCGTGGGCAAGGCGCTCACGCATGGCTTCGGCCTGGGGTCGATGGCGCTCAGGCAACCCCAGTTCGTCCAGCAGGCCGAGCAGGGTGTCTTCGATGTGCTTGGCCACGGAGCTGTAGGACGGCTCCGGCGAGTCGGGTAAGGAATAGGGACCGTCCGATTGCAATTCATCAGGGTCCGGCTCCTCGGCATCCAGCACAGGTGGGAGCGACAGGCTGCCAATGACCGTCTCATTCAGTACTTCGACTGGCACTTCAGGCGTTTCAGGCGTTTCAATAAAGGCGGCGAGGGCACTTTCCGGTGCTGGCTCTTGTGCCGCAGGTTCAGGTTCGACATGCGCCAGTGGCGCATCAACAGGCGCTGCCTGCGCCGGGGCTTCATAGACAAAGGTTTCACTGGCGCTTTCGGCAGGTCTTGCGGGCGAAGCTGGCTCGGCTGCCGGGGCTACCACTTCAGGCTGCGGCGCAAAGGCGCGCAAGGCTTGCGTCAGCTCTTGCGACTGCTCGGGCGGTGCAGCCTCGGCGTCCGGTGCGGCGGCAGGCTTGGCCACAAGCGCTTGTGGTACCGGGCCGGGCGCAGGCTCATTGGTCACCGCCTCATTCGAGACTTCCTTGGTACCAAACAGACGCTGCAAGAGCCCCGGACCTGGGCGCGTGGTTTCGCCGTCCGGCTCCAGGTTGTCCAGCGCCTGGCCCTGCAAGCCGCTCAATTCGCTGAGCAACAAGGGCATCTCGCGCGCCTGGCCGACACGCCCGTCCAACTGCTTGGCGAAGGTCTTCAGCGGTCGGGCGACCTCGCGGGGTAATGGCAGCTTTTGCAGCTGTGTAACCAGGGACGTCAGCGCGGTACTCATCTGGTCGATGCGAGTCTCGCGGCGCTGTTCCGAATCCAGCACGGCCTTTTCCAGGCGCGGCAGCAAAGCGGCGAGGGCGGCGTCCATATCATCCGTGCGCACGACATCACGCATTTCCTTCATGCATTGGTCTACCGCCAGGTCGGTGCCTTCAGCAGCCAGCGTGCTGCGCACCAGCCCGCGACGCAGCAGGTCGAGGCGGGCGGCCCAGCGGCGTTCGAGCTTTTCTTGCTGCTCGATGCTTTTAAGGTATTTCTCTTTCCAGCGCTGGGCGTCGTCGCTCATGCAAGAGGTCCGCCGGTGCCTGGGCTCAACGCGGGCAATGCATCAGCCGTGAGCGAACCCGGCAGACGAATCTCTACAGCGACCGGCAGGTGGTCGGAGATGGGCTGCGCCAGCACCTGCACACTCTCGAGGGTGAGGGTAGGGCTGAGCAGGATATGGTCAAGACAGCGTTGCGGGCGCCAGCTTGGGAACGTGGCTTCGGCTTGCGGCGCCAACAGCCCGAGGTCGCGCAACGGAGAATTGAGCAACAGGTCGCTGGCGTGGGTGTTCATGTCGCCCATCAGCACCTGGTGTTTGTAATTGCCAATCAGCTCGCGGATGTAGGCCAGTTGCATCGTGCGGGTGCGTGCACCCAACGCCAGATGCATCATCACCACTACCAGGGCCTCCGGGCCTTCGCCAAACCGCACGAGGATCGCACCCCGCCCCTTGGGGCCAGGCAGCGGATGGTCTTCGATAGCGGAGGGTTTCAAGCGGCTGAGCACGCCATTGCTGTGCTGGGCCAGGCGCCCGAGGTTGCGATTGAGTTGTTGGTACCAATACGGGAAGGCGCCCAGCTGAGCCAGATGCTCCACCTGGTTGATGTAACCGGAGCGCATGCTGCCGCCGTCGGCTTCCTGCAGCGCGACAAGGTCAAAGTCGTGCAACAGGTTGCCGATTTTTTGCAGGTTGCCGGCACGCCCATTGTGGGGCAGCAAATGCTGCCAGCCACGGGTGAGGTAGTGCCGATACTTCTCGGTACTGATGCCTACCTGAATATTGAAGCTCAGCAGGCGCAGGCGGCTGTCCGGCGGCAGGCCTGTGGTTTCCAGGTGATGCTCGTTGACCTGCGGATCATGCAGGCCAACCACACGTTCGGTACCCCAGCGTCGCATGACAGGCCCCTTACTTGGCTGCGCGCTCTTTGGCGATCAACTGGTCAGCAACATTGAGGGTCGCCTCGGGGCCACCGGTAGTGCCCAGGTCGAAACGGTACTTGCCGTTGACGATCATGGTCGGTACGCCTTGCACGCCATACTTCTGCGCCAGTTCCTTGGCCTGCTTGATCTGGCCCTGGATTGCGAAGGAGTTGAAGGTGGCCAGGAATTTTTCCTTGTCCACGCCCTGGGTGGCGACGAAGTCAGCCATCTCGTCCGGCTTGGTCAGGCGCTTGCCTTCTTTCTGGATCGCGTTGAATACGGCGTTGTGCACCTTGTGCTCTACGCCCATGGCTTCCAGGGTCAGGAACAATTGGCCGTGGGCATCCCACGGGCCACCGAACATGGCCGGGATACGTTTGAAGTTCACATCCTTGGGCAGTTTCTCAACCCATGGGTTGATCGTCGGCTCAAAGGCGTAGCAATGCGGGCAGCCGTACCAGAACAGCTCCACCACTTCGATCTTGCCAGGCACCGAAACCGGAACCGGGTTGGCCAATTCAACGTAGGTTTTACCGGCTTCAAGCGGCACGTCGGCAGCTTGTGCGGTCATGCCGAAGAGGCTGGCAGTGACGAGAGCGGCGCTGAGGATCAGATTACGCATGCTTTACTCCTGGACAAATAAAGTCGCCTCACGCGACCTTTTGTTGTGACAGGTCTACGCGGGCATGAGTTCGTTAGTGTAACGGCACCGGCCACAAAAAAGGGCGGCCCGGGCCACCCTTTTTATGCTTGCATCACTGGATTAATCGAGTGTTAACGTCGCGCCCACCTCAGTGCAGACCCTGGATGTAGCTGGAGACGGCTGCGATGTCTTCATCACTGAGCTTGCGGGCGATCGTGCGCATGATCATCGCATCGCCATCGTTGGCTCGCCCGGCCTCTTCCTTACGGAAATCGGTCAACTGCTTGGCGATGTAGGTGGCGTGCTGGCCACTCAGGTGGGGGAAGCCCGCGGCGGCGATACCGGCGCCGTTTGGCGAATGGCAACCGGTGCAGGCAGGCAGGCCTTTTTCCAGGTCGCCGCCGCGGAACAGTTTCTCTCCGCGAGCCACAAGTTTCGGATCGGCAGCTCCCACGCTGCCTTTCTGGCTGGCGAAGTACGCCGCGATATCCGCCATGTCCTGATCGTTGGTGTTGGTCAGCAAGCCCGTCATTTCCAGGACTGTACGCTTGCCGCTTTTGATATCCTGCATCTGCTTGGTCAGGTAACGCTCGCCCTGGCCGGCCAGTTTGGGGAAGTTCGGTGCCGGACTGTTACCATCCGGCCCATGGCAGGCACCACATACGGCGGCCTTCGCTTGACCGGCAGTGGCGTCACCTTTCAGGGGGCCCTCTGCAGCGACGCCAGCGCCTGTGATGCCCAAGGTCAACAGCAGACTCACGATCAGTTTGTTCATCAGCTAATCCAACTACGGCTAAGGGGTTTAAGAGTTATCTACCGGGTTTACTCACCACCCACTCAACGATGGCCTGGTAATCCTCAGTACTGCAGTCCTTGCACAAACCACGCGGCGGCATTGCCTTGAAACCCTGGGGCAACCACTTGATCATGTGTCGATCAATTCAGGGCTTGAGAGCGTTTTGCGTTCTAATGCGCAATAAAGGTCTTTCGCTCCCGTGAACCTCATCCTTCGCTGGGACAAAGCACACACAAAATCTGCGGCATTATATACTGGCGCTACTGAAACGGAAACGACACCGCTTGCCGCACCCTTTCTCGGCACCGCCCACATCGGAAAACTCATGCAACTCAAGAATCCCATCCTCGGCCTGTGCCAACAGTCCACGTTCATGCTCAGCGCCGCCAAAGTTGACCAATGCCCCGATGACGAAGGCTTTGAAGTCGCCTTTGCCGGTCGTTCCAATGCCGGTAAGTCCAGCGCACTGAACACCCTGACTCACGCCAGCCTGGCCCGCACCTCGAAAACACCGGGTCGCACACAGCTCCTCAACTTCTTCAAGCTAGACGATGATCGGCGTCTGGTCGACCTGCCGGGCTACGGTTATGCAAAAGTACCTATCCCGCTGAAGCTGCATTGGCAGCGTCACCTGGAGGCTTACCTGGGTGGTCGGGAGAGCTTGAAGGGTCTGATCCTGATGATGGACATCCGCCATCCGATGACCGACTTCGACCTGCTGATGCTCGACTGGGCCGTCGCCAGCGGCATGCCGATGCATATCCTGCTGACCAAGGCCGACAAGCTGACCTACGGTGCCGCAAAGAACACCCTGCTCAAAGTACAGTCTGAAATTCGTAAAGGCTGGGGCGACGCGATCACCATCCAGCTGTTCTCGGCGCCAAAACGCATGGGCCTGGAAGACGCATACACCGTGCTGGCCGGCTGGATGGAACTGGCGGACAAAGGCGCGGAACTCGCGGAATAACTTTTCTGCGGGCAAAAAAAACCCCGGACTTCTTATGGGGAGAGGAAGTTCCGGGGTTCAAATTCCAAACCGCTAGGGCGGGGTCTGGATATCTGCCAACACTTAACACAACATAGGAGCATTGAAGGGCTTCACCACCCATTCAGTAACTCTGAGTAGCAGTTCACAGGTTAAGTTCCGGCAGGTTCAAAAACTATTGTAAATAACTGACAGACTGATCCTGCACCAACCCACCCCTGCCACCCCGCGACGAGGTGGCAGAGCACCTGTAATCAGTGTGCCTCGTCCCAGTTATTACCCACGCCCACCTCCACCAGCAGCGGCACGTCCAACTGGGCAGCGGCGCTCATGTGCTCGCGAATCTTCGCGCTGACGTCGGCCACCAGGTCCTCACGCACCTCCAGCACCAGTTCATCGTGCACCTGCAGGATAACCCTGGCATCCAGGCCCGACTCGGTGAGCCAGTCATCCACCAGCACCATGGCTTTCTTGATGATGTCCGCCGCCGTGCCCTGCATCGGCGCATTGATCGCGGTACGTTCCGCGGCCGCGCGCTCCTGCGGCTTGTTGGAGTGGATATCGGGCAGGTAAAGCCTGCGCCCGAAGAAAGTTTCGACATAGCCCTGATCGGAAGCCTGGGCGCGGGTGCGCTCCATGTACTCGCGAACCCCGGGATAGCGGGCAAAGTACACATCGATGTAAGCCTTGGCCGTCTTGGTGTCGACGCCGATGTCCTTGCCCAGCTTCTGTGCGCCCATCCCATAGATCAGACCGAAGTTGATCGCCTTGGCGCTGCGGCGCTGATCAGAGGTGACTTCGCCCAATTCGACCTTGAATACCTCGGCAGCCGTGGCGGTGTGCACATCGAGGTCGTGGCGGAACGCGTTCATCAGCCCTTCGTCCTTGGACAGGTGCGCCATGATCCGCAACTCGATCTGCGAGTAGTCCGCCGCCAACAGCTTGTAACCCTTGGGCGCGATGAACGCTTGGCGGATCCGCCGCCCTTCGGCGGTGCGCACGGGGATGTTCTGCAGGTTCGGGTCACTGGACGACAAACGCCCCGTTGCCGCCACCGCCTGGTGATAGGACGTATGAACCCGCCCGGTACGCGGGTTGATCTGTTCCGGCAGGCGGTCGGTGTAGGTACTTTTGAGCTTACTCATGCTGCGGTACTGCATCAGCACCTTGGGCAGCGGATAGTCATCTTCGGCCAGCTTGGCCAGCACTTCTTCGGCGGTCGACGCCTGGCCCTTGCCGGTTTTTTTCAACACGGGCATGCCAAGCTTTTCGTACAGAATCGCGCCGAGCTGCTTGGGCGAACCCAGGTTGAACGCCTCGCCGGCGATCTCGAACGCCTGGCGCTCGAGTTCGACCATCTTGTTGCCCAGCTCGATGCTCTGGATACCCAACAGCTCCTTGTCGACCAGCGCCCCCTGGCGCTCGATGCGTGCCAGCACCGGCACCAACGGGATCTCGATGTCCGTCAGCACACTGGCCAGGCTCGGAAAGGCCGCCAGTTGCGCGTGCAATGCCTGATGCAGGCGCAAGGTGACATCGGCATCTTCCGCTGCATAAGGCCCGGCCTGCTCCAGTGCGATCTGGTCGAAGGTCAGCTGCTTGGCGCCCTTGCCGGCGATGTCCTGGAAAGTGACGGTGTCATAGTCGAGGTATTTCTTGGCCAGGCTGTCCATGTCATGCCGGGTTGCGGTGGCGTTCAGTACATAAGACTCAAGCATGGTGTCGAAGGCGATGCCACGCAGGGTAATGCCCTGAGCCGGGTCGCCACCGATGGCGCAGTTGGCCAGGATGTTCATGTCGAACTTGGCATGTTGGCCAACCTTGAGCTTGGTCGGGTCTTCCAGCAGCGGCTTAAGGGCCAGCAACACCGTGTCGCGGTCCAACTGCTCCGGTGCACCGACGTAGGCATGGGCCAGCGGAACGTAGGCCGCTTCATGGGGCTGCACGGCGAAGGAAACCCCGACCAACTGCGCCTTCTGGGCGTCGATCCCGGTGGTCTCGGTGTCGAAGGCAAACAATGTAGCGTCGTTGAGCTTCTTCAGCCAAAGGTCAAACGTGGGTTGGTCGAGGATGGTGGTGTAGACAGTTTCCACAGCAACCGTCGCGACAGCCTCAACGACCGTTTCTGCCGCAGGCGCAACGGTCGGCGGCGTCTTGAGCTCGATACGCTTGGCATCGCGCTGGATCTCATCGAACCAGCTCTTGAATTCCAGCAGGGTGTAAAGCTCCAGGAGCTTCTCGCGGTCCGGCTCGATCAGGTGCAAGTCGTCCAGGCCAACATCGAGCGGCACGTCGATCTTGATCGTTGCCAACTGATAGGAAAGGAACGCCATCTCCTTGTGTTCCTCAAGCTTGGCCGGCAACGTCTTGGCGCCGCGAATAGGCAGGGTCGGCACAATATCGAGCTGCTCGTAGAGCTCTTTGAGGCCGCCATTGACACCGACCAACAAGCCGGACGCGGTTTTCGGGCCGATGCCAGGAACACCCGGAATGTTGTCGGACGAATCGCCCATCAACGCCAGATAGTCAATGATCTGCTCCGGAGCGACGCCGAATTTCTCCTTTACGCCCTCCACGTCCATTGCGCTACCGGTCATGGTGTTGACCAAGGTAATGTGCCCGTCCACCAGCTGCGCCATGTCCTTGTCACCGGTGGAAATCACCACCGGACGGTCGGCGGCCGCACTGCTGCGGGCCAGTGTGCCGATCACGTCATCGGCCTCCACGCCTTCGACGCACAACAGCGGGAAGCCCAGCGCGATCACGCTCTGGTGCAGGGGCTCGATCTGCAGGCGCATGTCATCGGGCATGCTTGGGCGGTTGGCCTTGTATTCGGCGTACATGTCATCGCGAAAGGTCCCACCCTTGGCGTCGAACACCACCGCGAACGGGCTGTCCGGGTATTGCTTGCGCAGGCTCTTGAGCATGTTCAACACACCCTTGACCGCACCGGTGGGCAGGCCTTTGGAGGTGGTCAGCGGTGGCAGCGCATGGAAGGCGCGGTACAGATAAGAAGAACCGTCCACCAGGACGAGGGGTGCGTGGCTCATGAGCAGAATCAACCTTTTCGGCGGGTCAGGCGCTAGAATAGCCGGACCAATGACGACAAAGGGATAAGGTTATCATGCGTACATTCAATCGCCTGCTGTTGACCGGCTTGATTGCACTCGCTCCGATGGCTGCCATGGCGGCAGACGATGCGCCTGGGGGTGATCCGGAAGTGACCATTCGCACGGAAGGCGACAAGACCATCCAGGAGTACCGCCAGAACGGGTTCCTGTACGCAATCAAGGTCACCCCGAAGGGTGCGCCACCGTATTTCCTGGTCCGCGCGGACGGAACCGACGCGAACTTCATCCGCTCTGACCAGCCGGATATGCTGATTCCGTCATGGAAGATCTTCGAATGGAAATGATTTCTTAACTTCAATTGGCGCCGCACACAGCGGCGCCCGTACTGGCAGTTTTAACCATGTCTGTGTTCACCCCCCTGGCTCGGCCCGAGCTGGAAACCTTTCTCGCCCCTTACGGGCTCGGCCGCCTGCTCGACTTCCAGGGGATTGCCGCCGGTAGCGAAAACACCAATTTTTTTATCAGCCTGGAGCAGGGCGAGTTCGTCCTGACCTTGGTTGAACGCGGCCCGGTCGCCGAGATGCCGTTCTTCATCGAGCTGCTCGACGTGCTCCACGACGCCGACCTGCCGGTGCCTTACGCCCTGCGCACCACTGACGGCGTGGCCCTGCGCACGCTTGCAGGCAAACCGGCATTGCTGCAACCGCGCCTGGCCGGCAAGCACATCAAGGACGCCAACGCCCAGCACTGCGCTCAAGTGGGCGACCTGCTGGGCCATCTGCACCTGGCGACACAAGGCGACAAGGTGCTGGAACGCAAGACCGATCGCGGCCTGGACTGGATGCTCAGCGAAGGTGCGCAACTGATTTCGCACTTGAACGATGCACAGCAGCGCCTGCTGCAGGCGGCATTGACAGAGATCGAAGCACACAAGGCCGACATCCTCGCCCTGCCGCGCGCCAACGTTCACGCCGACCTGTTCCGCGACAACGCGATGTTCGAAGGCACGCACCTCACTGGCCTGATCGATTTCTACAACGCGTGCTCCGGCCCGATGCTGTACGACGTAGCGATCGCGTTGAATGACTGGTGTTCGGATGCGCAGGGCGTGATTGACGGGCCACGCGCCCGCGCATTGCTGGGCGCTTATGCGGGCTTGCGGCGCTTCACCGCCAAGGAAGCCGAGCTGTGGCCAACCATGCTGCGCGTGGCGTGTGTGCGGTTCTGGCTGTCACGCCTGATCGCGGCCGAGTCATTTGCCGGGCAGGACGTATTGATCCACGACCCAGCAGAGTTCGAGCACCGGCTGGTGCAGCGTCAGCAGGTCACGGTTCAACTGCCGTTCGCCCTCTAGAACTCACCTCGATCAACCTACAGAAGCACAGGGCAACTTGTAGTGAGCGGGCTTGCCCCGCGCTGGGTGGCGAAGCCGCCCCAAACCAGGCGACCAAGTTTCATCTGGAGTTTGGCGGTGTCTGTATTAGGGCGGCTTCGCCACCCAGCGCGGGGCAAGCCCGCTCACTACAAATGATCGCAGGCAAGCCAGCTCCCACAGTGGTTATGCGTTGGCGGTTAGAGGGACTCCAGGCACCCGGCCAAATTGTTACCCAAATTCTCCAGTACCTGTTCGTAGCCTTGGGCCGTGGCCGGTGTGTAGCCGCCCAACGCGTCCAGCTCCGCCAACTTCACCGGCAAACCGGCCACCAGCGTCTCAGCCAAACGCGGCCGCAGCGGCGGTTCGCTGAACACGCAGGTCTTGCCCACTTCCTGCAATCGCGTGCGCATCGCCGCCACATGCTGGGCGCCAGGCTGCACTTCAGCGGCAACGCTGAACACGCCTGCATGCTTCAAACCGTAAGCGTCTTCGAAGTAATCGAAGGCTTCGTGGAACACGAAGTAAGGTTTGCCCTCGACGACCGCCAGGCGCTTCTTCAGGCGAGCATCCAGGGCATCCAGGCGCTCATCGAACGCCTTCGCATTGCTCTGGTAACGCGCGGCATTGGTCGGGTCGGCCGCAGCCAGATCAGCCGCCATCCGCGCGGCAATCACGCGTGCGTTCACCGTCGACAGCCACAAATGCGCGTCGACGCTGCCAGGGCGGTGATCGTGGTCATGTTCATCGGCATCATCAGCGTGCGAGTGGGCATCTTCGCCGAAACGACGCAGCTTCATACCCGCAAGGTCCTGTACCGCTACCGTCGTCGCCGTACGACCTTTGAGCACGCGCGGCAGGAAGGTCTCCATATCCGGCCCGATCCAGTACAGCAGGTCCACCGACTGCACGCGCCGTACGTCGGATGGACGCAGCGCGTAATTATGCGGCGATGCACCCGGAGGCAGCAGCACCTCAGGCACCGCAACACCGTCCTGCACAGCAGCGGCAATCAGCTGTAGGGGCTTGATGCTGGTGAGCACCTTGACCTCGGCCTGAGCAACCCCAGTTACGAACAAACTGGTGACAAATACGACAAAAACGGGAAAAAGTCGGGACACGATGACCACTCGATGGCGTAGGAACGGGTAACATAATAACGTCTCTATCAAATATCTGTCGCCGCTCATGCCTAAAACACCGCTTGCCAGCCGTCCCCATGACCATTCTCACTGCGTGCATACCGCGCTGTCGGAGGCCGACACCCTCTGCGCGCAGAAGGGCTTGCGCCTGACGGCCTTGCGTCGCCGTGTGCTGGAACTGGTGTGGCAAAGCCACAAGCCGCTGGGTGCCTACGACATTCTGGGCGTGCTGAGCGAACAGGACGGCCGTCGCGCTGCACCGCCGACCGTGTACCGCGCGCTGGACTTCCTGCTGGAAAACGGCCTGGTGCACCGCATCGCCTCGCTCAACGCTTTCGTTGGCTGCAACCATCCGGAACATGCGCACCAGGGCCAGTTCCTGATCTGCCGCGAGTGTCACGCTGCCATCGAGCTTGAACAGAAAATCATCAGCGACGCCATCATCCAGAGCGCTGCGGATGTCGGCTTCACGGTCGAAGGGCAAACGGTCGAAGTGGTCGGCCTGTGCTCGGGCTGCCAGGGGGCTTGATGAGCAACGCTTTAATCCGCCTGGAACAGGTCGGGGTCACGTTTGCCGGGCAAACTGTGCTGGATAACATCGCACTGAGCGTAGAGCCTGGGCAGATCGTCACCCTGATCGGCCCCAACGGCGCCGGCAAAACCACCTTGGTGCGCGCCGTGCTCGGCCTGCTCAAGCCCGACACCGGCAGCGTGTGGCGCAAACCCAAGCTGCGCGTGGGGTATATGCCGCAGAAGCTGCATGTCGACCCGACGCTGCCCCTGTCCGTATTGCGCTTCCTGCGCCTGGTGCCGGGTGTGGACCGCGCCCGCGCCCAGGCTGCCCTCAAGGAAGTCGGTGCCGAACAGGTCATCGACAGCCCGGTGCAAAGCATCTCCGGCGGCGAGATGCAGCGCGTGCTGCTGGCCCGCGCCCTGTTGCGCGAGCCGGAACTGCTGGTGCTGGATGAACCCGTGCAAGGCGTCGACGTGGCTGGCCAGGCCGAGCTGTACAGCCTGATCACTCGCCTGCGCGATCGCCATGGCTGCGGCGTGCTGATGGTGTCCCACGATTTGCACCTGGTGATGAGCACCACCGACCAGGTCGTGTGCCTCAACCGCCACGTCTGCTGCTCGGGGCATCCCGAACAAGTCAGCGGCGACCCGGCGTTCGTCGAGCTGTTCGGCAAGAACGCCCAGAGCCTGGCGATTTATCACCACCATCACGACCACGCCCATGATCTGCATGGCGCCGTTGTCGATGACGCGTCTACCCCCCACGTTCATGGAGATGGCTGCAAGCATGGCTGATTTTCTGCTTTACGCCCTGCTGGCAGGCTTGGCTTTGGCGTTGGTGGCGGGTCCATTGGGCTCGTTCGTGGTCTGGCGGCGCATGGCCTATTTTGGCGACACCTTGTCCCACGCCGCGCTGCTGGGCGTGGCCATGGGCTTCTTGCTGGATGTGAGCCCGGCCATCGCCGTGACCGTGGGCTGCCTGCTCCTGGCGGTGCTGCTGGTGACCCTGCAACAACGCCAACCGTTGGCCTCCGATACTTTGCTGGGCATCCTGGCGCCGAGCACCCTGTCCCTGGGCCTGGTGGTGCTGAGCTTCATGCACGAAGTGCGCATCGACCTGATGGCCTACCTGTTCGGCGATCTGCTTGCGATCAGCCCGACCGATCTGGCCTGGATCCTCGGCGGCGCTGCGGTGGTGCTGGTGTTGCTAGTCGCCCTCTGGCGCCCGCTGCTGGCAATCACCGTGCACGAAGAACTGGCCAGAGTGGAAGGCTTGCCCGTACCGAGCCTGCGCATGGCCCTGATGTTGCTGATCGCCGTGGTGATTGCTGTCGCGATGAAGATTGTCGGCGTATTGTTGATCACGTCGCTGCTGATCATCCCGGCCGCCGCCGCCCAGCGCCACGCCCGTTCGCCGGAGCAAATGGCGATCGGCGCCAGCCTGCTGGGGATGCTTGCGGTGTGCGGGGGCTTGGCGTTGTCCTGGTTCAAGGACACCCCGGCCGGCCCATCCATCGTGGTCACGGCCGCCGCCCTGTTTTTGCTGAGTTTTGTCCTGCCCCGTCGAGGGGTGTAGACTTGCTCGCTTTTTGCGCAAATAGAGAGTCGCAGGAATGAAGCTGTTCACCTCCCGTTATCTGCTCCTTGCCGCATTTTCCCTGCTGCTGGGCGCCTGTCAAAGCACACCGCCCGTCGCGCCAGAGGCTGCGGACCCGCGTGCCGCGGCCATCGCGCAGCTGGAGCAAAACCTGGCCAGCAGTGAACTGGCCACCGCCGAAGACCAGCTTGCCGTGTTGCAGGCCCAGTCGCCCAAAGACCCGACGCTGGAAAACTACCAGCGGCAGTTGGCGGAAGCCTATCTGCAGCGCAGCCAGATCGTGCTGCAAAAGGGGGATGTCAACGCCGCCGCAACGGCCTTGAGCCGCGCCCGCGCCTTGATGCCCAAAGCACCGGCGCTGACCGGCGGCGTCAACAGCGCCATTACCCATGCCCGCAAAGTCGAGCTGGATAACGCCGAGCAAGCCTTGAAGGCCGCCGAAGCCAAGCCCGCCGCCAAGGTCATCGACCCGGCAGCCCCCAGCACCACCATGGCGTTGAACCTCACCGACATCCAGGCGCTACGTCACCAACTGGATGCAATCGCCACCGATGTGGTGAATTACCAGTGCGACGTGAGCATCCAGGCGCCGCGCACCGAGGATTACCCGTGGCTGGCCACGTTGCTGACCAAACGGGTGAAGCGGATTGATTCGGGGTATGAGCTGAAGATCCACCGGCAGATCTTGAAACATATTCCGGCGCAGGTTGTGCTGATTCCGCGTAAGGCAAACTAAAAGCATCGCGGGCAAGCCCGCTCCCACACTTGAATGTATTCACAATTCAAATGTGGGAGCGGGCTTGTCGAGTCGTCGCACCGCCGCGATAGCACTCTAACAAGCAACAGATGACTTAAGCCGGAATCGCCTTGGCCTTCGGCTCACGCTCCCAGACCCGATGCTGGGCAATCGCCGCGAAGAACGCCTTGAACGCCTTGGCATCGGCCGCCACGATCAACCCCGCATCCGCCTCCAGCTTCAGCAGATCCAGCAATGGCTTCACGTCACTGCCCACCGCTATCGCCTTCAGGTGCTTGTACGCTTCCAGCACGTAATGCAACGCCACACCGTCAGCGCTCAGCGCGTCCACCGAGGCTTTGCCGCCTGGGATAAACACCGCGTCGAAAGCAATGGACGGCATGCCTTCCATCGACGCATCCACCGGCAGCGTCTTGCCGTCCGCCGTGGTGACAGGTGCCGAGGTCGGCCCGAGCAATTTGGCGTGCGCACCTTCTGCCTCCAGGGCTTTTTTCATGGCATCAATCGCCGCGCCATCCACGCCGTTGGCGGCCAGGATCGCCACTTTACGTGTCTTGATGTCACCCGAGAGCAGATTCACCTGGCTCAAGGCCGGCGATATTTTCAACGAGGTTTCACGCACAGGCACCGTGCCTTTGGTCGGCGCGGGCAAGCCCAGGTTCTGCGCAACGCGCTTGGCCAGCTCCAGGTCGATATTGGCCAGGATCTCATTCACCTGGCGCGCACGAATGTGCTCGCGCTCGACCTTGCCCAACTCAAAGCTGTAGGCGGCGATGATGTGCTCTTTCTCGTGATGGCTCATGCTGTTGAAAAACAGCGTGGCCTGGGAGAAATGGTCACCGAACGATTCACTGCGCTCGCGCACCTTGTTCGCATCGATCCGCTCGTAGTAGGTCTCAAAACCACCGTCGGTCGGGCCCGCAGGCGTTTCCTTCGGCCAGCCGCCGTCAATGGAGTTCGGCTCGTAAGCGGCGCGACCCTTGTCGATCACGGTCCGATGCTGGGCATCACGCTGGTTGTTGTGGTTCGGTGCAACCGGACGATTGATCGGAATCTCGTGGAAGTTCGGGCCACCGAGACGGCTGATCTGTGTATCGGTGTAGGAAAACAGACGGCCTTGCAGCAGCGGGTCGTTGGTGAAGTCGATACCCGGCACGATATGGCCTGGGCAGAACGCAACCTGCTCGACTTCGGCAAAGAAGTTGTCCGGGTTGCGGTTCAGCACCATCTTGCCCAGCGGGGTGATCGGCACCAGTTCTTCAGGGATGATCTTGGTCGGGTCGAGCAGGTCGAAATCGAACTTATGTTCGTCTTCTTCCGCGACAATTTGCACGCCCAATTCCCACTCAGGGTAATCGCCGCTCTCGATCGCTTCCCACAGGTCGCGACGGTGGTAGTCGGTGTCTTTACCGGCCAGCTTTTGCGCTTCGTCCCACACCAGCGAGCAAGTGCCGACTTTCGGCCGCCAGTGAAATTTCACAAAGCTCGATTTGCCTTCGGTGTTGATCAGACGGAAGGTGTGCACGCCAAAGCCCTGCATGGCGCGCAGGCTTTTTGGAATGGCGCGGTCGGACATCGCCCAGACGACCATGTGAGCCGACTCCGGCACCAGCGAGACAAAGTCCCAGAACGTATCGTGCGCCGATCCGCCGGTAGGGATCTCGTTGTGCGGTTCAGGCTTGACGGCGTGCACGAAGTCAGGAAATTTGATCGCGTCCTGAATGAAGAACACCGGCATGTTGTTGCCCACCAGGTCGAAGTTGCCTTCTTCGGTGAAGAACTTCACCGCAAAGCCACGCACGTCACGCACCGTATCGCCCGAGCCGCGTGGGCCCTGCACGGTGGAGAAACGCGCAAACACCGGGGTTTTATGCTCCGGGATGCGCAGGAAGGCGGCTTTGGAAAGCGCCGAGTGATCTTCATAGGTCTGAAAGTAACCATGGGCGCCAGTACCGCGCGCATGCACGATGCGCTCCGGGATGCGTTCATGGTCAAAATGCGTGATCTTTTCACGCATGATGAAGTCTTCCAGCAACGACGGGCCGCGGGAGCCGACTTTCAGGGTGTTCTGGTTATCGGAAATCTTTACGCCTTGGTTGGTACGCAGGGCCTGGCCGGTCGCGTCGGAGCGGAATTCGTCCAGGGCCTGCAGCTTGGCGTTGGTGTTGCCACGGTCCAGGGTTTCGGTGCCCGCGAGTTCACTCTTCGGCGGGGTTCCTGGCTTCTCGGTACTCATCAGGTAAAACTCCTTGGTTTTAAATGGCCAGAGCGGTCCCCGGCTCGTTTGAGCAAACCCCCAGGCACGGCACCTGGAAAACGAGTTGCTTAAGTAGTGACTGATGAGGTTTTGGGCCGTTCCTTTTTTATGACCTTTGATCGCGTTATTGCCAAATCGCTGGATGATTGCGAAATAAATGCTAAGAAACGCTAGTCGGACAGGCTAAAATGCGCGCCCGGCTAACCGCTGATCCCTTTTCAATGCGCCCCACAAGGTTCGCTACGTGATCGAGTTTCAAAACGTCCATAAAACCTACCGCGTCGCCGGTAAGGATATTCCCGCCCTGCACCCCACCAGCCTGCGCGTCAAAAACGGCCAGGTATTTGGCCTGATCGGCCACTCGGGTGCGGGTAAAAGCACGCTGCTGCGCCTGATCAACCGCCTCGAAGAACCGAGCGGCGGCCAGATCACGGTGGATGGCGAAGAAGTCACTGCCCTGGACGCCAACGGCCTGCGCCGTTTTCGCCAGCAGGTCGGGATGATCTTCCAGCACTTCAACCTGCTGGCCTCCAAGACCGTCGCCGACAACGTGGCGCTGCCACTGACCCTGGCCGGCGAATTGTCGCGCAAGGACATCGACCTGCGCGTCGCCGAGTTGCTCGCCCGCGTCGGCCTGTCGGACCACGCCAGGAAGTACCCGGCGCAGTTGTCCGGTGGCCAGAAGCAGCGCGTCGGCATCGCCCGCGCCCTGGCGACCAAGCCCAAGATCCTGCTGTGCGACGAAGCCACCAGCGCGCTCGACCCGCAGACCACCGCCTCGGTGCTGCAACTGCTGGCCGAGATCAACCGCGAACTCAAGCTGACCATCGTGCTGATCACTCATGAAATGGACGTGATCCGCCGCGTCTGCGACCAGGTGGCGGTGATGGACGCCGGCGTGATCGTCGAGCAAGGCTCGGTGGCCGATGTGTTCCTGCACCCTAAGCACCCGACCACCAAACGCTTCGTACAAGAAGCCGAGCAGGTCGATGAAGGCGAGCAACGCGATGACTTCGCCCACGTCCCAGGCCGTATCGTGCGCCTGACCTTTCAGGGCGAAGCGACCTACGCACCGTTGCTGGGTACCGTCGCCCGCGAAACAGGGGTGGACTACAGCATCCTCGCCGGTCGTATCGACCGCATCAAAGACATCCCCTACGGGCAACTGACGCTCGCCGTCACGGGTGGCGACATGGAAGCCGCCTTCGCGCGCTTCACCGCCGCTGACGTCCACATGGAGGTCCTGCGCTAATGGAAGTCCTGTTGAGTTTCTTCGCCAATATCGACTGGTCCGAAATCTGGCTCGCCACTGGCGACACCATGACCATGCTGTTCGGCTCGCTGTTCTTCACCGTGGTGCTGGGCCTGCCGCTGGGTGTGCTGCTGTTCCTGACCAGCCCGCGCCAGTTGTTCGAGCAGAAGGGTCTGTACGCACTGCTGTCGCTGATCGTGAATATCCTGCGCTCGCTGCCGTTCATCATCCTGTTGATCGTGATGATCCCGTTCACCGTCCTGATCACTGGCACTTCGCTGGGCGTGGCAGGTGCGATTCCACCATTGGTCGTCGGTGCCACGCCATTCTTCGCACGCCTGGTGGAAACCGCCCTGCGCGAAGTGGACCGCGGCATCATCGAGGCCACCCAATCCATGGGCGCCACCACCCGCCAGATCATCACCAACGCCCTGTTGCCCGAAGCCCGCCCCGGCATTTTCGCGGCGATTACGGTGACGGCGATTACACTGGTGTCCTACACGGCGATGGCCGGCGTGGTCGGTGCCGGCGGCCTGGGTGACCTGGCGATCCGTTTCGGTTACCAGCGTTTCCAGACCGATGTGATGGTGGTCACCGTGGTGATGCTGCTGATTCTGGTGCAAATTCTGCAAACCGTCGGCGACAAGCTGGTGGTGCACTTTTCTCGAAAATAACGGCCATTGCCGACCGTGCGTCGGCACATGCCCGAACAAGGAGCTTGCTGGATGAAAAAACTACTGGTTGCTTTCGCCGCCGTTGCCGCGTTCTCCGCCCACGCCGAGACCCTCACGGTCGCCGCCTCGCCGGTGCCGCACGCGCAAATCCTGGAGTTCGTGAAGCCGGCCCTCGCCAAAGAAGGCGTGGACTTGCAGGTCAAAGTCTTCACCGACTACGTGCAGCCAAACGTGCAGGTCGCTGAAAAACGCCTGGACGCCAACTTCTTCCAGCACCAGCCGTACCTGGATGAATTCAACAAGGCCAAGGGCACTCACCTGGTGAGCGTCGGCGCCGTGCACCTGGAGCCCCTGGGCGCCTACTCCAGCAAGTACAAGAAGCTGGACGAGCTGCCGGACGGCGCCAACGTCGTAATCCCGAACGACGCCACCAACGGCGGCCGCGCCCTGTTGCTGCTGGCCAAGAACGGCCTGATCACCCTGAAGGACCCGACCGACATCCTGTCGACCATCAAGGACATCACCGGTAACACCAAGAACCTGAAATTCCGCGAACTGGAAGCCGCCACGTTGCCGCGCGTGCTGACCCAGGTCGACCTGGCACTGATCAACACCAACTACGCGCTGGAAGCCAAGCTGGACCCGTCCAAGGATGCATTGGTCATCGAAGGCAACGACTCGCCTTACGTGAACATCCTGGTCACCCGCGAAGACAACAAGGATTCGGATGCAGTGAAGAAGCTGGTTGCAGCGCTGCACACGCCTGAAGTGAAAGCCTTCATCCTCGAGAAGTACAAAGGCGCAATCCTGCCGGCGTTCTGATCGGTCTAGACCTCCAAAACACTGAAGAACAAAAAATGTGGGAGCTGGCTTGCCTGCGATAGCATCACCGAGGTGTGACTGACACACCGAGGTGCTTGCATCGCAGGCAAGCCAGCTCCCACATTTGCTTTGTGTGTTGCCTGAGAGATCAGACCGACACACTTAACCGCAGCTTGCCACGCAGCGCAGGTATGACCTCATGAGTCAGCCACTGACGCAGGCAACGGTTCTCCGGGTAGTAGTGATAGATGAGCATCGCATAGACGCCAGACTCGCTGATCATCAAGGTCGGTGCGCAATGACCGTGAGTGATCAGGGCCAGGGTGTGTTGCTGATCAGGATCGAGTTTTCGCAGTAACGCCGGGTTGAGGTGCAGGCCCATCAGGTGACCGATGTCAGAGGCACTGAACCACGGTTGGCCATCGATCAGCACGGCGTGCAGTTGGTGATGGTGACGGGTGAATACTTCGGCGGTGGTAGGCGGATCAGGGGTAAGTACTTGCATGGTCTGGCTCCTAACGTATCAAAGGACCGCCAAGCATTACTTCCACGTAATGGGTGGCGGTTGTACGCAGGTGTGGAAGACCGGGACGTTAGGCACCCGGCGCACTCGAAAGCGCCCCGCGCACAACCACCATAAAACGCAGACAAGAAAAAAAGCGCCTGACACTTGGTGGCGCTTTGTGCGCCTAACGATATAAGGGCTTCCACACCCTGTCACTGAATTTGCAGCGACAGGGCAAAGACTAGCCACCCCAAGAGCGCCCAACAAGTTCATGTAGGGCGCGACATCTTGCAGGAAATATCCGACGACGCCATGTTCAACCCTTGCACAAAAACACTGTGGGAGCTGGCTTGCCTGCGATGGCGGTGGGTCAGCCAGCCTATCAGGTACTGGTCCACCGCTATCGCAGGCAAGCCAGCTCCCACAGGTGATGTGTGTTGTTGGCAGGGATGGTGATCGGCTTACTTACGCTGTAGCAACCCCGGCAATTGCGCCACCAGCTTCTGGCTGTTCAGCGGCGCACGAATAAACCCGCGCTGCGTCCCATCGGGCCCGATCAGCGCGAGGTTGCCGCTATGGTCGACGGTGTAGTTCGGCTTGCTGGTATCGGCGGGAATGAACGGGATGCTCACGGCATTCGAGACTTTCTGTACATCCTCCACATTCGTGCCGGTGAGGCCCTGGAACTGCGGGTCGAAGTAGCCCAGGTACTGCTTGAGCTGGGTCGGCGTATCGCGGTTCGGGTCGACGCTCACCAGGACCACCTGCAACTTATCCACAACGTCCTTGGGCAACTCGCTCTTGATCTGGCGCAGTTGGGCGAGGGTGGTGGGGCAGATGTCCGGGCAGAAGGTGTAGCCGAAGAACAGCAGGCTCCACTTGCCTTTCAATTCGTTGACGAGCACCGGCTGGCCGCTCTGGTCTGTCATGGTCACCGGCGGCAATTGACGGCTTTGCGGCAGCAGGATGATGCCGGCGTCGATCAACGCGGTCGGGTCGCCCTGGCCCTTGCCCGAGAGCACTTTGTTAACGGTCAGGCCCATGATCAATGCCACCAGGGCCACCAGGATGAAGACAGTCTTTTGAGTTCGAGTCATAGGTTCAACAGTAGGTAGTGGTCTACGAGCAGGGCGATAAACAGCAGGAACAGGTACCCGATAGAGTACTTGAAGGTGTTGATCGCCGCGTGCGGCCGAGCGCCACGGTACAACACCCAGGCCCATTGCAGAAAGCGCCCGCCCAATACCAGCGCGCACGCAAGGTAGAGCAGGCCGCTCATATGGATCACATAAGGCATCAGGCTCACCGCCAGCAGGGCGAAGGTGTAGAGCAGGATGTGCACCTTGGTGTAATGCTCGCCATGGGTGACTGGCAGCATCGGGATGTTTGCCTTGGCGTATTCCTCCTTGCGGTGAATGGCCAGCGCCCAGAAATGCGGCGGGGTCCAGGCGAAGATGATCAGCACCAGCAGCAAGGGTTCGGCGCTGACATGGCCGGTGACCGCAACCCAACCCAACAAAGGCGGAGCGCCGCCGGCCAGCCCGCCGATGACAATATTCTGCGGCGTCGCGCGCTTTAAAAAGCCGGTGTAGATCACCGCGTAGCCCAGCAACGAAGCCAGGGTCAGCCATGCCGCCAGCGCATTGGTGAACGCCAGCAACAGCGCCAACCCTGCAACAGCCAGAAACAATGCAAACGCCAACGCCGCCAGTGGTGACACACGCCCCTCTGCCATTGGCCGCTTATGGGTGCGCGCCATTACCGCGTCAATCCGCCGATCCACCACATGGTTGACCGCCGCCGCGCCGCCCGCACACAGGGCAATCCCCAGGTTGCCGAACACCAGCACCGTCCACGGCACGCCGGCACGGGTCGCCAGAAACATCCCCACCAATGAAGTGATGAGCATCAGCACCACCACCTTGGGCTTGGTCAGCTCCAGGTAGTCACGCCAGATCGCCTGGCCGTGTCGCGCGCCGATCAGGGTCGCCATGGCATCTCTCCTTTAAGGGTCATCAGGCCCGACACCGGCTTGCGCGGGATAAATCGCCAAGCGAATGGCAGCGGCTTGCGCACCCGGACCAGGCTGGTGCGCGCGTGATAATTGACCAGCACCAGGGTCAGCAACAGCGCCGCGCCCCCGGCGTTATGCCCGACCGCCACCGGCAGCGGCAGGCCGAAATACACATTGCTCACACCCAGGCAGACTTGCGCGGCCAGGGCCATCAGCAGCAAACCCGCCAACCGCGTCATGCCGACCGCACGCAGTTGCCAGGCCAGGCCGAGCAGCACCAGGCTGACGATCACAGCGCCAACGCGGTGGGTCAGGTGGATGGCGGTGCGCGCTTCGCTGTCCAATTGCCCACCCAGGTAGTTGGGGCCGATGTGCTGGGTGAGATGAAAGCCGTTGGCGAAATCCGCAGCCGGCCACCAATCACCATGACACGTCGGCAAATCAACACAGGCCACCGCCGCGTAGTTGGCGCTGACCCAACCACCGAGCGCAATCTGCGCGATCACCAGCACCAGCCCGGCGGTGGCCCAATATTGCAGGCGCTTGGGCACGATCAATGCGGGCAGTACGCCGGACAGGCGCAACGTCAGCAAAAACAGCAGGCTCAAGGTGGCAAAGCCGCCTAGCAGATGGCCGGTCACCACCTGCGGCCACAGCTTCAACGTCACCGTCCACATGCCAAACGCCGCCTGGGCAACCACCAC
Organism: Pseudomonas azadiae; assembly: GCF_019145355.1. Lineage (NCBI taxonomy): Bacteria > Pseudomonadati > Pseudomonadota > Gammaproteobacteria > Pseudomonadales > Pseudomonadaceae > Pseudomonas > Pseudomonas azadiae. The sequence goes on along the minus strand of NZ_JAHSTY010000001.1, from coordinate 2,980,171 downwards.
CGCCAGCACGAACAGCGGCAGTTTCACCGGCTGGCCCGGATCACGCCGATGGTGCCACGAACGCGCCGCCAGCAGCGCAATCAGCAACCCCAGCGTGCCAGCGAAGTAACGATGGATCATCTCGCTCCAACCCTTGGCCGCTTCCACCGGCGCTTCGGGAAAATGCAGCTCGGCATGCGCCAACTGGGCTTCGCTTTGCGGCACGCTGATAAAGCCATAGCAGCCGGGCCAGTCCGGGCAGCCCAGCCCCGCGTGGGTCAGACGGGTATAGGCACCGAGCAGCACGACGACCAGCGCCAGCAAGGTGGCAAACAACGCGAGGCGAAATCCGGGTTTGGCCATGACGATGCCCCTATCCGATGTTCGACAGTTTCAGCAGATGGCGCAGGTCGTTGAGCAAGTCCTTGCCCTTGACCGTGGCGTCGTAGCGCAACACCAGGTTGCCGTGGGGATCGACGATCCACAGCTGTGCATCACCCGGCGCACTGGCGTTTTTGGTGAATGTCGACAGGTCCAGCGGGTAGCGCTGCAGTTGCGGGTACTCGGCCTTGAGCTTGGCGTCGTAATCGCTGCTGACGGGCTGCGCGCTGGCCAAGGCATGGCTGGCGCGGGAAGCGTCGCGCCCCAGGCCGATCTGCAATTGGCGCGCGAGATACACCAGTTGCCGGCAATCGGCGGCGCAGGCGGCGGGTGCCGTCACCAGCAATTGCCAACGCTGTTCGTCGGCCTGCACGCCAATGTCGCCGCGAGTCTGGCCGTTGCCGATCAGGTCACCATGGTAGCTGCGGCCGTCCGGAACCCAGAACTGCAGCTTGTACATGAAGGTCGCCAGCGCCATTGGGCCGATGACCATCAGCAGGATCAGGATCAACTGCCAACGGCCTTTGCGCCGATCAGGCAGTTCAGACGTGTTGGGTGGACTCATGGCCGCTCCCATGGGGCTTCTCCTTTTTGTTGTGCCATCCGAGATAGAGATAAAGCGCCAGCAGGGCCAGCGACATGGCGAACCACTGCACGGCATACGCCAGGTGTTTTTCCGGCCCCATGGCCACGATGGGCCACGTGGTTTCGTAGGTGCCGGGGCCTGCTTCGGCCCGCAGTTCATAGGCGAAACCGTTGCGACCCAGCTCAGCCCACAACGCGGCGGGGTGCAGCGCGGTCAGCAGGCGTGGCCATTGCGCGCCCGCCGGGTCGGCATGCAGCTGAAAGGTTTCGCCGGGGGCGACGTACACCCAGGCCTGCAGATTCAACGGCTGTTCAGGGGTGCTGAAGACCGGCGGCGTGCGCCGGTCCGGCCAGGGCAGCCAGCCGCGATTGAGCAACAGCCACAGGCCGCTGGCCTGGTCGTGAAAGGGTTGCAGCAGTTCAACGCCGGCCTTGCCGTCGCGCATCCGGTTATCGAGCAGCACGCTGTGCTCGGCGTCGAACTGGCCGCGCAACTGCACGCGGCGAAACGCCGGGTCAGTGATGTCATTGAGTTGCGCACTGCTGACCGGATCAGCCGCGCGCCGCTCGGTATAACTGTCCACCAGCCGCTGTTTTTCATGGCCGCGAGACAATTGCCAGAACCCCAGGCCCACCATCAGCGGCAGCAACACCAGCACGACCAGCGTGGGTGCGACCCCGGGACGAAAGCATTTCATGGCGCTGGCTATACTTGTTTTCATTGCCCGCCCATTCCCCTTCATTGCCCATCAAAGCCGGGAGCCTGACCATGCTCAAAGCAGCCATTGCCCTGATGCTGATCGCGACTGTCGTGAGCCTGTTCAGTGGCTTGTTCTTCCTGGTCAAGGACGAGGGCCACTCCAACCGCCTCGTCACGGCCTTGACCGTACGTGTCGTGCTGGCCGTGATGACCCTGGCCTTGATCACCTGGGGCTTTTTCAGCGGCCAACTGGTTTCTCATGCACCGTGGTGAGGCACCTCACAGCACATAAACGAAGAAAAACAGCCCGATCCACACCACATCCACAAAGTGCCAATACCAACTGGCCGCCTCGAAACCGAACTGGTGCTCGGCATCGAAGTGGCCCTTGAGGATGCGCATCAGCATCACGAACAAAATGATCGTGCCGATGGTGACGTGGGCGCCGTGAAAACCAGTGAGCATGAAGAAGGTGGCACCGTAGACACCCGAGCCGAGGGTGAGCCCGAGCTCCTTGTAAGCGTGGATATATTCCTCGGCCTGGAACCCGAGGAACGCTACGCCCAACAGCACAGTGATCGCCAACCACAGCTTCAGCGCGCCGCGATGGCCTTTGCGCAAGGCATGGTGGGCGATAGTGATGGTCACGCTGGAGCTCACCAGCAAAATGGTGTTGACCAGCGGCAGGCCCCACGGGCTGATCGTGCCCTTGGGTGCCGGATAGAGTTTGGGATCGGGATTGTTCAGCAACGGCCAGGCGAACTCGAAGTTCGGCCAGAGCATGTGCGCGATGCCCTTGGGTCCTTCACCGGCCAACGCTGGAGCGGACAGGTGGCGTACGTAAAACAGCGCCCCAAAGAACGCAATAAAGAACATCACTTCGGAAAAGATGAACCAGCTCATGCCCCAGCGGAACGAGCGGTCCATCTGCGAGCTGTACAAACCGGCGCGGCTTTCCTTGATCACCGCACCAAACCAGCCAAACATCATGTACGCCAGCAGCAGGCCACCGACGAAAAAGATCCAGGGGCCGTGGGATTCCGGGCGTAACGCCTTCAAGTCGTTAAACCACAGGCCCAGGCCATACACGCTGATCAACAGGCCAAACGTGGCAATTATCGGCCATTTGCTTTGCGCTGGTACGTAGTACGTATCATGAGTCGACATGTATTCGCTCTCCTGATTGAGCGGGCAAACAGTAGCTAGCCCCCGGTGCGAACCGCCACGGGCGGTTGGCGCGCAGTGATGTCAAACAGCGTGTACGCCAGGGTCAGATGCTTCACATCCTTGGGCATGTCGCGGTCGACAATGAAGCGCACCGGCATTTCGATGCGCTCGCCTGGTTGCAGCACTTGCTGGGTGAAACAAAAGCACTCAGTCTTATGGAAATACATCGCCGCTTCGGCCGGAGAAATGCTCGGCACTGCCTGAGCGGTCATGGCCTTGTCGGTGGGGTTGAACGCCACGAACAGCATCTCGGTGACCGCGCCGGGATTGACCACCACTTCATCTGCCTTGGCATGAAACTCCCAGACCATGTCGATGGCGTTGGTGGACAGGAACTGCACGCGCACCTGGCGCGACGGGTCCACCACCTGGGAGCCTTCGTATTGCCCGGCCGTCTTGCCGTTAATGCCGAACGCCTTGCACATCACGTCGTAGATCGGCACCAGGGCGAAGCCGAAGGCGAACATCGCCAGCACCAGGATCAGCAGGCGGGTGACCAGGCGCTTGAGGGGTACGGAGTCAGCCATGGCGCAGCGCTCGCTTTTGACTTTCTGTGGGAGCTGGCTTGCCTGCGATGAGGCCCTGGCAGCCGATAGAGTCGGCGCCTGATACACCGCTATCGCAGGCAAGCCAGCTCCCACAGGGGGTTTGCGGCGTCAGGTTCATTTAACCTCCGGCGGCGTAGTGAAGGTGTGGTACGGCGCCGGCGAGGGCACGCTCCACTCCAGGCCTTCGGCGCCATCCCACGGCTTGGCCGGTGCCGGCGTACCACCGCGGATGCACTTGATCACGATAAACAGGAAGAAAATCTGCGTAGCGCCAAACATGAAGGCGCCAATCGAGGAGACCATGTTGAAGTCGGCGAACTGCAGGTTGTAGTCCGGCACCCGGCGCGGCATGCCCGCCAGCCCGACGAAGTGCATCGGGAAAAAAGCCATGTTCATGCCCACGAAAGACAGCCAGAAGTGCAGCTTGCCCAGGGTTTCGTCGTACATGTGCCCGGTCCATTTCGGCAGCCAGTAGTAGGCCGACGCGAAGATGCCGAAAATAGCGCCGGGCACCAGTACGTAATGGAAGTGCGCCACCACAAAGTAGGTGTCGTGGTACTGGAAGTCCGCCGGGGCAATCGCCAGCATCAGCCCGGAGAAGCCGCCGATGGTGAACAGGATCACGAACGCCACGGCAAACAGCATCGGCGTCTCGAAGGTCAGCGAGCCTTGCCACATGGTGCTGACCCAGTTGAACACCTTCACCCCGGTCGGCACGGCGATCAGCAGCGTGGCGTACATGAAGAACAGCTCACCCACCAACGGAATACCCACCACGAACATGTGGTGCGCCCACACGATGAACGACAGAAACGCGATGCTCGCCGTGGCGTAGACCATTGAGGTGTAGCCAAACAGCGGCTTGCGCGAAAACGTCGGGATGATCGAACTGACGGCGCCAAAGGCCGGCAGGATCATGATGTACACCTCGGGGTGGCCGAAGAACCAGAACACATGCTGGAACAGCACCGGGTCGCCACCGCCGGACGCACTGAAAAAGCTGGTGCCGAAGTGGATATCCATCAGCATCATGGTCACGCAACCCGCCAGTACCGGCATCACCGCGATCAGCAAAAACGCGGTGATCAGCCAGGTCCAGACGAACAGCGGCATTTTCATCAACGTCATGCCCGGCGCGCGCAGGTTGAGGATGGTGGCGACCACGTTGATCGCGCCCATGATCGAACTGATGCCCATCAGGTGAATGGCAAAGATAAAGAACGTCACGCTTTCCGGCGCGTAGGTGGTGGAAAGCGGCGCGTAGAACGTCCAGCCGAAATTCGGCCCGCCGCCAGGGCTGAACAGCGTCGAGACCAACAGAAGGAAGGCCGCCGGCAGCAACCAGAAGCTGAAGTTGTTCATGCGCGGCAGGGCCATGTCCGGCGCGCCGATCATCAGCGGGATCATCCAGTTGGCCAGGCCGACGAAAGCCGGCATCACCGCGCCGAACACCATGATCAGGCCGTGCATGGTGGTCATCTGGTTGAAGAACGCCGGCTCCACGATCTGCAGGCCCGGCTGGAACAGTTCGGCACGGATCACCATGGCAAACGAACCGCCGAGCAGGAACATGGCGAAGGCGAACCACAAGTACATTGTGCCGATGTCTTTGTGGTTGGTGGTCAGCACCCAGCGCATCAAGCCCTTTGCGGGGCCGTGGGCATGGTCGGCATGACCATGGTCATCGATCACAGCGCTCATGGCCGTTCTCCTGCAAGCGGGTGGGCGGGGCGGGTCGAGGTAAACACCATGAAGAGGGTCATTGGCTTTGCGCCTGCTTGATGGCCAGCACGTCTTTTGGCGTGACCATGTCGCCTGTGTTATTGCCCCAGGCGTTACGCTCGTAGGTCACCACGGCGGCGATATCCACTTCCGAGAGCTGCTTGCCGAAGGCTGCCATCGCAGTGCCAGGCTTGCCGTTGTAGACGATGTTCAGGTGTTCGGCCGTGGGCCCGGTGGCGATTTTCGAGCCCTTGAGCGCCGGGAACATCGGCGGCAGGCCCTGGCCTTCGGCCTGGTGACAGGCCACACAGGTGGTGTGGTAGACCTTGTCGCCACGCGCCACCAGTTCTTCAAGCGTCCAGTCCTTGGAGGTCAGCTCCTTGAGCTTGGCGGCCTCTTGCTTGCGCTCGCCGAGCCAGGTGTCGTAGTCGGCCCTGGACTTGACCTCGACCACGATGGGCATGAAGCCGTGGTCCTTGCCGCACAGTTCGGCGCACTGGCCGCGGTAGATGCCGGGCTTCTCGACCCGGGTCCAGGCCTCGTTGACGAAGCCGGGAATGGCGTCGCGCTTGACCGCAAACGCCGGCACCCACCACGAGTGAATGACGTCGGCGGCCGTCACCAGAAAGCGCACCTTGGCCCCCACCGGCAACACCAGCGGCTGGTCAACTTCCAGCAGGTAGTGTTCACCCTTGGTCGCCTGGTTACGGATCTGTTCGGCGGGCGTGGCCAGGTTGCTGAAGAACTCCACGTCCTGGCCCAGGTATTTGTAATGCCATTTCCATTGGTAGCCGGTGACCTGGATATCGATATCCGATTCACTGCTGTCGTAAATATTGATCAGGGTCTTGGTCGCGGGAATGGCCATCGCGACCAGGATCAGCAAGGGCACCACGGTCCAGAGGATCTCCACGGTGGTGCTCTCGTGGAACTTGGCCGCGACCTGGCCGGTGGAGCGGCGGTGAACGATCATCGACCAGAACATCGCGCCAAACACGATGACGCCGATCACCACACAGATCCAGAAAATGGTCATGTGCAGGTCGAACACTGCGTGACTGACTTCGGTCGCCCCTGGCGCCATATTCGTTGTCCAGGCGGCATGTGCCTGGCCGAATACCGACGACAACAGGAGGCCCATCCAAACGTGTGGATGTCGCATCATTGCGGGTTCCCCTTATCGTTCTTGTTATCCCGCCGGTTTGCACCTGCGTCGAAGGGAGCGGCTTCCATACTGCTTACAACCGCTTAGCCTTGCCTGCTTATGCAGTCTGGCGTCATCAGTTAATCGCCTACAAATCCGAGTATAGACAGGCTCTGCAACCCCGCAATGTGTAGGGGCAAATGAACCGGAAATGATCGGCCTGGACCAATAAAACCGGGAGCGGAATCGTTTATTCGGCAAACGATGGCATTTCGATATAACGACTGTGCATAACCATGAAATAATTATGACAAATGCGTCTGAGGCCCTCGTATAAACGAGCTACCTTAACTTCTCCCTTTTCCTACACCTGTAATCAATGGAGCCTTCATGAACACCGCCGCATTGCGCGAGCAGATTTCCCGTGCCCATCAACACGAAACCAGCACGGGCCAGCTTGCCCAGCAACTGGAAAAACAATTGCCGCACCTGCATTCGGCCATTTCCCTGGCTGACGGTGATCGCAACATGGTCATGACCCGCTTTGTTACCGCCTACATCGACCTCGTTCCGGATTTGCTGGACGCCGCCAACGACGTGGCCCGCCAAGCCGGTATCGAAAGCCAGATCAAGCCGGTGCTGAAGATCGCCGAGCATTTCTTCCTGCAACCGCCCGCCATCCTGGCCGGCCATGAAGGGCTCGACGGCCTGCTGGACGAGGCCTATCTGGCGCACCGCTTGGTGGAAGAGGTCAACGATCTGTATATCAAGCACTTCGGCCAGCCTTTGATTCCGGCGGACACCACGGTAGCCAATGTCATTGCCCATCGACTGATCGGCGAAGCCTTCGCCAACCAGTTGGATGAAGCCGTGCACCACGCGGTGGATGAAATGCTCAACGAAGAGAGCTTTGCGCTGGAGTCGGTCGAGGTCTATCGCGAAAAGCTGAAGAGCCCGCACACCGAAGCCGCCTGGAAGCGCTGGCCGTGCCTGTCGCGGCAGTTGGGGGTTGAGTTGGCGTTGGATCAGCCTGCCTGATTGTTTGGGGATACACAAAACCCATGTGGGAGCGGGCTTGCTCGCGAAAGCAGAGTGTCAGTCGATGTATTCGGCGACTGGCACACTGCATTCGCGAGCAAGCCCGCTCCCACATTTTTGATTCGGTTTCGTCAGCTTACAGAGGCCGCTGAACCTACCCCAGTCGTCATGCGAATCCGCCCTTCCAGCCGGCGCTTCAAGCCTCGCGCCTCGATCACCAGCTTGGAGCCTTTGGCCGCATTGGCACGCCCCCATTCTTCCAGCAGTTCCAGGCAAGAATGGTCGATATAGCTCAGATTATTCAGGGGCACGTGCAATGTCGTCCCTGCCGGCACCGTCGCCAATACCTGGGTCAACGCCGGCACTTTCAGGAAGGTCGCCGCCCCCGTCAGGCGCAACTCCATCTCAGCCTCCTGCGGCAAGTCGATCAGGCTGACTTTGAGCCTCGATGCCTTGAACGCCAACTTGACCAATGTCAGCCCGAAGCCCACCAGCACGCCGGTCAGCAGGTCGGTGAGGATGATCGCCAGCGCCGTGGCGGCGTAGGTAAACATCGGCATCCGCCCATAGCGTCCCAGCGCCTTGAACGCCTTGATGTCCACCAGCTTGATCCCGGTGTACACCAACACACCGGCCAGGCTCGCCACCGGAATACTTTGCAGCACACTCGACAGCAGCAGCACGAACGCCAGCAACCACAGGCCGTGGAACATCGCCGACAAGCGCGTGGTGGCACCAGCCTGCACGTTGGCCGAGCTGCGCACGATCACGCCGGTCATCGGCAAAGCGCCGACCAGCCCGCAAAGCATGTTGCCTACACCTTGAGCGGATAATTCCTTGTCGAAATCAGAACGCTGACCGCTGTGCATGCGATCGACCGCCGCGGCGGACAGCAGGGTCTCGGCACTCGCGATAAACGCCACGGCGAACGCGGCGATCAACAGTTGCGGATCGGCGAGGTTCAGCAAGTCGCTGGGACGCAGCCAATCAATGGCATCGGCGAGGTTTTCCGGGACTTCCACCCGCTTGACCTGCAACGCCAGCACCAGGCTGACCACGGTGGTCAGGCCCACGCCCAACAAGGCACCCGGTACAAAGCGCAGACCTTGCGGACGAAACTTATCCCAAACGTACATCACCAGCATCGTCGACAAACCGAGCAGTCCCGCCTGCCAGCCCAGGCCACCGCCCAGGGCCGGGATCGCGCCAGCCACCGCAGCCGGGAAACCTGCCAGGTTATCCAGCCCGGAAGGTTTGGGCGCGCCGTCGAGCATCACGTGGATCTGCGACAGCACAATCAGCACGCCAATCCCCGCCAGCATGCCGTACACCACCGCCGGCGCCGTGACGCGGAACCAGCAACCCAGGCGCAAACGCCCGGCAACCAGTTGCAGGAAACCCGCCAGCAACAGAATCGGCCCAAGCATCAGCATGCCGTGCTGGCGCACCAACTCAAAGACCAACACCGCCAGGCCCGCCGCCGGACCGCTGACCTGCAACGGCGAACCCGCCAGCCAACCTACCACCAGGCCACCGATGATGCCGGTGATCAGCCCCTTGGCCGGCGGCATGCCGGAGGCGATCGCGATACCCATGCACAGGGGCAGGGCGACCAGAAAAACAACCACGGAAGCCAGCAGCTCCCGTGGCAATACAGCTTTCAATTGAGCAGCACGCATGATGGCTCTCCCGAGGCATTTGCCGGGCGCGGTAAAGCCTGGCTGCGTCCATGGCAGCCACCGTTTTACCCGGCAGGGAAGTGTTTTAGAAGCGCGCTTTAGGCGTCGCGCAAGGGATTGGCCCGTCGCCGCCCAGCGGTCGGAATGCCGACTGGTCCGCGTCAAAAGCTCTGATTTCGCTGGTTTCGATGTTGTAGATCCAGCCATGGATGAACAACTGACCATTGGCCATGCGTGACGCCACGGAAGGGTGGGTACGCAAGTGTTGCAACTGGGCGATAACGTTTTCTTCGGTCAGCACCTTCATGCTCTCGCCTTCGCTTGCGCAGTCGCAGTTGTCGTGCACCATGGTCTTGGCGACCTCGGCATGCCGCAGCCAGGCCTTGACCGTCGGCATTTTCTCCAGGCTGTCGGGGTTGAGTACCGCGCGCATCGCGCCGCAATCGGAGTGGCCGCAGACAATGATGTGCTGTACGCCCAAGGCGAGCACCGCATACTCGATGGCGGTGGAAACACCACCGTTCATCTGGCCGTACGGCGGTACTACGTTACCGACGTTACGCGTCACGAACAGGTCGCCCGGGGAGCTTTGAGTGATCAGCTCGGGGACGATGCGCGAGTCGGCGCAGGTAATGAACATCGCCCGTGGGCTCTGGGCCGTGGCGAGTTTCTTGAAGAGTTCTTCCTGCTGCGGGAAGACGTCATGATGGAAATGCAAAAAACCGTCAACGATGTGCTTAAGCGCTGCATCGGCGGTTTCCGCCACCTGAGGGGTCGAAGCCGACGCAGCCAACGGCTGTTTATCCTGGTCACTCATGATTCATCCTCTTGATTAATGCAGGGGGAGTGTTCAGGGCAATTCGACGCCTGGTCAGTGCAATATTTGTAAATGCCAAAAACCGGGGCGCCGACTCATCAGTCACTCGCTGAACAAGGTAACCACCGAAACTTAACTCAAACTGAATGAACCGCTCTAGAACGCGGGTTTCAGTGATGTCAAAACGCGACTATTCCTACAGGAACTTCGCATTTCAGCTTTTCAGTCTACAACAAAGCCATCTGCCTGCCCGGTGGGCAAAACGCCGTGCAATCGAGATTGAAGCCTTCCCGCCGGTTCAGCCCCAGGCGCTTGATCGCCTTGCTGAACCGCTGGGCCAGCAGATCCGCAAATGGCCCTTCGCCACGCATGCGCACGCCGAAGCGGCTGTCGTAGACCTCACCACCGCGCACCTGGCGTACCAGGCTCATCACATGGGCCGCCCGCTGCGGGTAATGCGCCGCCAGCCACTCCTCGAACAGCGGCGCCACCTCCAGCGGCAGGCGCAGCATCATGTACGCCGCGCTTTGCGCGCCGGCGGCATGGGCTTCGGTCAGCAGGCTCTCCAGCTCACTGTCGTTGATCATCGGGATCATCGGCGAGCACAGCACACCCACCGGGATACCCGCCTCGCGCATCACCCGAATGGCCCGCAGCCGCGCCCTGGGCGCCGCCGCGCGGGGTTCCAGGATGCGTTTGAGTTCATCGTCCAGGCTGGTGAGGCTGATCATCACGGCCACCAGCCGCTGGCGCGCCAGCTCGCTCAGCAGGTCGAGATCGCGCAGGATCAGCGAGCCCTTGGTGACAATGGTCACCGGGTGCCGGTAGCGCAGCAGCACTTCGAGGGTCTCCCGGGTAATTTTGTATTCGCGCTCGATTGGCTGATAGGGATCGGTGTTGGAGCCCAGGTTGATCGGGGCGCACACATAGCCGGGCTTCGACAGTTGTTGCTCCAGTACCTCGGCGGCATTGGTTTTGGCGATCAGCCTGGTTTCGAAATCGAGCCCTGGCGACATGTCCCAATAGGCATGGCTGGGCCGCGCATAGCAGTAGATGCAGCCATGTTCACAACCCCGGTAGGGGTTGATCGAGCGATCGAACGGCAAATCCGGCGAGTTGTTACGGGTGATGATGGTCTTGGCCGTTTCGATACGCACCTCGGTGCCCTGGGTCGGCGGCACTTCCTGGTACCAGCCGTCATCCTCGGCCACGCTGACCGTGGGCGCAAAGCGGTTGTGCAGGTTGGTGGCCGTGCCCCGGCCACGGGGCGGCAGCGGAGTAGACATGAAAACGCCTCGATACTGTTTTTATATACAGTAACGAGGCGCAAGGTTTCTGACCAGTGCCGTTTGGCGGTCAGGCACGCATCAATGCTTTTGCGTGACCTGGCCCAGGTCGTCGCCGGAGGTGGTGTGCATATCGTTGTCGCGCAGGTCCTTCACCTCGCCGGCGGTCACCGGCGCGCCCTGGTTGCCCCAACTGCCCCTGATGAAACTGACGACATCCGCCACTTCCTGGTCCGACAGACGCCAGGCAAACGCCGGCATGGTGAAGGTCGACGGCGCCGCATGGGTAGCCGGCAGCGTGCCGCCGTTCAGCACGATGTTGATCAGCGACGTGGCGCCCGCCGTCTGCAGCACCGGGTTGCCCGCCAGCGCCGGGAACACGCGCGTGTAGCCATGGCCGTCGGTACGATGGCAAGCCGCGCAGTTATCGATATACACCGAGGCTCCGCGCTGGCGGTCATCGCCTTTCCACAAGGCGTCTGCGACCTGCCTGTCGTACTGGTGCGGCTGGTCCTTGGGGTCTACCGCCGGCAGGCTCTTGAGGTAACGGGCGATAGCTGTCAGGTCGTTTTCCGACAGGTACTGCATGCTGTGGACCACAACGTCGCTCATGCCGCCAAACACCGCACTGCGATCACTGCGCCCGGTCTTGAGAAATTGCACCAACTGTTCCTCGCTCCAACCGCCGAGGCCGTCCTTGTGGTCGCCGCGCAGGCTCTTGGCAATCCAGCCTTCCAGCGGCGCGCTGCCGGACAGGAACGTGTTGCCGTCCGTGGCGCTCAGGGCTTTTTCCTGCATGGTCAGGGCCCGTGGCGTATGGCACGCGCCGCAGTGGCCAAGGCCTTCGACCAGGTAGGCCCCGCGGCTGATCACCGGGTCGGCATTGGCGGGCGCCTGGTAGTCCGCCACCTCGGGCGCGAACATCCAGCGCCACGCCGCCAAGGGCCAGCGCATGCTCAGGGGCCATGGAATATCGCTGTCCTTGTTTTCCTGGGCGACCGGCTCAACACCTTTCATGAAATACGCATACAACGCCTGCATGTCGCTTTGGCTGACACGCGCGTAAGACGGGTAGGGCATCGCCGGGTAAAGCGTACTGCCGCTCTTGGCGACGCCATGGCGCACGGCCTTGTCGAAGTCTTCGAAGCTGTAGTCGCCCAGGCCCGTCTTGTCCGGGGTGATGTTGGTGGAGTAGATCACACCGATGGGGGTTTCCATCGGCAGGCCGCCGGCGAAGGGTTTGCCGCCCTTGGCCGTGTGGCAGGCCACGCAGTCACCGGCGCGAGCCAGGTATTCGCCCTGCTTGACCAGGTCGGTTTCAGCGGCGCTCACCGAACAACTGCTGAGCCACGCCAGGGAGGCCGCGAAGGTCGCGATAACACGTACTTTCATGGTCATCGCTCCTTATGCCTGAACCAGTGGGCCGGGGTTTTTCAGGTACTGCTCACGAATCGCCCGCGCCGACCAATAGGTCAGTGCCGCTACCAGGCCGGTCGGGTTGTAGCCCAAGCCTTGTGGGAAAGCGGACGCGCCTGGAACAAACACGTTGTGCACATCCCAGCATTGCAGGTAGCGGTTCAATGCACTGGTTTTCGGGTCGGTGCCCATGATCGCGCCGCCGTTGAGGTGGGTGGTCTGGTAAGACGCGGTGTTGAAATGCTCACCGACCTTCTTGCCGAGCAAGGCGATGGCCTTGGGGCTCATCGCTTCGGCGACCTTGCTCATTTTCTCGACCATGAAGCGGTTCATCTTGATGTCGTTTTCCTGCCAGTCGAACGTCATCCGCAGCAACGGCAGGCCGTAGGCATCACGATAAACCGGGTCCAGATCCAGGTAGTTGCCTCGGTAGGATTGATGGGCACCGTGGGCGTCCATCGACACCTGGTGGGTGTAGTAATCGGCGGTGGCGCGCTTCCAGGCGCTGCCCCAGGCTGGCGTGCCCGGCGGGTTGGACGTACCGGCAATCGGCCGGCTGCCGGCCTGGTTGACCCACATCGGCGAGCCGCCCACAAAGCCATGGGGGCCATGGTCGAAGTTGTCGGCGTTGAAGTCATCGATGGCCACGCCATTGCCGCCCGCACCGATGAAGTTGTTGGTGTGGGTGTCTTTGTCGAAGAACGCCTTAATGGTGGCCATGTTCTGGTAGGCGAAATTTCTGCCCACCACACCCTCATTGGTGATCGGGTCGTAGGGCTTGCCGATTCCGGACAACAGCATCAGCCGCACATTATGGAACTGGAACGCGCCGAGGATGACCAGGTCCGCCGGCTGTTCGCATTCGCGCCCCTGGGCGTCGATATAGGTCACGCCGGTGGCCTTGCTCCCGGTGCTGTCGAGGTTAACCTTGAGCACGTGGGAATTGGCCCGCAGCTCGAAGTTCGGCACCTGGCGCAACGCCGGAAGGATGTTCACATTCGGCGAAGCCTTGGAGTACATGTAGCACACGTAGCCGCTGCAGAAACCGCAGAAGTTGCACGGGCCCATCTGCGCACCGTAGGGGTTGGTGTAGGGGCCCGAGGTATTGGCGGAGGGCAGGTTGTAGGGTTTGTAACCGACCTCGGCCGCCGCTTTCTGGAACAGCTGTGCGGAGACGGTGTTTTTCTGCGAGGCCAGCGGAAACGGGTTGGAGCGATCCGGCGCATAGGGGTTGCCGCCACGGCCTTCGCCGACCAACTGGCCTTTTACGGTCCAGGCTTGGCCGGAGGTGCCGAAGACTTTTTCCGCGTAGTCGAAAAACGGCTCCAGTTCTTCATAACTGACACCGAAGTCCTGGATGGTCATGTCTTTGGGTATGAAGTGTTTGCCGTAGCGCTCTTCGTAGTGGCTGCGCATGCGCAACTCAATCGGATCGACACGAAAATGCACGCCTGACCAGTGCAAACCTGCACCGCCGACGCCATTGCCTGGCAAAAACGCGCCCAGCTGGCGGTTCGGCAGTGCGACATCATTCACGCTGTGGCGAATGGTCACGGTTTCCTTGGAAATGTCCTGGAAGAGCTTTTTACGCACACTGTAGGTCAATTCGTCGATGACCTGGGGATAGCTGCCGTCCGGGTACGTGTCCTGCATCGGGCCACGTTCCAGCGCCAGCACGTTGAGGCCCGCTTCCGTCAGCTCCTTGGCCATGATCGCGCCGGTCCAGCCGAAACCTACAATCACCGCGTCTACTTTCTTCATGATGGTCGCCACGTTTATGCCCTCTCGCCGCGCATGGAAACAGCCGGGAACGGGTAAGGCTCGTTACGTTCCACCCAGTCCATGAAGTCGGCGCGGGCGCCGGGGAAGCCGATCATGGTCCAGCCGACCATGCCCTTGTTGCCGCCGTGGATCGGATCGCAGAAGAACCCTTCCTTGGTGTTTTGCAGCAGCAGGTTGAAAAACATCTTTGGCGGCACGGCATTGAAATGTGCGCCCAGCTCACCACCGCCCGCCTCCAGGCGACGCAGCATGTCGTCTCGGGTAGCGCTGTCTTGCGCGGCAAAAGCTTTACCGTTGAATGCTTTCGACCATGCATCCGTCGCGGCAATGCCCAGGCGATAAATGTCCTTGGGTACCAATTTGCTCTGCCAGCCCATTTCCGGCGGTGCATCGGCGTTGAACGGGCCTTGCATGAACCACAGGGCGCCGCTGGCGTACGGCGTGTTCATCTGGCGGTCGATGTATTGCGGCGCACCCGCTTCCAGGGCACTTGGGCCTTGGGCATCTGCGGGGATCAAGCGCTCGACGGCGGCGTTGATGAACGCCCATTCCTCGGCCGTGAAGTAAGTCGGCTCATAAGCTGTGTCGCTCACGTCAGGCTTGGCTGGCGCGGCCTGGGCCTCAGGCGTCGCCATCAGCATCGAGCCACCCAGGCCCGTGCTGGCAACCGTGACCACCGGGATCAAGGTCAAGGATTTGCGCAGAAAGTCACGCCGGGGGTTGTCTTGATCTTGATCAGACATGGTGGCACCTCATCATGTGGTCACGGATTTACCAGCGGCTTCTAGTGAGCGGCTTGGGTTTTTGCAATCAATAGATACAAATGATAGCAGGCTAACGATGAGGGGGAGCGATTCAGCGACCTAAGTCGAATAAAGGCGGGCAAAAAAAGTGGGAGCTGGCTTGCCTGCGATGCTGGCGCCTCGGTTCTTCAGTCAGACCGAGGTGACGCTATCGCAGCATAGGTATCTGCACAATTTTCAAAGGCTGAAAAATCTCCCTGTAGTGAGCGGGCTTGTCCCGCGCTGGGTGGCGAAGCCGCCCCAATAAAGGCATCGCCGAACTAGAGGTAGAACCCGGCCGCCTGATCTGGGGCCGCTTCAGCCCAGCGCGGGGCAAGCCCGCTCACTACAAAGATGTGTAGATACCTATGGCTATCGCAGGCAAGCCGGAAGACTTTAGTCTTTTTTCAGCTTGGGGTTCGGGAAGAACTGCACGGCCTGAATTTTTGGGTCCGCCGGCGCTTTGAGCGCCGAGGTGTTGACCCGCGTACCCAACTCCTTGGGCACCGACAGGCCCTGGTCATTGAGCGTGTCGGTATAACCGCAGGCCACGCATTCACGGTGCGGCACGTTGTCTTCGGTCCACATCTTGAGCTTGTCCGGCTCGCTGCACGCCGGGCACACCGCCCCGGCGATAAATTGCTTTTTGGTGATCACAGGCCCTTCACTCATGCTGCCGCGTCCTCACTCAGGCCGCTGTGGCGCAAGAGTGCGTCAATCGACGGCGCACGTCCGCGGAAGTCGACGAACAGCACCATCGGCGCCTGGGAACCGCCACGCGCCAGGATGGCTTCGCGGAATGCACGGCCGGTCTCGGCGTTGAGCACGCCGTCTTCTTCAAACTTGGAAAAGGCATCCGCCGACAGCACTTCGGCCCATTTGTAGCTGTAGTAACCGGCCGCATAACCACCGGCGAAGATGTGTGCAAAGCTATTGGGGAAGCGGTTGTAGGCCGGCGGACGCATCACCGAGACTTCGTCGCGCACGCCTTCGAGCACTTGCGCCACGCTGCGGCCGTCGCCGTGGGTGGCGTGCAGTTCAAAGTCGAACAGCGAGAATTCCAGCTGGCGCACCATCATCAGGCCGGATTGGAAGTTCTTCGCCGCGAGCATTTTTTCCAGCAGGTCCTGGGGCAGCGGCTCACCGGTTTCATAGTGGCCGGAGATCAGCGCCAGGCCTTCAGGCTCCCAGCACCAGTTCTCCATGAACTGGCTCGGCAATTCCACCGCATCCCAGGCCACGCCGTTGATGCCGGACACGCCGGCGTGTTCGACACGGGTCAGCAGGTGGTGCAGGCCGTGACCAAATTCGTGGAACAGCGTCGTCACTTCATCGTGGGTCAGCAGGGCAGGCTTGCCGCTGTCGGCCGGGGTGAAGTTGCACACCAGGTTGGCCACAGGGCTTTGCAGCACGCCGTCAACGGTGCGGCGACGGTCGCGGGCGCCGTCCATCCAGGCACCGCCACGCTTGTTGGCGCGGGCGTACAGGTCGAAGAAGAAGCGGCCGACGTGCTGGCCGTTTTCCTTGATTTCAAACAGTCGAACGTCCGGATGCCAGGTGTCGAAGCCTTTCTGCTCGGCGATCTCGATGCCGTACAGCCGCTGTACGATGGCGAACAGGCCGCCCAGCACTTTATCGATCGGGAAGTAGGCGCGCAGGGCTTCCTGGGACACGCTGTAGCGCTGTTCACGGAGTTTTTCGCCGTAGAAACCGCTGTCCCAGCTCTGCAGGTCGGCGCAGCCTTGTTCGGCGGCATAAGCCTTGAGCTGTTGCAGGTCCTGGGCGGCAAACGGCTTGCTGCGCTTGGCCAGGTCACGCAGGAAACTGAGCACCTGGTCGCTGGACTCGGCCATCTTGGTCGCCAGGCTCAGCTCGGAGAAGGATGCATAACCCAGCAATTGAGCCAGCTCCTGACGCAGGTCGAGGATCTGTTCCATCACCGGGCCGTTGTCGTTCTGACCGGCATTCGGGCCTTGGTCCGACGCACGGGTGCAGTAGGCCGCGTAGATTTCTTCACGCAGGGCGCGATCCTGAGCGTAGGTCATTACCGCGTAGTAGCTGGGGAATTCCAGGGTGATCAACCAGCCTTCGAGGCCCTTGGCCTGGGCGGCGGCGGCCATTTGCACCTTGGCCGAGTCGGTCAGGCCGGCGAGGGTAGCCTCATCGGTGACGTGCTTGGTCCATGCCTGGGTCGCATCCAGCAACTGGTTGGAGAACTTGCTGCCCAATTCAGACAATTTGCTCTGCACTTGGGCGTAGCGCTTTTGCTGCTCAGGCGGCAGATCGATACCCGACAAACGGAAGTCACGCAGGGCGTGTTCCAGGATGGTTTTTTGCGCCACGTCGAAACCGGCGGCTTCCGGGCTGTTGGCCAAGGCTTCGAACGCCTCGAACAGGGCGCGGTTCTGGCCCATTTCGGTGGAGTAGGCGCTCAACGCCGGCAAACACGCCTCATAGGCCTCGCGAAGCTCGGCGCTGTTGCACACGGCGTTGAGGTGGCTGACCGGGCTCCAGGCGGCGCCCAGGCGATCATTGAGTTCGTCCATCGCCAGCACCAGCCCGGCCCATGTCGGGTTTTTACCCTGGCTTTGCAGGATGCCTTCGATGGCGACACGGTTATCGGCGAGGATCTGTTCGATGGCCGGCTGGACGTGCTCGGCATGGATCGCCGAGAACGGCGGCAGGTCGTAGGACTGCAGAAGAGGGTTGTTCGCGCTCACGGTTGGCACCTTGGCTGAAGAAACTGATAAGACAAAGATGGGGCCATCTTAATTACAATCAACACCCACCGCAGCTATCAGCAGAAGAGAGAGAGGCTATCGTGACCCTTCGCACCTATCAGAACCACACGCCAACCCTGGGCGCCGGGGCTTTTGTCGATATTTCGGCGGTGGTGATCGGCGATGTCGAAATCGGCACCGACAGCTCGGTCTGGCCGCTGACCGTGATTCGCGGCGACATGCACCGCATCCGCATCGGTGCGCGCACCAGCGTGCAGGATGGTTGCGTATTGCACATCACCCACGCCGGGCCGTTCAATCCGGGTGGTTTTGCGCTGCTGATCGGCGATGACGTGACCATCGCCCACAAGGTCATGCTGCATGGCTGCACCGTGGGCAACCGCATCCTGATCGGCATGGGCAGCATTGTCATGGACGGCGCGGTGGTCGAAGACGACGTGATCATCGGTGCCGGCAGCCTGGTGCCGCCGGGCAAGACACTGGAAAGCGGCTTCTTGTATGTGGGCAGCCCGGTCAAACAGGTCCGCGCGTTGACGGACAAGGAACGCGCCTTTTTTACCTACAGCGCCGCTAACTACGTGAAGCTCAAGGACCTGCACCTGGCTGAAGGATTCGACCAATGACCCTGCACCACCACACCGTCCTGTTCGACTTGGACGGCACCCTCACCGACCCACGCGAAGGCATCACCCGCTCGATCCAGTACGCCCTCGCCAAATTGGGCATCGACGAGCCGGACCTGTGCAAACTCGAACACTTCATCGGCCCGCCCTTGCTGCAAGCCTTTATGCAGTTCTATGGCTTCGATGAAGCCAAAGCGTGGGAGGCGGTGAATTTCTATCGCGAGCGTTTCAAGGTCACGGGCCTGTATGAAAACCGCGTGTTCGACGGTGTAATGCCGCTGCTCGAAGACTTGAGCAGCCAAGGCCGCCAGCTCTATGTTGCCACCTCGAAGCCTTGGGTGTTCGCACGTGAAATTGCCCGACACTTCGATTTCGCCAAGCACTTCAAGGTGATCTACGGCAGTGAGCTGGACGGCACGCGCACCAACAAGGTCGAGCTGATCGCCCACCTGATGAGGGAGGAAGGCCTGGACCCGGCCGCCACCTTGATGATCGGCGACCGCAAGCATGACCTGATCGGCGCGCGCAGCAATGGGCTGGATTCGGTGGCCGTGGGGTATGGCTTTGGTAGTTTCGAGGAACTGAATGCAGAGGCGCCGACCTGGCACTTCGAGACGTTGGCGCAGATGCATCAGGGGTTTTTGCACGAGTCTTGAGATCGCCATCGCAGGCAAGCCAGCTCCCACATCGGTCTTTGTACACCGGTTAAAATGTGGGAGCTGGCTTGCCTGCGATGAGGCCCTAACGGCCACCACCTTCCAACTGTGTCAGCGCTGCTTTACGCTGCACCGCCGACAACCCGCCCATCTTCTCCACCGCCGCATAGAACCTCACCCAATCCCCATCCTCCTGCCGAAACAGCGCCGCAAACGCCGGCACCCACCGGTCATACAGCCCAAACGGCAACAACCGCGCATTGTTCATCGGTTGGTTGATCCAGGCGTCATAGCGCTTGTCACCACCCCACTGACTGTCGCGCAGTTGCCGGTACTCGCTGCGCAACCGCTCGAATTGCGCCGCCTTGGCTTGGCGCATCGCATCGGTTGCCAACGGTTGGGCGTAGAGCGTTTCCAAGCGCTGGCGGGTATCCAGGACCAACTGGATAAACTGGTCGCGCTGCTTCGACACCGACAGGCTCTGCGGCGCCAAGCCTCGCGCGGCACGCCATTGGCGAGTGCCTTCCTGCTCGACAAAGCTGGCAAACGACTCGTTGAACTCGGTGTCGTCCTTCACGTAGAAACGCTGGTGCGCCAGTTCATGGAAGATCAGCGTGGCCAGGCGCTCGTCCCCCCAGTGCATCATCGAATTCATGATCGGGTCGTTGAACCACCCCAAGGTGGAATACGCCTCGACGCCGCCTATCGACACGTCCATGCCCTGCTGCTTCAGCACTGCCGCCTCGCCGCGCGCCGCGCCTTGGTTGTAATAACCGCGATAGGCCACACACCCGGCGATGGGAAAGCAATGGGTTTGCGGTGACAGGGAAAATTCCTGCGTGGCGAAGACATTCCAGACCACATAAGGCCGGCCGATATCGGCATACAACCTGTAACTTTGGTTGTCGGGAAGATGCAGGTGCTCACTGGCGAACGTGCGCGCTTTTTGCGATTGCATCAGATGCTCGCGCAATAGCGGTGGGCGGGAAGGGTCGGCAATGACCTGCGCCACCGGCTCGCGGGCGCGCAGCAATTGCAGCTGACCGCTGGCCAATTGGCCGTAATAACTGACGCTGGAGCAGCCGCTGAGCAGTACAACCATCAACCCTGGAAGAAAACGCCTGACCATGTCGCGACCGCTCCTGGGTAATTTGCCCGCCAGACTATCGCGCCTGGACGGAATTTTTCCATGCCGCGCGGTGTTTATACTGATAGGGAGTCTGCTGCGGTTGGCGTCAGGCTCGTCTCTTTTGCCCAACGTTGAGTGCCTGCCATGCGCCAGCTATTGCTTCCCGTCGTTGCCCTGTTCCTCAGTGCCTGCACCACAACCCCCGTACCGCCGAGGGATCCGCAACAGGCCTGGGTCGATTTCACCACCCCGACGCCGGGGGCGAAGATGGTGATGGCGCAGCGTCTGGATGGAAAAAACCTCGACGACGGGCGTTATTTCCAGATGCCGCCCGGCCCTCATGAACTGATGGTGCGCTTTGACTTCGAAGTGCCTGCCGGCGGCGGTTTGGGCGGGCTCAGCCAGACGATGTACCGCACCTGCTTCATGACCCTGGCGTACGACCATTTCCAGGCCGGCCAGCGCTATGTGCTGGAAGGCCGCTCGCTGGCCTTCACACCCAATATCCGGTTATACGATTCGGCGCGTCAGTTATTGGCGCAAGAGCGCAGCGTCAACTGCATCTGATCAGTCGTTGTTTTTCTGGTAGATGATGCGCTTGGTACCGTTTTCGCACGAGCCGACAATCATCGCGCTGTCGTGGTTCTTGGCTTCTTCGGCGGTGATGATTTCCAGGGTGTAGGAAGGAATCGCCTTGGCCTGGATGTTGACTTCAATTTCCTTGCGAAGCTCTTCGCAGTCTTTTGGAGCGGCCACGGCCGACGTGGCCAATACACCGCAGATGACCGCCAAAGCAAAACGTTTCATGTGTGTAGCTCCCTGAATGCATTGCGCACGGGTGTGCGTCTAGGCTGCATAGGCTATAGGACCACATCCATGAAACACGAGTTCTGATTTAACGCATAACTAATGTGGGAGCTGGCTTGCCTGCGATGCAGGCACCTCGGTGTATCAGTCACACCTTGATGATGCTATCGCAGGCAAGCCAGCTCCCACACAAGCCAGGTCCCACCTGAAACCCTGTGTCAGCTAACCAGGGTGGCATCCAGGGTGATGGTTGCATTCAGCACTTTGGACACCGGGCACCCTTCCTTGGCCTTTTTGCTCAGCTCATCGAACTGCGCCTGGCTCGCGCCTGGAATCTTGGCCTTGAGGATCAGCTTCACGGCAGTGATGGCAAAGCCGCCTTCCACTTGGTCCAGGGTCACCTCGGCCTGGGTGTCGATGCTGTCAGCCTTGAGCCCGGCATCACCGAGAATCATGGAAAACGCCATGGAGAAACAACCGGCGTGGGCCGCTCCGATCAGTTCTTCCGGGTTGGTGCCCTTACCGCCTTCGAAACGGGCCTTGAAGCCGTAGGGCGCTTCACGCAGCACGCCGGTTTCGGTGGAGATGGAACCCACACCAGTCTTCAGATCGCCTTCCCAATGCGCGGATGCTTTTTTAACGATACTCATAGCGGTCTCCTCAAACGATGGTTTGCGTCAGTTAAGGCTCTGAGGATAGTAGTCCAGGCAAAGTTCATCTAGTCGGAGAAACCCAGTGCTTTAGTAGGAATTTTCTGTTCCCGCTATTGAATCTCGGGTATATGCCCTCATTGCATAGAACATGCACATGAAGCGGCAGGTTTTGGTTCATCTAAGAAGCCTGCGCCCCCATTGGAGAAGCAGGCTTATGAAATCGCTGTCCGACGTAAAATTCTCGACCCTTGACCTCGTTCCCGTGCGCGCCAACGGCAGCGCGGCGCAATCGCTGCGCAATTCCCTGGACCTGGCCCAGCATGTGGAAAAATTCGGCTATCACCGTTTCTGGGTGGCTGAACACCACAACATGGACGGCATCGCCAGCTCGGCCACCTCAGTGCTGCTGGGTTACCTGGCCGGTGGCACCTCGACGATCCGCGTCGGTTCCGGCGGCGTGATGCTGCCCAACCACGCGCCGCTGGTGATCGCCGAACAATTCGGCACCCTGGAAAGCCTCTACCCCGGCCGCATCGACCTGGGCCTGGGCCGCGCGCCCGGTTCCGACCAGATGACCGCCCGCGCCCTGCGCCGTGAGCGCTCAGGCAGTGCCGACGACTTCCCGGAAGACGTTGCCGAGCTGATGGCGTACCTGGGCCCACGCACGCCTGATCAACGGGTCATTGCGGTTCCCGGCACCGGCACCAACGTGCCCGTCTGGCTGCTGGGCTCCAGCTTGTTCAGCGCCCAGCTGGCAGGTGAACGCGGCTTGCCTTACGCCTTCGCCTCGCATTTCGCACCCCGCTTGATGCATGAGGCGATTCGCGTCTACCGCAACCACTTCAAGCCTTCAGCCGTGCTGGACAAGCCCTACGTCATGCTCGGCATTCCGTTGGTGGCGGCGGACACCGACGAGCAGGCCGACTACCTGGCCACCTCGGTGTACCAACGCATCCTCGCGCTGATGCGCGGCCAGAGCCTGGTGCAGCGCCCACCGGTGGCCAGCATGGATGGCCTGTGGCTGCCCCATGAAAAAGACGCGGTCGGCAGTTTCCTCGGCCTGGCCATGGTCGGCGGCCCGGCGAAGATTCGCGCCAAGCTGGAAGTACTGATCGAGCAGACAGGCGCAGACGAGCTGATTTTCACCAGCGACCTGTACGAACATGCTGACCGGATTCATTCCTACGAGCTACTGGCGCAGGTGATGAAGGGCTGAACCCGAGGCGAAAAAAAACCGACGCACGCGCGTCGGTTTTTTATATCTGCAACACGGGTCAACCGCGCTTGTAGACGATTTCCTTGGTGCCGCCTTCGCAGCTGCCGACCACGTCGCCGTCCGCCGCTGCGCCTTTGTCCACCACCTCCAGCGAATAACCCGAGGCGCCCTTGGCGTCGATTTTCGCTGCGATTTCACTTTTGAGCTCTTCACAAGGCTTACCCGCCGCCAGGGCTGTGCCTGCAATGCTCAACAAACCTACTGCCAACAAGAACTTCTTCATCCGTTACTTCCTTGCGCTGATCGAATAGAACGCGCCGACGCTGTCGCATCGGCTCCCCAACGGTGTAGCGCAGGTTATGGCAATCGGCCAGTCAGCAAAGTTCAACTCAGCGGATCAACTGCTGGCAATTCGGAATCCCACCTTGAGCGTGACCTGATAGTGGGCAACCTTGCCGTCTTCGATATGCCCACGGGTTTCAGTCACTTCAAACCATTCCAGGTGCTTGAGGCTCTTGCTGGCTTCAGCCAGGGCATTCTGGATCGCATCTTCGATTGTGGTGGTGGACGAGCCCACCAGTTCGACTTTCTTGTAGGTGTGATGATCGGTCATGGTTTTTCTCCTTAAGGGACGTTTATGGAGCCTAGCAGTCAATCTTCGTACTGCTTCAGGCGGCCGTTGCGCCTGGAAAGTTCAGATTTACTGCACTTTCTGAGACGGACGCAGTCGGTATCTACACACGCCACTCAATCACGTCAGGAGAGTCCAAATGGCCAACACTTCTTTACGCAAAGCGTCACTGGAAAGCATGGAAGCCGAGATTTCGAGCCTGCTCAAGTCCCTTGAGAGCCTCAAGGACGATGCGTCCGACGAGTCGCGCAAGACGCTGAAGGCCTTGAAAAGTAATGCCGAGAATGCCCTCAAGCACTCCCGCCATCTGATCAGCGATGCCTACGAAGAAAGCAAAGTCAAACTTCGTGAAACCAGTGTTGCAACACGCGACTACGCACAAGAGCACCCATGGACTACAGCCGGTGTGGCTGTAGGCGCACTGGGGCTGCTGGCGGCTTACCTGCTGTGCAAACGCGGTGACTGATTTTTTACCCTCTATAGGGGCTGGCGCAACAGCTCAGCCTTGAGCCACTGCGCCAGATGCCCGGCGCGCCCATCCGCGGCGCGCTTGGGCAGCCACAACGCCAGGTGCGCCGGGGTTTCGCTGAACCCCCACGGCGCCACCAGGCGACCTGCCCGCACGTCCTCGGCGACCAGCGGCTGCGGCGCAATCGCCACGCCCAGTCCGGCCACCGCCGCCTCTAGCAAATAATACAAATGCTCAAACCCCTGGCCGTGTTTCAACGCGCCTGGCGCGATCCCGTGTTGCTGCGCCCAGCTGGGCCAAGCCTGCGGGCGCGATGTGGTGTGCAGCAACGCTTCACTGCACAACGCGGCGGCAGGCGCCTGGCGCAAACGCTCATAGCCGGCAAAGCGCGGGCTCATCACCGGGCCGATACGTTCGCTGGCCAGCTCGAACACTTGCATGTCCGCCGGCCATGGCGGCTCGGCGAACAGCAGCAGGGCATCGAGACCCGGCCGCCGGGGGTCAAGGTCACCGTCACCCGCCGAAAGGTGCAGGCGCAGGTCCGGCAGGTCCGCATTCAAGCGACCCAGGCGCGGAATCAACCAGCGCGCCAACAAACTGCCCGAGCAGCCGAGTACGAAGGGCGCGTCGGCGCTGGCCTGGGTCAGTTCTGCACACACATCCCTTAATCGCTCAAACGCCTCGGCGCTGACATCGCGTAAACGGATACCGGAATCTGTGAGTTTAAGGCCGCGTCCATCCTTGATAAAAAGGCTGACACCCACGTGTGCTTCCAACACCTTCAACTGGCGGCTGACGGCGCCGTGAGTGACGTGCAATTGCTCGGCTGCCTGGCTGACGCTGTTGAGCCGCGCGGTGGCTTCAAACGCGCGCAGCGCATTAAGGGGTGGAAGGTCTCGGCTCATCTGTGAGTTTTCCTGACAGGTTACGGCGATCTTATCGGTTTTCAGCGTAGAGCGTGAGGGGTAGAGTGGCCCTCATTGTTGCTCACCGCCAATTTCCTGGAGCGTCCCATGACTCAGTCCCAGACCGATCTACGCAACGGCCCCGACACCAACGGCCTGTTCGGTGCGTTCGGCGGCCGCTACGTCGCTGAAACCCTGATGCCGTTGATCCTCGAGCTGGCCCGCGAATACGAAGCGGCCAAGATCGATCCGGCATTCAATAAGGAATTGGCCTACTTCCAGCGCGATTACGTCGGCCGCCCAAGCCCGCTGTACTTCGCCGAGCGCCTGACCGAGTTCTGCGGCGGTGCCAAGATCTACCTCAAGCGCGAAGAGCTGAACCACACCGGCGCGCACAAGATCAACAACTGTATCGGCCAAATCCTGCTGGCGCGGCGCATGGGCAAGAAACGCATCATCGCCGAGACCGGCGCCGGCATGCACGGTGTGGCCACCGCCACCGTCGCTGCGCGTTTCGGCCTGCAATGCGTGATCTACATGGGCACAACCGACATCGAGCGCCAGCAGGCCAACGTGTTCCGCATGAAGCTGCTGGGCGCGCAAGTGATCCCGGTAGTGGCCGGCACCGGCACCCTTAAGGACGCGATGAACGAAGCCCTGCGTGACTGGGTTACCAACGTCGACGACACCTTCTACCTGATCGGCACCGTGGCCGGCCCACACCCTTACCCGGCGATGGTGCGCGACTTCCAGGCCGTGATCGGCAAGGAAACCCGCGACCAGATGCAAGCCCAGGAGGGCCGCCTGCCCGACAGCCTGGTTGCGTGCATCGGCGGCGGCTCCAATGCTATGGGCTTGTTCCACCCGTTCCTGGATGACAAAAGCGTGGAGATCATCGGCGTTGAAGCCGCCGGCCACGGCATCGAAACCGGCAAGCACGCCGCCAGCCTCAACGGCGGCGTACCGGGCGTACTGCACGGCAATCGCACCTTCCTGTTGCAGGACGATGACGGCCAGATCATCGATGCCCATTCGATTTCCGCCGGCCTCGACTATCCCGGCATCGGCCCGGAACACGCTTGGTTGCATGACATCGGCCGCGTCCAGTACACCTCGGTCACCGACGACGAAGCCCTTGATGCGTTCCACAAATGCTGCCGCCTGGAAGGGATTATTCCTGCACTGGAAAGCGCCCACGCCCTGGCCGAAGTGTTCAAGCGCGCACCGAGCCTGCCCAAGGATCACTTGATGGTGATCAACCTCTCCGGCCGAGGCGACAAAGACATGCAGACCGTCATGCACCATATGGAACAGTCTGCGCAGGAGAAACACTGATGAGCCGCCTGCAAACCCGCTTCGCGCAGCTTAAAGAACAAAACCGCGCCGCTCTGGTGACCTTCGTCACCGCCGGCGACCCTGGCTATGACACCTCATTGGCAATCCTCAAAGGCTTGCCGGCCGCCGGCGCCGATGTGATCGAGCTCGGCATGCCCTTTACCGATCCAATGGCCGACGGCCCGGCGATTCAGCTGGCCAACATCCGCGCACTGGAGGCCAAGCAGAACCTGGCGAAAACCCTGCAGATGGTTCGCGAGTTCCGCAAGGACAACAACGACACCCCGCTGGTGCTGATGGGCTACTTCAACCCGATCCACAAATACGGCGTGCCGCAGTTCATCGCCGACGCCAAGGAGGCCGGCGTCGACGGCCTGATCGTGGTCGACATGCCGCCCGAGCATAACGGCGAACTGTGCGACCCGGCCCAAGCCGCCGGCATCGACTTTATCCGCCTGACCACGCCGACGACCGATGATGTGCGCCTGCCGACCGTGCTCAACGGCAGCTCCGGCTTTGTGTATTACGTGTCTGTAGCGGGCGTGACCGGTGCCGGCGCGGCCACCCTGGAACACGTCGAAGAGGCCGTGACCCGCCTGCGTCGCCATACCGACCTGCCGATCAGCATCGGCTTCGGTATCCGCACACCGGAGCAAGCCGCCGCGATCGCGCGTTTGGCTGATGGCGTGGTGGTGGGTTCCGCGCTGATCGATCACATCGCCAGCGCCAGCAGCGACCAGCAGGCGATCGATGGCGTATTGAGCCATTGCGCGGCGCTGTCGGAAGGCGTGCGTAACGCTCGTCGGTAAGCGCGCCTGTCTGGATTCTTGCGCTAGGCTTGTGGGGTGACATGCCGTCACCCCACCAGCACTTCATGCCTATTGCCGTCTAACCGCCTCTGCAAGCCCCCGCAGTTCTTGCCTCTCGGTCGTTAAGTTAGCTGCATCAGAAGTCATCCTTGGCTCCCAGGAGTACATCATGGCATTTGATCTCATTACCGCTTCAGACCCCCGTCATTCGACCTTGCAGAAAGGCTTCAACCTGCGCTGGCCGTTGGGCAATGTTCAGGGCCAGTCTTCGCCCGCAGGCGCCGACCGGATCTACCTCTGTCAAAACGTCCAAGACATTATCGACGCCGCCGAAGATGCGCTGGCGCAGAAGGATGGCCGGATAACCGTACGCAGCGGCGGTCACTGCTATGAAGGTTTCGTCTCAAACAAGATGCCCAATAGCACCGAGACGCTGTCGATTCTGGATATCAGCCAACTCAACCAGGTGGTGTACGACGTCAGCGGTCAAATTGCCTCGGAGCTGGTGCCAAACTCACCTCTTCGCTACAGCTTTCGCCTGGGCGCGGGCGGTCAGAACTGGGATGCCTACGTGGCACTGTACAAATTGGCCAACAAAAGCCTGCCCGGTGGTTCGTGTTACTCGGTCGGGCTGGGCGGTCATATTTGCGGAGGCGCCTACGGGTTGCTGTCACGCAAGGATGGCCTGGTGTGTGACTGGCTGAGCGGCGTCGATATGCTGGTACCCAACGCCCAAGGTAACGGTTTGATCCCTGTGCATGTAGCCCGCAACAGCCCCAATCTGGATGACCTGGATCTGTTCGCCGCGTGTTGCGGAGCAGGCGGCGGACAGTTCGGTATTATCACCGGCTATTACTTCGACACTTTGCCCGACGCCCCAACCGAGGTGCTGTGGCTGGTGATGGAGTGGGACTGGTCGCAGTTGAACAAGCTTGCCCTCGACAAGCTGCTGACGGCCTATCAGGATTGGTTTGCCCGCAACCAGGCCAATCGCAACACCTGGGGCCTGGCCACCAAACTGGAGATGCGCCACCAGAACACCGGCAACGTTACCCTGAGCGTCCATTATGTGGACAAGGATGGCGGGCTACAGGACCGGGCAGCCTTTGATGACTTCGTAACAACCATGCTGACCGCAATCGGCATCCCCGCCGCCGAATGCCTCAGCCAGTCACCTGCGATCCACCTGCCACGCAGCAACCCGGCCGGGCGTATGATCAGTTCATTGTCATCAGCCTTGGCGGCCACGCGTCAAATGGATTGGCTGCATTGCCAGCAAACCCTCAACGGTTCGGGGGCAAACCAATGTGGCCGGTATAAGTCGGCTTACCAGAAGGGCGGGTTTACCAAAAAGGTGCTGCAGGCGATCTGGGACACGCTGACGTTGGGTGATCCCAATGGATATCTGACTCAGAGCCTGATCCAGATCCAGTCCTTCGGCGGCCAGATCAATGCGGCCAGCCCGACGGTACTCGCGCAATCATCGGTCTCGCAGCGTTCGTCGTACCTGAAATGGCAGCCGCAATGCTATTGGTCCGGTAAAAGCACCGCTACGGACCAAGCCCACGCGGACTGGATCCGGGGGCTGTTTTGCGCAGCCTTCGCCAATGACGGTGGCGTTCCGGTCAACAATGAGTTTGAGGGCTGCTACATCAACTACCCCGACTGGGATATGTTGTTTTATGGCGGCATTCCAGGCCAGGGGCTCAACCCGCAGTGGTACAAGATCTTCTTCCCTAA
This sequence comes from Pseudomonas azadiae, assembly GCF_019145355.1. Taxonomy (NCBI): domain Bacteria; kingdom Pseudomonadati; phylum Pseudomonadota; class Gammaproteobacteria; order Pseudomonadales; family Pseudomonadaceae; genus Pseudomonas; species Pseudomonas azadiae. Next base: position 2,951,371 of record NZ_JAHSTY010000001.1, on the reverse strand, counting down.
CCTTATGATCGAAAGCCGCCTGCGGCGTACCAAAAAACGCTGGGACCCGCAGAATATGTTCCGTAACGAAATGTCGGTGCCCTAAGCCGAACGTGACGGGCGACCGCAAGGTCGCCCGTACTACTTACAACTCGATCCGCTCGACCTTGCCCACCAGCAATATGTAGGACAGTGCCCCCAGCAACGCCAGCACCGCGATATAGGTAATCGCCGGCGCAAACGAATCGCCACTGGCCAAGAAGCCAATCACGATCGGCGTGGCTATCGCCGACAGATTGCCGATGAAGTTGAACACCCCACCGGTCAGGCCCAGCAGCCGCGCCGGTGCCAGGGTCGACACCAGCGACCAGGTGATCGACGCCAAGCCGTTACCAAAGAACGCCAGCGCCAGGAACGCGATCACCCAGGCCGTCGAGTCCACGTAGTTGGCGCCGATGATCGCCGTGGAAATCAGCAAGCCGCCAATGATCGGCAACTTGCGCGCAAACCCCACCGACGCGCCGCGACGAATCAGCCAATCGGAAAAGATCCCCGAGCACAGCACGCCGACGAACGCCGCCAGGAACGGCAGCGACGCCAGCAGGCCGGACTTGATGAAGTCCATGCCGCGATATTTCACCAGGTAGGTTGGGAACCAGGTCAGGAAAAACCACAGCGTGGAGTTCAGGCAGAACTGCCCCAGGTAGATGCCCCAGAGTTTGCGTTTGCTCAACACGATGCCCAGGTCGACCCAACTGAACGGCGCCTTGGTGGTTTTTTCCTGCATGTCCACCAGGCCACCGCCTTCGCGGATCAGCTCGATTTCAGCCGCGTTGGCGCCTTTGAAATCCTTGGGTTCGCGATACACCGCATACCAGATCAGCGCCCACACAATTCCCACGCCGCCGGTGGCGACAAACACCATGTGCCAGCCAAACGCGTGTTGCAGCCAGGCCAAAACCGGCGTGAGAAACGCCAGGCCGACAAACTGCCCCGAGGTGTACACACCAATCGCCGTGGCGCGCTCGCGCTCGGGAAACCAGGTAGTGACCACGCGGCTGTTGATCGGATACGCCGGGGCTTCCAACGCACCCACCGCCATGCGCAGCACGAACAGCGCGATAAAGCTGGCGGCGAAGCCGAGCATCACGGTGGCGATGGACCACAGCAACAGCGCAGCGGTGTAGAGAATGCGCGGCGGTACGCGGTCCACCAGCCAGCCACCGGGGATCTGCATGGCGGCGTAGGTCCAGCCGAAGGCCGAGAAGATCAGCCCGACGTGCACCGGGTCGATGCCCAGGTCGCTGGTCAGCGCCGGGGCGGCAATCGACAGGTTGCTGCGGTCGAGGTAGTTGATCACCACGGTGATGAACAGCAGCACCATGATGAAAAAACGCTTTCGGGTAGGCGTGACTAAAGGAGCCTGCCCGGTGAGGGATTCAGGGTGCATGGGGGTGCCTCTTTTTATGTTTGTTGAGGACAGATCTTACTGACGGAACGCGGTCAATGTGGGAGCTGGCTTGCCTGCGAAAGCGGTGGGTCAGCTTGCATCTCTGGCACTGATGCACCGCTTTCGCAGGCAAGCCAGCTCCCACATTTGATCCGGTTTCGTCAGAAGGAAATCACCACTCGGCAAAGCTGCCGTCGGCGTGGCGCCAGATCGGGTTGCGCCAGCGATGGCCGATGGCCGCGCGCTCGATCACGTATTCCTCGTTGATCTCGATACCCAGGCCCGGTCCGTTGGGGATCTTCACAAAGCCCTGGTCATAGTCGAACACGCCCGGGTCGCGCACGTAATCGAGCAGATCGTTGCTCTCGTTGTAATGAATGCCCAAGCTTTGCTCCTGTATAAACGCGTTGTAGCACACCGCATCCAGCTGCAGGCAGGCCGCCAGGGCAATCGGGCCCAGCGGGCAGTGCAAGGCCAGCGCCACGTCGTAGGCTTCGGCCATGTTGGCGATCTTGCGGGTTTCGGTGATGCCGCCGGCGTGGGAAGCATCCGGCTGGATGATGTCGACGTAGCCTTCGCTGAGCACGCGCTTGAAGTCCCAGCGCGAAAACAGACGCTCGCCCAAGGCAATCGGCGTGCTGGTCAGCGGCGCCAGTTCCTTGAGCGCTTCGTAGTTCTCGCTCAGCACCGGCTCTTCGATAAACATCAGTTTGTACGGGTCCAGCTCTTTCATCAGCACCTTGGCCATGGGCTTGTGCACGCGGCCATGGAAGTCGACGCCGATGCCGACGTTCGGGCCGACCGCATCACGCACCGCGGCGACGTTGGCCAGGGCCAGGTCGACTTTTTCGAAGCTGTCGACGAACTGCAATTCTTCGGTGCCGTTCATTTTCACCGCGGTAAACCCACGAGCCACGGCTTCCTGGGCGGCGCGGGCGGTATCGGCCGGGCGGTCGCCACCAATCCACGAGTACACGCGGATCTTGTCACGCACCTGACCGCCAAGCAGATCGCTGACCGACACACCGAGGGCCTTGCCCTTGATGTCCCACAACGCCTGGTCGATACCGGCGAGGGCGCTCATGTGCACGGCACCGCCACGGTAGAAGCCGCCGCGATAGAGCACGGTCCAGATGTCTTCGATATTGCGTGGGTCTTTGCCGATCAGGTAGTCGGACAATTCTTCGACGGCAGCCGCTACGGTGTGGGCGCGGCCTTCCACCACGGGTTCACCCCAGCCGGTCACGCCCTGGTCGGTTTCGACCTTCAGGAAGCACCAGCGCGGCGGGACGATAAAGGTCGTCAGTTTGGTGATTTTCATCTGTTATCTCTCTTATAGATGCGGCGCCTGTGGGCGCAGAACTTATAGTCAGCTCAAGGCTTTCCAGGCGGCGACATAAGCATGGGCGCGGCTCGCTACCTGATCCACGGTCATACCCGGTTTGAACAACCCGGAACCCAGCCCGAAGCCTTTGGCGCCGGCGTCGATAAACACTTGCATGTTGTCCGGGGTGATGCCACCCACCGGCAGCAGCAAAGTGCCTGCCGGCAATACCGCCAACCACGCCTTGATCACCGATGGGCCCATTTGCTCGGCGGGGAACAGTTTCAACACGTCGGCGCCTTCGGCCAGCGCGGCGAAGGCTTCGGTAGGCGTAGCCACGCCCGGCGACAAGTACAGGCCTGCGGCTTTCGCGGCGCGCAAGACCTTGGCGTCGCTATGCGGCATCACGATCACTTGGCCGCCGGCCGCTTTGACCTGCTCAACCTGCTCAGGCAGCAACACCGTACCTGCACCGATCAGGCAATCGGCGGGCAGGCTGTCGCGCAGGGTGCGGATGCTGGTATAGGGATCGGGCGAATTGAGCGGGACTTCGATCACACGAAACCCAGCCTGGTAGAGCACCTGGCCGACGGCCTGGGCTTCGTCCGGGCGGATGCCGCGCAGAATGGCGATCAAACCGTTTTGCGCGAGTGCTTGCTTGAGCATGTCAGGCCTCCGTTACAGGTTGAATGAGCCCGGCCGCTTCGGCCAGTTGCCACAGGCCGCGTTCGCTGGCTTCCTGCGCCAGGCTGACGTGGGCAAAGCCGCAGAGGGCGAGGGCGCGTTGATAGCGGGCGCAAAGGGCAGCGGCGCCGACCAGGATGATCTGCTTGTGCCGTGCACTGTCCGGCAACCCCGCCAGTTCATGGCCGAGGAGCAAGCCTGAGAGGTAATCAGGCTGCTGGTCGGGAGCGAGTTCGGCGGTGAGGCCAAGGGTGCGCGCGCTGAACAGGGTCGACAGCACGCCGCGCTGGCCGTCTTTGGAAAGCGCCACTTGCACGCCTCGGTCAAAGGCTTCGGCCTGGAATTGTTCGCATGGTTGCTGGGTGCGCCCGAGGATGCTGTGCTTGCTCAGCACCGCGAACACCTCGCCGGTCATGAAGGTATCGAAGTGGGTAATGCAGCCTTCGACCACTTCGACCCATTTGGAATGGCTGCCGGGCAGGCCGATCAGTACGTCGCTGCCGAGCCCCTGCAGCACGCCCAGTACCTGGGTTTCTTCGCCGCGCATCACGTTGGGCAAGCCCCTCTTTTCGATCACGCCCGGCACGATATGCACGTCGATCCCGCGCAAGCTGCGCACGCGGTGCAAGGCCTGGCTGAGGCTGGCGACATCGACCGGCGTGTTGCGGTAAGCCGCCTCGCTCCAACCCTGGGCGCTGCCGACCATGCCACAGGCGATCACTGCAAGGTTTGGTTCGGCGTCAAGCCAGTCGCCACATGCCGCATCGAACGCCAATTCGAAGCCATCGCTGCAACGTACACCGGCAATGTCTCGAGGCTCGCTGGGCAAATGCATGATGCCCCAGGCCAGCGAGCGCTGTTCCAGCACTACGCCTGCGGGGCCGAGTCTATAAGCACGAAGGGAACTGGTTCCCCAATCGAGCGCGATCAATTGCGCCTGCATCGCTTCACCTGAAATGAGTGGGTGCTGAAAAAAGCAGATGGGCGAATATAAACCTATGACTGGCCGTATCTCAATATATAAATAACTATCTCATATAATGGGACAAATTGAGATCAATCCTACGATATTTCCGGCTTTAACTGGGCAGTAGCTCAGGCGCTATCTGATACAGAGGCTTAAAAATTCGACAGGTCCAGTTCGCGCATGGCGCCCATCCAGATCGCATAGTCGGTATGGTCCTTGAGGTCATCCCCGGTATCGGGATGCAGGAACACCACCAGGCCATTGCGGTGCAGCGCCAGCCACGGCAGGACTACGCCGATGTATTCGGGGTCGAACGCCAATTGGCAGCTCCAGTCCGGATGCGGGCCCACGGGCCGTTCGTGCACATGCCCCATGCGCAGCGGAAAAAGCTTGGCGGCGTCTTCGCACAGGGTGCGCGCCTGTTCGAGGGTGCTGGCGTCAAAGTAGATGTGAGCGTGATAGCCCTTGATACGCTGCATGACGGACTCCGGATCCCTTAGGCGCCAAATCCTAGACCGCAATGGACGGCAGGGCCAGCCCGGTCAGCGACTGCGCGCTGCTGGCCTGCTCGGCCACCAGCCAGTCGACAAACCGCTCGACCAACTGCCCGCGGCGTTTGCGCTGAGGCTGCACCACGTAATAGCCAAAGCGCGAGATCACCGTGTCGCGGATCGGCCGACACAGCCAATTCTGTTCCAGCAGGTTATCCACCAGATGGCGCCAACCGATGGCCACGCCCTGGCCGGCAATCGCGGCCTGGATCAGTAGGGTGTAATTGTCGAAGCGCAGTTGGCCGGGCGTGGGTGCGGTGGTGATGCCCAGTTCGCTAAACACGCCGCTCCAGTCGAACCAATGGCTGTTGTTCTCCTGACGCAGGTGCAGCAGAGGGCAATCGTGCAAATTTTGCACAGTCAGCGGCGCGGCCTGGTTTTTCAGCCACTGCGGGCTACACACCGGGAACACTTCCTCATTGAACAGCCACAGGCTATCGCCCTGCTTGAAGCGACCATCGCCAAACAGCACCGCCACATCGATGTCGCTGCGCAGGGTGGCGTGGTTGCGCTCGCTGGTCACCAGGCTCACATCCACCTGGGGATTGGCTTGGTGAAAGCGATGCAAGCGCGGCATCAGCCAGTACGCAGCAAAGGCGAAGTCAGTGGCCACTTGCAGCACTTCATGCTGGTCCTGCTGGCTGATCACGCTCAGGCCTGAGTTGATCGCCTGCAAACCGCCTTGCACATGTTCAAACAGCAGAGCCCCGGCGTCGGTCAGCTCGATGCCCCGGTAGATGCGATCAAACAGGCGGATCGCCAGTTGTTCTTCCAGCCGCTTGATCTGCTGGCTGACCGCCGGCTGGGTGGTGCCCAGCTCCATCGCGGCGGCCGTGAAGCTGCGATGGCGCGCTGCGGCTTCGAACGCACGCAACAAATCGAGGGACAGGTCACCGAGGGCTTCATACATTAGCTGGGCTTATCCTAGACATTGCTTTGCATGGGCTTTACCCCATTTTCCATGGGCTGCATGCTCATTCGCATAAACACCGCCTATGGAATGCCGAGAACCCATGAAGCGCAAGAACATTCTTTTCATCATGGCCGATCAAATGGCCGCGCCGATGCTGCCGTTCTACGGATCTTCCCCCATCAAGCTGCCGAATCTGAGTCGCCTCGCCGCCCAAGGCGTGGTCTTCGACGCGGCCTATTGCAACAGTCCCTTGTGCGCACCGTCGCGCTTCACACTGGTGAGCGGGCAGTTGCCGAGCAAGATCGGGGCCTACGACAACGCAGCGGATTTCCCCGCCGATGTGCCGACCTACGCCCATTACCTGCGCCGCCTCGGCTATCGCACCGCGCTGTCAGGCAAGATGCACTTCTGCGGCCCCGACCAATTACACGGTTACGAAGAACGCCTGACCAGCGACATCTACCCCGCCGACTACGGCTGGGCGGTGAACTGGGACGAGCCGGACGTGCGCCCCACCTGGTACCACAACATGTCTTCGGTGCTGCAAGCTGGCCCGTGTGTGCGCACCAACCAGCTGGATTTCGACGAAGAAGTGGTGTTCAAGGCCCAGCAGTACTTGTTCGACCATATCCGTGAGGACGGCGACCAGCCGTTCTGCCTGACCGTGTCGATGACCCATCCTCACGACCCGTACACCATTCCCAAGCCGTTCTGGGATCTGTACGACGACGCCGACATCCCGTTGCCTACTACCCCGGCACAGAGCGACCTCGACCCTCATTCCCAGCGCCTGCTCAAGGTCTACGACCTGTGGGACAAGCCGCTGCCTGTGGATAAGATCCGCGATGCGCGCCGCGCCTACTTTGGCGCGTGCAGCTACATCGACAGCAATGTCGGCAAACTGCTGCAGACCCTGGAAGACACCGGCCTGGCCGACGACACCATCATCATCTTCTCCGGCGACCATGGCGACATGCTCGGCGAGCGCGGCCTCTGGTACAAAATGCACTGGTTTGAAATGGCCGCCCGCGTGCCGCTGCTGGTCAGTGCGCCAGGGCAGTTCGCTGCGGGCCGCGTGTCCAAGGCCGTGTCCACCGCCGACCTGCTGCCCACCCTGGTGGAACTGGCCGGGGGCGAGTTGGACCCACGCTTGCCATTGGACGGCCGCTCGCTGGTCCCGCACTTGCAAGGGCATGGTGGGCACGACGAGGTCTTTGGCGAATACATGGCTGAAGGCACTATCAGCCCGCTGATGATGATTCGCCGTGGCGCCTACAAATTCATCTACAGCGAAGACGACCCTTGTCTATTGTTCGATGTACATAACGATCCACGGGAGCAGGAAGAACTCAGCCAGTCACCGCTGCATCAGGCGCTGTTCGCCGACTTCCTGAACGAGGCGCGGGCCAAATGGGACATCCCGGCGATCCATCAACAGGTACTCGCCAGCCAACGCCGCCGTCGCCTGGTGTTTGAAGCACTGACCCAGGGCAAGCTCAAGAGCTGGGATCACCAGCCACTGGTGGACGCCAGTCAGCAATACATGCGCAACCATATCGACCTCGACGACCTGGAGCGCAAGGCACGTTATCCACAACCCTGCCAAAACCAATAAACAGATTGAGGGAAGGCCATGCAAAAGTTGACTGTGATGCTGAGTATGTTGGCGCTTGGGAGCGCCAATGTGTACGCGGACACCAGCTGCGAAACCGTGAAGATGGCCGATCCCGGCTGGAGTGACATCGCCGCGACCAATGCCATCACCGGCTTTCTGCTGACGGGCATGGGCTACAAGGCCAAGGTCGACACCCTCGCGGTGCCGATCACCTTTGGCGGGCTCAAGGACGGCCAGGTGGACGTGTTCATGGGCAACTGGATGCCGGCGCAGCAAGGCTTCTATGACAAGTTCGTGGCCAATGGCGATGTGGTGCAACTGGCGAAAAACCTCGAGGGCACCGAGTTCACCCTCGCCGTGCCGGACTATGTGTGGGACGCCGGGGTGCATGACTTTGCCGACTTGAACACGTTTGCCGACAAGTTCGACAAGAAGATCTACGGCATCGGTTCCGGCGCACCGGCGAATATCTCGTTGCAAGAGATCATCAAGAAGAACGACTTCGACCTCGGCCAGTGGAAGCTGATCGAGTCCAGCGAACAGGCGATGCTCGCCGAAGTATCGCGGGCGGTTAAGAAGCAGAAATTCGTGACCTTCCTCGGCTGGACCCCGCATCCGATGAATGTGCAGTTGAAAATGCATTACCTCAAGGGCGGCGAGAAGTACTTTGGCGACACCGGCAGCGTGTATACGCTGACCCGAAAAGGTTATGCACAGGCCTGCCCGAACGTGGGGAAACTGCTGACCAACCTGAGTTTTACCCAGGAGATGGAGAACAGCATCATGGCGGATGTGGCCAACAACAAGGTCAGCAATGCGCAAGCGGCGAAGGCGTGGATCAAGGCGAACCCGGCGGTGTTGGACAAGTGGCTTGATGGCGTGAAAACCGTGGATGGCCAGGATGCGCTGGCAGCGGTCAAAGCCAAACTCTAAAGCCCAACACCAATCCCTGTGGGAGCTGGCTTGTGTGGGAGCTGGCTTGCCTGCGATTCAGGCACCTCGGTATTGCAGGTACACTGCGGTGATTCGATCGCAGGCAAGCCAGCTCCCACAAGGGCCAGTGTGTACTGATAATCTGAGCCAACCTTTCCAGCCGAGTTTTTCATGCCCCGGCCCAACCGCCAATCACTCTTCCCCTTCCTCGCCTGGCTCCCGCGCCAAACCCGCGCCAGCGTCGGCCGGGACGCGATGGTCGGCCTCAGCGGCGCCGTGCTCGCCCTGCCGCAGTCGATTGCCTACGCGCTGATCGCCGGCCTCCCGCCCGAATACGGCCTGTACGCCGCAATCATCCCGGTGCTGATCGCCTGCCTTTGGGGATCATCCTGGCACTTGATCGGCGGCCCAACGGCGGCGATTTCCATTGTGCTTTACGCCAGTGTCAGTCCGCTGGCTGTGCCGGGCTCACAGGACTACATCACCCTGATCCTGCTGCTCACCTTCCTCGCCGGGGTTTTCCAATGGTTGCTGGGCATGTTGCGCTTTGGCGCGCTGGTGAATTTTGTCTCCCATTCGGTAGTGCTCGGTTTCACCCTGGGTGCCGCCGTGGTCATTGCCCTGGGGCAGTTGCCCAACCTGCTGGGGTTGGATTTGCCCAGCCAGGCCACGGCGATCAATAGCCTGCTGGCGCTTGTGGAGCACCGTGGCGAATGGGATCGCGCCTCCCTCGCTCTTGGGCTAGGCACGTTGCTGTCAGGCGCGCTGCTCAAATATTGGCTACCACGCTGGCCGACGCTGTTGATTGCACTCACGCTGGGCAGCCTGATGGTTTGGCTGTGGCCGGCGATGTTCGGGCACGTGGCGTTGGTCAGTTCGTTTGTTGGCCAGTTGCCGCCGTTCAGCCCGTTGCCGATGGACCTGGACACCATCCTGCGCCTGCTGCCCAGCGCCGTGGCGGTGGGCATGCTGGGGCTGGTCACCAGCTTGTCGATTGCCCGCTCGCTGTCCGCCCGTTCGCAACAACTGCTCGACGCCAACCAGGAAGTCCGCGCGCAGGGCTTATCCAACATCGTCGGCGGATTTTTCTCCGGGTATCTGTCAGCCGGTTCCTTTACTCGCTCGGGCCTGAGCTATGAGGCAGGTGCTTGTTCGCCGTTGGCCGGCGTGTTTTCTGCGCTCTGGGTGGCAGTGTTCGCGCTGTTCGGCGCGACGTTGATCGCCCATATCCCGATCCCGAGCATGGCCGCGAGCATCCTGCTGATTTGCTGGGGCCTGGTGGACCATCGCGGCATACGCGCGCTGTTCCGCGTGAGCCGCGCCGAGTTTGTGGTGATGTGCCTGACCTGCCTCGCAACTTTGCTGCTGGAGTTGCAAACGGCAATTTATGCGGGGGTGCTGGCGTCGCTGTTTTTCTACCTCAAGCGCACCTCGCAGCCACGGGTACAACAGTGGCGGGACGGGGAGGAGGATGTGCTGCGGGTCGGCGGGTCGATCTTTTTCGGCGCCAGCCATTATCTGCAAGTGCGCCTGCAAAGCTTGCAGGGCGAGCGGGTAGTGATCGAGGCGCAGCAGATCAACTTTATCGACTATTCGGGGGTGGAGATGCTGCACCAGGAGGCGCGCAGGTTACGTAGGTTGGGGCGCAGCCTGACGCTGCGCCGGGCGCGGCCGCAAGTGGTTGACGAGCTGAAAAAACTGGAAGGTCCGGAAAACTGCCCCATCCATTTCGAGGACTGAACGCGGTTAAAACTGTGGGAGCTGGCTTGCCTGCGATAGCGGTGTTTCAGACAGACCGCTATCGCAGGCAAGCCAGCTCCCACATTGGGCCGTGCCCACATTAAGTTGGGTTAAGCCAACTGCCGGCGCAGCTCGGCCAACACCGGCGCCGAATCCGGGCGTACACCGCGCCACAGAAAGAACGCTTCCGCCGCCTGCTCCACCAGCATCCCCAACCCATCCATCGACACGGCTGCGCCTTGTTCGGTGGCCCAGCGGCAGAATGCAGTCGGTTCCTTGGCGTACATCATGTCGTAGCAAAACGTCCTGCCCGGCTCGATCAGGCTGCCGGCGATCGGCGGTACATCGCCTGACAGGCTCGCCGACGTGGCGTTGATGATCACGTCCACGGGCTCACGCAACCAATCGAACCCACTGGCCGCCACGGGGCCCAGATCGTCAAACAACTCGGCGAGCAATTCAGCCTTTTCCACGGTGCGGTTGGCAATGATCAACGACGCCGGCTGCTCGGCCAGCAAAGGTTCCAACGCCCCGCGTACCGCACCACCGGCACCCAGCACCAGGATGCGTTTGCCCTGCAGGCTCAACCCGGCGTTGACCCTGAGGTCGCGCACCAGGCCGGCGCCATCGGTGTTGTCGCCAAGCAGGCTGCCGTCGGCAAGCTTGCTCAAGGTATTCACCGCGCCGGCGCGCTGGGCGCGTTCGGTCAAGGTGTCTGCCAAGCGGTAGGCGTCTTCCTTGAACGGCACGGTGACGTTGGCACCACGGCCCTGCTGGAAAAACTCACGGGCACAGCCGGTAAAATCGTCCAGCGGCGCGAGCAAGGTGCTGTAGTCCAATAGCTCGCCGGTCTGCTCAGCAAACAGGCGATGGATCAGCGGCGATTTACTGTGGCCAACGGGATTGCCGAAGACGACATAGCGATCCATCAGACAGCCGCCTTGGGCACGGCAAGACCGAGCCAATCGCGGTCTTGAAGAAAGTAGTCAGTGAGGCGAGCTTCTTCGCTGCCGGCCTCGGCCTTCCAGTCGTAGCTCCAGCGCACTTGCGGCGGCAGCGACATCAGGATTGACTCGGTACGCCCGCCCGATTGCAGGCCGAACAGCGTGCCACGGTCGTAGACCAGGTTGAATTCAACGTAGCGGCCCCGGCGAAATTCCTGGAATTGGCGCTGCTGCTCGGTGTAGGCCATGGCCTTGCGGCGCTGCACGATCGGCAGGTAGGCGTCGATGTAAGCGTCGCCGATGGCGCGGATGAACGCGAAGCAGGTGTCGAAGCCCCACTCATTCAAATCATCGAAGAACAGGCCGCCGATACCGCGGGGCTCGTTGCGATGCTTGATGTGGAAGTAGGTGTCACACCACGCCTTGTAGCGCGCGTACACGTCGGGGCCAAACGGCGCGCAGGCCTGCTCGGCCACGCGGTGCCAGTGAATGCAGTCTTCTTCGTTGCCGTAGTAAGGCGTGAGGTCAAAGCCGCCGCCGAACCACCACACCGGTTCTTCGCCTTCTTTTTCGGCGATAAAAAACCGCACGTTGGCGTGGGACGTCGGCACATGAGGGTTGTGCGGGTGGATAACCAGCGACACGCCCAAGGCTTCAAACCCGCGGCCGGCCAGTTCAGGCCGATGCGCACTGGCGGACGGTGGGAGACCGCTGCCAAAGACATGGGAAAAGTTAACGCCGCCTTTCTCGATCACCGAACCGTTTTCGATCACACGGGTACGACCGCCGCCGCCGGCAGGCCGGACCCAGGCGTCTTCAATGAAGCGAGTGTCCGTCTCGAAGGTTTCCAGGGCGCTGCAAATACGGTCTTGCAGGTCGAGCAGGTAGGCCTTTACGGCCTCGGTGCGGGTAGTCATGGCATCACCTTGAATCGGGCAAAGCTACGCGAGGCCGTTGGGCGTCGGCGGCAAATGGGCGCACAGGATACCACTGCATCCGACTGCGCCGCAGTTGACGAAGATCAAGGTTAGGAGTCCGATAGGACGCTACAGGAATTCGACCTCAGGAGAAGTGCAGATGGCCAAACGTATCCAGTTCAGCGCCCATGGCGGCCCCGAAGTGCTTGAGTATGTGGATTACACGCCGGCGGAGCCGGGCCCGCAGCAGGTTCGAGTGCGTAACGAGGCGATCGGCCTGAATTTCATCGACACCTATTTGCGCAGTGGCTTGTATGCACCGCCGTCCCTGCCATCGGGGCTGGGTGCCGAAGGCGCTGGTGTGGTTGACGCCGTCGGCAGCGAAGTCAGCCAATTCAAGGTCGGCGACCGGGTTGCCTACGGCAGTGGCCCGCTGGGTGCCTACAGCCAGTTGCACGTGCTGCCCGCCGCCAACCTGGTGCACCTGCCGGACGAGATCAGCTTCGAACAAGCCGCCGGCGCCATGCTCAAGGGCCTGACCGTGCAGTACCTGCTGCGCCAGACCTATGAACTCAAAGGCGGCGAAACCATCCTGTTCCACGCCGCGGCCGGTGGCGTGGGTTCCCTGGCCTGCCAATGGGCCAAGGCATTGGGCGTCAAGCTGATCGGTACCGTGAGTTCGCCGGAAAAGGCTGCCCTGGCCAAGTCCCTCGGTGCCTGGGAAACCATCGACTACAGCAAGGAAAACGTCGCACAGCGCGTGCTGGAATTGACCGACGGCAAAAAGGTGCCGGTGGTGTATGACGGCGTCGGTAAAGACACTTGGCCAGCGTCGCTGGACAGCGTGGCGCCGCGCGGGCTGCTGGTGAGCTTCGGCAACGCGTCGGGCGCGGTGGACGGGGTGAACCTGGGAATCCTCGCGGCCAAGGGCTCGCTGTACGTCACCCGGCCGACTCTGGCGACTTATGCCAACAACGCGCAGAACTTGCAGGCAATGGCCGATGACTTGTTCTCGATGATCAAGAGCGGCAAGGTACGCATTGATATCAACCAGCGGTATTCGTTGGCGGAGGCGGCGAAGGCACAGACGGAGTTGTCGGGGCGGCGTACGACCGGGTCGACCATTCTGTTGCCTTGAGGGCCTCATCGCGGGCAAGCCCGCTCCCACACTTGACCGAGTTGTCATGACGGACATCGATCAAATGTGGGAGCCGGGCTTGCCCGCGATGGCCGCGACGCGGTCTCAGGAAGGCCGCACCACCTCGCCTGTCACCAAATCTCGGATCAGGCTGGGGTTCTTGCGCCCACCCAGGGCGCCACCCAACACCCGATCCACCTGGCCACGGAAATACTGCTCCACGCGAATCCGCGTTCGCGCGGCCGGGCGCCCCTGTGGGTTGGCCGACGTGGAAATCAACGGCCCCACCAGCGAGCACAAGTCACGTACCAGCGGATGGTCCGTCACTCGCAGCGCCACGGTGTCATGCACGCCCGTCACCCATTCCGGCAATAGATCCTGATGGGGGACGAGCCAGGTATTCGGCCCTGGCCAAGTGCTGGCCATGCGGTCGATCCAATCCTGTGGGAAGTCTTCGAACAGAAAGTCGAACTGGCGGATGTTGTCCGCCACCAGGATCAAGCCCTTGTCCACCGAGCGGTTCTTGATCGCGAGCAAACGGTCCACCGCGGCCTCGTTCCATGGGTCGCAGCCCAAGCCCCAAACCGCCTCGGTTGGATAGGCAATCACCGCGCCTGCGCGAATTTCTCGTGCGGTTTCCAGCACACGCCACCGGTTGACCATGGTTGATTCTCCAGATTAAAGCTCTGCGCAGTTTACCGATCTTCTTTACAAAACCTAGCAGCGCGCAAGCCAGCGCCCACTTTCGCAGATGACCTGGCCCTCCAGTTCAAGCTCGGTGAGCGTCGCCAGCACCTGCGACAATGGCCACCCGCTGGCAATCGCCAGGGCTTCACTGGTATGGGGCGCTGCGTGCAGCAGCGCCACCAACGGATGGGTAACAGGCATCGGCGCCGGACGAGACAGCGCTTGCCAGCCACGCAAGCCTTCCAGGATGTGCTCGATGGTCTCTACCAATACCGCGCCGTCGCGGATCAACTGGTGGCAGCCCTTGGCGCCGGGATGATGGATGGAACCTGGGATGGCATACACCTCACGCCCTTGCTCCGCCGCCAGTTTCGCAGTGATCAGCGAACCACTGGCCATGCTGGCCTCCACCACCAGTACGCCAAGGGACAAACCACTGATGATCCGGTTGCGCCTGGGGAAGTTGCCGGCCTGGGGCGGCGCGTCCAGCGGAAACTCGGAAACCACGGCGCTGCCTTGGTCGATCATCGCCTCCGCCAGCCGTCTGTGGCGTTGTGGATAAAAATTTTCGAGCCCGGTGCCGAGTACGCCGACCGTCTGGCCACCTACGTCCAATGCCGCTTGGTGCGCTGCGCCGTCGATGCCTAACGCCAGGCCACTGGTGATGACGAAACCGGCGCTCGCCAAACTGCGGGAAAAGGCTGCCGCCGTGTCCATGCCGGGACGCGATGCACGGCGGCTGCCGACCATCGCCAACTGCGGTTTTTCCAGGATCGAAGGGTCGCCCGCGACGAATAACAGCGGTGGCGCATCATCAATCTGGGCGAGCAGTGCGGGGTACTCCGGCTGGTCCCACATCAGCAATTGCTGGGCCGGGCGCTCCAGCCAGGCCAATGCCGCACTGGCGCCGTCGCGCACTTCAATACTGCGCCGGGCATCGGCGCTGGTGGCGGGCAACCCAAGCGAACGCCACGCGCTGGCTGGCGCGCTGATGGCTTTGGACGCAGAACCGAATGCTTCGATCAGTAAGCGAAAACGCTTCGGACCCAGCTCCGGCAGCCGGTGCAAGCGCAGCCGGGCTTCCAGTTCGCACGGGGATATTAGGTGGCTCTTTATCGGGGGCATATGATCATCCTTGACCGCAACAAGCTGTGGATAACTCTGTTGGTAACTTATTTAGCAGGCTATTTATTCCGGGTGACGGGCCGTCTCGAAACGGTCGGCCACGGCCAGCGGGCGCGAGGCCTTAAGGACCAGGCCGTAACTGAGCTTTTCGTAGGTGCGAAACACCAGCAGGGTGCCCGCGCGTTCGTCGGGCAGTTTCGTGGCTGCGCCGGTGAGGCCATCGCGCACCGTGGCGCCGGTCTTGATCACACTTAGCAGTTGACCTTCCACCAAACCGTCCCGGCGGCCCTTGTTCAGGGTCACGGCATCCAGCACACCGATCTGGGTCACGCCCTTCGGGACATCGATGATGTGCCCATCGACGAACGGCGCCGCTGGCGGCACCGCAAGGCTTGCCGAGTCGACGGCAGACTGCGCGCGTAAAAGGCGGTCACCGGGACGCACCTCTTGGGTCATCCGCTGTACGGCCAGGGTCGTGAGGTCGCCGGCGGTGATAAAGCGGGCAGTGCCGATGTCGTCGGCATTGATGCCCAGCAGCTCCTGGGTCTGAGGATCGGTGTAGGCCTTGCCTCGTCGGAATATTCCGTAATCGGGTTGGGAAGGGTCCAAGTCACCCCTGGCATACACCCGCTCGCCATGGGCGCCGAGTACTCGCCCGGCATCGGCGGCGACGATGTACGGCGCGTTATCCAGGTCCTGGGGTGAGTCGAGAATGCGGTTATGCAGTAAAAAGCGCTGGATAGCCTGTTGCGTCGGCTGATCCAGGCGCTGGACGGGCTGGGGCAGCAGGGCCGTGGCGAACGGGGCCCACAACAGCAAGACGAGTAGCGATTTCCTCATGGGGTCAATCTCCTTTATTATGTGCGTTCGCGTGAAATGCCTTGGCCTTTGCGGCCTTCAAGGGTTTCACACCGGTCGTGTGGGTCCATCCCAACGCCGATTTGCCTCTACCTCACATGTGCAGCAATTACGCTTATGGCTATTTTGAACATCCTCGAATTTCCCGACTCGCGCCTGCGCACGATCGCCAAGCCGGTGGCCGTAGTGGACGACAAGGTTCGTCAGTTGGTCGATGACATGTTTGAAACAATGTATGAAGCCCCGGGCATCGGCCTCGCCGCGACCCAGGTCAACGTGCATCAGCGCATCGTGGTCATGGACCTGTCGGAAGATCGCAGCGAACCGCGGGTATTCATCAATCCTGAGTTCGAACCCCTGACCGACGAGATGGGCGAATACCAGGAAGGCTGCCTCTCCGTGCCCGAGTTCTACGAGAACGTCGAACGCCCGCTGCGCGTGAAGATCAAGGCCCTGGACCGCGACGGCAAGCCGTTCGAGCAGATTGCCGAAGGCCTGCTGGCGGTGTGCATCCAGCATGAATGCGACCACCTCAACGGCAAGCTGTTTGTCGATTACCTGTCCACGCTCAAGCGCGACCGGATCAAGAAGAAGCTGGAAAAAAAGCATCGCCAGCAAGCTTGATGCCCTTCTTCCAAAGGCTTGCCGCGGCAAGCCTTTTTCTTTTGTGACTGTTTTTAACCGAGACCTCCCATGACCGAGCCACTGCGCATAGTTTTTGCCGGCACTCCCGAATTTGCCGCCGAACATCTGAAGGCTTTGCTTGCCAGCCCTTATGACATCGTCGCGGTGTACACCCAGCCGGATCGCCCGGCCGGTCGCGGGCAAAAACTGATGCCGAGCCCGGTCAAGCAACTGGCGCTGGAACACAACATTCCCGTGCTGCAACCGCCGACCTTGCGCAACCCCGACGCCCAGGCTGAACTCACCGCGCTGAAACCGGACCTGCTGGTGGTGGTGGCCTACGGCTTGATCCTGCCGCAAGCGGTGCTGGATATTCCGCGCCTGGGTTGCATCAACAGCCATGCTTCGCTGCTGCCACGCTGGCGCGGTGCGGCGCCCATCCAGCGCGCCGTCGAAGCGGGCGACCGAGAAAGCGGCGTAACGGTGATGCGCATGGAAGCGGGCCTGGACACCGGCCAGATGCTGCTCAAAGTCACCACCCCGGTTACCGCCGCAGACACCGGTGGCAGCCTGCACGACCGCCTTGCCGAGCTGGGCCCTCCCGCCGTGCTCCAGGCCATCGCCGGGCTCGCCGCCGGCACCCTGGAAGGCGAAGTGCAGGACGACAGCCTGGCCACCTACGCCCACAAGCTGAACAAAGACGAAGCGCGCATCGACTGGCGCCGCCCGGCCGTGGAGCTGGAACGCCTGGTCCGTGCCTTCAACCCATGGCCAATCTGCCACAGCACCCTCAACGGCGAAGCCTTGAAAGTGCTGGCCGCGACCCTGGCCGACGGCAAAGGCACTCCGGGTGAAATCATTGGCGCCAGCAAGGACGGCCTATTGGTCGCTTGCGGCGAACAGGCGCTGTGCCTGACCCGCGTGCAATTGCCCGGTGGCAAGGCGCTTAACTTCAGCGATTTGTTCAACAGCCGTCGTGAGAAATTTGCCCTGGGCACGGTCCTTGGCGTGGTGGCCCCATGAACCCACGTCTGGCCGCCGCCAAGGCGCTCGCCGCCGTGCTCAACGGCAAGGCTTCGCTGAACAGTTCCCTGCCCACGCAACTGGATAAGGTCGAGGACCGCGATCGCGGGTTCACCCAGGACCTGGCCTTTGGCACCGCCCGCTGGCAGCCACGGTTGTCAGCGCTGGCGGCCAAGTTGCTGCAGAAGCCGTTCAAGGCGGCCGATGCCGATGTCGAGGCGTTGCTGCTGGTGGGTCTTTATCAGTTGCTCTATACCCGCGTGCCCGCTCACGCCGCTATCGGCGAGACCGTCGGTTGCGCCGACAAGCTGAAAAAGCCCTGGGCCAAAGCGCTGCTCAACGCCGTACTGCGCCGCGCCCAGCGCGAAAGCGAAGGGCTGCTGGCCGAGCTGGAACATGACCCGGTGGTGCGCACTGCTCACCCGCGCTGGCTGCAAAAGTCCTTGAAGGCGTTCTGGCCAGAGCAATGGGAAGCCATTTGCGCGGCCAACAATGCGCACCCGCCGATGATCCTGCGGGTCAACCGCCGCCATCACCGTCGTGACGCCTACTTGCAATTGCTCGCCGACGCCGGCATCAACGCCACGCCCTGCGTGTACAGCATCGACGGCATCGTGCTTGAAGTGGCCACTGACGTGCGCAGCCTGCCGGGCTTTGCCGAGGGTTGGATCAGCGTGCAGGACGAAGCCGCGCAACTGGCGGCCGACCTGCTCGATCTTGCGCCCGGCCAACGTGTGCTCGACGCCTGCTGCGCGCCGGGCGGTAAGACCTGCCACATCCTGGAAGTCGAAAAAGACCTGGCCGGTGTCGTCGCTGTCGATCTGGAAGCCAAGCGCCTGGTGCGCGTGCGGGAAAACCTCGCACGCCTGGGCCTGAGCGCCGAGCTGATCGCCGCCGACGGGCGCGACACCGCCGCCTGGTGGGACGGCAAACCGTTCCAGCGCATCCTGCTCGACGCGCCATGCTCGGCCACTGGAGTGATCCGTCGCCACCCGGACATCAAGCTTACCCGCCAACCCGACGACATCGCTGCCCTGGCCGCACTGCAAGGCGAGCTGCTCGATGCGCTGTGGCCGACCCTGGAAGTCGGCGGCATCCTGCTCTACGCCACGTGCTCCACCTTGCCGACGGAAAACACCGAGGTGATCAAGGCCTTCCTCGCCCGCACCAGCGGCGCCCGGGAGCTGGACCTCGCCACTACCGCCGGCATCAAGCAGCCCCACGGTCGCCAGTTGCTGGCGCAAGAAGGCGGACACGATGGCTTCTACTACGCCAAACTGATCAAGATCGCCGCCGTGCGCGGCTGAACAGGTTTAAGGGAGTGACCGGATGAAAATCATCATCCTTGGAGCAGGGCAGGTCGGTGGCACATTGGCCGAACATCTGGCCAGCGAAGCCAACGACATCACCGTGGTCGATACCGATGCCGAACGCCTGCGCAACCTTGGCGACCGTCTCGACATCCGCACCGTACAAGGCCGCGCCTCGTTCCCGACGGTACTGCGCCAGGCCGGTGCCGACGACGCCGACATGCTGGTGGCCGTGACCAACAGCGACGAAACCAACATGGTCGCCTGCCAGGTCGCCCACACCCTGTTCCACACCCCGACCAAAATCGCGCGGGTGCGCGAAGCGGCCTACCTGACCCGCGCCGGGCTATTCGACAACGACGCGATTCCGGTGGACGTACTGATCAGCCCGGAACAAGTGGTGACTCACTACATCAAGCGCCTGATCGAAATCCCGGGCGCCTTGCAGGTTATCGACTTTGCCGGCGGCAAGGCGCAACTGGTCGCGGTGAAGGCCTATTACGGCGGCCCGCTGGTCGGCCAGCAACTGCGGCAGTTGCGCGAGCACATGCCCAATGTGGAAACCCGCGTGGCGGCGATTTTCCGGCGTGACCGTCCGATCCTGCCTCAGGGCGATACGGTGATCGAGGCCGACGACGAAGTGTTTTTCATCGCCGCCAAGGCGAATATTCGTGCGGTCATGAGCGAAATGCGCCGCCTCGACGAAACCTACAAGCGCATCGTCATCGCGGGCGGCGGGCAGATCGGCGAGCGTTTGGCCGAGGCCATCGAGAGCCGCTACCAGGTGAAGATCATCGAGATGAGCCCGACACGCTGCCGACATTTGTCCGACACCCTGGACAGCACCGTCGTACTGCAAGGCAGCGCCTCGGACCGCGACCTGCTGATGGAAGAAAACATCGCCGACGCCGATATCTTCCTGGCGCTGACCAACGATGACGAAGCCAACATCATGTCTTCCTTGCTGGCCAAGCGGCTGGGGGCGAAGAAAGTGATGACCATCATCAATAACCCGGCTTATGTCGACCTGATCCAAGGCGGCGATATCGACATCGCCATCAGCCCGCAGCTGGCGACCATTGGCACCTTGCTGGCCCACGTGCGCCGTGGTGATATCGTCAGCGTGCACTCCCTGCGCCGGGGCGCGGCGGAAGCCATCGAGGCGATCGCCCACGGTGACTCGAAGTCGAGCAAGGTGATCGGCAAGGCCATCCGCGATATCGGCTTGCCGCCGGGCACCACCATTGGCGCGATCATTCGTGATGAAGAGGTGATCATTGCCCACGACGACACGGTGATCGCCACAGGTGACCATGTGATCCTGTTCCTGGTGGATAAAAAACATATCCGCGATGTGGAGAAGTTGTTCCACGTGGGCTTGAGCTTTTTCTGATCAAACGGAGTGACCGGCATGCTCGAATCCCTGGAAAAGATGCTCGCAAAGGGCGTGGATAACGCATTGCTGCGTTTTGGTTTGGGCAAGGGCTATCTGGACGTGAAGGACTACGCCAGGGCGGCGGAGCATTTGCACAAGTGTGTCGAGTTCGACCCGATGTATTCGGCGGCGTGGAAGTTGCTGGGCAAGGCGCAACTTGGATTGGGTGATCAGCCAGCAGCGCGCCATACGTGGGAGAGGGGCATCGAAGCCGCCCAGGCCCATGGCGACAAACAGGCTGAAAAAGAGATGACTGTGTTCCTGAAAAAACTCGACCGCCAAGCCTGAGGTGATCCCCTGTGGGAGCTGGCTTGCCTGCGATGCAGCCACCTTGGTGTTTCAGAGACACCGAGGTGATGCTATCGCAGGCAAGCCAGCTCCCACATTCGATCTCCATTGGGCTGGAGGTCAGCGGTGAATCAGTACCACCGCTCTTCACCCGGCGGGCGTTTCTTGAAGCGCTTCATGCTCCACATGTACTGGCTCGGGTAGGCGCCGACATAACGTTCCACCACCTTGCTCATCGCCGCGCACGACGTGGCGGTGTCGGTGCTGTACATGTCTTCCGGCGCCGCTTCCAGGATCACTTTGTAACCCGAACCGTCCGGCAGCCGCAGGGCATGCAGGAACACGCCAACGGCCTTGTGGCCCGCGAGCATGTTCGGCACGAACTTGCTGGTCAGCGCCTGGGTGGCGAAGAACGGCACGAAGATGCCGGCGGATTCGGCCGGCTCCGGGTCCGCCGGAATCCCTACTTGGCCACCCTTGCGCACTTCCTTGATCACACTGAGGATGCCTTCCTTGGTCGACGCCGCCACGCGGTTACCCAGCTGTACGCGCTGCTTGCGCAGCAATTCATCCACCGCCTTGAGCTTGGGCGGGCGGTAGAAAATGATCGGTTTGCACTGGCTGCAATAGAAGTGGTTCAACACCTCCCAGTTGCCCAGGTGGCTGGTGATCCCGACCACGCCTTTGCCTGACGCCAGGGCCTGGTGCAACACTTCAAGGCCTTCGACTTCGCGCACCAGATCGATCGAGCGCTGGGCCGGCCAGATCCAGGCGCAGGCGCTTTCGGTCAACGACTTGCCAATGTCCATCAGGCTGCGGCCGACCAACGCTTCGCGCTCGGCGGGGTCCATGTCGGGGAAACACTTGGAGAGGTTGATCCGCACCGTGTCGCGGGAGCGGTTGGGGGTTTTCCACATGATCCAGCCGATCGCCGTGCCGACCGCCTGGACAGCGCGCCAGGGCAGCAGGGCAAATAACCGGAGAGCGCCTACCAGCAAGGCGCCTTTAAACTTTTCCACAGGTCACTCCTGATCGTGTGTGGTGCGCAAGGCCGGCATTCTAACCGGCGTTGACCAGATCCGCGTAACGGTCGCAGTCCTGAGTGTGGTCCATGACCATGCCCGAGGCCTGCATGAAGGCATAGCAAATGGTCGGCCCGACAAAGGTGAAACCGGCTTTTTTCAGCGCGCGACTCATGGCTTCGGCTTCGGGCGTAATGGCCGGCACTTCGCTGCGGTCCTTGAAATGATTGACCTTGGGCTTGCCTCCGACGAACGACCAGAGCAAACCCACCGGGTCCTCCAGCGCCAGCCAGGCGGCGGCGTTGCGCCGGGTCGCGTTGAGCTTCAGACGATTGCGCACGATGCCCGGGTCCAGCATCAACGCGTCAATCTCGTTATCGCTCAACCGCGCCAGGCGCTGTGCATCAAAGCCGAACAGGACCTTTCGATAATGCTCGCGCTTGCGTAAAACGGTGATCCAGGAAAGGCCCGCCTGGAACCCTTCGAGCAAAAGCAACTCGAACAAGCCCTGCGCATCGCGCAGCGGCGTTCCCCACTCCTGATCGTGATAAGCCATGTACAGCGGATCTTCAGAACACCAAAAGCAGCGTGGCATAAGGCTCCAGGGGATGGTGGCGCGGCCGAATCGGGTATACTCCCGCTCTTTAAATCGCAGCCCAAGTAACAGGTGAATTTCGTGAGCCAGCCTACGCCAGCCGTGCGTACCTTCCAAGACTTGATCCTCGCCCTCCAGCAATACTGGGCCGAGCAAGGTTGTGTGGTACTTCAGCCCTACGATATGGAAGTAGGCGCCGGCACTTTCCACACCGCTACCTTCCTGCGGGCCATCGGCCCGGAAACCTGGAACGCCGCTTATGTGCAGCCCAGTCGTCGCCCGACTGACGGCCGCTACGGCGAGAACCCGAACCGTCTGCAGCACTACTACCAGTTCCAGGTAGTCCTGAAGCCGAACCCGGACAACTTCCAGGAACTGTACCTGGGCTCGCTCAAGCATGTGGGCCTGGACCCGCTGGTGCACGACATCCGTTTCGTCGAAGACAATTGGGAATCGCCAACCCTGGGCGCCTGGGGCCTGGGCTGGGAAGTCTGGCTCAATGGCATGGAAGTGACCCAATTCACGTACTTCCAGCAAGCGGGCGGCATCGAGTGCTACCCGGTGACCGGCGAAATCACCTACGGCCTCGAGCGCCTGGCCATGTACCTGCAGGGCGTGGACTCGGTCTACGACCTGGTGTGGGCTGACGGCCCGTTCGGCAAAGTCACCTACGGCGACGTGTTCCACCAGAACGAAGTGGAACAGTCCACCTACAACTTCGAACACGCCAACGTCGACAAACTGTTCGAACTGTTCGACTTCTATGAGAGCGAAGCCAAGCGTCTGATCGAACTTGACCAGCCGCTGCCGTTGCCAAGCTATGAAATGGTGTTGAAGGCGTCCCACACCTTCAACCTGCTGGATGCGCGCCGTGCCATCTCGGTCACCGCGCGCCAGCAATACATTCTGCGTGTACGCACCCTGGCGCGCTCCGTCGCCCAAGCCTACTTGCTGGCGCGTGCCAAGCTGGGCTTCCCGATGGCAACCCCGGACCTGCGTGATGAAGTACTGGCCAAGCTGGAGGCTGCACAATGAGTGCTCAAGATTTTTTGGTTGAACTGGGCACCGAAGAGCTGCCACCCAAGGCACTCAACACCCTGGCCGATGCGTTCCTGGCCGGCATCGAAAAGGGCCTGCACAGTGCCGGCCTGAAGTTCGAAGCGAAGAAAGTCTACGCCGCGCCGCGCCGCCTGGCCGTGCTGCTGACCGCGCTGGAAACCCAGCAGCCGGACCGCAGCATCAACCTCGACGGCCCGCCGCGCCAGGCCGCATTCGACGCCGAAGGCAACCCGACCCAGGCTGCCCTCGGCTTTGCCAAAAAGTGCGGCGTTGAGCTGAGCGAAATTGACCAGAGCGGCCCGAAACTGCGTTTCAGCCAGGTCATCACCGGCAAGCCGACCGCCAGCCTGTTGCCAACCATTGTCGAAGATTCCCTCAACGACCTGCCGATTCCCAAGCGCATGCGCTGGGGCGCGCGCAAGGAAGAGTTCGTACGCCCAACCCAATGGCTGGTGATGCTGCTCGGTGACCAGGTTATCGACTGCACCATCCTGGCCCAGAAGGCTGGCCGTGACTCCCGTGGTCACCGCTTCCATCACCCGCACGCGGTGCGCATCACTTCGCCGGCCAACTATGCCGCCGACCTGCGCGCCGCTTACGTGCTGGCTGACGCCAATGAGCGTCGCGAGCTGATCAGCAAGCGCACCGAGGAGCTGGCCCGCCTCCAGGAAGGCACCGCCATCGTGCCGCCAAGCCTGCTCGACGAAGTGACCGCGCTGGTTGAATGGCCGGTGCCGCTGGTGTGCGCCTTCGAAGAGCGATTCCTCGACGTGCCGCAAGAAGCGCTGATCACCACCATGCAGGACAACCAGAAATACTTCTGCTTGCTGGACGCCGACGGCAAGTTGCTGCCGCGTTTCATCACGGTGGCCAACATCGACAGCAAAGACCCGCAGCAGATCGTCGCCGGTAACGAGAAAGTCGTGCGCCCGCGCCTGACCGATGCGGAGTTTTTCTTCAAGCAAGACAAGAAGCAGAAGCTCGAAGAGTTCAACCTGCGCCTGCAGAACGTGGTGTTCCAGGAAAAACTCGGCAGCGTCTACGACAAGGCCGTACGTGTTTCCAAACTGGCTGCCTACATTGCGCCACGCATTGGCGGTGATGCCGCCCTGGCTGCGCGTGCAGGTTTGCTGTCCAAGTGCGACCTGGCCACCGAGATGGTCGGCGAATTCCCGGAGATGCAAGGCGTTGCCGGCTACTACTACGCCCTCAACGATGGCGAACCGAACGACGTAGCCCTGGCGCTGAACGAGCAGTACATGCCGCGCGGTGCAGGTGCCGAACTGCCGACCACCCTGACCGGTGCCGCCGTGGCCATCGCCGACAAGCTGGATACCCTCGTGGGGATCTTCGGCATCGGGATGTTGCCAACCGGCAGCAAAGATCCGTACGCCCTGCGCCGTGCGGCCCTGGGTGTGCTACGTATCCTGATCGACAAGAAGCTGGACCTCGACCTGACCCAGGCCGTGGTGTTCGCGGTCGGCCAGTTCGGTGCCAAGGTCAAGCAAGCGGGCCTGGCCGAGCAAGTGCTGGAGTTCGTATTCGACCGCCTGCGTGCGCGTTACGAAGACGAAGGCGTGGACGTTTCGGTGTACCTGTCGGTACGTGCCCTGCAGCCGGGTTCGGCGTTGGACTTCGACCAGCGCGTACAAGCGGTGCAGGCCTTCCGCCAATTGCCGGAAGCCGACGCACTGGCCGCCGTGAACAAGCGCGTATCGAACCTGCTGAGCAAGGCCGAAGGCCTGGGCAACGCAGACGTCGATCCAGGCCTGTTTGCCGATGCCAAGGAGTTCTCGCTGAACTCGGCCATCGCCAAAGCTGAAAACGCGGTGAAGCCGCTGATCGCCGAACGCAACTACGCCGAAGCATTGGCGCGCCTGGCCACCCTGCGCGAGCCGGTGGATGCGTTCTTCGAAGCCGTGATGATCAATGCCGACGATGCCGGCGTGCGTAGAAACCGCTACGCCATGCTCGCGCGCCTGCGTGGCTTGTTCGTCAATATCGCTGACATATCGACGCTGAGCTGAGCATGCTGAAACTGCTGATTCTCGATCGGGACGGGGTGATCAATTACGACTCCGACGCTTACATCAAGTCGATGGCGGAATGGATTCCGTTGCCCGGTTCGATCGAGGCCATCGCGCAGTTGAGCAAGGCGGGCTGGACGGTGGCCATCGCCACCAACCAGTCCGGCATCGCCCGTGGCTACTACGACATCGCAACCCTGGACGCCATGCACGCGCGCATGCGCACGTTGGTGGCCGAGCAGGGCGGTGAAGTCGGGCTGGTGGTGTATTGCCCTCACGGGCCGGATGACGGCTGCGATTGCCGCAAACCCAAGCCAGGCATGCTGAAAATCATTGCAGAACATTACAAGGTGCCCTTGGCTGGGATATGGTTCGTCGGGGACAGCCTCGGTGACCTGGAGGCGGCCAAAGCCGTCGACTGTCAGCCAGTTTTGGTTAAGACCGGGAAAGGCGAAAAGACCCAGGTGAAAAACCTGCCGGTAGGCACCTTGATTTTTGACGATCTGGCGGCTGTTGCCGCAGAACTTATCAACAACTAGCCGCCCTCGACTTCCTGACCAAGGATTGTTCGGGAGTGCGCTTTTAACAGGCGGGCCTTGTCCCGCAACGGTAAATGCCGCCATGTCGATTTTGCAGGCCATCAGAACCTTTTTCTTTTACCTGCTGCTGGGCACCAGTTCCTTTCTCTGGTGCACCCTGAGCTTTTTTATTGCGCCGTTCCTGCCGTTCAAGGCGCGCTATCGCTTTATCAACGTCTATTGGTGCCGCTGCGCGTTGTGGCTGTCCAAGGTATTCCTGGGTATTCGCTTCGAGATCAAGGGCGCGGAAAACGTCCCGAAGCAACCCTGCGTCATTCTGTCGAACCACCAGAGCACCTGGGAGACGTTCTTTTTGTCGGCGTACTTCTCGCCGTTGAGCCAGGTGCTCAAGCGTGAGTTGCTGTACGTGCCGTTCTTCGGCTGGGCCATGGCGATGTTGCGTCCGATCGCCATCGACCGTGATAACCCCAAGGCAGCGCTCAAGCACGTCGCCAAGAAGGGCGACGAGCTGCTCAAGGACGGCGTTTGGGTGCTGATCTTCCCCGAGGGCACGCGGGTTCCTTACGGCACGGTGGGCAAGTTCTCACGCGGCGGTACCGCCCTGGCAGTCAACGCCAACTTGCCGGTGCTGCCGATTGCCCACAATGCCGGCAAGTTCTGGCCAAAGACCGGCTGGGCGAAACGCGCGGGTACCATCACAGTGGTGATTGGCGAACCCATGTACGCCGAAGGGGAAGGACCCCGCGCAATTGCAGCGCTGAATGACCGTGCCCAGGCATGGAATCAAGCGCAGCAGCGGGCCATGGGTTCGTTGCCGCCGGAGCCGGTCGTGGTCGACACGCCGGTGATTTGAGGATCTGTGGATAACCTGTGCACGGTATGTTGGCGAATCGCCTTTTTTGCTGCATAAGAAGCTGATTTACATACATATTTCCAGAGGTCATAAAATTACGAAAAAGGTGCATAAGTTTTTTACGGGATGACAAAAACCGGTCCTTGCGACCGGTTTTTCATGCACAGCACAAACGTCGGTTTTTCACTCTTCCAGTACGGGCAGCTGCAGGCTGAAGGTGGTGCCTTTACCCACCACGCTCGCGCAACCGATGCGGCCACCGTGACGCTCTATCACGGCCTTGACCATGCTCAGCCCCAATCCCAAACCTTCACTGCCTTGAGCTGAATCGAAGCGACGGTATTGACTGAACAGTTCCGGCAGGTCCGCCGCGGCAATCCCCGGCCCCTGGTCACTGATACGACATTCCAGCCAACCCTGCGCCGTGCTGTGCCTCAACCTGACGGTCGTCCCTGAAGACGAATACTTGATGGCGTTCTCCAGCACATTGAATAGCGCCCGGGTGAGCAGTGACTGATCGGCCGACACCATGCCCTCGTCGGCTTCATCCAAATCATGAACCAGATGAATCCCCTTGAGCTGGGCGAGCACTGCCACTTGGTCGAAGGCGTCCATCACCAACATGGCGAACAAGGTCGGCTGGAACTGATAACCGTCGGCCTCCGCCTTCGCCAACTGGACGAACGATTCGGTGAGGCCCAGGGCACGCCGCACTTGCTGCTCGATTTGAGCGAATACCGGGGAATCGCCGTCATGCACGTCCAGCAGGGCCAGGATTGCCGAGTGCGGCGCCCGCAGGTCATGGGAGAGAAACCGCAACATCGTCTCGCGATGTTGCTGGGCTTCGCGCTCTTTACTTAGATCCGTCAGGCTCAGCAGCCAGCCGAGCGCGACGTCGCCTTCGGCTGGCAACAAGGGCGCCAACTCCATGCGCAGACTGCGCTTGTGGATATCCCGGAACTCGACCAGCTCCAGCACCGAGAGGGCAGGGCGCACGCCGTTGTGCAGCGGCGGGTAGCCCAAATCTGCCAGTTGCTCCAGCAGGTTTTCGTTGACCAGGACGTTGCCGAACACTTCCCGCGCAATACGATTGGCCAGCAGGATATTGCCCCTGGGGTCGGTGATCAGCGTCGCGACCGGCAGGCACTCCAGGCCGTCGGCCATGAAGCGGCGGGTATCGCGCGTGCGGCTGACCGCTTGCTCCAAGGCAAATATACGCGCCTGCAACACATCGCCCTTGCTGGCAGGTGCGCGGCGGCGCTCGGGCAGGACCTTGGGCTCGTTATCCAGGCGCGCCAGCTCCCAGCCGAAATAGGCGAGGATCACACTGAGGCGACGCCAGTTCCAGATCAGGTAACTGAGCAGCAGACCGATCAGGCAGGCCGCAGGCGACCACCAGTGGCCCAGGCGTAACAGCGCCAACGAACCGAGCAACGCGGCAGCCATGCAGCCCAGCGTCATCCACAGCGCATAACGAGGGCGGTAGAGCAGCAGGCCCAGCAGCAATGCGACCAGTGAAGTCGCCATCAGCGCCGCAAGCCAGCCCGGCAGATCAACAATGCTGCGCCCTTGCAGCAAGCCATTGAGCACGTTGGCCTGGATCTCCACACCCGCAGTGGTGCCGGCTTTGGAGGAGAGCGGCGTGACAAACCGATCGCCCATCCCGGAAGCCGTCGACCCGACTAAAATCAGGCGGCCGCGTAGCTGCGCGCGGGGGACCTCGCCGCGCAGTACGCTGACGTAAGACACACTCGGGAAATGGGTATGCGGCGCGATAAACGGGATACGAATAGCGTGCTCTCGATGCCAGTGCTGGGCAGTTGATTGCAGGGGCTCGCCTGGCATTTGGGATAACTCGCCGCTCATCTCGTAGGCCAGCCAGGCCAGTTGCGCCGCCGTCGCATCGGGCGGGCCTTCGCGCAGATACAGGCTGCGAACCACGCCGTCATTGTCCGCTTCCACGTTGATATGGCCCACGCCTTTGGCGCATTTGAGCAACGGCATCATCTGCGCGGCGGGTTGGCTGTAGTCCGCAGCGCCTTCTCGCACCAATGGCATCAGCACATTGCCCGCGTTGCAGACCGCTTCGGCCAAGCGTTTGTCATTGGCGGCGTCGCCAGGCTCACTGAAGATGACATCGAACAGAATGCTTGCCGGTTGCCCAGCGCTCAGGCGGTCTATCAGGTCAGCGTGCAGGCTACGCGGCCACGGCCACTGGCCAAGTTTTTTCAGGCTCGGATCGTCAATGGTCACCAACAGGATACGTGGATCCACCGGCAACGGGGTGAGACGGCGCAGGCTGTCATACAACGGATTGTTCAGGGCCAGGCCAGGGCTCAACGACAGGTACGCAGTGATGGGCAGTAACAGTAGACCGATCCACAGCCACTCCCGCACCAGGCCGTGGAACAGACGTTGGGCATGAGTGGGTTGACGTTTCTCGGCCTTGCCCCAAAGCATCATCGGTCAGCGCGCCTGGGCAACGGGTGGATGATAGAAGATGTCATAGACCCCGGTTTCTCCCTCAAGGCCGTTCTCGTCGTATGCCGACAAGCGTACGTGATAGAACGAGGCTTTGAGCCCAGTGAAGCTCATTTTCGGCGCGCTGGAAAAGTTTTCCTGCTTGATATCCATAAAGGCTTTATCGGCCGCGACCTGCGCACGGTATCGCCGCGCGCCGGGCAAAGGCCGCAGGTACAAATTCCAGATGGGCGCATCGCCTTGTTGGCCGTCCTGCCCCACAAGTTTCGGCGCTGCAAGCAACGTCACGGGTTTCAGGTCGCCCTGTTTCTTGAAGAGCAGACCTTGCCGGGCGTCAACCTTGACCTCACTTGCGGCTGGCTTGGCCTTCATCCCGCGATTAACGGCTACCTGACCGTCGAGCACTTCAAGCACCGATTGCTCAGCGTCGTTGCGCACTCGAAAGTGCGTGCCCCTTACGCCCAGCACCCCAACCGGCGTCACGATCTGGAAGCGGTCATGGTCACTGACGCGCTTGATCACGTAAGCCTCGACTTGGCCCTGTTCGATTACAACTTGGGGAATCGACAGCGTCTTCTCCATCTGCAATCGCACCTGGGAGCTGGAAGGCAACACCACCCGGGATCCATCACCCAGTAACAGGCTGACAAACGCGGACGCCGAGGTCTTTACGCCTTCGTGTTCATCGATGGTCATGCCATCGCGCAAGGAAGTTACGGTGCCCTTTCTATCGATTTTCCACGCTTCTCCGGTGAGATGCTGGACCACCGCAGGCAAAGGCTGCGCCCTGCACGAGGAGTCGGCATCGATATAGGGTGAGCGGACGTTGGCGGCAGCACCCGCAGCGCCGGCCACCATGATCAACAACAAGGGGAGGGCGCGGCACAAGCAGTTGCGGGAAAGAGTCATGGTGCTCATCAAGGTTGGGAAGAGGACATCTGGTATCAGCACGCGAGAGTTTACGGCAGCGCATGCGTCGTTTGATCCTTTTCCTTAGGGCCGGGAGCCGGTATCTTTCCCACATCGCTATCGAGCATTTTCAGTGGGTTAACCGCTCATTATTCTCAGCGTAACGAGAGATCCAAGGGGCCGACGGATCTGAGCACAATTCTTCAGATTCAACAGCTGGCATCTGCGCAGTGCGTGCCCATAACGAAACCGGCGACGGCTGCCGTACTCTTCAAAAAGGAAGGACCCACCCATGCGTGTCGCAATACTGGATGACGAACCCGCGGAACTGCGCCGGGTGGAACAGACACTGCGACAAATCCCCAGCACCGCCGAACAGCCCTGGACCCTGCATTGCTTCGAGCGCGGCGAAGACCTGCTGCGCCAACTGCGCCGGGAAACCTTCGACCTGTTGATACTCGACTGGCAACTGCCCGATATCACTGGCATCGCCCTGCTGCGCTGGACCCGCGAACATATGGAGTCTCCCCCCGCCGTCATCATGCTCACCAGCCGTGACGCCGAGAGCGATATTGTCACGGCACTCAACAGCGGTGCCGACGATTACGTTAGCAAGCCCTTTCGTCCTAACGAATTGAAAGCACGGGTCACGGCGGTCCTGCGTCGACATGGCCTGCAGAAGTCAGCTACTCAGGAAGTACAGAGCTTCAATGACCTGACCTTTGACGATGCTGAACTGACCGTCACCCGTGCAGGTAAACCGATCAATCTCACCGAGCGTGAATACCGCCTGGCCAGCTGCTTGTTTGCCAACCTGGCTCGGCCGCTGTCCCGCGAATATCTTTACGAGCGGTTCTGGACCCACGAAGAAATGGTCTCGTCACGCCCGCTGGATACGCATATTTACCGGCTGCGCAACAAGCTGGGGCTGACTGCGGATCGAGGTTGGCAGTTGTTGACGATCTATGGGTATGGGTATCGGTTGGAGAGCGTGGCGACCGCGTCTCAAGGCTGAAAAAGCTGATGTTCCACGTGGAGCATTTTAAAGAGCGCTGATTTTCTCAATAAAAAAGGCCAACGCTAAGCGTTGGCCTTTTTCATTTACCGCGTTCTATCTGGATCAGAAGTCCAGGTTAGAAACCGCCAGGGCGTTGCTCTCGATGAAGTCACGGCGAGGTTCGACCGCATCACCCATGAGGGTGTTGAAGATCTGGTCTGCGCCAATGGCGTCTTCGATGGTCACGCGCAGCATGCGACGTTGGGCTGGGTCCATGGTGGTTTCCCACAACTGATCCGGGTTCATCTCACCCAGACCTTTGTATCGCTGGATGGTATGACGCTTGGTGCTTTCCGCCATCAACCAGTCAAGGGCTTCCTTGAACTCCTTGACCTGCTTCTTGCGCTCGCCACGCTGGATATAAGCGCCGTCGTCCAGCAGGGTGCTTAGCTGAGCGCCCAGGGTAACCACAGTCTTGTAGTCATTGCTGCCAAAGAAGTCGCGGTTGAAGGTAACGTAGTTCGACAGGCCGTGGGAGATGAGTTCGACCTCAGGCAGCCACACGTTACGTTCACGGTCTTCGCGCAAGCTGGCTTTGTAGACCAGGCCGGATTTTTCCGAAGTGCGCAGGCGAACTTCGTATTGCGCCAACCAATTCTGCATATGGGCATGATCGCCCAGCTGTTCGAGGCTGACAGACGGCAGGTAGATGAAGTGCTCGGTCAGCTCCTGAGGGTACAGGCGCGACAGGCGCTTCAGCGTTTTCATGACCATGCGGAAATCGTTAACCAAACGCTCCAACGCTTCACCGGAAATACCCGGGGCTTCGTCGTTCAAGTGCAGGCTGGCATCTTCCAGGGCCGACTGCGTCATGTACTCTTCCATGGCGTCGTCGTCTTTGATGTATTGCTCTTGCTTGCCCTTTTTCACTTTGTACAACGGCGGCTGGGCGATGTAGATGTAGCCACGCTCGATCAACTCCGGCAACTGACGGAAGAAGAACGTCAGCAGCAGCGTACGGATGTGCGAACCGTCGACGTCAGCATCGGTCATGATGATGATGTTGTGGTAGCGCAGTTTGTCGATGTTGTACTCATCACGGCCAATACCGCAGCCCAGCGCCGTGATCAAGGTGCCGACTTCCTGGGAGGAAATCATCTTGTCGAAGCGCGCCTTCTCGACGTTGAGGATCTTGCCCTTCAACGGCAGGATGGCCTGGGTGCGACGGTTACGACCCTGCTTGGCGGAACCGCCAGCAGAGTCACCTTCCACCAAGTACAGTTCGGAGAGGGCAGGGTCCTTCTCCTGGCAGTCAGCCAGTTTGCCGGGCAGGCCGGCGATATCCAGCGCGCCTTTACGGCGAGTCATCTCACGGGCTTTACGCGCTGCTTCACGGGCTCGTGCGGCGTCGATCATCTTGCCGACGACCAGCTTGGCTTCGTTCGGGTTTTCCAGCAGGAAGTCGGAGAAGTACTTGCCCATCTCCTGTTCCACTGCGGTCTTCACTTCGGAAGATACCAGCTTGTCTTTGGTCTGGGAGCTGAACTTCGGATCCGGTACTTTTACCGAGATGATCGCCGTGAGGCCTTCGCGCGCGTCGTCACCGGTAGTGGCGACCTTATGCTTCTTGGCCAAGCCTTCGGCTTCGATATAGGTATTCAGGTTACGCGTCAGTGCAGAACGGAAACCCACCAAGTGGGTGCCGCCGTCGCGCTGTGGAATGTTGTTGGTGAAGCACAACAGGTTCTCGTTGAAGCTGTCGTTCCACTGCAGGGCGATTTCCACGCCAATGCCGTCTTCACGCTGGATGTTGAAGTGGAACACCTGGTTGACCGCAGTCTTGTTGGTGTTCAGGTACTCAACGAATGCACGCAAGCCACCTTCGTATTTGAACAGCTCTTCCTTGCCGCTGCGCTCATCCTTGAGGACGATACCGACACCGGAGTTGAGGAACGAGAGTTCACGAATACGCTTGGCCAGGATGTCCCAGCTGAAGTGGATATTCTTGAAGGTTTGATCGGACGGCTTGAAGTGGATCTGCGTACCGGTGGTTTCACTGTCGCCGACGATCTTCATCGGTTCCTGTGGAACGCCGTGGACGTAGGTCTGCTCCCAGATTTTGCCGCTACGGCGAACAGTCAGGATCAGCTCTTCGGAGAGCGCGTTCACTACCGACACACCTACGCCATGCAAACCACCGGAAACTTTGTAGGAGTTATCGTCGAACTTACCGCCAGCGTGAAGCACGGTCATGATGACCTCTGCCGCCGACACGCCTTCTTCTTTGTGTACGTCTACCGGAATACCGCGACCGTTGTCGCGTACGGTAATCGACTCATCCGGATGGATGATGATGCTGATATCGTCGCAGTGACCGGCCAGGGCTTCGTCGATGGAGTTGTCGACCACCTCGAACACCATGTGGTGCAGACCGCTACCGTCATCAGTGTCGCCAATGTACATACCGGGACGTTTGCGTACGGCATCCAAACCTTTCAGCACTTTAATGCTGGTCGAGTCGTACGTGTTTTCTTCGCTCATGCCTTCACTCCCGATGGTCGTGGGTCTGGGTGATACGGCCTTGTTCCACGTGGAACAAAGCGACTGGCGTTTCCGTCTGCCAGCCTTCCCTCAATAATTCGTGGTCTACACAGGTGATGAACACCTGGCAGCGTAATTCTTCCAACAAGCGGCATAGCGCGCGGCGATGTTGCTCGTCGAGTTCGGACGGCAGGTCATCCACCAGATAAATACATTGTCCGCGCCGGGCCTGGCTAACCAAGTGGCCCTGGGCGATCCGCAGTGCACACACCACCAACTTCTGCTGGCCACGGGACAAGATGTCCGCAGCATTATGAGCGCCTAACCTAAGGCGCAAATCAGCTCGTTGGGGACCTGCCTGGGTATGGCCGATTTGCTGATCCCGCTGCAAGGACGTCGCGAGCACTGCGCTGAGCTCGCGCTCTTTGTCCCAACCACGGTAATAACTCAGCGTCAGCCCCTCAAGCTCCAACAACTCGCTCAAGGTCTGCTCAAAGACTGGTTTCAAGGCTTTGATATAGGCACGGCGGTACTCATCTATTTCATCGCTGGCCAGGCACAGTTCACGGTCCCAGGCCGCCTGCGAAGCGGCGTCAAGTGTACCATGCCGCAGCCATGAGTTCCGCTGCCGCAGGGCCTTCTGCAGGCGCTGCCAAGTGGCCATGAACCGTGGTTCCACGTGGAACACGCCCCAATCGAGAAATTGCCTGCGGATTTTCGGTGCGCCTTCCAGCAGACGAAAGCTGTCGGGGTTGATCAACTGCAGTGGCAAGATTTCCGCCAACTGCGCTGCACTGCGAGCATTTTGCCCGTCAATGCGAATTTGGAACTCTCCGCCGCGATCGCGTGAGATCCCCAGGCTACTGTGACCGCCTTCCGCGAGTTCGACTTGGCCGAACACCGTACACGCCAATTGCTCGTACTGGATAACCGGTAACAAGCGAGCACTTCGAAAGGAACGGGCAAGCCCCAGCAGGTTGATGGCTTCCAGCACGCTGGTTTTGCCACTGCCGTTGGCGCCGTAGAGGATATTGATGCGAGGGGAGGGAGAGAAGGTCACCGGGTGCAGATTGCGCACCGCGGTGACCGAGACACGACTAAGGGACATCTAGCTTCTGCTGAGCATGATTACAGGCGCATCGGCATAACAACGTAAGCCGAGTCGTCGTTGTCGGATTCCTGCACCAGGGCGCTGCTGTTGGAGTCCGACAGAATCAGGCGAACCTGTTCGGTGGTCATCACACCCAGCACATCCAGCAAGTAGCTCACGTTGAAGCCGATTTCCAGAGAGCCGCCGTTGTAGTCGACGCCCACTTCTTCTTCTGCCTCTTCCTGCTCCGGGTTGTTGGCCTGGATTTTCAGCTGCCCGTTGGCCAGTTGCAGACGGATACCACGGTACTTTTCGTTGGACAGAATCGCGGTACGGCTGAACGCTTCACGCAGCGCCTGACGATCACCGACCACCAGCTTGTCTCCACCCTTGGGCAGTACACGCTCGTAATCCGGGAACTTACCGTCGACCAACTTCGAGGTGAAGGTGAACTCACCGGTAGTCGCGCGAATATGATGCTGACCCAACACGATGCTGACGTTGCCTTCCGGCTCAGTGAGCAGGCGCGCCAGTTCGAGAATACCCTTGCGCGGCACGATCACCTGGTGACGGTCCGGCTGGCCGATATCGGCGCGCATCGAGCACATGGCCAGACGGTGACCGTCGGTGGCCACGGCGCGGATAATGCCTTCCGAAACTTCCAGCAGCATGCCGTTGAGGTAGTAACGCACGTCCTGCTGCGCCATGGCAAAGCTGGTGCGCTCGATCAAACGACGCAGCTTGCTCTGCTCCAGGCTGCACGTCAGCGAACCCGGGCCTTCTTCCACCGTAGGGAAATCGTTGGCCGGCAAAGTAGACAGGGTAAAGCGGCTGCGACCAGCCTTGACCACCAACTTCGCCTCATCAACCTTGATGTCGATCAGCGCATCGTTCGGCAGACTTTTGCAGATGTCCATCAGCTTGCGTGCCGGCACGGTGATCTCGCCAGGTTCGGCGGGCTCTTCCAATTGCACACGGCCAACCAGCTCGACTTCCAGGTCGGTACCCGTCAGGGACAACTGCTGGCCTTCTACCACCAGCAGTACGTTAGAGAGCACCGGCAAGGTCTGTCGGCGCTCGACGACGCCTGCGACCAGTTGCAGGGGTTTCAACAGGGCTTCGCGTTGAATGGTGAAATGCATGGTCTAGTCCCTTGCCTTAATAAGCTGCGCTGGTGTCATCACGTTGTCAGTGTACGCAGCAGGTTCTTGTAGTCCTCGCGAATATCCGCGTCGGATTCCTTAAGTTCATTGATCTTGCGGCAGGCGTGCAAAACCGTGGTGTGATCGCGACCGCCGAACACATCGCCGATTTCCGGCAGGCTGTGGTTGGTCAGCTCCTTGGAGAGCGCCATGGCTACCTGACGGGGACGTGCCACCGAGCGCGAACGGCGCTTGGACAGCAGGTCGGAAATCTTGATCTTGTAGTACTCGGCCACGGTGCGCTGGATGTTGTCCACGCTCACCAGTTTGTCCTGCAGCGCCAGCAGGTCTTTCAGGGACTCGCGAATCAACTCGATGGTGATGTCGCGGCCCATGAAGTGCGAGTGCGCAATGACCCGCTTGAGCGCCCCCTCCAGCTCACGCACGTTGGAGCGAATGCGTTGAGCGATGAAGAAAGCAGCATCGTGGGGCAGATCGACTTTGGCCTGGTCGGCTTTTTTCATCAGGATCGCAACGCGGGTCTCGAGTTCCGGTGGCTCTACCGCAACGGTCAGGCCCCAGCCAAAGCGCGACTTCAAGCGTTCTTCCAGGCCTTCGATTTCCTTCGGGTAGCGGTCACTGGTCAAGATGACCTGTTGGCCGCCTTCGAGCAGGGCGTTGAAGGTGTGGAAAAACTCTTCCTGCGAACGTTCCTTGCGGGCGAAGAACTGGATGTCATCGATGAGCAACGCGTCAACCGAGCGGTAGAACCGTTTGAACTCGTTGATGGCAT
Source organism: Pseudomonas azadiae (assembly GCF_019145355.1). Lineage (NCBI taxonomy): Bacteria > Pseudomonadati > Pseudomonadota > Gammaproteobacteria > Pseudomonadales > Pseudomonadaceae > Pseudomonas > Pseudomonas azadiae. The sequence continues at coordinate 2,914,818 of NZ_JAHSTY010000001.1, read as the reverse complement.
TGAGCTGCAGGGCCTTGACCATGTCAGCCACGAAACGCTCCGAGTGCAGGTACACCACCTTGGCATTCGGGTTCTTCTTTAACAGATGGTTGCCCACCGCGTGCATCAAGTGGGTCTTACCCAAGCCTACGCCACCATAAAGGAAGAGCGGGTTGTAACCGTGCTTGGGGTTATCGGCGACCTGCCAGGCGGCTGCGCGAGCCAACTGGTTGGATTTACCTTCGACGAAGTTCTCGAACGTAAACGTGCGGTTCAGGTAGCTGGTGTGCTTGAGAGCGCCTTCGACCTGCACGGTGCGCTGTTCAGCGCGAACCGGCGCTTGCTGGGAGGCGGCGCCTGCCATGGGGTCGAAGCTGTCGCGAGACGGCTCTTCATGTTGCGGCGCGTTTTTTTGCGCCGAGGATTTCGAAGGCGCGGGCGCGGCGGCAGTCGCAGTGGCGACCGGTGCCGCCTGGGCCTGCGAGGCCGCGGCGGCCAACGGCGCGTTAGGCGCAGCGCGAGGCGCGGAGCTACGTTTGCTGCCTATTAATAAGGAGAGCACGGGGGCGAGACCGTTGCCGTGCTCATCGAGCAATTCGAGAACGCGGCTCAGGTACTTCTCGTTGACCCAGTCGAGAACAAAACGATTGGGTGCGTAGACACGCAACTCGTCGCCTTCGGCTTCGACCTGTAGTGGACGGATCCAGGTGTTGAATTGCTGGGCAGGCAGCTCATCGCGCAAAAGCTCCACGCACTGCTGCCAAAGTTCCACTGACACGGATATCCCCTAAGTTGAAAGCCGGTGAGGCAAAAACAGCCGCCATTGTAGCGGCGCGCCGTCCACTTATCCACATGTAGCTTGATCACAGGCCAGCCAAAATCAACCTCTTGACGGTAATAAAGTCGACCGGTGGTCTGTGCATAAGCTCTGTGGATAAGCGCCCCTGAGGTCGTTGTACAAGTGGGGGCGAAAGTCTGTTGATAACCAGGCTGTGGATAACATGCCCTTTCACACACAGCTTATCCGACAGCGCAGCACAGGCAGAGCACCGTTTCTCCCCCGTGTTGTCATTCTCTGTACAGCACGTGAAACAAGGGCTGAAACGGGTTATCCACAGAAGATCGCCTGCCTAGCTTTTATAAGCTTTACAGAAAAGCTTTAAATAACTTCCTTCTCTATTTTTATATCTATGCCAGAGCCCGAGAAAGCCTGGCGCACAAAAAAGGTCAAATGGCTCGTGGAGAAGTAATTGAAGGAAAAGCTGGTTGGAAATTGACCTAGAGGCTTGCTTTCTCTAGAATCGCCGGTCTCTTAAAACGGGGGCCATTCCGGCCCGTTGTGGACGAACCAGGTAACAACGCCATGAAACGTACTTTCCAACCAAGCACCATCAAACGCGCCCGTACTCACGGCTTCCGTGCTCGCATGGCTACCAAGAACGGCCGTGCTGTCCTGTCGCGTCGCCGCGCCAAAGGTCGTGCGCGTCTGGCAGTTTGATAATCCGGTACTGGTGGTGAGTCAGGACTTCAGTCGGGAAAAGCGTCTGCTAACCCCCCGGCATTTCAAGGCAGTCTTTGACTCCCCCACCGGCAAGGTTCCGGGGAAAAATCTCCTGCTCCTTGCGCGTAACAACGATCTTGATCACCCCCGTCTCGGGTTGGTGATCGGCAAGAAGAGCGTAAAGCTCTCCGTTGAGCGCAATCGCCTCAAGCGTCTGATGCGCGAATCGTTTCGCCTCCACCAGGACACTCTGGTTGGTTGGGATATTGTTATCGTCGCGCGCAAAGGCTTGGGTGATGTAGAAAACCCCGAATTGATTCAGCATTTCGGCAAGCTCTGGAAACGTCTGGCGCGTACCAACAAACCAGCTCCAGCGGCCAGCACCGAAACTGTAGGGGTAGACAGCACTGATGCGTAAACTGGCACTCGTTCCGATCCAGTTTTATCGCTATGCCATCAGTCCCCTGATGGCCAGCCACTGTCGTTTCTACCCCAGTTGTTCCTGCTACGCGTTGGAGGCCATAGAAAATCATGGCGTTCTGCGCGGTGGCTGGCTGACCTTTCGTCGTTTAGGTCGCTGTCATCCGTGGAATCCCGGTGGTTATGACCCGGTTCCACCTATCCCTACCTCCCGTTCTTCTTCGATGGCCGAGTAATCATGGATATTAAACGCACGATCCTGATCGTCGCCCTGGCAATCGTGGCTTATGTTCTGGTTCTTCAGTGGAACCAGGATTACGGCCAGGCTGCCTTGCCGACTCAGAATGTTGCTACCAATCAGGCTGCGCCGGCTATTCCGGACGCCCCGCTGGGTAACAATGCGTCCGCGAGTGCCGATGTTCCCAGCGCGAATGGCGAGACACGCGCTCCGTTAGAAACGCCAGTGGTCACCAATAAAGACCTCATCCACGTTAAAACGGATGTGCTCGACCTGGCTATCGACCCACAAGGTGGTGATATCGCGCAGTTGAAACTGCCGCTGTATCCACGTCGCCAAGACCATCCGGATGTGCCGTTCCAGCTGTTCGACAACGGTGGTGAACGCACCTATCTGGCGCAGAGCGGCCTGACCGGCACCAATGGTCCGGATGCACGTGCTGCCGGTCGTCCGGTTTATTCGACCGAACAGAAGAGTTATCAACTGGCTGATGGCCAGAACCAGCTGAACGTCGACCTGAAATTCAGCCTCGACGGCGTCAACTACATCAAGCGCTTCAGCTTCACCCGAGGTTTGTACGACCTGAAGGTCACTTACCTGATCGACAACGAAAGCGACAAACCGTGGAGCGGCAACCTGTTTGCCCAGCTCAAGCGTGACGCCAGCTCCGATCCTTCTTCCAGCACAGCCACCGGCACCGCGACTTACCTGGGCGCAGCCCTGTGGACAAGTAACGAGCCGTACAAAAAAGTGTCGATGAAAGATATCGACAAGGGCTCGCTGAAAGAAACCGTTCAAGGTGGTTGGGTCGCCTGGTTGCAACACTACTTCGTGACCGCCTGGATCCCGAACAAGGGTGAAGCCAATCTGGTTCAAACCCGCAAGGACAGCCAAGGCAATTACATCATTGGCTTTACTGGCCCGGCGTTGACCGTCGCACCAGGCGCCAAGGCAGAAACCAGCGCTACCCTGTACGCCGGCCCGAAAAGCCAAGCCGTGTTGAAAGAGTTGTCCCCAGGTCTTGAACTGACTGTGGATTACGGCTTCCTGTGGTTCATTGCCCAACCGATCTTCTGGCTCTTGCAACATATCCACAGCATCGTCGGTAACTGGGGCTTCTCGATCATCTTCCTGACCATGCTGATCAAGGGGATCTTCTTCCCACTGTCGGCGGCCAGCTACAAGTCGATGGCGCGCATGCGTGCCGTGGCCCCGAAACTGGCGGCGTTGAAAGAGCAACATGGCGATGACCGGCAGAAAATGTCCCAGGCCATGATGGAGCTGTACAAGAAAGAGAAGATCAACCCGCTGGGTGGTTGCTTGCCGATTCTTGTACAGATGCCGGTGTTCCTGTCGTTGTACTGGGTGCTCCTGGAAAGCGTGGAAATGCGCCAGGCACCGTTCATGCTGTGGATAACCGACCTGTCGATCAAAGACCCGTTCTTTATCCTGCCGATCATCATGGGCGCGACCATGTTCATCCAGCAGCGTCTTAACCCGACTCCGCCGGACCCGATGCAGGCCAAGGTAATGAAAATGATGCCAATCATCTTCACCTTCTTCTTCCTGTGGTTCCCAGCGGGCCTGGTACTGTACTGGGTGGTCAACAACGTGTTGTCGATCTCTCAACAGTGGTACATCACACGTAAGATCGAAGCGGCTACCGCAAAAGCCGCAGCGTAATTTACTCTGTGGGTAACCACTCAAGACGCCCCCTAGTGGGGCGTTTTGCTTTCCGTCACTTTTATTCTGGACCCTGCTGATGAGCGCTCCTCGTGAAACCATCGCTGCTGTCGCCACCGCTCAAGGTCGCGGCGGTGTCGGTATCGTTCGAATTTCCGGACCGCTCGCGGGCGTGGCAGCAAAAGCCATCAGTGGGCGTGAGTTGAAGCCGCGCTACGCCCATTACGGGCAGTTCCTGGATGCTGACCACAGCGTACTGGACGAAGGCCTGGCTATTTATTTTCCAGGGCCGAACTCGTTTACGGGCGAAGATGTCCTGGAATTGCAGGGACATGGCGGCCCTGTTGTGCTGGATATGCTGCTGCAGCGCTGTCTGCAATTGGGCTGCCGCTTGGCGCGGCCAGGGGAATTCAGCGAGCGTGCGTTCTTGAACGACAAGCTCGACCTGGCCCAGGCCGAGGCTATTGCCGACTTGATTGAAGCCAGTTCTGCACAGGCCGCACGTAATGCGCTGCGTTCGCTGCAGGGCGCGTTCTCACTGCGTGTGCATAACTTGACCGAGCAATTGATCAGCCTGCGCATTTACGTCGAGGCAGCGATAGACTTCCCTGAGGAAGAAATCGATTTTCTTGCCGACGGCCATGTCCTGACAATGCTGGATAAGGTGCGCGATGAGTTATCCACAGTTCTTCGCGAGGCCGGCCAGGGTGCGTTGCTGCGCGACGGTATGACGGTCGTGATCGCAGGCCGGCCCAATGCAGGCAAATCCAGCTTGCTCAATGCGCTGGCTGGGCGTGAAGCCGCCATCGTCACCGAGATTGCCGGTACCACCCGGGATATATTGCGCGAACATATCCACATCGATGGCATGCCCCTGCACGTGGTCGACACCGCCGGTTTGCGCGATACCGAAGACCAGGTGGAGAAAATCGGCGTGGAACGCGCGCTCAAAGCCATCGGCGAAGCAGATCGTGTGTTGCTGGTAGTGGATGCTACGGCGCCCGAAGCTGTGGATCCTTTTGCCCTATGGCCGGAATTCCTGGAACAACGGCCGGACCCGGCCAAAGTCACCTTGATCCGCAATAAGGCTGACCTGACAGGCGAAGCCATTGCCATGCAAACCAGTGCGGATGGCCACGTCACCCTCAGCTTGAGCGCCAAGTCGGCGGGAAATGGCCTGGAATTGCTGCGCGAGCACCTCAAGGCTTGCATGGGCTACGAGCAGACGTCTGAAAGCAGCTTCAGTGCTCGCCGCAGGCACCTGGAGGCGCTGCGCCATGCGAGCGCAGCGTTGGAGCACGGCCGGGCGCAATTGACCCTGGCGGGGGCAGGGGAGCTGCTGGCTGAGGATCTACGTCAGGCGCAGCAGCTGTTGGGCGAGATCACTGGTGCATTCAGCTCCGATGATTTGCTGGGGCGCATCTTCTCCAGCTTCTGCATCGGCAAGTAGGCCGGTTATCCACAGCACTCACCAGTTGTAGGACACCGTACCGAGCAGGGTACGGCTATCCCCCCAATAGCATCGCCCTGCGTCGTTGCAGCCAGACACGTATTCCTTGTCGAAAAGGTTCTTGGCATTCAGGTCGACCGACCAGTGTTTGTCGATCTGATAGCCGACGGCCGCATCCACCAAAGTGACGCTTCCTGCGTCCAACTTCCCGTAGAGCGTCGGTGCGGTGTAAGAAAAAGTACTGTCGAAGTAACGCACGCCGCCGCCCACGGACAAACCTTTGAGTTGGCCGTCGAGGAAACGGTACTTGCCCCACACTGAAGCCTGGTTGCGTGGCACGCCGGTCATCTGGCGCCCCTCGACCAGCGATGCAGCCGAGTCCTTGGTGATCCGTGCATCAGTGTAGGTGTAGGCCGCCGTCAGGTTCAGGTTGGGCGTGATGTTGCTGTTTACCTCGACTTCCACCCCCTTGGCCCGGCTTTCTCCCACTTGGCGATAGCTATTGGTGGTGGCATCGAGATAGGTGTCGTCTCTCTTGCGCAAGTCATACACCGACACGGTCATCGCTGTATCCCAGCCGATCGGCTCGTACTTCACGCCCACTTCATATTGGCTACTGGTAATCGGCTTTAACGGTGCACCAGCGTTGGAGATCTGCTGCACCGGGACAAACGCGGTGGAATAGCTGACATACGGCGTGAGGCCGTTGTCGAACTGGTACATCAACCCGCCCTGATAAGTGAATTTTCGGTCTTCGGAACCGGTATTGCCGGCCTTGTTCACCTTGTCGCGAAAATCGCTGTCGACCCAGTCCTGACGACCGCCGAGCAAAAACAGCCAGTGGTCATATTTGCTCTGGATCTGTGCATAAACGCCTTTCATCTGCTGTTCGAGCAGGGTGTTTTGCACTGCGATTGGCGTAAGCGGGTCACGCAGGTACACAGGGTTATACACATTGATGGTGCCGGCGGAGCCGGCGTCCCAGTCCTGACTGAAAGAGGTCCGGTCATAACTGGCGCCGAACAGCAGGGTATTGTCCAGCCCGCCGACCTGGAACTTGCCTTCCAGCTGGTTATCCAGAGAGTAGACCATCGATTTGTTATAGCGGTCGTAGGCGGTCATGTTCAGTTGAGTCCCGAAGCCGCGATTATTCAGGGCCCCAGGCCAGGTCTCATGGCGGTTGATGCGCGACTGCATGTAGCGAGAATTCTGGCGGAACTGCCAATCGTCGTTAAAGCTGTGGCTGAATTCGTAGCCGGTGCTCCAAGACTCGCGTTCGAAGGTGTTCCAGTCCGGATCGCCCAGCATGGTGTGCTTGGAGAGCTTGCCGTTTGGATTCGCAAGCAAGGTGCCTGCTGCCGGTAAGCCAAGTTCCAGGTTGGTGTGGTCCTTCTGGTAGTTGGCCAACAGGGTGAGGGTGTTGTAGTCATCGAAGTTCAGGGTCAGGGAAGGGGCGATGTACAGACGATCGTCCGGAACATGGTCGGTTTGCGTGTCCGACTTGCGACCGAGCATCACCACCCGCCCCAGGATGTTGTCGCTGTCGTTGAGTGGACCCGAGATATCCACACCCACCTGGCGCCGGTTGTTAGAACCATAACCGAGTTGAACCTCGCCCTGCGGCGTGGCGGTAGGGTGTTTGCTCACCAGGTTTACCAGACCGCCTGGCGCGTTTTCACCGTAAAGCAGGGAGGAGGGCCCACGGAAGATCTCGACCCGTTCCAGGCCATAGGGCTCGCTGGTCGTGTCATACCGATTGCCTTGTACACGCAGGCCATCACGCAGCAGGCCGTAGCCGTAATCCGTGGCATTGAAACCGCGAATGAAAAACAGATCACCCGCAAGGCCGTCGCCGGCGGCAAACGGCGGCGCGAAGATACCCGGCACATAACCCAATACTTCAGTCAGTGTCTGAGACTTCTGGTCTTTGATGCGCTGGCCGGTGACTACCGAAACCGAGCGGGGCGTTTCTGACAAAGGCGTACTGGTTTTTGTGCCAATCCGGCTGTTCTGCGCCTTGTAGCCGACATCCCCGGCAATCTCCTGATTGAAACCGCCCTGTTGATAAGTGCTTACGGTGGTAGGCGCGAGTGTGAGCTCGCCCGCAGGAACGGCCTGCAGGACGTAGCTGCCGGGCGCCTGGACCACAGCCTGCAACCCGGAGTTTTGCAGCAGCAGTGCAAAACCCTGGTCCACCGAATAATCACCTTCCACCCCTGGCGTGTTCAAACTCACGGTTTGTTGGGGAGAGAAAGACAGAATCACGTTTGCCTTCGCGGCGAACTGGCTCAACGCCCTATCCAGCGGACCGGCAGCGATGGCGTAGTGCTGCACAGCGCTCGCAGCCATGGCATCGGTCGTGAGTACCGTACCGGCGGTGGCCGCCGTACCGAGCAGCAAGCTGCAGGTGATGCCGTGACAGGAAAGGCGTTGGCGGAATGTGTTGGGAAGGCGCATAGGTGGGTTAGCCCTGAAGGTTGGGTCGTAATTACCTGGAGGGCCGTGCCAGGCAAAAAAAAGATAACCCCCTTGTGGATATTTTTGCGTTCAGCCGGTGTGCTTCACCGAAACCCAATACCGGGTGAAATACTTCACTTGAATCGGCAACGTGGCCTGCAGGTTGGCGAGTACCGCATCGGAAGAGTCCAGGCGCAAGGTCCCGGAAACACGCAGGCGTGCCGAGGCGGAGTCGCATTGCAGTACGCCTGGGCGATAGCGTGCAAGCTCACTGATCACATCCCCGAGCCGAGCGTCCAGCACGATCAACTGGCCATCGGTCCAGGCAGCCTGGGATGTGCGATACGCCTGGTTCGGTCCTACATCGTGGCGATCAAAGTCCGCGCTTTCACCGGCGCCCAGCAGCCGGACGTGGTTGGGCCGGTCCCTCGGCTCCACACTCACCCGGTCCTCCAGAACGCCGACGCGGGTGGCATCCTGCAACTGGCGTAAGGTAAACCGGGTGCCCAATGCCTGGACTCGACCTTGTCGTGTCTCGACATAAAAGGGGAGTTGCCCACCCGACTTACCAGTGTGGATAAGTACTTCACCTTCACGCAGACGGATCAAGCGCTGGCGTCCGTCGAACACCACGTCAATCGCCGTGTTGGTATTGAGGTCAATCCGCGTACCGTCGGCCAATTCGATACGTCTGCGTTCGCCTACGGAGGTCTTGTAGTCGGCCCAGATATTCCCAAGTGACGTGTGTTGTTGAGCAGTCCAACCCAGATACCCGGTACCGCCCAGCACCAGCATCCACTTCAGTACCTGTCGCCGTTGCTGCGTGGCCGATAACGCCCGGCGCGATAAATCCGGTGGCAGGGCCCCAAGATTCCGCTGCAATTGGTCCATCTGGTTCCATGCCGCCTCGTGGGAAGGGTCACCATCAAGCCACTGCTGCCAGGCCTGGCGTTCGGCGGCTGAGGGGGCTTGGGATTGAAACTGCACGTACCAACTGGCAGCCGCCTCGAAGGTCTTGCGATCGGGAATAGCCATTACAGGCTGGCCATGGTCAGTGCGCACTCAGTCAGTGCGCGAATCATGTGCTTCTTCACCGTGGTCAGCGAAACCTGCAATTGATCGGCGATCTGTTGATAAGTCAGCCCCTCCAACTGCGACAGCATGAAGATTCGCCGGGCTCGCTCACCAAGCCCGCACAAGGCTTTATCCACAGCCACCAGCGTCTCGATAATGATGGCTTTGTCTTCTTCACTGATGGCGGTGGCTTCAGGGCGTTCGGCCAAGGTCTGTATGTATGCCCGCTCGATGGCACGTCGACGGTAACGGTCAATCACCAGGCCCCTGGCAATCGTCGCCAGATAATCCCTTGGCTCGATGATCTGCGCCGCATGCCGCCCACCCAGAATCCGCACGAACGTATCGTGCGCCACATCGGCCGCATCGCAGGCGTTATGCAGCTTTCCTTTGAGCCACCCATGCAACCAGGAATGGTGTTGCTCGTAGATATACCGGACCGCAGCTGTGTGTGAAGGAGGGGACATAAGGGCTGACAAGGCGGGTTAATGATAATGGCTATTATTAACTGCGCCGGCCTTTTCTCACAATAGATCTCTTTTTGCCGCAGACACCGCCGAGTTTTTCGCTTCGGTCGGCCGCGTGGTGGGCGAAATCGGCTCAGGTTCGGTGATTTGGGTGGATTAAGCCCTGTGAATAACCACCCCTGTGCCCAGTTGATAACAGGGCCTGAAACCTGAGTAAAAACCCCTCTGTGGATAACCACCTGTTTAATCAACAGGCTTAAAGCACTTATCCAAGGGCCTCATCGGCACATGACCACAGACTTTTGAATCGCTGTACACGTTGTATTTAGAGTCCTGTAGAGATCTATCCACAGAAAAGGTGCTCAGTAGAAATAAACATAAAAACAAAGATTTAATAAATTTCTCTCTTTTAATTTCTATTGTCTGTGATTCATCCACAGCTGGTTAAATTTTGTGCAAAGGGTTCTTTAGGGAGGGCTAAGTCCCTATACTTGCCGCCATTGCTCAAAAACTCTTTCAACAGACAATTCCTGATTACCTACATAAGCAGGCACGAGGTGCGTGGTGGATTTCCCTTCCCGTTTTGAAGTGATCGTCATCGGCGGCGGTCATGCCGGTACCGAGGCAGCACTGGCGTCAGCACGCATGGGTGTAAAAACCCTGTTGCTGACGCATAACGTGGAAACCCTTGGTGCAATGAGTTGCAACCCCGCCATTGGTGGCATCGGCAAAAGCCACTTGGTCAAGGAAATCGACGCCCTGGGCGGCGTCATGGCCATGGCTACCGACAAAGGTGGTATCCAATTTCGCGTGCTCAACAGCCGTAAAGGCCCGGCCGTACGTGCTACGCGGGCACAGGCTGACCGCATCTTGTACAAGGCGGCAGTACGCGAAACCCTGGAGAACCAGCCAAACCTGTGGATATTTCAACAAGCTGCCGATGACCTGATCGTCGAGCAGGACCAGGTACGCGGCGTTGTCACGCAGATGGGCCTGCGGTTCCACGCAGAATCCGTGGTGTTGACCACCGGTACGTTCCTTGGCGGACTTATCCACATCGGTATGCAGAACTATTCCGGTGGCCGCGCTGGTGATCCACCGTCGATTGCCCTGGCAAAACGCTTGCGTGAACTGCCCCTGCGCGTGGGCCGCTTGAAAACCGGGACTCCGCCGCGTATCGACGGGCGTTCCGTGGATTTCTCGGTGATGACAGAACAGGCCGGCGACACGCCAATACCGGTCATGTCGTTCATGGGGTCCAAAGCGCAGCACCCGAAACAGGTCAGTTGCTGGATTACCCATACCAACGCGCGCACTCACGAAATCATCGCAGCGAACCTCGACCGTTCACCGATGTATTCCGGGGTGATCGAAGGCATCGGCCCGCGTTATTGCCCGTCGATCGAAGACAAGATCCACCGCTTTGCCGACAAGGAAAGCCACCAGGTCTTCATCGAGCCCGAAGGGCTGACCACCCACGAGCTGTACCCGAACGGGATTTCCACTTCCCTGCCGTTCGACGTGCAGATCCAGATCGTGCAATCGATTCGCGGCATGGAAAACGCACACATCGTGCGTCCGGGCTACGCCATCGAATACGATTACTTCGATCCGCGTGACTTGAAATACAGCCTTGAAACCAAAGTGATCGGCGGGCTGTTCTTTGCCGGGCAAATCAACGGCACCACCGGTTACGAAGAAGCCGGCGCCCAAGGTTTGCTGGCCGGTACCAACGCCGCACTGCGTGCGCAGGGCAAAGACAGCTGGTGCCCGCGTCGCGACGAGGCGTATATCGGCGTATTGGTCGACGATCTGATTACCCTGGGCACTCAGGAACCGTACCGGATGTTCACGTCCCGTGCCGAATATCGCCTGATCCTGCGCGAAGACAACGCCGACTTGCGCCTGACGGAAAAAGGCCGCGAGCTTGGCCTGGTCGATGACGCGCGATGGGAAGCCTTCTGCAAAAAACGCGAAAGCATTGCATTGGAAGAACAGCGCCTGAGAAGTACCTGGGTTCGCCCGGGAACCGAGCAGGGCGATGCGATCGCCGAAAAATTCGGCACGCCGCTGACCCACGAATATAACTTGCTGAACCTGCTGTCCCGTCCGGAAATCGATTACGCCGGCCTGGTCGAAGTGACGGGCCACGGCGCTGAAGACCCACAAGTCGCCGAGCAGGTCGAGATCAAGACCAAATACGCCGGATACATTGACCGCCAGCAGGACGAAATCGCCCGCCTGCGCGCCAGTGAAGACACCAAGCTGCCTGTAGATATCGACTACACCGGTATTTCCGGGCTGTCGAAAGAGATTCAAAGCAAGCTGGGGATAACCCGGCCGGAAACCCTGGGCCAGGCGTCACGTATCCCTGGCGTCACCCCGGCAGCCATTTCGCTGCTGATGATCCATTTGAAAAAACGCGGCGCGGGCCGTCAGTTGGAGCAAAGCGCTTGAGTTCGTTGGACACCTCGCAACACGCCGAAGAGTTATCCACAGGGGCGCGCCAGCTGGGCGTTGAACTGACCGATGCCCAGCAGCAACTGCTGCTGGGTTACCTGGCCCTGTTGATCAAATGGAACAAAGCCTACAACCTGACGGCGGTGCGTGATCCGGACGAAATGGTTTCCCGCCACTTGCTCGACAGCCTGAGCGTCATGCCGTTTATCGAAAACGGCCGCTGGTTGGACGTCGGCAGCGGCGGCGGCATGCCCGGCATACCCTTGGCCATCCTGTTTCCCGAGTCGCAAGTGACTTGCCTGGACAGCAATGGCAAGAAAACCCGCTTCCTGACCCAGGTCAAACTCGAACTCAAGCTGGACAACCTGCAGGTTATCCACAGTCGCGTTGAAACTTTCACGCCTGAACAGCCTTTCAGTGGAATCGTTTCCCGGGCGTTCAGCAGCATGGAGAACTTCAGCAATTGGACTCGACACCTGGGCGACCGCGACACCCGCTGGCTGGCAATGAAGGGCGTCCATCCAAGCGATGAGCTGTTAGCATTGCCGCCGGACTTCCACCTCGATAGCGAACACGCCTTGGCCGTACCCGGTTGCCAAGGCCAACGCCATCTGCTGATACTGCGCCGCACGGCATGATTGGGAACACAAGCAAGAATGGCTAAGGTATTCGCGATAGCGAACCAGAAGGGTGGCGTGGGCAAAACCACCACCTGCATCAACCTCGCAGCATCCCTTGTCGCGACCAAGCGTCGGGTGCTGCTGATCGATCTCGATCCACAGGGCAACGCCACCATGGGTAGCGGTGTGGATAAACACGGCCTGGAAAATTCGGTCTACGACTTGCTGATTGGCGAGTGCGACCTGGGCCAGGCCATGCATTTCTCCGAGCACGGCGGTTATCAACTGCTGCCGGCCAACCGCGATCTGACCGCGGCGGAAGTGGTGCTGCTGGAAATGCAGATGAAAGAAAGCCGTCTGCGCAGCGCCTTGGCGCCGATCCGCGACAACTACGATTACATTTTGATCGACTGCCCGCCATCGCTGTCGATGCTGACGCTCAACGCCCTGGTGGCCGCCGATGGGGTGATCATTCCCATGCAGTGCGAGTACTTCGCCTTGGAAGGCTTGAGCGATCTTGTGGATAACATTAAGCGTATCGCCGAGCTGCTCAACCCGAACCTGCAGATCGAAGGCCTGCTGCGGACCATGTACGATCCGCGCCTGAGCCTGATGAACGATGTGTCGGCGCAGCTCAAGGAGCACTTCGGCGATCAGCTCTACGACACGGTGATTCCACGTAACATCCGCTTGGCCGAAGCGCCCAGCTACGGCATGCCCGCGCTGGCGTACGACAAGACATCGCGCGGTGCCATCGCCTACCTGGCGCTGGCCGGCGAGATGGTCCGTCGTCAACGCCGCAATTCACGCACCCCAGCAGCCCAGCCAACTTAAGGAATCCCCATGGCCGTCAAGAAACGAGGTCTCGGACGTGGACTGGATGCACTGTTGAGTGGTCCGACCGTCACATCGCTTGAAGAACAAGCGGTGCAGGCCGACGAACGCGAGCTGCAACACTTGCCGTTGGACCTGATCCAGCGCGGCAAATACCAGCCCCGCCGGGACATGGACCCCCAGGCGCTGGAAGAACTGGCCAATTCGATCAAGGCCCAGGGCGTGATGCAGCCGATCGTAGTGCGCCCCATCGGTGACGGCCGCTTTGAAATCATCGCCGGCGAACGCCGCTGGCGCGCGAGCCAGCAGGCCGGCAAGGAGACCATCCCGGCCATGGTGCGCGATGTGCCGGATGAAACCGCCATCGCCATGGCACTGATCGAGAATATCCAGCGCGAAGACCTCAACCCGGTCGAAGAAGCGATCGCCTTGCAGCGTTTGCAGCAGGAGTTCCAGCTGACTCAGCAACAGGTGGCCGACGCTGTGGGTAAGTCCCGCGTGACGGTATCGAACCTGCTGCGCCTGATCGCGCTGCCGGAAGTCATCAAGACCATGCTGTCCCATGGCGACCTGGAGATGGGCCACGCTCGAGCCTTGCTCGGTTTACCGGAAAATCAACAGGTTGAGGGGGCGCGACACGTTGTCGCACGAGGTTTGACCGTTCGTCAGACAGAGGCCTTGGTTCGCCAGTGGCTAAGCGGTAAACCGGCTCCGGTCGAAGCTGCCAAACCTGATCCGGATATCGCCCGTCTCGAGCAGCGCCTGGCCGAGCGCCTGGGCTCCGCGGTGCAAATTCGCCACGGCAAGAAAGGCAAAGGGCAATTGGTCATCGGATATAACTCCCTCGATGAGCTTCAGGGCGTCCTTGCCCACATCCGCTGAAACATTTGCTTATGTAGCGCGTGATCGGAAATCACTACCCGGCAGTTGAATAGGGGCTGAACCGCCCCTATACTCTGCGCGCATTTTGTCGGCACAAATTATGCCAAGTTATTGATTTCCGGCAGCCGACCATTGAGGAGCAAGAGTGATGGAAACCCGCACGCCAAACACGTTGCCGTTCCATCGCTTGGCCGTTTTCCCGGTATTGCTGGCTCAGTTTGTCATCTTGCTGATCGCCGCTTTGGCGCTTTGGTACGGGCATGGAGTCGTAGCCGGGTATTCAGGACTTTGCGGAGGCCTGATAGCCTTGCTGCCCAATATGTATTTTGCTCACAGGGCCTTTCGGTTTTCCGGCGCCCGAGCAGCCCAAGCTATCGTCCGGTCTTTTTATGCCGGCGAGGCGGGCAAACTGATTTTGACGGCAGTGCTGTTTGCATTGACCTTTGCAGGTGTGAAGCCATTGGCGCCGCTGGCTGTATTCGGCGTCTTCGTGTTGACCCAACTGGTCAGCTGGTTCGCTCCCCTGCTGATGAAAACAAGACTTTCGAAACCTTAGGGCGTTTGAGGCAACCATGGCAGAAACAACCGCTTCGGGCTATATCCAGCACCACTTGCAGAACCTGACCTTCGGTCAGCTTCCCAACGGCGGCTGGGGCTTTGCCCACACCGCAGCAGAAGCCAAGGAAATGGGTTTCTGGGCTTTCCACCTGGACACTCTGGGTTGGTCGGTCGCATTGGGTCTGATCTTCGTCCTGATTTTCCGCATGGCGGCAAAGAAGGCGACTTCCGGTCAGCCAGGTGCGTTGCAGAACTTCGTTGAAGTACTGGTCGAATTCGTCGATGGCAGCGTGAAAGACAGCTTCCATGGCCGTAGCCCGGTGATCGCACCGCTGGCGCTGACCATCTTCGTCTGGGTGTTCCTGATGAACGCCGTCGACCTGATCCCGGTCGACTGGATTCCTCAACTGGCCATCCTGATCTCCGGCGACGCGCACATTCCATTCCGTGCCGTGTCGACCACTGACCCGAACGCGACTCTGGGCATGGCCCTGTCGGTGTTTGCGCTGATCATTTTCTACAGCATCAAGGTCAAGGGCATCGGCGGTTTCATCGGCGAACTGACCCTGCACCCGTTCGGCAGCAAGAACATCTTCGTTCAAGCCCTGCTGATCCCGGTGAACTTCCTGCT
Organism: Pseudomonas azadiae; assembly: GCF_019145355.1. Lineage (NCBI taxonomy): Bacteria > Pseudomonadati > Pseudomonadota > Gammaproteobacteria > Pseudomonadales > Pseudomonadaceae > Pseudomonas > Pseudomonas azadiae. The sequence continues at coordinate 2,899,564 of NZ_JAHSTY010000001.1, read as the reverse complement.
GGAATTCGTGACCCTGGTCGCCAAGCCGATTTCCCTGGCCCTGCGACTGTTCGGCAACATGTATGCCGGCGAACTGGTGTTCATTCTGATCGCTGTGATGTTCGGCAGCGGCCTGCTCTGGCTTAGCGGCCTGGGCATTGTTCTGCAGTGGGCGTGGGCTGTGTTCCACATCCTGATCATCACCCTGCAGGCCTTTATCTTCATGATGCTGACCATCGTTTACCTGTCGATGGCGCACGAAGAGAACCATTAAGACCAGTCTCGACTAGTCTGATGTCCTTCCCGGTGAAACGGGAAGGTGGGCCCTACCGGGCTATGAAACGATTTGTTTTACCGCTTTAAAATCTAAAAAACCTAAACCATACGACGTAAAAGTCGGGAGGAAAGATGGAAACTGTAGTTGGTCTAACCGCTATCGCTGTTGCACTGTTGATCGGCCTGGGCGCCCTGGGTACTGCCATTGGTTTCGGCCTGCTGGGCGGCAAGTTCCTGGAAGGCGCAGCGCGTCAGCCAGAAATGGTCCCAATGCTGCAAGTTAAAATGTTCATCGTCGCCGGCCTGCTCGACGCCGTGACCATGATCGGCGTTGGTATCGCTTTGTTCTTCACCTTCGCGAACCCCTTCGTTGGTCAACTCGCTGGCTGATCACTCGAATTTTCGAGTTGATTGGGGTGATGGACAACGAATGAGCGAGGTGTTGGCGTGAACATTAATGCAACCCTGATTGGCCAATCCGTTGCGTTCTTCATTTTTGTAGTGTTTTGCATGAAGTTCGTGTGGCCTCCGGTCATCGCGGCTTTGCACGAACGTCAGAAGAAGATCGCGGATGGTTTGGACGCTGCCAGCCGTGCAGCTCGCGACCTGGAGTTGGCCCAAGAAAAAGTGGGTCTTCAACTGCGCGATGCTAAAGCACAGGCAGCTGAAATCATTGAGCAAGCCAAGAAGCGCGGTAACCAGATCGTCGAAGAGGCTGTTGAAAAAGCCCGCGTCGAAGCTGACCGTGTGAAGGCTTCGGCTCATGCCGAGATCGAACAGGAACTGAACGGCGTCAAAGACGCGCTGCGTGCCCAATTGGGTGCTCTGGCGGTCGGCGGTGCCGAGAAGATCCTCGGTGCCACAATCGATCAAAACGCGCACGCGGAGCTGGTTAACAAACTGGCTGCTGAAATTTAAGCGAGGGCGATCATGGCAGAACTGACCACGTTGGCCCGACCTTACGCTAAGGCAGCCTTCGAGCACGCCCAGGCCCACCAGCAGCTGGCCTCTTGGTCAGCCATGCTCGGCCTGGCTGCAGCAGTGTCGCAAGACGACACCATGCAGAGCGTGCTCAAGGCCCCGCGCCTGACGAGCGCAGACAAGGCCGCCACTTTTATTGAAGTGTGCGGCGACAAGTTTGATGTGAAGGTGCAGAACTTCATCAATGTCGTTGCCGAAAACGACCGTCTCCCGCTACTGCCGGAGATTGCCGCTCTGTTCGACCTGTACAAGGCCGAAGCAGAGAAATCGGTAGACGTTGAAGTGACCAGTGCCTTTGCATTGAACCAAGAACAGCAAGACAAACTCGCCAAGGTTCTCAGTGCACGACTCAATCGGGAAGTGCGCCTGCAAGCTACGGAGGACGCATCCCTGATTGGTGGTGTCGTTATCCGCGCCGGCGACCTGGTTATCGATGGCTCGATTCGCGGCAAAATCGCGAAACTTGCCGAAGCATTGAAATCTTGAGTTTGAAGGGGCAGCAGAGCAATGCAGCAACTCAATCCTTCCGAAATAAGTGAAATTATCAAGGGCCGCATCGACAAGCTCGATGTGACCTCCCAAGCCCGTAACGAAGGCACTGTCGTCAGCGTATCTGACGGCATCGTGCGGATTCACGGTCTGGCCGACGTCATGTACGGCGAGATGATCGAGTTTCCGGGCGGCGTCTACGGTATGGCCCTCAACCTGGAGCAAGACTCCGTAGGTGCCGTTGTATTGGGCGCATACACCAGTCTGGCTGAAGGCATGAGCGCCAAGTGCACAGGCCGCATCCTGGAGGTTCCGGTTGGTAAGGAACTGCTGGGTCGCGTAGTCGACGCACTGGGTAACCCTGTTGACGGTAAAGGTCCACTGGGCAACACCGAGACCGACGCGGTCGAGAAAGTTGCTCCAGGCGTGATCTGGCGTAAGTCGGTAGACCAGCCTGTACAGACTGGCTACAAGGCTGTCGATGCCATGATCCCGGTCGGCCGTGGCCAGCGTGAGCTGATCATCGGTGACCGTCAGATCGGTAAAACCGCTCTGGCGATCGACGCGATCATCAACCAGAAGAACAGCGGCATTTTCTGCGTCTACGTCGCCATTGGTCAGAAGCAATCGACCATCGCCAACGTGGTTCGCAAGCTGGAAGAAAACGGCGCCCTGGCCAACACGATCATCGTGGCTGCCAGTGCATCGGAATCTCCTGCGCTGCAATTCCTGGCACCGTACTCCGGTTGCACCATGGGTGAATTCTTCCGCGACCGCGGTGAAGACGCGCTGATCGTTTATGACGATCTGTCCAAGCAAGCAGTGGCTTACCGCCAGATTTCCCTGCTGCTGCGCCGTCCACCAGGCCGTGAAGCTTACCCAGGCGACGTGTTCTATCTCCACTCCCGTCTGCTGGAGCGCGCATCCCGCGTTTCCGAAGAGTACGTAGAGAAGTTCACCAACGGCGCAGTGACCGGCAAAACCGGTTCCCTGACCGCACTGCCGATCATCGAAACCCAGGCTGGCGACGTTTCCGCGTTCGTTCCGACCAACGTGATTTCCATCACCGACGGTCAGATCTTCCTGGAATCGGCCATGTTCAACTCCGGGATCCGTCCTGCTGTGAACGCCGGTGTTTCGGTATCCCGTGTGGGTGGTGCCGCTCAGACCAAGATCATCAAGAAGCTCTCCGGTGGTATCCGTACCGCTCTGGCTCAGTACCGTGAACTGGCGGCATTTGCCCAGTTCGCGTCTGACCTGGACGAAGCGACCCGTAAGCAACTTGAGCATGGTCAGCGCGTTACCGAGCTGATGAAGCAGAAGCAATACGCCCCAATGTCGATCGCTGACATGGCGTTGTCGCTGTATGCCGCTGAGCGTGGGTTCCTGACCGACGTTGAAATCGCCAAGGTCGGCAGCTTTGAACAAGCGCTGATTGCTTACTTCAACCGCGATCACGCCGAATTGATGGCGAAGATCAACGTGAAGGGTGACTTCAATGACGATATCGACGCTGGCATGAAAGCCGGTATCGAGAAGTTCAAGGCCACCCAAACCTGGTAAGCCGCAGCGGGAGCCGCAAGGCTCCCGCTTGCTAACCTGATAGGTGTTACATGGCAGGCGCAAAAGAGATTCGCAGTAAGATTGCGAGCATCAAAAGCACGCAAAAAATTACCAGCGCCATGGAAAAAGTGGCGGTCAGCAAAATGCGCAAGGCACAAATGCGCATGGCTGCTAGCCGTCCTTATGCGGAACGTATCCGCCAGGTAATTGGGCATCTGGCCAACGCCAACCCGGAATACCGCCACCCCTTCATGATCGAGCGCGCCGTCAAGCGCGTGGGTTATGTGGTAGTGAGCAGTGACCGTGGTTTGTGCGGTGGCCTGAATACCAACCTGTTCAAGGCCCTGGTCAAGGACATGGCGGTAAACCGCGAAAACGGCGTCGAGATCGATCTGTGTGTTGTAGGTAGCAAGGGTGCGGCCTTTTTCCGCAACTTCGGCGGTAACGTCGTTGCAGCTATCAGCCACCTGGGTGAAGAGCCGTCGATCAATGATTTGATCGGCAGTGTGAAGGTGATGCTGGATGCGTATCTGGAAGGCCGTATTGACCGCCTCTCTGTGGTATCCAACAAGTTCATCAACACCATGACCCAGCAGCCAACCGTGGAGCAATTGATTCCACTGGTGGCGACTCCGGATCAGGAACTCAAGCACCACTGGGACTACCTCTACGAACCAGACGCCAAAGAGCTGCTTGACGGCTTGATGGTGCGCTACGTGGAGTCGCAGGTGTACCAGGCGGTGGTCGAGAACAACGCAGCTGAACAAGCGGCGCGGATGATCGCGATGAAAAACGCTACCGATAACGCCGGTGATCTGATCAGCGATTTGCAGCTGATCTACAACAAGGCGCGTCAGGCTGCGATCACCCAAGAGATCTCGGAAATCGTCGGCGGCGCTGCCGCGGTTTAACGGTTCAAATATTCAGAGGATCCAGCTATGAGTAGCGGACGTATCGTTCAAATCATCGGCGCCGTTATCGACGTGGAATTCCCACGCGACAGCGTACCGAGCATCTACAACGCGCTGAAAGTACAAGGCGCGGACACTACTCTGGAAGTTCAGCAGCAGCTGGGCGACGGCGTAGTTCGTACCATTGCGATGGGTTCCACCGAAGGCTTGAAGCGCGGTCTGGACGTTATCGACTCTGGCGCAGCCATCTCCGTACCGGTCGGTAAAGCGACCCTGGGCCGGATCATGGACGTACTGGGCAACCCGATTGACGAAGCCGGTCCGATCGACACCGAAGAGCGTTGGGGCATTCACCGTCCAGCACCTTCGTTCGCCGAACAAGCGGGCGGCAACGACCTGCTGGAAACCGGCATCAAGGTTATCGACCTGGTTTGCCCGTTCGCCAAAGGCGGTAAAGTCGGTCTGTTCGGTGGTGCCGGTGTCGGCAAGACCGTAAACATGATGGAACTGATCCGTAACATCGCCATCGAGCACAGCGGTTATTCCGTGTTCGCCGGTGTGGGTGAGCGTACCCGTGAGGGTAACGACTTCTACCACGAGATGAAGGACTCCAACGTTCTGGACAAAGTGGCACTGGTCTACGGTCAGATGAACGAGCCGCCGGGCAACCGTCTGCGCGTGGCACTGACCGGCCTGACCATGGCCGAGAAGTTCCGTGACGAAGGTAACGACGTTCTGCTGTTCGTCGACAACATCTATCGTTACACCCTGGCCGGTACTGAAGTATCCGCACTGCTGGGCCGTATGCCTTCGGCAGTAGGTTACCAGCCGACCCTGGCTGAAGAGATGGGCGTTCTGCAAGAACGTATCACTTCGACCAAGGAAGGTTCGATCACGTCGATCCAAGCGGTATACGTACCTGCGGATGACTTGACCGACCCGTCGCCAGCCACCACCTTCGCCCACTTGGACGCCACCGTCGTACTGTCCCGTGACATCGCTTCCCTGGGTATCTACCCAGCGGTCGATCCACTCGACTCGACTTCGCGCCAGCTGGACCCGAACGTGATCGGCCAGGAGCACTACGACACCGCTCGCGGCGTTCAGTACGTGCTGCAGCGTTACAAAGAACTGAAGGACATCATTGCGATCCTGGGTATGGACGAGCTGTCGGAAGCCGACAAGCAGTTGGTAAACCGTGCTCGTAAGATCCAGCGTTTCTTGTCGCAGCCGTTCTTCGTGGCTGAAGTCTTCACCGGTGCCTCGGGTAAATACGTTTCCCTGAAAGACACCATTGCTGGCTTCAAAGGCATCCTCAACGGTGACTACGACCACCTGCCAGAACAAGCGTTCTACATGGTCGGCGGCATCGAAGAAGCGATCGAGAAAGCCAAGAAACTGTAATCCTGGCGCCCGGAAACGGGCGCTCATCAGGTTGAGGCAATCAGATGGCTATGACAGTCCATTGCGATATCGTCAGCGCGGAAGGGGAAATCTTCTCCGGTCTGGTCGAGTTTGTAACAGCGCACGGCGACTTGGGTGATCTTGGTATCGCCATGGGTCACGCCCCGCTGATTACCAGCTTGAAGCCAGGTCCGATCACTCTGACCAAGCAAGGCGGGGAACGTGAGGTGTTTTACATCTCCGGTGGTTTCCTCGAGGTTCAGCCGAACATGGTCAAGGTACTTGCCGACACCGTGCAACGTGCTGGCGACCTGGATGAAGCCTCTGCTCAGGAAGCCGTAAAGGCTGCCGAGAAGGCGCTGAACGAAAAAGGCGCAGACTTCGACTACAGCGCTGCTGCAGTCCGTCTGGCCGAAGCCGCAGCCCAGCTGCGGACGCTCCAGCAGATCCGCAAGAAGTAAACGGCGATGCCGTCATGCTTAATGCGCGATTGATTAAAAAGGGTAGCCTCGGCTACCCTTTTTCTTTTTTTGCAAAACACTTCTCTGGTCTGAAGCCGGACCGCCCAGGATTGGTAGCCATTCATGTCTCTTGAAATCGTAATTCTCGCCGCAGGCCAGGGCACCCGCATGCGTTCAGCCCTGCCCAAGGTGCTGCACCCGGTTGCCGGCAACTCCATGCTGGGTCACGTTATCCACAGCGCCCGCCAACTCGACCCACAACGCATCCATGTGGTGATCGGCCACGGTGCCGATGCGGTGCGTGAGCGCCTGGCCGCTGACGACCTGAATTTCGTTTTGCAGGACAAACAACTCGGTACCGGCCATGCCACCGCACAGGCCGTGCCGTTCATTACCGCCGACACCGTGCTGATCCTCTACGGCGACGTGCCGCTGATCGAAGTAGAGACCCTGCAACGCCTGCTCAAGCACGTGGTGCCTGGCCAGATGGGCCTGCTCACCGTTGAACTGGATGACCCCACCGGCTACGGACGTATCGTGCGTAACGCCGACGGCAAGGTCGCAGCCATTGTTGAGCACAAGGATGCAAGCGAAGCCCAGCGCGCCATCACCGAAGGCAACACCGGGATTCTGGCGGTGCCGGCCAGTAAGCTCGCTGATTGGATGAGCCGCCTGTCCAACAACAACGCCCAGGGCGAGTACTACCTCACTGACGTCATCGAGATGGCTGTCAGCGATGGCCTGTTGGTCGCCACTGAGCAACCTCACGACCCGATGGAAGTGCAGGGCGCCAATGACCGCAAGCAGCTCGCGGAACTTGAACGCCATTACCAACTGCGCGAAGGTCGCCGCCTGATGGCCCAGGGCGTGACCTTGCGTGACCCGACCCGCTTCGATGTGCGCGGCGAAGTCACCGTCGGCCGCGACGTGCTGATCGACATCAACGTGATCCTCGAAGGTCGCGTGATCATCGAAGACGACGTGGTGATTGGCCCTAACTGCGTGATCAAGGACAGCACGTTGCGAAAAGGTGTGGTGGTGAAAGCCAACAGCCACATCGATGGCGCCGTGATGGGCGAGGGCAGTGATGCCGGCCCGTTCGCGCGGTTGCGTCCGGGGAGCGTGCTAGGGGCCAAGGCGCACGTGGGCAATTTTGTTGAAATGAAAAACGCCAGGCTGGGCGACGAGGCCAAGGTCGGCCACCTGACCTACCTCGGCGATGCGACTGTGGGTGCGCGTACCAACATTGGCGCCGGCACCATCACGTGCAATTACGATGGCGCGAATAAGCACCACACCACCATTGGTGCAGACGTGTTCATCGGTTCCAATAATTCGCTCGTGGCTCCGGTTACCCTCGACGATGGCGCCAGCACCGCAGCAGGCTCTACCATCAACCAGCATGTGGATAAGTCACAACTGGCTGTCGCCCGCGCCCGCCAACGCAACATCGACGGCTGGAAGCGCCCGGTCAAAATCAAGAAAACCTGAGTTATCCACAATTCAGTTGGCTAATGCTATCTCCTGTGGGAGCTGGCTTGCCTGCGATAGCGGTCGAACATCAACCTTGATGTCGCCTGACACTCCGCTATCGCAGGCAAGCCAGCTCCCACATTTGTTTGGTATTGACCTAAAAATTTAACACGCCCCGCTTGACGATCTTTCGACAATAGGTTTTGATTGCCTTCGTTATCTTTCGAAACGAAACTTATCACCGCCATGTCGAAACGAAATACACCCCAACGGCGCCACAACATTCTGACTTTGCTCAATGAACAGGGTGAAGTCAGCGTGGACGAGTTGGCCAAGCGTTTCGAAACATCGGAAGTGACGATCCGCAAGGATCTGGCCGCCCTTGAAAGCAACGGCCTGCTGCTGCGTCGCTACGGTGGCGCGATCACCATGCCCCAGGAACTGGTGGGCGATGCCGCCCAACCCATCTCCGCCTACAAGCGTGCAATCGCCCGTGCTGCCGTGACGCGCCTGCGCGAACACGCCCGCATCATCATCGACAGCGGCAGCACCACCGCCGCCATGATCCCCGAGCTGGGCCACCAACCTGGGCTGGTGGTGATGACCAACTCCCTGAACGTCGCCCGTGCGTTGAGCGAACTGGAACATGAGCCGGTGCTGTTGATGACCGGCGGCACCTGGGACCCGCATTCGGACTCGTTCCAGGGCCAGGTCGCCGAGCAGGTACTGCGCTCCTATGACTTTGATCAACTGTTCATCGGCGCCGACGGCATCGACCTGCAGCGCGGTACCACCACCTTCAACGAACTGCTGGGGCTCAGCCGAGTCATGGCCGAGGTCGCCCGTGAGGTGGTGGTGATGGTCGAATCCGACAAGATCGGCCGCAAGATTCCCAACCTGGAACTGCCCTGGAGCAGCGTCCATACCCTTATCACCGATGATCGCCTGCCGCTTGAGGCCCGCGACCAGATCCAAGCCCGCGGCATTACGCTGATATGCGCGGCAATCATCTAGGAGAAATACCATGTGTGGCATCGTAGGCGCAGTCGCTGAACGCAACATCACCCCCATCCTGCTCGAAGGCCTCAAGCGCTTGGAATACCGTGGCTACGACAGCGCCGGCGTGGCTGTCTTCAGCAATGCCGGCAAGCTCGAGCGCATGCGCCGTCCGGGCAAAGTCAGCGAGTTGGAACAAGCCCTGGCCGGTGAACCACTGGTAGGTCGTCTCGGTATCGCCCACACCCGCTGGGCCACCCACGGTGCGCCGTGCGAACGCAACGCCCACCCGCATTTCTCCGGCGACCTGGCCGTGGTGCACAACGGCATCATCGAAAACCACGAAGCCCTGCGTGAGCAACTCAAGGGCCTGGGCTACGTCTTCACGTCGGACACCGACACTGAAGTCATCGCGCACTTGCTCAACCACAAACTCAAAGACCACAGCGACTTGACCACCGCGCTCAAGGCCACGGTCAAGGAACTGCACGGCGCCTACGGTCTGGCCGTGGTCAGCGCCAGCCAGCCTGACCGTGTGGTTGCCGCCCGCAGTGGCAGCCCGTTGGTGATTGGCCTGGGCCTGGGTGAAAACTTCCTCGCTTCCGATCAGCTGGCCTTGCGCCAGGTCACCGACCGCTTCATGTACTTGGAAGAAGGCGATATTGCCGACATCCGCCGTGAAAGCGTGGCGATCTGGGACGTGAACGGCAACTCCGTCGAGCGCGAAGCCGTGCAATACCGCGACGGTGCCGAGGCCGCCGACAAGGGCGAGTTCCGCCACTTCATGCTCAAGGAAATCCACGAGCAGCCTTCCGTTGTGCAGCGCACCCTGGAAGGCCGCTTGAGCCAGAATCAAGTCTTGGTCAACGCCTTTGGCCCGCAAGCCGCCGAACTGTTCGCCAAAGTGCGCAACGTGCAGATCGTCGCCTGCGGCACCAGCTACCACGCCGGCATGGTCGCCCGTTATTGGCTGGAAGAACTGGCCGGCATCCCGTGCCAGGTCGAAGTCGCCAGCGAGTTCCGCTACCGCAAAGTGGTGGTGCAACCCGACACCCTGTTTGTGACCATCTCGCAGTCCGGCGAAACCGCCGACACCCTGGCCGCCCTGCGCAATGCCAAAGAGCTGGGTTTCCTGGCCAGCCTGGCGATCTGCAACGTCAGCATCAGCTCCCTGGTGCGTGAATCTGACCTGACCCTGCTGACCCAGGCCGGTCGCGAGATCGGCGTGGCGTCCACCAAGGCGTTCACTACCCAGCTGGTTGGCCTGCTGTTGCTCACCTTGTCTCTGGGCCAGGTTCGCGGCACGCTGGCCGAAGGCGTCGAAGCGACCCTGGTCGAAGAACTGCGCAGGCTGCCAGCCCGTCTGGGTGAAGCCCTGGCCATGGACAGCGTCGTAGAAAAAGTCGCCGAACTGTTCGCCGACAAAAACCACACCCTGTTCCTCGGCCGTGGCGCGCAATACCCGGTTGCGATGGAAGGCTCGCTGAAGCTCAAGGAAATCTCGTACATCCACGCCGAAGCCTACCCGGCCGGCGAGCTCAAGCACGGCCCATTGGCCCTGGTGGATGACGACATGCCGGTGGTGACTGTAGCGCCGAACAACGAACTGTTGGAGAAGCTCAAGTCCAACCTGCAGGAAGTCCGCGCCCGTGGCGGCCAACTGGTGGTGTTTGCTGACGAAAAAGCCGGCATGACCAACGGTGAAGGCACCCACGTCATCAACATGCCGCACATCCACGACACCCTGTCACCGATCCTCTACACCATCCCGCTGCAGTTGCTGTCGTACTACGTGGCAGTGCTCAAGGGCACCGACGTCGATCAGCCGCGCAACTTGGCTAAGTCGGTGACGGTGGAGTAAACGCGCCGCATCCTGGAGGCCCGCCGGGTCTCCAGGAACGGTTCAACGCAAGGAAGCGCCCAATGCAATCTCCCTCCTTCCAGATCAGCGAACGATTGAACAACCGCCGGTTTGCGGTCGCAAACAATACTCAGGGTCTCTCCGGTGCGGGCACGGTGTTCCATTATCAAATCGATGGCGATGCCATCACCAGTACCTACCAAGGCGGTCGGATTCGCTTGGGTACGCAAGTCGGTCGTGTGACGGGTCCCGATAATATCGAGCTGCTTTTTCAATGCCTGACGCAAGACGGTGAGCTGCTCGCAGGCTGGTCGCGGGGCGTGGTAGGCCTTGATCAAGCCGGACGAATCACGCTCAGCTTTGTATGGGGTTGGACGTTGGGTGCATCCGGAGGTGGGGAATCCAGTTATGTTGAGATTGCCGCCTGATATTCACGGCACAAACTCCACCTTCAACCCCCGACTCGCACTGCGCCCCTGGTCATCACTGACCCGCAACCGATACTCCCCCGATTTCCCCGGCCGCCAGTTCAGCGTGCTTTGCGGCGGGCCCTGGCCGATCAAGGTTTGATCGGCAAACCAGTACAGCGTCGTCGCATCGCTGGCCGCATTGGCATTCAGCGGGATGCTTTCCTGTGGCTGGGAGAGGCGCAGTTGGTAGCTCACCTGGGTCAGCGGCGAACGGATCTGGGGTGCTTCGCTCTGGTCGCTGATGCGGTTTGGCTGGCAGTTTTTCATCACGTTGGGCGGCGTGCGTCGGGGCAGGCCGGCGGCGCGGTAGAGGCGTTGCACGTCGCTGGGCCAGAATTCGAAAACTTCTTCGCGGGTGTACTGTGGGTCGAACGGCGGACACGCAGCCTTGCCGGTGCGAGTATCGATGAGCACCGGGCGGTGCAGGTTGGAGACGCGAATCGGCGAAACGCCGGGGATATACCAAGTCTTGCGGGTTTGCGGGCACCAGCGGTTGGGCAACTCGCCGGAGGCGGCGCAGACGTCGATGCGCACCAGGCCGGCGGGTGGCTTATCCGGCTTGATTACCACGTTGGGCAAGGCCAGGGGCAGGGCGTCGGCGATGCGGAAGAACAATGGCGCGGCGGTCTTGGCGCCGATAAATGCCGGGTTCGGCCGGCCATCGAAATTGCCTACCCACACCACCAGCACGTACGGACCGACCAGGCCGGCGCTCCAGGCATCGTGGAATCCCCAGGAGGTGCCGGTTTTCCAGGCGGTACGCCAGTGGCGGCCAGGCAGGCCATCCGGGCGCGGGTTGCGGCGCAACATGTCACGCACCATGAACGCGGCCTGGGGCGTCAGCAGTTGGGCGCCGGTGGTTTGGGGCTGTTCCTGCAAATAGCGCAAGGGTCGCAGATGCCCGTCGCCGGCGAGCATCACATACAGCCGCGCCAGTTCTTCCGGGGTCATCTCGCCGCCACCGAGGGCCAAGGCCAGGCCATAGTGGCTTTCATCGCGCAGGCCTTTGATGCCGGCGCGTTGCAGAAGCCCATACAAGGAAGGCGATTTGAGTTGGCTGGCCAACCATACCGCCGGGATGTTGCGACTACGGATCAGCGCATCCCGCGCTGTCAGCGGCCCGACGAAACTGCCGTCGAAATTTTCCGGCTGGAAGTAGCCGAAGTTACTTGGCAGGTCCTTGAGGATACTCATGGGGTGGATCACCCCTTGGTCCAGTGCCAGCCCGTACAGGAAGGGCTTGAGCGTCGATCCCGGAGAACGCCTCGACAGCACGCCGTTGACCTGACCGTGAATGCCTGTGGATAAGTAATCTGCCGAACCCACCAGCGCTTTGACGCTCTGGTCGCGGCTGTCCACCAGAATCGCCGTGGCGTTTTCCACACCTGTGCTGCGCCGCTCGGCGATGAAACCGCTGATCAAGCGCTCAAGCAATTGCTGCAACGGCAGGTTAAGCGTGCTGTTCAACTCGTTGCCCACCTGGGATGCCAGCAACTGCTCGCTCAGGTGCGGCGCCAGGAACGGGATCTGCTGGCGGTTGCGTGCTTCCAGGGGCAAGTCCAGCAAACTGTCGTTACGCGGGTCCTGTGGATAAGTCTCGCGCCAGTCAGCCATCAACCGCAGCCGTGCATGTTGCAGCGACGGCCCGAAGCGCGCGCGCCGTCCCGGCTGTTGCGGAATCACCGCCAACGCCAGCGCCTCGGACAACGACACCTGTGCCGCCGACTTGCCGAAGTAGATGCGGCTGGCCGCTTCGGCACCTTCGATGTTGCCGCCCATGGGCGCCAGGTTCAGGTAGGCCTCAAGGATGTCGTGCTTGCTGTAACGCGCCTCCAGCCACAGCGCCAACGCCATCTGCTGCAACTTGCCCGGCACTTGGCGGGTATTCAAATCCCACAAGCGCCGCGCCAATTGCATGCTCAAGGTCGAGCCGCCCTGGCGCAAGCCACCGCTGTAGGTGGCCATGGCCGCGCGCAGCAACGCCGGAGGATTGATCCCAGGATGCCAGTAGAAATTGCGGTCTTCCTTGAGCAGCAAAGCTTCGACCAATGACGGCGACATGCGCTCGAGGGGCAGCCACAGGCGGTATTGGCCGTCAGCCGCCAATGTCATGCGCAGCAGCGAGCCGTCGTCGGCCAACACCACCCGTGACGAGGTCACCGCCTGTTCCAGCGGGGCATGAGGCCAAAGCCTCAGCCCCACTAGTACCGCTGCCGCTGCGAACAACGGCGTGAGGCGTTTAAGGCTTGGTAATTTCAAGCTGGCCTACTTTGCCGCGCCCTTGCAGGGTGGTTTCGTACATGCCTTCGGCGTAGGCCGGTGGCGTATTGAAGGTCCCCGCGTTGGTAGCCCGTACGCGGTAGACGAACGTGCCTGCATCACGCAGCGCGGTGCCGTACAACACCACCCGATCATCACGAACGTCCACGTAGTCCGGCTGCCAGTCGCTCAGCTCGGTTTCGCCGATGGGCGCTTGCCAGGCGTGTTCTTCCTGGCCGTCCTCTTCCACATAGTCCGATTCTTCGCCCTCGCTCTCCTCGCTGCTGGCGGCTTCCGGCTCCGGCGGCAAGTTATACACAGGCTCGACGCCACCCGGCAGCAGGTCGACCACGGCCACTTGCTGCACCTGGTCGCGGTCGGTGGCACGCAGTCGCAGGCGCACCAGGAACTCGTCACCCACGGCCACTGTTTTTACCGGCTCGCCTTTGAGGTCGAGGTATTCGTGGATGATTTCCAGGCCATTGTTGATCGGCTTGAGCTTGGCGCCCTTGTCGAAACCGGCTTCGCTGAGCATGTAGAACGCGGCCGGGCCGTCGGATTTTTCCATGACCAGCTTTTGCGTGTTGCCTGGCACGGCAGCGCGCGGTGGCTGACCGGCCATCTCCAGTAAATGCTGCTGCTTGTCACCCAGCCAGGCGGTCGCCTTGAGGGTCATGTCGCTTTGCGCACGCTGGCCGTAGTTGTCCAGGGCGCGCAGCAGCAGGGCCGCGGACAGCGAGTTGTAACGCTGCTCGTTGAGGCGCTTGCCGAGTTTATCCAGCAGCGCGGCGGGCACGTCGTCCAGCAACTCGGGGAAGTGGCGCGCCAGCAGGTGAAGGTGTTCGGCATCATGCACCAGCGGGTCGTAGTACAGCCCGTCGCTGTCCCACTTATCCACAAGGGCGCGCCATGGGATTTTGCGGAACAGCGTATCGGCCTGGCGATCCTGCTTGAGCAGTTTGTAGCTGGCCGCCAGGTAGGCAGCGCCGAGGTCGTTCTGCCAGGTGTCCTTGAAGTAGCGCTCGTAGCGCTCGCGGATATCGCTCAGCGCGCCACTCACCAGAATTCCCTGACGGCTCAGCAGGTAACTGGCGTAGGCACGGTTGCGCAATTCCGACAGGCCTTCGCTAGGACCGTTGGCCAGGTCTGTCAGATAGGCATTGGAGCGCACCAGCAGGTCTTCCGGTACCGGCAGCCCGCGTTCCTTGGCTTCGATCAGGAAGTCGGTGGCGTACAGGCTGGCGTACGGCGCCACGTCCGGGTTGGCCGCCCACAATCCAAAGCCGCCGGCCTGGTTCTGGCGTTGGCGCAGCATGCGCACGGCGCTGCCGAAGGCTTGTTCGGCTTCAGGTGCGTTGCCGCCCCAGATCAAGGCCGGCATGGCTTTGGACACCAACTGCTCGGTGCAGGCGTAGCCGTAGTCATCCAGGTAATGCTTGAGGCCGTTGGCCCACACCAGCGGCGAGGCCGCTACGCCCAGTTGAACGTCGCGCAACTGGCCGAACAGCTCGCGGGTGGGCTTCAGTTCTTTGCTGGCGCTGTCGAAGCGGCCCAGGCTCAAGGCCACGCGGTGTTCGCTCAGCGGGCGGATCGAGGTGGTTTCCGCCACCTGGATACGTTTGCCGTTGGGCAGCACCGCGACAAACCGCAGGTCCGCCGAACCGAGGGTGTCGCCGACCTTGATCTTGAACTCGGCGGTGCCTTCCTTGCGCGGTTGCAGCGACAGGGTGCTGCCCTTGTCGCCCTGCACCTTGAGGCCATCGCTGGTTTGCAGTTCAAACTTCACGTCTGCCGCTGCGTCGAGGTTGCTGAATACCCCGGCGCTGACATTGAACACGTCCCCAGGCGCTACAAAGGCTGGCACGTTTGGCGTGATCACGATCGGCCCGCGCACCTCGGTATTGGCTTCGCTGACTCCGACGCTGTCGCTGTCCACCGCGACTGCAAACAGATGCAGCTTGCCATTGAAGCTGTCCGGAACCTGGTAATGCAGCACGGTTTCGCCAGCCGGCAAGTCCACCAATCCAGACCACCACGCCACCGGAGGCTGATGTTTACGTTTGAACGGATTCAGGTGATTGGCCAGGGCGCCGTCCGTATCGCCACCGGGCGCTGCGCCACTGAGCAGGCGGCTGAATTCCGGCAGGATCAGGTCGAGAATCTGACTGGTGCCGACCTCCAGCGCACGCTTCTGGAAGAAAAAGCCCAGTGGGTCCGGCGTCTGGTAGCGCGCCACTTGCAGGATGCCTTCGTCCACTGCATACACCACGGCGCGGCCCGGGCGGTCGGCGGTGACCTTGATGTCGAGCATTTGCCCAGGCTCGATTTTCGCCGGGCCCTCGACTTTCAGCGCCATGCGCCGCGCATCCAGGTTGATGCTGAACGGCACCACGCCGTAGGACAGCGGGCTCATGTACACCTCGGACGAGCCCATATCGCGCACAAACTGCACGTTGACGTAGGCATTGCCTTCAAGCCCGGCAGGAACACGGATATGTTGCACGCTGTTGGTGCTGTCGGCCTTGAACCACTGCTGGGTATACACCTTGTCGCGTTCGATGGTGATCAAGCCGGCACCGGTATAGGGCGCGCGGATGCTGATGGCGATCTCATCACCGGTGGCGTAGCTGCGTTTATCCAGGCGCAGTTGCAGCTCGGCGTTGCGTTCCAGGGAGCGCGACGTGTTGCCACGGCCGGCCACGCTGTAGTCGATCTGGTTGAGCAGGTTACCGTTGGCGTCCTTCAGTTGCAGGGTGAAATCCCCCGGCGTGCCAGTGTTCAGGGTCTGCTTGGCGCCTTCCTTGGTCATCACCAAAGGTGAAGCCGGCTGGCTGATGTTCTTGATGCGCGACTCGTATTTGTAGGTGCCATTGGATTGCTTGACCAATACCGACACGTAACGGTGTTCCACCACTTCGCTGGTCAGGCCGTCCACCGCCAGCGGCGTCAGGTCTGGCGCGACGGCCAGCCATTGCACTTGGCGTGGCGCGTCCTTGGCGACGTACGACAGCGAATCCTGACTTTTCACACCGATCAGGTAGGGCGCGGACGACACCAGCAGCGCACTTTGCGCTGCCACATTGCGCCCGCCTTCGGCCTCGAACACCTGGGTCATCACCTGCAGGCGATACGTGCTGTTGGCGAAGCGTTGCAGGTTGAGGTCGAGCACGGCCTGGCCGTTGTCGTCCACGGCGGTTTCGGCCAGGTCTTCGGTGCTGGCGTCTTCCAGGGCGTCGTTGAGGCGGAAGCGGTAATCGGGATAGCGGTCAAACGCCGCGAGCGTGGGGCTCAGGGACATTTTGGCAGTCACGCGGCGGCCCGACGCCGGAGCGCCGAACAGGTGCATGGCGGTGACTTTGGCCACGACCTGGTTCGGTGGTATCCAGCCTTGCACGGGCGTGTCGTGCAGGCTCAGGCTGACCTTCATGCGGTCCGGTTCGAAGTCGCGGACCTTGAAGCTCACGCTGCCCAAGTCGGTGCGGGTCTGCTTCTGGCCAATCAACTGCAAGGTCGCGGTGTAGTCCCCGGCGGGGGCGACTTCGCTGCTGGGGAAGTCAAAGGTTTCAAAACCGCTGGCGGACAGTTTCAACGGCTGGCGAATCACTTCCAGGCCCCGCGGATCGGTGATTTGCAGTTCCACCGGCAGGCCTTGCAGCGCGCCTTTCCAGTTGCCGCTGCGCACGATCATGCCCAGGTGCGCGGTTTCGCCGGGCCGGTACAGGCCACGGTCGGTGAACAGGTAAGCGCTGAGGCGATCAATCGCACCGTCTTCCTCCAGGCCGCCGACGTCGAAACGCGACAAATCCAGCTGCTGTGACTGACGGGCGATAGGCAGGAAGGACTGGTCATTGCCGCGAGTGACTACATACATCAGCGGCGTTTTCTCACGGCGCAATTCATCCAGCTTGGCGAAATGCGCGTGGCCTTCGCCGTCGGTGTGGCCGCTGGCGACGGGCAAACCGTTGCGGCCGATGATGTCGACTTGCGCATCGGACACCGGCGACCCATTGCCGATGGACTGCACATACACGTCATGGCTGCCATCACTGGAGCGTTTGGCGATGATGCCAAGGTCGGTCACTACGATAAAACGCAGGTCGCTGGTGCTGGTGCGCTCGTATTCGAACGTGCGCTCGGCGGGGTCATCCTGCGGGCTGAGCTTGAGCACAAAAATGCCGCGACGGCCGCCGTTGGCGGTCAGGTAGTGGCTGAGGTCGACGTTGTCGTAGACGGTTTTCGCCGGGTCATTGGAGGACAGCGCAATGTCGAGCGACTGGCGCTCGACCATGCGATCGAAGTATTCGTTGCCGAAGTTCGGCCGGGCAAAGCTGCCGCTGCTCTGGTCCACCAGATGTTGCAACTGGTTAGGCAACAGGCGCGCGATTTCCACATGGGCGCCGGGTACGCCTCGGGCCATGAAGCCCAGGCGTTTTTCACCGGTGAGGCTGAGCAAGGCGCCGTCGGACAGGAACTGCAAGGTGCGCGGGTACGCGGGCATGCTGATCAGCGACGCCGTCGGATTCTTCGCCAGATAGCCGCCGATGGCTTCCAGGTTGGCGGGCACGCGCACATACACGGCGCGGCCGGCCGGAGCCTTGAATTTGAAGGCATGCAGGGTGTTCAACGGTTCGACGCTGGGCACATGGGCCAGGTTGAGCTTGGTGCTGCGGGCGAGCAGGGCGTCGTCGATATCGTTGCTGCTGTAAGGACGCGTGTCGTCCTGGGCTTTTTCCGGCAACAGCCAGGCCTGAACCTTACCGGCGATGGTGTCATCGGCCACGGCGCTGGAGCTGCTGAACATCAGCACCGGCTCCGGCTCGCTGCGCTCGTTGTCCACGAAGCTCACTTCGGCCGCGGTAAAGGTCAGCCGATAGCGGCCAGGCACGGTGACTTCCGCCACCAGCGCCGCGTTAGTGGCGTTGCCGCCGTCGCGCGCCTTGATGCCTTCGTCGAGCTTGGCGCTCACGGGCGTGCTTTCCAACGGCGTGGCCAGGGCGGCGGAGCGCACATAAGCGTTGAGTTTTTTCTCGTCGAACGTAATTTCCGGGCCGTTGGGCAACCGGGCGTCGCGGTAGGCCAGGCCTTTGCCCAGGGTAACCGTTACCCGTTTGCGCAGGGTGTCTTCATCCACCGGGTGGGTAAAACGGAAGGTTGCCACCAGCTGTTTCAGCGTCGGGTTGGACGGGTCCTGGTACAGCTCGTTTTGCGCCAGGGTGGCACGGAATGGTTGAGTGGAAAACTGCGTGCTGTATTGGTCCAGCAGCACGCCGTCCGCCAGCAGGTCGCGCTTGGCCAGATCGAGGGTGAAATGGGCGTCGATGGGCCAGTCTTTTTCAGGTACGAACTGCAAGGTGCGGTCGTCGGACCAGCGCCAGGTGCCGGCGACGCTCGGTTTGAGCGTAATGCCCTCGGTAACCGGCTTGCCGATGGCCGCCAGCGGGGCCACGGATTCGCCAAAACGCACCTGCAAGTTATCCACAACCGGGGTTTGTTGGGTGTAATCGGTGAGATTCGGTTTGTGCAGCGAGTAACTCGCGGTATGCGGCTGCGGCAGGTTGGAATACCAGTGCCAGCCGTAGAACCCCGCGGCGGTGAGCAACACCAGGCCGAGTACGCCGGCACTGGTCTGGCGCGGATAGGCGCGAGCCTTCGTGCCCAGGTTCCCCACCCCACGTCCGATTGCACGCAGCCAGAACGGCGGATGCCATTGGCCAAGGACGGCTCCCACCACACTGGATAACGCGCCGAAAATACGGCGGCTGAGCGCTTTGAACGAATCGAACATGGTGGGCATCCCTGGCTAAGTGCGGCGTATCTTACACGCGTCTTTGCTCCAAAAGATGACGACAATCCGCCGTACCGCTAGGCGTGTTGCACAAAAGTGAGGCGCACCGCAAAACCGATCAAAAGACTGCCGAACAACCACTGCTGCATACGCTGTGCAGAGCGGTTGCGCGCCAGCCATTGGCCGAGGCGCGCACCGGCCAGGGCGTAGCAACAGTCGAAGACGAAACCGACCGCCACCAGCATCGCGCCCAGCAACGCAAACTGCGCCGCCACCGGGCCGGCTTGCGGGTTGATGAATTGCGGCAGCAGTACCGAACAGAACAGCAGGGCCTTGGGGTTTAGCAGATTGGTCAACAGGCCACGCTGCAGGGCTTCACGCCAGGCATGAACCGGCGTAGCTGAAGTTGTGGCGTCGAGGGGCAGCAGCCCGTTCGCCCGCAGGCATTGCACGCCCAACCACAACAAATAGGCCGCGCCACCCAGGCGCACTGCGTCAAAGGTCCAGGGCGCCACCTTGAACAAGGTCGCCAGCCCCATGCCCGCCAGCGCCACATGGCACGCCCGAGCGATCCCCAGGCCAAGCGCCGTGGTCAGTGCCAAGGCCTTGCCCTGGCGCGCGCCGGTTTGCAGCAACAGAATCATGTCCGGCCCGGGCAATAGGAAAGCCACTGCAAGAGCCGCCAGAAATAACCAGAGTTGCGCCATGTTTCACCCCCTTGTGTGTCGCCCAATTCTAGGGCCGGAGGGCGGGGCAGGTGCTTGCGTAGTCAGCCGGAAAAGCGTCTAGTCTTGGCACTATCTGCCACAGGTGAGCTTAACGGCCATTCACTTATGCCAAATCTCAAACTTGATGCGTTTGACCGCAAGATTCTCGAAGCCCTGCAACGCGATGGGCGCTTGAGCAATGTGCAACTGGCCGACGAGATCGGGCTGTCCGCTTCACCCTGCCTGCGACGCGTGCGTCTGCTGGAAGAGGCCGGCGTGATCCGAGGCTACCAGGCCACGCTTGACCGCGATGAAGTGGGCCTGGGGATGATGGTATTTGTAGGGGTCAAGGTGGAGCGGCATAACGACACCGAGGCTAACGCTTTTCGTGAGGCGGTCACGGCGTTGCCGGAGGTGATTTCGGCGTTTTTGGTGTCGGGGGAATCGGACTTTCTGTTGCAAGTGGTGGTGCCGGATTTGCGCGGGTATGAGCGGTTTGTCACCGGCAGCTTGTTGAAGCTGCCGGGGGTGAGGGACATCCGCAGCAACTTCGCGATCCAGACCGTAAAACCCCCAGGGTCTTTGCCCCTGAGACATTTGCCAGGATAGAGCGCTTGTAGTGAGCGGGCTTGCCCCGCGCTGGGTGGCGAAGCCGCCCCAATCGGACCGCTGCGGTGTGTCAGGTACAACCGGGTCGACTGGTTTGGGGCGGCTTCGCCACCCAGCGCGGGGCAAGCCCGCTCACTACAAGGTTACGGTGGAGTCATGCAGTCCAGTGAACGGTCCACCATGACCTTGGCCATTTCCATCAAGTAGCCGGCGGCTTTAGGTGAATCACTTAGCCCTTCGGCACAGTGGAGCAGGTCTGAGGCGTAGGCCAGGGCGTCTTCCAGGCTTAGGTCGGGATGGGTGGTGAAAAAGTGGTGGGGCGGGTTGGACTTTACTTTGGTCATCTCATTAACTCCAAGTAGTCCAATGTACATTCGAGCGACTAAACCCGGTCACTGAATTGGCAGTGACGAACGCAGACTAGCCATCGAAAAGGCGGGGCACAAGCGGCTGGGATTCTCTAGGAAATGTCCTGCGAAGGAAAGGGACGCAGGGCGTAGGAGACGTAGTTTCGGACTTTGCCCGTCATCCCCAAGCGGCGCTTCAACTACGCACGAATGCCAACAGCAGAGCGTAATCATTGGCATCAGCAGCGCGAAGCGCCTGGATGTAGCGTTGGCGAACTTCGGTCGCGGTCACCAGGTTACTGCGCCCCCAGGAGAAGGGCGCAAGACCACATTGCCTCAGCAGGCAATCAGTCATGAGGCGAGCATGTCTGCCGTTGCCATTTGGGAAGGCGTGTAGCCAAACAAGTCGATGATGAAAGCGCACCGCAACCTCTTCTGCCGGGAAGACGTTGTGCTCCAGCCAATAAGCCATGTTGTCGAGTAACTGACGCAAGTTGACGGCAATCTGCGTCCAGTCACAGCCAATATTTTATCTGATTTGCGGAACGTGCCGGCCCATTTCCATGTGTCGTCGAACATTTTCGTGTGCAGCTCACGGCAGAAATGATCGTTCAGCACATCCAGCTTTTTCTGCCGGGCTATCCAACGTGAGGCTTTTAGGATGTTTTGCGCCTCCCACTCATCCAATTCGCCCTGGGTGGCGATGTGCCTCGGTTTCAGGCCAGCGACTTCGTCGGGGTCGAGAGGGGTTTGGCCGGGTTTAAGTTCCAGTTCTATTGCCATAGGCGTTTCCACGAACCGTCGAGCAGTTCTTTACGGCGTTCATCAATCTGACGTTCGATGAACGCATCGGAAGGCCGTTGATCTTCGAGGCTCATGGAATGTGTGACGCCTAGGATTTCTTGCTTGGCCATCAGTTCGGCGCGGTCTTGTATGACTTCATGCAGAGGCTTTTTGGGGACCAGGCCGTAGACGAGTTCACAGTCCAGTGCTGCCGCTAGCTTTCTCAGCTGTGCGAGCGATATCCGATCTTCGGCCTCGGAGCGTTCGGATTTGGTCAGGGTCACTGAAGAGACGCCTGCAATTTCGGCCTGAGCTCTTAATGAGCGACCTAGGGATTCTCTGATAGACCGCAGCCAACCGCCTTGCGGAACGGGGGTGCCTTTAACGGCATTGAAAGGTTCGATAGCGCGTTCTACTTGAGAAAGGCGCAGCTTGTAGAGATTGGAAGTAACCATGATAAAAGACCTTTGTAAGCTCGTAGGCTATCAATATGGAAATAGATATTAGCCTATAGGCATACAAAAAATACAATAAATAAGCCTATAAGCTAACAATATATACCGTCTTGTTAGCCGATAGGCTTATAAATCAATTCAATTTGTTAGCTTTAAAAAATTCAAGTCCACCAGTACCGCACCAGATGAAAGAAAATCGGCGCCGCAAAACACACCGAATCCAGCCGATCCAGCATCCCACCGTGGCCTTCGATCATGTGCCCCCAGTCCTTCACACCGCGATCGCGTTTGATCGCCGACATCACGATCCCGCCGGCGAACCCCAGCAGGTTGATCAGCAGCGCAATCAGGAATGACTGCCACGGGTTGAACGGCGTGGTCCACCACAGCGCCGCGCCGATCAGGGATGAGAGCAGAATCCCGCCGACAAACCCTTCCACCGTCTTGGACGGTGACAGGTTGGGCGCGATCTTATGCTTGCCGAACAGCTTGCCGCACACGTACTGCAGCACGTCCGACAGCTGCACCACGATCACCAGGTAGGCAATCAGCAGCAGGTTGCGGCCCTCATAACCGGGGATGTCCAATGTCAGCAACGCCGGGACGAAGGACACACAGAACACGGCGATCATCAGGCCCCATTGCACCTTCGAGGCGCGTTCCAGGAAGTGCGTACTGTCGCCGCCCAGGGAGGCAAGGATCGGCAGCAGCAGGAACACGTACACCGGGATGAAGATCGAAAACAGCCCGTACCAGTCCGAGTAAATCAGCAGGTATTGCAGCGGCAGCGCCAGGTAGAACGCGGCGACCAGCGCCGGGTAGTCGCTGCGGCGGGTGGGCGTGAGGGTGAGGAATTCGCGCAGGGCGTAGAACGACACCGCGTAGAACAACAGGATCACCGCGCCGGTGCCCAGCCAGAAGGCGATGCCGATCACCACCACCATCACCCACCAGGCGTTGATGCGTGCGTTGAGGTTGTCGATCACCGCATTTTGCGTGCCGCGTGTGCGCAGCTTGAGAATCAGGCCGATCAGCGAGGCGAGCACCAGGATCGCGCCGATACCGCCAAACAACATCAGGGTTTGGCTATCCATGTCAGAAATGCTCCGGAGCGAGGGCGAGCAGGGCGTCGCGGGTGCGGGCGAGAAAGGCGGCCTTGTCTTCGCCGTCTTCCAGGTGCAGCGGCGCGCCGAAGCTGGTGGTGCACAACAGTGGCAGTGGCAGTACGCGGCCTTTGGGCATGACCCGGTTGAGGTTGGCGATCCACACCGGGACCAGTTCGGCCTGTGGGTAACTTTTCGCCAAGTGATACAGACCGCTTTTGAATGGCAGCAGGCCGTCTTCCAGATTGCGCGTACCTTCGGGGAAGATGATCAGCGAGTCGCCGCCTTCCAGCGCGTTGAGCATGGGCTGCAACGGGTTATCCACAGGGTCCTTGCGTTCACGGTCAATCAACACGCCGTTGAACACCCGGTTGATGATGTAGCGACGCAAGACGCTTTTGTTCCAGTAGTCGCTGCCGGCCACCGGGCGCGTGAATTTGCGCAGGTTTTGCGGCAAGGAGGCCCACAACAGGACAAAGTCGCCATGGCTGCTGTGGTTGGCGAAGTAGATGCGTTGCACCGGCACTGGCGCGCAACCCAACCACAGGCTGCGGGCGCCGGTGACGGTGCGGGCCATGGAGGTAATCAGCGTGGCGACCACGGGTTCGAACATGGGGGTTCCTTATCCGGCGAAAGGCAGCCAGGGGCTGGCGAGAATGACGCCCAGGGTCAGCAGCGCTTGCGCGCCCAGCAGCCAGGCTTGTTTGCGCAGCAATTTAAGCGCGCCGCGACGGCGCTCGGTCCAGGGCCGGCCGGCACGCTTGGGCGATTGCAGGCCAAGGGTTTGCAGGGCCTGGTCGAGGTCCGCCGTGCGGTCAATATCGCGGGCCAGCAGGGCGAACAGGTCGGCATCGAAAGCCACGCGCAGCGCCCAATACTTTTGCAACAGCCCGAGGATAATCATCCACAGGCTGAGCAGCAGGCAGATCGGCGCAATGCTGGCCGTCAGCAGTTGCGCCAGGCCAAACCCGACACCGACCAGCGTCAGGCCTGTGGATAACTGATCCAGCGAACGGCCACGGCGCAGCAGGCTGGCAACGACCTGCAGTTCCATATCAGCGGGCATGGGGCAAACCCTCCAAGGCTTCACGGTGTGCGGGGTGCAGGACCACATCGGCCCGCGCTGTACGAATGATAGCCAGCGCATCCTCTATCGTCGCGGCGCGTGCGGTGTGCAACAGCCAGGCGGCGACGGCGGTGGCGCTACGTGAATAACCGAGAGCACAGCACACCAACAGCGGGCCATTGCAGCGCAGGCGCTCGATGGCTTGTGCGGCCTGCAGGCATTCGGCGGGTGTCGGGGCGATCAAGTCCAGCACCGAGATGGATTGATAGGCGCGGCCCTGTGGATTAATCGGCAATTCGGCGCACAAATCGACGATGGCCTTGAAGGGTTCCTGCTCGCTTGCCGCAGGAACGCGCCCAAGCCAGACGTTATCCACAATCAGGTCGGGCTGTGGATGCTTGCGGGTCCACAGGCGCGAATTGATCCACGCGGCTGCCAGATAGGGCGCATACAGCCAGCGCGCAGCGGGCGTCAACCGACCATCGGCGCGCTTCTGAAAGCCCGTCGCTCCAAGCACGAGATAATTGGCCATGATCAAACCCAGGGAAACCGCCGGCCAAAGTATCCACAACCCACTGCCGCCTATGGCAAAGGCAAGGATCGCCAGTGCCAATGCGCCCAGGCCGTAACGCAGGCCCAGCCGCCAGCGCTTGGGATCCTGCGTCAGCCGGGCATTCAACAGCGGGCTCGGGTGCTCCACCGGCCATAGCCACACGCAAATCCAACCCGCGAGAGCGCCTGTGGGTAAGTCGATAAAGTGATGTTGATAAGTGGTCAGCACCGAAATACCGATCAACGCGAACCAGCCATGCACCAGCCAGCGCCACACACTCTGGGCATGACGCTGATACATGACCCACAGGATCACCAGCAGTGCGATATGCAGCGAGGGCGCCTGGTTGAACGGCTTGTCGAACCCAGCCAGTACCGCGAACAGCCAGCCGAACACGCCATCGAGCTCCGGCCGCTCGAAGGTAAAGCGCAGCGGCCAGATCAGGAAGCAGCTCACCGCAATCACCTGCGCACTCAGCAGGCGCAACGCGTGTTGTTTCAACTCATGCCGGGTGCTGGGCAACAGCAGGGAGAACCCGTAGAGCAGGTCGATGGACCAGTAGGGCACGATGGTCCAGGCCCAGAACGGCATATGGGTTTCCCAGCCGAACACCAGCGTACCGACGTCACTGCGCTGGCTGGTGACCCAGGTTGCAAAGCCGTAGGTGCTGAAAAACAGCGGCGCCAACAGCAGCAGCCACAGCAACGCGGGTTTGAATAAACCGGGTTCGCGCATGCTCAGATCTTCTGCGCCAGGGACACGGTAAAGATGCCCCACTCATCCACACGCTGGGTGATCTTGCGAAAGCCCGCGGCCTCGACCAGTTGGTCCATTTCCGCCTGGCTGCGCCGGCGCATCACCCAGGCCTGGCCCTGGCGGTGGCTGGTCAACGCGCGGGCAATCAGCTCCAGTTGCGGGTGCCACGGTTGGCCGGTGTAGACCAGGTAACCGCCGGGCTCCACCGCTTCGGCCAGCCCGGCCAGCGAACCGCCGACCATGGCGTTATCGGCAAACAATTCATACAACCCGGACACCACCGCCAGGGTGGGCTTGGGCTCCAGCGCCGCCAGATCCAGGCGGTCGAACGCATCACCTTTGACGAACTGCGCGATATCCCCCAGGCCTTTTTCGCGGATCAATGCGCCACCGTCGCGCACGTTGATGTCGCTGTAGTCGCGCAGCAGGATCGATTCCGGCAGCGGCGAAACGCCCTGCAAGGCTTCGAGGATGTAGCGGCCGTGGCCAGCGGCGATATCCACGATGCGCACGGCGCGATCATCAGCGCGCAACTTGGCCATGGCCAGGCGCAGCAGCTCCTCGACGTTCAGCTTGCGCTGGCGAATGCCGCGCCAGCCGATGGAGTTGAGGTAGTTGGTGTCGATCATCCGGCCCAGCCCGCCCTTGCCGGTGGGTTGGTTGCGGTACACGTAGTCCAGGGTGCTGCCGGAGTCGAAGCCGGTGTCGAAGCCCAGCTTTACGCCTTCCGACAGGTTTTTGCCCAGGCCCATGCTGGCGCGGGTCATGCGCCAGTACAGGTCGCGCAGGGAGTTGCGCGGCAGCGGCGCGGCAAGGGCTTCGGATTCGGCGCAGGTGGCACCCAATTTGTCGGCATCGAGCAACGAGGCGCGGTCCAGCGGGTATTCGAAGTTCTGCAGGATAAAGCGCCTGGCGCTGTTCACAGCCGTGGCGCGGTCGCGTTCGCCCAGGGTGTCATGGAAAAAACCGGGGAGGATATGCAGCTCTTTTTTCAGGCTGCCCAGGCGGTCGAAAAATTGCTGCTGGGGTTTGCGGTGCACCACGAAGTCGGAGCCGGAGACCAGCAGTTGAGTCGGCACCTGGATCGCCTGGGCGTCGGCGACCACTCGGTCGGCGGCTTCGTACAGACCGAGTAGTACATTCACCGAAATAGCCTTGGTGATCAGCGGGTCAGTGTCGTAGGACGCCACGCGTTCCGGGTCGTGGCTGAGAAACTTGGCCTTGACGTAACTGTTGACGAAAAAGTTGCCGCGAAACCTGCGCATCAGCGCCAGCCCCGGCCGGGCGAACGGTACGTAGAGCTTCACCTTGAACGCCGGCGAGGCGAGCACCAGCGCGCGGATCCTGGGCGCGTAATCATGCACCCACGTCGCGGCAATCACCGCGCCGACGCTTTGGGCGATGACCGCGAGGTTCTCTTCCTCTATGCCATATGCGGCGCCGATGTGATTGCAGAAGGTCTGCACATCGCGCGCGCTGGTGGCGAAGCTCGGGCTGTCACCGCGCTCGCCGGGGGACTGGCCGTGGCCGCGTGCATCCCAGGCGAAGAAGTCGAATTGCGGCAGGTTCAGCTCATTCACCAGATGGGCGATACGCCCCGAATGCTCATGGCCGCGATGGAACAGCACAATTGCCTTGCGCACCTGGCCATCCGCAGGCGCGGTGGCCGGCCAGTGCCGGTAGAAAAGCTCAACGCCATCATGGGTACCGAAGGTGTGCTCTTGCTGTGCGCGCATCGCAAAATCCTTATGCAGAAGGGGAAGGTTCTGGTTGTTCTTTGAGGCCTTGGCGTACGCGGTTGACCAGGGTGTAGGCGAGCAGGGCGGCGACCAGCCACATCACCGCGTCGACCCAAGCCGCGCCGAGCCAGCCCAGCGCCACGCCGGTGGCCAGCACTCCCAATACAAATGCCCGATCGCTCTTGCCCATCGGTCCGTCATAGCGGCGCGACGCGCCCACCATCGGCCCCAACACGCCGGCGTATTCGCTGAACACCGCCAGCAGCGCCACCAGCAGCACCGGCGCCAGGCTCACGCCGGGGATCAGCGCGAAGGGCAGGATCAACGCGCTGTCGGCGATCACGTCGCACAGTTCATTGAGGTAGGCACCGAGGCGCGACTGCTGGCCGAATTCCCGGGCGAGCATGCCGTCGATGGCGTTGAGGGCCATGCGCAGGATCATCCACAGCGGGATCAGCGCAAACAGCCACAGGTGTTGGGCAAAGCTGGCAATCAGCAGGCCGACCAGCAGCGAAACCACGCCGGCCAGCACGGTGATCTGGTTGGCGGTGGTGCCGTTGTCATAGAGGCGCTGCACGAGTGGGCGCAGCAGGTTTTGAAAACGCGGCTTGAGCTGATAGATCGAAATCATGAGGCGTAACGCATCCTTGTCCGTGGACCCGCGAAAAAGTGTCTGGAGTGTGCCGATTAATCGCAGCCTGCACCAGTGATGGCGCGTGTTTATGGGGGTTTAGTCACGGTCTGGAGCTCAATGATGTACCCCTGTGGGAGCGGACTTATGTGGGAGCTGGCTCGCCTGCGATAGCATCACCTCGGTGCAACTGATGGACCGAGGTGTCTGCATCGCAGGCAAGCCAGCTCCCACAAGGGTTTTGGGTTGATTCGAAAGCGGTGTTTAACGAACAAAAATTTCACGCTGCGTGTTATATCGTAACGAATTATGTACGAAGCGGACGTTGAGTGGATGCAAGTGGATCTGGAAGCTGACGGCGCTTCGGTGGAAGGCCTCCCGCGTTTTCAACAGGGTATGTTTCATGCCCGTCGCCTGCGTCAGGCCGGTATTGGCCTGACGGGTTTGGCCGTCGCCGGTTGGGTACTGGCGCTGTTTGTCGCGCTGTTTGCGCCGCTGTCGATCTGGCCGGTGGTGTTGATCAACTGTGCGTCGGCGTTGCTGCTGCTGGTGGCCGGGTTGCAATCGGCGTGGTGGGTGGCCGATTGGCGCGCGCAGGCGTTGGAAGAGCACGCCGTTGACGCGCCGGTTGAAGGAACGGGCTGGTACGCGCGCTTTGTTGCACGCTTCGTCAGTCAGATTGGCACGCCGGTGTTATGGCTATGCGGCTGGTCGCTGCTGGCGCTGGTCAGCGTTATTGAATTCTGGAACCTGGCGCTGCCCGCCGCACCGGTCGGGCAATCGGCAAGCATCGGTGCCGCGCTGGCGTTGGCACTGGCGTTTGGCCTGTTGGTGTTTGAACGTCGGCTGGCTCAGGAAACCGTCGCGCAGTGGCCTGAAGCCTCGCAGCTGGCGCAACTGAGCCGGGTGGCGATTATCTGCCTGCTGATCAGTGCGATTTGCCTGCTGTTTGCCGGGGCTGAGTCCGTCTGGCCGTTACGGTTGGCGGTGTTGATCGGCCTGCTGCCGGCGCTGGTCTCGCTGGAGTTTCTATTCAGGACTGTGTTGTCACTGTTCAGCCCCCGTCAGCCCCGCCTCGAACCACGCCTGATGGCCCACAGTTTCATCGCGGGCTTGCTGCGCTGGCCGCCCCAACCCTTGCTCGCGTTGCAACACGAATTGCATAACCGCTTCGGCATCGACCTGCGCCAGATCTGGGCGTTTACCTACATGCGCAGGGCGTTTTTCCCGGTGTTGCTTGTAGTGCTGGCGGTAGGCTGGGCACTCACCGGCGTGCACGAAGTGCCCCTGCAAGGCCGCGGGATTTATGAGCGCTTCGGTAAACCGGTGCAGGTTTTCGGCCCTGGCTTGCATGCCGGGTTGCCCTGGCCGCTGGGCCGCGTGATCAGCGTCGAAAACGGCGTGGTGCACGAGCTGGCCACCAGCGTCAGCGAAGCCGCCACGCCAGAACTGGCGCCCGCTGAAGGGCCGGCCCCGCTGATCGCCAATCGGTTATGGGACGCCAGTCATGTGAACGACAAATCCCAGGTGATCGCCAGCAGCAGCGGCGACAAGCAGAGCTTCCAGATCGTTAATATGGACGTGCGTTTCGTCTACCGCATCGGCCTCACCGACCAGGCTGCGCTCGCCGCCACCTATAACAGCGCGGATGTACCGAAGCTGATTCGCAGCACCGCCAGCCGCATCCTGGTGCATGACTTTGCCTCGCGCACCCTCGATGAATTGCTCGGCGAGCAACGCACCCTGCTGGCCGCCGAAATCGGCCGCGCCGTGCAGGCGGACCTGCGAAAACTCGACAGCGGCGTGGAAATCCTCGCCACCGTCGTCGAGGCGATCCACCCGCCGGCCGGCGCCGCCAATGCGTATCACGGCGTGCAAGCCGCGCAGATTGGCGCCCAGGCCCTGATCTCCCGCGAGCGCGGCGCCGCCAGCGAGCAAACCAACCAGGCGCTGCTGCTGGCCAGCACCGCCCGCGACCAGGCCCAGGCCACCGCCCGTGAAGTGAACGCGGGCGCCCAAGCCGCCGGCCTGCGATTTGCCGCCGAACAAAGGGCCTACGCCACGGCTGGCCAGGCGTTCGTGCTCGAACACTACCTCGGCCAACTCAGCCTGGGCCTGGCCCACGCCAAGCTGCTTATTCTGGATCACCGCCTGGGCGCCGATGGCGCGCCGACGATCGATCTGCGTTCTTTTACCTTACCGGCCGACCCTTCGGCGCCGCGTAAAGCCGTTCAATAAGGAGTCTGTCTGTTGAGCGTTCATTCCCATGATCATCATCACGGCCATCACCATCATCACCACGGCGATGACCAGGCGGCAGGCCCGTTCCCCTGGCGGCGCATGGCCTGGGCGTTGTTGCTGGTGCTGTTTGCGGTAGCCGCCGCCAGCCTGGTGCAGGTGCGTTCCGGCGAGGCCACCGTGATTACCCGCTTCGGCAACCCGTCGCGCGTGCTGCTGGAGCCGGGCCTGGGCTGGCGCTGGCCGGCGCCGTTCGAAGCGGCGATTCCAGTGGACCTGCGCCTGCGCACCACGTCCAGCGGTTTGCAGGACGTGGGCACCCGCGATGGCCTGCGGATTATCGTGCAGGCCTATGTGGCGTGGCAGGTGCAGGGCGATGCCGACAATGTGCAGCGCTTCATGCGCGCGGTGCAGAACCAGCCGGATGAAGCGGCGCGGCAGATTCGCACCTTTGTCGGTTCGGCGCTGGAAACCACGGCGGCGAGCTTCGACCTGTCCAGCCTGATCAACACCGACGCCAACCAGGTGCGCATTGCCGATTTTGAAGCGCAATTGCGCCAACAGATTGATCAACAATTGCTCACCACGTATGGCGTGCGTGTGGCCCAAGTGGGGATCGAGCGGCTGACGTTGCCGTCGGTGACCCTCACCGCCACGGTCGACCGCATGCGCGCCGAACGTGAAACCATCGCCACCGAACGCACTGCGGTGGGCAAGCGCGAGGCGGCGCAGATCCGTTCCGCCGCCGAGCGCGATGCGCGCATTGTGCAAGCCGATGCCACGGTGAAAGCCGCCGATATCGAAGCGCAATCGCGGGTTGAAGCAGCGCAGATTTACGGGCGTGCCTACGCGGGCAATCCGCAGTTGTATAACCTGCTGCGGTCCCTCGACACCTTGGGCACGGTGGTCACGCCGGGTACCAGGATCATCCTGCGCACCGACGCCGCACCGTTCCGCGCATTGGTGGACGGGCCGAAGGACGTCCAGCCATGACCGAGCGTGACAGCCCCGACAGCCCGTGGATCCAGGCCGGGCGCCTGACGTTCATGGCCTTGTACGCGGTGACGGTGCTGGCGGCGTTGGCCTGGGCGTTTTCCAATGTGCGCCAGATCGACCCGCAGAACCGCGCCGTGGTGCTGCACTTCGGCGCCCTCGACCGTATCCAGAATGCCGGGCTGTTGCTGGCCTGGCCGCAGCCGTTCGAACAGGTGGTGCTGTTGCCCGCCGCCGACCGAGTGATCGAACGTCGGGTGGAGAACCTGCTGCGCTCCGACGCGGCGATCCAGGCCGACCGCGTGGCCAGCTTCGCCACGCCGTTAAGTGATGCGCTGGCCGGTTCCGGTTACCTGCTGACCGGCGACGCTGGCGTGGTGCAGCTGGATGTGCGGGTGTTCTACAAAGTCACCGAGCCTTACGCCTTTGTGTTGCAGGGCGCGCATGTACTGCCGGCCCTGGACCGCTTGGTGACCCGCAGCGCCGTGGCCCTGACGGCGGCGCGCGATCTGGACACGATTCTGGTGGCGCGCCCCGAGCTGATCGGCACCGACAACGGCGCCGCCGAACGCCGTGAGCGGCTGCGCGGTGACTTGGTGCAAGGCATCAATAAACGCCTCGCGGAACTGGCGTCCACGGGCTTGGGGTTGGGCATCGCCGTCACCCGCGTCGACGTGCAATCGAGCCTGCCGGGCCCGGCGGTGAATGCCTTCAATGCGGTCCTCACCGCCAGCCAGCAAGCCGATAAGGCGGTGGCCAACGCGCGTACCGACGCTGAAAAGCTGACCCAGAATGCGGCCCAACAGGCCGATCGCCTGGTGCAAGTGGCGCACGCCCAGGCCAGCGAACGCCTGGCCAATGCCCAGGCGCAAACCGCGACCGTCGCCAGCCTGGCCCAGGTGAAAGACCCGGGCCTGCTGCTGCGCCTGTACCGCGAGCGCCTGCCGAAGATTCTCGGCCAGGCCGGTTCCGTGACCACGGTCGATCCGAAAGACGACGCCCGCTTGATCATCCAGGGAGCCGAACAATGAGCGCACCCATGCTGACCTCTGCCGAGCAGCGCAGCGCCGCGCGGCAATTGACCCTGGCCATGCTGGCTTTGGGCTTGCTGGTACTGGGTCTGGTGTGGCGCGGGTTCGCGCCGGACCAGACGGGTGTGAGCCAACTGCTGCTGGGCGTGGCGTCCCTGCTGGTGGCCGTGCCGGTGATGCGTTCGGCCTGGTACAGCCTGCGGTTTCCCAGCCTGCATGGCATCACCGACCAACTCATCGCCCTGGCCATGCTCGGCGCCTGGGCCACCGGCGATCTGCTGACGGCGGCGTTGTTGCCGATCATCATGATCTTCGGCCACGTGCTGGAAGAGCGCAGCGTGATCGGCTCCCAGGAGGCGATCCATGCCCTGGGCAAACTGACCCGCAGCCATGCGCGCCGGGTGCAGGCTGACGGCAGCATCGTGGAAGTGGACAACGGCACGCTGAACACCGGTGATGTGGTAGAAGTGCGTGCGGGCGACCGGGTGCCGGCCGATGGTGTAGTGCTGTCGGGCCAGGCGAGCCTGGATACGGCGCCGATTACCGGTGAGTCGGTGCCGTTGGAAGCCAGCGTCGGCGTGCAGGTGTTTGGCGGCGCGATCAACCTCGACGGTGTGTTACGCCTTGAGGTGACCCGCACCGGCAATGAATCCACTTTGGGCAAAGTCATTGCGTTGATGCAGAACGCCGAGCGTTCCAAGCCGCCGATCACGCGGCTGCTGGAACGCTATGCCGGCAGCTATATGGTGCTGGTGTTGTTGCTGGCGGCGGTCACCTGGTTTGTGACCCAGGACGCCCAGGCGATGCTCGCCGTGCTGGTGGCGGCATGCCCGTGTGCGTTGGTGTTGTCGGCGCCGGCCACGGCGATTGCCGGTATCGCGGTGGCGGCGCGGCACGGGATTCTGATTCGCAGCTCGGCGTTTCTGGAGGAGTTGGCGGACCTGACCTCATTGGTGGTCGACAAGACCGGCACCCTGACCTTTGGCACCCTGCGCCTGCAATCCATCGACACCGCTGTGCCGGATCGGCAAATCGTCTTGAACCTGGCAGCCAGCCTGGGCTCGGCCAGCAGCCATCCGGTCAGCCGGGCGTTGGCGGTGCTGGCGCCGCAGGAACACAGGCTGGCGCTGAGCGATATCCGCGAGCGCCAGGGCCTTGGGGTGGTGGCGCAAACCGATCAGGGCGAAGCGGCGCTGGGCCGGCCAGAATTATTCGAGCAATTGGGCATCGTCACCACGGCTGTGCCGACTCACGATGGCCCCATCGCCGGGCTGGCGCTGAACGGGCAATTCCTGGCCTGGCTGCTGCTGGCCGATAGCGTCAAGCCGGAAGCCCGCCAAGCCTTGCAAGAGCTGCGTGACCTGGGCCTGGGCCGCCAACTGCTGCTGACCGGCGACCGTCAAAGTGTGGCCGATAGCCTTGCGCTGGAGGTGGGCATCAGTGACGTCGAAGCCCAGGCGTTGCCAGAGGACAAGCTCAACCGCGTGTTGGGCGAGATCGGCAGCGGCTTCCGTCCGATGGTGGTGGGCGACGGCATCAACGATTCCCTGGCGCTCAAGGCCGGAGTGGTCGGCGTAGCCATGGGCGCGGGCGGGGCGGATATCGCCCTGGCGTCGGCGGACGTGGTGCTGATCGGCAGCGACCTGCGACGCCTGGGTACGTGCGTGCGCTTGAGCCGCCAGTGCCGGCAGACGTTGCAGGTCAACGTGATCATCGGCCTGGGTTGGACCTTGGCCATTGTGGTGTTTGCGGCTTTTGGCTGGCTCGGAGCGGCAGGCGCCATGATTGCGGCCGTGCTGCATAACCTCAGTACCTTGCTGGTACTGGGGAATGCCGGGCGTTTGCTGCGCTTCCAGGAGCCACTGTTGAAGCTTGAAGATTGATTTTCAGATTTTTTGGAGAGGGCTGTAACGCCCGTGGGGCACCTCACTCTAGTGGTGTGTCGAGACTGAGCAATCCGTTCAGGCCGACCTACCTACTTATCGATGAGGACTACACAATGAATATCAAGAACGCCGTTTCCGGTGCTGCCTTGGCTATCGCTGCCGCCACGATGTTTGCCGGTGTCGCCACCCAGGCACAGGCCGCCGACGCTACCGTTCATTGCTACGGTGTGACTTCCTGCAAAGGCATGAACGACTGCAAGACCGCTGAAAACGCCTGCAAGGGCCAGGCTGTCTGCAAGGGCCACGGTTTCAAGGCCATGACCAAGGCGGCCTGCGACGCTGCCGGCGGCAAAGTCGGCGAGTAATCGCAAACCCGGGTGCACCGCAGCGGGTCTCAAAGCCGCTGCGGACACTTTTCAGGAGTCCTTGATGGCCACGTCTCTTCCCTTCCTGGGTTACGGCCTGGGTTTACGCAACGAATACTACGAACAGATTCTTGAGCAATTACCGCCCGTGGATTGGTTCGAGGTGATCTCCGAGAATTATCTGGTGCAGGGCGGCAAGGCCTTGTACTACCTGGATGCGATCGCCGAGCGCTACCCCCTTGTGATGCACGGTGTGTCCCTGTCCATCGGCGGCCCCCACGCCCTCGATACCGATTACCTGAAGCAGATCAAGCAGCTCGCCGAGCGTATCCAGCCCGCGTGGATCTCCGATCACCTGTGCTGGAGCCGCGGCAGTGCCCATCAGTTGCATGACCTGCTGCCGCTGCCTTACACCGAAGAAAGCCTCTACCACGTGGCCGCCCGCGTGCGACACGTGCAGGACGTGTTGCAACGCCCGCTGGTGCTGGAAAACGTCTCCAGTTATGTGCGCGCCAAGGCGGACGAATTCACCGAGTGGGAATTCCTCAATGCCTTGGCTCACCTGTCGGGATGCGAGCTGTTGCTGGACGTCAATAACGTGTATGTCAGCTCGCGTAACCATGGCTTCGACGCGTGGACCTTTATCCGCAACCTGCCGCCCGGCAGCATCCGCCAGCTGCATCTGGCAGGGCATATGGATTATGGCGACTACGTGGTCGATACCCATGATCATCCTGTCTGTGATCCGGTGTGGGCGCTCTATCAACAGACGCTTGAGCATCTTGGGCCGGTGTCGACGCTGCTGGAGCTCGACGATCATTTCCCGCCTTTCGAGGCGTTGCTCACCGAGTTGAACAAGGCCCGCCAATTGGGCGCGACGGCCCTGGCCAGGAGACAGTCATGCGCCTGACCGATTGGCAGTTGGCCTTTGAACAACACCTGCTGGCCGAAACGCCGACCGCCAGCGGTGGCTTCGCCGCCACCCTGCTGGGCGGCCCGACGCTGGACGTGGGCACAGGCCTGGCGATCTACCACAATGCTTATCTCTCGCGGCTGCAGGAAGTTTTGCGGCATGACTTCAGCGCGGTTCTTTACTGGCTGGGCGATGATGAATTCGCTGCGCTGACCGAGGCCTACGTGCGCCGTTACCCATCGGCCCATTACAGCCTGCGCTGGCTGGGCGAGCGTTTTCCCGCGTTTATCCTGGAGCACCTGGTGGCGGCGCAAAGTGCGCCGCTGGCGGAACTGGCGCGGTTGGAGTGGGCGTTTACCCTGGCGTTTGATGCGCAGCAGGGAGAACCACTCACGCTCGACGACATGGTGTTGTTGTCTCCCCAAGCTTGGCCGATGTTGCAGGTGAGGCTGGCGCCGTCGGTACAGCGGGTGCCCTGCCATTTCAACAGCGTTGCGATCTGGCGTGCCAGCAAGGACGAGTTCGAATTCCCTGGGAGCCAGGCCTTGGACTCGGCGCAGACTTGCCTGGTATGGCGCCATCAGCGTGTGTGCCATTACCGCAGCCTGGAGCCCGCCGAAGCCAGCGCTCTGGTGGGGATGGCGACCACCGGCTGGAACTTCGCCGAACTGTGCGCCGAGTTGGCAGTCACTTACGCAGAGGGTGCGCCATTGCAGGCGGTCACGTGGCTGAAACAGTGGATCCACGAAGGCCTGCTCGAGCGCCGCGCTGCATAGAAAGACGCTATCAATCGATAGCCTCCTACTTTGTCTGCGGATGGTCTACCCTCATTTCAGACGTCTGAAACAAGGGGGGGACTACTCATGCTCGCGCAACTTCCACCGGCCTTACAGAATCTTCAGCTACCGCTGCGTCTTCGACTCTGGGACGGCCATGAATTCAACTTGGGCCCCGAGCCCAGTGTGACCATCGTGGTGAAGGACCCCACGGTCGTGACCAGGCTGACCCATCCAACGCTCGACTCACTGGGCGAAGCCTTCGTCGAGGGCAAGCTGGAGCTGGAAGGCTCTATCTCCGAAGTCATCCGCGTATGTGATGAATTGAGCCACGCCTTGGTCGAAGACGACGAGGGTAGCCGCCCGGTACGCTCGCTCCACGACAAGGCCACCGACGCAGCGGCCATTTCCTATCACTACGACCTGTCCAACGAGTTCTATCAGCTGTGGCTGGACCAGGACATGGCGTACTCCTGCGGTTATTTCGAAACCGGCAGCGAATCCATCGACCAGGCGCAACAAGACAAATTCCGCCACCTGTGCCGCAAGTTGCGGTTGCAGCCGGGCGAGTATTTGCTCGACGTCGGCTGTGGCTGGGGCGGGTTGGCGCGTTTTGCCGCGCGGGAATTCGGGGTGAAGGTGTTCGGCATCACCCTGAGCAAGGAACAGTTGGCACTGGCCCGGGAACGGGTGAAAGCCGAAGGCCTGGAAGACCAGGTGGACCTGCAGTTGCTCGACTACCGCGACCTGCCGCAAGACGGCCGATTCGACAAAGTGGTCAGCGTGGGCATGTTCGAGCACGTCGGCCACGCCAACCTGGCGCAGTACTGCCGGACGCTGTTCGGCGCGGTACGCGAAGGCGGCCTGGTGATGAACCATGGCATTACCGCCAAGCACACCGATGGCCGCCCTGTAGGCCGCGGCGCCGGTGAGTTCATCGAGCGTTATGTGTTCCCCAACGGCGAACTGCCGCACCTGGCGATGATGACGGCCGAAATCAGCGAAGTCGGGCTGGAAGTGGTCGACGTTGAAAGCCTGCGCCTGCACTACGCGCGCACCCTGGACCATTGGAGCGAGCGCCTGGAAGACAACCTGGAAGCGGCAGCGAAAATGGTGCCTGAACAAGCGTTGCGTATCTGGCGGCTGTACCTGGCCGGGTGCGCCTATGCGTTTGCGCGTGGCTGGATCAACCTGCACCAGATTCTGGCGGTGAAACCCCATGCCGATGGCAGCCATGAACTGCCGTGGACGCGGGAGGATATCTATCGCTGATCTCATAACGCAGGAGACATAAATGTGGGAGCTGGCTTGCCTGCGATGGCGGTGTGTCAGAACCGGATGAGTTGACTGATACACCGCCATCGCAGGCAAGCCAGCTCCCACAGTCAGTTACCCATTGTCTATCACAGAATCGGTGAAATAAGCCGCGCCACCCGCATGCCCAGTTGTTGAAGGCGGCGGGTTTCGCGGCTTTCTTTATGGCTGACTTCATGGGCGTGCGCGAAGTCGTCCAGCAGCATCTGCTCCACTTCTTTGGCGAAGGCGGCGTCGACCGTCAACAACATCACTTCGAAATTCAGGCGGAACGAACGGTTGTCCATGTTCGCACTGCCGATGGCGCTGATTTCGCTGTCTACCAGCACCACTTTCTGATGCAAAAAGCCCGGCGTATAGCGGAACACCCGCACGCCAGCCCGCACCGCTTCGATGGCGTAAAGGCTGGAGGCGGCATAGACGATGCGGTGATCCGGGCGTGACGGCAGCAGCAGGCGCACGTCGACACCGCGCAAGACTGCCAGGCGCAGGGCGGCGAATACGGCTTCGTCGGGGATGAAATACGGGCTGGTGATCCATACGCGTTCGGTCGCCGCATGGATGGCTTCGACGAAAAACAGCGAGCACGTTTCATACGGGTCGGCAGGGCCGCTGGCGAGCAACTGGCAGAGCACGCCGTCCTCGGGGTAAGCGTCCGGCAGGATCAGCGGCGGCAACTCGCGCGCGGCCCAGAACCAGTCTTCGGCAAACGACTCCTGCAAGCACGCCACCACAGGGCCTGCGACCCGCACGTGGGTATCGCGCCATGGCGCCAGTGGCGGCTTTTTGCCCAGGTATTCATCGCCGACATTATGCCCGCCGACAAACCCGGTGATGCCGTCCACCACCACGATCTTGCGGTGGTTGCGGAAGTTGACCTGGAAGCGATTGAGCCAGCCACTGCGGGTGGCAAATGCCTTGATATGCACGCCGGCTTCACGCAACGACTGCACGTAGCGATGGGGCAGGGCGTGGCTGCCAATGCGGTCGTACAGCACGTAGATGGCGACGCCTTGGGCGGCTTTTTCCTTCAACAGGGCGTGCAGTTGCCGGCCGAGTTCATCGTCATGAATGATAAAAAACTGGAAGAGTACGGCGGTTCTGGCGCTGCGAATGGCGTCGAAGATTGCGCTGAAGGTCGCTTCGCCATTGATCAACAGGCGCACTTCATTGTTCGCCAGGCACGGCATGCGTCCCAGTTTGGGCATGGCGCGCAGGGAGGCGTAGGCGTTGGAGTTTCGCGCGGCGAGCGCTTCCTCGACCCACGGGCGCCAGTTCAATGCGGTGATCGCTTTGTGCATCTCCTGGTTGGCCTGGCGACGCGCCTGGATATAAGCGTCGAACGTGCTGCGGCCGAAAATCAGGTAGGGGATCAGCGTGAGGTAAGGCATGAACATCAGTGACAAGGCCCACGCGATCGAGCCTTGGGCGGTCCTGACGGTCAGCACCGCATGAATCGCGGCGAGGGTCCCCAGAAAGTGCAGCGTGGCGATGAAGTAGGCGAGCAGGTGCGGGCCAAAGAAATCCATGGACGACGGTACTCCAGGCAATCCAGTGCTTAACAGACCATGTCTGGTGAGGAATGTCGCTATTTTATTTGCCGTGCAACACTGGCACCTTTGCAGCGTCTAACGCCAACAATTACCCCAGGAGTTACCCGATGAATGCTCGCTTGCTGTCTTTAGCCATGGTTATTGGGTTGTCGCTGCCGGTGGCGGCGCAGGCGCAGATGCTGGCGCCGGGTTTGTGGGAATTGACCAGCAGCAATATGAAAGTCGATAACCAAGACCTGCCGGACCTGTCGCTGATCCTCGGTCAGCTCAAGCAACAGATGACCCCCGAACAGCGCGCCATGCTCGAAAAGCAAGGCATCACCATGGCCGGTAAAGGCGTGCAGGTGTGCCTCACCCCGGCGCAGGTCGCTTCGGATTCGATCCCCTTGACTGACCCGCAATCGGGCTGCAAGCAGGAAGTGACCGACAAGACCGGCAATCAGTGGAAATTCCGCTTCAGTTGCCCCAAAGCCCAGGGCACCGGCGTCGCTACGTTCCAGAGCCAAAAAGAATTCACCACCACCGTCAACGGCACCTTCAATGCCACCGGCATCCAGCAGAAGGGCAGCCTGGACACCCATGCCCAATGGCTGGGCAACAACTGCGGTACGGTCAAGCCGCGCGCTTAACGCAAGAAATGCAGCGCCAAGCCCTGGCAACTGTCGACCACCTGGCCGTTGTGCCAAGCCAGGTGGCCGGAGACCAGCGTGGTGCTGACGCTGTGGCGAAAGCTGCGCTCAGCGAAAGGCGTCCAGCCGCAGCGGGCGAGGATCGGTTGGCTGCTGACCGGTTTGCCTGCGGGCTCTGCTTTGATCAACACCAGGTCGGCCCAATAACCTTCGCGTAGATAACCCCGATCCGGGATGGCGAACAGGTCGGCCACCCGGTGACTGGTTTTCGCCACCAGGGTGGTCAATGGCAGCAGCCCGTCGGCGACTAGTTCCAGCAACGCTGGCAGGGCGTGTTGCACCAGGGGCAAACCCGAGGGCGCTTCACGATAACCCTTCTGTTTTTGCGCCCAGGTATGCGGCGCATGGTCCGTGCCAATCACATCCAGACGATTACCCAGCAAGGCCAGGCGCAGTGCGTCGCGGTCGGCGCGGGTCTTGATCGCCGGGTTGCATTTGATCTGATGGCCGAGGCGGTGATAGTCGCGGTCATCAAACAGCAAGTGGTGCACGCAGACTTCCGCGGTGATGCGTTTTTGCGCCAACGGCTTGTCCTCGAACAGGCTCAATTCGCGCGCGCTGGTCAGGTGCAGCACGTGCAGGCGTGTGCCATGGCGCTTGGCCAATTCCACCGCAAGGGACGACGAGCGATAGCACGCTTCGGCATCGCGGATCAGTGGGTGCGCAACGGCGGGAATCTGCTCACCGAAGCGCTCGCGCAGGCGCAGTTCGTTGGCCTGGATGCTCGGCGTGTGTTCGCAGTGGGCCAACAGAATGGTGGGGACCTGGGCGAACAGGCGTTCCAGGATGCGTGGATCGTCCACCAGCATGTTGCCGGTCGAGGCGCCCATGAACACTTTGACCCCGGCCACCTCCCGCGGGTCGAGCGCGGCGACGGTGTCGAGGTTGTCGTTGCTCACGCCGAAGTGAAAGCCATAGTTGGCCACCGAGTGCAGGGCGGCGCGGCGTTTTTTGCCGGCCAGGGCTTCCAGGGTCAGGGTGGCCGGTTGGGTGTTGGGCATGTCCATGAAACTGGTGATGCCACCGGCCACCGCCGCGCGCGATTCGCTGTAGAAGCTGCCTTTGTCCGGCGCGCCAGGGTCGCGAAAGTGCACTTGGTCGTCGATCATGCCCGGCAGCAGCCATTGGCCCTGGGCGTCGATAGCGACGGGCGCAGTGCAGCCTTCGATGCTGCCGGCGATCTTCTCGATGCGACCGTTGGCGATCAGTACATCGGCGTCGAATTCCTGGCCTTCATTCACCAGGCGGGCGTTGCGGATCAGCAGGCGGCTCATGGTTCAGAACTCGTTTTGCAGGGCTTTGTAGCCGCGGACCAGATCGACGTTGGTGCGTGCCACGTCTTCAGAAAACTCCGAGGCGCTGACGCTCACGGGTGGGAATTGCGACAGGTCGGTGTTGGGCCCGATGCGGGTGGTGGAGGGCACATAGAACGCGGTGGGTAAATCGCGCCCGTCGACCACCGAGTTATGGCGCACTACGCAGCCGTCGCCCACCACGCAGTTGAACAGCACGCTGTTGAAGCCGATAAACACGCGGTCGCCGACGCTGCACGGCCCATGGACAATGGAACGGTGGGCGATGGAGGTGAACTCTCCGATCGTCACCGCTGCGCCGGATTTGGAGTGAATGACCACGCCGTCCTGGATGTTGGAGTTGGCACCGATGGTAATCGGGTCCATGGCGCCGCTGGCATCGACTTCGTCGGCGCGGATCACCGCGTACGGGCCGACGAAAACATTCTCGCCGATGATCACCTTGCCGCAGATGATTGCGGTCTTGTCGACGTAGGCCGATTCGGCAATGACCGGCAGATCGCCGGAGGGGTTCTTGCGGATCATGGCTTGGCCAACGCGGCGCACAAGGTATTGATGTTGTATTCGAACAACCCGATAAAAGTGCTGGCCGGGCCTTCTGCGGCGAGGGCGTCCGAGTAGAGCGTGCCGCCGATCTGCGCGCCGCTTTCGTCAGCGATCTGCTTGAGCAGGCGCGAGTCCTTGATGTTTTCCATGAACACGGCTTTGACTTTGTCTTTGCGGATCTGCGTGATCAGCTCGGCCACTTCGGCGGCGGACGGCTCACGTTCGGTGGACAGGCCTTGGGGCGCCAGAAACTCGATGCCATAGGCCTGGCCCAGGTAACCAAAGGCGTCATGGGAGGTGACGATGCGGCGATTGCCGGGTGGCAATGCAGCGAACTTGGCCTTGGCTTCGGCGAGCAGGCGGTAGATCTGTTTCAGGTAGGTCTGGCTGTTGCGCTGGTAGTCGGCGGTATTGGCCGGGTCGGCCGCGATCAACGCCTTGGTGATGTTGTTCACGTAGATTTGCGCGTTGGCCAGGTTGTGCCAGGCGTGCGGGTCGGCAATGGTCTCGCCGTCTTCATCCATGGTGTGGGAGATCACGCCTTTGCTGGCGGTGATCACGGTGGCTTTGGTTTCGGTGCTGGCCACCAGGCGATCCAGCCAGGGCTCGAAACCCAGGCCATTCTTGATGATCACGTTGGCCTTGAGCAGCGCTTTGGCGTCGTCCGGCGTTGGCTCGTAGGTATGGGCGTCGGCATCGGGGCCGACCATGTTGCTGATCTGGATGTGATCGCCGCCGATCTGATGAGTGATGTCATCGAGAATACTGAAGCTGGTGACCACCTGGAGCTTGTCTGCGGCCTGAGC
Source organism: Pseudomonas azadiae (assembly GCF_019145355.1). Classification (NCBI taxonomy): domain Bacteria; kingdom Pseudomonadati; phylum Pseudomonadota; class Gammaproteobacteria; order Pseudomonadales; family Pseudomonadaceae; genus Pseudomonas; species Pseudomonas azadiae. Next base: position 2,857,484 of record NZ_JAHSTY010000001.1, on the reverse strand, counting down.
CGTCGATAACGACAGGACGAGACTGAACAGCACGAATAGAGCGCGCATCGGGAAACACCTCATTGGGATGTAAGCAAGGGCGGGCGGCGCAGCAAGCCATGCACCGGACCGAAGACCACGGACAGCAGATACCCGGCGCCAGCTACCAGCACGATGGCCGGGCCGCTGGGCAACGAGTAATAGAACGACAGCAACAAACCCAGCCATACCGACAGGCATCCCAGCACCGCCGATACCGCGATCAACACCGGCAGGCGCCGGCTCCAGAAACGTGAAGCGATGGCCGGCAGCATCATCAGCCCCACCACCATCAAGGCGCCGATCGCTTGGAAGCCGATCACCAGGTTCAGCACCACCAGCGTCAGGAACAGCCCATGGGCCAAGGGGCCGAGTCGGCTGACGGTTCGCAGGAACAGGGGGTCGAGTGTGTCCAGTAGCAGCGGTTTGTAGATCGCGGCCATGACGATCAGGCTGAACCCGCATACCCAGAGCATGCCGGTGAGGGTGGTTTCGTCCACGGCCAGGGCGGAGCCGAACAACAGATGCAGCAGGTCCAGGCGTTTGCCGGCGATGCCGAGGATCAGCACGCCAGCGGCGAGGGAGATGGGGTAAATGGCCGCCAGGCTGGCGTCTTCGCGCAGTCCGGTGCGACGGGTGATCCAGGCCGACAGGCCGGCCATGCTCAGCCCCGCGCCCAGGCCGCCAATGGTCAGCGCGGGCAAACTCAGGCCGGCGAACCAGAACCCCAGGGCGGCGCCGGGCAGGATGCCGTGGGCCACGGCGTCACCGATCAGGCTCATGCGCCGCAGGATCAGAAACACTCCCAGCGGCGCGGTACTGCAGGCGAGTACCAGGCCGCCGATCAACGCGCGGCGCATGAAGACGAAGTCGAGGAAGGGCATCCACAGCTGGGCGGCGACGTGCATCAGGCTACCTGCATTTGAGGTTGCGGGCGGATCAGCGCTTTGCTCGGGCCGAATACGCAGCCGGTGCTTTTGATCTGCACCACCTGCTGCGTGTGGTGGCGCACGGACGCGAGGTCATGGCAGACAACGACTACTGTGCGGCCTTGCGCGTGCCAGGCGTGAATGTGTTGCCAGCACAGCGCCTGGCCTTCTTCGTCGAGGGCGGCGTGAGGCTCGTCGAGCAGCAGCACCGGTGTTTCGGCCAGACTCATACGGGCGAGCAGGGCGCGTTGCAATTGGCCACCGGACAACGCCATCAATGGGCGCTGTTCCAGACCGACGAGGCACCAGTCTGCCAGGACCGCATCAAGTCGCTGGGCGCGTTGCTGCGGGCTGAGTTGAGTGCCCCAAAAACCGGCGGCAACCAACGCTTGCAGGCTGATGGGGAACTGGCGGTCCAAGTGTTGCTGCTGCGGCAGGAACGACAGTCCGCCGCGCCGTGGAACATCGACGCTGACGTTGCCGGCCAGGGGCTTTTGCAGGCCGGCGATGACCTTGAGCAGGCTACTTTTGCCCGTGCCGTTGGCGCCGATAACGCCGGTGAGGCTGCCTTTTTCCAGCTTGAGATCAATCGGCGGTGTCAGCGGTTGGCCGGGGGCGCCCCAGCGCAAAGCGGTGCAGGTGATCATGCAGGGTCTCTCGTCCAGCGGCTTTCAGCCACGGCATCGTGCGCGTGCAGGCTTTCGGCGTGGATCACTTTCAGGTGGAAGGCTTTGATGGCATCCGAGCGTTTCAAGGCGAGGTGGAGGCGGCGGGCGGCGTCTTCGCAGAACATCAGGTTCTGACCGTTGGCCAGAGCGAAGGCTTGTTCGTCCGCGCGTTTGACGGCGGTTTGGACGGCGGTGCCAAGGGCGGCTTCGACGTTATCGATCAATTCTGTAAGCGGCAGTTGCTCGCCCTGAAGTTGAACATGCAGCCGCGCGCTGCTGCGCTGGCTGTGGGGCGTGGCGACGATGCCGCCAGCGCTGCCGAGCCAAGTCAACACCTCTTCATGCTGCAACGGCGTGTTGGCGAAATCATCGATAAATTGCTGCTGAATCAATTGCCTGGCAAGGGCAGCGGAGCAGGGGCAGGTTGAAGAGTAGGTAACGTCAATTTTTAGTTCCACGTGGAACATCTGGTTTTCCAGCCGCGCCTCGACACTCACCGGGTAGCTTTTCCAGCCGGCCAGCGGGCTGACCAGCGCCGCACGTTTGAGCAGCAGGTCGGTGTGAATCCGCAGGTACGCGTTATTAGATAAACCTTCATGACTGTCGAGAAAACGCTGCAGTACATTACGCAGAAGTGCAGGCGTAAGCGGCTGTTGGTCGAGCATCTCCAGCGCCAGGTACAGGCGTGACATATGAATGCCACGGGCGGTGCCATCGTCCAGGCTCACGCCGGCATCGGCGGTGGCAGCCAGGCGCTGGCCGTCAATCAGGATCGGCAGGGCGATGCCGCACATGCCAACCCAATCCAGTGGCAAGGCTTGGCGTGAAGCCTGCGCGGCGATATCCGGCAGAGTCAGCGCATTCATAGGCAGGTCCATCGTTGGTAATAATTGGACATGTTATAGTATAACAATACGATCGACGATGAATATTCTGTCCAGCCTTTTTTCAGTCATGTCGAGTAGGGAAGCTCCTTCACTTGCGGTATTTGTCATGCACAGACGTCAGCTTCTTAACCTGCTCTTGGCCAGCCCTCTGTTCACCTTGCCTTTCGCGGCGTCAGCCACGCAGATTCGCAACGCTCGCCTGTGGCGCTCGGACGATAAGCTGCGACTGGTGTTCGACCTCAGCGGGCCGGTGCAATACAAGACCTTTACCCTGAGCGCGCCGGAGCGCCTGATCATCGACTTGAGTGGTGCCGGGCTCAGTGGTGATTTCTCGCAGTTGGCGTTGACGAACAGCGGCATCACTTCGATCCGTTCGGGGCATTTTGGCAAAGGCGATACACGCATTGTGCTGGACCTGGCCGCGCCGATGCAGCTCAACAGCTTTCTACTGCCGCCTCAGGATGGCCAAGGCCATCGCCTGGTGCTGGACCTGACCAGCGCCACCCAGGCGCCTCGTCAAATCGCGGCCCAACCGGCGCCCTTGGTGGATAAAGCGCGCCCCAAGCGCGACATTATTGTGGTGGTCGACCCCGGCCACGGCGGCAAGGACCCCGGAGCCGTTGGCTCCAAGGGCCAGCGCGAGAAAGACGTGGTGTTGTCCATCGCCCAACTGTTGGCCAAACGCTTGAAGCGCGAGAAGGGCTTTGACGTGAAGTTGGTGCGCAACGATGACTTCTTCGTCCCCCTGCGCAAGCGGGTAGAAATTGCCCACAAACACAATGCCGATATGTTCATCTCGGTGCATGCGGATGCCGCACCGCGCATCACCGCTTCTGGCGCTTCGGTGTATGCCTTGTCCGAAGGCGGCGCGACGTCCGCCACCGCGCGGTTTATGGCGCAACGGGAAAACGGCGCGGATTTGCTGGGTGCCACCAGTCTGCTCAATTTGAAGGACAAGGACCCGATGCTGGCCGGCGTCATTCTGGACATGTCGATGAACGCCACCATCGCCTCCAGCCTGCAACTGGGCAGCTCGATCCTCGGCAGCCTCGAAGGTATTACCAGCCTGCATCAGAAGCGCGTGGAACAGGCCGGGTTTGCGGTGCTCAAGTCACCTGATGTGCCATCAATCCTGGTGGAAACCGGGTTTATCTCCAATGCACGAGACAGCGCACGCCTGGTGACCGCGCGTCATCAACAGGCGGTTGCCGACGGCCTGTTCGAAGGCCTGAAAAAGTATTTCCAGAAGAACCCACCGATGAACAGCTACCTGGCGTGGGTGCAGGAACAGAAGAACGCCCAGGTCTAACAGCCGGTCACGCGGCTGCAGGTGAACTTGGCGCTGGCGCCACCCGAACTGGAAAAACGGTTGAGGGTGGTCCAGCCCACGCGCCGTGTGTAGCCGACCCACGCCTCACCATCCGACGCCAGCCCGGTGAAGAACGTCAGCTGCCCGTAGCGGCTGTTGGTTTGGGCCCAATAGCGGTTGCCGATCAATTCGTACCCGCGCAAATACGTGGTGTTGCCCACCGTCGCCACGCTGTAGGCATTACCCAACGGATCAACGCAGGCCAGCAGGTTAGCGCTGCGTGTGCACTTTGCCAGCAGGCTGGGTGCCTGGGCGCAGGCAGTGCCTGCGGTTGCCAATAGGAGTAGGGCGCACACCAGGTATTTCATGGGGTTACTCGACGCCGGGAGGGTTCGCAAGCATTGCGCCCTTTGTCGTGACGAACAAGAGGGTTGGCTAATTTGTGTCGTTATACTATAACATAAACACACAGCCTGGCCCGACCGGCGACCTGATGAGAATGACCTGATGCCCAACCGTCTCCCCGTTACTGTGTTATCCGGCTTTCTCGGCGCCGGTAAAAGCACGTTGCTCAACTACATCCTGCGCAACCGCGAAAACCTTCGAGTCGCGGTGATCGTCAACGACATGAGCGAAATCAACATCGACGGCAGCGAAGTCCAGCGCGATGTCACTCTCAACCGTGCCGAAGAAAAGCTGGTGGAGATGAGCAACGGCTGCATCTGCTGCACCTTGCGCGAGGACTTGCTGGAAGAAGTCGCAAAGCTCGCCAAGGAAGGCCGCTTCGATTACCTGCTGATCGAGTCCACCGGCATTTCCGAACCCTTGCCGGTGGCTGAAACGTTCACCTTTCGTGATGAAAACGAACAAAGCCTGGCCGATATCGCACGCCTGGACACCATGGTCACCGTGGTCGACGGCATGAACTTTTTGCTCGACTACCAGGCTGCAGAAAGCCTGGCCTCACGCGGCGAAACCCTCGGCGAAGAAGACGAGCGCTCTATCACCGACCTGTTGATCGAGCAGATCGAATTCGCGGATGTGATCCTCATCAGCAAGATTGACCTGATCAGCAGCCGCGAACGCGAAGAGCTGACCGCGATCCTTGAGCGGCTGAATGCCCAGGCGGAAATTATCCCGATGGTCATGGGCGAAGTGCCGCTGGACAAGATCCTCAACACCGGGCGTTTCGACTTCGAACGCGCCGCTCAGGCCCCGGGCTGGTTGCAGGAATTGCGCGGTGAGCATGTGCCGGAAACCGAGGAATACGGCATTGCTTCCACCGCTTACCGCGCTCGCCGTCCCTTTCACCCCCAGCGTTTTTTCGATTTCATTGACCGGCCTTGGGTCAACGGCAAACTGCTGCGCTCCAAGGGCTTTTTCTGGCTGGCCAGCAAGCACCAGGACGCCGGCAGTTGGTCCCAGGCCGGAGGCTTGATGCGCCATGGGTTTGCCGGGCGCTGGTGGCGCTTTGTACCGAAAAGCCAGTGGCCCCAGGACGAGGAAAGCGTCGCGGCGATCATGGGCAATTGGCAACTGAGCACCGGCGACTGCCGCCAGGAACTGGTGTTTATCGGGCAGAATATCGACTTTGCGCAAATGCGCGCCGAGCTGGATGCCTGCTTGCTCAACGATGAAGAAATGGCTCAGGGCGTCGAAGGCTGGCGGCTGCTGGCCGATCCCTTTGGCCCTTGGTTTGAAGAGGCAGCCTGATGTTGGCCCCGGTGATTGCCCTGCGCCCCGTGATTCGCCAGACGCGTGGGGAAACCCCGCTGGCGCTGTCCGACATCCTTGAAGACGGCGTCAACCTGGCGGTGTGGCAGCGCCAATTACCACTGCATATCGCTGAGTTTGGCGCCTTGCTGGTGGCGCTCAATGAGCCGTTGGCCGATTCCATGGTCATAGAACTCAATAGTGAGGACGCCGTACCCAACTTGCAGGGGTTGGCGTGCAATTGCCGCGATCTTGAAGGCTATGATGGTTTTGTCGCTGATGTGTCGTGGCTGGTCAGCGCGTTCGCCTGTCTGTTGGGTGCCAAGCGTATCGGCGTGCGCCTGCGGTTGCTGGATAAGGCCATGTGCCCGCGTTTTCACGTTGACCATGTGCCGGTGCGGCTGATCACCACCTATGCCGGAATCGGCAGCCAATGGTTGCGTGAAGGCGTCATGGACCGTCGCACGCTCGGTCAGCCGGACGCCGAGCCCACCGACCGTATCGAGCAGATCCAGTGCGGCGAAGTCGCCCTGCTCAAAGGCACCAAATGGCACGGTAACGAAGGCCACGGTTTGATTCACCGTTCGCCAGCCCTCAAGGCTGATGAGCGCCGCTTGATCCTGACACTGGATTGGCTCGCATAACCGCGTAGGATCAAAGGCTCTACACGGCCTGAATGACGCCCCCATGCTGCAGAACATTCCCACCCACGTGATCGCCGGCCCCTTGGGCGCCGGCAAGACCAGCCTCATCAAGCACCTGCTCGCCCAACGTCCTGCGCACGAGCGCTGGGCCGTGCTGATCAACGAGTTCGGACAGATCGGCCTGGACGCCGCCTTGCTCACCCAAGATGACGACGGCATTGCCTTGGGCGAAGTCGCTGGAGGCTGCTTGTGCTGTGTGAATGGCGCACCGTTCCAGGTGGGACTTGGACGGTTGTTGCGTAAGGCCAAGCCCGACCGGCTGTTTATCGAACCGTCGGGCCTGGGTCATCCGGCGCAGTTGCTCAGGCAATTGCGAGAAGCGCCGTGGCAGACAGTGCTGGCCGTGCAACCTTGCGTGATGGTGCTGGATGCGCAAGCCCTGGCAGCAGGCAAACCTTTACCGCAAGCCCAACAGCAAGCGCTGGCAAGTGCAGGTCTGTTGGTATTGAACAAGGATGAAGCGCTGGACGCCGCACAGCGCCAGGCCGTCGAACGGCAATTACCCGATTGTCCGCTTTACTGGACGCGCCAGGCGCAGTTGCCGCTTGAGCAATTGCCTGGCCTGAACGCTCAGGCTCGCACCGCTGTGGATAACTTCGCCGTGCCCGAAGGACTCGCGCCAATGCCGGCGATCTGGAGCAATTCGTCTCTGCCTATTTGCCTGAGCCAGGCTCAGGAAGGCGGCTGGAGTATCGGCTGGCGCTGGCACCCGAGCCAGCAATTCGACGCACGGCGTCTGCATCAGTGGCTCGCAAGCCTTGACTGGCGCCGCGCCAAGCTGGTTATCCACAACCCCGAAGGCTGGATCAGCGCCAACGCTGTGGATAACGACGTGCCCATCTGGCAGCCCAGCGAATGGCGCCGCGATTCACGTATCGAATTGATCTTCAGCAACCCACAGGACGTGGACGCCTTGCAGACCGCACTGGCCGCCTGCCGTTACTGACGGTTCTTGGTGCCGTGGTCCTGGCGCCACTGGCTCAGCTCGATCACTTCGGCGCTGGGCAGCGGCGTCTTGATCTCGAAAGGGTAGGGCGCCAGTTCGATTTGCGCACTGTGGGCGCCGAACTGGGTGATGGTCCCCGGATGGCGGGCTTCGCCGGTCACGGTGAACTCGAAGTTGTAGATGCGCGCCAGCCGCCGCCGACCATTGGCGTCCTTCACAAAGCCGATGCGCTTGAGCGCCACTGCGCCGTCCAGCAGTTCGATGTCGAGCTTGGCGCAGTGCTGCTTGACCCGCTCCAGCGCCCGCTCGCGCAGGCCGTGGTTGTGCCACACCCAGGCGGCGCCGGTCGCCAGCAGCATCAACACGAACATGTTTCCCAGGGTCAGCATGCGAAAAGACTCCAACAAAGTGAGAGCAGCTTAACTGTGTCGCCGGTCTGTCGTACAGGCTGCGTTTAGTCGCATACTGCGCGGCCAGAATTTCAACGGCTTTACGGAAATCTCCCGCATGAAACGCACACCTCATCTGCTTGCGATCCAATCTCATGTGGTTTTTGGCCACGCCGGAAACAGCGCCGCCGTGTTCCCCATGCAGCGGGTCGGGGTGAACGTCTGGCCGTTGAACACGGTGCAGTTCTCCAACCACACTCAGTATGGCCAATGGGCAGGCGAAGTGTTGGCGCCGCAGCAGATTCCGGCGCTGGTGGAAGGCATTGCGGCAATCGGCGAGCTGGGCAACTGCGACGCCGTGCTGTCCGGCTACCTGGGCAGTGCGGCCCAGGGCCGGGCGATCCTGACCGGCGTAGCGCGCATCAAGGCGATCAACCCCAAGGCCCTGTACGTGTGCGACCCGGTGATGGGCCATCCGGAAAAAGGCTGCATCGTGCCCCAGGAAGTCAGCGATTTCCTGCTGGATGAAGCCGTGGCCATGGCCGATTTCCTGTGCCCTAACCAATTGGAACTGGACAGTTTTGCCGGGCGCAAGCCGCAATCGCTATTCGACTGCCTGGCCATGGCCAAGGCTTTGCTGGCGCGCGGCCCAAAGGCCGTACTGGTTAAACATCTGGACTACCCCGGCAAGCTGCCGGACGGTTTCGAGATGCTGCTGGTGACAGCCGAAGGCAGCTGGCACCTGCGCCGGCCGCTGTTGGCGTTCCCGCGTCAGCCGGTGGGCGTGGGCGATTTGACGTCGGGCCTGTTCCTGGCACGCGTGCTGTTGGGCGATAGCCTGCTGGCCGCCTTTGAGTTCGCCGCCGCAGCGGTGCATGAAGTACTGCTGGAAACCCAGGCCTGCGCCAGTTACGAGCTGGAGCTGGTGCGCGCCCAGGACCGCATCGCCCATCCTCGCGTACGGTTCGAGGCCACGCCGATCGGTCTGTAACGACACAGACCAAAAATGTGGGAGCAGCTTGTGTGGGAGCTGGCTTGCCTGCGATAGCATCACTACGGTGTAACTGACATACCGAGGTGCTTGCATCGCAGGCAAGCCAGCTCCCACAGTTGATCGGGTTTACACACAGGGATTGTCAGCGTTTTAGCCCTTGATTTCCTGGTAGCGCTTCTCCAGCTCCTGGCGGATCTGCCGGCGCTGCTGGGCCTGCACGAAGCGGCGCTTGTCTTCGCTGTTGTGCGGTTGCAGCGGCGGAACGGGCGCCGGTTTGCGCTGGTCGTCCACCGCCACCATGGTGAAAAAGCAGCTGTTGGTATGGCGCACCGAGCGCTCGCGGATGTTCTCGGTCACCACCTTGATGCCCACCTCCATCGAGGTGTTGCCGGTGTAGTTGACCGATGCGAGGAACGTCACCAGTTCGCCGACATGGATCGGCTCGCGGAAAATCACCTGGTCCACCGACAACGTGACGACATAGCGGCCGGCATAACGGCTCGCGCAGGCGTAGGCCACTTCGTCGAGGTACTTGAGCAGCGTGCCGCCATGGACATTGCCGGAGAAGTTGGCCATATCTGGGGTCATCAATACCGTCATCGACAGCTGGGCGTTTCCGGGTTCCATAGCACACTCACGGGTTCTAGGCATTGGTTGGGGGAGGCACCTCTGTGGGTGCTGGAATCTTTGCAGCGCCATCCCTAACGGGACGCCGCTGGGCAGCTTGCCGTCACGCTTCTACCGATCTGTTTCCATATATTGCACCGGCTTTCTGTCGGAAGTCGCGGTGTTAACCTTCAAAAGCCCATCTCAGGGCATTTCTTACGATCAAGGCAGACTTTTCCTTCCGAACTTAGCGAAATTTCAGCAGCGCGAGCGGAAGTGGGAAAAGCGCCGGTACCCTCAAGGAGCCCCTCGCCATGCACGCCATCAGCTTTATCCAGGACTTGGCCGTGATCATGCTGGTGGCTGGGGTGGTCACCGTGCTGTTCCACCGGCTGAAGCAGCCGGTCGTGCTGGGCTACATCGTCGCCGGCTTTATCATCGGCCCGCACACCCCGCCGTTCGGTCTGATCCACGACGAAGACACCATCAAGACCCTCGCTGAGCTGGGGGTGATTTTCCTGATGTTCTGCCTGGGCCTGGAGTTCAGCCTGCGCAAGTTATTCAAGGTAGGCGCCACTGCGTTTATCGCGGCCTTCCTGGAAATCATCCTGATGATCTGGATCGGTTATGAGATCGGCCAGTGGTTTGACTGGAACACCATGGACTCGCTGTTCCTCGGCGCGATCCTGGCGATTTCCTCCACCACGATCATCGTCAAGGCGCTCAATGACCTGAAGATGAAAGACCAGCGCTTCGCCCAGCTGATTTTTGGCGTGCTGATCGTGGAGGACATCCTCGGTATCGGCATTATCGCCTTGCTGTCGAGCATTGCGGTCAGCGGCACGGTCAGTTCCGGCGAGGTGTTTTCCACGGTCGGCAAGCTTTCGCTGTTCATGATCGTCGCGTTGGTCATCGGCATTTTGCTGGTGCCGCGTCTACTGGCCTACGTGGCCAAGTTTGAAAGTAACGAAATGCTGCTGATCACCGTGCTGGGCCTGTGTTTCGGGTTCTGTCTGCTGGTGGTCAAGCTGGAATACAGCATGGTGCTGGGCGCGTTCCTGATCGGTGCGATCATGGCCGAATCCAAGCAGTTGATTAAGATCGAACGCTTGATCGAGCCGGTGCGCGACATGTTCAGCGCCATTTTCTTTGTGGCGATTGGCTTGATGATCGACCCCCAGATCCTGCTGCAATACGCCTGGCCGATTGCAGTGATCACCGTGGCCGTGGTGCTGGGCAAAATGCTGTCCTGCGGCCTGGGCGCTTTTATCGCCGGCAACGATGGCCGTACCTCACTGCGCGTGGGCATGGGGCTGTCACAGATTGGTGAGTTTTCCTTCATCATCGCGGCGCTGGGGATGACGTTGCAGGTGACCAGTGATTTCCTCTATCCCGTCGCTGTGGCGGTCTCGGCGATTACCACACTGCTCACGCCGTACCTGATTCGTGGCGCGGACCCGCTGTCATTGAAGATCGCCGCGGTAATGCCCAAGCGCATGAGCCGGGTGTTCGGCCTGTATGGCGAGTGGCTGCGCAGCATTCAGCCCCAGGGCGAAGGCGCGATGCTGGCGTCGATGATCCGCAAAATCATCCTGCAAGTGGGGGTGAACCTGGCGCTGGTAGTGGCGATCTTCTTTGCCGGTAGTTATTTCGCAGCACGCATTGGTGGATATCTGGAAAGCTGGATCAGCGACCCCAGCTGGCAGAAGGCGTTGATCTGGGGTGGGGCGTTGTTGGTTTCGCTGCCGTTTTTGATCGCGGCGTATCGCAAGCTCAAGGCGCTGTCGATGCTGCTGGCGGAGATGAGCGTTAAACCGGAAATGGCCGGGCGGCATACCCAGCGTGTGCGTCGGGTGATTTCCGAACTGATCCCGATTCTTTCGCTGCTGTTGATCTTTGTGCTATTGGCAGCCTTGTCGGCCAGCATTCTGCCGACCAACAAGTTGCTGGTGCTGGTCGCGGTGGTCGCGGCGGCGGTGGCGGCCGTGCTCTGGCGGTGGTTCATCCGCGTGCATACGCGGATGCAGGTCGCCTTGCTGGAGACACTGGATAACCACAAGGATACGCCGGAGCACTGACGGGCAGTGGGGGGCTGCGTTGCAGCCCAGCCCAGCGCGAGCAAGCTCGCTCACTACAACCTGCGCGATCAGCTTTCGAGCCAGACGTCCCGCGCCCAGTGCCACACCGATTCCCAGGTTTCTTCGGTAACGAGTTCTTCTTCGCCGGACCACAGCACCACGGTGCCGTCTTCTTCGACGCAGTAGTAGTCGTCGCCGTCCTGGCAGATCGGGATCATGCTGCGATCAACACCGGCATCCCAAGCGTTGGCGGCCACGTCGGGCAGGTAGGTGTGGGATTGCGGGTCGGTGACGGTCACCGGCTCCAGGCTGCCGTACACCACGTCGCTGACGGTCAGCAGGAATTCACGAAAGACAAACGGGATGTCGATGAACAGTTGTTCCTCGATTTCCACCAGTTGGTCTTCGTCAGGCAGTTCCAGCGGAACCGGGACCGGTTCGTTGGCTTCACGCAATTGTTCGATGATTTCTTCCACGGCCGGGATCCTCTTGCTAGATGGCGCGGTTCACAGGGGCGTTTTATACAGTAGCTCGCTATAAGTGCAACCGTGAAATAGAAAACCCCGGACAGGTCCGGGGTTTTTTGTAACTGCTTGCTCAAGCGCGCAGGGATCAGCCGTTCTGGCGGATACCGGCGACCAGCCAAGGCTGGTTGTCGCCTTGTGGACGTTCCATGTTCCAGCTTTCGCTGAACACTTCGCCCTGGTCAAAGCGCGAGGTCTTCGACACACCGCTGAACGTCAGGGTGGCGATGGTCTTGTCGGCGCGATCATCCACACCATCGAGCTGCACGCGCAGGTCATCGATATAGGTCGACTGGAAAGCATCGCCCAGGTCGGCGCGTTCGCGCTTGAGGAACTCCAGCAGTTGCGGGGTCACGAACTCGGCGATCTTGTCCATTTCATTGGCGTCCCAGTGCTGCTGCAGCGACTGGAAGTGGCTGCGGGCCGCTTCGATGAAACGCTCTTCGTTGAACCAGGCCGGCGCGTTGATCACCGGACGGGCGGCAGCAGGTGCCGCCGAACCGCCGAAGATCGAACCCATGGCTGGTTTCTGCTCGAACACTTCACGCTGCATCGGCGCGCCGGCTGGAGCCAGGTGCTCCTGCTGTTTGCGGCGACGGGCGGCGATAAAGCGGAAGATCACGAAGGCGATGACGGCAAGGATCAGGATGTCGAAGATCTGCATGCCCTGGAAGCCGCCGCCCATGAACATGGAAGCAAGCAGGCCGCCGGCGGCGATACCGGCCAGAGGGCCCAGCCAGCGCGAAGCACCGCCGGCCTTGGCAGCAGCACCGGCAGCACCGGCAGCACCGGCTGCGCCTGCGGTAGCCGCAGCACCGCCGGCACCGGCGGAGGGAGCCATTTGGCTGGTCTGGTGAGTCGGTGCCGCACCTGAACTTTTGCCGCCACCGAAGCGTTTGGCGTTGGCGTCGATGCTCATCGTCAGGCCGATGCACAACGCCATGGCGATGCTAAGAAAACGTTTCATAAAGGGAATTCCCATTTGTGGATTGCACGCGCGCCATGTTGCACAGGTGTAGTGAAAGTGGCTAGCGACATAATGTTTCGGGCTTTTGCGTAGGACTGATTCAGAGTGGTCTGTAGGACTTATTACACATATTGGCCCGCGCTCGTTAAAAACAAGGGCGGACCAATAACCTTCATGTAACGCCAGGTTTCCTCGACACAAACGATCAGGTCAGATTGCTTCGAGCTTCGCGTAACCCATCATCAGCCACTTGCTGCCTTCGGAGAAATTCACCTGCACCCGTGCCTGTGCGCCGGCGCCTTCGAAGTTGAGGATCACGCCTTCGCCGAACACCGAATGCCGGACCTGCTGCCCAAGGCTGAACTGGGTTTCCGGAATTTCAGAACCGGCAAACATGCTGCTGGAGTTCTGTTGCTGGCCACCCCCGAATGGACGGCTGACGCTGTTGGACAGGCGCACTTCCTGGATCAGGCCTTTCGGCACTTCCCGTACGAAGCGCGACACCTTGTTGTAGGTCTCGCTGCCGTACAGGCGTCGGGTTTCAGCGTAGGTCATCACCAGGTTCTGCATGGCGCGGGTAATGCCGACGTAGGCCAGGCGGCGTTCTTCCTCAAGACGGCCGGGTTCTTCCAGGCTCATCTTGTGGGGGAACAAGCCTTCTTCCATACCTACTAGGAACACATACGGGAATTCCAGGCCCTTGGCGCTGTGCAAGGTCATCAGTTGGATGCTGTCTTCATGTTCGTCAGCCTGGGCGTCTCCGGCCTCCAGCGAAGCATGGCCAAGGAAGGCGGCGAGCGGTGTGAGGTCCTCTTCGTTCTCGGTGTTTTCGAACGCGCGGGCGGCGCTCACCAATTCCTCAAGGTTTTCTACCCGGGCCTGGCCTTTCTCGCCTTTTTCCGCTTCATGGTAGGCGATCAGCCCGGACTGTTCGATCACGGTCTGGGTCATCAGGTGCAGCGGCATTTCGGCGCACTTGGCCGCCAGGTTCTCGATCAGCTCGACAAACACACCCAGCGCACCCGCCGCGCGGCCGGTCAGGCCTTTGTTGGCGATCAGCAGGCGCATGGCTTCCCACATCGACACATGGGCGTGGCGCGCGTGGTCGCGGATCGCTTCGACGGTCTTCTCGCCGATGCCGCGGGCGGGGATGTTGATCACCCGCTCCAGCGCGGCATCGTTGCCGCGGCCTTCCAGCAAGCGCAGGTAGGCCATGGCGTTCTTGATTTCCGCGCGCTCGAAGAAGCGCTGGCCGCCATAGATGCGGTAAGGGATGCGCTCGCGCAACAAGGCTTCTTCCAGTACCCGCGACTGGGCATTGGAACGGTACAGAATCGCGATGTCGCTACGCGCCAAGCCGGTCTTCAGCGCGCTTTCGATGGTTTCCACCACGTAGCGCGCTTCATCATGCTCGTTGAACGCGGCATACAGGTTGATCGCCTCACCTTCACCGCCGTCGGTCCACAATTCTTTGCCCAGGCGCCCGGTGTTGTTGGCGATCAGGGCGTTGGCGGCCTTGAGGATGCCGGCGGTGGAGCGGTAGTTCTGCTCGAGGCGGATGGTGACCGCGTCCGGGAAGTCTTCGGAATACTGGTAGATGTTCTCGATTTTCGCCCCGCGCCAGCCGTAGATCGACTGGTCGTCGTCGCCCACCACCATCAGGCTATCGCCTCCCTTGGCCAGCAGGCGCAACCAGGCGTACTGCACGGCGTTGGTGTCCTGGAACTCGTCCACCAGAATGTGCCGGAAGCGCTTCTGGTAATGGGCCAGCAAGCCAGGGTTGTCGCGCCACAGATCGAGGGCGCGCAGCAGCAGTTCCGAGAAGTCGATGACCCCGGCGCGCGCGCAGGCGGCCTCGTAGGCTTCATAAATGCTGCGCATGGTGGCCAGGAACAGGTCGCCGCTGGCCTGGATATGTTGAGGGCGCAGGCCTTCGTCTTTTTGGCCGTTGATAAACCATTGCGCCTGGCGCGCCGGCCAACGTTGCTCGTCCAGGCCCAGCTCGCGGATCACCCGCTTGACCAGGCGTTGCTGGTCATCGCTGTCGAGGATCTGGAAGGACTGCACCAGGCCCGCTTCCTGCCAGTGCGCTCGCAACAGGCGGTGCGCCAGGCCGTGGAAGGTACCCACCCACATGCCGGCCGGGCTGATGCCCATCAACTGCTCGATGCGGTGGCGCATCTCGGCGGCGGCCTTGTTGGTGAAGGTCACCGACAGGATGGAATGCGGGGACGCGTTTTCGACCTGGATCAACCAGGCGATACGGTGCACCAGCACTCGGGTTTTACCGGAGCCAGCACCGGCCAGGACCAATTGACGGCCAACGGGGGCCGCTACGGCCTGGCGTTGGGCATCGTTGAGGGAGTTCAGCAAAAGGGAGAGATCATCGCGCATCGGCGCATTCTATGGCCCACGGGGGAGTGGGGCAAACACCAATGCCGGGTAGCCGACCGAAAACAGGCGGGGTGATGACCGGTCGGTCAACGGCCACGGCCCCCGCAGTGTCTCGCTCAAGCCGTCTGGCCCCGGAGTTTGCGGGTCGTGACCGCGCAATTTTATGACGTGGAGCAGTTTGGCCCAAGCGCTTGCTTGTGTATGCTCCGTCGACGTTTCGGGCTCACCATTAATAAGAACACTGCCTATGACCCTCAGCACCGATCTGCTCGGCCACTCGACGGCGCCCGCGCAGGTTCTTCGCAAACACTACGCCACCGAGATGGCGGTCGAGCGCACGCGCTTGCTGTATCAGGGCTCGCTGCTGCCGACCCTGTTGATGCTGGTCAATGGCCTGGTTTGCGCCTGGCTGCTCTGGAATCCCAAGCAATACCTGCTGGACAGCATGTGGCTGGTCTGGCTGCTGGCCCTGGTGGCGATGCGCGTGATCCAGGTGGCGGCGTTCGATTCGGCCATGCCCAGCCGCCAGGCCCAGCCGGTGTGGCGACGCATGTTCATGCTCGGCTCGGCGGCCAGCGGCTTGACCCTGGCCACCGCCGCCATTGCCCTGGTGCCGGTGGACAGCTTCGTGCAACAGGCCTGGGTGTTCGGCCTGATTGGCGCGGCGACGCTGTCGGCCAGCGTCGCCTACGCCGTGAGCCTGCCGGCGTTCCTGTCTTTCGCCGTGCCGTGCCTGGTGCCGGCCATCATCTACCTGTTCTGGAGTGGCGACCCGCAGCAACGCGGCTGGGGCGTTTTAGGGCTGATCCTGCTCGCGTCCCTGAGCCTGGTAGCGTGGCAGGTCAATCGCCTGATCCAGCGCGGCCTGCTGCGCCGTTTCCAGAACCAGGCATTGATCGAGCATCTGCAGCAGGCGCAGCAGCGCAGCGAGCAGCTCAACCAGGAGCTGGTGCGCGAAGTCGAGCAGCGCCGCCACGTCGAACAGGAACTGCGCGAAGCCCAGATCGGCCTGCAGAACCGCGTGGCGCAGCGCAGCCAGGAGTTGGACGCCGCCAGCCTGGCGTTGAATAAAAGCGAAGCGCGCCTGGCCATGGCACTGCAGGCCAGTGAGTTGGGGCTGTGGGACTGGAACCTGCAAACCGACGAAGTCCATCACACCCAGCTCAAGGAGTTGTTTGGCCTGGAACCGGAATACGTCACGGCGATGCTCGGACACCTCAAGCCGCGCCTGCACCCCGACGACCTGCCGCTGCTCAAGCGCGCCTTGGTGGAGCACTTGAAGGGTCGCAGCGAGGACTATCAGGTCGAATACCGCGTGCGCCATGGCGATGGGCACTGGGTGTGGATCGAAGACCGTGGCCGCGCCGTGGAGCGCGCGCCCAGCGGGCGGGTCACGCGGATGCTGGGTACTCGCCGTGACATCAGCGCCAGCAAGGCCCTGGAGGAACAACAGCGTTTGGCGTCGACCGTATTTGAAGCGGCCAGCGAAGGCATTGTGATCCTTGACCCGAGCTACAAACTGATCGCGGTCAACCAGGCCTTCAGCCGTGTCACCGGTTTTGAAATCGACGACATGCTCGGGCGCAACGTGGTGGAGCTGCCCAGCAGCCGTGATGCCCGCCGCCACTTCCCGGTGATCCGCCAGGCCTTGCTCAGCCACGGTACCTGGCAGGGCGAGTTGGTGGAGACGCGCAAGAACGGCGAACTCTACCCGCAATGGCTGCAATTGAATGTAGTGCGCGATATTCGCGGAAAAGTCAGCCATATCGTGGGCTTCTTCGCCGATCTTTCGGCGCGGCGTGAATCCGAAGAGCGCATGCGCTACCTCACCCATTATGACGAGCTGACCGGGCTGGCCAACCGCTCCTTGTTCCGCGAACGGCTGCGCGAGGCCCACCAGCGTGTACGCCAGGGCGGGCGCAGCTTGGCGTTGCTGCATATCAACCTGGACCGCTTCAAACTGCTCAATGACAGCCTGGGCCACGAAGTTGCCGACCAGTTGCTGCAGAAAATGGCGCGGCGCTTGATCAATGCCCTGCCCGAGGCCGACACCATTGCACGCCTGTCCGGGGACGAATTCGCCGTGCTGTTCGACGCCTACGGCAACCTGTCGAGCCTGGCGCGGGTGGCGACGCGGTTGCTGGCCAAACTGCGTGTGCCGGTGACGGTAGAAGGGCATGAACTGGTGGTCAGTGCATCGATGGGCGTCAGCCTGTTGCCGGACAATGCGCGCGAAATTTCCGCGCTGGTCAGCCAATCGAACATGGCCATGCAGCACGCCAAACACCTGGGCGGCAACAATTTCCAGTTCTACACCGACAGTCTGCAAGCCAGCACCCTGGAGCGCTTGCAGCTGGAAAACCACCTGCGCAAGGCCATTGAAGAGCGCCAGCTCACGGTGTTCTATCAACCCAAATTGTGCCTGGCCACCGGCAAGTTGAACGCGGCTGAGGCTTTGATCCGCTGGGAGCATCCGCAGTGGGGCATGGTGCCGCCGGGGGACTTTATCGGCCTGGCCGAAGAGACCGGCCTGATCGTGCCACTGGGCGAGTTCGTGCTGCGCGAGGCCTGCCGCCAAGCCTGTGAATGGCAGCGCCAGGGGTTGGCGCCGATCCGGGTGTCGGTGAACCTGTCGGTGCATCAGTTGCGCCAGGGCAAGTTGGTCAGCCTGGTGCGTCAGGTGCTCGAAGAAACCGGGCTGGACCCGCAATACCTGGAGTTGGAGCTGACCGAAAGCCAATTGCTCGATAGCGTCGAGCACATCATCGCCACTTTCCAGCAACTGCGCGACTTGGGCGTGAAGCTGGCCATCGACGATTTTGGCACCGGTTATTCGTCCCTCAGCTACCTCAAGCGCATCCCCGTGGACTACGTGAAGATCGACCAGACCTTCATTCGCGGGCTTGGCCAGGGCCGTGAAGATGCCGCCATCACCCGAGCCATCATCGCCATGGCTCACGGCCTGGCGCTTAAGGTGGTGGCTGAAGGGGTGGAGGATCAGCAGCAGCTGGACTTCCTGCGTGCGGAGCGCTGCGACGAAGTGCAAGGCTATTTGATCAGCCGGCCGATAGAGGCGCAGGCGCTGGCAGATTTGTTACGGGAAAATGCAGATTTTCCTTAGTGATGGCGACACCGCCCCTGTGGCTACATGTGCGTCGCCCGCAGAGACAAAGGGGGAAAAGGGCGATTTAGTGACGCGCCGAACGGGCAAAACGGCAATTCTTGTAGTATAACTACAAAATTGCTACATCCTTGGCCCTGCCCATAACAAGAGTCCTGCCCTTTGAACTTGTTGCAACATATCGCCCAGTCGCGCCACCTGTTACGCAAATCGGAACTCAAGGTTGCCGATCACGTGCTGCTTGACCCTGCGGCTGTGATGCACAGTTCCATGGCCGACCTGGCCCATAGCGTAGGCATCAGCGAGCCGACCATCGTGCGCTTCTGCCGCGCTATCGGGTGCTCCGGATTCCAGGACTTGAAGCTCAAGCTGGCCCAAAGCCTGGCCGCCGGTGCCAGCTTCGGGCAATTCGCGATCCACGAAGACGACTCCGTCGCCGACTACAGCCTGAAAATCTTCGACACCACCCTGCACACCCTGATGGAAGTGCGCGAGAAGCTCGACCCGGTGGCATTGCAAAAGGCCGTGACGGCCATGTCCCAGGCCCAGCGTGTCGAGTTCTATGGTTTTGGTGCCTCCGGTGCCGTTGCCGCCGACGCCCAGCACAAATTCTTCCGGCTGCTGCTCACCGCAGCGGCCTACAGCGACCCGCACATGCAGGCCATGTCGGCGGTGACCTTGAAGCCCACCGACGTCGCCATTTGCATTTCGCAGTCGGGACGCTCCAAAGACCTGCTGATCACCGCCAACCTGGTGCGTGAGAGCGGCGCTTCGTTGATTACCCTATGCCCGAGCCAGACGCCGTTGGCGGAACTGTCCACCGTCAACCTGGCGATCGACGTGCACGAAGACACCGAGATCTACACGCCGCTGACCTCGCGTATTGCGCACCTGGTGGTCATCGACGTGCTGGCAATGGGCGTGGCCATGGCGCGCGGGCCGAGCCTGGTCAACCACCTCAAGAGCGTCAAACGCAGCTTGCGCAGCCTGCGGTTGTCGCCCAAGTCCGTCAAAGCCCTGGACGACTGATCCAACGCCACACTCGGTCCGTAGTGAGCGGGCTTGCCCCGCGCTGGGCTGCGGCCCCAAACCAGGCGACCGGATTCTACCTGAAGCTCGGCGATGCCTTTATTGGGGCGGCTTCGCCACCCAGCGCGGGGCAAGCCCGCTCACTACAGACCGCTATCGCAGGCAAGCCAGCTCCCACATGGATGTGTGTCAATTTCTCAAGATTCATCATCCTGTAACCCCCGCGCCGCCAAATCGTCATCCCCCTGGACCATCCTGAGCTCCCCGCACTCGCATTGGGAGACTCCAAATGGCCCGGCCCTACGAAGACAGCAACAGCACCGTAAAGACCCGTCGTCAGCAGGAAGACCAACGCCGCATGGCGTTCCGTCGCGCAATCGAAGACCGTTGCGAGGAGCGCCAACTGCTCCAGAGCATCAGTGACTACCCGGAACTGCATTGGCAGGCACCCGCGGCTGCCCAGCGAAGCGCTCAGCCAGGGCGCTGATCTGTACGCGTTCGCTGCGAATAAAGCCCAGGAACGCATGGGCCACCGGTGACAGGCGCTTGGCCTTGGCCTGCACCAGGCACCAACTGCGGTACAGCGGCAGCTCTTCCACCGGCAGCTCCTTGAGCCCGCCGGTGGCCAACTCCATGTTGACCGCATGCCGCGTCAACAGGGCCACACCCAGCCCTGCGCAGACGCATTCACGTTGCGCTTCGGCCGAAGCCACTTCCACCGTCTGGGTGAAGTGCACCCGTTTCTCCTTGAAATACTCCTCGCACGCCAGCCGCGTACCGGAACCCGGTTCGCGCGCCAGCAGTGTGTAAGGCTCCAGGTCCTGCAGGCGCAGCGGGCCTTGCAGGCTCAAGGGGTGGTCGGGTGGCGCGACGGCGACAATCGGGTTATTGAGGAACGGCAGGAATTCCAGCCCCATGTCCTGAGGCACCATGGACATGATCACCAGGTCGTCACGGTTGTCCGAAAGCCGGCGGATCACCTGGGCGCGGTTCACCACCGTGAGGTGCAACTGCACGTCCGGATGCTGGCGCTTGAATGCGGCGAACAGGTGCGGCACGAAGTACTTGGCGCTGGATTCAATCGCCAGTTTCAACTGGCCTTGCAGCGAGCCCTGCATGTCCGAAAGCTGCATGTCGAGGTTTTCCAGGCGCCCGAAAATATCCCGACTGGCCCGTTGCAAGGCCTCGGCGGCCTCGGTCATGTAGAGTTTTTTGCCGACATAATCGAACAACGGCTGGCCGATCAGTTCTTCGAGCTGACGAATTTGCAGGCTGACGGCCGGTTGCGTGAGGGACATTTCCTCGGCGGCGCGGCTGTACGAGCGCAAATCACACACTTCATGAAAGATCTGCAGCTGACGCAATGTCAGTCGCATCAATGACTTACGCATATATCAACCCCTCTCGTCCCAAACCGCCCGGCCAACTATAAGTCTTTACTTATGCACGACCCAATAATTATTGATTTTTGTTAATCCCTCTGCGGGCTTAGTGTGTGTCTTGCGACTGTCATGAAACATTTGGTCACGCGCCGACCCGGCTCCAGCGGGTCGAAGACGCAGCAATCGGCTCAAGGGAATTTCCAAGTGATAAAAAAGATCCTGATCGCCAACCGTGGTGAAATTGCCGTACGAATCGTGCGCGCCTGCGCCGAGATGGGCATTCGCTCGGTCGCGGTCTACTCCGACGCCGACCGCCACGCGTTGCACGTCAAACGTGCCGACGAAGCCCACAGCATTGGTGCCGAGCCACTGGCCGGTTATCTGAACCCGCGCAAGCTGGTGAACCTGGCCGTGGAAACCGGGTGTGATGCGCTGCACCCAGGCTACGGCTTCCTGTCGGAAAACGCGGAACTTGCGGACATCTGCGCCGAACGCGGGATCAAGTTCATTGGCCCGTCCGCTGAAGTGATCCGCCGCATGGGCGACAAGACCGAAGCGCGCCGCAGCATGATCAAGGCCGGTGTTCCGGTCACGCCAGGCACCGAGGGCAACGTCGCCGACATCGCCGAAGCCCTGACCGAAGGCGACCGCATAGGTTACCCGGTGATGCTCAAAGCCACTTCCGGCGGTGGCGGTCGCGGTATCCGTCGTTGCAACAGCCGTGAAGAACTTGAACAAGCCTTCCCTCGGGTGATTTCCGAAGCCACCAAGGCCTTCGGTTCGGCGGAGGTGTTCCTGGAAAAATGCATCGTCAATCCCAAGCACATCGAAGCGCAGATCCTCGGTGACAGCTTTGGCAACGTGGTGCACCTGTTCGAGCGCGATTGCTCGATCCAGCGCCGCAACCAGAAGCTCATCGAAATCGCCCCGAGCCCCCAGCTCACCCCTGAACAGCGCGCCTACATCGGCGACCTGTCGGTGCGCGCGGCCAAGGCCGTGGGCTACGAGAACGCCGGCACCGTGGAGTTCCTGCTCGCCGAGGGCGAGGTGTACTTCATGGAGATGAACACCCGCGTGCAGGTGGAACACACCATCACTGAAGAAATCACCGGGATCGATATCGTACGTGAGCAGATCCGCATCGCTTCGGGCCTGCCGCTGTCGGTGAAACAGGAAGACATCCAGCACCGCGGTTTCGCGTTGCAGTTCCGTATCAACGCCGAAGACCCGAAGAACAACTTCCTGCCCAGTTTCGGCAAGATCACCCGTTACTACGCACCCGGCGGCCCTGGTGTGCGGACCGACACGGCGATCTATACCGGCTACACCATCCCGCCGTTCTACGACTCCATGTGCCTGAAACTGGTGGTGTGGGCGTTGACCTGGGAAGAGGCCATGGACCGCGGCCTGCGTGCCCTGGACGACATGCGCCTGCAAGGCGTGAAGACCACCGCCGCCTATTACCAGGAAATCCTGCGCAACCCGGAATTCCGCAGCGGCCAATTTAATACAAGCTTCGTTGAAAGCCACCCTGAGCTGACCAACTACTCGATCAAGCGCAAACCCGAAGAGCTGGCCCTGGCCATCGCCGCCGCCATCGCCGCCCACGCAGGCCTGTGAGGAATACAACAATGTCCAAGAAGATTTTCGTAACCGACACCATCCTGCGCGACGCTCACCAATCGCTGCTCGCGACCCGCATGCGCACCGACGACATGCTGCCGATCTGCGACAAGCTCGACAAAGTGGGCTACTGGTCCCTTGAAGTCTGGGGCGGCGCGACCTTCGATGCCTGCGTACGTTTCCTGAAAGAAGACCCGTGGGAGCGCCTGCGCCAACTGCGCGCCGCGTTGCCCAACACGCGCCTGCAAATGTTGCTGCGCGGCCAGAACCTGCTGGGCTACCGCCATTACAGCGACGATGTGGTCAAAGCCTTCGTCGCCAAGGCCGCTGTGAATGGCATCGACGTATTCCGCATTTTCGACGCCATGAACGACGTGCGTAACCTGCGTGTTGCCATCGAAGCGGTGAAAGCCGCGGGCAAACACGCCCAGGGCACCATCGCCTACACCACCAGCCCGGTGCACACGGTCGAAGCGTTTGTGGCCCAAGCCAAGCAGCTGGAGTCCATGGGCTGCGACTCGATCGCGATCAAGGACATGGCCGGCCTATTAACACCGTACGCCACCGGCGAACTGGTCAAGGCACTCAAAGCCGAGCAGAACCTGCCGATCTTTATCCACTCCCACGACACCGCTGGCCTGGCCGCGATGTGCCAACTCAAGGCCATCGAAAACGGTGCCGACCACATCGACACCGCCATCTCCAGCTTCGCCTGGGGCACCAGCCACCCGGGGACGGAGTCGATGGTTGCCGCGCTCAAAGGCAGCGAATTCGACACCGGCCTCAGCCTAGAACTGCTGCAGGAGATCGGCCTGTACTTCTACGCGGTGCGTAAGAAGTATCACCAGTTCGAGAGCGAATTCACCGCCGTCGACACCCGCGTGCAGGTCAACCAGGTGCCGGGCGGGATGATTTCCAACCTGGCCAACCAGCTCAAAGAGCAGGGCGCGCTCAACCGCATGAGCGAAGTGCTGGCCGAAATCCCGCGTGTGCGTGAAGACCTTGGCTTCCCACCGCTGGTGACGCCGACGTCGCAGATCGTCGGTACCCAGGCGTTCTTCAACGTGCTGGCCGGTGAGCGCTACAAGACCATCACCAACGAAGTGAAACTCTACCTGCAAGGTGGCTACGGCAAGGCGCCGGGCACCGTTAACGAGAAGTTGCGTCGCCAGGCCATCGGCAGCGAAGAGGTCATCGACGTGCGCCCGGCCGATTTGCTCAAGCCGGAAATGACCAAGCTGCGCGGTGAAATCGGCGCGTTGGCCAAGTCCGAAGAAGACGTGCTGACCTATGCCATGTTCCCGGACATCGGCCGCAAGTTCCTCGAAGAACGCGACGCCGGCACCCTGGCGCCGGAAGTGCTGCTGCCGATTCCAGAAGCTGGCGGCGTGGCGCGCGCCAGTGGCGAAGGCGTACCGACCGAGTTCGTCATTGACGTGCACGGCGAAAGCTACCGCGTGGACATCACCGGCGTCGGCGTGAAAGCCGAAGGCAAGCGCCACTTCTACTTGTCCATCGACGGCATGCCGGAAGAAGTGGTGTTCGAACCGCTCAACGAGTTTGTCAGCGGCGGCAGCAGCAAGCGCAAGCAGGCCACCGAGCCGGGTCACGTCAGCACGGCCATGCCGGGCAATATCGTCGACGTGCTGGTCAAGGAAGGTGACGTGGTCAAGGCCGGTCAGGCCGTGCTGATCACCGAAGCCATGAAGATGGAAACCGAAGTGCAGGCAGCCATTGCCGGCAAGGTGACCGCTGTTCATGTGGCCAAGGGCGACCGGGTGAATCCGGGTGAAATCCTGATTGAAATCGAAGGCTGATACAGCCTTCGATACCAGCGTTTAATCCTCGGGGGGGCAGGTGCTCCCCTTTTTTTTCGCCTGATCAAACCTACGGGAGAGCAAACGCACGCGTATTTTTATTATTTGTAATATTCAAAATAGATATAAAGGCCTGTCATTTATTACAGGTGTGTGGGGGAGTGTAGAAAACTATTATTCCCAATGTGAAATAAAAAACTCACATAGGGAGTACCAAAGATGAATATGTCGTTTTCTGGAAAAGTTGAAATATTATGTGTCGCGATTTCAGCCTTGGCTACAAGCGCAAGCGCTGTTGCCGTCGCCTCAAACGATCCTTTGTGCTATTACAATCCTCCAATGTATAAGGATGGCTTATATATTCGAGAGAAGCCAATTCATATTGATGTTCAACGATCTAACCCGATACCCGCAGGTGGCCAATTCACCATGGATTTAACTAGGTCAAAGGTACCCAGCGGGCAGATGAGCACTCCCGCTCCCGTTATGCATGCGGATTTCATACAAATTTCTTCAACGGCCCATACTTTCACATACACAGTTCCAGATAGATCGGCTGATTTCAGTGGGAGCGTAAGAATAATTGACACTTACTGTGGATTTTCGCAACGTATCAATCTCACTCTTCCGGTCAGAAAATAAAGTTTATGTCTCAGAGTCAGTCGCACGAAATGTTATCGTGCGACTGATGCTAGGGCAGTAATTTTGCTGCTTTGGTTTCTATCGCAATGCTGTGTATGGGTAAATTATAGGCCTTGCTCGACTGTTATCGGGTGGGGGAACTTTTATTAAATAGAACTTTGTGGTGTTAGTCTTGGTAGTTTATTTTTACAGGTTTTGTATTCGGGTTGTGTGGTTCTTTTTTGCCCCGGATTTCGTCAAAAATGCATCCGCCATTGTGCCATCAGGCCTTGGTTGCTGCTGTGAGTGCCGTTCTCGGCGCTATAACCCAGGCCAACGGTGTGATTGGCCGAAAGTGTCAGATCCAGCCCGGCCTGCAGGTTGAGGCTGTTGCGGTCAAGCGACGCGCCCTGGATGGTGAACCCCTCGATGCCGCCCTGGCGAAAGGACTGGCGCACTTGGCTGTCGATATCGCCATACAGGTGTTTCCAGCTCGTGCTCAGGTGGGGCGTGAGGGTCATCCGGTTGTCGAACCGAAACGGTTTGGCCAGGCGCAGGCCAACGGTGCTGCTCAGGTTTTGCTGGGTTTGCGCATCGACGTTCAGCGCGCCAGGCCCGCCTTGCTCCTTGAAGCTGTCACGGCTGTAGCGTTGGTAGCCAAGCCCGGCAAAGGGCTCGATGCTGATGTCGGCATCGCCCAGTTGGTAACCCGCCTCGCCGAAGACAGTCTGGCTGTTGGCGTCGTGGCGGCCCTTGAACGCATCCTTGTAACCCAGGATGTCGACCTTGCGTTGAGTCTGGCCGGCATGGCTGCTGTAGATCGCCCCCAGACGCAAAGCCAGCGGGCCGTCCTGACGCACGGCGTAACCGCCCAGGTGCCAGCTGTCCAGGTCGGCGCGAAAGCGTTGCGCATCCAGGCGGCTGCTGGATTTTGCACCCAGCACACCGACTCGCCAGGCGTGATCAACTGCCCAATCGGCGCCCAACAGCACGCCTTGGTTGGCCGTATCCACGCCGGCAGTACCGCCCTGACTGTCGAGGCCGCCTTCGCTGCCGAGGTTTTTTACCCAAAAGTGGCCGTCGGTGTCGGTGGGCAATTCGCGCAGCGTCGAAAGCACTCGGTTGCCGAGTTGCTGGGTGGTGCTCTGGGTAGCCGCCGCGAGGCTCGCGTTCTGGCTGCCGGCCAGTTGCTCAAGGGCCGCACCGAACGCGCCCGGCTTTTGCGCGAGTTCAGCGTTGAATTTTTCAAGGGCCTTGATCTGTTCCGAACTCAACTTGCCCGACTGCAACAGGCGAGTCAGCGCGGGATCCAGCACTTTCGCCACCTGCCGGCCGTTGTGGGTGGTGGCTTGCCCGAGCAAATAGCCGTCGAGGGCTGGGTTTTTCACTTCGGGAATATCGTAGTACTCAAAAGGCAGCGCGTCGTAGGGCTGATACCAGTACGGCGTGTACTCGATATCCCCACGCGCGTGTGCATGTTGAAGGCTGGCGGCGGCTAAAAGGCCGATGGCAAATACGATTCTGCTGGGGGTAATGGGCATGAATTCCCGACCTCTTGTGGATGAGGGCGGGAATTTAACGAGGTGAGGCGGGGATAACTGTCAGGCCGTAGACTTCCGATTTGCGGGAGTTGTCTCTATATCGAGGCTTGATGGACGTTTATGCATTTTATTGCGTAAAAAAACGACCATACGGCGCTCATGTGCATTTTAATGCAGTCATGAGGGTGCTTAACGGCTTTATCTGCACTATATTGCGTTAACTCATCTCTTGTATGTCGCGTAAACGCATTAAATTGCAGGTGCACTCATGCTCAAGCTGACCCTACAACTCTTCACCGAAGGAAAATGGCAGGACGCCATGCTGCTGACCTTTGATACCCCGCAAGAGGGCTTCGAAAGTCGCTGCAGCTTTGGTTATGACCAACGCTATCTGGTGGACCACCTCGATGACCTCGCCACGCCTTTTGTAAAATCCGTGAGTGTCAGGTTTCCTTTGCTGTGGGAGGCGTGCCGAACGCAGGGTGCCCCGGCTTTTCTTCATGACATCGCACCGGCAGGGGCCGCCAAGCGTTTTCTGCTGGCACATCTTGGTCAGGACAAACCGGACGACATCAGCGCAGACCTTTTCTTACTCATGCGCAGCACACCTGCGCCTATCGGTCATATGCGCATCAAAGAGTCGGTTGCCGCGATGGACAGTCGCCCACCCATGGGCTTTACGCGTCAGGAGGTCATCCAGCGCGATAATCGTTTTCTCGAATACGCCTATGAGCAGGGGGCGGCCATCGGTGGCGCCACGGGTGCCGGGGGCGAAGCACCGAAGCTGCTGCTGACCGAAAACCAGCAAGGCCTGCTGTTCCCGGATGCCGTGCTCGATGACGAACACGTCCGGCAGCACTGGTTCGTGAAGTTCGCTCGCAACAAAGGCACGCAGCTTGACCAGGACATTCTGCGCAGCGAATACCACTACTACCAGGCCCTGCAGACACTGGGCATCGACACGGTCGCGGCGCAAGGACTGGCTTTGGAAGAGGCCAGCAAGCCGAGCCTGTGGATGCAGCGTTTTGACAGGCACGTTGGCCGCGAAGGCGTCGAGCGTTATGCCGTGGAATCCATCTACTCAATGGCTGGCGTGACTGTCCCTGGAAGTGCCATGGGGCATCGTGCGGTTATCGAGCAGTTGGTGAGGTTATGGCAGGAGGCAGGACAAGCACCTGACGTGCCGGCGCTGGTCGCGGAGTACCTCAAGCGTGACCTGTTGAACAAGGTCCTGGGCAACTCGGACAACCACGGGCGCAATACCTCGATTATTCGTCAAACCAACGCCTTGCGCCTGGCCCCGATCTACGACCTGGCGCCCATGGTGATGGATGACGAAGGCATCACCCGCACCACGAAGTGGCCCAGGGAACTTGAACGTGCGGGCGAAGTGGACTGGCGCGGCGTATGTGATTTGCTGAGCGATCTGGTCGACAGTCAGGCCCTCTACGAAGGGCTCAGGGACGCCGCGCAGCAGCTTTCAGCGTTACCCGACATCCTCAGCACCAGCGGCTTGCCTGCCGTGACGATGAATCACCCCGGCATAGCATTGAAAAACCTGCCGCAACGCCTGAAAGACTGGGGATTGAAATGAGCCTGACCCTTGAAGAGCGCACCCAACTGATCGACAGCATCCAGGCCGCATTGGCCGACGGCACGCTGGATATCGCCGCCGCGGTGCGGCGTCTGCGCACCGAGGTCACCGGCCTCCAACAAATCCAGTTCGCCAGGATGTGCAAAATTTCCGTGCGCACCCTGGTGCATATCGAACATGGCGAGGGCAATCAGACCTTGAAGTCGCTCAATGCCGTGTTCAAACCGTTCGGCATGCAAATGGGCGTCGTCAAGCTGCGCCGCTGAACTCAACTGCGACGCACATAGCCTTTGCCGTAATGCCGCTCCATGCGCGCCTGGATCAGCTCAAGGCCCAACGACATCACCCAGTAAATGATCGCCGCCGTGGTCAGCATTTCAATATAGCGGTAGCTGGAACGGCCATAGGACTGGGCCAGGAACATCACTTCCCATACGCCCATCACCGAGATCAGCGACGAATCCTTGAGCATCGAGATGAACTGGTTGGTGGCCGGCGGGATGATGGTGCGCATCGCCTGGGGCAGGGTGACGTGCCAGAAGATCGCGCTGTCGCGCATGCCCAAGGCAAGTGCGGCTTCGCGCTGGCCTTGGGCGACGCCAAGGATGCCGGCGCGGAAGATTTCGCTCAGGTAGGCGCCGTAGTTCAGCGAGAGCGCGATGATTCCGGCGACGATGGCGCCCGGTACCAGACCCAGTTGGGGCAGGCCGAGGTAGATCAGCAGGATCTGGATCAGCAGCGGCGTGCCGCGAAAGAACGACGCGTAGAAACTCGCAATGCCGAAAGCCACTGCGCTTCTCGACAGACGGCCCAGTGCCGTGACAAACCCCAGCACCGAAGAAATCCCGATCGAACACAGGCACAAAAACAGCGTCAGCGCCGCGCCTTGCAGGAAACCGTTCGGCGCCAGGTGCAAGCCCATCAGGTTGGGCAGCTTGTCGAGAATGATCGAGAACTTCAGGTCAAAGCTCAGGAAGAAACTGGCGAACAGGCACAACAGCGCGGCCCAGGTCAGGTACAGCCGGGTGCGAAAACCGAAGAGCCGCTGCCATCGCGACTCACTGACCGGCGGTTTGGGCGGTGTGGGGAATGCAGTCATTGGCTGATGTCGGCGCCGATCCATTTTTGCGACAGCTTGCTCAGGGTGCCGTCCTGTTTCAACTCGGCGAAGACCTCACGCACCTTGCTGTCCCACTGCGGGTCGCCTTTTTCGATGGCCACTGAATTGGGTTCCGAATACAGCGGCTCGCCGGCCAGCTTGAAGCGCTTGTCCTGTGTCAGGCGCGGTTGGGCGGTGACCAAGTTGGTAAGGATCGCATCCAAGCGCACGCCGGCGCCCAGGCCCAGATCCTGGAACGCCACGTTGTCGGTGTCGTAGGGGGCGATCTGCACGTCTTCGAACGGGTACTGCAACTGGGTGTCTTCAGCGCCTTCGATCACCAGGTTTTTGTTCAGGTAGCTTTCATAACTGGAGGCGCTGGTGAGGCCGACTTTCTTGCCGCTCAGGTCCTTGGCGCCGTGGATGCGATCGTCCTTGGCGTTGACCACGATCACTGCCGGCGAGGCGTAGTATTCCACCGGGAAATCGAACACTTCGGCGCGGGCCTTGCTCGGGGTCATGGAGCAGATGCAGATGTCATAGCGACCGCTCCAGCGGCCGGCCGCGATCACGTCCCAGGAAGGGGTTTCCAGGCGCAGCTTCACACCCAGTTTCTGCGCCACCGCCTTGGCCACATCCACGTCGAAACCATCGAGCTGGTTCTGGTCGTTCAGAAACGAGAACGGCGGGTAGCTTTCCATCAGCACGCCGACCAGCTCTTTGCGCTTCTCGACCCGGTCCAGCGTGGCACCGCCGAAGGCTTGTGTCGAAGCAGCCAGGATCGTCAGGCCCAGGGCCAGCAGCGGTTTAAGTTTCACGGGAGACACCTTTGAAAAAAGAGTTGTTATAAACAGAATTCAACGTATTAAATAGTTATAAGAACGACTCTCATAGTGAGTTATTTTCATAAGCTTATGAGTAAAAAGCATATGGCCACAGCAACAGTGATTCTCGACGGCGGCATGGGCCGTGAACTGCAACGTCGCGGTGCGCCGTTTCGGCAGCCCGAATGGTCGGCATTGGCCTTGAGCGAAGCGCCGCAAGCGGTGGAAGCGGTGCATGCGGCGTATATCGACAGCGGTGCCAATGTCATCACCAGCAACAGCTACGCGGTGGTGCCTTTCCATATCGGCGAAGAACGCTTCGCTGCGCAAGGCCAGGCGTTGGCGGCGCTGGCTGGCGAATTGGCGCGGCGGGCAGTGGACGCATCCGGCAAGGCGGTACGTGTGGCGGGCTCACTGCCGCCGTTGTTTGGTTCGTATCGGCCCGATCTGTTCCAGCCACAGCGCGTCAGCGAATTGTTGACCCCGCTGGTGGTAGGCCTGGCGCCGTTCGTCGACCTGTGGCTGGCCGAAACCCAGAGTTCGATTGCCGAAGCGCGTGCGATCCACGCGGGGTTACCACAGGACGGCAAGCCGTTCTGGCTGTCGTTTACCCTCAAGGACGAAGACACCGACGACGTACCGCGCCTGCGCTCCGGCGAACCGGTTGCGCAAGCGGCCGAAGCGGCGGCGCAGTTGGGCGTGCAGGTGCTGCTGTTCAACTGCAGCCAGCCGGAAGTGATCGGTGATGCCATTGATGCCGCGCGCCAGACGTTCGAGCGTCTTGGCGTACAGATTGCCGTGGGTGCCTACGCCAACGCCTTCCCGCCGCAGCCTGAGGAAGCCACGGCCAACGATGGCCTGGACCCCTTGCGTGAGGATCTGGACCCGCCGGGTTACTTGCATTGGGCGGCGGACTGGCAGGCGCGCGGCGCCAGCCACCTGGGTGGATGCTGTGGGATCGGGCCGGAGCATATTGCGGTGTTGGCCCAGAAACTGAGGTAGTTGACCCACACCGATCTAAATGTGGGAGCTGGCTTGCCTGCGATGCAGACAAATCGGTGTACCTGATGTATCGAGTTGATGCCATCGCAGGCAAGCCAGCTCCCACAGAAGATTTGTGGTGTTTTAGAGGATCAGGCCCGGCACTCGGCCAGGGTCTTCAACTGGCCCGCTGCCGTCTGGTTTGCCTGCGACAACCATTGCTCAAACCCCGCTCCAATCGCTGGCCATTCGCCGTCGATGATCGAATACCACGCCGTATCCCGGTTCTGTCCCTTCACCACCATGTGCTGGCGGAAAACCCCCTCAAAACTGAACCCCAACCGCTCGGCCGCATACCGGGAACGGGCGTTGCCGTTGTTGCACTTCCACTCCAGCCGGCGATAGCCCTGGTCGAACGCATACTTGGCCAGCAGGTACACCGCCTCGGTGCTTTTGGGCGAGCGCTGCATGGGCGCGCCGAAGGTGACGTGGCCGATCTCGATACGGCCCTGGGCCGGGACGATGGACATCAGGCTGAGGATGCCTTGCACGTCGCCGCTGGCGCGGTCGATCACGGTGAAGAAGTACGGGTCGCTATGGGCGGCGTGGTTGTTCAGCCATGCGTCGAACGCGGCGCGCTCGGCAAATGGCCCGTAAGGCAAGTAGTCCCACAGCTTGGGATCGGCGCCAGGACCTTCGAGGGCTTGCCACAGGCCATCGGCGTGGCGCGCGGGGTCGAGTTTTTCCAGGCGGATAAAGCGCCCTTCGAGCTGTTCAACGGTCGGCGCCGGGGCGCCTTTCCAGTTGGCCGGGGAAGTGGGCATGCTGCGCTCCTTAGAGACCTTTGCGAAATTGGATGAAGCCTGGGCGTTCGGCGATGCGTTCATAGAGTTGAATCGCGGTGGCGTTGGTTTCGTGGGTCAGCCAGTGCACCTTGCAGCAACCATCGGCCTTGGCGGTGGTGTAGACGAATTCGATCAATTTTCGCCCAACGCCCGTGCCGCGCTGGGACGCATCCACCAACAGATCCTGCAGGTAGCAGGAGTTCTCGATGCTCCAATTGGAGCGGTGGTAAATGAAATTGACCATGCCCACCGCCTTGCCGTCCTGCCAGGCCAGCGCCGAATGGGTTGGCTCACCGGTGTCGATCAGGCGCTGCCAGGTGCTTTGGCTCACGGCGTTCGGCAACTCGGTGTTGTAGAACTTCAGGTACGCCCGCCACAGCGGCAACCAGGCGGCATGGTCGTTGGCGGTGACTGGGCGGATCTCGATCTGGCTCATTCTGAAGCTCCTGGGGGAATAAGGCGCGCGAGGGTTTGGTCGCGCATATCGGTGCTGGCGGCCAAGCCGTCGCGTACGCCGGCGATATCGGCCGGGCTGCGGTTCTGGCTGAGTTTGCGCTTGCCGAGCAGGCGCTCGATCGGCAGGGCGAAGCCGACGATGGCCTTGAGCATGCCTTCAATGTAGTCCGCCGGTGCGTCGCTGACTTTCCACGGTTGCGCACGCTTGCCTTCATGGCGGTTGGTGAGTGCGGTGACCACGCCGAGCAACCGCTCGGCGTCGCTGAATACCTCAGCCTTGCCGTAGGCGTGCACGGCGATGTAGTTCCAGGTCGGCACCACTTTGCCGTGCTCGGCCTTGGCCGGGTAGAACGCCGGGCTGATGTAAGCCTCGGCACCGGCAAAGATCACCAGGGCCTCGCTGCCGTTTTGCAGGTCTTGCCACTGTGGGTTGGCCTTGGCCAAATGCCCGTAAAGTGTCCCGTTAGGGCCTTCATCGGGGTTGAGCAACAACGGTAGATGGCTCGCTTGCAAGCCTTGCTCGCCCAAGGTGACCAACTGCGCCAGGCGAGTGTGCTGGATCAGTTGCTGCAATTGGGGCAAATCATCGAGGGCAAAAGCGCGTGGTGTGTACATGGAAATAGTCCTTGGCGAATGCCTGCATCCTAGGCAGGCTAATGGCCCGTTGTAAGAGCCACCTGACTCCAATTCGATAGGTCCAATATGTCAGCTGTGTCACCGCCACTTTCATTCAACCCCGCTGGTATCGAGCTGGATCGCCGTCAGGGCCTGACGCGCCAGCTGTATGACGCCCTGCGTCAGCGAGTGCTGGATGGGCGGCTGGTGGGCGGCACACGCTTGCCCGCGAGCCGCGACCTGGCGGCGACGCTGTCGATCTCGCGCAACAGCGTCGTACGCGCCTACGATCAGCTGTACGCGGAAGGTTTTATCGAAAGTCGGGTAGGTGATGGCACCTACGTAGCCAAGCTACCCGCTGCGAAAAAACTATCCACAAAAGTATCCACAGGGTTTTCAACAGGCTTATCCCCAGGCTTATCCACAAATTGGCTGGATTTTCCGGTCAAATCGCCAGCCGAAGTTATCCACAACCCGGCGTTGAGCCGCCTGGAAAATAACCATTTGCCTGCACCGCCACCCGGACCACCACGGGCATTTCGGGTAGGGGTACCGGCGTTTGACCTCTTTCCCTTTGAGGTATGGGCCAAGCTGAATGGGGCTTTCTGGCGTAAACCCGACCTGGCAAAGCTCTGTTACGGCGACCCGGCGGGAGATGATCGCTTGCGTGGCCTGATCGCCGCCTACCTGCGCAGCTCGCGGGGCATGCAGTGTTCGGCTGAGCAAATTGTGATCACCAGTGGCGCGCAGCAGGCGATCAGCCTTTGTGCACAGCTGTTGGTGGCGCCCGGCGAGGGCGTGGCGGTGGAAAATCCCGGCTACCGCGCCGCAGGCCATGCGTTCGCGCTGGCGGGCGGACGATTGCACGGTGTGCCGGTGGACGCCGAGGGCATTGATTGCCACGTGCTCAATAGCCTGCAGGAATGCCGGCTGGCCTATGTCACGCCTTCGCACCAGTACCCGTTGGGCGTGGTGATGAGCCTGGCGCGGCGCCTGGAATTGCTGGCCTGGGCCGAGCGCACGCAGGGTTGGATCATCGAGGACGATTACGACGGAGAGTACCGCTACAGCGGCGCGCCCCTGTCGCCGCTGGCCGCGCTGGACCGTAACGGGCGAGTGCTCTACGTCGGTACCTTTGGCAAGGTGGCTTTTCCGGCGTTGCGCCTGGGCTATCTGGTGCTGCCGCCGGGGCTGGTGGATGCCTTCGCACGGCGCCGCGCGGTCGACATGCGCCACTCCGAGGTGAGTACCCAGGCGGTGATGGCCGAGTTTATGGCCACCGGGCATTTCCAGCGGCATATTCGCCGCATGCGCCGTGCCGCCTTGAGCCGGCGCAATGCGCTGCTGGCCGGTTGGCCAAGCGGGCTTGAAGGCGTAGGCCAATTGCCGCGGGTTGCGGCGGGGCTGCACCTGACCGTGCGCGTCAGCAGCCTGGCCCGCGAGCAGCAATTGCTGGCGCAGGCTCACGCGGCGGATGTCGAGATTAACGGCTTGAGCAGCTACTGGCTGGCGCATTCGACCACGCCGTCGGATCAGCGTGCCGGTTTGGTGCTGGGTTTTGCCGCCGTGCCCGAGGCCGGGATCGCCCAGGCGCTGGCGCGTTTGCGTCATGCCTGGCGGGAGTGATGGGTGCCAATGATCTGGGGCGAGGAGGATGGCGATAGACAGCGCCCCGCTTATTGAGTGCTTCGCTCAGTGCCGCGGCTGGACCCGGGCTGTTCGAAGAACAATTGTTTGGCCTGCGCCAGGCTGATCTGGCTTCGAAGGAACGCGACCTGCTGTTCGTAGTTCAAGCCTTTCGGGGTCTCGGCTGCCGCGCCCAATCGATGCTCGGCGACGGTTTTTAAACGCGCCGACAGATACGCCTTGGGCGGCGTCCATTGGGTGCTGTAATGAAAGTGGGCGTACCAGAGCACCTCACCGGTTTGCTGGTCGGCGATGGTGTACTCGTCGAGATAATCCGGCTTGTCGCTTTTCAGGCGGCGCCGATTGAGGGTTTTCTTGAGGATGATCAGGTTGCGATTTTTCATCCACTCGATGCCGGCGGCGGTGGGCGGGTGCTGTTTGAGCGCGCTCAAGACCTGCTGGCCGCTGCGCTCGTACACGTCCTTGATGGCCTGGCTCAGGGCTGTGCGGATTTCGCTGGCCGCGGGCGTGTCGGATTCGTTGCTGTGGGTCAGCGCGTCTTCGATGGCGGTGCTGGCCTGTTCCAGCCTTCTGGCCTGCCGGTGGTACAGCAGCTCCAGGCCGAAGGGCGTGCGATCCGCCTTTGCGGCGACGGTCCGGGCGCGCTCGTAGAACGCGGGCAGTTCGTTCAGCAAGACCTGACCGGCGTCGATGCTGGCCTGCAGATCCGGGGTCGAAGTGCTCGGCGGCGGGGTTTTTAGCCGCTCCACCCAGACCCCCTTGGGCTTTTCGTGAAAGGTGGCGATCACTTGACGGGTCAGCGGAGAGCGGATTTCCACCAGCCAGGTCTGCTTGGCCACATCCGCCAGGCGTGGTTCACCGATCAATTGGCCGTGGTAGCGCGTCTTGATGAATTTGCGTTGCGGGCTGGGCGGGGTCGGGGGTGGAGTCGGGCGTTGCCTGAGGATGTCGCGTTCGGTGCTGAGCAGGCCCAGTTGGGCAATGGCGCGCCGCCTGTACTCGCTCAACTGGTCGCGCAGCTCCTTGAGTTGCGACGCGATGGCCAGTTCGGAAAACTCTGCGGGGAAGTCCTGCAGACGCTCGTCGAGCAACTGGAATTGCTCCACCAGGCTGCTCAAGGTGTCGATGCGCTCGTCCAGGCGCGATTCGCTCTGTTCGCGTAAGGTATCGCGCAGGCACTGGATGGCAATCTGCGCGGTGTCGATGATCCGCCCGATGCCCTTCCAGGCTTCGGGAGCACTGGTCAGCGTCTCTTCGGGCAGGCACAGGTCGCGTGCTATCTCGATCTGCAACGCCTTGAGGTCGTCGCTGCTGTAGGCCGGTAATGCGCTTTTGGTAGTGCACGTCAGGCGAGCGCCGTCCTTGCCAAGCGTGGCCAGCTCATCGAAGCGGGTCTGCATGTATTCCAGGTGCTTGATCATCTGCGTATTCAGGGCGGCCAGTTGCCGGGCGTTGTCGACATTGCGCGCCTGCGGCGCCTCGTCGAGGTGTTCGAGTTGATTGAGCGCGGTGCGCAGCCTGGGAGTGAACTCGACCAGCGTCTGTTGAAGAGCCGCCTTGGTCAGTTCGGTTTGCACCTTGAGGTAAGCCAGGGCTTTTTGCGGATAGTCCGGTGTGGGCGCATGCACGCTCAGTGTCTTGAGCTTCTGTAAGGCGTCCTCATAACTTGAGCGCTGTTCGCTCAGGGTCTGCAGGTAACTTTGCCGGCGTGCCTGGGCTGATGTGGAAGGGCCCGTTTCCATGGCCTGTTGCGCTTGCTGCAATTGTTGCTGGGCGGTTTTCTTGCCTTCTTCGAACTCGCTCAGTTGTTTGCGCAGTTCCTGCGCACGTTTTTGCGCCACCTCCCGAGCTTTTTTCTCGAGAATCTTGGGCCCGCCGCCGCGCAGGTGCAGGCGCGCATCAACGAACCATTGGCCTTGGCGATTGTGCAGCAGCGGCGGACCTGTGCGTTCCGGCTGGGCGGCATCGACGATCAGCACCGTGCCGTTCTCGTCCACCTGCACCTGGAACCAGCGCTCGCCCACCGGCGCGTAATATTGCTTGCCGCTGCGATAGAGGTGCTGATGGGTGCCTTCGGCAGTGATGGCATCGCCGAGATTGTCCGGTTTGGATACCTTGAAGCGGTCCAGCACCACCCCCAGTCGCGTCGGCGCGCGATTGATCGCGCCGCTGATATGCAGGGGTTGTACGTGGTCGATGGGCAGCTTGTCGCTGGTGAGGGTGGCGGCCTGGGTGACGCTGGGTTTGGGAGGGGGCACAGGCTCGGGCGCGAACCCCGGTTTGCTCGTTTTGGCCTTGTCGGCCTGGCGCGGTGGCGCTGTACGTATTGCGCTGTGCAACGCGATGGCCATGCCGAGGTTGAGCAACAGGTCGGTGAGGGCGGCGCTGGATGATTGTTGGTCGTTGTTTTGTTGGGCGTCGGCCACTTGCTGCAAGTCGTCCATGATTTGCCAGACCCAGGCGGCGGCGCCCACGGTACGTCCGAGGAACGGCAGCGCTGCGTTGAAAATCATCCAGCCCGCGCGCTTGAAGGTCGCCCAACGGGCTTCGGCATTCGACACTGATTGCCGGTCCGCCAGTTTCACCAATGCTTTTGCATTTGCCTGGAACAGGCTGGCCGCCACGTCACCTTCCATGACCGCGCTACTCAGGCCCAATGGCCCGCTCAGTATCAGCAATTTGCTCGGGTCCACCAAGAAGTCAGCCACCAACCAGGGCGAGGGCAAGCTGCCGGGGAACACGTAGCGCTCGTAGTCCCCGCGTACCCCATCGGGCAGCCACGCCAGCACCGAGTCGCGCAGGCTGTCGGATTGCTGGATGGCGTACAGCAGGTTGGCGGGCGAAGGGTGCTGGGTCAGCGGCTGGTCGAGCAGCGGCCGGTACAACAGGCAAGGCCCGGCTGCCATGTCCTGTGGGCCGATCACGAACATGTTGTCGACGACGTCCGGCGTAGCGTCCAAGCGCCGCGTGGGGACAAAACCCAGGCGACGGATAACGATGGATTTACCCTCCACCTGGCGGTCGGTGGCCTCGGCCTGCAACGCCGCCACCACGTAGCGATAGCCACGTTCATCGATGCCGGCCTGTTGGCGGATTTTGTATTGCAGCGCCAGCAAGGGCAGTTGGATGCGCAAATGTTCAATATACAAGCCCTGGCGGCGTGACGACTCGGTGGGATCATCCAGCAGCTTTTGCTTGATCAACGCCGGATAGCTGGCGCCGATATCCACGCGAGTGACCAGCGCTTCCAGGTAGTCGATGGTCAGCCAGTCGGGCAGCTTCTGCGTGGTGTGTCCGGTGAGGGTCTTGATGCCCAGGGGCAGGGCGATGAGGTTCTGCAAGGCCAGTTCAGTCAGGCTGAACAGCGTCGTGTCCAGCTTGCCCGGCACGGCGAAGACACCCCACAACACGGGGCTTTGCACCTTGATCTGCAGGTTGCCAAGCATCACATCGGTGGCGTCCGGGTGCTCCTTGAGCATTTCGGCGGTCAGGCGTTCAAGGGCGAACTGCTGGATGGGCGCAATCCCGTCCTGATAGGACGCGCGCTGAGTTCGGTTATGTAATGCCGCCAGGTCTTTCAGATGACGTGAATAGGCGTTCAAGTCGGTAACGGCGGCCTGGCTCAGCCAGTCGGGCAGGGCGTGACGGTACCACTGTAAGTCGGGACCATTGCCCTTGGCCTGGCGGTTCGGCGGACCGGCCAGCGCGGCGTGATCGTCGTCAGTGCCGCGCAGCTCGGAATAATTCAAGGTGGCGATGGCTACTGTCTGGATGCTGATCATGAGGCAGGCCAGGTAATCGAAGAAACTGCCCTCAGGCTCCACCAGGCGCCATTGGAGCTTTTCGCGTGGCGCCAGCAGCGCCAGGTCGCTGCCCAACTGTTCAAGACTCGCGTACTTGCTGTAGCCCCGCAGCACCCAGTAGGCAAGGATCACCTCCTGCCCAGCTTGTTTGCCGATCAGCACGCTGATCACATTATCGAGGCTGTGGTGGACCTTGCCCTGCTCATCGATCCGGTCAATGTCGATCACGTAAGCGCGAGTCGCATAGGGGTCGGCGACGGTTCGCTCAGCCAGGTCCGGTGCCTTGAACAACTGGCGCGCCATCCGGCAATCCTCGGTGGTCCAGCCCTTGACCTCCTGCACATTCCAGAAGTCGCGCAACACATTGGATAAGGCCAGCCAACGTGGGCTGCTGTCGTCGTCGATCTGGTTCAAGTAGTCCAGCTGGATTTGCTGGTAACCGCGCAGCATCACTGGGGCCAGGGCGTTGAGCATGCCGGCGATATCAAGGACGCTCACCGGCAAGTGCACAGGCGGTTCGCTGATCGGCAGTTGGGTGAGAAAGTGTTCTCCTTCGATATACAGCGCCGGTATCGCCAGCAACGCCTGATCTTCGAGGATATCGGTGAGCGCCTGATAGGTGGGCGGGTGAGCGACCACTTGGTCGTTGACGACCTCCCAACGGGGCGTGCCGAGCATCGCAATATTCGGGTCGATATCCAGCTGGGGGTAATGCGCCTTCAATTGCTCGCGCAACAGCACGGCGGCGGCCTCGCGAAACGCGGGGCCGGTGTACATCTGGGTGAGCAGGGCCAAGGCAAGGCTGCGGCGTGCGGCGCTTTTGGGAACGGCGATGGTAGCGGTCATAGACAATCCTGACGGGCAAAAAATGGCAACGACCCGAAGGCCCGAGTTGCCATGCTAGAAAATGCGTCGTCAGCAAAGGCGGTGATTATGTACGGGCGCTCACCCCAGCTCGCCGCACAGGTTGGTTTCTACCAGTTGGCGAACGTGCTGAATATCCAGCCCGGCACCCAGCAACGCGTTGAGCTTGCCGAACGCCGCTTCGCGGGTCATGCCGCCACCGGACAGCACGCCCACGCCACGCAACCGGCTGCCGGCTTCGTAGACATCCAGCTCCACGCCGCCTTCATGGCATTGGGTGATCGCGACGACGACAATCCCTTGTGCCTGAGCGCGCGCCAGGCTGGCGAGAAATTCGGGGTTATCGCTTGGGCCGGTGCCGCTGCCGAAGCATTCCAGGACCAGTGCCTGGATGCCGCTGTCGATCGTGGCGTCCAATTGGGCCGCGCCGATGCCTGGCACCAGCGGCAACACCGCGACGTTGGCCAGGGTTTTGGGCTGGCGGTAGTCCAGGGCTGCCGGGAGCGTGCCCACCTGGGCGACACCGCCGTTGCGCTGCAGGGCCGCAAAGGGATGGCGGCCGAAACTGCGAATTTTCGCGCAGCGGGTCGGCGCCATCAGCGCGCCGTGGAAGTACAGTTGCACACCCGGCGCCAGGCCCTTGCCCAACGCTTGCAGCGCGCCGCTGACGTTTTCCCAGGCATCGCTGTCGGGTACGCCGGCAGGCAACATCGAACCGGTAAACACCACCGGCGCCGGCAGGCCCAGCAGTTGGAAACTCATGGCCGCCGCGCTGTAGGCCAGGGTGTCGGTGCCATGCAGGATCAGTACGCCGTCACAGCCTTGGCCCACCGCTTCAATCACCGCCGTGCGCAGGCGCTGCCAATAGGCCGGAGTCATGTTGGCGCTGTCGATCAGCGGGGCCATTTCCTGGAAGCGCCACACCGGTACTGGCTGGCTGGCCAGCTGTTCGCGCATGCGCGCCTCGAAACCGGACGCGGGGGCCAGGCCGTTGGCGCTGGCCTGCATGCCGATGGTGCCACCGGTGTAGAGCACCATGACGTTATTAGCTGACTGCATCGAAGAATCTCCTGAACGAAAAACGCCGCACGGCCCCGAGCATGCCCAAGGTCGTGCGGCGTGTCATCTACTGCGCTTAGCGTTGCACTTGAGCATTCAGCTCAGCCGCGGGAGCCGCTTGCGGTTTGACCGGATTGGCCGGCCAGGCCTGGCGGTCCAAGTCCAGGTCAGGGAACTGGCTGGAGTCGAACACTGGGGTCTTGATGCCCGCCGCACGCTGGTTGTCATAGTCGTTCAGGATGCGCATGGCGATCTTGAACAGGAACGCCAGGGCGAACAGGTTGACGAACGCCAGCAGGGTCATGGTGATGTCGGCGAAGGCGAACACGGTGCCGAGGTTCTCGATCGAACCCCAGAAGATCAGCACCAGCACCAATGCGCGGTAGCCCATCAGCACCTTGCGGTTGTTGCCGACCAGGAAGCGCAGGTTGCTCTCGCCCAAGTAGTAGTTGTACATGATCGACGTGAACACGAATAACGCCAGGGCCACCGAGATGAACATGCGGCCCCAGTCGCCGACCACCGCAGCCAGGGAATTCTGGGTCAGGGCAATACCGTCGCCTTCAAAGCCAGGCGTGTAGAAACCGGAGAGCAGAATCAGCAAGGCGGTGCAGGTGCAGATCACGAAGGTATCGAGGAACACGCTGAATGCCTGTACCACGCCTTGGGCAATCGGATGTTCCACCGACGCCACGGCGGCCACGTTGGGCGCACTGCCCAAACCGGCTTCGTTGGCGAACACGCCGCGTTTCACGCCCATGATGATCGCGCTGCCCACCAGGCCGCCGAAGGCTTGGTCAAGGCCGAAGGCGCTCTTGACGATGGTCGCGAGCATGGCCGGTACGTGGTCGAATTGCAGCACGATCACGTAGAGGGTCACGGCGATATAGACCAGGGTCTTGACCGGCACCAGCAGGTCGGCGATCGAGGCGATGCGCTTGATTCCACCGATGAACACCAGGCCCAGCAGCACCGCCAGCGCCAGGCCAGTGTAGGTGGTGTCCAGGCCAAAGGCGTTGTTCAGCGAGTGGGTCACGGCGTGGGCTTGCAGGCCGTTAAAGGCGAAGCCGAAGGTCACCAGCAGCAGGAACGCCATGACCATGCCCAGCCAGCGTTTATGCAAGCCGTGCTGGATGTAATAGGCCGGGCCGCCACGGTAGGTGCCTTCGGCGTCGGTGCGCTTGTACAGCTGGCCGAGGGAGCATTCGATAAAGCTCGACGACATGCCCACCAGCGCGGTGACCCACATCCAGAACACGGCGCCCGGGCCACCCAGGGTCACGGCAATGCCGACACCGGCAATGTTACCGGCACCGACGCGGCCGGCCAGGCTGAGCATCAGCGCCTGGAACGAACTGAGCTGGCCGGCGCTGCTTTTCAAGCTGTCGCGGAACACTGAAAACATGTGGAAGAAGTGACGCAACTGTACGAAACGCGAGCGAATCGTGAAATAACCGCCGAGCCCGACAATGAGCACGATCAGTACTTTCCCTGAGAGGAAGTCGTTGATGACTTCGAGCATGGAGTGTTCCTCGCTGATTTTTCTAATGGCAAACGCAGGAGGGTTCGACGCCATCGCATCGCACCAGGCAGTGCGCGACAGTTCGACCCCAATCCTTTTGCGGGTTGTTATTCATGCGGTTTCGCGTTGTATCCGGGCCTCGTTACCGACGACCGCGCACGCGAAGAGGGGCGGCACTATACCTAGGCGAGCGTCATCCGTCTGCCCGGGCTGATTAAAGGTTTCACCAAAGTCCTTATGGCTACACCCGTTGACTGTGGGAGCCGGGCTTGCCCGCGATGGCGGTGGGTCAGGCAACAGTGATGCCGGCTGATCCACCTCATCGCGGGCAAGCCTGGCTCCCACAGGGTATTGCGGTGTTCGGTGGAGCGTATTTCCAAGTTAAAAAAAAGGGCCTGAAGAAACGAGCCTTCAGGCCCTCAAAAGGTGAGAGGTGTCTAGTCCCTCAGCCTGGTGAGCGGTGCAACAAACGCTTAGGCCTTCAACGGGACCAAGCGTGGGGCAATCATGTTTTCGGGGCGCAGGATGTCGTCGAGCATGGCGTCGTCGAGCAAGCCTTCTTCGCGCACCAGTTCCAGTACGCCGCGGCCGCTTTCAAGGGCGATCCGCGCGATGCGGGTGGCGTTTTCATAGCCGATGTACGGGTTCAGCGCGGTCACCAGGCCGATGGAATGCTCCACCAGCTCACGGCAGCGCGCCTCGTTGGCGGTGATGCCGACGATGCAGTGCTCGCGCAGCATGTCCATGGCGCGTTGCAGCAGGCGGATCGAGTCGAAGATCTTGAAGGCGATCAGTGGCTCCATCACGTTCAGTTGCAGTTGGCCGCCTTCGGCCGCCATGGTCAGGGCCAGGTCGTTACCGATGACTTGGAACGCTACCTGGTTCACGGCTTCCGGGATCACCGGGTTGACCTTGCCGGGCATGATCGAGCTGCCTGGCTGACGCGCCGGCAGGTTGATCTCGTTGATCCCGGTGCGTGGGCCGCTGGACAGCAGGCGCAAGTCGTTGCAGATCTTCGACAGCTTCACCGCGGTGCGCTTGAGCATGCCGGAGAACAGCACGAACGCGCCCATGTCGGAGGTGGCTTCGATCAGGTCGGCCGCCGGTACCAGCGGCTGGCCGCTGATGGTGGCCAGGCGTTGCACGGCCAGGGCCTGGTAGCGCGGGTCGGCGTTGATGCCGGTGCCGATGGCGGTGCCGCCCAGGTTCACTTCGGTGAGCAGCTCCGGCGCGAGGGTTTTCAGACGTGCCAGGTCTTCGCCCAGGGTGGTGGCGAAGGCGCGGAATTCCTGGCCGAGGGTCATCGGCACGGCGTCTTGCAGTTGGGTGCGGCCCATTTTCAGCACATGGCCGAACTCGACGCCTTTGGCGGCGAACGCCTGGATCAGGCTGTCGAGGCTGGCGAGCAGCGCGTCATGGCCCAGCAGCAGACCCAGACGGATCGCGGTCGGGTAGGCGTCGTTGGTCGACTGCGCCATGTTCACGTCGTTGTTGGGGTGCAGGTACTGGTATTCGCCCTTCTGGTGGCCCATGGCCTCCAGCGCGATATTGGCGATGACTTCGTTGGCATTCATGTTGGTTGAAGTGCCGGCGCCGCCTTGAATCATGTCCACCACGAACTCTTCGTGGAAATCGCCGCGGATCAGGCGGGCACAGGCTTCGCTGATAGCTGCGTGCTTGGCTTCGCTGAGCTGGCCCAGTTCGCGGTTGGCGTCAGCCGCCGCTTGCTTGACCATTGCCAGGCCGACCACCAATTTCGGGTAATGCGAAATCGGAACACCCGAGAGGCGGAAGTTGTTCACCGCTCGCAGGGTCTGGATGCCGTAATACGCTTGGGCAGGTACTTCGAGTACGCCAAGCAGGTCTTTTTCTGTGCGGAAAGATGCAGCGGAGGACATGACGGAAATCATCTCGATAAGGACCCGGAACTGGCCGGAACGCTGCGAATGCTAGGCGTGTGAAAGTTTTTGGGCCAATGCTGTTAAACACTGGCCTATGCACAAACGGCATAATGCAGGTGTGACCCAGCTATGATGGCGGGCGTGTGTGCCAAAATGGTGCGTACCCGTGGGAGGACGTGATGAACCTTGAGAGCAAATGGCTGGAAGACTTCAGCGCCCTGGCGGCCACCCGTAGTTTTTCCCAGGCGGCGGAGCGGCGCTTTGTCACCCAGCCGGCGTTCAGCCGACGCATCCGCAGCCTCGAAGCCGCGTTGGGCCTGACCTTGGTCAACCGCTCGCGCACACCGGTGGAATTGACCGCAGCGGGGCAATTGTTCCTGGTCACTGCACGCACCGTGGTCGAACAGCTCGGTGAAGTGCTGCGCCATTTGCATCATCTGGAAGGCGGGCAGGGCGAGGTCATGCAAGTGGCGGCGGCCCACTCCTTGGCGCTGGGCTTCTTCCCCCGTTGGATTGCACAACTGCGCAACGAAGGTTTGAACATTGCCACGCGGCTGGTCGCCACCAACGTGGGCGACGCGGTGCACGCCTTGCGCGAAGGCGGCTGCGACCTGATGCTGGCGTTCTACGACCCGGATGCGGCCATGCAGATGGACGCCGAGATCTTCCCGTCACTGCACCTGGGTAACACTGAAATGCTCCCGGTGTGCGCGGCCGACGCCGAGGGCAGGCCGTTGTTCGACCTGGAAGGCGAGGGCAGCGTGCCGTTGCTGGCCTACAGCGCGGGCGCGTTCCTGGGCCGCTCGGTCAACCTGTTGCTGCGCCAACGTGCACTGCGCTTTACCACCGTGTATGAAACCGCCATGGCCGACAGCCTCAAGAGCATGGCCCTGGAAGGGCTGGGCATCGCCTGGGTGCCGCAGTTGAGCGTGCGAGCTGAACTGGCTCGCGGCGAGCTGGTGGTGTGCGGCGGGCCGCAATGGCATGTGCC
Source organism: Pseudomonas azadiae (assembly GCF_019145355.1). Classification (NCBI taxonomy): domain Bacteria; kingdom Pseudomonadati; phylum Pseudomonadota; class Gammaproteobacteria; order Pseudomonadales; family Pseudomonadaceae; genus Pseudomonas; species Pseudomonas azadiae. The sequence goes on along the minus strand of NZ_JAHSTY010000001.1, from coordinate 2,813,023 downwards.
GCTGGAGATTCGCCTGTATCGCTGTGCATTGGTGCGCAAGGCGAATGTGCGGTTGTTGTGGCGCAAGCTGGAAGGTGGCGCGGCGCAAGGCACTTGAAAACGATGAAGATCGAATGTGGGAGCTGGCTTGCCTGCGATTGCGGTGTATCAGACGACATTTCAGTCACTGGCCCACTGCTATCGCAGGCAAGCCAGCTCCCACAGGGTTCGGGGTGTTTTCGCTGACCTGTAAGTCAATAAAACCGTCGCTTTGGCCGGCAAGACAGATGGTCATCCCAGGGGCTGTTTATCTGAATTATTACGGTATACTGCGCGGCCTTCGGCCGGTCCAATCGGCCAAAATTCGTACAACAAGCCACGCTGGATTTCCCGCGTGGCTTGTTGTTTTTTGACGCGCCTGCGGGCGCCCAGAGAGAAGAGGCACGACGATGAGTGCATTGGTTGGCGTGATCATGGGCTCCAAGTCCGATTGGTCCACCCTTAGCCACACCGCCGATATGCTGGAAAAACTCGGCATTCCGTATGAAGTGAAGGTGGTCTCCGCCCACCGCACCCCGGACTTGCTGTTCCAGTATGCCGATGAAGCAGAATCCCGTGGCATCGAGGTGATCATCGCCGGTGCCGGCGGTGCGGCGCACCTGCCGGGCATGTGTGCGGCCAAGACCCACCTGCCGGTGCTCGGCGTGCCAGTGCAGTCGGCAATGCTCTCGGGCGTGGATTCGCTGTTGTCCATCGTGCAGATGCCGGCCGGTATTCCGGTGGCGACGCTGGCGATCGGCAAGGCCGGCGCGATCAACGCAGCCCTGCTGTCCGCCAGCATCTTGGGCGCCAAGCACCCGCAGTTCCACGCGGTGCTGAAGAAATTCCGTGCCGAGCAGACAGACAGCGTGCTGGACAATCCAGACCCACGAATCGCCTGAGGTTATTGATTGATGAAAATCGGTGTAATCGGTGGCGGCCAATTGGGCCGCATGCTGGCCCTGGCGGGTACCCCGCTGGGGATGAATTTCGCTTTCCTGGACCCGGCGCCGGACGCTTGTGCGGCGGCCCTGGGTGAACACTTGCGCGCCGACTACAGCGACCTGGACCACCTGCGCCAGCTGGCCGATGAAGTCGACCTGGTGACCTTCGAGTTCGAAAGCGTCCCGGCCGAAACCGTGGCCTTCCTGTCGCAGTTCGTGCCGGTGTACCCGAGCGCCGAAGCCCTGCGCATCGCTCGCGACCGCTGGTTCGAAAAAAGCCTGTTCAAAGACCTGGGCATTCCGACCCCGGCCTTCGCCGACATCCAGTCCCAGGCGGACCTGGACGCCGCCGTCGCCAGCATCGGCCTGCCGGCCGTGCTCAAGACCCGCACTCTGGGTTACGACGGCAAGGGCCAGAAAGTGCTGCGCAGCGAAGCGGATGTGGCCGGCACCTTTGCCGAGCTGGGCAGCGTTCCTTGCCTGCTGGAAGGTTTCGTGACGTTCACCGGCGAGGTGTCGTTGATCGCCGTGCGCGCCCGTGATGGCGAGATCCGTTTCTACCCGCTGGTGCACAACACCCACGTCAACGGCATCCTCAAGCTGTCCGTGGCCAGCAGCGATCACCCGCTGCAGGCATTGGCCCAAGACTATTCCAGCCGCGTGCTCAAGCAGCTGGACTATGTTGGGGTGATGGCGTTCGAGTTCTTTGAAGTCGACGGCGGCCTCAAGGCCAACGAAATCGCACCGCGCGTGCACAACTCCGGGCACTGGACCACCGAAGGCGCCGAGTGCAGCCAGTTCGAGAACCACCTGCGGGCGGTCGCCGGCCTGCCGCTGGGCTCCACGGCCAAGATCGGCGAGAGCGCCATGCTCAACTTCATCGGCTCGGTGCCGCCGGTGGAGCGGGTCATCGCGATCGAGGACTGCCATCTGCATCACTACGGCAAGGCCTTCAAGGCCGGGCGCAAGGTCGGTCACGCCAACCTGCGCTGCAAGGACCGTGCGACGCTGCAGGCACAGATCCTCAAGGTCGAGGCGTTGCTCGCCGAGCAATAAGCCTCGGATCGACGGGAACCATTGGTTGCCGACGTCTCTCTGATTGCAGGATGGCAAAGCCTGACTAGGCTTTGCCATGACTCACATTCAATCAGAGGGAAATGCCATGGGTATCATCGGAACCATCTTCATCGGCTTGATCGTCGGTCTGCTCGCGCGGTTCCTCAAGCCAGGCGACGACAGCATGGGCTGGATCATGACCATCCTGCTGGGTATCGCCGGCTCCCTGGCCGCGACCTACGGTGGTCAGGCGCTGGGTATCTACCAGGCGGGCCAAGGCGCGGGCTTCCTCGGTGCCTTGGTAGGCGCCATCGTGCTGCTGGTGATCTACGGCCTGATCAAAAGAAAATAAGCCGACAAAGTCCTCTGCGCTGCGCAGGCGCAGAGGGCTAGAATGCTCGGCACCTGTACTTGCCGAGCTTCTTCATGCGCCGTCTTCTATTGACTCTCCTCTTGCTGGGCCCAGGCCTGGCGCACGCCGGCCAATTGCCGGAAACCGACTGGCTCGACCTGATGCCGTTGTCGGATCAAAAAGCCCTCGAAGCCATGCCCGAGATCGATCACAACTCCCCCGAAGCCCAAGGCACTTTTACCGATAAAGGTGGCTTGAAGCAGAGCAAGGGGTTGCCGGCGGTGATGTATTCCACCAAGACCGTGGCGGCCATGAACGGCAAGAACATCCGCATTGGCGGCTATCCTGTCCCGCTGGAAACGGACGCCAAGGGGCGCAGCACCTTGTTTTTCCTCGTACCGTATCCGGGCGCCTGTATCCATGTGCCGCCTCCGCCGCCAAACCAATTGGTGCTGGTGCGCTATCCCAAGGGGTTGAAGCTGGATGATATCTACACGCCGTTGTGGGTTACGGGGACGTTGAAGGTGGAGAAGGTCAACAATGACCTGGCCGATGCGGCCTATGCGCTGGATGCGGGGAAGGTGCGGGTCGTAAAGGAATCCGATCTCTAAGCCGCAACACCGGCCAATGTGGCTGGCTTGCCTGCGATAGCATCACCTCGGTGCAACTGACGCACCGAGTCGCCTGTATCGCAGCGGTGCGGCGGTCCGACAAGCCAGCTCCCACATTTTGATCGGCGTCTACAGGGCAATACCGCTGATGCTTACACCCAGGGTATGGCTTTCGCCGGGTGCCAGGCTGACCACATCATCCAGCACATTCGCCGTCTCGATGCACAGCATGCCCTGCCAGCCATCATCGGCCATGTCATCGAACGCCTTGGCGCGCTCGGTCCAGGGATTCCAGATCACGGTCGACTTGGAACCCTCGGCCGTAAGTTGAATGCGGCGTTGCCAGTCTTTGTCGACAATAGCCAGCTGGGCTGGGGTGTCGAGATAAATGCGGTCAGTCTCGGCGGTGAAGTGCAGCAGGCCGGACTGCTGCTTCTGCGTCCAGCCATCGGCCGTATCGATATACGTCGCCCCGTCCAGGCCTTCGACCTGCACGTTGCGCACATCGCTCACGGCGAAGTAGGTGTGCAGCGCCTGACTGAAAGTGACAGTGTCAGTGTCTTGGTTATGGCTGGTCAGCCGGATACGCAACTGGTCGTCCAGCAACAGGCTGAGCTTCAGGCCTACCTTGTGGGGCCAGCCGGGGAACCTGCCTGCGGGCACCGGCAATACCAGGTCGACGCGCAATGCTTCGCCTTCAAATTCGGTTGCTGCCAACTCCCAGAGTGCCGTGCGCGCAAAACCATGAGCGCCGGTCGGCTGATCGCTCTGGCGCATTGCCTTGACGCTCTGCGGGTTGCGGTCAAACACCCCAAACCACGGCCAGCACACTGGCACACCGGTACGAATGCCTTTGCCCTGCTTGAATACCGCTTCAGGGTTTGGCCAGATCAGCGGCTGCTCGCCGACGCGCCCGTAGCTGAAAATGTGCGCGCCCTGTTGCGCCACCATCAGTTCGGCGCCGTTGTGGCGGATGCGCCAGCAGTCCAGCTCGTCGATTTTCAGGCTTTCAACATGGGGCGTAGGCATGGCAACACTCTTCTATGGCAGGCAATGGGGCAATTGACCGTCAAAACCCGGCGATGTTTAACGAGCACGGTTCAACGTGCGCGCGAAGGTACCGAACGGGTGCGCCCGCTGCCGTCGATGGCGACAAATACGAACACCGCCTCGGTAACCTTGCGCCATTCGCTGGACAGCGGGTCGTCGCTCCACACTTCGACCATCATCTGGATCGAGCTGCGGCCGATTTCCAGGGCCTGGGTGTAGAAGGAAAGCTGCGCGCCCACGGCGACCGGCACCAGGAATGCCATGCGATCAATGGCCACGGTGGCTACGCGCCCACCCGCAACCTTGCTGGCCATGGCGGTACCGGCCAGGTCCATCTGCGCGACCAGCCAGCCGCCGAAAATATCACCAAAACCGTTGGTTTCACGCGGGAGCGCGGTGATTTGCAGGGCGAGATCGCCTTGCGGGATAGGATCTTCTTGTTCGAGTTCGATCATGCCGAGGGCCTCTGACCCGTAACGCTTCATGGGTATTTCAAGTGGATAGCCGTCTTCGAAAAAAACGTTTCAGCACCAACATACACCGCGTGATGCGTTTCTCGTAAGGCGTACTAAAGGGAAACTCTGCCAAATCGGCTGGATGGCACCCAACGACGTTTTGGCACAGCAGCCCGTCAAGACTGCGGGTCTTGCGCTTGCAAGGGCCGAGTATATCGAGACCCTGGCGCCACGACGACCTCTGGGCGCTCATTTGGTCGGCAATTGGCGGCTGTACGGGGGCTTTTTGCCGCAACTGTGCTTCTGATGTGCTTTTCCGGGCGATTTGCTATCTTGCCGAACCCGTTCCGGCCCGGCCAACACCTCGGGCTTGCCGTTCTGACTAATAAGAGAAGCCTTGCCATGTCCTCCGTGCCCGCAAGCAGTGCGCAACCTTCGCGCCCGCTGACCCGCAACGACTACAAAACCCTGTCGCTGTCTGCCTTGGGCGGGGCGCTGGAGTTCTACGATTTCATCATCTTTGTGTTTTTCGCCACGGTGGTCGGAAAACTGTTTTTCCCTGTGGACATGCCCGAATGGCTGCGCATGATGCAGACCTTCGGCATCTTCGCCGCCGGCTACCTGGCGCGCCCTTTGGGCGGCATTATCATGGCGCACTTCGGCGACCTGCTGGGCCGCAAGAAAATGTTCACCCTGAGCATCTTCATGATGGCCGTGCCGACCCTGATCATGGGCCTGCTGCCAACCTACGCACAAATCGGCCTGTGGGCGCCGGTCCTGCTGCTGCTGATGCGCATCATCCAAGGTGCGGCGATTGGCGGTGAGGTGCCAGGTGCCTGGGTGTTTGTGTCCGAACACGTGCCGCCGCGCCATATCGGCTACGCCTGCGGCACCCTGACCAGCGGTCTCACCGCCGGCATCCTGCTGGGTTCGCTGGTTGCCACTGCGATCAACACGCTTTATAGCCCGGAGCAGGTGTCGGATTACGCCTGGCGCATCCCGTTCCTGCTCGGCGGCGTGTTCGGCCTGCTGTCGGTGTACTTGCGCCGCTGGCTGCACGAAACGCCGATCTTCGCCGAGATGCAGCAACGCAAGGCCCTGGCCGCCGAGTTACCGTTGCGCGCCGTCCTGCGCGACCACCGTGGTGCCATCGTCTTGTCGATGCTGCTGACTTGGCTGCTGTCGGCCGGCGTGGTGGTGGTCATCCTGATGACCCCGACCGTGCTGCAGACCATTTATCACTTCAGCCCGACCGTTGCGCTGCAGGCCAACAGCCTGGCCATCGTCACCCTGAGCCTGGGCTGCATCGCCTCCGGAGCCCTGGCCGATCGCTTCGGCGCCGGCCGTGTGCTCATCTGCGGTTGTGCGCTGTTGCTGGCAACTTCCTGGACGCTGTATCACAGCCTGATGGCCCACCCGGACTGGCTGTTCCCGCTATACGCCCTGACCGGCTTGTTTGTAGGCGTCATTGGGGTGGTGCCCTACGTGATGGTCAAGGCGTTCCCGCCCGTAGTGCGTTTCAGTGGCTTGTCGTTCTCCTACAACGTGGCCTACGCCGTGTTCGGCGGGCTGACGCCGCTGGCGGTATCGCTGCTGATGAAGGAAAGCCCGATGGGCCCGTCCTACTACGTGGCCGCCCTGTGTGTGATGGGGATGGTGGTGGGTGGGTATCTGTGGAAGCGTTCACGTTAGGTCTTGACGACATGATCGCTCCCACGCGCAAGCGCGGGAACGATCCGGTTTCCTTCTCCCGCCGATAGTGGCCTTTCATCCAACTGTCACATTCCAGACATAGAGTAGTCACACGGCCTGCCGATACTTGGCCCCGATCCAATTATCCCTATCTGCTAGGAGCAAGGCATGAAACTGAAACGTTTGATGGCGGCAATGACGTTTGTCGCTGCTGGCGTCGCGACCGCCAACGCGGTGGCTGCTGGCGTTGACCCGGCGATCCCGGCTTACGTCAAGACCACTGGTGTGTCGGGCAACTTGTCCAGCGTTGGTTCCGATACCCTGGCAAACCTGATGACTCTGTGGGCCGAGGGTTACAAAAAGGAATACCCGAACGTCAACATCCAGATCCAAGCGGCCGGCTCTGCCACCGCGCCTCCTGCGCTGACCGAAGGCACCTCCAACCTGGGCCCGATGAGCCGCAAGATGAAGGACACCGAACTGGCTGCCTTCGAGCAGAAGTACGGCTACAAACCAACCGCTATCCCGGTTGCCGTGGATGCCCTGGCTGTATTTGTACACAAGGACAACCCCATCCAGCACCTGACCATGGAGCAGGTCGACGCGATCTTCTCGTCGACGCGTCTGTGCGGCGCCAAAGCCGACGTGAAAACCTGGGGTGATCTGGGTGTGACCGGCGACCTGGCCAACAAGCCGGTGCAACTGTTCGGTCGTAACTCGGTGTCCGGCACTTATGGCTACTTCAAGGAAGAGGCCCTGTGCAAAGGTGACTACAAGCCAAACGTGAACGAACAACCCGGCTCGGCTTCGGTCGTGCAGTCGATCAGCTCGTCGCTGAACGGCATCGGTTACTCGGGCATCGGTTACAAGACCGCCAGCGTGAAAACCGTGGCCCTGGCCAAGAAAGGCAGCACTGACTATATCGAAGACAGCGAAGAAAACGCCCTGAACGGCAAATACCCGCTGTCGCGCTTCCTCTACGTTTACGTCAACAAGGCTCCGAACAAGCCTTTGGCCCCGCTGGAAGCCGAGTTCGTGAAGCTGGTCCTGTCCAAACAGGGCCAGGAAGTTGTAGTCAAAGACGGCTACATCCCGCTGCCCGCCAAAGTCGCCGCCAAGGCCCTGGCTGAGCTGGGTCTGAAAGAAGGCAACTAAGCCTGTAATACCCTGTGTAGGAGCAGGCTTTTGTGTGGGAGCGGGCTTGCCCGCGATGCTGGCGACGCGGTTCAAGGTTGAAATCGTGTTGATGCCATCGCGGGCAAGCGCGCTCCCACATTAGCTCAACTACACCCCTTTTTTATCCGCTGCCAGCTTTGCTTCGCGGCGGATTTGGTGCGTCACCACATTGTCATCTTTCTGTCATACAGGACCGCTAGGGTGTGCGCATGAATGATCTGGCCAATTCCACCATGACGACGACTTCTCCCCCCAAGCGCATTGATTTCAATACGCCTGAGCTGCAACGCAAGCGCCGCATTCGCGCGCTCAAGGATCGCCTGACCCGTTGGTACGTGCTGGTCGGCGGTCTCGCCGTCCTCGGCGCCATTACCCTGATCTTCTTTTTTCTGGCCTATGTCGTCGCGCCCTTGTTCCAAGGGGCTTCATTGACCAAGGAAGACGCCCTGACCCCGGCCTGGATCCAGGACGCCGGCAAGCCGCTGATGATTTCCCTCGAAGAACAGAACCAAGTCGCCATGCGGGTTTCCGACAAGGGTCAGGCGCTGTTCTTCAACGTGGAAACCGGCGCCGAGCTCAAGCGTGTCGACCTGCCACTGCCGGCCGGTGTCAGCGTGGCCTCCATTGGTGAAGACCAGCCCGGCAGCCCGCTGGTGATCCTCGGGTTGTCCAATGGCCAGTCCATGGTGTTCCGCCACACCTATAAAGTGTCCTATCCCGACGGCAAGAAAACCATCAGCCCGGCCATCGAATACCCTTATGGCGAAACCCCGATCGTCCTGGATGACGCTGGCCGCCCGCTGCAACATGTGGCGCTCAACGCCACGGATACCACCTTGGTGATTGCAGGTTCGGCCGGCTCGTACTTGAACGTGCTGTCCCTGAGCCGCGAAGAAAACATGATGACCGGCGAAGTCACCAGCGAGCAGAAGCGTATCGAGCTGCCGCAAATGACCGAACCGGTGAAGGCGATCTTCATCGACCCGCGCCAACAATGGCTGTACGTGATCAACGGCCGCGCCCTTGCCGACGTCTTCAGCCTGCGCGACAAAAGCCTCAACGGTCGCTACAAACTGCTGGACGATGCCAACGCTGAAATCACTGCCAGCACCCAGCTGGTGGGCGGTATTTCGCTGATCATCGGCAACTCCAAGGGCGGCCTGGCCCAATGGTTCATGGCCCGCGACCCGGATGGCGAGCAACGCTTCAAGCAGATCCGAACCTTCCAGATGGGCACTGCGCCGATTGTGGAAATCACCGCCGAAGAGCGCCGCAAAGGCTTCGCCGCCCTCGACGCCTCCGGCCAGTTCGGCGTGTTCCACAGCACCGCGCACCGCACCTTGCTGGTCGACCCGGTTGTCGACGGCCAGGGCGTGTTCGGTCTATCGCCACGCGCGAATCGCGTCATCGTGGAAGCCGGCGGCAAGCTGCAACCGCTGCTGCTGGACAACCCGCACCCGGAAGTGTCCTGGAGCGCGTTGTGGAGCAAGGTCTGGTACGAGAACTACGACGAACCTAAATACGTCTGGCAGTCGACCGCCGCCAACACCGACTTCGAACCCAAGATGAGCCTGGCCCCGCTGACCTTCGGTACCTTGAAGGCCGCGTTCTACGCCATGCTGCTGGCCGCGCCATTGGCGGTTGCCGCCGCGATCTACACCGCTTACTTCATGGCCCCGAGCCTGCGCCGCAAGGTCAAGCCGGTGATCGAGCTGATGGAAGCCATGCCGACCGTGATCCTCGGCTTCTTCGCCGGCCTGTTCCTGGCGCCGTATGTGGAAGGCCATCTACCGGGGATTTTCAGCCTGTTGATGCTGTTGCCGATTGGCATCCTGGTCGCCGGTTTTGTTTTCAGCCGCCTGCCTGAGTCGATCCGCCTGCGGGTGCCCGATGGCTGGGAAAGCGCGATCCTGATCCCGGTGATCCTGTTTGTCGGTTGGCTCTCGCTGTACATGAGCCCCTACCTGGAAACCTGGTTCTTCGGCGGCGACATGCGCATGTGGATCTCCCACGACCTGGGCATCACCTACGACCAGCGCAACGCCCTGGTGGTCGGTCTGGCCATGGGGTTTGCGGTAATCCCGAACATTTACTCCATCGCCGAAGACGCCGTGTTCAGCGTGCCGCGCGGCCTGACCCTGGGCTCGCTTGCCCTGGGCGCCACGCCGTGGCAGACCATGACGCGCGTGGTGATCCTGACCGCCAGCCCGGGCATCTTCTCGGCGCTGATGATCGGCATGGGCCGCGCTGTCGGCGAGACCATGATCGTGCTGATGGCCACCGGTAACACGCCGGTGATGGAGATGAACCTGTTCGAAGGCCTGCGCACGCTGGCGGCCAACGTCGCGGTGGAAATGCCCGAGTCGGAAGTCGGCGGCAGTCACTACCGCGTGCTGTTCCTCTCGGCGCTGGTGCTGCTGTTGTTCACCTTCATCATGAACACCCTCGCCGAGCTGATCCGTCAGCGTCTGCGCAAGAAATACTCGTCGCTTTAAGAAAGGTAGAAGTCTGTGAAACAGAACTCCCTGAATGGATGGTTCAAGAGCGGCGCCCCCGGCGTCTGGATCAGCGGTGGCGCGGTGTCCATCGCGGTCATCATGACCATCGGTTTGCTGGCTGTGATTGCGGTGCGCGGTTTGGGCCACTTCTGGCCGGCCGACCTGATCCAGGCCAACTACAACGTACCGGGCCAGGCCAACCATATCGTCATCGGCGAAGTGGTGCAGAAAGAACAAGTGCCGCGCGAGCGCCTGAAAAGCGCCGGCCTGCCGGTGCCTGACGCGGGCCCGGAATTCATGACCCGCGAGCTGATCAAAGTCGGCAACCGTGACCTGAACGGCAACGATTTCACCTGGATCGTCGGCGAGTGGTTGAAGGATCAGACCACGCCGAAAAACCTGATGACCATCGAGCGGCGCGAGTGGGGCAACTTCTACGGCACGCTGGTCAACGTCAAGCAGGATGGCAAGGTCATCGCCGAAGGCGAAGCCGCGTGGCCCGAGCTGCAAGCCCGTGTCGAGCGCGTGAACGCGCTGGCCGCCCAGCTCAAGACCCTTGAAAAATCCGACATCGGCGCGATCAACGCCGGCCTGGAACGCATCCGCCTGCACGGCCGCAAACTGGAGCTGGAGGGCAAGCTTGACGCCACCGCCCAGGCCGACATGGACGCTGACCGCGCCGAGCTGAACGCCCGCTACCAGGACATCGAAGCGCGCCTGGCCGACCTGCACGCCCAGTTCAACCGCGACGCGCTGACCGCCCGCGACGGCAACGGCAAGGAAGTGGAAATCGGCATCGGCAAAGTGGTGCATGCCTACCAGCCGAACGCCATGGGCACGATGACCAAGATCGGCTTCTACTTCAGCAAGGTCTGGGAATTCCTCAGCGATGACCCACGGGAAGCCAACACCGAAGGCGGGATTTTCCCGGCCATCTTCGGCACCGTGATGATGACCCTGATCATGGCGATGATCGTGACCCCGTTCGGCGTGCTGGCGGCCGTGTACCTGCGTGAGTACGCCAAGCAGAACACCCTGACCCGCATCATCCGCATCGCCGTGAACAACCTGGCAGGTGTACCAGCCATCGTCTACGGCGTGTTCGGCCTGGGTTTCTTCGTGTATGTATTGGGTGGCTCGGTCGACCGCCTGTTCTTCGCCGAAGCCCTGCCGGCCCCGACCTTCGGCACGCCGGGCCTGTTGTGGGCCTCGCTGACCCTGGCGCTGCTGGCGGTGCCGGTGGTGATCGTGGCCACCGAAGAGGGCCTGGCGCGGATTCCGCGCACCGTGCGTGAAGGCTCCCTGGCGCTCGGCGCGACCAAAGCGGAAACGCTGTGGAAGATCGTGCTGCCAATGGCCAGCCCGGCGATGATGACCGGCATGATCCTCGCCGTGGCCCGCGCCGCCGGTGAGGTGGCGCCGCTGATGCTGGTCGGTGTGGTGAAACTCGCGCCGTCGCTGCCGCTGGACGGCAACTACCCGTACCTGCACCTGGACCAGAAGATCATGCACTTGGGCTTCCATATTTATGACGTCGGCTTCCAAAGCCCCAACGTCGAAGCCGCACGGCCACTGGTGTACGCCACTGCGCTGCTGCTGGTGATGGTGATTGCCACGCTCAATTTGTCGGCGGTGTGGATCCGTAACCATCTGCGCGAGAAGTACAAGGCGTTGGACAGTTAATTGAAGTGAGCGCGGATTAAAGGTGGGAGCGGGCTTGCTCGCGAATACGGTGTGTCATTCAGCACACCTGGCGACTGAAACGACGCCTTCGCGAGCAAGCCCGCTCCCACACAAATTGGTAGCACAGGGAGCATCCCATGCAACACGAAAACCAGCCCCACGGCATCAACATGTCTGCCCTGGGTCGCGACAAGCAGAGCCTGAGCCTGGCCCAGGAAACCGTGGCCATCGAAGTGCCGGGCCTGAGCCTCTACTACGGCGACAAGCAGGCATTGTTCGACGTCAGCATGAACATCCCCAAGCAACGTGTAACGGCCTTCATCGGCCCGTCCGGCTGCGGCAAGTCCACGCTGCTGCGCACCTTCAACCGCATGAACGACCTGGTGGACGGTTGCCGCGTGGACGGTGCCATCAACCTCTACGGCACCAACATCTACCGCAAGGGCGAGGACGTGGCCGAGCTGCGTCGCCGCGTGGGCATGGTGTTCCAGAAACCCAACCCGTTTCCCAAGACCATCTACGAAAACGTGGTCTACGGCCTGCGTATCCAGGGCATCAACAAAAAGCGCATCCTGGATGAAGCCGTCGAGTGGGCCTTGAAGGGCGCGGCGCTGTGGGACGAGGTCAAGGACCGCCTGCACGAATCGGCGCTCGGGCTGTCCGGCGGCCAGCAGCAGCGCCTGGTGATCGCGCGCACCATCGCCGTGGAACCGGAAGTGTTGCTGCTCGATGAACCCTGCTCGGCACTTGACCCGATTTCGACGCTGAAAGTCGAAGAGCTGATCTACGAGCTCAAGTCCAAGTTCACCATCGTCATCGTGACCCACAACATGCAACAGGCGGCGCGGGTGTCCGACTACACCGCGTTCATGTACATGGGCAAGCTGGTGGAGTTCGGCGACACCGACACCCTGTTCACCAATCCGGCGAAGAAGCAGACCGAAGACTACATCACCGGTCGCTACGGCTAGGAAGCCGTGGTTCTGATTGCATTGACGCTGCGGTTCTCCGCACCCTACCGGACGCTCCAAGGACGCCAACATGATTAGCAAAGAAGGCCTTACCCACCACATCTCCGCGCAGTTCAACGCCGAGCTTGAGGAAGTGCGCAGCCACCTCCTGGCGATGGGCGGTCTGGTGGAAAAGCAAGTCAATGACGCGGTGACCGCGCTGATCGAGGCCGACTCGGGCCTGGCCCAGCAGGTACGTGAGATCGACGACCAAATCAACCAGATGGAACGCAACATCGACGAAGAATGCCTGCGCATTCTTGCCCGTCGCCAACCGGCGGCGTCCGACCTGCGGTTGATCATCAGCATCTCCAAGTCCGTGATTGACCTGGAGCGCATCGGTGACGAAGCCACCAAGATCGCCCGCCGCGCCATCCAGCTGTGCGAGGAAGGCGAAGCGCCACGCGGCTACGTGGAAGTACGGCATATCGGCGACCAGGTGCGCAACATGGTGCGCGATGCCCTCGACGCGTTTGCGCGCTTCGACGCCGAACTCGCGCTGTCGGTGGCCCAGTACGACAAAGTCATCGACCGCGAATACAAGACCGCCCTGCGTGAGCTGGCCACCTACATGATGGAAGACCCGCGCTCTATCTCGCGGGTCTTGAGCATTATTTGGGTGCTGCGCTCGTTGGAGCGTATCGGCGACCATGCGCGCAATATCTCGGAACTGGTGATCTACCTGGTGCGCGGAACCGACGTACGGCACATGGGCCTCAAGCGCATGAAGGCCGAAGTTGAAGGTTCAGTCGATCAAATACCTAATGTTCCGGGCGAAACTGACGATAAGTAAGGTTGCCCGAGAAATTAACGCCCGGCCTTTGGCCGGGCGTTTTTGTTTGTGGCGGATGAATTTTGCACGGCAGGCACAATAAGTTCTGCTGTGATTACCGAGTTTTGGCAAAATGCCATTAGTCAGGCGTGTTGCGTGCCGAAGTGTTAATAGGATGAAGGGTCGATGAGTAAAGTCAGTGTATTGGTGGTGGATGACGCCTCGTTTATCCGCGATCTGGTGAAGAAGTGCCTGCGCAACTACTTCCCGGGGGTCAAGCTTGAAGATGCGGTGAACGGCAAAAAGGCCCAGGCCATCCTGATGCGCGAGACCTTCGACCTGGTGCTGTGCGACTGGGAAATGCCGGAGATGTCAGGCCTTGAACTGCTGACCTGGTGCCGCGAGCAACCGCACCTCAAGGCCATGCCTTTCGTGATGGTGACCAGCCGTGGCGACAAGGAAAACGTAGTCCAGGCCATCCAGGCCGGCGTTTCCGGCTACGTCAGCAAACCGTTCACCAACGAGCAGTTGCTGAGCAAGGTCAAGCAGGCCCTGCACAAGATCGGCCGCCTCGACGCGCTGGTTGCCAGCGCACCGACCAAAATGAACTCGGCCTTCGGCAACGACTCCCTGAGCGCCCTGACCGGCGGCAAGCCCGAAGCGGTCAAGTCGGCGCCTGTGGCGGCGGCTGCACCCGCGCCGAGTCGAGGCCTGCTCAATAGCCCGTCGCTTCAGGCGCCTGCCGCTGCGTCTCCGGCCGGCGGTCGGGGCCAAGGCCAACTGCGCCTGTCCAGTGGCACCCAGCAATGCGTGATCAAAGCACTGAGCATCAAGGAAGCACTGCTAGTGGTGCGCCGCGGCGAGATCCTGCCCCAGGTGCTGGAAAGCGCCGTGCTCGACCTGGAGCAAGGCGACAACGCCGAAGTGGCCCGTCTCAACGGCTACCTGCACGCCATCGTCGCCTTCGAACCCAAGCCCGACAGCGACTGGCTGCAACTGACCTTCCGGTTTATCGACCAGGACGCGCAGAAGCTTGACTACATCTCCCGCCTGATCGCACGCGGCACCGCGCAGAAGCATTTTGTGCCGGGTGCGTGATTCTCTGGGTAACTGGGAATCTACCGGCTGTCAGATTTCGGTACCTGGTTTGATTTATATCTGTTTCGATATAGCCTCTCGATAACGCCGCAGCGTTATCGAGCCTTTGCTATGCCTTGAAACAAACCGCCAGGACCCTTGGCCGAATCATCGATTACGCTTTTTCTTTCCAGCAAAGGAGAAGCCAATGCCGAGGCACAAGGATGTGGTGTTTCTAGGAAGTTCACTCAAGGACCTTAAAGCGTTCCCCCTGGATGCCAGAAGGGCCGCGGGTTTCCAGTTGGATTTATTGCAGCAGGGCGAGCAGCCCTTTGATTGCAAGCCGATGAAGACCATTGGAAGGGGCGTCAGTGAGATCCGGATAGTTGAGGAATCGGGAGCGTTTCGAGTGTTCTATGTAGTCAACCGGCCTGAAGCGGTTTATGTGCTGCATGCGTTGCGCAAGACCACACAGAAAACCGAAATGCGGGACATCGAGCTGGCTCGTTCCAGACTGCAGGAGTTAGGTTAAACCCATGACAAACCAAAAGTTACATACCGAACGTTTCAACTGTGTGTGGGATGCCTTGGAAGACACACCCCAAGAAGCGGCCAATATGCGGTTGCGCTCAAAGTTGTTGCTGGAGCTTTGCAGCACTATTCGCAGTTGGGAGCTTTCACAAACAGAGGCGGCGCAAAGACTGGGTATCAGCCAACCTCGCCTCAATGACGTGCTCAACGGCAAGATCGACAAATTTTCCTTGGATGCCTTGGTCAATCTGTCGGCCGCCGCCCATATGAATGTCGATATCTGTTTTTCAGCATCGCCAGCCTGACCCACACACCATTGTCATGATCCCTTGCTAACCTGCCGCTCAGTCGTCCCGGCAGGTTCACGCCATGCTCATGCGCTTTTTGCTGTGCTGCGGGTTGGCCACGGTCGCCCCGTCGGCCCAGGCCATGACCCTCTACAAATCCACCGACGCCAACGGCCTGGTATTTTTCAGCGACCGGCAGACCCCCGGTGCCCAGGCATTCGTGATCCAGGAGCGCAGGGCCGAGCGAGCGAAGCCTCCCGTGCGCCCGTTGCCTGAACGCCGTTATCCACAGCAAGCCTACCGCTATCCGTTGCCCTGGCGTGGCGGCCCGTTCCGCCTGAGCCAAGGTCCCAATGGCAGCTTCAGCCATACCGACGCCAAGAGCCGCTATGCGATGGACATTGCCATGCCCGAAGGCACGCCGATCATTGCGGCACGCAGCGGTGTGGTGGTCAGGACCGAAAACGGGCAGGTTGGGCGGGGCAGTGATGCGTCGGGGAATTTCGTCAGGGTGCGTCACGACGACGGCACCGAGGGCGTGTACCTGCACCTCAAACAAGGTTCGGTGAGTGTCCGGGCAGGGCAGCGCGTGGCGATGGGAAGCCCGCTGGCGTTGTCGGGCAATACCGGCAACAGCAGCGGGCCGCACCTGCACTTTGTGGTGCAGCAGAGCACCGAGGCCGGGCTGGTGTCGATCCCTTACGAGTTCAACCAGCCGGTCGGCACATTGCCCAATTTTGCATTGGGCAATTGACGGTCAGTCCAGCAGCAGGACCTTGGCCAGCACGATCTTCGGCCCTTTCATTTTCTTGATGATGATGCGCAAGCCTTCAACTTCCAGCACCTCTTCCTCTTCCGGCACCCGCTTGAGGGTGTCGTAGATCAGCCCGGCCAGGGTTTCGGCTTCGATGTGGTCCAGGTCGACACCCAGCAGGCGCTCCACCTTGAACAGCGGCGTATCGCCACGCACCAGCAGCTTGCCCGGCTGATAGGCCAGGATGCCGCGCTCGGCCTTGCGGTGTTCGTCCTGAATGTCGCCCACCAGCACTTCCAGCACGTCTTCCATGGTGAGGTAGCCGATGATCTTGCCGTCGGCCTCTTCCACCAGGGCGAAGTGCGCGCCGCCTTTGCGGAACTGTTCCAGCAACTGCGACAACGGCATATGCCGCGACACGCGTTCCAGCGGGCGGGTCAATTCGGCCAGGTTGAACGACTCGGGAATGTGGTCCAGGGCCGCCAGCTCCAGCAGCAGGTCCTTGATGTGCAACAGGCCCACGAACTCATTGCGCACCGCGTCGTACACCGGGTAACGGCTGAATTTGTGACGGCGGAACAGCGCGAGGATTTCCTTGAGCGGGGCGTTGAAATCCAGGGTGACCAGATCTTCCCGGGAATTGGCCCAGTCCACCACTTCCAGCTCGCCCATCTCCACAGCGGAGGCCAGTACGCGCATGCCTTGGTCGCTGGGGTCCTGGCCGCGGCTGGAGTGCAGGATCAGCTTGAGCTCTTCGCGGCTGTAATGGTGTTCGTGATGCGGGCCAGGCTCGCCCTGGCCGGCGATGCGCAGGATAGCGTTGGCGCTGGCATTGAGCAGGTAAATCGCCGGGTACATGGCCCAGTAGAACAGGTACAGCGGCACCGCCGTCCACAGCGACAGCAACTCGGGCTTGCGGATCGCCCAGGACTTGGGCGCCAGCTCACCGACCACAATGTGCAGGTAGGAAATCACGAAGAAGGCGGCGAAGAACGACACGCCCTTGATCACTTCCGGCGACTCGACGCCCATCGCGCCCAGCAGCGGTTCGAGGATGTGTGCGAACGCCGGTTCGCCGACCCAGCCCAGGCCCAGGGAAGCCAGGGTGATACCCAGCTGGCAGGCCGACAGGTAGGCGTCGAGCTGGCTGTGTACGGTGCGCAGGATCTGCCCGCGCCAGCCGTTGGTGTGGGCGATGGCCTCGACCCGAGTCGAGCGCAGTTTGACCATGGCGAACTCCGCCGCAACGAAGAAACCGTTGAGCAGTACCAGGACCAGTGCAAAAAGAATCATGCCGAAGTCGGCGAAGAGCGTAGCGAGGGTGATGCCAGGGGAAGGGTCCATGATGGGGTTTTGCAGGTTCCGTATATTCAATAAGGGGTGGCGAGTGTGCCTGGAAGGCAGGCGCAAGTCGGCCAATGTAGCGGCTGACGGGGCGCTTGCCTAGTGCCTGCTGCCGGGCGGGGCATTGATCGTGGTGTCACCGAACCGGTGTGGGAGCTGGCTTGCCTGCGATGGCGTCTTGTCAGGCGACATCTCCAGCGGCTTTGCCGGCGCTATCGCAGCATAGGTATCTACACAACTTTCAAAGGCTGAAAAATCTGTAGTGAGCGGGCTTGCCCCGCGCTGGGGGGCGAAGCCGCCCCAAACCAGGCCACCTGGTTCCGTCTCGCGGTGGCTTTATTTGGGGCCGCCTCGCAGCCCAGCGCGGGGCAAGCCCGCTCACTACAAAAATGTGTAGATACCTATGGCTATCGCAGGCAAGCCAGCTCCCACATGAGAGCGTCGTCACTGCAATCTATTCGTCCTTCTCGATTACCCGCGAACGGCTTACCTGTGCTGGCGGAAAATGACAGGTAAACGTACTGCCATGCCCCAGCACGCTGCTGATTTCCAGGCGTGCACGGTGGCGCAACAGCACATGCTTGACGATCGCAAGGCCCAGCCCGGTGCCGCCGGTGTTGGAGTTGCGGCTGGAGTCGACACGGTAGAACCGTTCGGTCAGGCGCGGCAGATGCTTGGCATCGATGCCGATGCCGGAGTCCTGCACGCTCAAATGTGCGCCCTGTTCGTCGGCCCACCAGCGGATTCGGATATTGCCTTTGTCCTGGGTGTATTTCACGGCGTTGAACACCAGGTTGGAAAACGCGCTGCGCAACTCGCCTTCGCTGCCTTTGAGCAGTACGGCCGGGTCGGCTTCCAGGGTGATCTGTTGCTCGCGCTGGCCGGACAAGGCCTGGGCATCGTTCTTGATGGTCTGCAGCAGGCTCTGCACGGCCACCGGATGGTTGTCCGACGGATAGTCGGTCGCCTCCAGCTTGGCCAGCAGCAACAGGTCATTGAGCAGCGTTTGCATGCGTGAACCTTGCTGCTGCATCTGCTGCAGGGCCCGGCTCCAGCGCGGATTGATCTCGTCGACGTTATCCAGCAGCGTTTCCAGGTAACCGCAGATCACCGTCAGCGGTGTGCGCAGCTCATGGGAGACGTTGGCGACGAAGTCTTTGCGCATCTGTTCCAACTGATGGATGCGGGTGACGTCGCGCACCAGCATCAAGTGTTCATTATTGCCGTAGCGCGTCAGGTACAGCTGGATGCGCACGCGGTCATTGGTGGGCGAGGGGATTTCCAAGGCTTCTTCGTAGTTATCCTGCTCGAAGTATTCCTTGAAACGCGGGTGGCGCACCAGGTTGGTCACCGGCTGGCCGCTGTCCTGGGGCGTCTTGAGGCCCAGCAGGGTCTCGGCGGCGCGGTTCCACCATTCCAGGTTGCCGTCGCTGTCGAGCATGATCACCGCGTCCTTGAGCGCGGCGGTGGACTCCTGCACTCGGTCGATCACCGCTTGCAGGCGTCCGCGCACCCGTTGGTCGCGGCGTTGCAGGTGGTAGATGCTGTCGAACACTTCGCCCCACAGGCCATAGCCGTCGGGCGGCGCTTCGTCGGGTTTGTGTTGGCGCAGCCATTCATGCAGGCGCAGCAATTGCTTGAGGGTCCAACCCAGGTACAACCCTATGCCGACCGCCAGGCTCCAGCCGTAATAACCGCTGACCAGGCCCACCAACAGGCAGCCGGTGATCAGCAAAAGCATGTGGCGGATCAGGGTGCCGTGCCAGTTTTGATTCACTTGAACATGCGTCCTTGTCAGCTGTTAAGTCAGGCGCTTACGTGCAAAAACCGGCTGGCTCAGCCTTTGGTGGAAAACCGATAACCGGTGCCGCGCACGGTTTGTACCAGATTCTCATAGG
Organism: Pseudomonas azadiae; assembly: GCF_019145355.1. Lineage (NCBI taxonomy): Bacteria > Pseudomonadati > Pseudomonadota > Gammaproteobacteria > Pseudomonadales > Pseudomonadaceae > Pseudomonas > Pseudomonas azadiae. Next base: position 2,793,815 of record NZ_JAHSTY010000001.1, on the reverse strand, counting down.
CCTCGCCCAAGGCTTTGCGCAGGCGGCGGATATGCACGTCCACGGTACGTTCTTCCACATACACATTGCCGCCCCACACCTGGTCGAGCAACTGGCCACGGGTGTAGGCGCGTTCCTGGTGGGTCATGAAGAATTGCAGCAAGCGATATTCGGTAGGTCCCATCTCGGCGGGTGTGCCGTCGATGGTCACGCGGTGGCTGATCGGGTCCAGCAGCAGGCCGCCGACTTCGATGGGCGCTTCGCCATCGGTCGGGCCGGCGCGGCGCAACACAGCCTTCAGACGAGCGACCAGTTCCCGTGGGGAAAAAGGCTTGGTGATGTAGTCGTCGGCGCCGACTTCCAGGCCCTGGATCTTGTTGTCCTCTTCGCCCTTGGCGGTGAGCATGATGATTGGGATGTCCCCGGTCAGCTCGTCACGCTTGAGGCGGCGGGCCAGCTCGATGCCGGAGGTGCCGGGCAGCATCCAGTCCAGCAGGATCAGGTCGGGCTTGCGGTCGACGATGATGGCATGGGCCTGCTGGGAGTTCTCCGCCTCCAGGCAGTCGTAGCCGGCCATTTCCAACGCAACGGCGATCATCTCGCGGATGGGCGCTTCGTCGTCAACAATCAGAATGCTCCTGCCAACCATGCTCAAAAATCCTCTTGTCATTTAACTGTCTTGCGCCGCATTAGATAACGGAATTATTGCAGTCGTGTGACAGTAATTTAGTCGTTAGAGCATTCTGCGCCTCTCTGGACTACGCTAGGGGTCCGAATCCTGACAAGCACAAAAGGAAGGTTCCGATGACTCACAGCACGATTTCCTGGAAAGCCCTGCTGGTAACGGCGGCGTTGACGCTGCCGGGCCTGGCGTTCGCGGCGGAGCCGGCGATGACCAAAGGCGGGATGCTGGTCGACCACAAGGGCATGACCCTCTACACCTTCGACAAGGATGCCGATGGCAAGTCAGTGTGCAAGGACCAGTGCGCGACCAACTGGCCGCCGCTGAAGGCTGAGTCCACCGACACCTCGACAGGCAAGTGGACGGTGATCACCCGCGATGACCAGACCAGCCAATGGGCCTATGACGGTAAGCCGGTCTATACCTACAAGGATGACAAGAAGGCTGGTGACAAGACAGGCGATGGCAAAGGTGGCGCGTGGCATGTGATCAAGCCTTGATCTTGCGGCGCTGCTGAAATCATCGCGGGCAAGCCCGCTCCCACATGTGCAACGCATGTCTGTGTGGGAGCGGGCTTGCCCGCGATGGCGCCGGTCCTGGTCAACGCACCGCGTAATCCACCACAATCCCCACAAAAATCGCCAACCCGGCCCAGTGGTTGTGCAAAAACGCCTTGAAGCACTTCATGCGGTCCCTGTCGCGGGTGTACCAGAACTCCCAGGCAAAGCAGCCCGCCGCCGCCAGCAATCCCAGGTGGAACCAACCCCCCAGCTCGAATCGCGCACCTGCCAGTAACAGGCACGCCAGCGCCAGGCCTTGCAGAGTGAGAATGATCACCCGGTCGGCATCGCCAAACAGAATGGCGGTGGATTTCACCCCAATCTTCAAATCATCGTCACGGTCAGTCATCGCGTAATACGTGTCGTAGCCCACCGTCCACAGCAGGTTGGCGATATACAACAGCCATGCGGCGGCGGGCAGGCTGCCGGTCTCGGCGGTGAATGCCATCGGCATGCCCCACGAAAACGCCGCCCCCAGCACCACCTGCGGGTAATAGGTGTAGCGCTTCATGAACGGATAGCTTGCCGCCAGGGCCAAACCGCCAAGGGAGAGAAGGATGGTGGTGGCATTGGTCAGCAGCACCAGCAGAAAACTGATACCCATCAGCACCGCAAAAAACACCAGCGCTTCCTTCGAGCTGATTTTGCCGCTCACCAACGGGCGCTGCTCGGTACGCTTCACATGGCCGTCGACCTTGCGATCGGCCCAGTCATTGATCACGCATCCGCCGGCGCGGGTCAGCACCACGCCCAGTACGAACACCGCGATATTGATCAAGGATGGCGAGCCTTTGCCCGCGATCCACAGCGCCCACAACGTTGGCCAAAGCAGCAGGTAGATGCCGATGGGCTTGTCCATGCGGGTCAACTGAATGAAATCCCAGGCCCTGGGGTTCAGGCGGTTCAGGGATTTGAGCAGACGCTGGTACATCAACAGTTCTCCGGGTGAGCGTGCAGCGCGTGCCAGAAGCTTGGCAAAAAGACCTCGGCAACCAGCACGCTCAGGGGGCCGCGATCGAAACGTGAGCGGCGCGCCCACAGGCCGTCGACCTGATCGGCCTGGGGCAACCATTGCCGTGGGTAATGGCACACCTCGATGGCCTGGCGCGTGAATGCCTGGTCGCAGAACAGCAATTCGCCCAGCGAGCGGCTGCCCAACTCATCCATATGCAAGCCGTCGCCCTGCAACGCGCTGCGCGCCGCCACACTGCGGGCAAACACCCAAGGCTGGCCGTGCCCACGCAAATACACCTCGCGCACCCAGCCGATACTGGCCGGCGCCAAGGCCAGGGCGGCGCATTCATCATCGCGCAACGGCTGCCAGCCCTCCAACAGCGGCGTCACGCTGAAGCCGTCGTTGGACAGCCGCGTCAGTCGCCGCGTCAGCGAGTCTTCGTTGAACAGCCAATTGAGGGTCAAGGGCGCGGACGCAGGGGCCAGAAGGCTCTGGGGCAGCCATTGGCAAGCATCGGGAAGGACGATTGAGTGCGGCACGGTGAGTCAATATTGGCGGCAAAAGAGGCGCCGAGCTTACCATGGCGTTCTGAGTTTTTGCCGGGCTGAACCCGCCGCTTGCGTCGATCGTGCTTGCATCTGCCGGCCCCGATCAGTACAAAACGCCCTGAGCCGTACGGCAATGCGGGTCTATCGACCGTCGGCCAAGACGCCTGGAATCTGAGGAAGCAAGTAATGAAGAAGTGGCAATGTGTAGTCTGCGGCCTAATCTATGACGAAAAAGACGGCTGGCCGGATGACGGAATCGCACCGGGCACCCTGTGGCAGGATGTACCGGAAGACTGGCTGTGCCCGGACTGCGGCGTGGGCAAAATGGATTTCGAAATGATCGAAATCGGCTGACTTTCGGTTTCAGACACGTACTACAAGGAGAAAGGAATGAACGCACCTGTCGTGATCATCGGCACAGGATTGGCCGGCTACAACGTGGCCCGGGAGTTTCGCAAGCTCGACAGCGAGACCCCCTTGCTGCTGATCACCGCGGATGACGGGCGCTCCTACTCCAAGCCCATGCTCTCCACCGGTTTTGGCAAGAACAAGGAAGCCGATGGCCTGAGCATGGCCGAACCGGGCGCCATGGCCGAGCAACTCAAGGCCCAAGTGCGCACCCACACCCGTGTCAGCGGCATCGACCCTGGCCACAAACGCCTGTGGATCGGCGAGGAAGCCGTGGCCTACCGCGACCTGATCCTGGCCTGGGGCGCAGAAACCGTGCGTGTACCGGTCGAAGGCGATGCGGCTGAACTGATTTTTCCGATCAACGACCTTGAAGACTACGCACGCTTCCGTGCCGCCGCCGCCGGCAAACGTCGTGTGCTGTTGCTCGGTGCCGGTTTGATCGGCTGCGAATTCGCCAACGACCTGATCCTGGGCGGCTATGAGATTGATCTGGTGGCGCCGTGCGAGCAAGTCATGCCGACCCTGCTGCACCCGGCGGCGGCCGCAGCGGTGCAGGCCGGGTTGGAAGGCCTCGGCGCGCGTTTTCACCTGGGCCCGGTGCTCAATCGCCTGCAGCGCACGGCGAACGGCCTGGAAGCTCATCTATCGGATGGTGAAGTGATCCATTGCGACCTGGTGGTCTCGGCTATCGGCCTGCGCCCGCGTGTCGACCTGGCCGCTGCCGCCGGCCTGCAGATCAACCGCGGGATCATGGTTGACCGCCACCTCAAGACCTCCCACGCCAACATCTACGCCCTGGGCGACTGTGCCGAGGTTGACGGCTTGAACCTGCTGTACGTCATGCCGCTGATGACCTGTGCCCGCGCTCTGGCCCAAACCCTGGCGGGCAATGCCACCGCCGTCAGCTACGGCCCCATGCCGGTTACCGTCAAGACGCCGGTCTGCCCGCTGGTGGTTTCGCCCCCGCCACGCGGCACCGAAGGGGTTTGGAGCGTCGAGGGCGAGGGCGCCGATATTAAAGCCCTGTGCCGCGACAGCAGCGGCCGCTTACTGGGCTATGCATTGACCGGCACTGCGGTGATGGAAAAACTGGCGCTCAATAAGGAACTTCCACCGTTGTTGGCGTAAATACTGGCCGTTCTGTCGGAATAAGCACATTTTTCACCCTAGAAAGGTCGCCGTGAGGCTGGCGCGGCGTTCGGCGGCATGCCATCCTCAGTGCCGTCTGCCGCAGAGTAGAGCCTGCGGCGCTTTGGGCGCCGCTCCGTCAGAGAGCGGCACGGACATAACAACAAAAAACCGTCAAAGAGGCTTCACTTATGCGTAAACCAGAACTCGCAGCCGCCATCGCTGAAAAAGCGGACCTTACCAAAGAGCAGGCCAACCGCGTGCTCAACGCTGTTCTCGAAGAAATCACCGGCGCCCTGCACCGCAAGGACAGCGTCACCCTGGTCGGCTTCGGCACCTTCCTGCAGCGCCACCGCGGCGCCCGCACCGGCAAGAACCCGCAAACCGGTGAGCCGGTGAAGATCAAGGCGAGCAATACCGTCGCGTTCAAGCCGGGTAAATCGCTGAAAGATACTGTTAACGCGTGATGGCGTTACCGTCTCGTAGGGGGCGGGGTGGTGAAGAAATGGGCACGCCGACTGGGTTGGGTGCCCATTTTTTGTGGGGGCCTTGGCCTGTTTGGGATTTCACGTCCGATGTCATCACGTAAATTGGATGAGGCAACAGCCATCCCTATCTCCTTCCTTCATTTTTCTGACTCAGAAGGAATCAGCACTCCGGATATATCGATACTCTGCTGTTGTCCGGCAGGACTTCGTAAATGGTGAGTGTGCCGTCCGAGTTCTGTACTTCGTAAACTCTACTGGTGAAATTTTCTCGCCATATATTTTCAGTGATTGAAGTTATTTTGTTAGCGTCGTATTTGTAAGAAGTTTCGAAATACTCGCCGGTGTTGAGCAAGCTATAGTGCGCTGTCGTATGGCCGCTTTCGAGTGTGCTTATTGCAACTGAATCAAGGTTGGCGTCAGAGCTTCCTTCTAAAGCGCTGCCGAAATTCAATTCTATAATAGTGTCTGGTGTGTTTAGAAAAAATCGTCTGTAGACGATCCATTGATTTTTTAGTTTCACATATTTCGCGTATTGTATTTCGCCTATTATTTTTTCATGGTTATCTAAAAAGTAGCACTGCTTATTGTTATCGGGGGTAGCATTTTTTTTTAGTAAACGGCCGGGGGTGCATCCTTGCAGCTCGCACACGTAGGGCGCTGGATTATATGCGGGCATGATGCCCATGCCCCACTGTTTCTTGATATGCGTGCTTTCTGTGTGTGATATGAGTTCGGTATATTTTCCTTTGTATTCGTTAAGTACTGAAAGCAAAAATTCTTTCATGAAAGTTTTCCTATTTTGTCAGTGGGAAAGTTTTTCCACCGCCGAGCTCTAAGTTGAGTGTTTTTAGTCCTTGTTCAAAATCGGTCCTTGTTTTTGCGCCTTTGAGTGTCTCCCACACATGTTTTTTATATGCATTCCCATGTACGCCTTCTCCTGCATGGGCTGTGGCTTTGGTATTTGGCAGGCGAGATTTTGAATTGACGGGTAGCCATATGCCATTTTCTTTTTGGTTTATATCAATACCGAGCCTGTCCATGCGCCTTCTCAGGAAGCGCATGCGTATATCTTTTGAGTTGGACATTACAATGTGATGTGCTCGATAGTCCTTGCTTGGAGCCTTGCCCAGCCGTCCGCCAAGTTTTTTTGCGTCACTTGAGCAGCTTAGCCCAAGCGGATCCAGCCACGTGAATGGGTTGGGTGTGTATTGATAGAGATTGAATCCGCCCAGCAAACCAATCGGATCCGGCGTAGTAAACCGCCCCACATCCGGATCATAAAACCTGAACGTGTTGAAATGCAGCCCCGTCTCCCGATCCAGATACTGCCCCTGGAACCGCAGGTTCTGCTCTTCAATGTAATAAGGCTCGCGCACTTCCTCCAGCGTATTGCCCCACACCCGGTAGGTCGCCTGCCAGACGCTGTGGCCGTCGTCTTCGGTGAGCTGTTCCGGCAGGCCGTTCAGGTCATTGTGGTAATAACGAATTTTTTGCAGCGGCCCAGTGCCATCGACCCGCGCCAGAGGTTCGTAGCTTTCATCTTCGTAAACATAAAGACTGGTCTGGCTATGTTTATGCTCCTGCAGCAACCGCAAACCATCCCAGGTAAATCGCGTTTCCCCCAGCGGATACCCATCGCTGCCATGCTCGGTTTTTTCAATCCGGCGCCCCAGCGGGTCATACGCCATTCTGACCACGCTGCCGTTGTCATTGCGCACTTCAACCAATCGGCTTTCAGCGTCATACGCAAACCGCTGCACACCCCGCTTGGCGCTGCGCTTTTCAATCATTCGTCCAAACGCGTCATAGCGATAACGCTTGTCCTGATACGTCAGCAGCTTGTTATGCACCACCAACCCGGCACCCGCCTGCGGGCCGTCGAGCAGGTTGGCGGCGGCGTCGTAGGCGAAGGTTTCGCGCTGACCGTGCAGGCTGTCCTGGCTGGCGATGATGCGGCCGGTGGCGTCGTAGTGCAGCAGTTGACGGTGCTGCGCGGCGGGTTGCTGGTCGAGTTTGCCGATCAGGTTGTCGGCGGGGTCATACTCGAACTGTTTTTGCGCGGCTGCGGGCATCAACGATGGTTGACTGGCAAGGCGGCGTTGGCGCGAGCGCAGGCGGCCGCTGCGGTCGTATTCGCTGCGGGTGCTGAGCTGGCCTTGGGTGCGCAGCACTTCGCGGTGCAGGCGATCGCGTTCGAAGTCGCTGATCACCTGGCCGTCGAGGTTGATCTGGTGCAGGTGGCCGCTGCCGTAGTACAGGCGGTTGAGCCAGCGGCCGTCGGGCAGTTGGGTCTGGATCAGGTTGCCGAGTTCGTCGTAGTGGTGTTGCAGCGTGCCAGCCGCACTCTGCTCGCCAAGCAACTGGCCGAGAGCGTCGTAGGCGAAGCCCAGGGCCTGGGTATTGCCTTGCAGATCGGTGAAAGTCACCGCCGTGAGCTGGTCCACGGCATCGTAGCTGTACTCGGTGCGGCCATCGTCGGTGGTTTTTGCAACCAGTCGGCCGACGGCATCGCGTTCCAGTCGATGAACAATGGGGGCGGGTGGCGCCTCGGGGACTACTGCCAAGCCATTGCCGAAAGGCGCCGCAATGGCGGTTACCGTGGTTATGTTGTCCAGCGGGTCGTAGTCGTAGCGCTTGGCGCTGCCGTCCAGGTCCTGCTGCTCGGCCAGGCGGTCGGCGGCATCCCAGGCAAACCGATAGCGCTCACCGTTCTCGTTGATCAGTGCTTGCAGGCGTCCGTAGCTGTCGTAGCCGAACTGCACCTGCCGGCCATGGGCGTCGGTGCGCTGGCTGACCTGGCCGCGACGGTTGTGCTGGTAGAGCGTGGTGTGCCCGGCCGGGTCGGTATACCCCAACAGTTGACCGCTGATGTCGCGCTGGTACTGCTCGATACGGCCATCCGGCAATTGAGTGCTTAGCAAGCGCCCCTGGGCGTCGTAGCTGAATTGCGTGCGCTCACCCAGCGCATCGGTGATGACTTGCAGATAGCCGCGTTCGTCGTAGCTGAAGCGCGTCGGGTAACCCGAGCAGTCGATATGCTCGACCAGTTGCCCGAATGGGTTCCAGCGCAGCTTTTTGCTTTTAGCGGTGGCATCGATGATTTCCACGACCTGGCCGTGGGCGTCATAACGGTAGCGAGTGACATAGCCCAGTGGATCGGTTTCGGCGATGCAGTTGCCACGTGGGTCGTAGCGATACTGCCAACTGTTGTCGGCAGCGTCGGTTTCCACCAGCGGCAATGCCCAGTGTTCCAGCCACAAGGTCGAATCGCTGCGGCCCAGTGGGTCGGTTTCGCCGATCAGGTTGCCGGATTCGTCGTAGCTGTATTCGTAACGCCCACCCTGCGGGTCGGTGGCGCTGAGCAATTGGCGCTCATCGTTCCATTCGAACAGCCAGGCCTGGCCGAGGTTGTCGCTGTAGCGAGTGATCTGGTGCTGCGTGTTCCAGTGTCGCGTGCTGACGCGTTGCAACCCGTCGGTAATGCGGGTGAGGCCTGCGCTCAAGTCGTAGTCGAACTGGTAAGCGTCGCCCTCATCGGTCCAGTGCCGGACAACCCTCCATTCCAGGCCTTCAACCAAGGCCCACTCATAGAAACATCGCAACCCGGTCGGCAGCTGATGTTCCACCATGCGCCGACCGCTGTCGTAGCTGAAGCGCCGCTGCACCTGGCCTGTGGCATCGCGTACCTGCGCCAGGCTGCCGGCGGCGTCGTAGCCATAACTGACGAGTACTTCGCGGCGGTGATCGGGATACAGGCGCTCGATCTGGACCACCTGTGCGCGGTCGCGAATCAGCTCAACCTGCACCAGGTCGAAGGTATCTCTCAGCCGTACCAGGCGTCCGGCCTCGTCATAGTCGATAAAGATGCGGTTGTCGTTGCGGTCACCGAGTTGCACCAGGCGTAACAACGATGCATCGCTCGGCGAGGGTTCGAACAAACGGTACAGCCCGTCATCGCTCTCAATCAGCAACTGCCCATTGAGGTGCCGCCGCACGGCGAGCCCTTCACCGGCGCTGAACACCGCGCCGCCCAAGGGAATCGAGCCCATGTCGATAGGGCGCCCCTGCTCGTCGGTGTAGACCAGCGTCTCGCCACCGTCGGGATGAGGTCGGACTTCGACGCAGACCTCATACGGCACGCTCCAGCCCGCGCCAAACAGACTGCCGGTGCGATCGTCACGGCTGTTATAGAAACGTTGCCAGTCAATCGGCAAGATGCCGGGCAACACGAAGTCCAGCTCATCGACATCGCCCAGTACCTTTGCGCCCGTCGCTGCATGCACAGGGTTCGACGAGCCCATTGCCGCGTTGGCCATCGCCCCCATCGCACTGCTGACGGCCATCGAAGTGGCGCCGCCGATGAGCATGCACGGCAACTTGCTGAAGAACTTGCCCTTGCCGCCCTTGAGCATCAACAACGCCGTCACCGCCAGTCCCACCCCCGGGGTCTTGCCGCTGCGAATCTCGCGCACCACCACCGAGCCGCCGCCAACGGTCACGTTGGGTGAAATCAACCCGGACGACACCACAGTCGCATCACAAGTGCTGCGATCACCGCTGCGCACCGCCGGTTGGCCGTTGATCGTAACCTTGTCCGAACCTTCGGCCAGAAACTGCGGCGGCATCGGCGGGTGCTTCATGCACACCACCAGGTCCAGGGGCTTGGGCACGGCGCCGGGCGCCGGTGTCGCGACGGTCGGGCGCCACATCTGCGAGAAGAAACTCTCGGCCATGTCCAAATAGCTGGCTTCGGGCGCCGGTGCAGGCTCTTCCAGCTCGGTACCGGCCGGCGCGACATGTGAGCTGATCGCCCCGGCGGCGCGGGCAGCGGGGATGTTGTTGGTGAGGGTGTCGGTGGAACCGGTGAGAATATTGGCCTGCACCGTGGGCGGGAACAGGGCATTGCTGAAGCTATCGCATAACTTCGTCAGGCCTTTGTCCGCCCCGGTCTTGCTCATGGCCAGGCCGACAATCGTGCCCACCACCGCGCCCAGCAGGAAGCAGCCGAGCCCGCCGGTGGCGACGGTAATGCCGGTGGCCGCGACCACGGCAGCGGTCGCCACCGCCGTGATCGCGATATTGGCCGCCACTTCCAGCACACCGCCGAGGATGTCGGCCATCATCGACGTGTGGGAGAGCGCATCGCCCATGCGGGCTGCCCAAAGTGCGTCAGACACGCGTTCTGCTCAACGTCATAGCATTCCCTTGAGACGTTCGATTATCAGGCAGTCAGCCATACAGGTGTATTTACGGCATGCTCATCAAAGCGGTTCTCAGCCGTCTGATCAAACGTGGGTCCTCAAGACAGTCGATAGGACGGACGTTGTCGAGCGCAGGCACTTTGCGTTCAATCCACCAAAGCCCTTCCTTGAGGCCGCGCCTGCCACGCAGCACGACGGCCAAGTCCAGATCACCACCCAACGCCTGCGCCAGGGTACGGGCGTCTTCGTCAAGGTAGTCTTCTTTATAGAGCTTTACCGTACTTTGCCAATCGGCATCACCGGGGTATTCATCTTCAAGTGGCATACTCAGAATCCTGCAAATGATATTAAGTTGCTGCCGGTCGGGTTTCGCGCGGAGGGGGCAAGAATCCCATCATAACCATTGGCTTTTGCCCAGTTGCCGATCTGATGAGTCTCGGTGTATTTGTTTCCGGTAATGCTTTTGAGTGAGACGCCTAATTGTTTGCGCACGTCGGCGCGGGTCAAGTCCAGCACATTGTTTAACTGCACCTTTTTACTGACCAGCACTCGCGAGGACAAGTCGACACCCCAATGGGTGACTTCGCCCAGTGCGGTCTTTCGCGAGTTGGCGCCATACACGCCGCCCAGTCCCTTGGCTGTGTAACGATGCCGGGAGTCCACATTCCACTTGTGCGCCTGCCAGGTCGTTCCGATACGGCCCGGTTCCTCGAACCGATACACCGTGCGGTTGACTTTGCGGCCCTTGGGCGGGCTCGAGCATTTCATCAGGCCCAGCGGGTCGATCCAGCTCAGCGGGTTGGGCGCATATTGATAGAGGTTCAGGCCACCGGCCAAGCCTATAGGGTCTGGCGTGGTGAAGCGGCCGATGTCCGGGTCGTAGAAGCGCAGGGTGTTGTAGTGCAGTCCGGTCTCCCGGTCCAGATACTGCCCCTGAAAACGCAGGTTCTGCTCTTCGATGTAGTAGGGCTCGCGAACCTCCTCGACGGTATTGCCCCAGACCTCGTAACGCGCGTTCCACACCGTATGGCCATCGCTTTCCGACAGTTGCTCGGGCAAGCCATTAAGGTCGTTGTGGTAGTAGCGGATCTTTTGCTGATCGCCAATGCCGTCCACTCGGGCCAGAGGCTCGTAGCCCTCATCGGTATAGATATAGAGGCTGGTTCGTTGATCCTGGTGCTCTTGCAACAACTGCATGGCATCCCAGGTAAAGCGCGTCTGGCTCTGTTGGCGGCCCTTGGAGTCGTAGGTGGTTTTGGCGATACGTCGACCCAGAGGGTCGTAGGTCATCCTGATTACCGACCCATCGTCGTTGCGCACCTCGGCCAGCCGCTGTTCGGCGTCATAGTGGAACTGTTGGAAGCCGCGCCGAGTGCTGCGTTTTTCGACCATCCGGCCAAAACCGTCGTAGCGGTAGCGCTTGTCCTGATAGGTTCGTACAAGGTTGCCCGCCACATGTCCCGGTCCGTCCACCAGATTGGCGGCAGGGTCGTAGGCGAAGGACTCACGTTGCCCTTGCACGCTGTCCTGGCTGGCAAGGATGCGTCCGGTGGCATCGTAGTGCAGCAGTTGGCGCTGTGCCGCCTCGGGCAGACTGTCAACGCGCTCGACCAACTGGTCGCTGGCGTCATAGCCGAAACGCGTCTGCGTTGTCGGTATCAGCATCGATTGGTCCTGCTGGCGACGCTGGCGCGCGCGCAGGCGACCGCTGCGGTCATATTCACTGCGGGTGCTGACACGTCCCTGGGTACGCAGGACTTCTCGGTGCAACCGGTCACGTTCGAAATCACTGACAACCCGCCCATCCAGATTGATCTGGTGCAGATGGCCGCTGCCGTAGCGCAGGCGGTTGAGCCAACGCCCATCGGGGAGCAGGGTCTGGATCAGGTTGCCCGACTCGTCGTAGCGATGCGCCAGGCTGCCGGAGGTACTCTGTTCAAGAATCAACTGGCCAAGGGCGTCGTAACCAAAGCCCAGGGTTTGCTGTTCACCATCATGCGCGGTGAAAGTGATGGCCGTGACTTGATCCAGTGCGTCGTATCGGTATTCGGTTCGTCCATCCAGCGTGTTCTTGGCGACCAATCGACCTGCGGCATCCCGCTCCAGGTCATGAACAAGGGGCGCCTCGGTGTCCGGCGCTGCGGACGTCTGCACCTGGGTGACGTTGTCCAACGAATCGTAGGCGTAGCTTTTGAGGCTGCCGTCCAGGCGGTATTCCTGGGTCAACCGGTCGGCGGCGTCCCAATCGAATCGATAGCGCTCGCCGTTCTCGTTGATCAGACTCTGCAGGCGACCATAGGCATCATGGTTCAACTCCACGCGGCGGCCGTGGGCATCGATACGCAGACGCAAGTGGCCGCTGAGCGTGTGCTGGAAGCAGGTGGTGTGGCCAGCGGGGTCGCTGTAGCCAATCACCTGGCCGCTGGCGTCGCGTTGGTACTCTTCGCTGCGCCCGTCAGGCAATTGCTTGCGGATAAGCCTGCCCTGGTCGTCGTAACTGAAAACGGTGCGCTCGCCGAGCGCATCGGTGCTGGCCAGCAGCAGGCCGCGCGTGCAGTAGCTCAGGCGGGTGCTAAGACCCGAGCAGTCGGTGTGTTCGCTCAGTTGGCCCAGCGGCGTCCAGCGCAGGGTCTTGCGCTTGCCATTGGCGTCAATAATCGCCACGACCTGCCCGTGTGCATCATGATGGTAGGCCGTGACGTGTCCGACCGGGTTGGTTTCGCTGATGCAATTGCCCCGCGCGTCATAGCGGTATCGCCAGGTGTTACCAGCGGCATCGGTTTCCGCCAGCGGCAGTGCCCAATGTTCCAGCCATAGGGTCGATTCGCTGCGCCCCAATGGATCGAGCGTTTCGCTCAGATTGCCGGCTTCGTCATAGCTGAGCTGGTATTGGCCGCCATTGGGATCTGTGGCACCCAGCAGTTGGCTTTCATCATTCCACTGGAAGGCCCAGGTACGTCCCAGCACATCGGTGGCTTCGAGGATCTGGTGCTGCCGATCCCAGCGGCGAGTGCTTACTCGCCCCAGGCCGTCGGTGATGCGCGTAATGCCGGCGTCCAGCTCATAGTGGTACTGGTAGGTGTCGCCCGCGTCGGTCCAATGCCGCACCACGCGCCATTCACGATCATCCACCAGCGCCCATTGATAACAACAGCGCAAACCTGTGGGTAATTGGTGCTCGACCATGCGCCGCCACGCGTCATAGCCGAAGCGGCGCTTGACCTGCCCGTCGGATTGGCGCACGGACGCCAGGTCCCCCTGGCTGTCATAGCTGTAATGCATCAGCACTTCGCGCTGCTCGTCGGGGTACAGCCGCTCGATCTGGCTGATGCGGCGCTGCCAGGTGGCGTCGTAGGTCAGCTCGACTTTGACCAGGTCAAAGGTGTCCCGCAGATGCCGTAACCGGCCGCTGCCGTCATAGTCCAGGTAAATCCGGTTGTCGTTGCGGTCACCCAATTGGCTCAGGCGAAGCAGTGAGGCGTCCTGTGGCGTGGGCTCGAACAACCGATACAGGCCGTCGGCACTTTCGATCAACAATTGGCCGCTCAGGTGGCGTCTGACACTGAGGCCTTCGCCGGCACTGAATACCGCGCCACCCAAGGGGACAGACCCCATGTCGAGGCGCCGTCCCTGCTCGTCGATATAGCGCAGCTGCTCACCGCCATCGGGATGCGGCAGCAGTTCCACGCAGACCTCGTAGGATACGCTCCAGCCGGCGCCGAACAGGCCATCGCGACGCTCGTCGCGGCTGTTGTAGAAGCGCTGCCAGTCGATCGGCATGATGCCGGGCAGGGCAAAATCCAGCTCTTCAGGGCCACCGAGAACCTTGGCGCCGGTACTGGCATGCACCGGGTTGGACGAGCCCATCGCCGCGTTGGCCAAGGCGCCCATCGCCTGGCTGACCACGAAGGAATTGACCCCCGCCAGCAGCATGCAAGGCAGGTTGCTGAGGAACTTGCCCTTGCCGCCTTTGAGCATCATAAGGGCGGTGACAGCCAGGCCAACGCCGGGTGTTTTCCCGCTGCGAATTTCGCGCACCACCACTGAGCCACCGCCGATGGTGACGTTTGGCGAGATCAGCCCCGAAGACACAACCGTTGCGTCGCACGTGCTACGGTCGCCGCTACGTACGGCGGGCTGGCCGTTGACCGTGACTTTTTCCGAACCCTCGGCCAGAAACTGCGGCGGCATCGGCGGATGCTTCATGCACGCCACCAGGTCCAGCGGCTTGGGAACGGCGCCGGACGCTGGCGTGGCAACGGTGGGGCGCCACATCTGCGAGAAGAACCCTTTGGCCATATCCAGGTAGGTGGGCTCTTCGCTGGGTTCCGCCTCGGGCTCTTCGGCTTCGGTGCCCGAGGGGGCAACATGCGACGGCACGGCACCGGCCGCTCGCGCGGCCGGCGTTGAATTGATCAGGGTGTTCGTGGACCCGCTGGTGATCGTCGCCATGACCGAGGGGGGGAACAGCGCATTGCCGATACCCTCGCACATGGCGCTCAAGCCTTTATCAGCCCCGGTCTTGCTCATGGCCACACCCACAATCACACCGACCACGGCGCCCAGCACGCACGCGCCAAGCCCACCGGTGGCGACCGTTATGCCGGTGGCAGCCACGACCGCCGCGGTTGCAAGCGCGGTAATCGCCACATTGGCTGCGACCTCCAGCACACCGCCGAGGATATCGGCCATGACGCTAGTATGAGACAACCCGTCGCCCAGGCGTGCCGCCCAGAGCGCGTCAGACATCGCAGGTGCTCATCACTGTGGCGCGTCGAACGACAAAGACTGCTTGATCAACGCCCAATGCGCCGCCTCGGCATCCCCAAGCTTGTCCGCCTTCACATAACTCAACGCCAGCATCTTGCGCGTACCCGGAATCACCAGCGCAAGCTGATACTGGAACACCTTGTCATTGCCCTTGTTGAACTGGCTGCGCAACTCGATGCCTTCGACTTCCTGCGCCGCGCCCAAACGCACATCCACACCGGGTTGATAACGCAAATCCTGGACCTGTTTCTCCAGGCGCTGGAGCTGGTCATTGAAGTTGCTGTGCAGGGTTTCACCCTCGGCGAGCAGGCTGCGGCTGACGATCAGGGACGTGCCCAGCTCGGGGAACTTGAGGATGTTGATCGTGGCGTCCTGCAGCTCGCCGGCAGGCAATTGAAACTGGAATTCGTTGATTCGATACGTCATGGCAAACAGGTCTCGTCAGGAGCTTTTAGGCGTGGGGAACGCAGCTTTGATATTGGCGTCGATGCTGGCTTTCACGCCCTGGCCATCAGGTGTGGCGCCAGCGCCGCCACCGTTGTTCAGGTGCAGTACACCGCCGGTATTGAACTCGGCATCACCGCTGGCATAGAAACTGATCTGCACGCCGGTGAGGTTGATCTGACCGCTGGCGTTCAGCTCCAGAATGCTTTCGCCGCAGACCAGGCGCAGGTTCTCGCCCACTTCAATCACGTAGCTCTGGCTGATGCTGTCGGTCTTGCGCTGGCCCACCGAAAGAATGTCTTCCTGCTTGACGATGCGCAGGCGGTTGTTGCCAATCGTCACCGTCTCGTTGTGCCCAATGCTCTTGTTGCGGTCATGCCCCACCGAATGGCTCTCATCCACCTCGACCACGATGTCCTGATTACGCTCGGCATGGATATACAACTGCTCCGACCCCTTCTTGTCCTCCATGCGGATTTCATTGAAGTTGGCCGGCGTGCCGCCCTTGCTCGAGCGGCTCTTCATGCCGCTCTGGGTGGCGTTTTCCGGCAGGTCGTAAGGCACCGTCTGCTCGGCGTTGTAGACCCGCCCGGTGATGATCGGCCGGTCGGGGTCACCTTCCAGAAAGCTCACAATCACTTCCTGGCCGATCCGCGGGATCTGCATCGAGCCCCAGTTCTTGCCGGCCCAGGATTGCGACACGCGGATCCAGCAGGAGCTGTTCTCGTTGGATTGATCGTGGCGGTCCCAGTAGAAGTGCACCTTTACGCGGCCGTACTGGTCGGTCCAGATTTCTTCGCCTTTGGGGCCAACCACCAGGGCCGTCTGCGGGCCTTTGACAATGGGCCGATGCGTGTTGGCCAGCGGGCGGAAGCTCTGCTGGGCGTCGATGCAGGTCAGGCTGCTTTCGAACTGCGCCGACCCCGAACCGCCGCCGCTTTCCAGGCTTTCCTGGACGATGTAGTAGCGGGAGCCGACGATCAGGTACTCGCGGTTCTGGTCCTGGCGGCTGAAGCCGGTGAGGCTGAACAGGTGGCCCGATCCCAGGCCCCGTGCATTGCCGGCGAACTCGATCTGTTCGTGCAGGGTTTGCAGGGCTTCGATGCGGGTGCGCGCGTAGTGTTCGCCGTCCTCGCTTTGCACGTAGGTGCCGGGGTAGTCGTACAGCGGATAGTCGCCGGCGGTGTGCGGGCGCGGCATGGCCGAGCGCACGTCGATGCTGGCGCTGGGGCGCTGGAAGTCGTAGTCGTTGAGCTCCAGCGAGCCCGGCTGCACTTCCTGCGCCAGGTGCCAGTTGTGCATGTGGTCGCGTTCGCGCTGCTGCTCGTCCTTGGGGTAATACGGGATCGACGCGTAGCCCGGCACCGTGGTGTGGGCGCCATAGGCGTCGGCCAGTACCAGCACATGGCGGTCCTGCTCATGGCGGAAGAAGTAGTAGATGCCTTCCTGTTCCATCAGGCGGCTGACGAAATCGAAACTGGTCTCGCGGTACTGCACGCAGTATTCCCACTCGCGGTACGGGCGGCTCAGCGCGTCCTCGAAGTCGGAAAAACCCAGGTCGCGGAACACCTGCTTGATGATCTGCGGGATGCTCAGGTTCTGGAAAATCCTGCAGTCCGAGGTGCGGCTCAGCAGCCACAACCAGGGGCGCAGCGTCACCTGGTAACTGGCGAACTGGCCCTGGTCGATGTTCTGGCTGCAGCGCGCGACGATGCCGTGAAAGTGCCGTTCACCGCCGTCCGCCAGTTGCAGGCCCACGCTCATGGGCTTGCCGAGCAACTGGTTGAGGTCGATGTTGGCGTCCAGGGACGTCAGTTGCAGCTCGTAATTGAACAGCCGCCCCAGCTCTTCACCGCCGCCCATTTCATTGAGCAACAGCACATCCGGCCCGAGGGGGCTGGTGATCTTGGCCAGGCGTGAGGCTTGGTTGAATAGCATCGGTTGTCCCGTAAATGTCGTCATCACTGACGGACCGGATCAACTGTGGGAGCTGGCTTGTGTGGGAGCTGGCTTGCCTGCGATAGCATCACCTCGGTGTGCCTGACACACCGAGGTGCCTGCATCGCGGGCAAGCCCGGCTCCCACACTGACCGCATTCCAACAGTCGTTATTCGGCGTCGCTGAAGTCGTAGTGCAATTCATTATCCCGGCTGCTGATCCGCACCCCCGCCAGCGCCTTGCCTTCCAACATGCGCGTGAGGAATTCACGGCTCATGTCCGGCAGCAGGCTGTTGGTGAGGATGGTGTCGATCATGCGCCCGCCGCTTTCGGTTTCGGTGCAACGCGAGACGATGAGGTCGACCACCGCGTCGTCGTAGTCGAAGGCCACCTTGTGGGTATTCTCCACGCGCTTCTTGATGCGGTTCAGTTGCAGGCGGGTGATCGCCTTGAGCATCTCGTCGCTCAGCGGATAGTACGGAATGGTCACCAGACGGCCGAGCAGCGCCGGCGGGAAGATCTCCAGCAGCGGCTGGCGCAGGGCCTTGGCGATTGCTTCCGGCTCGGGGATGTTCGCGGGGTCTTTGCAGACCTGGGAAATCAGCTCGGTACCGGCGTTGGTTGTCAGCAGGATCAGGGTGTTTTTGAAGTCGATCACCCGGCCTTCGCCGTCTTCCATCACGCCCTTGTCGAACACCTGGAAGAAGATCTCATGCACGTCCGGGTGGGCTTTTTCCACCTCGTCGAGCAGCACCACGCTGTAGGGTTTGCGCCGTACCGCTTCGGTCAGCACGCCGCCTTCGCCGTAGCCGATATAACCCGGTGGCGCGCCCTTGAGCGTGGACACGGTGTGGGCTTCCTGGAACTCGCTCATGTTGATGGTGATCACGTTCTGCTCGCCGCCGTACATGGCTTCGGCCAGGGCCAGGGCGGTTTCGGTCTTGCCCACGCCTGAGGTGCCGGCCAGCATGAACACGCCAATCGGCTTGCTCGGGTTATCGAGGCCGGCGCGGGAGGTCTGAATGCGCTTGGCGATCATCTGCAGGGCGTGGTCCTGCCCGATGATGCGTTTTTTCAGGTGCTGGTCGAGGTTGAGTACGGTTTCCAGTTCGTTGCGCGCCATGCGGCCGACCGGGATGCCGGTCCAATCGGCGACCACCGAGGCCACGGCCTGGTAATCCACGGTGGGCAGGATCAGCGGGGTTTCGCCTTGCAGGGCCGTCAGGCGTTGCTGCAGGTCGACCAGTTGGGCGCGCAATTCATCGCTGCCACTGTCCACCACGCCGGCTTTTTCACGCAAGGTCGCACGGGTGGCGAGCAACTCATCCACCAAGGTTTTCTCTTCGGCCCAGCGGCTTTCCAGCGTGGCCAGACGCTCGCGCTCAGCGCTCAACAGCGCCTCGGTGTTGGTTTGACGCGCGCCAATCGCAATGCCGATGGCGTGTTCGCGGGCGATGATCTGCAGCTCGGTTTCCAGTGCTTCGATACGACGGCGGCTGTCGTCCACTTCGGCCGGCACCGCGTGCAGGCTGATGGCGACGCGGGCGCAGGCGGTGTCCAGCAGGCTGACGGATTTGTCCGGCAACTGGCGCGCTGGAATGTAGCGGTGGGACAGCTTCACCGAGGCCTCCAGGGCTTCGTCGAGAATCTGCACCTGGTGGTGTTTTTCCATGGTCGACGCCACGCCGCGCATCATCAGCAGCGCCTTGTCTTCCGACGGCTCGGCAACCTGCACCACCTGGAAGCGGCGGGTCAGCGCCGGGTCTTTTTCGATGTGCTTCTTGTACTCGGCCCAGGTGGTGGCGGCCACGGTGCGCAAGGTGCCACGGGCGAGGGCGGGTTTGAGCAGGTTGGCCGCATCGCCCGTGCCGGCGGCACCGCCGGCACCCACCAGGGTGTGGGCTTCGTCGATAAACAGGATGATCGGCTTGGGCGAGGCCTGTACGTCTTCAATGACCTGACGCAGGCGTTGTTCGAACTCGCCCTTCATGCTGGCGCCGGCTTGCAGCAGGCCCACATCGAGGCTGCGTAATTCCACGTCCTTGAGCGCCGGCGGTACGTCTCCGGCGACGATGCGCAGGGCGAAACCTTCGACGACGGCGGTCTTGCCCACGCCGGCTTCACCGGTGAGGATCGGGTTGTTCTGGCGACGACGCATGAGGATGTCCACCAGTTGGCGGATCTCTTCGTCACGGCCCACGATCGGGTCGAGCTTGCCGCTGCGGGCTTGCTCGGTCAGGTCGACGGTAAAACGCTTGAGCGCTTCCTGCTTGCCCATCGCACTCGGCGCCATCGCACCGCTGGCTTCACCCGGCACCGCACCGGCATTGAAACCGTCGCTGGCGCTCAGGGCGTTTTCCGGCGAGTCGCCGACGTATTCGTCAAACCGTTCGCTCAGGGCTTCGGCCTTGATCTTGTCGAACTCCGAAGACAGGCCCAGCAGCGCATGGCGCAGGCTCGGCGTCTTCAAGATACCGAGCACCAGGTAGCCGGTGCGCACCTGGCTTTCGCCGAACATCAGGCTGCCGTACACCCAGCCGCGCTCCACGGCTTCTTCGACGTGGGAGGACAGGTCGGTGATCGAGGTCGAGCCGCGCGGCAGGCGGTCCAGGGCTTCGGTCAGGTCGCGGGCCAGGCGCGCCGGCTCAAGGTTGAACTGCCGGATCAGGCGGTGCAGGTCCGAATCCTGCAGTTGCAGCAACTGGTGAAACCAGTGAGCCAGTTCCACATACGGGTTGCCCCGTAGTTTGCAGAACACGGTGGCGGCTTCGATGGCCTTGTAGGCCACGCTGTTGAGTTTGCCGAACAGTGCGGCGCGACTGATTTCACCCATGCTCTGGATTCCTTGAGGTGGTGGCTTGATCGGCGTAGTGCCGGGCCAGGATTAGGTCGTTGGCGTCATGCGCAGGTTGGCCGAGCCAGGTGTTGAAGCCCAGGCGGAACTGGCCGTTGAGTTGCAGCGCCGGGACTTCGGGTTGTTGCAGAACCAGGTTCAGGTCCCAGTCCAATTCATGGCCCAGGTACTCGGCCACCCACGCCACCAGTTCGTTGAACGGCTGGTGACCGGGCAGCATGCCCATGTAGTCATCCAGCTTGAGCGGGCCCAGGCGGATGCGGAATTTGTGCTGGCGGTCCCACACGAAACTGCCCAGGCAAAAGTCCATGCCCAGGCGGCTGGCGCTCACGCCGACGCGGCTGCGCTCGGGCAGCTCCAGCCATTGGCCGACGTACTCTTCGATCTGCACCGGCAGGCCGAAGTACTCGCTTAGAATGGCCTTCAAGCCGTCCGGGTAGCGGGTTTGCGCCGACAGGTGGCCGCTGTAATGCAGCTTCGCCGTGTCCGGGATGAGCCCCTGATTCAGCAGGCTCGGCATCCCGCGGCCACTCAAGGCCGCGAGGCGCGCGGACCAGTAGTCATCGTCCGGGCGGTCATGGCTGACCGTCGGCCGCGCTTCGGCCCAGGCCCGGTAGAACAGGCTGAGCAGGCGATGGTGGAACACGTCCAGGAACTGCTTGCTGGTGCTGTCGGCATGGTTGCGCTGGCGCTCGCGCACGTACTCGGTGATATGCAGCGGTAGCGGGCCATTGGGGCCGCCAAGACCAAAAAAGAACTGCTCCAGCCGCGCCGGCTTGCCGTCGCCGCCGGCGTCGACCGAGGCCAGGGTGGCCGGCGCGAAGGTGCATTCGGCCTGCTGGCCCAGGCGCAGCGGGTCATCCGCCAGGCGCAGGGAATGGCCCAGGCGCGGCAGTTGCGGCGCTTCGCACTCGATACGCCGCAGCGCCTGGAAGAAATCGTATTCCCAGGGCTCCTGGTGCATCGCATCCAGGGTACTCACAGGGTCGGACGCCGTCCGGGCTTGGCTTTCCATCGCTTGATCTCGCCGCGTTCGGTGGTACGGATCACCGTCTCGGTAAAACTGTTGATCGACACGTAGCGTGCCAGGAAGCGTTCCAGAACGGCACCGAGCAGGAACACGCCGGTGCCGCGAAACGCGTTTTCATCGAATTCCAGGGTGATCTCCAGCCCGCGTCCAAACACGATTGGGCCAGGCATCGGCAGGCGTCGTGTCACGGCTTTGCTGCTGACCTCGCGCAGGCCTTCGATCTGCAATTGCAGGGCGGCGTCGTTGCTGTCGCCGTACAGGCGCAGCAGTTCGCGCAAGGCGCCGGCGCCCTGGCCCTGTTCGCTCAGCGAGAGGTAATTGAGCGAGAGCTGGCTGATCAGGCGCCAGGCCTTGGCGTCATGGGCATGGCTGGGGCGCGGGCGGCTTGGGCCTGCCACACAACGCACGGCCAATACCGGCGCGCTGTCGGCCAGGGTGAAGTCGGTCTTGCCATTGCCCACGGTCATGAACAACGGCAAGTCGCGGTTGGTGCACAGCGCGGTCACGCCGAGTTGGCGCAGGTCATGGCGGTACGGTGCTTGCGCGCTGTCCACCAGGCTGACAAAGGTCTCGCTGCCCACATAAGTCGAGCGCGGCCCGTTGCGGCGCTGGTCGCTGGACAGCACGCGCGGTTCGCGGCGCACGGTGTAATAGGCGCGGTCGCGACCGTAGCGCGACGGATCGCGCACCGCATAAAACGGCAAAAACGGCTGTTCCGGCCCGGTGCCGTGGCCAGTGAGGCCGGTCAGGGAGTGGATCTCGAAATCCATCGGCCGCGTGCGATCGGCGATTACGTGGTGTTCGTTGACCCGGTCGGACAAATGGATACGGTCCACGCGCTTTGGAAACAGGTTGATGGCCGGGGTGCAGAACGGCAGGAACTGCGACGCGCCGACACTGCCTTCCAGGCTCGGTTCGTGGCGGTCGAACAGCACGATCAACTCCAGCTCCTGGCCGTCGCAGCGTTTGACCGCGCGGCTCAGCTCGGCGAACTCGACGAACAGGAAGCGGTGGGGCAGGGCGAAGTATTCCTGCAACAGCCGATAGCCCTGGAACGCACGCGCGACTATCGGCATGGCCGCATCCGCATCGTCGAAACCGCGTGAGCGCAGCGCGTCCGGTGGCAGGCGCTCAACCCAATCACCGCCTGGCTTGCGCGCGAACACCGCGCAGGCATTGCCCAGCAATTGTTCGTAGAGGCGAAACGGTTGCTCGTCTGCGCCGCTGAGGTACAGCGGCAGGTTGTCCAGGTCGAGACTGTTGAACGGCAGTTCGGCGCCGGTGCGCAGGGTCAGGCGCAGGCCGGCCTTGGCTTTCGGCTCGCTGGCGGCCAGCCGGCCGAGAACGGCGGCGGGGTTGCCGAAGTACTCGGCGCTGCTGACTTGCAACGGCCATAACGTCACCGGGTGCGCGGTGCGGTACTCGCAGCACGTCTGGGTTTCACGGCCCAATGCAGCACGCAAGACGGTGTCGCGGGGCAGGGGGAAGCCGCTGCTCAGGGAGCCTTCGTCCGGATCGGTCTGCAACTGCACCACGGTCATCGACGGGGTTGGCGCCAGGTAGTGCGGGTAGGCGATTTCCAGCAGATTATGGGTGAAGGTCGGGTACTCGGCGTCGAGCTTGAGCTGCACGCGGGCGGTGAGGTAGGCAAAGCCTTCAAGCAAACGTTCGACGTACGGGTCGGCGCAGTCCATGCCGGACAGGGTCAGCCGACTGGCGATCTTCGGGTATTCCTTGGCGAACTCGGCGGCGCTTTCGCGCACATGGTGCAGTTCCTGGTTGTACAGTTCCAGCAGGCGCGGGTTCATGGGCGTCTCCGCTGGTCGGCATTCACCACGCGTACGTGGCCCGATTCCAGGTCCAGGTCGGTTTGCAGCAGCAGGCGCAACGGCACCGGTTGCGCCCACAGGTCGCCTTCAATCTCGAAACTCAGGGCGTTGTGGTTCATCTCGCCTTGGCCGACACGGGCCTTGACCCGCAGGGTATGGCGCAGGATGCGCGGTTCGAAGGTGGCGATAGCCTGGTAGATCAAGGCTTCAAGCGCCTTGATATCCACGCTGGAAACGCTGTTGCCCGCCAGCGCCGGCAGGCCATAGTTGACCACCGAGGTGCCGGCCGGGGTGTGCAACGTCGCATCGGCATCGAGCAAGGACGTGGTGTTGAGCAGCCACGCCAGGTCGCGCAGGACCGAGGCTTTCAATTGGGTCAGGGACAGCACGCGTTTGTCGGCGCTTTCCTTGGGATTGGTTGGATCGTCGTCGGTCAACCGGTCCAGCAGGGACGGTTGCAGACGGTCGCGGGAAGCGATTTCAGTTACCACCAAAGCAGCTCCACGGACGGGTTGCGAGAAAAACAAAGTGCTGCATTTGAGACCTGGTGCCGTGGCGCGCGGCCACGGCACCAAGGGTTATCAGCGCTTGGTGTTGGAGCGGATGTTCCAGCCAAACTTGATCGGGCCGCCGTCTTTGGTGCCGTCGGCTTTCTGCGGCTGGTAGTCGACCATCACTTGGGCGAAGTTGAGGGTGACGTTCTCGGTCAGGCGGTCATCGGTGCCCGAACCGCCGGTGCTCAGCGAGGTCACCAGCACTTCTTCCAGGTTGATCACCATGTACTCGACCTGGCTCTCGCCACCGGCCTTGCGTACGGTGAGCTTGACCTTGTCGATGTGCTTGCCGCTGGCGCAGTGCATCATCAGGTTCGGCGAAGCCTTGTCGACGTACT
Organism: Pseudomonas azadiae; assembly: GCF_019145355.1. NCBI lineage: Bacteria > Pseudomonadati > Pseudomonadota > Gammaproteobacteria > Pseudomonadales > Pseudomonadaceae > Pseudomonas > Pseudomonas azadiae. Next base: position 2,770,106 of record NZ_JAHSTY010000001.1, on the reverse strand, counting down.
TGGTCAGCGACAAGTCCTGGATATTCACCTTGCCCGCGCCGCCGCCGCCGCCCACATGCATGTTGCCGGACTGGGCCATGCCCCAGCTCCAGTTCAGCACGTCGATTTCGTCCTTGTGGGCTTTGTCCATGGACTCGCCCTTGATGTCGCCGATCTTGATGAAAATATCAACAGCCATGATTTCTCCCTGTGTGGACTCAGCCACGATATTTGTTTAAGCCCAATGGGCAATGCTTTTCTGTGGGAGCTGGCTTGCCTGCGATGGCATCACCGCTGCCTGGCTGGCAAACCGAGGTGCCTGCATCGCGGGCAAGCCCGGCTCCCACAGAAGAGCGGGTTCAACCGTACTTATGCGCCTTTGGCGGAAGGCAATTTCGATACCAGGCGCAGCGACACCGTCAGCCCTTCAAGCTGGTAGTGCGGGCGCAGGTAGAACTTGGAGTTGTAGTAACCCGGGTTGCCTTCCACTTCTTCCACGATCACTTCGGCAGCCGCCAACGGATGCTGGGCCTTGGTGGTTTCGGTGGAGTGCGCAGGGTCGCCGTCGACGTAGTTGAGGATCCAGTCCTGCAACCAGCGCTGCATCTCGTCCTTCTCTTTGAAGGAGCCGATCTTGTCGCGCACGATGCACTTCAAGTAGTGCGCGAAACGGCAGGTGGCGAACAGGTACGGCAGGCGCGCGGCCAGGTTGGCGTTGGCGGTGGCGTCCGGGTCGTCGTATTCGGCCGGCTTCTGCAGCGACTGCGCGCCAATGAACGCGGCGAAGTCGGTGTTTTTCTTGTGCAGCAGCGGCATGAAACCGTTCTTCGCCAGTTCCGCTTCACGGCGGTCGCTGATGGCGATTTCGGTCGGGCACTTCATGTCCACGCCACCGTCATCGGTAGGGAACGTGTGCGCCGGCAGGTTTTCCACTTCGCCGCCGGACTCGATGCCACGGATGCGCGAGCACCAGCCGTAGTGCTTGAACGAGCGGTTGATGTTCACCGCCATCGCGTACGCGGCGTTGGCCCAGGTGTACTTGGAGCTGTCGGCGCCGTCGGTGTTTTCTTCGAAGGCGAAGGCTTCCACCGGATCGGTCTTGGCGCCGTACGGCAGGCGCGCCAGGAAGCGCGGCATGGTCAGGCCGATGTAACGCGCGTCTTCCGATTCACGCAGCGAGCGCCAGCCGGCGTATTCGGGGGTGGTGAAGATCTTGGTCAGGTCGCGCGGGTTCGACAGCTCTTGCCATGAGCCCATGCCCATCACGGTCGGCGAGGCTGCGGCGATGAACGGGGAGTGCATGGCCGCGCAGACTTTGGACAGCTCGCCCAGCAGTTCCACGTCGGGTGGCGACTGGTCGAAGTAGTAGTCGCCTACCAGGCAGCCGTAAGGTTCGCCGCCGAACTGGCCGTATTCTTCTTCGTACATCTTTTTGAAGATCGGGCTCTGGTCCCACGCGGTGCCCTTGAATTTCTTCAGGGTCTTGTGCAGTTCCGGCTTGGCGATGTTGAGCACGCGGATCTTGAGTTGCTCATCACTCTCGGTGTTATTGACCAGGTAATGCAGGCCACGCCAGGCGCTTTCCAACTGCTGGAAATCCGGGTGGTGGATGATCTGGTTGACCTGGGCGGTCAGTTTGGCGTCGATGGCGGCGATGATCGATTCGATCGACTTGATCGCGTCATTGGACACCAGGTCGGTCTGTGCCAGGGCCTGTTCGGCCAAGGTGCGCACAGCGGTTTCCACGGCTTCGCGGGCACGCTCGGTCTTGGGTTTGAATTCTTGCATCAACAGCGAGGCGAACTCACTGGTTTCTTCGGTGGCGCCCAGGTTCAGCGCGCCTTCGCGTACGGTATTGTCGGTCATGATTACTGGTCCCCTGCAGGCTTGGGCGCGCTGGCAAGTGCCTGAAGCAGTGCCGGGTCCTTGATTGCCTTCATGATGATTTCTTCAGCGCCGGTCTTGCCGTCCATGTAGGTCAGCAGGTTGGCCAGCTGTGTACGGGCTTCGAGCAACTGGTTCAGCGAGTCGACCTTGCGGGCCACGGCGGCCGGGCTGAAGTCGTCCATGCTTTCGAAGGTGATGTCCAGGCTCAGGTTGCCTTCGCCTGTCAGCTCGTTGGGCACGTGGAACGCCACGCGCGGCTGCATGGCCTTGAGGCGCGAGTCGAAGTTGTCGACGTCCACTTCAAGGAACTTGCGGTCGGCCACCGGCGCCAACGGCTCGGCAGGCTTGCCGGCGAGGTCGGCCATCACGCCCATCACGAAGGGCAGCTGGACCTTTTTCTCGGCGCCGTAAAGCTCGACGTCGTACTCGATCTGCACTCGAGGCGCGCGGTTGCGCGCGATGAATTTCTGAGAACTTTGCTTCGCCACGTTGCTGCTCCTGGTCGCTTAGCGACGGTGTTGTTACTGCACAGTCGGGCGGCTTACTCGCCGTCCGGGCCGCGCAGGTTTTCAAATTGGGACATGCCATCGGGAATCAGATTGCGCACGATGGCCGCGAAGTCGGCGTGCACCAGATTTTTCGCCCGGTTCAACAACACCGGCAGCGGGCTCGAGGGCTCGTGCCGGGTGTAGTACGCAAGGATCTTGTCGAGGCTGCGCAACACGTCATCGCGGCTGGCGATATCACCGGCCGGGCGTGGTGCTGCGGGAGCGGCGGTGGCGAAATCGGCCGAGGGGGCACGGTCGTCACTGACCGCCTCGGGTTCGCCGCTGCTGTCGCTGCCCGGCACCGCCTGATTTAGGATGTGCAGCGCCTGCTTGAGCGGTTGCTTCAAGGCCGTGAGGTCCACGCCCTGGGCGGAACCGACCTGCTCGTTGACCTGTTGTTCGATGGCTTCGCACGCTGCACGCGCTGCACTCAAGGCGTCGCGTGTGGCTTGCAGTTGCTCGGGGTCGCTGTCGAGGAACGCGGCGTTGAGTTGCTGGGCGCCGAGTTGTTCATCGGGGAAGCTCAGCAGGCCACTGGCGTTGAGTGCCGCGCGCAGGCTGACGGGGCCAAAGGTGCGCGAGCGCGTGAGGATACTTTCGCGCAGCAGGCGAATGTTCGTGTCGCAGGTCATGCCGGTAAGGGCATTGATGCGCACGGTAGGGTCGTTATCGTCGTCGGCATCCAGGCGCGGGTGCAGGTCGGCCCAGTAATCGCGCAACAACGCGTTGATCAACCCCAGGGCCTCGGCCAGGCCGGCCACGCCCTGGAGGGCGAGGGCGCTTTGCAGCAGGAAATGGGTGATGCGCAGGTCTTTGCTGCGCGACAGCAAGTCGAGGCTTTGCTGCTGAATGCTGCGCCACTCCGGCGGTTCGGCGGGCAGGATCGAGTCGCCCATGCTGCGCTCGGGCTGGCCCTTGGCATCACGTTCCAATTGCAGAAATTGCGCGTCATATTCCATGTCTTCACCACAGGGCGAAGTCGCGGAAACGGCGGTGAGCAGCAACGGCACATCCACTGAAATCGATCTCCCTATCGGCCCGTTAGATGGCGGGCGGTTCATGCATTAGTTGCGCGAGGAACTTTGCATGTTTTCTTGGTCATATAAACAACGCGCCACTAATGTGCCATCATTGGAATGCAAGAAGTTGTGCATTTTTGGTGTAGTACTTATGCCTTGTCAAGGTAAGCTATTCGCCCTGTGTGACAGATGTGCGGTGCTTAACAACCTGTGCGACTGATGGGTCGAACGGCGCACCGGCACGGGATTTTTGTCATAGAGGCCAGTTAAGATCAGCGATCACGCTGGGCATTGGCAGGTTTAGACGGTCGAAACTCGGCCGATGGGGATATCCCGGGAAGCGCTGTCCCGGGAATCGACCGCGCGCGAAGTATCAGCAAGGAGGCAAGATGTCGCTGTGTTTGACTATCACTAGTTATCACAAGATTACCCCTGGGCAGTGCGCCGAAAAGTCCATGAGCCAGGGCTCGATGGCTATCGGCCGCAGCTCGGATAATGACTGGGTACTGCCAGACCCAGAGCGCCTGGTCTCCTCGCAACATTGCGTTATTCAATACAAAGACGGCCGTTATTACCTGACCGATAACAGTACTAACGGTGTGGAGTTGGTCAAGGCCGGTGTTCGTATGCGGCGGGGCAACAGCGAGCCGTTGCAGGACGGTGAGTTGATCCGTATCGGCGATTACGAGATTCAGGCGCGTATCGATTTCAACGTGCAGGCCGTCGACAGCCAGCCGTTTGCCGGCGAATCACCCAACAGCTTTGAAGCGTTGATGGGCGCCGTGGTGAACACGCCCACGCCCGTGCCGGCGATCGCGCCGCAGTTCCAGAGCGCGTCCTCGATGGATACGCTGCCGGACCTGTTTGATTTTCTCAGTCCCACCGCCGTGCCGCCGTCGACCGTGCCGGACCACGTGCCTAGCGAGCAGCACGACTTCCGCCCGCCAACGCCGGTTACCGTGCCGGTGGAACAGGCGCCTGTGACGTCAGGCGCGGTGATCCCCGAGGATTGGGACCTGTTTGGCGACGCGCCTGCACCTGTGATCAGCGCACCTGTATCACCCCCACAACCGCCGCCGCCTGCACCAGTCATCCAGCCGCCACCCGTGGTCGAGCCCGTGCTTCCCGTGGCGGACAACCAGCAACCCGACCTCCTGCAAGCCTTCCTGCGCGGCGCTGGCCTCGACCAACTGCGCCTGGACAAGGCTCAGGCGCAGGCTCAGATGGAGAGCATCGGCCGTAGCTACCGCCTGATGGTCGAAGGCCTGATCGACGTGTTGCGAGCCCGCGCCAGCCTCAAGGGCGAGTTCCGCATGCAGCAGACGATGATCCAGCCCGCCGAAAACAATCCGTTGAAATTCGCGCCGAATGCCGATGAAGCACTGCTGCTTTTGCTGCGCCATGGCAACCAGGCGTTTATGGCGCCGGACCTTGCCGTACGCGACAGCTTCGACGACCTGCGTGCGCACCAGTTGGCGGTGATGGCCGGCGTGGAGGCGGCGATCAAACACCTGCTCGGTCGCTTCGAGCCGGCGCAATTGGAAGAGCGCATGGGCAAACCCGGCGGGTTGTCGAGCCTTTTCAACGGCTCGCGCCAGGCCCAGTACTGGCAGCAGTTCACCGAGCTCTATAGCAATATTTCCCGCGAGGCCCAGGAAGATTTCCAGGACCTGTTCGGCCGCGAATTCAGCCGGGCCTACGAAGAACACAGCGCCCGACAGCGTCGGTAACCGCGCCGCAACACATGGATTAACGGATAGCCAAGTACGTCATTGAGGACGCAGGATGATTCCCAGGTTTTTACTCGCAGTTGCCACACTGCTTCTGCTGACGGCGTGTGCCAAAGACGCCGCCAAACCCGAAGCGCCTGCCGAAGCAGAAGCTGAAGCAGACACGGCTGCCGTCGAGCTGCACTTCCACGCGATCAGCGGGCTTAACCCCGGTGCCGATGGCCAGGCCGCGCCGGTGCGGGTGCGCATCTTCGAGCTGAAGAACGCCGCCACGTTCGCCCGTTCCGACTATTTCGCCCTGGCGGACCGCGCGCAATCGACCCTCGGCCTGGACCTGCTGGACCAGGACGAAGTGGTGGTGCAGCCCGGCGCGCAACTAAGCATTCAGCGCGACCTCGACCCGTCCACCCGTCAGATCGGGCTATTGGTCGGTTATCGCGAGTTGGACCGCGCGCAATGGCGCACGGTCATCAACGTGCCCGCGCGCCAATACACCGAATACCAGATCAGCCTCGATGTGCGTGCCGTGCGCGCCGACGTCGTGGCCTCCCCATCCAGCCCTGCCCAATAAGAAGCAATCGGAGCTCCCATGTCCTGGAATAATCGCGTGGTCTGGTCGGAAGGCATGTTCATCGGAACGCAGCACTTCCAGCAGCATGACCGTTACCTGGAAAACCTGATCGACGCCCGCAGCCGCCCGCTGTGCGCAGGCGCCTGGGGTTTTTCCGAGTTGCTGATCGACCAGGGCCTGCTGGCCCAGGGCAAGCTGGCAATCGTCTCGGCACGCGGCCTGTTGCCCGACGGCACGCCATTCAATATTCCCCAGGATGACCTGGCGCCGAGCCCGCTGAATATCGACGACAACCTGCGCGACGGCCTGGTGTACCTGGCCCTGCCGCTCAAGCGCGCTGGCGCCCGCGATACCGTGGAAGAAGGCGAAGCCCTGGAAGCCGCGCGTTACGTGAGCCAGGTACGCGAAGTGCGTGACGATAACGCGCCGTTCGAAAACCGCGCGCCCGTGGCCGTTGGTTCACGTGCCCTGCGCTTGCTGACCGCCCAGGATGGCATCAGCGACTACGCCGCCGTGGGCCTGGTGCGCATCAAGGAAAAACGTGCCGACCGCGCGCTGGTGCTCGACGACACTTACATTCCGCCCGTACTCGACGTGGCCGCGAGCAAGCCGCTGACCGCGTTTCGCAGTGAATTGCTCGGCCTGCTGCACCAGCGCGGCGAGGCCCTGGCTGGCCGCGTGGTTGCGTCGGGCGCCGGCGGTGCGTCGGAGATTGCCGACTTCATGCTGCTGCAACTGGTCAACCGGGCCCAACCACTGGTCCAGCATTTGAGCCAACTGAGCCCGTTGCACCCCGAGCGCTTCTACAGCGAACTGGTCAGCCTGGCCGGCGAGTTCTCGACCTTTTCGACCTCGGGCCGCCGCCCTCAGGAATACCCGCAGTACCAGCACGACGACCTGGCCCTGAGCTTCGCCCCGGTGATGACGGCATTGCGCGAAGCGCTGTCGATGCTGATCGACAGCAAGGCCACGCCGATCCCGATTGTCGAGAAAGCCTACGGCGTCCATGTGGCGATGCTGGCCGACAAGACCTTGCTCGACAGCGCCAGCTTCATCCTGGTGGTGCGTGCCGATGTGCCCGGCGAAACCCTGCGCGCGCGTTTCGGCCAGCAGAGCAAAGTCGGTTCGGTGGAACACATCCGCGACCTGGTCAACCTGCAACTGCCGGGCATCAGCCTGTTGCCGTTGCCGGTGGCGCCACGCCAACTGCCGTATCACGCGGGCTCGACCTATTACGAGCTGGACCGTGGCAGCGAGGCCTGGCAACAGCTGAGCAATTCCGGCGGTTTCGCTTTTCACATCGCCGGGCAGTTCCCGGGCTTGAACCTGGCCTTCTGGGCGATCCGAGGATAATCCGCGATGCACCCCAACGATGATGACCGCACCCAGTTCATGCCGCGTCCGGGTGGCCGGGCGCCGGAACCTGCGCGCGCCGAACCTGCGCCTTTGGCGATGCCGGCCGCGCCGATGCTCACCGGCAAGGGCCAGGGCCTGAACCCGCTGGAAAGCGCCGCCGGTCCGCTGCTCGCCTTGCTGACGCGTCTGCGCAGCACCATCGCTCACCCGGCGCCGGCCAGCCTGCGTGCGCAGTTGCTGGCCTACCTGCGCCAGTTCGAAGAGCGCGCCGAAGCCGCCGGCGTCGCCCGCAACGAAGTGCTGCTGGCGCGCTACGCGCTGTGTACGGCGCTGGATGAGGCGGTGCTGAGCACGCCGTGGGGCAGCACCAGTGATTGGGGTAAGCAAAGCCTGCTGATCACCGTGCACAACGAAGCCTGGGGCGGCGAAAAGGTCTTCCAGTTGCTCGACCACTGCCTGCAAAGCCCACGCGAACGCCTGTACCTGCTGGAGCTGTTGTACTTGTGCATGTGCCTGGGTTTCGAAGGCCGCTATCGCGTGATGAACGACGGTCGTAGCCAGCTGGAAGCCCTGCGCGAACGCACCGCCGCGGCCATTCGCAGCGCCCGTGGGGAGCATGAGCGCGAGCTGTCGCCGCACTGGCGCGGCGTGACCGTGGCGCGTGATCGCCTGGCGCAATTCATGCCGCCGTGGATCGCCGTGGCCATCGGCCTGGCGCTGCTGTTGGCGCTGCTGTTTGTCTTGCGCCTGTTGCTGGCGGCTGACGCCGAGCCGGTATTCAAGAATATCCATGCGCTGGGGGAAATCCCGGTGCAGGCCATCGACCGTCCGGTGGCGCAGCCCAAAGTCATTGAGCGGCCGCGCCTGGCGGGCTTCCTCGCTGAGGAAATCAAGGCCGGCCGCGTCGCCGTGGAAGATAAGGTCGATCGCTCGGTGGTGACCATTCGTGGCGATGAACTGTTCGCCTCCGCCAGCGCCAGCATCGTCGACGATTATCAGCCACTGATGCTGCGCATTGCCGACGCTATCCGCAAGGTCAAGGGCCAGGTGCGTGTCACCGGTCACAGCGATAACCGCCCGATTGCCACGCTGCGCTTTCCGTCCAACTGGGCCTTGTCCGAAGCACGGGCCAAGTCGGTGCTGGAGATTCTGGCGGCCAAGACCGGCCAGGCCGATCGCTTCAGTGCCGAGGGCCGCAGCGACACCGAGCCGTTGGCGACCAACGCAACAGCCGAAGGCCGTGCCCGCAATCGTCGGGTTGAAATCACCGTATTGGCGGAGGGCGTCGAGTGAAGGCGTTGTTCAGTTTCATGATTCGCTGGGTGATCCCCGTGCTGGGCCTGATTGCCCTGAGCCTGATCATCTGGTTTGTCGGGCCGTTGCTCGATGTGCTGGTGCCGGAAGGACGCCGTTGGGCGCTGATCATCCTGGTGTTTGCGCTGTGGATCGCCTACCGGGTGTTTCGCATCGTCCAGGCGCAGCGTCAGGCCGCCGAGGTGATGCGCAGCCTGGCCGCCGAAACCCCGGCCGACCCGAACAGCGTCGCCACGGCCGAAGAACTCACCACCCTGCGCCAGCGCATGGACGAGGCCCTGGCGCTGCTGAAAAAGGCCAAGCTGGGTGGCGATGAGCGCCGCAACCTCTACGAGCTGCCGTGGTACGTGATCATTGGCCCACCGGGGTCGGGCAAGACCACGGCGCTGGTCAACTCGGGGCTGCATTTCCCGCTCGCCGCACAATTGGGCGCAGGCGCCGTGCGTGGCGTCGGCGGTACGCGCAACTGCGACTGGTGGTTTACCGATCAAGCCGTATTGCTCGACACCGCAGGCCGCTACACCACCCAGGACAGCAACTCCACGGTGGATAAAGCCGCGTGGCTGGGTTTCCTCGACCTGCTGAAAAAGCAGCGCTCGCGCCGGCCCATCGACGGTGCATTCATTGCCATCAGCCTCTCGGACTTGCTGCTCGGCACCGACGCCGAGCGCGCCGCCCACGCAGCGGCGATCCGCCTGCGCATCCAGGAGCTGTACACCCAACTGGGCGTGCGCTTCCCGATCTACCTGATGCTGACCAAGCTCGACCTGGTGCCGGGCTTCATGGAGTTCTTCGACAACCTGAGCAAGGAAGAGCGTGCCCAGGTGTGGGGCATGACCTTTGCCCTGGACGACGGCAAAAACAGCGACAGCCCGCTGGCGCACCTGCAAAGCGAATTCGCCGGCCTGGAGCAGCGCCTTAACGAACGGCTGGTGGAACGCCTGCAACAGGAACGCGACCCGGCGCGGCGTGACCTGATCTACGGCTTCCCGCAGCAGTTCGGTGCATTGAAGGATTGCCTGCAAAGCTTTCTTGAAGGCGTGTTCAAACCCAATGCCTTTGAAGAGCGCGTGTTGCTGCGCGGCGTGTACTTCACCAGCGGCACCCAGGAAGGCAGCCCGATCGACCGCCTGATCGGCGCCATGGCCCAGAGCATGAACCTGGACCGCCAGCACCTGGCGCGCCAGAGCGGCACCGGGCGCAGCTACTTCATCGAAAAACTGTTCACCGCCGTGGCGTTTGCCGAACGTGGATTGGTAGGCGTGAACCCCAAGGTCGAACGGCGCCGCAAATGGATCGCGCGCGGTGTGCTGGCTGCCACCGTGGCATTGGTCGTGGTGGTCAGCGGTCTGTGGTGGGTGAGTTACCGCGCCAACCAGGCGTATATCGCGCAGGTCGACCAGAAGGTTGCGCCGCTGGGCCAGGCGGTGCAGAACCTGAGCCCGGCGCAGCGCGAAGTGCTCGCGGTGCTGCCGTTGCTCAACGCGGTGAAGAACCTGGCGGGCGATTCGCCAAGCTGGTCCGAAGGCCTCGGCCTGTATCAGGGCGACATGCTTGAAGCCGAGTCCGCCAGCGTCTATCGCAAGCTGTTGATTGCCGTGTTCGCGCCACGCCTGGTGACGCGCATCGAAGAACAACTGCACGGCGGCGGCAATTCCGACTTCCTCTATGAAGGCCTCAAGGCCTACTTGATGCTCGCCGACCCCGAGCATTACGACCCGGACTTCATCAAGGCCTGGATCGCCCTCGACTGGGACCGCAACCTGCCGCGCGACCTGCCGGCCGATCAGCGCCAGGCGTTGGCCGGGCACTTGCAGGCCCTGTTCGAACGCCATCCGCCGAGTGCGCGCCTCGACCCGCGCCTGATCGACGATCTGCGCCGCCAACTGCAACAACTGCCGGTGGCGCAGCGCGTCTACGACCGGGTCAAACGCCAGAAGCTGCCCGAAGGCATTCCGGACTTTCGCATCAACGAAGCCGCCGGCCGTGATGCGGCGCTGGTGTTCAGCCGCAAGAGCGGCAAGCCGCTGGGCGAGCCGCTGAGTGGCTTCTTCACCGCCAAGGGCTATCGCCAGGCGTTCCTGCTGAGCAGCTTGAACCAGACCGGCACCCTCGCTGAAGAGCAATGGGTGCTCGGCCAGGAGCAGGCCGACCAGCAGAACGTAGTCAGCCTGGCCGCCGATGTGCGCCGCCTGTATTTCCAGGATTACCAGCGCCAGTGGGATGCCTTGCTGGCGGACATCGACTTTGTGCCGATCACCAGCGTGGCCCAGGCGGCCGATGTGCTGCGGGTGATTTCCGGACCCTCCTCGCCGCTGAAAAAACTGCTGGTGGCAGTGGCCAGGGAAACCGACCTGCAAGCTGAAGAGCGCCAACTGGTCGCCAAAGGCGTGCCGGTGGAAGGCGGCGTCGACAAACTCAAGGAGCGCCTCGGCAGCCTGCTCGGCCAGGAACAACCGAGCACCAGTGCACCTGCCGCCACGGATGACCCGGTGACGGCGCACTTTGCCGAACTCAACAGCATTGTCAGCAAGAATGAAGGCGAACCGGCGGCCATCGACGGCCTGCTCACCGACATGAACGCGCTGTATGTGCAGGTCAGCGCCATGGTCGGCGCCAGCGGTGATGCCTTGCTTGGCGAGGCGAAGAACCAGGCGGCGGCTGCGGCGACGCGGGTCAGCCTGAATGCCGAACGCCAGCCGCCGCTGGTGCAGGGCCTGGTCAAGTCAGTGGTCAACTCCACCACCAACAGCATGATGGGCGGGGTACGCAACCAGTTGAACGCGGCCTGGGTCAGCGAAGTGGTCAACGTGTATCGCCAGTCTCTGGCCGGGCGTTACCCAATGTCGCCGGGCAGCGCGCGGGATGCGACCCTGGATGACTTCGGTCAGTTCTTCGGCGTCGGCGGGGTGATGGATAACTACTTCCGCAAGTACCTGCAGCCCTACGTGGATACTTCGGCGCAGACCTGGCGCTGGCAACCGGGCGCTGCGCAGAAGCTGGGGATTGCACCGGGTGTGCTGCAAACCTTCCAGCGTGCCGCGACGATTCGTGACGCGTTCTTCAGGTCGGGGGGCACCCAGCCCATCGTGCGTTTCGAACTCAAGCCCGTCTCGATGGACCCGACCATCACCCAGTTCCTGCTCGACCTGGACGGCCAGCAATTGAGCTACGACCACGGCCCAAGCCGCCCGGTGGCGATGCAATGGCCGAACCCCGGCAGCATTGGCGTGGTGCGCATTTCGATCATGCCGCCGTCGGCCAGCGGCCGCTCCGGCGTAACCTTGGACGGGCCGTGGGCCTGGTTCCGCCTGCTGGAACAATCGGACCTCACCGCCGGTAATTCGCCGGACCGCTTCAACCTGCGCCTGCGCGTCGATGGTGCGAGCATCGCCTACGAGCTGCGCGCCAACAGCGCCTTCAACCCGTTCAAGAGCCGCGTGCTCAGCGGCTTCAGCCTGCCGGAGCGGCTATGACGACGCTGGGTTTCTACGGCAAGTTGGCCAGTCGCGGGGATTTCGTCAGCCGTGCCTTGCCCCAGAGTTTTGTCGGCCCGTGGGACAGCTGGCTGGCGGCGGGGCTGCTCGCCAGCCAGAGCAGCCTGGGCGGCGAGTGGCTCAACGTGTACCTGGTCAGCCCGTTGTGGCGCTTCGTGCTGGCGCCGGGCGTGTGCGGGCCGGACGCGGCGGCGGGCGTGGTGATGCCGAGCATCGACCGGGTCGGACGCTACTTCCCGCTGGCGGTGGTGGCGTTGCTCGATCACGACACCAACCCGGCGTCCCTGGTGGGCGGGCCGGATACGTGGTTTGAACAGGCCGAAGCGTTGTTGCTCAGCACGCTGGATGCCGGCGCGACCTTCGAACGGTTCAATGACGGCCTCGACGACCTTGGTTTGCCGGCCACTGAACCGCGTGCGGTGGACAGCCGCTTCGCCGGCCTGCAGCGGGTCGCCGCCGCCGTGCCACATCAGCGCCTGGCCGCGCTCGCCGAACAGGCCTGCGAAGGCGCGAGCCTGTGGTGGGGCCGTGGTTCGCAACGTATTTCCCCCGGTTTATTGCGGTGTCAGGGCCTGCCTGCCGCCGGCGATTTTGCGCAGTTTTTGCTCGGACAAGAAGGTGTGGTGTAGATGGGGGCGACGTACAAATCCGCGAGCAAAAGCCATGTGGGCATGGTGCGCCAGGTGAATGAAGACGCTTGCCTGGACCTGCCGGAGAACCGCCTGTGGGTGGTGGCCGACGGCATGGGCGGGCACGCCGCGGGCGACTACGTGAGCAGCCTGATCGTCGACAGCCTGCGCAGTGTGCCGGTGGGGCGCTCCCTGGAGGAATATTCGGCGGCGTTGCGCAATGACCTGATCCGCATCAACGCCGCCGTGCGCGAAGAAACCGCCAACCGTGGCGTGACCATGATGGGCAGTACCGTGGTGGTGCTGGCCGCCCGTGGCTTGCGCGGTGTGTGCCTATGGGCCGGCGACAGTCGCTTGTACCGCCTGCGCGACGGCGTGCTGGAGGGCCTTTCGCGCGATCACAGCTACGTGCAAGACCTGCAAGACAGCGGCCTGCTCAGCGAAGCCGACGCCCGCACCCATCCGCGCGCCAATATCGTCACCCGCGCCGTCGGCGTGGAGGCCCAGCTTGAAGTGGCGGTGCTCGACCTGCTGATCGCCCCCGGTGACAGTTACTTGCTGTGCAGCGACGGCCTGAACAAGACCGTCGAAGACCATGAGATCCGCGAAGTCCTCAGCCACGACGCGCCGGATGAAATCGTGCGCAGCCTGGTGCACCTGGGGCTGAACCGGGGCGCGCCGGACAACATCACCGCCATCGTCGTGAAGGTATCGTCATGAACATCGTCATCCCTGGTTATGACATCGAAGGCGAGATCGGCGAAGGCGCCATGGCCAGCGTGTACCTGGCGACCCAGCGTTCGCTGGAGCGCAAGGTGGCGCTCAAGGTCATGGCGGCGGCACTGGCTGCAGACCCGACCTTCTGCGAGCGCTTCCTGCGCGAGGGCAAGACCCTGGCGCGCCTGTCGCATCCGCACACGGTGACCATCCATGACATCGGCAACGTCGGTGAGCTGTACTACATGGCCATGGAATACCTGCCCAATGGCACGCTCAAGGAGCGCATCGCCGCCGGCCTGACGCCGGAGCAGGGCGTAACGCTGATCCGCCAGATTGCTTCGGCGCTGGGCTATGCCCACGCTCAGGGTCTGGTGCACCGCGATGTGAAGCCGGCGAACATTCTGTTCCGCGCCGATGGCACGGCGGTGCTGTCGGACTTCGGCATCGCCAAGTCACTGGACGACCGCACCCAATTCACCCAGGCCGGGTTCGCCGTGGGCACGCCGAGCTATATGAGCCCGGAACAGGCGCGCGGCCAGGAGATCGACGGCCGCGCGGACTTGTATGCGCTGGGCGTGGTGCTCTACGAGATTCTGGTCGGCGAGTTGCCTTACCGCGGCACCGATGCACTCTCGACGGCGCTCGCGCACCTGACTGAGCCGTTGCCGGAGTTGCCGGTGCACCACGGCCGCTACCAGGAGGTGCTGCGCAAGTTGCTGGCCAAGGACCCGGCGGAGCGTTTCGCGGATGCGACGGCGTTGTTGCGGGCCCTGGATAATCTGCCGGCGGAGTCGCCCGAGGCCACGCTGGTGCGACCGCTGCCGATTCCGATGAGTTTCGATTTGGCCGGCATCACTCCGGAATCCATCGAGATACCCACCGACAAACCCCAGGCAGTGCGCCAGCCGGTGGTGACGCCAACGCAACACCATGCGGTGTCCGAACAGCGCCGTGGGCCGGTGTTGGCGTTGGCCGCTGTTGCGGTGGCGGTGGCGTTGGCCATTGGTGGCGCCAGTTACTGGTGGTTGAGCGGCAGCGATCAGCCGGCCAAACCGCCCGCTGCGCTGCTGCCGAAGGTGACGCCACCACCGGCTGCGGTCGCTGACGTGGATGGCGGTCAGCGTCCGCTGTTGATGGCGGGCAAGAAGACCTTGTTCCAGCGTGTCCTCAGCAAGCCGGGGGCGAAGCTGTCGACTGATGCGGGCGGCGCACCCGGCAAGGCCCTGCCGGCGTTTTCGGTGCTCTACGTTTACCAGCGCAAAGACGTCGACGGCAGCCCGTGGGTGCGCGTCGGTGCCGCCACCGACGGGCGCAGCGACGGTTGGCTGCCGGCGGCCCAGGTCAGCGACTGGAAGCAGAGCCTGGTGCTGAAATTCACCGAACGCTCGGGCCGGGCGCCGGTGATGTTCCTGCGCCAATCCAGTGAAGTGGAAAAACTGCTGGCCGATCCTTCGGCGGCCAAAAGTGTGCTGGCCAAGGCGCAGAAAAACAGCGACGACAATAGCCAGATCCTCGCCCTGGAACCGACCGCCAGCGCCGTGCCGCAGAACCAGTTCTACCTGCTGCCGATCTTCGATGCCAAAGAGAGCTTCGACGAGAACGGCCAGCCGGTGCAGTTGCTCAATGTGGCTTCCATCGATCCGGGCAGCAGCGCCGCCAAACCGTCTACGCCGGTGATCAACGCGAATGCCGATGCCTTCCGCACGGCTGTGGTATTGGTGGTCGATACCACCGTGTCGATGCAGCCCTACATCGACCAGATCCGCGACGTGGTGCATGAACTGCAAACCCGCATCGGCGAGCGCGGCGAGTTGGACAGCGTCAGCTTCGGCATGGTGGGTTTTCGCAACAGCATCAAGAAAACCCCAGGCCTGGAATACGTGGCCAAGACCCTGATCACCCTCGACCAGGGCCGCGATCCGCAACGCTTCCTCGACATGGCGCGCCAGGTCAAAGCGTCCAGCGTGTCGAGCCATTCGTTCAACGAAGACGCGTTCGCCGGGGTGATGCAAGCGGTGAACGGCATGGATTGGTCGGGTTACGGCGGGCGTATCATCCTGCTGGTCACCGATGCCGGCGCACTGCGCAAGAATGACCCGTTCGCCACGACCCAAATGAACGAAGCCGAAGTGCGCCAGGCCGCGCTGGGCAAGCAGATCAAGATCTACGCGCTGCACTTGCGCACCGACGCCGGCAAGAAAACCCACGCCGGGGCCGAGAGCCAGTACCGCATCCTTACCGCCGACGCCAACCCGCAGATCGGCGACCTCTACACCCCGGTGCCGGGTGGCGATGTGCGCAAGTTGGGTGAGCGCGTGGATGAGGTCGGCACGGTGTTCGCCAACCTCGTGCATCAAGTGCGCAGCAATACGCCGCAGCCGGTGCCGTTGCTGAGCGGTGCGCCTAGCCTTGCGGATAAATCCGCAGCGGTCGGTTATGCCATGCACATGGATTTCCTCGGTCGCAAGGGCGCAAGCCAGGCGCCGCAACTGGTCAGCGCCTGGACCGCCGACCGCGACCTGACCAACCCGGCGCTGCCGGCGTTCCAGGTGTGCGTCATGCTGACCAAATTGCAGCTCAACGACCTGCAGCAGTCGCTGAAACTGATCGTCGATGCCGCGCGCAAGACCCAGACGTCACCCAAGGATTTTTTCCAGGAAATCGCCAGCGCTTCGGCCTACATGAGCCGCGACCCGCAAGCCCTGCGCAAGGGCGGCAACCTGGCCGACGGCGGCATTCTTGGCGAATACCTGGAAGGCCTGCCGTATCGCAGCAAGTCGCTGAACATGACCCAGGATTTGTGGTTGTCGTTGAGCGTGGCCGAGCAGGAAGACTTCATCGACGAGCTGGATTCGAAGATCCGCCTCTATGAAACCTTCCACAATGACCTGGCCAACTGGGTTCGTTTCGGCGATGCCGAACCGGGCGATGCGTTGTACCGCGTGCCGTTGTCGACGCTGCCGTGATGTTGAACCTGAGCGCGGTGCACAAGAACCGGGGCGTCGGTAGCCAGCGCTACAGCCTGGTAATCCCGGCGCTGGCGCTGCGCGCGGGTGAACAAGTGGCGATTGTCGGGCCGAGCGGCTGTGGCAAGAGCACCTTGCTGGACCTGTTGGCGCTGGTATTGGCGCCGGATCAGGTCGGGCAATTTGAATTCAACCGGCAGGACATCGCCGGGCTGTGGCGGGCGGACAAGCAATCCACCTTGGCCGCGCTGCGCAGCGAGCATTTGGGCTATGTGCTGCAAACCGGTGGCCTGCTGGGCTTTCTTGATGTGCGCGGCAATATCGCCTTGTCCCGGCAACTGCTGGGCTTGAAGGACGACGGCAGCGTGGCGCGCCTGGCCGAGCAATTGGAGATCGGCGATCAGTTGGCCAAGAAACCGGCTGCGCTTTCCGTGGGCCAACGCCAGCGTGTCAGCTGTGCTCGCGCGTTGGCCCATGCGCCGCAACTGGTGTTGGCGGACGAACCGACGGCGTCCCTCGACCCCTTGAACGCCGAGCGCGTGATGCACGCCCTGCTGGCCCAGGCCGGTAAACACCGTGCGGCCTGTGTGATCGCCACCCATGACGAGCCGCTTGCCCGCGCCAGTGGCTTGCAGGTGCGGCGCATCAGTTGCCGTCGCGACACCGACGGCGGCGTCACCGCCACCCTCGGGGAGGCGTGCTGATGCGCATCGGTCTGGTGGCGTCGCTGGCCTGGCAGGACTATCGCAACGATGCCTGGCTGTCCGCCTGTTCGGTGCTGGCACTGGTCGCGGTCATCGCGCCTTTGCTGGTGTTATTCGGCCTGAAATTTGGACTGGTTAGCAGTTTGACCGAACGTTTGCAGACCGATCCCGCCACCCGTGAAATTATTCCGCTGGGCGGTGGTCGATTCAGCAGCGCGTTTATCACGCAACTTGGCCAGCGCGCCGATGTGGCGTTTGCCATACCGCGTACGCGGCAGATTGCGGCGACGGCGCAGGTGGGCACGTTGGCCCTGGAGATGCTGCCGACGGCGTCGGGCGACCCCTTGCTCGCCGGGCTACCGGTGCCAAGGGGCCTGGACCAGATCGTGTTGAGCCACACCGCGGCCGAGAAGCTGGCGGCGCGGCCTGGGGATTGGCTGGAAAGCAGTTTTGCGCGGCAAGTGGCGGGGCGCGTGGAGGCCCAGCGCACGCGGGTACAAGTGCTGGCGGTACTGCCGTTGGAAGCCTTTGCCCGCGACGGTTTGTTTGCCGACTTGCGGCTGCTTGAAGCCGTTGAAGATTACCGCGATGGCCGTACAGTGCCGACGTTGGGGTGGACCGGCGATGAAGTGGGTGTGAGCGAGCAGCGTGTGTATCCGGCGTTTCGCCTGTATGCGCGCAGCCTCACCGACGTGGAGTCGCTGCGCGTGTTTTTCGCCGGACAGAATCTGCTGGTGTCGACCCAGGCGCAGACCATCGCGCAGGTGCAGTCTTTGAGCCGCAATCTGTCGATTGTGTTTTGGGTGATCTGTGGGCTGGCGTTGGCGGGGGCATTCGCGGCTATCTTTGCTGGCGCGCTGGCTGCGGTGGCGCGCAAGCGGCGAGAATTGTCGGTGTTGCGCCTGTTGGGGTTTTCCACCGGTGGGCTGTTGTTGTTTGTGGTGCTTCAGGCGCTCTATAGCGCAGGCTTTGCCGCCGTGCTCAGCGCCGGTCTGCATGGCCTGGCCGAGGCGGGCTTGAATAAATTATTCGTGCAGGTGCCGGGCGAACACGCCAGCCGCCTGCTGGCGCATCATTACGGCCTGGGCCTGGTTGCAGTCCTCGGCGTCAGCGCCGTGGCGGCGGCCTGTGGCGGTTGGCGAGTGGCGCGTATCCAGGCTTCTGAAGGAATCAGAGATGTATAAGTTACTAGGCGCCGCCGTGGCGCTGACCCTGGCTTCGCTGGCCTGGGCCGATGAGGCCAGCGACAAGCTGGACAACCCCAAGCCGTTGCCGGACGACGTCAGCCTGCCGCTGCCGTGCGAAGGCAATATGGTGTTCCGCTACGCCTACGTGTTGGCCCAAGGCACCCTGGACGACCGCGAGATCAGTCTCGGCTACCCGTTTTCTGAAGGCGAGGCGGGCTACCAGCAGTCGTTTATTTCCGGTTACCGCCGCGATTTCATCAACGGCCAGTTCACCCTCAAGGACTTGCCCAAGGAGTGGAATAAAGTCATCGCGCCCTTGATGCCCAAGACCGATGCCAAGACCCCGCTCAAGCCGATGCTGTATTTCATCGGCAAGTACGAAGTGACCGCGCGCCAATACGCCCAAGTGATGGCCCAGGCGCAGTCCCTGGCCAGTGGCGAACCTGCGCCCGCATGCGATGCGCCCACCGGCATGGCCGGGCGCTTGCCCAAGGTCAAGCTGTCGCGCTTTGAAGCCGAGCGTTTCTCGGCGGTATACAGCGCCTGGTTGATGAAATACCACCGCGAGCTGTTGCCCGTGAGCGGGCGCGGCGCTTCGGCGGACGACGGCGGCCTGGGCTTTGTGCGCCTGCCTACCGAAGTGGAGTGGGAGTTCGCCGCGCGCGGTGGCCAGGCCGTGAGCCGCCAGGACCTGGAAGGACGCCTGTTCCCGCGCCGCGTCGAAGGCAGCGAAAGCGACGGCCCGCTCGGCGATTACGCGGTGTTCAACCAGGTTGCCGGCGGCACCGGCCAGGCCGCGCGCCTGATGCCCATCGGCACCAAATTGCCCAACCCGATCGGTCTGTTCGATGTGATCGGCAACGCAGCGGAAATGGTCCAGGAGTCGTTCCAACTGGTGCACGCCGGGCGCCGCCAAGGCACGTATGGCGGCTTTGTGGTCAAGGGCGGCAATTACCTGGAAGGCGAGGGTACGTTGTTCACCGGCATGCGCCGCGAATACCCGTTGTTCGCCGCCGACGGCACCGAGCAAAGCAACGAGACCACGGGTTTTCGCGTGGCGATCGGCGCGCTGTCGGCACCGCGCTCGCGCTACAAGGAGCTGTTCGCCCAATGGCAGAAAGAGGGGCGCCTGGCGTCGTTGACCGACGCCATCGACGACGCCCAGGACCCGACCAAGCGCCTGGACAGCATCATTGCCGCCAGCGTCGACCCCAAGCTGCAAGCCGAGCTGGGGCTGGTCAACGAGGAGCTCAAGCGCAACGTCTCGCTGATCGCCCAACAACGCGAAGAAGCGGCGGGCAACCTGATTCAATCGGCCGCGCTGGTTGCTGAAACCATCAGCAACTACAACATCCGCCTGGCCAACCTGCAGAAGAGTCGCCAGCAGGCCCTGGATAGCAAAGACACGGCCAGCGCCCAGCTGTTTGAGATGGCTATCGCCAATGGTCGCAGCGCCCTCGATGGCGCGGTGGCGATCTACATCGACAACCTGGCCACCGGCACGCGCTACACCGATGCGGTGATCCAGGCGCAGTTTCAACGGATCAAGGAAGAGTTGGATCGCAAGCCAGTGCTCGGCAAGAGCCTGGTGACGCGCGCAACACTGTTCGTTCGCCATGTCGGCAACTACCGCAAGCAACAGCGGGCCGACCCGGCAACGATCTTGAAGGAATTGCTCGCAGCGAGCGGTCAGCGGTCTTGATCGTTGGCTGTATGGCGAGCTTGGAAGGGACTCAGGCGGCGGTTGCCGTGCTGGGCAAGTCAAACTTAAACGAGAACACAACCTATGCTTTTTTCCCGTAAGGCGGTTTCCAAGCGTCACTTGCTGCTGATCGCGGCCGGCTTCAGCACGGTGCTGACCGGTTGCGCCACGTCGCCGGCCTCCAAGGTCGCGTCGAGCACCAAGGTCGAGTACTACCCCAACTGCTACGAGCCGGTGCAGCACCTGCGCGCGACCGATTCGAACATGACCAAGTCGGTCGTCACCGGTGCAGCCATCGGCGCGGCCGGCGGTGCCCTGCTGGGCGCGCTGACCGGCGACAAGGAAAAGCGTGGCCGTAACGCGGCCATCGGTGCCGCCGGCGGCGCCCTCGCAGGCGGCGCAGCGGGTTACTACACCGAGCGTCAGAAGCAGATCGCCGACGACAACCAGCGCATTGCTTCCTATGCCGCCGATGTGAACAAAAGCGCCTCCGACATCGACCGCAGCACCGCGTACGCCAAGGCGTCGCAACAGTGCTATCAGAGTGCGTTCACCAAGCTTGTTACCGATCGTAAGGCCAAGACCGTCAACGACACCGAGGGCCGCAAGCGCCTGGCGGAAATCGTTGCGGGTCTGAAGGAATCCAACGACCTGATCGTTGCGGTGAACGGCAAGGCCAGCGAAGACCTGAACAACTACACCCAGGCTTATGAGAAAGACCTGCAGCAAGTGGGCGTGCAGCGTAATGATGTCGTGACCGTTGCGACCGCTGACACCACGCCTGTTGTCGCGCCGACCAAAGGTAAGAAGCCGGTCAAGGTTGCTAAAAAGCCACCTCTGCCAGTCGTACCGAAAGAAGCGGTCGCCACCGAGAAAACCCTTCAGACGGCAACGGCCAAGCAGGCTGAAAGCAAGCAGGTCGCCAATGCCGGCAAGGCGCAAATGGAAGGCGCTTGCCGCGACCCTAACCTGGTTGACTGGGCGCCAGTGCCTTGCCCAACACCCGCTTAACTAACATGCTGCTATAAGCGTCAAACGCCAGCCGATCTTCCGCTAATGCGCAAGATCGGTGGCGTTCCTCTTGCAAATCGTTAAACTGCTGCGGCCACTCAATAATTACACCGAGGCCGTGTGCATGAAATTTCGTCTTCTGCTGTGGGTGCTGGGCCTGATGATGGGCAAAGCCAGCCGCACCAATCCTGCCTTTCAGCAGCAACTGGGTGACAAAGACCTGGCCTTCCAGCTGCAGACCCTTGACGGCAAGGTCGCCCGCCACTTCATCGTCAAAAACCAGCGCATCACCAGCCGCTCGGGTGTTCACCCCGCGCCGGCGTTTGCTATTGCCTTCAAGGATGCCGCCTACGGCTTCGCCACGCTGCAGGCGAAGAACAAACAGTTGGCGTTCATGACGGGCATTCAGGACAAGTCGATCCAGATCAAGGGCAACCCGGCGTTGGTGATCTGGTTTCAGGGGTTGACCAAGTATTTGAGGCCGAAGAAAAAGAAGTAGGGCTTCAGTCAGACCGAGGTGACTTCATCGCAGGCAAGCCAGCTCCCACAGTTGATTGCATTCCAAGGTTGGAACTCGGTCACCTGTGGGAGCTGGCTTGCCTGCGATAGCGGTCTGACAGTTGGCGGATTTCTCCCTGGCTGAACCGTGAACAAATCCACTGCCTTCGCATCAACCAGAAAGATCCTACCCTCTCTGCGAGTTGCAGCCCAAAGCCCATCGCGCTAACCTCCCTCGCGTCGCTGCTCATCAGCGACCGGGCCTGGAAACCCGATGCTTAAGGACGCTACAGCGTCGTCAAACAACCAACAGGCGCTTTTTTTATGCCTGATGTTTGTGCTTTTTGGCGGCTGTGCGTGGGAGACCTTCGGGTCTGCCGGGTTCCTTTTGCCTCGGTTTCCAGCCCGCGTACAGCTGCCACCTTTCGCCTGGAAACGTTCGGGGCAGCTCTTTTTGTTCATGCAAAGGGAGTTAGTTATGCCTTACGAAAAACCTTTTACCCCCACCTCAACAAAAACCATTGGCGCCGCCACCTTCGCAGACTGTGGCGAGAACAAAAGCCATTTGAAGCTGTTCCGAGTCAACGCTGGCGTCCCGCTTCGGGAAGCTGTCGAACACGCCGCGCATGTGCTTGGCCTGGCGCAGATGCTCTCGCTTGAGGCTGCCATGGATCCCCGGGCGGAGAGGTTCGCGTTCGCCGCGCATTATCTGTGTGAAATGGGCAAAGCGATTCTTGATGATCTGCTTCTGGTGGTAGAGCCAGGTAAACCAGCTGCGCAGTAAACAGTCAGACCGAGTTGAATTCATCGCAGGCAAGCCAGCTCCCACAGGTGACGGTGTTCCAACTTTGGAATGCGTTCAATTGTGGGAGCTGGCTTGCCTGCGATAGCGGTCTGACAGGCGACGGATTCAGCCCTGGCTGAACTGCGAAGCCAGCTCCCGCAACAACACCTCGGCATCCAACACCTTGCCCACCACTTCTTCAGCCTTGTCACGGCTCAACCCCAACCGCTCAAGCAGCGCATCCGGAATCGCCTCGTCCGGCCCGGAGCCGATGCCGCGGCTGCGCAACAGGCGCACGGCCAGACACACCAGGTTCGGGTACTCGGCATATTGGCCGTCATAAGTCGGGTCGTGCTGGAAGCGCAGGGCGGTGGACAGTTCGTCCGGCATGTCCCAGTAGCGCATCAGCCAGGCGCCGATCTGCTCGCGGCTGATGCCCAGCAAGTGTTGCTCGACATAGCTGTGGCACAGGTGCGGGTTGACCTCCAGGTGCCGGCAGATCAACGAGAAGTGCGGCGGGAACACATGGGCCAGCAGCAGATAGCCGAAGTTGTGCAGCAGGCCGGCCAGGTAGGTCAGGCCGGCTTCCGGGCGCTGGGCGCGGGGCATGGCGCGGGTCAGGCCTTCGATCACGGCGGCGGTGTAGATGGACTGGTGCCAGTACGGCGTGGCCTGGTGCGGGTGGTCCTTGGGCAGGCTCAGGGTCTTGCCCAAGGCCAGGCCCAGCGCCAGGTTGATCACCAGGTCAAACCCCAGCACGCGCACGATCGCGTCTTCCACCGAGCGGATCTTGCCCGGCGACGCGTAGTACGGCGACGCCGCCCAGCTCACGACCTGTGCGGCCAGCGCGGGGTCGGTTTCCACCACGCTGGTGATGTCATCGATGGTGGCGTTGGGGTCGACACGCAGCTTGATGATCTTTTGCGCGGTGTCCGCCAGCGGTGGGATCTCGATCGTCGCTTCCAGGCGCTGTTGGATACGGCGCGCGGTGAACGCCTGCATCGCCTGGGTGATTTCCTCGCGGTCATCGTTCGGACGGTCGAGGTTGGGGCGAATGTTGCTCAGCGGCTCGCCAAAATGCGCGGCGCTGGCCTTGGTGAGCATGGTCTTGAAGGCATCGCTGGGGATGTCCAGCAGCAACCCGGCTTCGCCCGAGTGCACCAGCAGGTTCGGCTCGTCGAGCAGGCTGCCTTCGTACAGGCACGGCGAACTGGTGAGGGGCGGCAGGCCCGGCAACAGGCTCAGGTCATGCTTGTCCAGCATGCGCCTGACGCGCTCCGGCGACACGGCCGTGAGGCGGCGACCGGTGAGTTCGGTGAGGCGGTTGAGGTCGAGCAGCTGGCTTTGCGGGAATAGCACCATCAGCGCACCCACCGCGTCTTCCAGCAGCACCGCCTGGATCTTTCGCGCAGGATTCAGGCCCGGTAGATCGGCAACTTCCGTGTAGGGGACGGCGAGTTTTGCGAGCAGAGCCCGAATGACCGGCGGGGCGGTCAGTGGGGCTGTGGCGAGGGCGACTTCTGACATGGCCTGATCCAATTTCGTACAGTCGTCGAAGTATAACCAGCTTGACACACCTGTAGGTCGGTTAAGTGAGCCAAGGTCACACTTGACCGTATTGCTGCCCGTGCCTGAGCCAGCGATCCAGCAACGGGCTGACATGTTCCGGCCAGCGTTCCATCAACGCTTGCGCCGCATCGCGCACGGCGGGGAGTAAATCGGCGTCGCGCATCAGGTCGGCCACCTTGAATTGCAGCAGGCCAGTCTGGCGGGTGCCGAGCATTTCGCCGGGGCCGCGCAGTTCGAGGTCTTTTTCGGCGATGACGAAACCGTCGTTGGTTTCACGCATGATGCCCAGGCGCTGACGGCCGATCTGTGACAGCGGCGGGTGGTAGAGCAGCACGCAATGGCTGGCCGCGCTGCCCCGGCCGACACGACCGCGCAGCTGGTGCAACTGCGCCAGGCCCAGGCGCTCGGGGTTCTCGATGATCATCAGGCTGGCGTTAGGCACGTCCACCCCGACTTCGATCACCGTGGTGGCCACCAGCAATTGCAAGTTGCCTGCCTTGAACTCGGCCATGACCGCCGCCTTTTCCGCAGGCTTCATGCGACCGTGGATCAGCCCGACTTTGAGTTCACCGAGGGCGCTGGTGAGGTCTTCAAAGGTGGTTTCGGCCGCCTGGCAGGTCAGTTCTTCGGACTCCTCGATCAGCGTGCACACCCAATACGCCTGGCGACCTTCGGCACAGGCGCCGCGCACGCGCTCGATCACCTCGACACGCCGGGTGTCGGTGACCAGCACGGTATTGACCGGCGTACGGCCGGGCGGCAGCTCGTCGAGGATCGAGGTGTCGAGGTCGGCGTAGGCACTCATCGCCAGGGTCCGTGGGATCGGCGTGGCCGTCATGATCAGTTGATGCGGGTTCATGCGCCCGCCGACGCCTTTCTGGCGCAGGGCCAGGCGCTGTTGCACGCCGAAGCGGTGCTGTTCGTCGATGATCACCAGGGCGAGGTTTTTGAACTGCACTTCGTCCTGAAACAGCGCGTGGGTGCCCACCACCATCGGTGCGCCGCCGGCGATCTGTTCCAGCGCCGCCGCGCGCACCTTGCCCTTGAGCTTGCCGGCCAGCCACGCCACTTCCAGGCCCAGCGGTTCGAGCCAGCGTTTGAAGGTGATGAAGTGCTGCTCGGCAAGGATCTCGGTGGGCGCCATCAGCGCCACCTGGTAACCGGCTTCCAAGGCCTGCAGGGCGGCGAGGGCGGCAACCACGGTTTTGCCTGCGCCGACGTCGCCCTGGATAAGCCGCAGCATCGGTTCGTTCTGGCTGAGGTCGTAGGCGATTTCATTGCCGACACGCTGCTGGGCGCCGGTGGGCGCAAAGCCGAGGTTGGCCAGGTATTGCGCAGGCAAGCGCGTGGCCTTGGGCATCGCCGGCGCACGCAGGGAGCGCATGCTTTCGCGCAGGCGTTGCTGGGACAGTTGGTGGGTCAGCAGTTCTTCAAAGGCCAGGCGATGCTGGGCCCAGTGATGACCCAGTGCCAGTTCGTCGACATCGGCATCGGCCGGCGGGTGATGCAGGTAGCGAATCGCATCGTCCAGCGGCGCCAATTGATAGTCGCGGGCCAGCTCCAGCGGCAGCCAGTCGGGCAGGCTTTTCGGGCCGAGCAGGGCCAGGGTCTGCATGCACAGTTGGCGCAGGCGTTGCTGGGTCAGGCCTTCGGTTAGCGGGTAGATCGGTGTGAGTGTGGTGTCGACCGGCGGCGGCTCATCGCCAGTGATGGCGCGGTATTCCGGGTGGTAGATCTCCAGGCCTGATGCGCCGGGCCGCGCTTCGCCGTAACAGCGCACGCGGGTGCCACGCTTGAGGCCTTCCTTCTGCGCGTTGCTGAAGTGGTAAAAGCGCAGGCTCAGGCCGCCAGTGCCGTCCTGCAGGCGCACCACCAGGCTGCGGCGCTTGCCCATCACCACGTCGGCGCCACTGACGGTGCCTTCGACCACCGCGTCCTGCCCTGGGCGCAACTGGCCGATGGGCACCACGCGGGTTCGATCCTGGTAGCGCAGGGGCAGGTGGAACAATACGTCCTGGAGGTTCTCCAACCCGACCTTGGCCAGTTTCTCGGCCATGGCTTCACCGACACCCTTGAGTGCCGTTACCGACACCTGCGACAGCTCAGTCATACCGTGGCTCAGCTCGCAGCAGTCGGCTTGGCCACCGAGCACAGCCGGATCGAGTCGGCGAGGATCTCAATCGCTTTGGGCCGTGGGAAGCTGGCGCGCCAGGCGATTGCCACGGTGCGAAATGGCACCGGTGGCGTCAGTGGGCGCACTTCGATCACACCAGGGGCGTAGTGATGGCTGTCCACAGCCGACAACGGCAGGATCGAAATGCCCAGGCCGGACGCGACCATGTGACGAATGGTTTCCAGGGAGCTGGACTCCACGGTGGTGTGTTTGGCGCCGTCGTTGCCCTTGGTCAGGGTCGGGCAGGCTTCCAGCACCTGGTCGCGGAAGCAGTGGCCTTCGCCGAGCAGCAGCAGGCTCTTGTCGTTGAGCAGGCCGGCGTCGATGGTGGCTTTTTGCGTCCAGGGGTGGGAAGCGGGCATCAGTACGTAGAACGGCTCGTCATAGAGCGGCAGGGTCAATACGTCTGCCTCATTGAACGGCAGGGCGATGATGATCGCGTCCAGCTCGCCGTTGCGCAGTTTGTCGCGCAGCACGTGGGTGAAGTTTTCTTCGATATACAGCGGCATCTGCGGCGCGACGCGGTGCAGTTGCGGGATCAAGTGCGGGAACAGGTACGGCCCGACGGTATAGATGGCGCCGACTTTCAGCGGTGCTGTCAGCTGGTTCTTACCGGCCTGGGCCAGTTCGCGAATGCTTTGCGCTTGCTCCAGCACCTTCTGGGCCTGGGCCACGATGCCTTCGCCCACCGGGGTCAGGCGCACAGCACTCTTGCTGCGCTCGAAAATCAGCACACCGAGTTCGTCTTCAAGTTTCTTCACGCCCACCGACAGCGTCGGCTGACTGACGTGGCAACGCTCGGCCGCGTGGCCGAAGTGCTGCTCTTGGGCGAGGGTAACGATGTAGCGTAATTCTGTAAGAGTCATAGCGGGCGTCCATGAGGTTGCGGGCCAAGCATACCGGCTGCAATCGATAGACGCACGTTATCAGAAGTTGGGTGGGGATTGAGTAGGGAATGCCAGGGATTTTGCTGAGAAGGATTTTTGGAGGGAATGAAAATTAAATGTGGGAGCGGCGGTGCGACGATTCGACTTGCTCGCGAATGCGGAATGTCAGTGAATACATCCATCACTGATACACCGCATTCGCGAGCAAGCCCGCTCCCACATAAGCCCGCGCTGCCCTTTCGCTAGCGGCGGCGCTTTTCGATGTTGTACACGAACGGTGCAACGATCTCGATGCTGCCACCTTTGAGCATGTCGGCCGGAGGCTTGGGCAGCGGCTGGGCACGACGGATCATGTCCAGTGTGGCGCGGTCCAGATCGGCGTTGCCGGAGCGGCCCACCAACTCGTAGGACAGCACGTTGCCGTCAGCGTCGACCACGAACTTCAGGCGGTTCAGGCCTTCCTTGCCACGGGCCTGGGCACCTGGCGGGTACTTCTTGTACTTCTGCAGGTGCGCCAGCAGCGTGCCTTCCCAGGACGCCTTGGCGGCGATCTGTTGCGGCGACGGGCCAGGAACGGGCTGGGCCGATTTTTCAGCGGGCGCCTGGGTCGGTGGCGTTTCGCTCGGCGGGTCCTCGGAAGGTTTCTCCTTGGGCGGCTCGATCTTTTTTTCTACAGGTTTGGGCGGCTGCGGTTTGGGCTTGGGCTTGACCGGCTTGGGCACTTGGATAGTCGGCTTGGGCGCCTCGGCCAATTTCGGCAGGGGCAGTTCTTCGACCGGTGCAGGCGGTTGCGGCGGCGTCACGACCTTGGGCGGTGCCGGCGGCGGCGGTGCTGGCATCGGCGCCAGGTCGATGACCATGGCAGCCGGTGGCAACTGCACCGTGCGCGGCGCCGACCAATGAAGCGCGATAGCGATCGCGACGGCATGCACGCCCAGTACGACGGCGAGGCTGGTGCCATAACGCGTCAGTTTGTGGCGCGTCGTGATCATTTCTTGGCTGCCGTCTCAAGTCCGACCAGGCCTACCTTGAGGTAGCCGGCTGCCCGCAGGGCATCCATCACGCTCATCAGGTCGCCGTAGTCCACGCCCTTGTCGGCCTGGAAGAAGATTGTCGTGTCTTTCTTGCCTTGGGTCTTGGCGTCGAGCACCGGGCCCAGGGTTTCAGTCTTGACTTCTTCTTCGCCCAGGAACAGGCGTTGGTCCGCCTTGACGCTGAGGAAGATCGGTTTCTCCGGCCGCGGCGCCGGCTTGGCGCTGGATGCGGGCAGGTCGACCTTGATATCCACGGTCGCCAGCGGTGCCGCCACCATGAAAATGATCAGCAGCACCAGCATCACATCGATAAACGGCGTGACGTTGATTTCGTGGTTCTCGACGAGTTCGTCGTCGCCTTGATTCAAATGCAGGCCCATGGCCGATTACCCCACTTTCACCATGTGCGGTTGCGAGCTGCGCTCGGTAGGCAGGTGATCGAGGTCGCGGCTGACCAGCAGCAGGACTTCTGCCGACGCGTCCGATACCTGGGCCTTGTAGCCGGCGATCGAACGGGCGAAGACGTTGTAGATCACCACCGCAGGAATCGCGGCAACCAGGCCCAGCGCTGTTGCCAGCAGGGCTTCGGCGATGCCTGGGGCAACGACGGCGAGGTTGGTGGTCTGGGTTTTGGCGATGCCGATGAAGCTGTTCATGATGCCCCACACGGTGCCGAACAGGCCGACGAACGGTGCGGTGGAACCAATGGTCGCCAGCACCCCGGTGCCGCTGCTCATGTTACGGCCGCAGGCCGCCACCAGGCGCTCCAGGCGGAAAGCAACACGTTCCTTGATGCCTTCTTTTTCGCGGGCATTGGCCGAGAGGCGCATTTCTTCCAGCGCGTCGTGCACCAGGGTGTTGGCCAGGGTGCCTTTCTTGGTCGCGCTTTCGCTCGCTTCCTTGAGGGTGGTGGCTTTTTTCAGGTGGACGATTTCGTTGCGCAGACGACGTTTGGCGCCCAGCAGCTCAAAGCCCTTGGCGATCCAGATGGTCCAGGTGATGATCGAGGCGATGGCCAGGCCGATCATGACGGCTTTTACCACCACGTCAGCGTTCTGATACATGCCCCATGGCGACAGGTCATGGGCCATGCCCAGGGTGTTGTCTTCTTCGAGCACCACGCCAGTGTCATCGGCGGCGGCAGGCGCAGCCGGGTCGGTTGCGGCCGGAGCGGCGGCGGGCGCGGCAGGGGTGGCTGCATTCTGCTCGGCGGCGGCCGGAGCGGCGGGTGCCGTGGCGTCCGCGAAGGCGGCGGTCGGTGCCAGCAGAACGCTGAACAGCAGCGCAGCAATCGCACGCCAGGCGCGTGATGGGCTGTGAAGCTTGGTTGGCGAAGCGGGGTTTGTCATACGTGTCATGCTGGCCGGACCTGAGTAAAAAAATGAGTGATTGTCCTTCCAGACGCTGGGGGTCGAGGACAAATGGGCGGTTATTATTGCAAGTAATTCTTGTTAACTAAAGTAATACAGTAACTTTATTTGTGCTTTTTATGGCCGCCGGTCTGCTGTGACCGCTAATCTAGACCTTTCAGTACGGAGTTTTGTGATGTCAGCGCCTTCTGTTGTGATTGCCGGTTGTGGCGATGTAGGTAGTCGGCTGGCTAGCCAATTGCTCGTCTCTGGATGGGAGGTTCATGGCCTGCGGCGTGATATTTCGCGGTTGCCCGCCGGGGTGATCGGCATTGCCGGCGACCTGTTCAGCAAGGCCTGCCCCGACACTTGGCCCATCGGCGGGGTGGATTACCTGGTGTACTGCGCCGCTGCGACAGACCACGACGAGGCCGGCTATCGCGCGGCTTACGTCCAAGGACTGAAGCATGTGCTGGAATGGTTGGGCGACTATGGCCAGGAGCCCAAACACCTGTTGTTTGTGTCCAGCAGCAGCGTCTACGGGCAGCAGAATGGTGAATGGGTCGATGAAACGTCGCCGACTCAGGCGAAGGGTTATTCCGGGCAGGTGATGCTGGAGGCCGAGCAAGTGGCACTCACTAGCGGCATCCCGGCCAGCATCGTGCGCCTGACCGGTATTTATGGGCCGGGCCGCGAATGGCTGCTCACTCAAGTGCGCCAAGGCTACCGTGTAGCAGTCGATCCACCTTTATATGGCAACCGGATTCATGCGGACGACGCAGCGGGCTTGCTGGCCTTTTTGTTGCGGCATTTGGAAAAGGGCGGTTCGCTGGAACAAGTCTACATCGGCGTCGACGATGCGCCCGCGCCGCTGGCTGAAGTGGTGGCGTGGTTGCGTGAGTACCTGGGCGTGACGCAGTGGTCCGAAGACGCCAGTGTGAGGCGTGCGGGCAGTAAACAGTGCAGTAATGCGCGTATCAAGGCGCTGGGCTGGACACCGACCTATCCGACGTATCGCGAAGGCTATGCAGCCATTCTCAAAGGCTGAAACGCGGTTAAAACTGTGGGAGCGGGCTTGCTCGCGAATGCGGTGGATCAGTCAATATATCTTGTGACTGGCACTCCGCATTCGCGAGCAAGCCCGCTCCCACATTTAGATTTGTGTTCGGCTGATTATTGCTTTTCAAGCAGCCATTGCCGAGGTCCCGGTGTAAACGAAGGCACCTCATCCGTCTGCGCCGTATTGATCGCCTGGAAGATCTCCAGCTGCTTGCCCTTGCGCGAAAAAATCCAAGGGTTGCCCTGGCCATTCAGTTGCAGCCAGATGCTGTCATAGCCGCCGCTCATGGAAGCGCAATCGCCCGCCAGGCATAGGGAGTACCGATCAACCTTGGGTAGGCCGACCACCTTGCCGTCAGCCTGGAACTGCACGATGGCGCCGTTGCCGAAGCCGTCGGTAATCTTCCAGTCGCCGCCCATGTAAGCCGCATACAGCGCCCGCTCGAAGTTGGCACCCAATGGCGCGCCTTCCGGGGCCGGGTCTTTGGAACGGGCAAACAGCTGCTCCGGCTCGTTGTCGTTGGCCACTTGCAGCAGTTGTTTGCCTTTGCGCTTGAGTTCGGTAGCGGAGCTGCCGTAGAAATCCACGCTCCAGGCGCCGGATTTTTCACCCAGCAACTTGCCTTCCGCTACTTCAAAGCCGTTGTAGTAGCGCGCCTGCGAGGCCTTGGTATTGACCTCCCATTCGAGGTTCGGGCCATAACTCTGCAGGGCTTCGCGCAAAGGGCCGCCCTTGGCTGCCGCATCGATGGCGACCTGGTTGATCCAGGTGCCGCTCACATCCCGGTCGGCAGGGTTGCTGGCGCAGCCGCCGAGCAACAGGGCGAGCATGGATGAGGCTACAAGCGCTTTGCGCATCATGAAATCCTTTTAAAACGAAGTCGGCGCAGCCTATGAGGGCTGCGCCGGGTGTTTTACTCGATCACCAGAATCGCGTCCATCTCAACCTGTGCGCCCTTTGGCAGGGCAGCAACGCCGATGGCGGCGCGGGCCGGGTACGGCTGTTCGAAGTACTTGCCCATGATCTCGTTGACCTTGGCGAAGTGGCTCAGGTCGGTGAGGAAGATGTTCAGCTTGACGATGTCTTTGAACGAACCGCCGGCGGCCTCGGCCACCGACTTGAGGTTTTCGAAGACCTGGACGGTCTGTGCTTCAAAGCCTTCAACCAGTTCCATGGTCTTTGGGTCCAGCGGGATCTGGCCGGACATGTAGACGGTGTTGCCCGCCTTGATCGCCTGGGAGTACGTGCCGATGGCGGCCGGGGCTTTGTCGCTGGTGATGACGGTCTTGGTCATGTAGGACTCCTTGTAAGAGATGATGACGTATTTGAAGGGCTATGCCCGCATGCGGGTAATGCGGATCACACCGGTCAAGGCGCGCAGTTTCTTGATCACGCGGGCCAGGTGCACGCGGTCGTGCACACTGACCACCAGTTGGACCACGCTGATGCGACCATCGCGCTCGTCCATGCTGATTTTCTCGATATTGCCGTCGGCCGCGTTGACGCTGCTGGCGAGCAGGGCGATCAGGCCGCGCTGGTGCTCCAGCTCCACTCGCAGCTCGACGTTGAATTCGCCGGTGACATCCTTGGCCCATGAAAGCTGGATGCATTTTTCCGGGTTGTGACGGATTTCGGTGATGTTGCGGCAGTTGTCCAGGTGCACGACCATGCCCTTGCCGGCGGACAGGTGGCCGACAATCGGGTCGCCCGGAATTGGCGTGCAACATTTGGCGTAGCTGAGCACCAGGCCCTCGGTACCGCGGATTGCCAGCGGGCCCTCCGGGCTGGGTAACTGTTCGCCTTCGCCCAACAGGCGGCGCGCGACCACGTAGGCCATGCGGTTGCCCAGGCCGATGTCTTCCAGCAGGTCTTCGATGGTTTCCTGGCGGTACTCGTGGAGCATCGCTTGCACGCGCTCTGTAGGAATCTTGTCCAGGGCACTGTCGAAACCATTGAGCACCTTGTTCAGCAAGCGTTCGCCGAGGCTGATGGACTCGGAGCGGCGCTGCAATTTCAGGGCGTGACGGATGTGCGTACGGGCCTTGCCGGTGACCACGAAGTTGAGCCAGGCCGGGTTCGGGCGTGCGCCCGGAGCGCTGACGATCTCGACCGTGGAGCCGCTCTGCAGCGGTTCGGACAGCGGCGCGAGACGACGATTGATCCGACACGCAATGCAGCTGTTGCCCACGTCTGTATGCACCGCGTAGGCAAAGTCAACCGCCGTGGAGCCTTTGGGCAGCTCCATGATCCGGCCCTTGGGCGTGAACACGTAGACCTCATCCGGGAACAGGTCGATCTTCACGCTTTCGATGAATTCGAGTGAGTTGCCCGCACGTTGCTGCATTTCCAGCACGCCTTTGACCCACTGGCGGGCGCGGGCATGGGTGCCCTTGGGCTGCTCGTCGCCGCTGGATTTGTACAGCCAATGGGCGGCGATGCCATTGTTGGCCATCTCTTCCATTTCCTGGGTGCGGATCTGAATCTCGATCGGCACGCCATGCATACCGAACAGCGTGGTATGCAACGACTGATAGCCGTTGGCCTTGGGAATGGCGATGTAATCCTTGAAGCGCCCAGGCAAGGGTTTGTACAAATTATGTACAGCGCCGAGCACGCGGTAGCAGGTGTCGACCTTGTCGACGATGATCCGGAACGCGTACACGTCCATGATCTCGTTGAAGGCCCGACGCTTGCCGCGCATCTTCTTATAGATGCCGTAGATGTGCTTCTGCCGGCCGCTGACTTCGCCCTCGATTTCGTCGATCGCCAGGCAATGGCTCAGCGACTCCTCGATTTTGTTGACGATTTCCTTGCGGTTGCCCCGGGCGCGCTTGACCGCCTGGTAGATACGCGCCGAACGCATCGGGTGCATGGCTTTGAAGCCGAGGTCTTCGAATTCGATTCGAATAGCGTGCATGCCCAGCCGGTTGGCGATGGGCGCGTAGATTTCCAGGGTTTCCTTGGCGATGCGCCGGCGTTTTTCGCCGGAGAGCACTTCCAGCGTGCGCATGTTGTGCAGCCGGTCGGCGAGCTTGACCAGGATCACGCGAATATCGCGCGCCATGGCCATGGCCATTTTCTGGAAGTTCTCCGCCTGGGCTTCGGCCTTGGTCTCGAAGTTCATCTGGGTCAGTTTGCTGACCCCGTCGACCAGTTCGGCCACGGTTTCGCCAAATTGCGCGCTGAGCGCTTCCTTGGCGATGCCGGTGTCTTCGATCACGTCATGCAGCATCGCGGCCATCAGGCTTTGATGGTCCATGTGCATGTCGGCCAGAATGTTTGCCACCGCAAGAGGATGGGTGACATACGCCTCGCCGCTGCGGCGGCGTTGGCCGTCGTGGGCTTGTTCGGCGTAGAAATACGCTCGGCGGAC
Source organism: Pseudomonas azadiae (assembly GCF_019145355.1). Taxonomy (NCBI): domain Bacteria; kingdom Pseudomonadati; phylum Pseudomonadota; class Gammaproteobacteria; order Pseudomonadales; family Pseudomonadaceae; genus Pseudomonas; species Pseudomonas azadiae. The sequence goes on along the minus strand of NZ_JAHSTY010000001.1, from coordinate 2,736,559 downwards.
CAGGTTGACCTGGTCTGGGCCGAGGTAGGCCGATAAGCGATCGGCGAGGGCGTCTATGCTCGGCAAAGGATGAACTCCTGCCGTTGGCTGTGACCCCGCGCCGTGCTACGTCGACCAGGCATAGGCTTAGACGGCCTCGTTGGACTCGTCCTCGAACGCTGCAAACAGCGGTTCGTCTTCAACGATTTCAGCGTTGGCGATGAACTCGTAGCTCATCAGGCCTTCGGCGATTTCACGCAGGGCCACAACGGTAGGCTTGTCGTTTTCCCACTGGACCAGGGGCTCTTTGCCGCCAGTGGCCAGTTGACGGGCACGCTTGGTAGAGAGCATGACCAGCTCAAAGCGGTTATCCACGTGTTCTAGGCAGTCTTCAACGGTTACGCGGGCCATGGTATTCCTCGGAGCGAATGCAAGATGCGCGCTGCCCGGTTGGGCGAGCGGACTGAGCAGTTTAAAAAAACACCAGCGTTAAGGGAAGCGCTGATTTTGCGCAGGCCCTCGCAAAAGCGCTGCAAGTGCCAATGTAAAGCGCTTGCAGCGGTTTTGGGAAGAGCCAATCAGCCGAGCAGTTCGGCCAATAATTTGCCGAAACGCTGTTGCTGGCGCTTTTGCTGAAGCTGGTTGGCGCGGAAAATCGCCTTCAAATCATCCAGTGCGTGGGCAAAGTCGTCATTGATGATCAGGTAGTCGTAGTCGACGTAGTGGCTCATTTCGCTGACGGCTTCACGCATGCGACCTTCGATGATCTCGTCGCTGTCCTGGCCGCGGTTGGTCAGGCGCTGGTGCAAGGCTTCAAGCGAGGGCGGCAGGATGAAGATCGAGCGCGCCTTGGGCATCAATTGGCGCACTTGCTCGGCGCCCTGCCAGTCGATTTCCAGGATCAGGTCGTGGCCTTCATCCAGGGTTTGCTGCAGGTGGCTTTGCGAGGTGCCATAGAGGTTGCCGAACACTTCGGCGCGCTCAAGGAAGTCGCCGTGCTCGATCATCTTGACGAACTCGGTGCGCTCCACGAAATGGTAATGCACGCCGTCCACCTCACCCGGCCGCATGGCGCGGGTGGTGTGGGAGACCGAGATGCGGATCTGCTCGTCAGCGTCGGTCAGTGCCTTGACCAGGCTGCTCTTGCCCGCGCCCGAAGGGGCGGAAATGATGTAAAGGGTGCCGGTGCTGTGGGTCATGAGGTTGCCTTACTCAATATTCTGTACTTGTTCGCGCATCTGCTCGATCAACACTTTGAGGTTGACCGCCGCCGTGGTGCTGCGCGGATCGAACGCTTTGGAGCCGAGTGTATTGGCTTCGCGGTTGAGTTCCTGCATCAGGAAGTCCAGGCGCCGACCGGCGGCACCGCCCGATTTGAGCACGCGGCGCACTTCAAGGATGTGCGTGCTCAGGCGGTCGAGCTCTTCGGCGACGTCGCTCTTCTGTGCCAGCAACACCATTTCCTGCTCCAGGCGTGTGGGGTCGAGGTCGGCTTTCATGTCGGTGAAGCGGTCGAGCACCTTCTGGCGCTGGGTGGCGAGCATCTGCGGCACCAGCTGGCGCAGGATGACCACGTCTTCTTCAATGGACGTCAGGCGTTCGCTGATCAAGCGCGCCAGCTCGGCGCCTTCGCGCTCGCGGCCGGCCTTGAGCTCCTTCAAGCCCTGGTTGAACAAGGCGAGGGCTTGCGCGTTGAGGGCCTGCGGGTCGATGGCATCGGCCACCAGTACGCCGGGCCAGGCCAGCACTTCCAGCGGATTGAGCGCGGCCGGCTGCTTGATCAGGCCGGCAATGGTCTCGGCGGCGGCGACCAGTTGCGCCGCGCGCTCGCGATCGACTTGCAGTGGCTTGCCGGTGGTTTCTTCGGTAAAGCGCAGGGTGCATTCCAGTTTGCCCCGGGAGATGCCCTGGCGCAGCGCTTCCCGCACGGCGCCTTCGAGGTCGCGGAACGACTCCGGCAGGCGCAGATGCGGCTCCAGGTAGCGGCTGTTGACCGAGCGCAATTCCCAGCTCAGGGTGCCTTGTACGCCGGCTTTTTCGACGCGGGCAAAGGCGGTCATGCTGTGCACCATGGAGGTACCTCGCGTTGCAGTCCCGTTAATCACGGGCTGATGGTTAAGAAGGCGCGCGATTGTAGCGCAGTGAGGCGGGCACGCCCAAACGCGAGCATTCGTAACCGAATTTTTTAGCAGTGCCCGGAATCGGCCCACGGCTCTATAATGCTCGGCAGTTTTTCGTCCTCAGTACAGGTGTCTCCCTATGAAACGTCCAAGTGGTCGCGCTGCCGATCAGCTCCGCTCGATCCGCATCACCCGCAACTACACCAAACACGCCGAGGGGTCTGTACTGGTCGAGTTTGGCGATACCAAGGTGATCTGCACCGTCAGCGTCGAAAATGGCGTACCGCGCTTCCTTAAAGGCCAGGGCCAGGGTTGGCTGACCGCCGAGTACGGCATGCTGCCGCGCGCCACCGGCGAACGTAACCAGCGCGAAGCCAGCCGTGGCAAGCAAGGCGGCCGCACCCTGGAAATCCAGCGCCTGATCGGTCGCTCCCTGCGCGCGGCGCTGGACATGTCCAAGCTGGGCGACGTAACCCTGTATGTCGACTGCGACGTGATCCAGGCCGACGGCGGCACCCGCACCGCGTCGATCACAGGCGCCATGGTGGCCCTGGTCGACGCGCTCAAGGTGATCAAGAAGCGCGGCGGCCTCAAGGGCGGTGACCCGCTCAAGCAAATGATTGCCGCCGTCTCGGTGGGCATGTATCAGGGCGAGCCCGTGCTGGACCTGGACTACCTGGAAGACTCGGCCGCCGAGACCGACCTGAACGTGGTCATGACCAGCACCGGTGGCTTCATCGAAGTGCAGGGCACCGCCGAAGGCGCGCCGTTCCAGCCGGCCGACTTGAACGCCATGCTCGCCCTGGCCCAGAAGGGCATGACCGAAATCTTCGAACTGCAGAACGCCGCGTTGGCTGACTGAGCCCGACCCAAGGAGAAACGCCATGAATGACAGTCAGATACCGGTGCCTACGCCTTCCTACGAAGTGCGCCAGGGGGCGATGTTGTGCCATCTGGCGGCGTTCCTGGGCTTTGTATTCCCCTTCGGCAGTGTCGTGGGGCCGTTGATCCTGTGGCAGATGAAGAAGGAAAAGGATGCGTTCATCGACGATCAGGGCAAAGAGGCGTTGAATTTCCAGATCACCGTGGCCATCGCCTGGATCGTTTGCATCGTGCTGGCCTTCGCGGTGATCGGGTTTTTCCTGATGTTTGCCCTGGCGATCGCCACGGTGGTGCTGACAATCATTGGTAGCATCAAGGCCAACAAGGGCATCGCCTATCGCTATCCCTTGACCTGGCGTGTGATCAAGTAACGGGCGCCCACAAAAAAACCGACAGCGATGTCGGTTTTTTTGTGCCTGAGAAAAAACCTCAGATGGTCAATGTCCAGTCGTAGTCCACGATCAGCGGCGCGTGTTGCGAGAAGCGCGGCTGGCGCGGCAGGCGTGCGCTGCGGACGAACCGGCGCAGACCAGGGGTCAGCAACTGGTAGTCGAAACGCCAGCCCAGGTTGAGCATCTCCGCCTGTTCGTTGTCCGGCCACCAGCTGTACTGGTCGCCTTCACGGCTGACTTCGCGCAGGGCATCCACATAACCCATGTTGCCGACAATCTCGTCCATCCAGGCCCGTTCAGGCGCCAGGAAGCCCGGGGATTGCTGGCTGTCGCGCCAGTTCTTGATATCCAGCTTCTGTTGCGCCACGTACAGCGAGCCACAATAAATGTACTCGCGACGTTTGCGCCGCTGTTTATCCAGGTAACGGGCGAAATCGTCCATTAGCTTGAACTTCTGGTTCAAGTCTTCATCGCCGTTCTGCCCCGAAGGGAGCAGCAAGGTCGCGATGCTGACCTTATCGAAATCGGCTTGCAGGTAGCGCCCGTAGCGGTCGGCTGTCTCGAAGCCGAGGCCGCTGATGACCGCCTTGGGTTGCAACCGCGAATACAAAGCCACGCCACCTTGGGCGGGTACTTCGGCATCGCAGGCATAAAGGAAGTAGCCATCCAGTTGGAAGGCTGGGTCGTCCAGTTCAAAGGCGGAGGCGCGGGTATCCTGCAGGCAGATGACGTCGGCATTCTGGGCTTGCAGCCAACTGAGCAAACCACGCTCGACTGCAGCCTGAATACCATTAACGTTCACACTGATGATCCGCATAAATGGCCCCAAAAATCGCGTGCGTGTATGATACACGCCGTCTACCTAATTAGCTAAATCCGTGGTATCTGAGGCTTTTTTCATGCAGGCGTATCAACGCGATTTCATTCGTTTCGCCATCGATCGCGGGGTTTTGCGCTTCGGTGAGTTCACCCTCAAGTCCGGGCGCACCAGCCCGTACTTCTTCAATGCGGGCTTGTTCAACTCGGGTTCGGCCCTGGCTCAGCTGGGTCGTTTCTACGCGGCCGCCATTGTTGAAAGCGGTATTGCCTTCGATGTCTTGTTCGGCCCGGCCTACAAGGGCATTCCTTTGGCCGCCGCGACTGCCGTGGCCCTGGCTGAACACCACGGGAAAGACCTGCCGTGGTGCTTCAACCGTAAAGAAGCCAAGGCCCATGGCGAAGGCGGTAGCCTGGTCGGCGCGCCGCTTACTGGCGACGTGCTGATCATCGACGACGTGATCACCGCTGGTACCGCTATCCGCGAAGTGATGCAAATCATCGCCTCGCAGGAGGGTGCCAAGGCCACCGGCGTGCTGATCGCCCTGAATCGCCAGGAACGCGGCAACGGTGAGTTGTCGGCAATCCAGGAAGTGGAGCGCGATTTCGGCATTCCGGTGGTGAGCATTGTCTCGCTGAACCAGGTGCTGCAGTTCCTGGAAGATGATTCACAGCTCAAGCAGCATCTGCCGGCTGTGCGTGCATACCGGGAGCAGTTCGGCGTCTGATACAACAACTCTTGCAGGAGTGGGCTTGTGTGGGAGCGGGCTTGCTCGCGAAGGCTGCCATTCAGTGCTATATGCGCTAACTGACACTCCGCTTTCGCGAGCAAGCCCGCTCCCACAGGGGATCTCCACTTTTCTGAAAAAATCAGCGTACACAAAAAAAAGCCCCGCTCAATCTCATTGAGCGGGGCTTTTTGATTGCAGCAGTTAAGGACGCTTGCGGTTACTGATCAGCGTGCCCATGCCGGTATCCGTGAAGATTTCCAGCAGTACCGCGTTCGGTACCCGGCCATCGATGATCAGCGAGCTGCCGACGCCGCCTTGCACCGCTTCGAGCGCGCAACGGATCTTCGGCAGCATGCCGCCGTAGATGGTGCCGTCGGCGATCAGCTCGTCCACCTGTTGGGTGGTCAAGCCCGTCAGCACTTGGCCTTCCTTGTCCATCAGGCCGGCAATGTTGGTCAGCAGCATCAGCTTTTCAGCTTTCAGCGCCTCGGCCACTTTGCCCGCCACCAGGTCGGCGTTGATGTTGTAGGACTCGCCGTTGGCGCCCACGCCGATCGGCGCGATTACCGGAATGAAGTCGCCCTTGACCAGCAGGTTCAGCAGGTCGGTGTTGATGCCGATCACTTCGCCCACTTGGCCGATGTCGATGATTTCCGGCTGGGTCATTTCCGGCGTCTGGCGGGTCACGGTCATTTTTTTCGCGCGGATCAGCTCCGCGTCTTTACCGGTCAAGCCGATGGCGCTGCCGCCGTGGCGGTTGATCAGGTTGACGATGTCCTTGTTGACCTGACCGCCGAGGACCATCTCCACCACGTCCATGGTCTGCGCGTCGGTGACGCGCATGCCATCGATGAAGTGACTCTCGATCGACAATCGCTTGAGCAAGTCGCCGATTTGCGGGCCGCCGCCATGCACGACGACCGGGTTGATGCCCACGGCTTTCATCATCACGATGTCGCGTGCGAAGCCGGTTTTCAGCTCCTCGCTTTCCATGGCATTGCCGCCGTACTTGATCACCAGCGTCTTGCCGACATAGCGTCGAATGTAAGGCAACGCTTCGGACAGGACCTTGGCGGTGTTGGCAGCGGCTTCGCGTTCGAGGGTCATTCAGGGCTCCGGTAGAAAATCAGAACGGTAATTGGAGATCAGGGGCAACACGTTTCAACTGGGCGTGGAACACGTCCTTGATGCGCTGCAACTCAGCCTCGGTATCCGCCTCGAAACGCAGGACCAGCACCGGTGTGGTGTTGGACGCGCGAACCAGGCCCCAGCCTTTGGCGTAATCGACTCGCACACCATCAATGGAGGTCAGCTCGGCGCCTTCGCCCCATTGCGCATCGTGCAGTGCGTCAATGATGCTGAATTTGCTCTCTTCGGTCACATGGATATTGATCTCTGGCGTGGAAATATCGTTCGGGAAGGTCTGGAACAGCTCCTCGCACGTCGATTTTTCCTTACTGAGGATCTCCAGCAGGCGCGCGGCGCTGTAGATACCGTCATCAAAGCCGAACCAGCGCTCCTTGAAGAACACGTGGCCGCTCATTTCGCCGGCCAACAGGGCGCCGGTTTCCTTCATTTTCTTTTTGATCAACGAATGACCGGTCTTCCACATCAGCGGGCGACCGCCATACTCCTTGATCAGCGGCGTCAGGCGGCGGGTGCATTTCACGTCGAAGATGATCTCGGCGTTAGGATTGCGCGCCACCACGTCCCGGGCGAACAGCATCAATAAGCGGTCCGGGAACACGATCTCGCCGGTCTCGGTCACCACACCCACACGGTCGCCGTCGCCGTCGAAGGCCAGGCCGACGTCAGCCCCGGTTTCCTTGACCTTGGCGATCAGGTCCACCAGGTTTTCGGGCTTGCCCGGATCCGGGTGGTGGTTGGGGAAGTTGCCGTCGACATCGCAGAACAAGGGGATCACTTCGCAGTTCAGGGCCTCAAGCAACTGCGGGGCGATTACGCCGGCCGCGCCGTTGCCGCAATCCACCACCACCTTGAGGCGGCGCGCGAGTTTGACGTCGCGGGTGATTTCGTCAGAGTAGCGCTGCAGGATGTCGACTTTGGTGACGGTGCCCTGGCCGCTGGTCAGGTCGTTGGTTTTGAGGCGCGTGTGCAGGGCCTGGATCTGTTCATTGGCGAGGGTGTCGCCCGCGATGACGATCTTGAAGCCGTTGTAGTCCGACGGGTTATGGCTACCGGTGAGCATCACCCCGGATTTGCCAGCCAGTACGTTGGCGGCGTAGTACAGCGCCGGAGTAGGCACCAGGCCCACGTCGCTGACGTGGCAGCCGCTGTCGGCCAGGCCCTGGATCAGTTGTTCTACCAGCTCGGGGCCGGACAGGCGACCGTCACGGCCGACCGAGACGTTGGGCTCGCCCTGGGCCAAACTTTGGGAGCCGATGGCGCGGCCAATCCAGTAGGCGGTTTCGGCGGTCAGCGTCTTGGGCACCACGCCACGAATGTCATAGGCGCGAAAGATGCTGTCGGGGAATGTCGGGGCTACTCGGGCTGCGGTACTCATCGCGGGGGGAAACTCCATCTGAAGGGGGCAAGGCTGGCCTTAATGACTGACCGGCAGGCTCAAACTGAAGGGTATGACGGTGTTTTCGGCAGAGAGTTCGTGGTGCAAAAATGCCATCGGCGCACCGGCCTTGTCTCGATGGTCACGTAACGCATTGATTTTTATAAAAAATTTCCACCGATAAAATCCACGCATTCTTCGTCCTGAAGCGCCTGGGACTTGGCGTCTGGCCGGGCTACGTTGCCCGGCCTGACTCAGCTTAGTCAGCGGCTGCCGGAATGCCCGAAACCGCCGGCGCCGCGTTGGGTTTCATCGAATGCCTGCACCAGCTCGAACTGCGCCTGTACCACCGGCACCAGCACCAACTGTGCGATGCGCTCACCCACGGCGATCTTGAACGTGGTCTGGCCACGGTTCCAGCACGACACCATCAGCTCGCCCTGGTAGTCCGAGTCGATCAGGCCCACCAGGTTGCCCAGCACGATGCCGTGCTTATGGCCCAGGCCGGAGCGCGGCAAAATCAGCGCGGCGAGGCCAGGGTCGCCCACGTAGATCGACAGGCCGGTCGGAATCAGCAGGGTCTGGCCCGGTTCAAGGACGGTGTCGGCCTTGAGCATGGCGCGCAGGTCGAGGCCGGCGGAGCCTGGAGTGGCGTAGGCGGGCAGCGGGAATTCGGTACCGATGCGGGGGTCGAGGATCTTGGCTTGCAAAGCGTGCATGGAGATTAAACCTGGTTCAGCCGTTGGGCGATAAAAGAGATCAGTTGGCGGGCAATTTTGCCTTTGCTGGTCTGGGCAAAAAGGGTGGCATGCAGCTCGCGGTCAATCACGCTGCAGGCATTTTCCTCGCTGTTGAAGCCGATGCTTGGGTTGGCGACATCATTGGCAACGATCAGATCGAGGTTTTTGTCTTTCAATTTGCGTGCCGCGTAGTCCAGCAAATGCTCGGTCTCGGCAGCGAAACCGACACTGAACGGGCGGTCCGGACGCGTGGCGATGGTGGCCAGGATGTCCGGGTTGCGCACCATTTGCAGGAGCAGACCGTCACCGCTTGTAGGGTCTTTCTTGAGTTTGTGTGGGGCGACAACTTCCGGGCGGTAATCCGCAACCGCTGCCGAGGCGATAAACAGGTCGCACGGAATAGCCGCCTCGCAGGCCGCCAGCATGTCGCGGGCGCTGACTACGTCGATTCGCGTGACCCGATCCGGGGTCGGCAAATGCACCGGGCCGGTGATCAGAGTGACGCGTGCGCCTGCCTCGACCGCCGCTTCGGCCAGCGCAAAACCCATTTTCCCTGAGCTATGGTTGGTGATGTAGCGCACCGGGTCGATGTTCTCCTGGGTCGGGCCCGCCGTGATCAGCACGTGCTTGCCGGTCAGGGCCAGGTGCTGGAAGCATTCGGCGGCGCACAGCGCCAGGTCGGTGGCTTCGAGCATGCGGCCCATGCCGACATCGCCGCAGGCCTGGCTGCCGGACGCCGGGCCGAACACCTTCAGGCCACGGTTTTGCAGCAGTTGCGTGTTGGCCTGGGTGGCCGGGTCGCGCCACATGGCCTGGTTCATGGCCGGGGCAATGGCGACGGTGGCGTCGGTGGCGAGTACCAGGGTGGTCAGCAGGTCATCGGCGATCCCCTGGGCCAGGCGCGCGATCAGGTCGGCGGTGGCCGGGGCGATCAGCACCAGGTCGGCCCATTTGGCCAGCTCGATATGGCCCATGGCGGCTTCGGCTGCCGGGTCCAGCAGGTCCAGGTGAACCGGGTGCCCGGACAGGGCCTGCATGGTCAGTGGCGTGATGAACTCACTGCCGCCGCGAGTCATGACCACGCGCACCTCGGCGCCGTGGTCAAGGAGCCTGCGGACCAGCTCTGCGCTCTTGTAGGCGGCAATGCCGCCGCCGACGCCGAGAACGATGCGTTTGCGATACAGACGCTGCATTGGTTTGCCTTTCCAGTTCAGTGATGCCGGTTCAGTGACGCCTGCGATGCCCCCTCCCCAGGGGAAATCACATGCAAAAAAGAGGGCCTACGATAACACAGCGTCCGCGAGGCAACAGCGCTGCACGTGGCGCATAGGGAGAGGGAGTCAGGATGAGTATTCGCGATTGGCCGGTGGCAGAGCGGCCGCGAGAGAAACTGTTGGAATGGGGCGCGGCGAGCCTGTCGGATGCCGAGTTGCTGGCGATCTTCCTGCGTACAGGGGTTTCTGGCAGAAGCGCGGTGGACCTGGCGCGCCACCTGTTGGCGCAATTTGGCGGTTTACGCCCGCTGCTGGAGGCCAGCCAGACCCTGTTCAGCCAGCAGTTGGGGCTGGGGCCGGCGAAGTTTGCCCAGTTGCAGGCGGTGCTGGAAATGTCCCGGCGCCATATGGCCGAACGCCTGCGCACCGATTCGGTGTTGGAAAGCCCGGTGGCCGTGCGCGATTACCTAAAGGCACTGCTGCGCCATGAGCCCCATGAGATCTTCGGTTGCCTGTTTCTTGATTCAAAGCATCGGGTGCTGGGTTTCGAGGCGTTGTCCCAAGGCACCATCGACGCCGCCGTGGTCTACCCCCGGCAGGTGGTCAAGCGTGCCCTGGCGTATAACGCGGCGGCGTTGATCCTGTGCCACAACCATCCTTCCGGCAGCGCCGAGCCCAGTGCAGCTGATCGAAAATTGACCAAGGTCCTGCAGAAGGCCCTGGAAGTGGTGGATGTGCGGGTGCTGGATCACATCATCGTTGGGGATGGCGACCCGTTGTCGATGGCGGAATATGGCTGGATGTAGGCCCGCCCCGAGGGGCGGGCCTGGTGCTCAGGGCTTGACGCTGACCTTCGAAAAATCCTGGCGCCCGAACGGGCTCACCTGATAGCCCTGGACACTCTTGCGCGCCAGGGCAAACGCCGTCGGGTGCGCCAACGGCAGCCACAGCGCCTGCTGCTGGATCTGTGCCTGGGCCTGTTGATACAGCTTGCTGCGCACCCCTTGCTCGCTGGTGGTCTTGCCGGCGCTGATCAGCTTGTCCAGCGCCGGATCGCAGTAGCGCGCAAAGTTGGTGCCGGACTTCACCGCCGCGCAGGAGAACTGCGGGGTGAGGAAGTTATCCGGGTCGCCGTTATCGCCGGCCCAGCCCATGAACAGCAGATCATGTTCGCCGGCTTTGGCACGACGGATCAGCTCGCCCCATTCGATCACCCGGATTTCGGCCTGGATGCCGACTTTGGCCAGGTCCGCCTGCAGCAGTTGTGCGCCCAGGTTCGGGTTGGGGTTGAGCAGGCTACCGGTGGGACGGGTCCAGATAGTGGTCTTGAAACCGTCCTTGAGGCCGGCGCGTTGCAGCAATGCCTTGGCCTTGGCGAGGTCCTGTGGATAACCCGGCAGGTCCCTGGCGTAGCTCCAAGTGTTGGGCGGGAACGGTCCGTTGGCCGCTTCGGCAGTCCCTTCAAATACGGCCTTGAGGTAGCTGGCCTTGTCGAAGGCCAGGTTGATCGCCTGGCGCACTTCGGGCTTGTCCAGGGGCGGGTGCTGGCTGTTGATGGCCACGAAGGCCGTCATGAACGCGGCGGTTTTTTCGACCTTGAGCGCCGGGTCCTTTTCGGCCGCGCCCACATCCAGCGGCTTGGGCGACAGGGCGATCTGGCATTCGTTGCGGTGCAACTTCTGCAGGCGCACGTTGGCATCCGGCGTGATGGCGAAGATCAAGTTATCCACCGCCGGTTTGCCGGCGAAATAGTCCGGGTTGGCTTTGTAGCGCACCACGGCATCTTTCTGGAAACGACTGAAAATGAACGGCCCGGTGCCGATCGGCTGGCTGTTGAGCTTCTCCGGCGTGCCGGCCTTGAGCAGTTTATCGGCGTATTCCGCCGGATAGATCGAGGCAAAGCCCATGCTCAGGGCGGCGAGGAAGGTAGAGTCGGCGTGATCCAGGGTGAAGCGCACGGTCAGCGGGTCGAGGGCGTCGATCTTCTTGACCAGGGTGGGCAACTGCAGGGACTGGGCGTGTGGGAAGCCGCTCTGGGCGATCTTGTGCCACGGGTTGGCAGGGTCGAGCATGCGCTCGAAGCTGAAGCGCACGTCTTCGGCGGTCAGGGCACGGCTTGGCGTGAAGTATTCGGTGCGATGAAACTTCACGCCCGGGTGCAGCTTGAAGGTATAGGTCAGGCCATCCGGCGAGACTTCCCAGCTGTCGGCCAGGCTTGGCACCAGCTTGCCGCTGGCTGCGTCATAGTCCACCAGGCGGTTCATCAGCACATCGGCGGAGGCGTTGGTGGTGGTCAGCGAGTTGTATTGCACCACATCGAACCCTTCCGGGCTGGCCTCGGTGCAAACGCTCAGGTTGGTGGCCGCGAGCGCCGCCGGAGCGATAAATAGAGGGGCAAGCAAGAGCGGTAGGGCAGCGAGGCGCATGTTCGGTTTCCTGTGCAGATCGAAGGCCCATCTGCGAGTGCAGTCTGGAAAAGTCCTACCGTAGTGGTCTGATTGCTAAATGACTAGTCCATTTTTGCCTGTGCTTTTGCCCCAAATGCTGTTTTGATGGCGCCTCAGCGCGTTTCGTCGAGTTCTTCACGGTGCACGCCGGCGCTGTAAATCATTCTGTGCGACGAGCGGTCGGCTGGGGCAGCGGCCCCTCCTGGCAACGGTTCAAGTATGTTTTGCGCGGATTTACGCCGGTAAAAACACACGGGCTGTTGTTGCACCTGGGTCTTTCTGGTATAAAGCAGCGCTCTTTTCTAGGGGCCCGGTTCCTTCGCTTGTAGGTGTAGCCGGTAAGACCCTAAAGAAACGCGGCGCCTGGCGCCAAATGACTGAGAGATTAAGCGGCCAACCCATGCCGGGTTGGGCATGTGGTTTTAGAGGGCTGAGGCATGTCGAGAGTCTGTCAAGTTACCGGTAAGGGTCCGGTGACTGGGAATAACATTTCCCACGCAAATAACAAAACCCGTCGTCGTTTCCTGCCGAACCTGCAGCATCACCGCTTCTGGGTTGAAGAAGAGAAACGTTTTGTTCGCCTGCGTGTATCTGCCAAAGGCATGCGTATTATCGACAAGCGTGGCATCACTGTCGTGCTGGCCGAAATTCGTGCCGCTGGCAAGATCTAAGGAGCTCTATCATGCGTGAATTGATTCGAATGATCTCTAGCGCCGGTACTGGTCACTTCTACACTACCGACAAGAACAAGCGTACTACCCCGGACAAGCTCGAAAAGAAAATGTTCGACCCGCGCGTTCGCAAGCACGTGATCTACAAAGAAGGCAAAATCAAGTAATTGATTTTCTTCCTTGTGAAAAAAAGCCCGGATCTCACGATCCGGGCTTTTTTTTGCCTGGTGGTAACCCCGCCCCGGACGCTCTGCGTCCCGCTGCAACCTCAAGCTTTCTGTTCAAACACCACGTAGATCTTGCGGCACGGTTCCAGCACTTCCCAAGTGCCACTGAAGCCGGCGGGGATCACGAAGCGGTCACCGGCGCGCAAGGTCTTGGCATTGCCATCGGCATCGCGCAGCACGGACACGCCTTGCACAATCTCGCAGTATTCGTGCTCGGTGTAATTGACCTTCCATTGCCCGACCTCACCTTCCCAGACACCCGCGTTCATCTGGCCGCAGGGGCTGTTGTAGTGGTTGTAGACGGTCTGCTCCGGGTCGCCCTTGAGGATTTTTTCGGCGTCAGGGCGGTAGCGTTCGGGGGCGGTGTTGGCTTGGCTGAAGTCGACGATATCCTGGATGCTCATGTGCGTGTCCCGTCTGGCCTGCGGTTGGAGAGCCCAAAGTCTATGTTTATTAAAATGAACATCGCAAGGGCGTTTACCCGTGTAATGTCAAATATATTGAAACATCCCCGGCCGCTGGTTTAGGGTGGCAGCTGCCTTGAGCCGAACAACTGGCTGGCGGGGCAAGCATTCTTTGAGGCTGCCGGGGGACATCGCCCGGCCCTCGTATTCAATAAGAGGAGGACACTCGCATGACCACCCTGACCCGTGCCGACTGGGAGCAACGCGCCAAGGACCTGAAGATCGAAGGCCGCGCCTACATCAATGGCGAGTACACCGCCGCCGTTTCCGGTGACACTTTCGAATGCATCAGCCCGGTCGATGGCCGCCTGCTGGCCACTGTTGCCAGCTGTGACGCCGACGACGCCCAGCGCGCCGTGGAAAACGCCCGCGCCACCTTCAATTCCGGCGTCTGGTCGCGCCTGGCGCCAGCCAAGCGCAAATCCGCCATGCTCCGTTTCGCCGCGTTGCTCAAGGCCAATGCCGAAGAGCTGGCGTTGCTCGAAACCCTGGACATGGGCAAGCCGATCAGCGACTCCCTGAACATCGATGTACCCGGCGCGGCGAATGCCCTGAGCTGGAGCGGCGAGGCCATCGACAAGATCTACGACGAAGTTGCCGCGACCCCGCATGACCAGCTTGGTCTGGTGACGCGCGAGCCTGTTGGTGTTGTCGGCGCTATCGTGCCGTGGAACTTCCCACTGATGATGGCCTGCTGGAAGCTGGGGCCTGCGCTGTCGACTGGTAACTCGGTGATCCTCAAGCCGTCCGAAAAATCCCCGCTGACGGCCATCCGCATCGCGGGCCTGGCGGTTGAAGCCGGTATTCCAAAAGGCGTGTTCAACGTGCTGCCGGGCTACGGTCACACCGTGGGCAATGCGCTGGCGCTGCACATGGACGTCGACACCCTGGTGTTCACCGGTTCGACAAAGATCGCCAAGCAGCTGTTGATCCGCTCCGGCGAGTCGAACATGAAGCGCGTGTGGCTGGAAGCCGGTGGCAAGAGCCCGAATATCGTGTTTGCCGATGCGCCGGACCTGCAAGCCGCCGCCGAATCCGCCGCCGGTGCCATCGCCTTCAACCAGGGCGAAGTCTGCACCGCCGGTTCGCGCCTGCTTGTGGAGCGCTCCATCAAAGACACCTTTCTGCCGCTGGTGATCGAGGCCCTGAAGGGTTGGAAACCTGGCAACCCGCTGGACCCTGCCACCAACGTGGGCGCGCTGGTGGACACCCAGCAGATGAACACCGTGCTCTCGTACATCGAAGCCGGCCATGCCGATGGCGCCAAGTTGGTCGCCGGTGGCAAGCGCACCCTGGAAGAAACCGGTGGCACCTATGTCGAGCCAACGATTTTCGACGGCGTGACCAACGCGATGAAAATCGCCCAGGAAGAAATCTTTGGCCCGGTCCTGTCGGTGATCACCTTCGACAGCGCCGAAGAGGCGATCAAGATCGCCAACGACACGGTCTACGGCCTGGCCGCAGCGGTGTGGACCGCCGATATCTCCAAGGCGCACCTGACCGCCAAGGCGCTGCGTGCCGGCAGCGTGTGGGTCAACCAGTACGATGGCGGCGACATGACCGCGCCGTTTGGCGGCTTCAAGCAGTCGGGTAACGGCCGCGACAAGTCGCTGCATGCGTTCGACAAGTACACCGAACTCAAGGCGACCTGGATCAAACTCTAAGTAGCACCGCAGTTCAAATGTGGGAGCGGGCTTGTGTGGGAGCTGGCTTGCCTGCGATAGCATCACCGAGGTGTGGCTGACACACCGAGGCGTCTGCATCGCGGGCAAGCCCGGCTCCCGCACAAGCCCGCTCCCATACTGTTTTGCGTGACCTTCAAAATTATCCACAGGAGCGTGGAAATGCGTTGGGCGACTTATTTCGCCGTGCTGGCCTCGGTGCTCAGCGTCGGGCTGGCCCTGGGCGTCAGCATGCCGCTGGTGTCCCTGCGCCTTGAAAGCTGGGGCTATGGCAGTTTCGCCATCGGGGTGATGGCGGCGATGCCGGCCTTTGGCGTACTGCTCGGCGCAAAGGTGTCCAGTCGCATGGCGTCATGGCTCGGCACCGCCAATCTCATGCGCCTGTGCCTCTGGGCTGGCGCGGTGTCCATCGGCTTGCTGGCCATCCTGCCCAACTACCCGGTGTGGCTGGTGCTGCGGCTGATGATCGGGGTGATCCTGACCATCGTGTTTATCCTCGGCGAAAGCTGGATCAACCAGTTGGTGGTGGAGCAGTGGCGTGGCCGGCTGGTGGCGCTGTATGGCTGCAGTTATGCCTTGAGCCAACTCTCGGGCCCCTTGCTGCTGGGCTTGATCGGCACCGACCATGACTACGGGTTCTGGGTCGGCGTCGGCCTGTTGGTGGTCGCGCCCTTGCTGTTGCTGGGCCGTACCGGCGCGCCGACCGCCGAGTCCTTCAGCGTGACCTTTGCCGACCTGTGGCGCTTCTGCCTGAGCCTGCCGGCCATCGCCTGGGCGGTGGCCTTGTTTGCCGCATTTGAGGCGATGATTCTGACGTTGTTGCCGGTGTATTGCCTGCAACAAGGCTTCACCGCTGAGGTCGCCTTGGCGATGGTCAGCACCGTGGTGGTGGGCGACGCGCTGCTGCAACTGCCGATTGGCGCGCTGGCCGACTACCTGCCGCGGCGCACGCTATTCCTGAGTTGCGCGGTGCTGCTGCTGGTGTCGAGCCTGGCCGTCCCGTTGTTGCTGCATACACCGCTGATCTGGCCAGTATGGGTGGTGTTCGGTGCCAGTGCCGGTGGGCTGTTCACGCTGTCGTTGATCCTGATTGGCGAGCGTTACCGCGACGATGCGCTGGTGCGCGCCAATGCTCACGTAGCGCAGCTGTGGGGTATCGGTTGCCTGATCGGCCCGCTGGTGGCCGGTGCTGGCAGCCAGTGGATCAGCGGGCATGCGTTGCCACTGCTGATGGCGGCCGGTGCGTTGGGGTTGGTGCTGCTGTTGTTGCGCCAGGGGGCATTCGGCGTTGCACAGCCGGCCTAATCTTGAAATACGGTCAAAATGTGGGAGCTGGCTTGCCTGCGATAGCGGTGGCTCAGCCAGCTCACCCGTTGCCTGACACTGCGCTATCGCGGGCAAGCCCGGCTCCCACAGTGACCTCTTTTGGCTTTAGAGCATGCGTTCCAGCCCGACAGAGGTAGCAAACCAGGCGTTGAACCTGCGCCACCAACTGCCCGGCTCGTGGGTCAGGGTGTGCAATTGACCGTTATCTTCGGTCACCCACACCACTTGCCCGTCCTGCAATTTCGCTTCATAGCTCAACGCTGGCGCCATGCCTTGCAGCGCCAGGTTGCGCACGTGCTCCGCCAACTCGGGGCTGTCCACCAGCACGCCGACCTCGGTGTTCCACAGCACTGAACGTGGGTCGAAGTTGAAGGAGCCGATAAATGATTTCGTGCGATCGAAGATCATCGCCTTGCTGTGCAGGCTGGAATCCGAGCCACGGAACGAGCCGCGTCGAAACAGGTGCGGCCCGCTGCCTGCGCTGGGGTCACCCGGCTGGCGACGCAGCTCGTAGAGTTTGACCCCGTGTTCCAGCAATGCCTTGCGATAGGGTGCATAACCACCGTGCACCGCCGGTACGTCAGTGGCTTCCAGGGAGTTGGTCAGCAGGCTGACCGACACGCCAGCATCGGCGCGGCCGGTCAGGTACACCAGCCCCGGTTGCCCCGGCACGAAATACGCCGAGATCATCATCAACTCATGCGTGACCCCGTCCAGTTCCGGCGCCAGTTGCGTGGTGAGCAACAACCGAGGGTCCGGGTCGGCCTTGGCCAGCACTTTGCTCGGTGCGTCCCACAGTGCCTGGTTCCACGCCCAGATCAGCTCCCGGCGCCAGGTGTCCATGCGCGGTTGGGTCTGGTAGGTGCGCAAGCGGTTGTACAGCGCGTGGTTTTGCTGGCGCGACTCGGCCAGGGAGGCTTCCAGGCGCACGCGCGCAGCGGCCAGGTCGACTCTGGACGGCGTAACGGAGACGAAATCAGCAATCGGCTTGCTCAGCGCGCTGTTCCAGTACTGGTCGAAACTGTGCCCCAGTTGCTCGGCCACCGGCCCCACGCTGAGCATGTCGATATCGGTGAAGTTCAGGTTGGGCTCGGCATCGAAATATTCGTCCCCCAGGTTGCGTCCGCCGACGATGGCCACGCTGTTGTCCGCCAGCCACAGCTTGTTGTGCATGCGCCGGTGTTGCAGCGACAGGTCGAACAGGCGGCCCATGGCCCGCGTCACGCCGGTACTGCGCCCCAGGTGCAGGGGGTTGAACAGGCGGATCTCGATGCTGGGATGGGTCGCGAGGGTGGCGATGACCTGGTCGAGGCCGTCGCTGGTGGTGTCGTCCAGCAGGATGCGCACGCGAACGCCACGGTCGGCCGCCTTGAGCAGTTCGTCCACCAGCATGCGGGTGCTGATGCCGTCATGCACGATGTAGTACTGCAGGTCGAGGCTGGTCTGGGCGTTGCGGATCAACTCGGCGCGGGCCATGAACGCCTCGCTGCTGTTGGGCAGCAGGCGGAAACCCGAGCGGCCCTGGTAAGGCGCGGCCTGGGCCTGGATCGAGCGGCCGAACGACGATTGCGCAGCGGGCAGGGCGTCACTGGGGATTCGCGGCGCGCTCACCGTGGCGCAGCCGCCCAGGGCCAGGGCTCCCAACAGGAAAAACGGAAATAGCCGTTGAATCATCAAGGGAGTCGCTTCCAGATCAGGGCGTTGTCGGTATATGACGGCCATTTCCCTGGAAAGGTCAGTCGACCGCTTCGGCCAGCATTTTGCTGGCGGCCGCACCGACCTTGCGCACGGCTTCTTCGATTTGAGCGGTTGGCTTGGCGGCGTAGTTCATGCGCAGGCAGTTGCGGTATTTGCCCGACGCGGAAAAGATGCTACCCACCGCGATCTGTACGCCTTGCTCCACCAGCATCCGGTTGAGCTTGAGGGTATCGAAACCCTCGGCGAGTTCTATCCACAGCATGAAACTGCCCTGGGGGCGGCTGGCGCGGGTGCCCGCAGGGAAATAACGGCTGACCCAATCGAGCATCAGGTCGCGATTGCGTTGGTATTGGCTGCGCATCCGGCGCAAATGGGGCTCGAAATGCCCGCCCTTGAGGAACTCGGCGATCGCGATTTGTGGCTGCGTGGCGGTGCAACCGGTGCTGATGTACTTCATGTGCAGCACCCGTTCCAGGTATCGGCCGGGCGCGACCCAACCGATGCGCAGGCCGGGGGCCAGGGTTTTCGAGAAGGAACTGCACAACAAGACACGGCCGTCTTCGTCGAAGGACTTGATGGTACGCGGGCGCGGGTAGCTGTAGGCCAGTTCGCCGTACACATCGTCTTCAATGATCGCCACATCAAAACGCTGAGCCAGGGTCAGCAACGCGCGTTTGCGCGCTTCCGGCATGATGTAGCCCAGCGGGTTGTTGCAGTTGGGCGTCAGCTGGATGACTTTGATCGGCCACTGCTCCAGGGCCAATTCCAGGGCTTCAAGGCTGATGCCGGTGATCGGGTCGGTGGGGATTTCCAGGGCTTTCATGCCCAGGCCCTTGAGGGTCTGCATCGCGCCGTGGAAGCTCGGTGAGTCCACCGCGACGATATCGCCGGGTTCACAGATAGCGTGAATGCTGGCCGACAGCGCCTCATGGCATCCGGTGGTGATCACAATATCCTCGGCGGTCAGCTGGCAGCCGGAATCCAATGACAGCCGCGCAATTTGCTCACGCAAGTCCATACAGCCGAGGATGTTGTCGTAATACAGGCCGGGCAAGTCCTGGCGGCGACTCACCCGCGCCAGGCTGCGCAGCAGGGGCTTGAGGGTGGGCGACAATACATCCGGCATGCCGCGACCCAGCTGTATGACATCTTTGCGCGGGACCGCGCGGATCAACTCCAGCACCTGGTCCCACTGGGAAATCTCCACCGGCCGTTGGGCCGGGCGGCCAACCTCAGGCAGCGCGGGCAGCTCGCGACCGACCGGTACGAAGTAGCCGGATTTCGGCTTGGGCATCGCCAACCCATTGTCTTCCAGCAAACGGTAGGCCTGCTGCACGGTGCTCAGGCTGACCCCGTGCTCCACGCTCAAGGCCCGTACAGAAGGCAAGCGATCACCGGGGCGGTAGAAGCCCTGTTCGATACGCGTGCCCAGTAATTCGGCGAGGTTCACATAGAGGGTCATGGCGGTCGCTCCCTGGTGACCAGTACAAATAAGCGCAAAATACAGGATTCAGCCGCTCATAGGCAGGGTCTGTATGGTTTTAATAAAGTTTGGTTGAATCTGTAATGGTTTTTACCACGCACCCATGCTGGTCTCTCATGGCAAATACGGCAAATGAGGGGCAATACACATGAACGGAATGAGCGATGTGCGGCTGGCGTTACACAGCCAGGAGTTGGAGGCCGGACAGGAACGGGCGACGGCGCCGCGCCATAACAGTTGCTGGCGTGTGTTCTGGCAGCGTCGTCACACGCGCAAGGCCTTGCTGCACCTGAGCCGCGAGCAACTTCGCGACGTCGGGCTGAGCGCTGAACAGGCACGCCAGGAAGGCTTGAAACCTTTCTGGCGCAGCTGACTTAGACCAGCTCCTTGAGGCGGTGCCAGAGCATTCCCAGGGCCAGCAGCGGCGAGCGCAGGTGCTTGCCACCGGGGAAGGTCATGTGCGGCACCTGGGCGAACAGGTCAAAGCGGCCCTGTTGCTGGCCGCTGATCGCTTCGGCCAACAGCTTGCCCGCCAGATGCGTGGCGTTAAGCCCGTGGCCGGCGTAGGCCTGGGCGTAATACACGTTGGGTTGGTCGGCCAGTCGGCCAATCTGCGGCAGGCGGTTCGCCCCGATCCCGATCATGCCGCCCCATTGGTAATCGATCTTCACTTCGGCCAATTGCGGGAACACGCGCAGCATCTTCGGGCGCATATAGGCGCCGATGTCCTGGGGGTCACGGCCGGAGTAGTGGCAAGCACCGCCGAACAGCAGGCGGCAGTCGGCGGACAGTCGGAAGTAGTCTACCGTGACACGTTGGTCACACACCGCCATGTTCTGCGGCAACAGGCTGGCAGCCTGGGCTTGGTTCAACGGCTCGGTGGCGATGATGTAACTGCCGGCGGGCAGCACTTTGCCACTCAAGTGAGGGTTGAGGCCATTGAGGTAGGCATTGCACGCCAGTACCAGGGTCTTGGCGCGCACGTTGCCTTGGGCAGTGTGCACGTTGACTTCAGCGCCGTAGTCGATGCGCGTGACTTCGGACTGTTCGAACAGCTTCACGCCCAGTTGCTGCGCCGCGGCGGCTTCACCCAGGGCCAGGTTCAGCGGGTGCAAGTGGCCGGAGCCCATGTCGATCATGCCGCCTACATAACGCTCGGAACCGATCACGCTGCCCATTTCGCTGGCGTGCAGCAGGCGTACTGCATGTCGGTAACCCAGGCTGCGCAGTTCTTCAGCGTCTTCGGCCAAACCCTGCAGGTCACGCGGTTTGTTGGCGAGGTCGCAGTAGCCCCAAGTCAAGTCGCAGGGGATGCGGAAGCGCTCGACGCGCTCACGCACAATTTCCACGGCTTCCAGGCCCATCAGCTTCATCTGGCGTACGCCGTCGGTGCCGATCACATTGGCGAACTGGTCCAGGCCGTGACCGACGCCGCGAATCAATTGGCCGCCATTCCGTCCGCTCGCGCCCCAGGCGATCTTGCGCGCTTCGAGCAACACCACGCTGAAACCGCGTTCGGCCAGCTCCAGTGCCGTATTGAGCCCGGAAAAGCCCCCGCCAACCACGCACACGTCGGCCGTCACTTCTCCCGTAAGCGCCGGGTAGTCGGGCTGCGGCAGGCTGCTTGCGGCGTAGTAGGAAGCGGTGTGCTGGGCGCTGGCGGTCATGGGGCATGCCTGTTTGGAAAATTTGACGCAGGATACAACGGTCGGACGAAGCTGTCTGCGCAGCTCATTTTGCGGCAGAATCCACGGCTATTCACCGTTCGGTATGTATTTCGATGAGTTGCAACAGTCAGAAAATCAGCGCGCTGCGTCGGCAGATACCGTCGTTCGAATGCGTCCCCGGTTGCCACG
The DNA here is from genome assembly GCF_019145355.1 of Pseudomonas azadiae. Taxonomy (NCBI): domain Bacteria; kingdom Pseudomonadati; phylum Pseudomonadota; class Gammaproteobacteria; order Pseudomonadales; family Pseudomonadaceae; genus Pseudomonas; species Pseudomonas azadiae. The sequence continues at coordinate 2,715,307 of NZ_JAHSTY010000001.1, read as the reverse complement.
ATTGCTGTGGGCCGGTGACCACTTCGCCCGAGGAGATGTCACGCCTGCCACGTAAGACCGCCGCCGAGCAGGACGCGGCCATGGATGAGTTGAACTGCGTGCACCTGGGGCCCAATGGTTGCACGGTTTACGACGAAAGGCCGCTGATCTGCCGGCTGTTCGGCACTACCAAGACGTTGCCGTGCCCGAACGGCCGCAGGCCTGTTGAGCTGATTCATCCGCGGGTGGAAAAGCAGATTCATGAGTACATGGCGAGTACGCGGCAAGTGCTGGTTTGAAGGATGCGTGCGGTTAAAAATGTGGGATCTGGCTTGCCTGCGATAGCGGTATGTCAGGTAAACAGGTGCTGACTGATCCACCGCTATCGCAGGCAAGCCAGCTCCCACATTGAGCGTGTTGTGTCAGTCAATCCGGGATCGGCAGGTTCAGGCTCTCCTTCACCTCTTCCATCACGATATAGCTCTTGGATTCGCGCACATGGGGAAGTTTGAGCAGGATATCGCCGAGCAGTTTGCGATAAGACGCCATCTCTGAAATCCGCGCTTTCACCAGGTAGTCGAAGTCCCCCGACACCAGGTGGCACTCCAGCACATGGGGCAGCTTCAACACGGCGCGGCGGAACTCCTCAAAGGTGTCGCCGGACTTGTAATCGAGGCTGATCTCGACAAATACCAGCAAGCTGCCCTTTAAATGCTGGGGGTTGAGCCGCGCGTTGTAGCCCATGATGATCCCCTCACGCTCCAGCCGGCGCACGCGCTCGGTGCACGGCGTGGTCGACAGGCCGACCTTTTCCCCCAGCTCCGTGAATGAAATACGCCCATCGGTCTGCAGGATGCGCAGGATATTGCGGTCGATCTTGTCCAGCTCCCGTTTGGACTGGGTGTTGGTACGCATAGGGGATACGCCTCTGTGAAAAGGGTTTTTGCCGAGAATTGTCGCCAAATATAGGCACTTATATAGTGAATTGCACTGGCTATAGTTTTTTACACTGCGCTCATCATTGCTCGAATAACACACGTCAGCGGCCTTGCCCGCGATGAGGATATAAAATGCGCGTTCTGGTCTTGGGTAGCGGCGTCATTGGTGTGACCAGTGCCTACTATTTGGCGCGGGCCGGCTTTGAAGTGGTCGTGGTCGACCGTCAGCCCGCCGCTGCGATGGAAACCAGTTTCGCCAACGCCGGCCAGGTGTCCCCTGGGTACGCGTCGCCATGGGCCGCTCCGGGCGTGCCGCTCAAGGCGGTCAAATGGCTGTTGCAGCGCCACGCACCGCTGGCGATCAAGGCCACCGCCGATATCGATCAATACCTGTGGATGGCGCAGATGCTGCGCAACTGCACCGCCAGCCGTTATGCGGTGAACAAGGAGCGCATGGTGCGTCTGTCTGAGTACAGCCGCGATTGCCTTGATGAACTGCGCGCCGAGACCGGCATCGCCTACGAAGGCCGTAGCCTTGGGACTACCCAACTGTTCCGCACCCAGGCCCAGCTTGACGGCGCGGCCAAGGACATTGCCGTATTGAAGGAGTCCGGCGTGCCGTTCGAACTGCTCGATCGCGCCGGCATCGCCCGCGTCGAGCCGGCCCTGGCCAGTGTCACCGATATCCTCGCCGGTGCCCTGCGCCTGCCAAATGACCAGACGGGCGACTGCCAGATGTTCACCACCCGCCTGGCCGACATGTGCAAGCAATTGGGTGTGCAATTCCGTTTCGAGCAGGACATCCAGCGCCTCGATTACGCCGGCGACCGCATCAACGGCGTCTGGGTCGATGGCGCGCTGGAAACCGCCGACCGCTACGTGCTGGCCCTCGGCAGCTACTCGCCGAAACTGCTCAAGCCGCTGGGGATCAAGGCGCCGGTCTACCCGCTCAAGGGTTACTCGCTGACCGTGCCGATCACCAACCCGGCGATGGCACCGACTTCGACCATTCTGGACGAGACCTACAAGGTCGCGATCACCCGTTTCGACAACCGCATCCGCGTCGGCGGCATGGCTGAAATAGCCGGTTTTGACCTGTCGCTCAACCCGCGCCGGCGCGAAACCCTGGAGATGATCGTCAACGACCTTTATCCTCAGGGCGGTGATCTGACCGAAGCCACGTTCTGGACCGGCTTGCGCCCGACCACACCCGACGGCACGCCGATTGTCGGTGCCACCCCGTTCAAGAACCTGTTCCTGAACACCGGCCACGGTACCCTCGGCTGGACCATGGCCTGTGGTTCCGGCCGTTTGCTGGCCGATCTGATGGCGAAAAAAACGCCGCAGATCAGTGCCGCCGGCCTCGATATTTCCCGTTATGGCAACCACCAGGAGTCCGCAAAACATGTCAATCCAGCGCCAGCTCACCAATGAGCGCATGAGCCAGATCGTTGTCCACAGCGGTACCGTGTACCTGGCCGGGCAGGTCGGCGACGACATGAATGCCGGCATTGAACAGCAGACCCGGGAAACCTTGGCCAATATCGAGCGCCTGCTGGACCTGGCCGGTACCGACAAGACCAGGCTGCTGTCGGTGACGATCTACCTGAAAGACATCGATGCCGATTTTGCCGGCATGAACCGCGTGTGGGACGAGTGGCTGCCCAAGGGTGTCGCCCCGGCTCGCGCCACGGTTGAAGCCAAACTGTGCGAACCGCAAATTCTGGTAGAGCTGTCCGTCGTGGCGGCCCTGCCTTAACCCTTAACAAAGATCCCTTTCCCGGCGCTGGCGCAATCTGTCAGTGCCGGTTTTTTCACTCTGCCGCCTAGAAGCCCGCCGCCATGCGCCCAGCCCGTGCCCTGATCGACCTCCAGGCCCTGCGCCACAACTACCAACTGGCTCGCGAAGTCGCGGGGGCCAAGGCCCTTGCCGTGATCAAGGCCGATGCCTACGGCCATGGCGCCGTGCCCGTGGCCCAGGCGCTGGAGGCCCAGGCCGATGGGTTTGCCGTGGCCTGCATCGAGGAAGCCTTGGAGCTGCGCGCCGCGGGCATCCGTGCGCCGGTGTTGCTGCTGGAAGGTTTTTTCGAAGCTGACGAGCTGCCGCTGATCATCGAGCATGACTTATGGTGCGTGGTGCATTCGTTGTGGCAACTGGAGGCCATCGAACAGGCGAGGCTGGGCAAACCGCTGACCATCTGGCTCAAGCTCGACTCGGGCATGCACCGCGTTGGCCTGCACCCCAAGGATTACCACGAGGCTTACCAGCGCCTGCTGGCCAGCGCAAAAGTGGCCAAGATTGTGTTGATGAGCCACTTTGCCCGCGCCGATGAACTCGACTGCGGGCGCAGTGATGAACAGGTGGCGGTATTTGAAGCGGCGCGCCAAGGCTTGTCGGCCGAGGTCAGCCTGCGCAATTCGCCGTCGGTGATGGGCTGGCCGAAGGTGTCCAGTGATTGGGTGCGCCCTGGCATCATGCTCTACGGCGCCACGCCGTTCGGCGAAGAACAGGCGGTGGCATCGCGTCTGCAGCCGGTGATGACCCTGGAATCCAAGGTTATCTGCGTACGTGAACTGCCGGCCGGCGAGCCGGTGGGCTACGGCGCCAAGTTCATTACGCCAAAACCGATGCGCATCGGTGTGGTGGCCATGGGTTATGCCGACGGCTACCCGCGCCATGCACCGACGGGCACGCCGGTGCTGGTGGCCGGGCAACGCAGCCAGTTGCTGGGGCGCGTGTCCATGGACATGCTGTGCATCGACCTGACCGACGTGCCGCAGGCCGGGCTCGGTTCCACGGTGGAACTGTGGGGCAAACAGATCCTTGCCAGTGACGTCGCGGTATGCGCCGAGACCATTCCCTACCAGCTGTTCTGCAACCTGCGCCGCGTGCCAAGGCTCTATTGCGGCGCTTGAGCGCCAGGCACGAACGCCTCTGCCCGGGATTTAGGCCCAAGTGTTGTAAATACTGAACGCTGTCGCCATGATAACGCTCAATTACAACAAAGCCTGAATCCTAGGAGGCACCTGCATTGGACGTCGGCGAACGACTGCAATCCATCCGTAAACTGAAAGGTCTTTCCCAGCGGGAGCTCGCCAAGCGCGCGGGTGTCACCAACAGCACCATTTCGATGATCGAAAAAAACAGCGTCAGTCCCTCGATCAGCTCCTTGCGCAAGGTGCTGGGCGGCATCCCCATGTCGATGGTCGAGTTTTTTTCCGAGGAGATCCTCCAGGAAATACCGACCCAGATCGTCTATAAAGCCAATGAGCTGATCGATATCTCCGACGGCGCCGTCACCATGAAACTGGTGGGCCGGGCGCATCCTAGCCGGGCGATTGCGTTTCTCAACGAAATCTACCCGCCGGGTGCCGATACGGGCGAAGAAATGCTCACCCACGAAGGCGAGGAAACCGGGATTCTGGTGGAGGGCCGTCTGGAGTTGGTGGTCGGTCTCGAAACTTTTGTGCTCGAAGCGGGCGATAGCTACTACTTTGAAAGTACCAAGCCCCATCGTTTTCGCAATCCGTTCGACGTGCCGGCGCGACTAATCAGCGCAGCCACCCCCGCGAACTTTTAACAAAAGAGGCGTCCTGCCAGCGTTGCAGAGACACCCGTGCAGTATCCGCGAGACTGAATCTCCCTTTATTTAATAGGGTTGTTTCGGCCAGGCGGGCTAACCGTTATACTTTCGCCGCCTGCGAAACCGTGGCCGCAGGCGTGAATAGCCACCATGAGGGTGAACGCGTGAACCTAATTATGAAAATGCTGGCCGCACCAGCAACCGTACTGGCCCTATGGGCTGTCAGCGCTCAAGCTGCGACCACTGATGACATTGCCAAGCGCCTGGAGCCTGTGGGCCAGGTTTGCGTCCAAGGCCAGGAATGCAAGGGGATGGAAGTCGCAGTGGCGGCGGGCGGTGGCGGGGGAGCCAAGACCCCGGACGAAGTGATCGCCAAGCACTGCAACGCCTGCCATGGTACTGGCCTGCTGAACGCCCCGAAAATCGGCGATACCGCGGCCTGGAAAGAGCGCGCCGACCATCAGGGTGGCCTCGATGGCATTCTGGCCAAGGCCATCACGGGCATCAACGCCATGCCGCCCAAGGGCACATGTGCGGATTGCTCGGATGAAGAGCTCAAGGGCGCAATCCAGAAGATGTCGGGTCTGAAATAAACCGGTCTTCGTAAAAAAGCCGCTGATCAGCGGCTTTTTTGTGGGCCTAATTTGTGTTTCCAGGCTGTTCTTTGCAGCAAAGACCCGCCACGCTCTGTCCAAGCCCCAATCATGGAATGTTCAGGAGGGTCGGATGGTGCAGTTGTGTTCAATCGAGCAAGCAGTTGAAGACGTACTGGCGCGCCTGCCGGCGCATATCCACATGGGCATGCCGCTTGGCCTGGGCAAGCCCAATCTGTTTGCCAACGCCCTGTACCGCCGTGTCGCCAAGTTGCCCGAACGGTCGTTGACGATCTATACCGCGTTGAGCCTGGGCCGACCCACACTGGGCGACGGCTTGCAGAAACGCTTTCTTGAACCCTTTATCGAGCGGGTGTTTGGCGATTATCCCGAACTGGATTTCCTCGCCGACCTGCAGAAAGACCGTCTCCCGAAAAACATCCACGTGCAGCAGTTCTTCATGCAGCCGGGCAGCTTGCTCCACAGCGAGTCGGCCCAGCAGGATTACGTCAGCAGCAACTACAGCCACGCTGCCCGCGACATCAACGCTGCAGGGCTGAACCTGGTGGCGCAACTGGTGGCGAGCAGCACCGACCATCCCGACCGCCTGAGCTTGAGCTGCAACCCGGACATCACCCTTGATCTGCTGCCGATGATCGCCAAACGCCGTGACGCCGGGGAAACCGTGCTGATCGTCGGCCAAGTCCACAGCGATTTGCCCTACATGCCTGGGGATGCCGAGTTGGGCATGGATGCCTTCGATTACCTGATCGACGAAAAAGACAGCACCACGCTGTTCTCCACGCCGAATATGCCGGTGGGTTTCCAGGATCACTTTATCGGCCTGCATGCCAGCACCCTGGTGCGCGACGGCGGCACCTTGCAGATCGGCATTGGCTCCATGGGCGATGCGCTGACCGCCGCGCTATTGGCGCGCCAGGCCGACAACGAAGCCTATCGATTGCTGCTGACCGACCTCGACGTGTACCAATGGGCGCCCCTGATCAGCCGTGAAGGCGGGGTCGATCCCTTCGCCCGCGGCCTTTACGGCTGCAGCGAGATGTTCGTCAACGGTCTGTTGGTGCTGGCGGACGCGGGGATTATCCGCCGCAAAGTCTACCCTGACGTGGCAACCCAGGAGCGGGCCAACGCCGGCACCCTCGACGACGCGGCGCAGCCTGACGGCATTTCGATCCACGGCGGTTTCTTTCTCGGCCCGCGCAGTTTTTACCAGCGCTTGCAGGAAATGACCCACGCCAAGCGTCTCGAATTCAACATGACCTGCATCAGCTACATCAACGAGCTCTACGGCCAGGAAGAACTCAAGCGCCTGCAACGCCTGGATGCGCGGTTTATCAACAGCGCGATCATGGTGACGCTGCTCGGCGCAGGCGTGGCTGACCAGCTTGAAGAGGGTCGAGTGCTCAGCGGTGTGGGCGGGCAATATAACTTCGTTGCCCAGGGCCATGCACTGGAAGGCGCGCGGTCGATCCTGATCCTGCGCAGCTGGCGTGAGTCGGCGGGGGAGGTCAGTTCCAATATCGTCTGGGAGTATGGTCACTGCACGATTCCCCGGCACCTGCGGGATATTGTCATCACCGAATACGGAATCGCCGATCTGCGTGGCCAGACGGATGCCAAGGTGATCGAAGCGTTGCTCAACATCACCGATTCACGCTTCCAGCATGATTTGATCGAGCAGGCGCAGAAGGCCGGCAAGTTGCCCAAGGACTTTCAACTGGATCCGCGCTTTGCCGACAACACGCCCGAGCGGTTGCAGGCTATTCAAGCGCGCCATCGTCGGTTGTTTACGGAGTATCCGCTGGGCAGTGATTTCACGGATGAGGAGCGGGACCTGTTGCGCGCGCTGAACTGGCTCAAGAGCAAGTTCAAGCTGACGGAGATTCTGGAGCTGGGCAAGGCCGCGCTGGACGCGCCGGAGCCGGAGGCATTTCCTGAGCATTTGAAGCGGATGCAGTTGGATAAGCCGCAGGGTTTGAAAGAGGAGCTGTATCAGCGCCTATTGCTGGCGGGTTTACAGGCAACCGCGCACTAACAGACACCACAAAACCAAATGTGGGAGCGGGCTTGCTCGCGAATGCAGTCTGTCAGTCAATGATGTATTGACTGACACTGCGCATTCGCGAGCAAGCCCGCTCCCACATGTTTAACCGTGTTCGCACCAGATACGTGCGAGGTCGCGATTAATCGATAAAGGTGATTACACCACCCGCCAGCGATTTAACCCGCGCCAGCGACTCAACCCGATAACCCTGCGCATCCAGCTCCGCGCGGCCACCCTGGAACGACTTTTCGATCACGATCCCCAAGCCCGCGACCGTCGCGCCCGCCTGCTTGATGATCGAAATCAATGCCTGGGACGCCTTGCCGTTGGCCAGAAAGTCATCAATTACCAACACGCGGTCGCTGCTGGTCAGGTGGCGCGGGGAAATCGCCACGGTGCTTTCGACCTTCTTGGTGAAGGAATACACCGTCGCCGACAGCAGGTTTTCGGTCAGGGTGAGGGATTGCTGCTTGCGCGCGAAGATCACCGGCACGCCAAGGTTCAGGCCCGTCATGATCGCCGGTGCAATGCCCGAGGCCTCGATGGTGACGATCTTGGTGATGCCCGAATCCTTGAACAGCGCGGCGAATTCGTCGCCGATCAGCTTCATCAGCGCCGGATCGATCTGGTGGTTCAAAAAGGCGTCGACCTTGAGTACTTGATCTGAAAGCACGATGCCTTCTTCGCGAATTTTCTTATGCAGTGCTTCCACGGAAAGCTTCCTCTAATGGCGGGTGTGCGCCGAAAGTCGATTAAAAAGTAGTCGATTCTAGCGCTTTAACATCGCGCGTATATCCGCCAGGGCGGTGTTGCCGCGAACGGCCTTCACTTCGGTGGGCGTGTCGTCATTGCCTTCCCACGCCAGATCGTCCGGCGGTAGCTCATCGAGGAACCGGCTGGGGGCACAGTCGATGATTTCGCCGTATTGCTTGCGCTTGGCGGCAAAGGTGAAGGCCAGGGTCTGACGCGCGCGGGTAATGCCCACGTAGGCCAGGCGCCGTTCTTCTTCGATGGTGTCGGCCTCGATGCTGGAACGGTGCGGAAGGATTTCCTCTTCCATGCCCATGATGAACACATAGGGAAATTCCAGGCCCTTGGAGGCATGCAAGGTCATCATCTGCACGCCCTCTGCGCCGTCTTCCTCTTCTTGCTGGCGCTCGAGCATGTCGCGCAGCACCAGTTTGCCGATGGCGTCTTCGACGGTCATTTCGCCGTCTTCGTCTTTTTCCAGGGTGTTTTTCAGTGCTTCGATCAGGAACCAGACGTTGCCCATGCGGTAATCCGCGGCCTTGTCGCTGGAACTGTTGGTGCGCAGCCAGTTCTCGTAGTCGATGTCCATGACCATGCTGCGCAGGGCGCTGATCGGGTCTTCGCCGGCGCATTGCTCGCGCACCTTGTCCATGAAGCGCTTGAAGCGCGACAGGCGATCGGTGAAGCGCGTGTCGAGGTGCTCGCCCAGGCCGATTTCATCGGTGGCGGCGTACATCGAGATCTTGCGTTCGGTGGCGTAATTGCCGAGCTTTTCCAGGGTCGTGGAGCCGATTTCCCGGCGGGGCACGTTGATCACGCGCAGGAAGGCGTTGTCGTCGTCCGGGTTCACGATCAGGCGGAAGTAGGCCATCAGGTCCTTGACTTCCTGGCGTCCGAAAAAGCTGTTGCCGCCGGACAGGCGATACGGAATCTGGTGATGCTGCAGTTTCAGCTCGATCAGCTTGGCCTGGTAGTTGCCGCGGTACAGGATGGCGAAATCGCTGTAAGGCCGGTCGGTGCGCAGGTGCAGGCTGAGGATTTCCACGGCCACGCGCTCGGCTTCGGCGTCTTCGTTGCGGCAGCGGATCACGCGGATCTCATCGCCGTGGCCCATCTCGCTCCACAGTTGCTTTTCGAACTCGTGGGGGTTGTTGGAGATCAGCACGTTGGCGCAGCGCAGGATGCGGCTGGTGGAGCGGTAGTTCTGCTCCAGCATCACCACTTTCAAGGACGGGAAATCGACCTTGAGCAGCATCAGGTTTTCCGGGCGGGCGCCGCGCCAGGCGTAGATCGACTGGTCATCGTCGCCCACCACGGTGAACTGGTTGCGTGTGCCGATCAGCAGCTTCACCAGCAAATACTGGCTGGCGTTGGTGTCCTGGTATTCGTCCACCAGCAGGTAGCGCACCTTGTTCTGCCATTTCTCAAGGATGTCGGCGTGTTCCTGGAACAGCTTGACCGGCTGCAGGATCAGGTCGTCGAAGTCCACCGCGTTGAACGCTTTGAGCGTGCGCTGATAGTGGGTGTAGACGATGGCGGCGGTCTGCTCCTTGGGGTTGCGTGCGTTTTCCAGGGCCTGGGCGGGCAGGACCAGGTCGTTTTTCCAGGCGCCGATCATGTTCTTGATCTCGTCCACGCCGTCGTCGCCTGCGTATTCCTTCTGCATGATGTCGGTCATCAGGGCCTTGACGTCGGTCTCGTCGAAGATCGAGAAGCCCGGCTTGTAGCCCAGCCGCGCATGTTCCTTGCGGATGATGTTCAGGCCCAGGTTGTGGAAGGTGCACACGGTGAGGCCACGGCCTTCGCCACCTTTGAGCAGGGTGCCGACACGCTCTTTCATCTCACGCGCGGCCTTGTTGGTAAAGGTCATGGCGACGATGTACTGGGCGCGGATGCCGCAGTTCTGGATCAGGTGCGCGATCTTGCGGGTGATCACGCTGGTCTTGCCGGAGCCTGCACCGGCGAGCACCAATAGAGGGCCGCCGACGTAGTTCACGGCTTCTTGCTGCCGGGGATTGAGTCGGGACATACGGAATTCAGGGAGTCGTTATTCAAAAGGGCGGGCATTTTAACAGGCTGGCAGGATTCTGCTCTGTCAGAACGACAGTGTGACGTACCACTCGATCTAAATTTGCCGGTTTTGTTACTTTGCCGCAGGATGTGGGGGTTATGTGAGACTAATCTTTACAGTTCGCGTATTTGGTAACCCCTATCATTGGTGATTATCGGGCCGCAGGTCATAATGCCCGCCGCCATCGAAATCTTGCAGAGTCTAGGGAGCTAGCTTGTCTACGCCTGTCGAACCCTTGCGTTTGCTGCTGCTGGCCGATGAGCCCGCGTGGGCAGCGTTGTTGCGCGAGTGCCTGGCGCCGATGGGCGATGGGGCTGTGCTGATCAGTGCGCCAAATTGGGCATCCGTGAGTCGTCTGTTCGATGACGACCAGAGCGCCGTGCTATTGACCACGCCCAGTCTGCAACCCGGCCCTGGCCGTTGCAGCTTGCCGTGCGTGTTGCTGCTGGAGCAGGAACCGCGGGTAGCCCCCCTTGGTGTCAGCGATTGGCTGGTCCGTGATGGATTGGACGCCGACACACTGCGCCGCTGCCTGCGCCATGTGCGCGAGCGTGGGCTGCTGGAAAATACCCTGCAGCGCCTGGCCGAACAGGACCCGCTCACCGGCATCGCCAACCGCCAGGGCTTCCAGACCCTGCTGACCGCGCGGTTGGCCGAGAATGAAGGGCGCGGCCTGGCCCTGGGTCACCTGGACCTCGACAACTTTCGCCATGCCAACGATGCGCTTGGCCACCAGGCCGGCGACCGGTTGATCCTGCAAGTGGTCTCGCGGCTCAAGAGCCAGCTCGAAGCCGGGGACCAACTGGCGCGCCTGGGCAGCGACGAATTCGCCCTGTTGATCGACACCCGCCGTGCGCCCCAGCGTGCCGAGTGGATGGCCGAGCGCATCACCGAAGTCATGGCCGAACCCTACTGGGTGGATGGCGAAAGCCTGCTGATCGGTTGCAGCCTGGGCGTGGCACATGCCCGTGCCCGTGCGGGCGCCGACCCGTTGATGTGGCACGCCCATATCGCCATGCAACAAGCCAAAAGCACCCAGGGCTGCACCTTTCATATCTTCAACGAACGTATCAACCGCAACGCGCGCAGCCTCGCCGACCTGGAAAGCGAGCTGCGCCGCGCCTTGCGTCGTGATGAGCTGGAGCTGCATTACCAGCCACGGCTTGACCTGGACGACGGGCATATCGTCGGCCTGGAAGCCCTGGTGCGCTGGCGCCATGGCGAGCGTGGCCTGCTGCCGCCGAGCGAATTCGTGCCCTTGGCCGAGCAAAGCGGCCTGATCGTCCCTTTGGGTTATTGGGTCATTTCCCGCGCTCTTCGCGACATGCAGGACCTGCGCGAACGTGGCCTGCCGCCGTTGCACATGGCGGTCAACCTGTCGTTCCGACAGTTTCAGGACAGTCAGTTGCTCTCGACCCTCAGCCGGCTGATTGCCGAGCGGGGCGTGGAGGCGCAATGGCTGGAGTTCGAACTCACCGAAACCGCCGTGATGCGCCGCAGCGACCTGGTCAAGCAGACCATGGACGCCCTCGGCCGCCTCGGTGTGCGGTTTTCCCTGGATGATTTCGGCACCGGTTTCTCCTCGTTCGTGCACCTCAACAGCCTGCCGATTGCCTTGTTGAAGATCGACAAGAGCTTTGTCGGCGGCATGGAAGAGCGCGAAGAGAACCGCAAGTTGGTGCATGCCATGATCAACCTGGCCCACAACCTCAACCTGGAAGTGGTTGCCGAAGGTGTGGAAACTCCCGAGCAGCTTGCGTTGTTGCGCTTGTTCGGGTGTGACCAGGCCCAGGGTTATTTGATCAGCAAGCCACTGCCGTTGCCGGAATTGGTCGATTACCTGACGTTCGCGAAGGGCCAGCAGGCGCTGCTGGGCTAAGTTGCAAATGCTGTTAAATGTGGGAGCGGGCTTGCTCGCGAATGCGGTATGCCAGTCACCGAATTTATTGACTGATTCACCGCATTCGCGAGCAAGCCCGCTCCCACACTGACCCTCTGCGACCTCTAGTGCGGCTGCATGGCCTGAACTTCAGTTTGAACCTCAGGCTCGCGCCGAATCATCCGCTTCATCTTCGCCTCAAACGCCCAGGTCAGGCTGACCGCCGCACATGCCAGGCCCAGGGCCAAGCCCCACCAGACGCCGGTCGGCCCCCAACCCAGGGTAAAGGCCATCAACCAGGCCGACGGTGCGCCAATCAACCAATAGCAGCCCGCACCGATCAGGAAGGTGGTCTTGGCGTCCTTGAGCCCGCGAATGCCACCCATGGCGATGGTTTGCACGCCGTCGAACAGCTCGAACCAGGCGGCCACGGCGAGCAGGCTGACGGCCAGGACGATCACGTCGTGGAACGCCGGGTCGTTGTGGTCGATGAGCAGTCCTATCAGCGGATCGGAATAAAGCCACAGCACGGCGGCAAATCCCAACATCACCGCTGCACCAAAACCGATACCGACGCGCCCGGCCATGCGCGCATGCAGCAGCTGCCCGGCACCGTAATGCTGGCCGATGCGCATGGTTACCGCGTAGGACATCCCCGCCGGCACCATGAAGGCCACCGAAACGATCTGCAGCGCGATCTGATGCGCCGCCAACTGCGTGCTGCCCATGGTGCCCATGCACAACGCTGCGAAGGCAAACAGGCCGACTTCCACCGCGTAGGTGCCGCCAATCGGCAGGCCCAGGCGCCACAGCTCGCGCAGGTACCGGGTGTCCAGGCGCAGCAAACCGGCGCTCAGTGGGTAAGCGGCGTAGCTGCGGTTGCTGCGGATGTACCACATCAGCGCCAGTGCCATGCCGTTGGCGACGATGGCGGTGACCAGGCCGATGCCCATCAGGCCGAGTTTGGGCAGACCGAACATGCCCTCGATCAGCGCATGGTTGAGCAGGTAGTTGAGCACCGTACCGCCGAGGCTGATCACCATCACGGGCGTGGCTTTGCCAATGGCGCTGGTGAAGCCGCGCAGGGCCATGAAACTCAAGTAGCCGGGCAGGGCGAACGGCAATATCGTCAGGAATTGCCCAGCCGAGTGCACGTTGGTTTCGGTTTGGCCAAACATCAGCAGCAGCGGCTCGAGGTTCCACAGCAGCAGGCCGGCCGCCAAGGCCATCAGCCAAGCCAGCCACAGCCCGGCCTGAGTCAGGCGAGTGGCGCCTTCGATATCACCCGCGCCGTGACGAATGGCAACCAGCGTGCCCACGGCGGCAATCACACCAATGCAGAAAATCGACACGAACGAATAGCTCGCCGCGCCCAGGCCACCACCGGCCAAGGCTTCGGGGCTCAGGCGGGCCATCATCAGGGTGTCGGTCAGCACCATCAGCATGTGCGCCAACTGTGAGGCAATCAACGGCCCTGACAGCCGCAGAATAGCCCAGAGTTCGGTACGTGCCGGATGCTGCATGATCATCACGCTCGAAAAGTCGGAGGGTTAAGGAAAGGGTTGATTCTCGGCGCTCCCAGCCCATTGCACAAAGGGATAAATGCGATCGTTCGCATGATTAAAACTCATGCTAGGGTGCGGCATTGTTCTGTGCGAGGTTTCCATATGTCGCGTCGTCTTCCTCCGCTTTATGCCTTGCGGGCCTTCGAAGCCGCTTCTCGGCACAACTCCTTTACCCGCGCGGCGCAGGAGCTGTCCATTACGCAAAGTGCAGTGAGCCGACATGTCCGCACGCTGGAGGAGCACTTCGCTTGCCGCCTGTTCCAGCGCAATGGTCGAACCTTGCAGCTCACTGAAGCGGCGCGCCTGTTGTTGCCGGGCGTGCGCGAAGGCTTCGCCGCACTGGAGCGTGCCTGCCATACCCTGAACGCAGAAGATGACATCCTGCGCATGAAGGCGCCGTCGACCCTGACCATGCGCTGGTTGCTGGCGCGGCTCAGTCGCTTCCGGGCCTTGCAGCCGGGCAATGAGGTGCAATTGACCAGCGCCTGGATGAACATTGACGAAGTGGACTTCAACCAGGAGCCCTTCGATTGCGCGGTGCTGCTGAGCTTCGGCCATTTTCCGGCGGACTGGGAGGCGTGTTATCTGTTCCCGGAATTGCTGATTCCCGTGGGCGCGCCGAACCTGCTGGAGGATGGCCCATGGGACGCGGCCCGCCTGGCCACTGCCGAATTGTTGCACCCCACGCCCGACCGTCGCGATTGGCGCAGTTGGCTGGAGCGCATGGGGCTGTCGTCCCAGGTGTCGCTCAAGGGTGGCCAGGTCTTCGATACCCTCGAACTCGGCATGATCGCCGCCGCCCGAGGCTACGGCGTGTCCATGGGGGACTTGCTGATGGTGGCCGAAGACGTGGCCCAGGGCCGGCTTAGCCTGCCATGGCCAACCGCCGTGGCCAGTGGCGAGAGCTACTACCTGGTCTGGCCGAAGACCCGCCCTGGCGGCGAGCGCTTGCGGCGGCTGGCGGAGTTTCTGCAGGCGGAAGTCGACGCCATGGACTTGCCCTATGTTGAACGGCTCAATCAAGGGCAAACAGGACCCTGATGCAATCGTTTGCGAGATATCCCTGTGACGCGCTCAAGTATTGCCTTTGCCTGCCGAAGAAGGTGTGTTGGAACAGTCGTGCACCAACGATTCCTCACTAGATAATTGCCGAGTAGCGATGAGATCAGGATGATCCTGGCCTCGGCCAGGAGCTGTCATGTCTCAACCTCGCGCTCGGATCGCCTCTCAACTCGGGATCGCGCTTGCCGTGATCCTGGCTGTCGCCATTGGTGGCAGCACCGTTTTTGCCCTGCGTTCGCTGGACGCCGCCAACCTCGCTACCCGTGAGGAACACTTGGCCAGCGAGGCGCGACTGCTCGCTGACCAGCTCAATACGTTCCACAGCACGCTGCGTGAGAGCACCGAGCGTCTGACGGGGCTTTTCGAGAAGCGCTTCAGCGCCGGCTTGAGCGTGCGGGCGGACCAGCAAGTCGCCGTCGCCGGTGTACAGACGCCGAGCCTGTACCTGGGCAGCGAGGTCCTCAATAACAACTTCGACAAGGTCGACGAGTTCAAGCAGATGTCCGGTGGCGTGGCCACGGTCTTTGTGCGCAGCGGTGACGACTTCATTCGCGTCAGCACCTCCCTGACCAAGCAGGACGGCAACCGCGCCATCGGCACTGTGCTCGATCGCAATGGGCCGGCGTATCCGCGTGTTTCCAGCGGGCAGACCTACATCGGTCGTGCGGTGCTGTTTGACCGCTCCTACATGACTCAATACAGCCCGGTGCGCGACGCCAGCGGCAAAGTGATTGCGGTGCTGTTCATCGGCTTCGACTACACCGACGCTCAGAACACGCAGTTTGAAAACCTCAAGCGTTTCAGGATCGGCCAGACGGGTTCTCTCGCGTTGCTGGATGAACAAAAACGCTGGCTGGTGCCGCCAGCCGGCGTGCAAACGCCTGACCAGGCGGTCCCGGTGATGCTGGACCTGGCCAAGACCCCGGGCGTGGGCCGCTTCTGGGCTGACAAAAGCGAAGATTTCTATAGCGTTTCGGTCCCTTTCGAAGGCGGGCCCTGGGCCGTGGTAGCCAGCATGCCCAAGGCCGAGATTCGTTCGGTGACCTGGGATGTCGGCATTCGCCTGGTGATCGGCAGCGTGCTCGCAATGCTGTTGGCGGTCGGCGCCACGGTGTGGTTGCTGCGCAGCAAGCTGGCACCGTTGAGCGATCTGGTGCGCCAGGCCGAAGCCTTGGGCGCGGGTGACTTGAGCGCACGCTTGAACGTGTCCAGCCATGACGAAATCGGCCAACTGGCGCGCAGCTTCAACCAGATGGGTGAAGCGTTGTCGACCATGGTCTCGCACATTCGCACGGCGGCCGAACAGGTCAATAGCCGCGCCCAGGCGTTGTCCGGCTTGTCCGGCGGCGCCTATGAAGGCATGGAGCAGCAGTCCGGCGAAATCACCAGCATGGCGGGCGCGGTGGAAGAGTTCAGCGCTACCTCGCTGAACATTGCCGACAACATGGGCGCCACCGAGCGTCTGGCCCAGGAAAACGCCCAGCAAACCCGCATCGGGCGTAACTCGATGCAAGAGGCCTCGTCGTCCCTGGAACACATCGCCGCCGCCCTGAACAGCACCGCTACGGTGATCAACACCCTGGGCCAACGCTCTCAGGAAATCGGCGGTATCGTCGGGGTGATCACCTCGATTGCCGAACAGACCAACTTGCTGGCACTCAACGCCGCCATTGAAGCCGCACGGGCGGGTGAACAAGGACGTGGTTTTGCCGTAGTCGCCGACGAAGTGCGCAACCTGGCCTCGCGCACGCGCCAAGCCACCGATGAAATTTCCGGGATGATCCAGAGCATCCAGCAGGAAACCGGCAACGCCATCAGCACCATGGAGCAGGGCAATGTGTTGATGCAGGAAGGCCTGTCGCGCAACGCCGATGTCGCTTCGGCGCTGGCGCGCATCGACGAGCAAAGCCGCTCGGCCGGCGAGCAGTTCGCCGCGATCACCACCGCCACCCAGGAGCAGAGCAGCACCGCGACCTTGCTCAGCAGCAACCTGCAGAGCATTGCGCTGGCCAACAGCGAACAGCGTGAGGTGGTGTCGAACCTGGCGATTACGGCGAAGGAGCTGGAAACTCTGGCAGCGGGCTTGCGGCATGAAGTAGACCGCTTCCGCTGAAGTCTGAGCCGGGAGACACCGCAGCTGTGTGTGGATTTGTGTGGGAGCCGGGCTTGCCCGCGATGCAGGCACCTCGGTTCCCCATACACACCGATGTGATGCTATCGCAGGCAAGCCAGCTCCCACACAAATCGTCCCGCCTATGGCTCAAGTGATCGCCGCCGGGCGGTATTGCAAAGCCTCCTTGAGATGGTCCCGGGTGATGGCGTCCACGTGATCCAGATCCGCCAGGGTACGTGCCACCTTGAGCAGGCGATGGGCCGCGCGCAACGACAACGTCAGTCGCTCGCAGGCACTCTCCAGCCAGCCTTCATCCACCTTTGCCAGCTTGCAGTGCTTGCGCAGCCCGGGCAGATCAAGGAAGGCATTCGCACAACCCTGACGCCGCTCCTGGCGTTCCCGGGCCTTGGCCACCTCTGCTGCGGCCTTTGCGGTGTTATCGCCAGCCTGTTGGGCTGGATTCAACGCAGTGGCTTCCCGTGCAACGGTCAGGTGCAGGTCGATACGATCCATCAACGGCCCGGACAGCTTGTTGCGATAGCGCTGAATCTGCTCCGGTGTACAGCGACAACGTCCGCTCGGTTCGCCCAGGTAGCCGCAAGGGCAGGGGTTCATGGCGGCCACCAGTTGGAAGCGTGCCGGAAAGCTCACGCGATCACGGGCACGGGAAATCACGATATGCCCCGACTCCAAAGGTTCGCGCAACACCTCCAGCACCTTGCGGTCGAACTCCGGCAATTCATCCAGAAACAGTACGCCGTGATGGGCCAGGGTAATTTCCCCTGGTTGCGGCTTTGATCCGCCGCCCACCAGCGCAGGTCCGGATGCCGAGTGATGTGGCTGGCGAAACGGCCGGTGCGGCCAATGGCTCAGCGGCGCGAGACTGACCACTGACTGTATCGCGGCGACTTCCAGGGCTTCCTGCTCACTCAACGGTGGCAGCAGGCCGGGCAGGCGGCTGGCGAGCAAGGTCTTGCCGGTGCCGGGCGGGCCGCTGAACAACAGGTTGTGCGCCCCCGCCGCAGCGATCAGTAATGCGCGCTTGGCCGCCAACTGGCCCTGGACCTCATTCAGATCGGGGTAAGGTTTATTCAGGTACAGCAAGCCATCGGACTTGTAGGGCTCAATCGGCACATGCCCGTTCAGGTGCGCAACGACCTGCAGCAAGTGATCCACGGCAATCACCTTCAACCCCGACGCCAGGCACGCTTCCTCGGCATTCGCCCGAGGCACTATCACGGTGCGCCCGGCCTTGCGCGCCGCCAGCGCGGCAGGCAGCACACCTTTGACCGCCCGCACCTCGCCGGACAGCGCCAACTCACCCAGGCATTCCACCTCATCAAGCATCAACGCCGGCACCTGGACGCTGGCCGCCAGGATCCCCAGGGCAATCGCCAAATCAAAACGCCCGCCGTCCTTGGGCAGGTCGGCGGGCGCGAGGTTGAGCGTGATGCGGCGGGCCGGATATTGCAGGGCTGAATTGAGGATGGCACTGCGCACGCGGTCCTTGCTTTCCTTGACCGCCGTTTCCGGCAGGCCCACGAGTGTCAGGGACGGCAAACCATTGGCCATATGCACTTCGACGGTGACGGCGGGGGCTTCGACGCCGATCTGGGCGCGGCTATGGACGATGGCGAGGGACATGCTCGTTCCTTTGAAATGGGAGGCCGCTTCCTGCGGTTTTTCAAGGGTAGACGAGGTAGAGGAAAGCGAGGCGGGGGAGGTTTTACAGAACGTATCCGTGAGGGTGCGCAGGACCCGTGTGGGAGCTGGCTTGCCTGCGATAGCGGTGAGTCTGTGATGGGTTTTATCAGCTGACCCACCGCTATCGCAGGCAAGCCAGCTCCCACATTGAGCGCGTTTATTCAGGGGTGGTGGGTGTGAGTTTGGCTTCCAGCTCGGCGACTTTTGCCTCCAGGCTCTCCAACCGCGCACGGGTGCGCGCAAGCACTACCATCTGGCTATCAAACTCTTCCCGGCTCACCAGGTCGAGTTTGCTGAAGCCGCTTTGCAGCAGCGCCTTGAACTGGCTTTCGATTTCATTGCGGGGCAGTTGGGTTTCACCGCTGAACAAGCGAGAGGCGTGGCCGCTCAGGGCGTCGAGGAAATCTTTTGGCGCGAGCATGGGAAATATTCCGGAATAACTGTTGGCGGGCAGTGTATCACGCAGCGCCTATAGTCTTTTCCAGGGCGGCGAGCGCACGGTTTTCGCGCAGTACGCCGGGCGCTTGCGCACCGTTTCAGTGCGCATTGGCGCCCACGGAAAGCCCCGAGGGTGGGCATCAGTGGGCAAAGGACTGATTTCAGTGGCTTTTACGGAGCTGGCAAGGTTTCTGCTTAGACGATCATGACCCATGCACTGATGCAGTCGCTGTGACGAATGCAGTGCGCCGACGGATCAGGGGTACAGGTTTCGTCACCAGTGGTTCGCTGGCGTCGCAAAGGCAAATGCCGAGGCGACGATGCGTTACAAAGCCAGGCACTGCGCTTAGACTTGAGACGGGTTTGTTTTCCTGGGGCAAGTCCACCAATTCGGGAGAGAGTTTTCATGAAGCTAGTCACTGCCATCATCAAGCCGTTCAAGTTGGACGATGTACGCGAGTCGTTGTCCGAGATCGGCGTGCAGGGCATTACCGTTACTGAGGTCAAGGGCTTCGGTCGGCAGAAGGGTCATACCGAGCTGTATCGCGGCGCGGAATACGTGGTCGATTTCCTGCCGAAGGTGAAGATTGATGTCGCCATTGACGACAAGGATCTTGACCGGGTTATCGAGGCGATAACCAAGGCCGCCAACACCGGCAAGATCGGTGACGGCAAGATCTTCGTGGTCAATCTGGAACAGGCTATTCGCATCCGTACCGGCGAAACCGATACCGACGCAATCTAAGCCGCCAAACCCCAACGCCCCAGGAGAAAACAATATGACTCTGCGTAAATTCGCAGGGCTCGGAGCCCTGTTGTCCATCGTAATGCCAAGCCTGGCCATGGCGGCAGACGAAGTGGCTGCTCCAGTCCTCAATTCCGGCGACACTGCGTGGATGCTGACCGCCACCGCTCTGGTGCTGTTCATGACCATCCCCGGCCTGGCGCTTTTCTACGGCGGCATGGTTCGTTCCAAGAATATTCTGTCGGTGATGATGCAATGTTTTGCCATCACCGGCCTGATCAGCATCCTGTGGGTTGTCTACGGCTATAGCATCGCGTTCGATACCACCGGTATGGAACAGGGTGTGGTCAACTTCAATTCCTTCTTCGGCGGCATGGGCAAGGCGTTCCTGGCGGGCGTTACCCCGGCCAGCATCACCGGGCCTGCGGCGCTGTTCCCGGAAGCGGTGTTCATCACCTTCCAGATGACCTTCGCCATCATCACTCCGGCACTCATTGTCGGTGCGTTCGCCGAACGCATGAAGTTTTCCGCGATGCTGATCTTCATGGCTATCTGGTTCACCCTGGTCTATGCGCCAATCGCGCACATGGTATGGAGCGGTAACGGCGGCCTGATGTGGGACTGGGGTGTGCTGGACTTCGCCGGTGGCACCGTGGTGCACATCAACGCCGGTGTGGCTGGCCTGGTAGCGTGCATCGTGCTCGGCAAGCGTAAAGGCTTCCCGACCACCCCGATGGCGCCGCACAACCTCGGTTACACCCTGATCGGTGCAGCCATGCTGTGGATCGGCTGGTTCGGCTTCAACGCCGGTTCCGCCGCCGCGGCCAACGGCACTGCCGGCATGGCGATGCTCGTCACTCAGATTGCGACCGCTGCCGCAGCGCTGGGCTGGATGTTCGCCGAGTGGCTCACCCACGGTAAGCCAAGCGCATTGGGCATTGCCTCGGGCGTAGTGGCCGGCCTGGTTGCAGTCACTCCGGCTGCTGGCACCGTGGGCCCGATGGGTGCGCTGGTGATCGGCCTGGTCGCCGGTGTGATCTGCTTCTTCTGCGCGACCAGCCTCAAGCGCAAGCTGGGCTACGATGACTCCCTGGACGCATTCGGCGTGCACGGTATCGGCGGTATCGTCGGTGCGATCCTCACCGGTGTGTTCGCAGCGCCTGCATTGGGCGGCTTCGGCACCGTGACGGACGTCGCCGCACAAGTCTGGATCCAGTGCAAAGGCGTGGGCTTCACTGTGCTTTACACAGCGATCGTGACTTACGTCATCCTCAAGGTGCTGGACATGGTCATGGGCCTGCGGGTAACCGAAGAGGAAGAGGCTGTTGGCCTCGACCTGGCGCAACACAACGAGCGCGGCTACAACTTGTAAGTACGCGAAAAAAAATGCCCGGCTTGCCGGGCATTTTTTTGCCTGGCGTTTGTCAGTCATAACAATCTGTGCCGGTTTTATGCTGCATTTGTGGTGGGATACACACGACACTTTCAAGCGTGCCAATGTCTTACAGGCATGTGGGCGTATTCGGCACTTTGTTTTTTCCCAGAGCGCGCTAGAATGCGCGCCGATGGGCGGAGAACTGTATGTGGCAACAGACCCTGATTACCCTGCGGGCCAAGCCTCGGGGCTTTCACCTGGTAACCGATGAGTTGCTGGCCGGCTTGCCTGAATTAAAGGCGTGTCGCGTCGGTCTGTTGCATCTGTGGCTGCAGCACACCTCGGCCTCGTTGACGGTCAACGAGAATGCCGACCCGGCGGTTCGCCGTGACTTCGAGCGTTTTTTCAACTCGCTGGTGCCGCAAGGGCGTGCAGGGTTTGAACACAACGACGAAGGTCCGGATGATCTGCCGGCGCACTTCAAGGCCAGTCTCCTGGGCTGCCAGCTGAGTTTGCCGGTCAAGGCCGGCCGCTTGGCGATGGGCACCTGGCAAGGTGTTTATCTGGGCGAGCACCGCGATCATGGCGGTGCCCGTAAAGTCCTCGCCACCTTGCACGGTGATGGGGCATAAGCCACTGGTTATCTGGTGGATGTTGATTTTTTTCCGGCGGCCTCGACAGAGGTGGAAGCTGGGCTATAACTAATCTGCTTTTCGCAAGTCATGAGGTAGAACATGAGCGACGATGATCTGGAAAACGACGACCTTGAAGTAGGTGACGAAGAGGACACTGAAGAAAGTCTTGAAGTGGCGGCTGATGACGTTGCTGAAGACCTTGATGACAGTGCTGGCGATGATGCCGCTCCCAAAGCCAAAGGCAAGGCCAAAGCTGCTGTTTCGGTAGACGAACTGCCCAGCGTTGAGGCCAAGAACAAAGAGCGCGATGCCCTGGCCCGTGCGATGGAAGAGTTCCTCGCCAAAGGCGGCAAAGTGGTCGAAGTCGAGCCCAATGTGGTTGCCGATCCTCCGAAGAAGCCGGACAACAAGTACGGCAGCCGACCTATTTAAGGTCTGCCTCGCGCTTGCCGAAAAGGCCCGCCGTCGCTGCGGGCTTTTTCATGCCTGGTGCATAACTGCAAGCCTGCCACAATTCCTGTGGGAGCTGGCTTGCCTGCGATAGCGGTGGGCCAGACAACACAGGGCTAGCAGATACTCCGCAATCGCAGGCAAGCCAGCTCCCACATGGGTTCAGCGCTGATTCCAGCTACTCAGCAACGGCGGCAACTCAGTAAGGCTGCGAACCTGCGCATCTGGGGCTCTATCCCCTTCCCACACCTTGCCCGTCGGGTTGAACCACACCGCCCGCAGCCCGGCCTGCTGCGCTCCGGCAATGTCATCTCCCGGATGGTCGCCCACATGCACCGCAGCACCGGCGTCCACCCCACCGCGTTGCAACGCCTCCTGAAACAAGCGCGCATCCGGCTTGGCGATGCCGATATCTTCGGCACGCAGGGCAAAGTGGAAATAGTCCGCCAGGCCCACGCGCTGCACATCGGCATTGCCGTTGGTGATCACCCCCAGCAAAAAGTCCTGGCGCAGGGCTTTCAACATTGGCTCGGCTTCAGGAAATACAGTGAGTTGATGCCGCGCATGAATGAACGCCTCGTAGCACACATCCGCCATCTGCGTGGCTTCAGGCTGTGGATAACCGGCCTCTTCAAACGCATGCATCAACACCCGGTGACGCAGCAGGCTGATGCGGTGCTTCAGCTCGGGATGACGCTCCAGCACCTGCTGACGCAAGCTGGCGAAATGTTCGAGGGGCAGGTCGCCCACCTTGGTGGCGTGGACCGCCAGCCATTCGCGCATCGACGCTTCGGCGCTGATGATGACGGGTACGTTGTCCCAGAGCGTGTCGTCTAGGTCGAAGGTGATCAGCTTGATACTCATGAGTCGCCGCCCTTGATGCGTTTGGCCCGTGGATGGGCGCTGTCGTACACCGTTGCCAGGTGTTGAAAGTCCAGGTGGGTGTAGATTTGTGTGGTCTTGATATCGGAGTGGCCGAGCAACTCCTGCACCGCGCGCAAGTCCTGGGACGATTCCAGCAGGTGGCTGGCAAACGAGTGTCGCAGCATGTGCGGGTGCAGGTTCTGCCCCAATTCGCGCTCGCCGGCTGCCTTGACGCGCACCTGAATCGCCCGGGGCCCCAGGCGCCGGCCTTGCTGGCTGACAAATACCGCGTCATCCGCCGGGTTAGTCAGCAGTCGCAGCGGTAGCCAACGCTGCAAGGCTTCCTGCGCCTTGCGGCCAACTGGCAGGACGCGGGTCTTGCTGCCTTTGCCGAGCACTTGCACCAGGCCGTCCGCCAGGTCCAGTTGATCCAGGTTCAGGCCGGTCAGCTCCGACAGGCGCAAGCCCGAAGAATAGAACAGCTCCAGGATCGCCTGGTCGCGATGGGCCAGGAAGTCATCCTCGACGGCGCCATCCAGCAATTGCAGGGCGCGGTCGGTGTCCAGGGTCTTGGGCAGGCGCCGCTCGCCCTTGGGCGGCGACAGGCCATTGGCCGGGTCGTGGTCGCACAGGCCTTCACGGTTCAGGTAGTGATAGAGCCCACGTACCGCCGAGAGCAGGCGCGACAGGCTGCGCGAAGACTGGCCCGCCTGGTGCAGGCGCGCGACCAGGCTGCGCAGGCTCTGGATATCCAGGGCCTTCCAGCTGCTGATCTGGTGTTTCTCGCAGAACGCCATGACCTTGTTCAAGTCCCGGCGGTAGGCTTCCAGGGTATGGGGCGACACCTGGCGCTCGTTGCGCAGGTGAGCGCAGTAAGCGTCCAGTTGCCGCTCCATGGCTAGCGCACCGCGCGCAGGGCAGTGGTGAAGCGCGGCAATACGCGACCAAGTACTTCGGCGATATAGGTGAGGAACAACGTGCCCACCGAACTCTTGTAGTGCGCGGGATCGCGGCTGGCGATGGCCAGGACGCCATGCAGGCCCTGATGGCTGAGGGCGACCACGGCGGTGGAGCCGATCTGTTGGCGCTGTTCGGCACCAAACAGGAAGTCCAGTTCATGCTCACGCAGGGTGCCGCTGATGGTCTTGCCCTCGGACAGCAAGCCGCCG
Source organism: Pseudomonas azadiae (assembly GCF_019145355.1). Taxonomy (NCBI): domain Bacteria; kingdom Pseudomonadati; phylum Pseudomonadota; class Gammaproteobacteria; order Pseudomonadales; family Pseudomonadaceae; genus Pseudomonas; species Pseudomonas azadiae. Next base: position 2,691,328 of record NZ_JAHSTY010000001.1, on the reverse strand, counting down.
ATCGCAGTCTGCGCGTCGCTGCCGCTGACCCAGCGACCCACCGGCATCGGGTTGTCGCTGAACAGGATCAGGCTGACAAAGGGCACCTGGAAATCCTGGCGCAGGCTGTCTTCCACGGCAATCACCGTTTCTTCCAGGCTGCTGGCGTCCATCAGGGTGAGGATCAGGCGGCGGGTCTTGTCGAACAGGCGGTCGTTGTCGCGGGCGACATCCATCAGGTGCGAGAGCTTGTGGCGCATCTCGATATTGCGCTCACGCAGGATCTTCATCTGCCGCTCCACCAGCGACACGGTATCGCCGCGCTGGTGAGGAATGCGCAGGGCCGCCAGCAGTTCTTCATGGTCGACGAAGAAGTCCGGATTAGCCTCGAGGTACGCCGCGACGGCAGCGGCCTCCAGGCTATCGCTCGGGTTGGCGTGTGCGGGTACTTGAGGCTTATCGGTCATTGGCTTGACTCACTCATAGACGGACCTGTCCTTCGTATACGCGCGAGGCCGGTCCAGTCATCATCACTGGGTGGCCAGGGCCTGCCCACTCGATGGACAAGCGTCCGCCGGGCAGGTCGATCAGCAGCGGCGAATCCATCCAGCCCTGGCTGATCGCGGCCACGGCAGCGGCGCACGCACCGGTACCGCAGGCCTGGGTTTCGCCGGCGCCGCGTTCCCACACGCGCAATTGCGCGCGGGAACGGTCGATCACCTGCAGGAACCCTACGTTGACCCGCGCCGGAAAGCGCGGGTGGTGTTCGATCTTCGGCCCCAGTTCATGCACGGGCGCATGGTTGATGTCATGGACCCGCAGCACGGCGTGGGGGTTGCCCATGGACACGGCGGCGATATCCACGGTGTTGCCGTCCACGTCCAGCGCATAACTGAGGGCCTGCTCGGGCGCCTGGAACGGAATGTCCGCCGGCACAAGGCGTGGCGCGCCCATGTTGACGCTGATCTGGCCGTCACTGCGGATGTCCAGTTCGATCACGCCGCCCTTGGTCTCGACGCGAATCTGCCGTTTGGCGGTCAGACGCTTGTCCAGCACGAAGCGTGCGAAGCAGCGCGCACCGTTGCCGCACTGTTCCACTTCGGAACCGTCGGAGTTGAAAATCCGGTAACGGAAATCCACCTCCGGGTTGGTCGGCGCTTCCACCAGCAGCAATTGGTCGAAACCGATGCCGGTATGACGGTCGCCCCACTGTTTAGCGTGTTTGGGCAGGATGTGCGCGTGCTGGCTGACCAGGTCGAGGACCATGAAATCATTGCCCAGCCCGTGCATCTTGGTAAAACGCAGCAGCATGGCTTACTCCGGCAGCAGGCTTTCGCCAGCATACAACTCGGCTACCGTCTCGCGGCGACGCACTTCAATCGCTTGATCACCGTCCACCAGCACCTCGGCGGCACGCCCGCGGGTGTTGTAGTTGGAACTCATGACAAACCCGTAGGCACCGGCCGAATGTACGGCCAGCAGGTCGCCCTCTTCCAGGGCCAACTGACGCTCCTTGGCCAGGAAGTCGCCGGTCTCGCAGATCGGTCCGACGATGTCATAAGTGCGCGCTTCGCTGTCGCGAGGCGTCACGGCGGTGACATTCATCCAGGCCTGGTACAGCGCCGGGCGGATCAGGTCGTTCATCGCCGCATCGACGATGGCGAAATCCTTGTATTCGGTGTGCTTGAGGTACTCGACCTGGGTCAGCAGCACGCCGGCATTGGCGACGATATAACGGCCCGGCTCGAACATCAGCGCCAGGCCTCGGCCTTCGGTACGCTCGCGCACGGCCCGGATGTAATCGGCGATCAGCGGCGGCTCTTCGTCGCGATACTGCACGCCCACACCGCCACCCAGGTCGATGTGCTGCAGGTAGATGCCGCACTCGCCGAGGCGGTCGGTCAGCGCCAGCAGGCGGTCGAGCGCATCGAGGAAGGGCGGCAGGCTGGTCAGTTGCGAGCCGATATGGCAGTCGACGCCCAATACTTCCAGGTTCGGCAACTGCGCGGCGCGGATGTACACGTCCTCGGCGTCGGCAATGGCGATGCCGAACTTGTTCTCTTTGAGACCGGTGGAAATGTACGGGTGGGTGCCAGCATCGACGTCCGGGTTGACGCGCAGCGAGATCGGCGCGCGAACGCCCATCTCGGCGGCGACGATTTGCAGGCGCTCCAGCTCGTCAGTGGATTCGACGTTGAAGCAATGTACGCCCACTTCGAGGGCGCGGCGCATGTCATCGCGGCTCTTGCCGACGCCGGAGAAAACGATCTTGTCAGCCTTGCCGCCGGCAGCCAGTACACGTTCCAGCTCGCCACGGGATACGATGTCGAAACCGGCGCCCAGGCGCGCCAGGACATTGAGTACACCCAGGTTGGAGTTGGCCTTGACCGCGTAGCACACCAGGTGCGGCACGCCGTCCAAGGGGTCGGTGAAGGAGCGGTATTGGGCTTCGATATGTGCACGGGAATACACATAGGTCGGGGTCCCAAAGCGCTCGGCAATCGCGGACAACGCCACGCCTTCCGCGAACAGCTCGCCGTCCCGGTAGTTAAAAGCGTCCATGGAGTTCCCTTATTCGTAGGTATCGTGCTTATGCGCTTTTGACGGCTTTTGCGACGATTGCGCCTGCTCATTCGGGTCTTTACTGTCATCGGGCAGGTACAACGGGCCTTTTTGACCACAGGCACTAACGAGGCAAGCGACCGCGACGAGCGCAGCAAGGGAAGAGATCAGGCGCTTCATGGCGAAATCCTTGAATATGCATTAATTGCGCCCGAGTATACCGACCACCCGCCGGCTTGCCTATGCGCTGGAATACCCGTCCGGCGGGGGTTTGCCGAGATAACCGAGAAGCGGACTACGCTGGTTGAGGATATTTCACACCGTCAATCGTGTTGGAATCGGTATCCTTTGCAATCGGCGGGGCTCGCCCGTATCGTGCGGCGCTTGAGCAAAACCAGACACTTTTGAGGTTGCCACAATGAGTTTGACCGAAGCCCGTTTTCACGACCTGGTGGATGCGACCCAGCAGGCGCTGGAAGATATTTTCGACGAGAGTGGCCTGGACGTGGACCTGGAAAACTCGGCGGGCGTGCTGACCGTCAAGTTCGAGAGCGGCCAGCAACTGATCTTCAGTCGCCAGGAGCCATTGCGTCAGCTGTGGCTGGCGGCGCGCTCCGGTGGTGTTCACTTCGATTACGACGAAGAAAGCGGCAAATGGCAGTGCGACAAGAGTGAAGAGCTGCTGGGCGAGATGCTCGCTCGTCTGGTCCAGGAATATACCGGCGCCGAGCTGGACTTTGATGAGTTGGGCCAGGACGAGAACTGATCGTGACCCAGCCTGCACCGGTACGCCCGCCCAAGCCGCTGTTCAGTAACGTCAGCCCGGCGGTGCCGTCACCTTGTATCAGTTTGTGTCGTCTGGACGAGCAGAAAGTCTGCCTCGGCTGCTTCCGCCATGTGGAAGATATCCGCGAATGGCGCTCTGCCGACGATGAGAGGCGCCGCGTGATCTGTGCCGAAGCCGAGCAGCGCCGGGCCCACGCCTGAGAGTCGTCTTGTTTATTTGTGACGCTGTGGTAGTGTCCGGGTACGCCTCAACTCATCGAGGCCCGTGAGAACCCCGCCTTTTCCTGGCGGGGTTTTGCTTTTTTGTGCAGAAAAAAGGAGTCTGCCTGAATCATGACCACCGCACCGTCCATCATCCTCACCCGTCTTGACGTGCAGCGTCTGGAGCAATTGATCGACCGCTTGGGCGACGAGTTTCCCGGCGTCGAAGCGTTGCAACACGAACTCGACCGCGCCGAAGAAGTGGTTGGCCACGATGAAGTGCCTGCAAGTGTCGTGACCATGAACTCCAGCGTGCATTGCCGCGAGCAAGGCAGCGGCAAGGATTACCACCTGACCCTGGTCTATCCGAAAGACGCAAACGCCGATGAGGGCAAGATCTCGATCCTGGCCCCGGTGGGCAGCGCCTTGCTCGGCCTGCAAGTGGGCCAGCATATCGACTGGCCGGCACCCGGCGGCAAGACCCTCAAGCTGGAACTGCTCAGCGTCGAAGGCCAACCTAAGGATGGCGGCGCGTTCCCTCTTTAAATCGATATTGTAGTGAGCGGGCTTGCCCGCGCTGGGCTGCGCAGCGGCCCCAAACCAGGCGACTCGGTTCTATCTGGAACTCGACAGTGTCTTTATTGGGGCGGCTTCGCCACCCAGCGCGGGGCAAGCCCGCTCACTACACATGTGTAAATACACATGCTCTCTATATCTGGCTCAGCGCCTCGTTGAGCGACAGCTCCAGTTCGGCCTTGTAACGCAGGTACAGGTTACTCGGGCTTTGCACATCGCCGATCAGCCCAGACAGGTCCAGATCGGTGATGTAGCAGCGGTACCGTTCGATTTCCCGGCGTTGCCCGACGATTTCCCGGGCGACCACTGCAAACAGTTGGTCGCCAAATTCCAGTTCGGAAAATTCGCGCTGATCGCAATACAGGGTAATGCCGACCTGGCCAGGCGCTGCCTTGGCGATAATCGCCTGCACGTCATAAAAAGGTTTGTTCGCCGGGTCCATCGGCACCGGTCGCGGTTCGATGCTGCGAGCGCGGCCGCTGCCCGAGGGCAGCAGCTGGTAAAACAGCGTCTGCACCGCGCCCAACGGTTGTTGCGGGTCCAGCGGCGACAGCGCCTCCCGGCGATAGATGATCGATTGCAGAAAGCGCTGCACCGGCGCCAACAGGCCCTGCTCATCATGGAATGGCAGGCGTTGCTGCCAGAGCGCGTTGAATTCATCCAACACATACAACTCGGCGAAACCTTCGTTGACCCGGTAGAACACCTGCACGCAATCGGCCAAGCCCATTGGCAGCAGCAACGCCAGGTCGTGATCCTCCAGCGCCATGGCATCCAGATGCAGCGGGCTGTAGCGGGCGAGTTCTTCGCTGAGGTAGGCGATCAGTGCATCCTGGGTCGGCAGTGACACATGGGTGGCCTGGCCCGGCATCAACTCCATCACGTGATAGTGCTGTTGCACCTGCAATAGATAGCGATGGTTGGACTGACCCAGCAGCAGGTTCTGCGCCGTGTCGAAGATTTCTTCCACGCGCTGCGCGATGAACGGCGCACGGTTGTGACAGAAGCAGCGCACCCGCAGTCTTGGCAAGTGATCCGGCGGCAACTGGTTGAGGTAATCGCGCAGGCAGTCGAGCAAGGCGTGGGGGCCGTCGTAGCGGCTGACCATCACCTCGTTCCAACTGTTGAGCGTGACCTGGTCCAAGGTCAACACCAGGTTGTCGCGCACGCCGGCATAACTCAGGGAGTCGGTGCGCTCGGTGGTCATCAGGATATTCAGGTCGCGGTGATGCTTGAGCGGGTCGACGCCAACGTTGATCAGCAGCAACACTTCTTCGGGCACTGCCGAGCGCAGCAGGCGCTCTTCATCAACGCTGGCCAGGGGCAGGGCGATGGCCTGTTGCAGGCTGCCCAGCAGGTTGAACAGCTCGAATTCGGTCATGTCGCTGGTGCCGGGGTGCAGCGCCAGCCGCGTGCTGCTGTCGATCACGCCGTTGCGATGGCACCAGGTGAGCATTTCCAGCAGGTCGCGGCTGCGCTTGATCGGCGCAAAATGCTCCCATTCCAGGGCGGTGAGGTTGCCGTTGTACAGGCCCCAGTGGTGCTGGCCCGGTTCCTTGCGGTTGGGCGACTGCACCAGCGTCAGGGTGTCTTCGGCCAAATCCGGGGCGATGCCGGGGTTGATGAACTCGACTTTGCCGGCCTTGCGTTCAAAGGCGGCGTACAGGCGCCGGCCCAGCACGTTGAGGTCGCGCTTGTTGATCAGGCTCACGGTCTGCTCGGTGCGCGCGAACTGAGTCAGGAAGCGATAACTGTAATTGAGCTCGTTGACCAGTGCCCTGCGCTCGGACGCGACCTGGCGCACTTTCCATTGGCTGCGGCTGTCAAGCAGTGCCAGTTGGCGCTGGTTCCAGCCCCATTCATGGGCCAGACGCTCCAGTAACAGCCGTTGCCAACTGGTGGTGCGCTGGCCGGCGCTGAGCTTGCGGTTGACCTTCAGGTACAGCGCGCGCCGCACCAGCTCCAGACGCTCGGGCTCGTTGCGGGCCTTGAGGTATTCCTCGATGCGGCGGTACACCACGATGTACGGGTCCAGCTCGTCCAGGTCCATCTGGTTGGCGAATACCGCCCGCTTGAAGCGCAGGCTCAGGCACTGCACATTCGGGTGTTCGCTGGCGTAGACCTCGGTCAGCAGCAGTTTGAGCACCGACTTGTAGGGCGACTCGATGCCCTTGAACAGTTGCCACAGCCCGGCGCCGATAAATTCGCCGGGGGGGATGTGCGCCAGGTGACCAAGGTCGAGGGTTTCATCGCCGCGGATAAAGCGCTTGCTGATCAGCGTGTGGGTGAACTCGGCATAGCGGGTTTCTTCATACACCGGCACCAGCCACCAGATCGGCGTACGCCCGGCCAACCAGATCGCGGTGCGGTAGAACTCGTCCAGCAGCAGGTAATGCTGGGTGGTGCCGCAGTCATCCGAACTGAGTTGGGTGTCGCGCTCGCCGAGCACGAAGCGTGTCGGCTCGATGAGGAAGAAGTGCGCCTCGGCGCCCATGCTCAGGGCCCAGGCTTCCAGCAACTGGCATTTCTTGCGCAGCTCGGCCAGTTCATTCTCGCTCAGGTCGGCGGCGTGGCAGACCCACACGTCCATATCGCTCTGGTCGGCCTGGGCCAGCGTGCCCAGGCTGCCCATCAGGAACAGGCCGTGGATAGGTGTTGGCGGGTTGCCGTGGCGTGGCTTGTAGGAGAACGAGCGGGTCAGACGCTGTGCTTCGGACAGGGCTTGGGGGTCAGGTTCGTAATTCGACAGGCCTGCTGGCGTACTGCCAGATACATAACCGGGCAGCAGCGGATGGTTGACGTGGAAGAACAGCGGCAGCAGGGTCAGCACGCTTTGCTGGCGCGGCGTCAGCCCCTCGATCGCCCGGGCCATGCGCCCTTCGTTGAGGGCCATGAAACGCGCGCGCAATTGGGCCAGCACCTTGCGGTCGATGCCTTCGTCCAGGTCGGGGCGGATTTCATGGGTGCGGGTCATGTCGAACTCGGCGGCTCGCAGGGCCCGACGTGGGCGGCCATGTAGGAGTTTACAGCCAGTAGCGTAGGAGGTTTAGCGGGAAATGGAATTAGACGTCAGAATTTTCACTCTGGCACGGCAACGCCCTCGGAATCCGCACAGGGCGGACTCCATGGGCGTATCAGGTGTCAGGCGGCTTCTTTGGTCGAGGCGGTGGTCAAGATAGTCAGCAGGGTTTGGGCTTGCTCTGCAGCGTCCCGGCCAAGGCTGGTCAGGTAGCCTCCGTCCGGCTGGTCGATCAAACCTTTCGCGTGGAGGCGTTTGGCAGCGGCGATAGCAGTGGGCGCGGCGGTCTGGTGGACTTTCAGACCCTCCTTGGTGCTGTCCAGGGGGAAGAGTACGAGGATTTCCAGTTCGGCAACCAACTCAGGGGTATACGACATAAGGACTCCAGACGTTCTAAATTTATTAGAGGCTAGCAGGCCATAAGGTGAACGCACTTTGCCGAACTGTCCAGCATGTTGCAGCGCGGCTGGACTATTCCTTTTCGGGCGGCAGCTCCGGCAGCGCTCGCAGCGCGGTTTCATACCATTGGGTATCAAACGCGCGGTCCTCATCCAGCATTGCGTCGATCTCGAAGGCCAGCACGTGGGCCATCAGATTCAATATCTCTTCTTGCTCGTAGCCCACCAGCGTCAGCTTGTTGAACGTGGCCTTGGCCGCCGGCGGGTTGTCGCTTTCGATCTGGTTCTCGATGGCCTGGACCAGCGTGCTTTCGGTGAATTCTTCTTCGTCGTTGTCGATATCGGTTGGCTCGCTCATGGCAGGCTCCTCAAGGAAAAGGGCATCAGTCTACCGCCATTCAGGCAGGTGATGCTGCTGGTCAGGACGCGCCAGGGCATCTATAACGCTTGCAGCCAACCCCACACATGGCCTGGAGGCTTTGCGATGCTCAAGCTCTACGGATTTTCGGTCAGCAACTACTACAACATGGTGAAACTGGCGCTCCTGGAGAAAGGACTGCCGTTCGAAGAGGTGCCTTTTTATGCAGGGCAGACGCCCGAAGCGCTGGCCGTGAGCCCGCGTGGCAAGGTGCCGGTGCTGGGCGTCAAGCAGGGGTTCATCAACGAAACCAGTGTGATCCTTGAGTATATCGAGCAGACCCAGGATGGGCCTGCGCTGCTACCCGCCGAGCCGTTCCAGCGTGCTCAGGTGTTGGCGTTGTGCAGGGAAATAGAGCTCTACATCGAGTTGCCTGCGCGTGCGTGTTTCGCCGAAGCGTTTTTCGGCATGACGGTGCCGGAGGCGATCAAGGAAAAATCCAGGGCGGAGCTGCTGCTGGGGATCGGTTCGCTGGGAAGGCACGGCAAGTTCGCGCCTTACGTGGCGGGCGACAGCTTCACCCTTGCCGATCTGTATTTCATGTACAGCATGAACCTGGCCTGTGGTGTCGGCGAGAAGCTGTTTGGGCTGGATCTGCTGGCTGAGTTGCCGAAGGCCAAGGCGTTGCTGGGACGTCTGAATGAAATGCCCAACGCACAGAAGGTGGAGGCGGACAGGCTGGCGGCGATGCCGGGTTTTATGGCAAAGATTGCCGCCAGGAAATAGGATTTGGGTGTCTGTGATGACGCCTTCGCGAGCAAGCCCGCTCCCACATTTTGAAATGCATTCCAAATGTGGGAGCGGGCTTGCTCGCGAAGCTTTTAGCGGCTGGCGAGCAGCGCCTGGCCACGCATAGCAGCGGCCTTCACCTGCGCCGGCGCAGTGCCGCCGATGTGGTTACGGGCGTTCACCGAACCTTCCAGGGTCAGCACGGCAAATACATCCTGTTCGATCTGGTCGCTGAACCTGCGCAGTTCCTCCAGACTCATTTCCGCCAGGTCCTTGCCGGTGTCTACGCCATACTTCACGGCATGGCCGACGATTTCGTGGCAGTCGCGGAACGGCAGGCCACGGCGCACGAGATAGTCCGCCAGGTCGGTCGCGGTGGAGAACCCACGCAGTGCCGCTTCACGCATGATCGCGTGTTTGGGTTTGATCGCGGGAATCATGTCGGCAAACGCACGCAGCGAGTCGCGCAGGGTGTCGGCGGCGTCGAACAGCGGCTCCTTGTCTTCCTGGTTGTCCTTGTTGTAGGCCAGCGGCTGGCCTTTCATCAGGGTCAGCAGGCCCATCAGCGCGCCGAATACACGGCCGCTCTTGCCACGTACCAGTTCAGGCACGTCGGGGTTTTTCTTCTGCGGCATGATCGAGCTGCCGGTGCAGAAACGGTCCGGCAAGTCGATGAACTGGAACTGCGCGCTGGTCCACAGCACCAACTCCTCGGAGAAGCGCGACAGGTGCATCATCGCGATACTGGCGGCGGCGCAGAATTCAATGGCGAAGTCACGATCCGACACACCGTCCAGAGAGTTGCCGCCGACGGCGTCAAAGCCCAGCAGTTGCGCGGTGTATTCGCGGTCGATCGGGTAGGTGGTGCCGGCCAGCGCGGCGCTGCCGAGCGGCATGCGGTTGGCGCGCTTGCGGCAGTCCACCAGGCGCTCGTAGTCGCGGCTGAGCATCTCGAACCAGGCCAGCAAATGGTGACCGAATGTCACAGGCTGCGCGGTCTGCAAATGAGTGAAGCCTGGCATGATGGTGTCCGCTTCACGCTCGGCCTGTTCCAGCAGGCCTTTTTGCAGGCGGGTGATTTCGGCCAGGATCAGGTCGATTTCGTCACGCAGCCACAGGCGGATATCGGTCGCCACCTGGTCGTTGCGGCTACGGCCGGTGTGCAGCTTCTTGCCGGTCACACCGATGCGGTCGGTGAGGCGGGCTTCGATGTTCATGTGCACGTCTTCCAGGTCGACGCGCCAGTCGAACGTGCCGGCTTCGATCTCGCCACGGATAGTGGTCAGGCCGTCGATGATGCTGTCGCGCTCGGCGTCGGTCAGCACGCCGACCTTGGCCAGCATCGTCGCGTGGGCGATGGAGCCCATGATGTCATGGCGGTACAGGCGCTGGTCGAAGGTGACGGAGGCGGTGAAGCGGGCGACGAAGGCGTCGACGGGTTCACTGAAGCGGCCGCCCCAGGACTGGTTGGTCTTGTCGGTGCTCATGGATTCGCTCGTGATGTGCTTATAAGAGACAGGGAAGTGTGCCGTCGATAATAACAGGGTTGCCTGGGAAGGCGGCGCTGTGGGTTGTCGGCATTTTATTTGCGCAAAGGATGGCTAAGTGCCTTGCCGCCGGACGCGTCCAGGACGAGACTGGGCGCGGGTGCTTATTGAAACCTTATTTGTCGATTGAGCAATGTCGTCTCAGCGAGCGTCTACAGTTGGACTGACCGTGTTTGAATGCACCAAAGTCAGGTGGTGCGGTCAGAGCCCAGACTATCCATTGAAAAGGGGGGGATTCGGATTGTGTATCAGCAAACCCTACGACGATGCCCGAAGACAGCAGGTCTTGGGCGCTATTGAACAGGTCCGGGTAAACATGGGTGCCACTCTCAGGGCACTTTTTGCCGCTCGCGCCAGTCTTAGCGTGGATCGCTGTGACGCAAGTCACCGCACCTGTCTACGCTATCCTTGTGCGAGACTCACGCAGGAATCCAGCGCTATATGAATGTCCTGATCGTTGATGACGAACCCCAAGCCCGCGAGCGACTGAGTCGTTCAGTCAGTGAAATCGAGGGTTATACCGTATTGGAGCCAAGCGCCACCACGGGCGAAGAGGCGTTGACGCTGATCGACAGCCTCAAGCCGGATGTGGTGTTGCTTGATATCCGTATGCCTGGTCTTGATGGCTTGCAAGTTGCCGCCCGACTGAGCGAGCGAGAGTCGCCGCCGGCCGTGGTCTTTTGTGCCGCGACTGACGAGTTTCCCGCGCAGACGCTGGAAGCCAGCGGTGTCAGTTTCCTCACCAAGCCGGTGGCTGGCGATGCCTTGCTCAAGGCCTTGAAAAAAGCCGAGCGCCCAACCCGCGTCCAGCTCGCCGCCCTGACTCAGCCCGCCGCCCAAAGTGGTAATGGGCCGCGCAGCCATATCAGCGCGCGCACACGCAAAGGCATTGAATTGATCCCCCTGGGAGAGGTGGTCTATTTTATCGCTGATCACAAGTATGTGACCCTGCGCCACCAAGGCGGTGAGGTGCTGCTCGATGAGCCGCTCAAGGCGCTTGAGGATGAGTTCGGCGACCGCTTCGTGCGCATCCATCGCAACGCGCTGGTGGCCCGCGAGCGAATCGAGCGCCTGCAGCGCACGCCCCTGGGGCACTTTCAGTTATTTCTTAAAGGTCTCAACGGCGACGCGTTGATCGTCAGCCGGCGGCATGTCGCCGGTGTGCGCAAGATGATGCAGCAGCTTTAGCCCAAGGGTTGTGGCGAGGCCTGCATTCTATATCCCGGTGCGACGTGGCCAGGGAGGCCTCGCACTTGCTGATTCAAATCAAAGCGTATTTGCCTGAGCTGTTATTATCTGCCGTATCTATTCAGTACGGATTGCTCCATGTCCTCTCGCGAAATCCGCATCGCCACCCGTAAAAGCGCCCTTGCCTTGTGGCAGGCCGAATACGTCAAAGCACGCCTGGAGCTGGCTCACCCTGGCCTCAAGGTGTCACTGGTGCCCATGGTCAGTCGCGGCGATAAGCTGCTCGACTCGCCACTGTCGAAGATCGGCGGCAAAGGTTTGTTCGTCAAGGAACTGGAAACCGCGCTGCTGGAAAACCAAGCCGACATCGCCGTGCATTCGATGAAAGACGTGCCCATGGACTTCCCCGAAGGCCTGGGCCTGTTTTGTATCTGCGAGCGCGAAGACCCGCGTGATGCTTTCGTTTCCAACACGTACGCGTCCCTGAATGAATTGCCTGTGGGCAGCATCGTCGGTACGTCCAGCCTGCGCCGTCAGGCGCAATTGCTGACACGTCGACCGGACCTGCAGATCCGCTTCCTGCGCGGCAACGTCAACACCCGCCTGGCAAAGCTGGACGCCGGTGAATATGACGCGATCATCCTCGCGGCGGCCGGCCTGATCCGCCTGGGCTTCGAAGACCGTATCACCTCGGCCCTCAGCGTCGAGGACAGCTTGCCAGCGGGTGGCCAGGGCGCCGTTGGCATCGAATGCCGTACCGCCGACAGCGAAATCCATGCCCTGCTCAAGCCGCTGGATCACCACGACACCGAAGTGCGCGTCACGGCCGAGCGTGCCCTGAACAAGCACCTCAACGGTGGCTGTCAGGTGCCGATCGCCTGCTACGCCGTGCTCGAAGGTGAAAACCTGTGGTTACGTGGCCTGGTAGGCGACCCCGACGGCGGCACGCTGTTGACCGCCGAGGTGCGTGGCCCACAGCGTGACGCCACGGCGCTGGGTGTCCAGGTGGCTGAAGAGCTACTGGAAAAGGGCGCCGGTGCCATTCTGCAAAAAGTCTACGGCGAGGCGGGTCCGCAGTGACGCAATGGCGTGTGCTGCTGACGCGGCCTGCCGAGGAATCGGCCGCCCTGGCGGCGTCGTTGTCCGAAGCTGGCATCTTCAGCAGCAGCTTGCCGTTGCTGGATATCGAGCCACTGCCCGTTACAGCTCAACAGCAGGCAGTCTTTGATGACCTGGGCCGCTACTGTGCGGTCATCGTCGTCAGCAAGCCTGCCGCGCGCCTGGCCGTGCAACAGCTTGATCGAGCATGGCCGCAGTTGCGATGGTTCAGCGTGGGCGCAGCCACCGCGCACGTACTGGCCCAGCACGGCCTGGATGTTAAGTATCCCCCTACTGGCGACGACAGCGAGGCCTTGCTTCAATTGCCTGCACTGCGCGAGGCTATCGCAGGCGCCGATCCCCGGGTGCTGATCCTGCGCGGCGAGGGCGGCCGCGAGCTGCTGGCGGAGCGTTTGCGCGAGAGAGGTGCTAGTGTCGACTACCTGGAGCTGTATCGTCGGTTCCTGCCGGCCTACGACGCCGGGGTACTGATGCGACGCATCCAGTTGGAACGCTTGAACGGCCTGGTGGTCAGCAGTGGGCAAGGTTTTTTACACTTGCGAGCTCTGGCCGCAGCCGATTGGCCACAAGTGGCACAGCTGCCGTTGTTCGTACCGAGCCCGCGAGTCCAGGAGATGGCGCGGGCCGCCGGCGCAGAAAAAGTTATGGATTGTCGCGGTGCGAGTGCCGCGGCTTTGTTAGTGGCGATACGGAGCTATACCGTTCCCACTCTCTGATACGCAAAGGACGGATACGTGAGCGAAACAGCCTTGCCTAAAGATGAAGCTCAACCCGCACCTGATGCGCAGGTTGCACCGGCCCCCGCGCCGCGCCGTGGCAATGGCCTGGCAATCGTTGCCCTGCTGCTGGGCGCCGCTGGCGTTGCCGCCGGCGGTTGGGGGATCTGGCAGGTCCGTGCCCTGCAAGCCAGCAGCCAGCAGCAGTTGGGCCAGGTGCAGACCCTCGATGAGCAATCCCAGTCCCTCAAGCAAAGCCAGCAACAACTGGCTGCGCGGCTGGCGCAGTTGCCGGCAGCGGATGAGCTGGAGGAACGTCGTCGCCTGGTGGCCCAGTTACAGGGTGATCAGCAGCGCCTCAGTCAGCGCCTGGAAACCGTGCTGGGTTCCAGCCGCAAGGACTGGCGCTTGGCCGAGGCCGAACACCTGATTCGCCTGGCGAGCCTGCGCCTGTCGGCCTTGCAAGATATCAACAGCGCCCAGGCGCTGGTCCAGGGTGCCGACGAGATTCTTCGCGAACAGAGCGATCCGGGCGCCTACGCTGCCCGCGAGCAATTGGCCAAGAGCCTCGTCGCGCTGCGCAGTACCGAGCAACCTGACCGCACCGGGCTGTATCTGCAGTTGGCGGCCTTGCGCGATCAGGTTGTGCAATTGGCAGCCATCGCCCCGGAGTATCAACTGACCGAGCCCGCTTCCCAGGGGCGCTCGACCACCGACACGGAGAGCCGCTGGAGCCAGTGGTGGGAGCAGATTTCCCGGTATTTCCGCATCGACTTCAACCCGGACGACAACATTCGCCCGCTGCTGGCCGGTCAAGGCCTGAACCAGGTGCGCCTGGCTTTGAGCCTGGCCCTGGAGCAAGCGCAATGGGCGGCGCTCAACGGCGAGTCGGCGGTGTATAGCCGCTCACTCGGCGAGGCGCGCAGCGTGTTGCAGGACAACTTCAACCAGGACAACCCGCAAAGCAAGGCGATGCTGGCGCGTATCGCCGAGCTTGAGCCCAAGGCGGTGTCGGTGGTGACGCCGGACCTGGCCGCGAGCCTGGCCGCCGTGCAGGCCTACCTTGAGCGCCGTCATCTGTCTGCCGACGAAGCCAAGGCGGCAGCGACGCCGGCGGCCACGTCGGCGAAGCAGGAGTAGAGCCGATGAAACGTTTCTATGTGATCCTGGTGCTGGCGGTTGCCATCGCGCTGGCGCTGGCTGTGGGCATTTCGAAACACACCGGCTACGTGCTGATTACCTACCCCCATGTGTTGCATTACGAGTCGAGCCTGTGGGCGACCTTGGTGGCGGTGGTGGCCATCGGTTTGGCGATCTACCTGATTCGAGTGCTGTTGAGCCTGGTCACCACCTCCGGTGGCGTGGTCAACCCGTGGTCGCGGCGCAACCGCAGCCGCCGCGTGCAGATCGCTATCGAGCAAGGTCAGATGGACCTCGCCGAGGGCCGCTGGGCCAGCGCTGAACGCCACCTGCACCGTGCCGCCGAAGCCGAGCGCCAGCCACTGCTGTACTACCTCGGCGCGGCCCGTGCCGCGAATGAACAGGGGCGTTACGAAGAGTCCGATGGTTTGCTGGAGCGCGCCCTTGAGCGTCAGCCCCAGGCGGAGCTTGCGGTTGCCTTGAGCCACGCGCAACTGCAGTTGGACCGCGGCGATACAGACGGTGCATTGACCACGCTGCAGGCCATGCACGAGCGTCATCCCAATAACGCCCAGCTCTTGCGTCAATTGCAGCGTCTGCACCAGCAGCGGGGCGATTGGACGTCGGTGATCCGCCTTTTGCCGCAATTACGTAAGGATAAAGTGCTGCCGGCCAGCGAACTGGCCGAGCTTGAGCGCCGCGCCTGGGGTGAAAACCTGAGCCTGGCGGCCCGGCGCGAAGAGGAGGGTGAAGCCGGTTTGCAGTCCCTTGAGCGGGCCTGGCAGCAACTGACTTCTGCCCAGCGGCAGGAGCCGCAACTGGTTCTGGCCTACGCCGAACAACTGCGTCAACTGGGTGCCGATGCGAAGGCCGAGGAAGCGCTGCGTGGCGCTATTAAACGCGGCTACGACAGCCACCTGATCCGGCTGTACGGCCTGCTGCGTGGCAGTGACCCGGCCCGGCAATTGAAGTTTGCCGAAGGCTGGCTCAAGGACCATCCAAGTGATGCCAGCCTGCTGCTGACGCTGGGCCGCCTGTGCCTGCAAAACAGCCTGTGGGGCAAGGCGCGGGATTACCTGGAAAGTAGCCTTCAAGTGCAACGCAATCCCGAGGCCTGTGCCGAGCTGGCGCGTTTGTTGGCCCAACTGGGGGACGCTGAGCGCAGTAACCAGCTGTTCCAGGAAGGGCTGGGATTGCTGGATAACCGTCTGCTGGCGTCGCCGTTGCCTGTTCCGGCTCGCGTTTGATGTAGGCAAATTGGCCAGGGTCGGCTCAGATATTATCTGGCAGCCGACCCCGCATAAGGCCGACAAGGCCGGGAGTTGAGCGTTTGTAGGCAAGGTCCGACGCTCAATTTTCCCAGGTCCTCCATCTTTTGGCGGAAAGTCCGTACCTTCTCGCGGAATTGTCTGCTCTGGCACGTATTGAAAGGGGTCAGGCCTTTCCTCTACCGTAGCGACCTATCTTTCGCGATGCGGATAAAGCATGTCTTTGGCCCCTTCACGCTCCTTGTTTTTTCTTGCGTTCCTGGCGGGTGCGCTGACATTGGCCGCGTCCTTTTACCTCGAGTTCGGCGTGTCATTGCGTCCGTGTTTCCTCTGCCAGGTGCAGCGGGGATTCCTGGCCGCTTTCACCGTGATCAACTTGGTCGCCGCCCTCCATGACCCCAAACGTGGGGCTCTGCACTTTTACGGGCTGACGAGCATCGGCTTCGCATTGCTCGGTGCCCTGACGGCCGTGCGCCAGGTGCTGCTACAAAATGCCGCGCCGGACCAGGCCGCCGATTGCTGGCCAAGCCTGCATTACATGATCGAAAACCTGTCGTTCTGGCAGGCCTTGCAACTGACCGTCAAAGGCACCGTCGATTGCGTGGAAACCAACTGGACGCTGTTTGAGCTGAGCCTTCCCGAGTGGAGCCTGCTGTTCTTTGTCGGGATGCTGGTAGTGGGCGTGATGCAGTTTTCACGGCTGTGTGTGCGCCAGCGTTCGCGTCCGACGAGGCAGTGAGCCCGTGCGCGGTTTCAAGGCCGGGATTAAACACTTGTATGAACTTTCTGTCCTGCGTACCTTGAAGCCATAGGCATGCGGGCATAATCTGGCCCGCACGCGTTATTGAAACCATTTGTCAGATGCGGCCCTGTCCGGCTGCGGCTTTACCTTGAAGTGTTGCGCGGGCACCAGGCGGCAGCGCCCCTATAGGGAAGAGAGATCACCATGCTGGAAAGTTGTCAGAATGCTCAGGAACGCTGGGGTGGGGTGCACAAGCTGATCGATAGCTGGCTGAAGGCGCGTCACGAACTGGTTCGGGCCTTTGATGCGCTCGGCGCCAAACCCGAGGCACTGGCTGAGAACCGCGAGCCGTTACAGGATTTCTGCAGTGTATTGGTTGACTACGTGTCCGCCGGTCATTTCGGCGTCTACGAGCAACTGACCAAGGAGGCACAAGCCTTCGACGATCAGCGTGGCTTGGAATTGGCCGAGACGATTTATCCGCGTCTCGATGTCATCACCGAGAAGCTGCTGGCGTTCACCGACCTGTGTGATGCGGGGAAATGTGTTGCAGAAAAATTCAAGGAGTTGGGCGCATTGCTGCACGAGCGTTTCGAGCTGGAAGACTGCTTGATCGAAGTGCTGCATAACGCTCACAAGGAAGAGTCCGCGACTCAGGCTTAATCCTCGACAGCGTTAGAAAAAACGGTGCGCATGGCGCGCCGTTTTTTTATGGGTCAGTGTCGGATGCCAAGCAGTTCGATCTCAAATACCAGTGGTGTATAGGGCGGGATCAACTCGCCGGCACCGTCGGCGCTATACGCCTGGGCCGATGGAATCACCAGGCGCCATTTCGCACCGACCGGCATCTGTTGCAATGCACTGCTCCACCCATTGATCACGCTGTCCAAGCGAAACCATTGGGGCTGCGTGCTCTGGTCGAATACCGTCCCATCGGGCAGCCGGCCCACATATTTCACTTGAACCTGGTCGCTGGCCTTCGGTTTTTCACCGGTGCCGGGCGTAAGCTCGTTGAGCAGGATGCCATCCGCCAATTCGCGCACACCCTTCGCGGCTTTTTCTTTGCTCAGGAACAGCCGTTCGGCCAAGAGTGCTTTTTCGCTTTCAGGAACCTGCGTGTCGGCTTCGTTTTGTGCTTCGTGTTGGGCAAGAATCTGCTCGATGCGCGCGTTGTCCAACGCCAGCGGTTTGCCTTGATAGGCTTGCTTGAGGCCATCGATCAAGGCCTGGATCTGCAGGTCGGGGACTTCCTGGCGCAGGCGTTCACCGAGGCTGGCACCCAGGCTGTAGGCAAGGTCGTGCTGGTGCTGATCACGGTTCTTTGCAGGCGATTGATCACTGGCATTGGCCGCTGAAATCGCCAAGCCAAGTATAAGAAAGACGTAACGCGACATGGGTGTGCTCCCGCCGAAAGTGGGACGGATTATGCCAGCGTGAATGGGTAAAAAGTGCCGCGTATTTTCGTTATATCCATAAGAATTTTCGCCGGCTGCAACGCAAGCCAAACGATACTGTCAACATGCCCTAGCGGCGGTAAGAGCAGAGGGCTAGTATGAGCCGCACCCACGTCAGCCAGGAGGTAAACCATGTCGGCCAAACAGAAGCCTGTTAATACCCCGTTGCACTTACTCCAACAACTTTCGGGCAGCTTGCTCGAACATCTGGAAAGCGCTTGTTCCCAAGCCTTGGCCGATGCAGAAAAACTGCTCGCCAAGCTGGAAAAACAACGCGGTAAAGCGCAAGAAAAGCTGCACAAATCCCGCACCAAGCTGCAAGACGCCGCCACCGCCGGCAAGGCCAAGGCTCAAGCCAAAGCCAAGGATGCTGTCAAAGAGCTTGAGGACCTGCTGGACGCCCTCAAGGATCGCCAGGCTGAAACCCGCGCCTACATTTCCCAACTCAAGAAAGATGCCCAGGAAAGCCTGAAATTGGCCCAGGGCGTTGGCCGTGTGAAGGAAGCCGTATCTAAAGCATTGAGCGCTCGTACGCCTGCCAAAGTAGCGGCAAAACCTGTCGCCAAACCAGTAGCCAAATCCGCTGCCAAAACAACGGCTGCCGCGAAACCAGCCGCCAAGCCAACTGCTAAAACCGTTGCTGCGAAACCAGCCGCCAAGCCAGCTGCTAAAACTGCCGCTGTGAAACCAGCCGCCAAGCCAGCCGCTAAAACTGCTGCTGCGAAACCAGCCGCCAAGCCAGCTGCTAAAACTGCTGCTGTGAAACCAGCCGCCAAGCCAGTTGCTAAAACTGCTGCTGCGAAACCAGCCGCCAAGCCAGCTGCTAAAACTGCTGCTGCGAAACCAGCCGCCAAGCCAGCTGCTAAAACTGCTGCTGCGAAACCGGCCGCCAAGCCAGCTGCTAAAACTGCTGCTGCGAAACCGGCCGCCAAGCCAGTTGCTA
This sequence comes from Pseudomonas azadiae, assembly GCF_019145355.1. Taxonomy (NCBI): domain Bacteria; kingdom Pseudomonadati; phylum Pseudomonadota; class Gammaproteobacteria; order Pseudomonadales; family Pseudomonadaceae; genus Pseudomonas; species Pseudomonas azadiae. Next base: position 2,672,543 of record NZ_JAHSTY010000001.1, on the reverse strand, counting down.
AAACTGCTGCTGCGAAACCGGCCGCCAAGCCAGTTGCTAAAACTGCTGCTGCGAAACCGGCCGCCAAGCCAGTTGTTAAAACTGCCGCTGCGAAACCGGCCGCCAAGCCAACCGCCAAACCTGCTGCTGCCAAACCAGCCGCAGTAAAGCCATCGGCTGCCAAGCCCGCCACGCCCGCTGTCGCTGCGGTAGCGTCCACCGCGCCAACTGCACCGACCGGCAGCACACCTGCACCGGCAGCGCCAAGCGCCACCCCAAGCAGCGCCTCTTAAGCGCTGGTGACCACGACGCGCAGCGCTTGCAGCACGTCGTGGTCAAGGTTGGCGGCATCCTCAGCCGCCAGTCCTTCCAACCACGGTTGCTGAGTTATTGCGTCATCCGTCGGCCATAGCTGCGCCAGTGCCTCCAGGCGCGTCAGCAGTTGTCGTTCGGCATCCAGCTCCAGGGCCTTGACCCGCTCGCGCAACCCCGCCAAATTCTTATCGTGCTGCGCCGTTTCGCGCCATTGCCTGCGCACCTGTCGTAATGGCTCGATTACTTGGGTTTGCCAAGGTCCGGCGATCTGTTTCAGCGCCTGTATGCGCTCGGCGGTCGCGGCAACAGCGCGTTGCTCCAACCACGCACCACAGAGCAACAGGCACACATCCGCACCTTGCTCCTGCAAACGCAGGCAAGCCGCTTCGACGCCCGGGCGGGCATAAGTCGAAAGGGAAAAGCTCCACAGGTCAGCGCACATATTCACACCCAAGCCAGCGGGCAACGAAGCTGGTAGACTCCGCCGCCATTATGATCCGACTTCAAAGCCTAACATTACAGCGTGGCCCGCAACGTCTTCTCGAAGACGCCGAGCTGACCCTGCACGCCGGTCACAAAGCCGGTCTGATCGGTGCCAATGGCGCCGGCAAATCCACGTTGTTCGCCCTGTTGCTCGGTGAGCTGACCCCAGACTCCGGGGATTGCCTGCTGCCAGCCGACTGGCGCATCGCCCATATGCGCCAGGAAATCGACACCCTGGACCGCATCGCGATCGACTACGTGCTCGATGGCGACCTGCGCCTGCGCCAGGTACAGCACGACCTGGCCGAGGCCGAGAAAGCCCAGGATGGCGCCGCCCAGGCACGCCTGCATTCGGAACTCGACAGCGCCGACGGTTACACCGCCGACGCCCGCGCCCGCAAGATGCTGGCCGGCCTTGGCTTTACCAACGAACAGATGGACCGCCCGGTTGCCGACTTCTCCGGCGGCTGGCGCATGCGCCTGAACCTGGCCCAGGCGCTGATGTGCCCTTCGGACCTGCTGCTGCTCGACGAACCGACCAACCACTTGGACCTCGATGCGATCCTGTGGCTGGAAGAGTTCCTCAAGAACTACCAGGGCACCTTGCTGCTGATTTCCCACGATCGGGACTTCCTCGACGCCGTGGTCGACAACATCGCCCACGTTGAACAGAAGAAAATCACCCTCTACCGGGGCGGCTACACCGCGTTCGAACGTGCCCGTGCCGAGCGCCTGGCCCAGCAGCAGCAAGCGTTCGAGAAGCAACAGGCGCAGCGTGCGCACATGGAAAGCTACATTGCCCGGTTCAAGGCCCAGGCCACCAAGGCCCGGCAGGCGCAGAGCCGAATCAAGGCCCTGGAGCGCATGGAAGAGCTCTCGGCGGCCCACGTCGATTCGCCGTTCGACTTTGTTTTTCGCGAGTCGGTGAAGATCTCCAGCCCGTTGCTGGATCTTTCTGACGCACGCCTGGGTTATGGCGATAAAACCATCCTCGAAAAAGTGAAGCTGCAGCTCACGCCGGGCGCGCGCATCGGTTTGCTCGGGCCTAACGGCGCGGGCAAATCGACGCTGATCAAGAACCTCTCGGGCGAGCTGCAACCTTTGGCCGGCCGGCTGATGCGCGGCGAAAACCTGGTGGTGGGCTACTTCGCCCAGCATCAGTTGGACTCGCTCGACGCCAAGGCCAGCCCGTTGTTGCACCTGCAGCGTCTGGCGCCAACCGAACGCGAGCAGACCCTGCGCGACTTTCTCGGTGGTTTCGACTTCCGTGGCGCGCGAATCGACGAGCCGGTGCTGAATTTCTCCGGCGGCGAAAAAGCCCGCCTGGCCCTGGCGTTGATCGCCTGGGACCGCCCGAACCTGCTGCTGCTCGATGAACCGACCAACCACCTGGACCTGGAAATGCGCCTGGCGCTGACCATGGCCCTGCAGGAATTCAGCGGTGCGGTACTGGTGGTGTCTCACGACCGCCACTTGCTCAAGAGCACCACCGACAATTTCCTGTTGGTGGCGGACGGTAAAGTCGAAGAGTTCGACGGCGACCTGGATGACTACGCGCGTTGGCTGACGGATTACCGCCTACGCAACGCGCCGGTCAGCAACACCCCCGTCAACCCGGACAAGACCGACAAGAAAGCCCAGCGTCAAGCCGCCGCTGCACTGCGTCAGCAGTTGGCACCGCACAAGCGTGAAGCGGACAAGCTGGAAGCCGAGTTGGGCAAGGTGCATGAGCGCCTGGCCAGTATCGAAGCCAGCCTGGGTGACAGCGCCGTCTACGAAGCCGCCCGCAAGGACGAATTGCGCGACTTGCTGGCTGAGCAAGCCAAGCTCAAGGTGCGCGAAGGGCAATTGGAGGAAACCTGGATGGAGGCCCTCGAACTGCTCGAATCCTTGCAAGCGGAGCTGGAGGCGCTGTCTTGATGGAAGCGTTGCAGTTGGCGTTACCGGCGCAGTGGGTCGAACCCGTATGGATCGGCGTGCAAATCCTGTTGATCCTGCTGGCCGGTTACCTCGCCCAACGTTTTGTCGGCAAAGGCCTGACTCGCCTGGGTGAGCGCTATCCGTTCCCCCCGCAGCTGCTGATGCCGCTGCGCGGTGGTCTGCGCTGGTTGATCATGGGCAGTGCGCTGATCTTCGTCCTGGGACGGCTGGGCGTTTCCGCGACGGTACTGTGGACGGCATTGTCGGGGTTCGTGGCGGTCGCCGCCGTGGCGTTTTTCGCCATGTGGTCGGTGCTGTCGAACTTGTTGTGCGCCATCCTGATCTTTACGGTCGGGCCGTTTCGCCTCGGTGACATCGTCGAGCTGGTGGACACTGTCGATAAGCCAGGTGTGAAGGGGCGGGTCGTGGCGATCAACCTCCTTTACACCACGCTGGTCGAAGTGGCGGAAGCCGGCACTGACAGTGCGATGGTACAGGTGCCCAACAGCCTGTTTTTTCAGCGCTCGGTGCGACGTTGGCCAGGTACCCACGTGTTTCCGGGCGATCGTTAGTAATCAGATCGCATAAAAATTTATAGCCACCTCGCGGCCGGCGGAGTTAGCTTAAGGCCACAACAGCTAACTCCCCCTGAGGTGTGTTATGGCACTCGACACGTGGCTGGCCTTTTTCCTGGCCAGTTGGATCATCTCCCTTTCCCCTGGCGCCGGCGCCATCGCCTCGATGTCCAGCGGCCTGCAATACGGTTTCCTGCGCGGCTACTGGAATGCCATCGGCCTGCAGCTGGGCCTGGCCATGCAGATTGCCGTCGTCGCTTTCGGCTTGGGTGCAATCCTGGCGACGTCGTCCACCGCGTTCTATGCGATCAAGTGGTTTGGCGTAGCGTATCTGATGTATCTGGCCATCAAGCAATGGCGCGCCTTGCCCATGGATATGACCGACGACGCGGCCGTGCGCCCGATTGGCAAGCCGATCGCCATGATGTTCCGAGGTTTTCTGGTCAACGCCAGTAACCCCAAGGCGCTGGTGTTCATGCTGGCGGTGTTGCCGCAGTTCGTGAACCCGCAGGCGCCGTTGCTGAGCCAGTACCTGATCATCGGTGCGACGATGATCAGCGTCGACATGGTGGTGATGGCGGGGTATACGGGGCTGGCGTCGAAGGTGTTGCGCCTGTTGCGTACGCCTAAGCAGCAGAAACGCATGAACCGGACGTTTGCCGGGTTGTTCGTGGGGGCGGCGGGTTTTCTCGCCAGCTTGCATCGCGCGACGGCTTGATCTGACTAAACCGAATCAAACATGTGGGAGCGGGCTTGCTCGCGAATGCAGTGGATCAGTCAATCGCTCGGGTGACTGTCACTCTGCATTCGCGAGTAAGCCCGCTCCCACAGTTGTTTTGTCGTGTCCGAGAACAACGAATCACTTACGCCTTGAGTCAAACCCCTTTAGGTTTGACAATGTGTTACTTCGTATTTCCATTTGAGATTCGTTCATGACTGCCCCTTCCCGTTTTCTCGCCTGGCTGCTGCTGCCGGCGTTGATGTCGTGCAGCTTCAACCTGTTCGCCGCGACTGCGGAGGGCGCGCAACAAGCCTTGCATCTGCTGGATTACATTGGCGCTGACTATCCGCAGACGGTGGAGGCGGGCAAGGTTATCGATGAATCCGAATACCGCGAACAGCTGGAGTTTCTCGGGGTGTTGCAGGGCTTGGTGGCAGAACTGCCACAGCGCCCGGAACGCGCGGCCTTGACCAAAGGTGTCGATGAACTGTCAGCGGCTGTAACTGCGCATCAGGACGGCGCGGCGGTCGCTCGCCAAGCCCGTCGACTGGGTGCCCAACTGGCAGTGGCCTATGAGGTCAGCCAGGCCCCGGCGATCACGCCTGATCCAACGCGCGGCGCCCCGCTCTACGCCCAGCATTGCTCGGTTTGCCACGGCGCATCGGGCGCGGGTGACGGCCCGGCCAGCGTTGGCATGACGCCGCCACCCGCCAACCTGCGCGACGCCGGGCGCCTGGACCGTCTGAGCCTCTACGCGATCTACAACACCCTTGGCCTCGGCGTTGAAGGCACCGATATGCCGTCCTTCGCCGACCAGTTGGACGACCGTCAGCGCTGGGACCTGGCCACCTATATCGCCAGCTTCACCGCCGACCCGGCGGCCGCCCACAGCGAGCAGCCGTTCAATCTCGCCGACCTGGCCCGCCAAACGCCTGATGAAGTGCTGGCCGCAAGTGGCCCGGCCGCCGCAGCGACGTTCCGCGCCCAGCGTGCGCAACCGCCCCAGGTCAAGCGCGGCCCGGCGCAGTTGCTCGACTACACTGCCACTACGCTGGACAAGAGCCTGGCTGCATTCCAGAAGGGTGATCACGAGCAGGCCTACGACTTGTCGGTGGCCGCGTACCTGGAAGGTTTCGAACTGGTGGAAAGCTCCCTGGATAACGTCGACGCCAACGTGCGCAAGGACACCGAGAAGGCGCTGATGGCTTATCGGCAGTCATTGCAGGACGGTTTGCCGGTGGAGCAGGTGCAACAACGCCTCGACGTGGCCAAGGGCAAGCTCAGCGAATCTGCCGGCTTGTTGGGCAGTGACGGCCTGAGCTGGTCGCTGAGCTACATCTCCGGGTTGTTGATCCTGCTGCGCGAAGGCCTGGAAGCGATTCTGGTGTTGGCCGCAATCCTCGCGTTCCTGCGTAACACCGGCCAGCAGTCGGCGGTACGCAGCGTCAACGTAGGGTGGAGCCTGGCGCTGTTGGCTGGCTTGGCAACTTGGGCGTTGGCCGCGTATGTGATTGATGTAAGCGGCGCCCAGCGTGAATTGCTTGAGGGCTGCACGGCGCTGTTCGCCAGCGTGATGGTGCTGTGGCTTGGCGTATGGATGCACGACCGACGCCACGCAGCTGCCTGGCAGGATTACATCAAGAGCAGCCTGGTGGGCGGCGGCGGGCGTTTCGGCTTTGCGATGCTGGCATTCTTCTCGGTCTATCGTGAGCTGTTTGAGGTGATCCTGTTCTATGAAACGCTGTGGCTGCAAGCCGGCCCTGCCGGGCACAACGCGGTACTGGCGGGTGGCGCCACGGCGTTGGTGCTGCTGGTGGGCCTGGCGTGGGTGATCCTGCGCGGTTCGGCGAAGCTGCCATTGGCGCTATTCTTCGGGATCAACGCGGCGCTGCTGTGCGCGCTGTCGGTGGTCTTTGCCGGGCATGGTGTGAAGGCGTTGCAGGAAGCCGGCATCTTCGGCACGCGGCCGGTGGCGTTCTTTGACTTCGACTGGCTGGGCATCCACGCCGATGCGTACTCCTTGGGTGCGCAAGCGGTGGCGATCCTGGCAATTGTGGTGCTGTATGGCCGTAGTCGGCTGGCCGAGAAACGGCGCATTGCCGCCTGAGTATGGGGAGTCTTGCAGAGGTGGGATTGAACATGCGCGTGTGGATCGATGCAGACGCCTGCCCTCGGGCGGCCAAGGACCAAGTGGTGAAATTCGCTCTTACGCGCCAGTTCGAAGTGGTGCTGGTGGCCGGGCAAAGCCAGATCAAGCCGAGTTTTGCCTGTGTGAAGCTGATCGTGGTGCCCAGCGGTCCGGATGCGGCCGATGATTACCTGGTGGAGCACGCAGTGCCCGGTGAGTTGGTGATCTGCAGCGATGTGCCCTTGGCCGACCGGTTGGTGAAAAAGGGCGTCACGGCGCTTGACCCGCGCGGCAAGGAGTTCAGCCCGGCGAACATGAGTGAGCGGCTGGCGGTGCGTAACCTGTTCACTGACCTGCGTGAGCAAGGCCAGATGGGCGGTGGGCCACCGCCCCATGGTGAGAAGGACAAACAGGCGTTTGCCAATGCCCTGGACCGGATCCTCACCCGGTTGATGAAGGTGGGTTAATCGTTCTCGTGGGTCAACTCCAGCACCCGGTCCACCAGTTTGTTGATCCCCGAAGCGACCTCGCTGATGTTCTTGCCGAGCATATAGGCCGGTGTGCTCACGAGTTTGCGTGCCTTGTCTTCGACGATATCCTCCACCGTGCACTCCTGATGGGTCGCACCCATCTTGTCCAGCGCGGCGGCGGTGTCGGCGCAGTTGCCGATGGTGCAGGTCACGCCCGGGCCATAGATCTTCGCCGCCAGGGCCGGTGAGATGCAGATCAGCCCCACGGGCTTGCCCGCTTCGGCGAAGGCTTCGGCCAGCGCCAGGACCTGTGGGTTGACGCTGCAGCCCGCGCCCTCAACGGCGAAGTTCGACAGGTTCTTGGCCGCGCCAAACCCGCCCGGCACGATCAGCGCATCGAATTGCGTGACGTCGGCTTCAGCGATGTCCTGAACCGCGCCTCGGGCGATCCGTGCCGACTCCACCAGTACATTGCGCGACTCGGACATTTCTTCGCCGGTGAGGTGGTTGATCACGTGCAATTGCGCGATGTCCGGGGCAAAGCATTGGACCTGAGCGCCGCGCTGGTCCAGGCGCAGCAGGGTGATCACGCTTTCGTGGATCTCTGCGCCGTCGTACACGCCACAGCCGGAAAGGATCACTGCAATCTTTTTGCTCATGGGCATTTCTCCTGGAGTCTTGGCGTTAAATGTCTACTAATTTGTCACCTGTTGCCAATGGGAAGTCGCGTCACCACACCTAGTCTTGATGTAACAAAAATAGACCGGACCAGTCACACACTCAGGTGTTTATCCGATGCCGGGCACGATATGAACAGGCGCACACCCTGCACACAACGCTCTCTACATGGATCGCAACTATGGCGGGGTGTTCACTCTTTGGGACCTGCTGTTCGGCACCCAACAGGAAGAGGACGACGGTGGGACAAGCTGGGAACCTGGCTCATACGCACCGGCTGGCTTGCGGCGGACGTGAAAGCGAAGCGCCTATTGGCCAACCATGACTTGCGCCGGCTGCGCAAATTCGACGTCGCGCTGGCTGTGCGCCAACAAGGCTACATCGCCATGGGATGGCTGGGCTTGCTGAGCTACAGCCTGCTGAGTGTAATCGGCCTCTATTACTGCACGGGCCGATTATTCGACCGGCGTCTTAGGCGCTTCGACCCGTGCAGGCTCTGCGGCAAGCCTGGCCTTTTCGTCGGCACAGGCCTGGCGAGCGATACGGGCGTTCTTGAAACGGCGGCGCAGCCACAAGCCCAATCCAAGCAAGAGCAACGCACCCAGGACCCACAGCTCATACTTCTTGACGCTGCCGAGCATGCCTTCCAGCACCGCGCCGAAGTGATAAGCCGCTGCGCCCAGCGCGGCGGCCCAGATCGCCGCACCAATGCCGTTAAGGATCAGGTAACGCAACGGTGGGTAACCGGAAAGACCAATCGCCACCGGCATGACCGTGCGCAGCCCGTAGACGAAACGGAAGCTCAGCACCCAGATATCCGGGTGCTTGCGTATATGCTCCAGCGCCTTGTCGCCCATCAACTGCCAGCGCGGCTTGCGCGCCAACAGCTTGCGGCCGTGCTTGCGGCCCATGTAATACCAAAGCTGATCGCCGGCATAGCTGCCGAAAAAGGCAACGACCACCACCAGGTTGATATCCATGTATCCACGGAACGCCAGGAAGCCTGCGAGAACCAGAATGGTCTCGCCTTCAAAGAAGGTGCCCAGGAAAAGGGCAAAGTAGCCGAAGTCATGCAGAAATTGTTGAAGCATGGTCTGGGTGCTGGCGAAATGAACGCGCAGCCTACGCCTTCACGAAGATTCATGAAAGTATCGAGATGTGTCACGAAGTGAACAATTCCTACGCAGAAGGCGAATGCGGCTACAGGTCGCATCCTTAAGCACAACTGTCATACCTTCGTCATAATGGCCGCTTATAACTGCAACGCTCGCCCGTATGCCCGGGCTCAGGAGTCTGTCGTGAGCTTTACCCCTGCCAACCGGCTGTTCCCCGCCACCCGCCTGCGTCGCAACCGTCGTGATGATTTTTCTCGCCGCCTGGTACGTGAAAATGTACTGACGGTGAACGATCTGATCCTGCCGGTCTTTGTGCTGGACGGTGAAAATTGTCGGGAAGCGGTGGCTTCGATGCCCGGCGTGGAACGCTTGAGCATTGATCTGCTGCTCGAAGAAGCGGCCGGGTGGGTTGAATTGGGGATTCCGGCATTGGCGTTGTTTCCGGTCACGCCGCCTGAACTCAAGTCCCTGGACGCCGCGCAGGCCTGGAACCCGCAAGGGATCGCCCAGCGTGCCACGCGTGCCCTGCGCGAGCGGTTCCCACAGTTGGGCGTGATCACCGACGTGGCGTTGGACCCTTTCACCACCCACGGCCAGGATGGCATTGTGGGCGAGGGCGGCTATGTTCAAAACGACATCACCGTCGATGCGCTGGTCAAGCAAGCCTTGTCCCATGCGGACGCCGGCGCCCAGGTGGTTGCACCGTCGGACATGATGGACGGCCGCATCCAGGCGATCCGCGAGGCCCTGGAGCTGGCCGGCCACGTCAATGTGCGGATCATGGCCTACTCGGCCAAGTACGCCAGCGCGTATTACGGCCCGTTTCGCGACGCGGTGGGCTCGGCCCTCAACCTGGGCAAGGCCGACAAGGCTTCGTACCAGATGGACCCGGCCAACAGCGATGAAGCCCTGCACGAAGTGGCGGCCGACCTGGCCGAAGGCGCCGACATGGTCATGGTCAAGCCGGGGATGCCGTACCTGGACATCCTTTATCGGGTCAAAGATGAATTCAAGGTGCCGACCTTTGTGTATCAGGTCAGCGGCGAATACGCGATGCACATGGCTGCAATACAGAACGGATGGCTGAGTGAAGGGGTGATCCTTGAATCCCTGACAGCCTTTAAACGCGCCGGGGCTGATGGCATCCTGACCTATTTCGCCGCCCGCGCCGCCCAATTGCTTAGAGAGCAACACTAGCCCTCACAGGAACATTCGATGAATACCGAAGGACTCACAGAAGTTGCCGTAAAAGACGCTCACCCGGTGGTGGAACAAGCCACCGAGACTCCGCCGGAGCATGAGCCCGCCGCGCCCGCCGTGGTGGTCGAACCGCCTGTGCCGGCCCCGGTGGTTGCCGTGACCAACCTGGATGACAGCAGCCTGTACATCCACCGCGAGCTGTCGCAACTGCAATTCAACATCCGCGTGCTGGAGCAGGCGCTGGATGAGTCTTATCCGTTGCTGGAACGGCTCAAGTTCCTGCTGATTTTCTCCAGCAACCTGGACGAGTTCTTCGAGATCCGCGTCGCCGGCCTGAAGAAACAGATCACCTTCGCCCGAGAACAAGCCGGCGCCGACGGCCTGCAGCCGCACCAGGCCCTGGCGCGCATCAGCGAGTTGATGCACGGCCATGTGGACCGCCAATACGCGATCCTCAACGACATCCTGTTGCCGGAACTTGAGAAACATCAGGTCCGCTTCATCCGTCGCCGTCACTGGACCACCAAGATCAAGACGTGGGTGCGCCGTTATTTCCGTGACGAGATTTCTCCGATCATTACCCCGATCGGCCTCGACCCGACGCACCCGTTCCCGTTGCTGGTCAACAAGAGCCTCAACTTCATCGTCGAGCTCGAAGGTATCGACGCCTTCGGTCGCGACTCGGGCCTGGCAATCATTCCCGCGCCGCGCCTGTTGCCACGGATCATCAAGGTACCCGAAGAGGTAGGGGGCGCTGGCGATAACTATGTATTCCTGTCGTCGATGATCCACGCACACGCCGATGACCTGTTCCAGGGCATGAAGGTTAAGGGCTGCTACCAGTTCCGCCTGACCCGTAACGCTGACCTGGCGCTGGACTCCGAAGACGTCGAAGACTTGGCCCGTGCCCTGCGCGGCGAACTGTTTTCGCGGCGCTACGGTGATGCGGTGCGCCTGGAGGTCGCCGACACCTGTCCTAAACACCTGTCGGACTACCTGCTCAAGCAGTTCAACCTGGCCGAATCCGAGCTGTACCAGGTCAATGGTCCGGTGAACCTGACACGCCTGTTCAGCATCACCGGCCTGGACAGCCACCCGGAACTGCAATACACGCCTTTCACCCCACAGATCCCGAAATTGCTGCAAAACAGCGAGAACATTTTCAGTGTGGTGAGCAAGCAGGACATCCTGCTGCTGCACCCGTTCGAGTCCTTCACCCCGGTGGTCGACCTGCTGCGCCAGGCCGCCAAGGACCCTCATGTACTGGCCGTGCGCCAGACCCTGTACCGTTCCGGCGCCAACTCGGAAATCGTCGATGCATTGGTGGACGCTGCACGCAACGGCAAGGAAGTCACTGCGGTGATCGAATTGCGTGCACGGTTCGACGAAGAGTCCAACCTGCAACTGGCCAGCCGCCTGCAAGCGGCCGGTGCGGTGGTGATCTACGGCGTGGTCGGCTTCAAGACCCACGCCAAGATGATGCTGATCCTGCGCCGCGAAGCCGGTGAGATCGTGCGTTACGCGCACTTGGGCACCGGCAACTACCACGCCGGCAACGCGAAGCTCTACACCGACTACAGCCTTCTGACGTCCGACGACGCGCTGTGCGAAGACGTCGGCAAGTTGTTCAGCCAGTTGATCGGTATGGGCAAGACCTTGCGCATGAAGAAGCTGTTGCACGCGCCGTTCACGCTCAAGAAGGGCATGCTCGACATGATTGCCCGCGAGACCCAGTTTGCCCTTGAAGGCAAGCCGGCGCACATCATCGCCAAGTTCAACTCGCTGACCGATCCGAAGATCATCCGCGCGCTGTACAAGGCCAGCCAGTCCGGCGTGCGGATCGACCTGGTGGTGCGTGGCATGTGCTGCCTGCGTCCGGGCATTGTCGGGGTGTCGCACAACATTCATGTGCGCTCGATCATCGGTCGCTTTTTGGAGCACACGCGGGTGTTCTATTTCCTCAACGGCGGCGAGGAGCAGATGTTCCTCTCCAGTGCCGACTGGATGGAGCGCAACCTCGATAAGCGCGTCGAGACGTGCTTCCCGGTAGAAGGCAAGAAGCTGATCATGCGGGTCAAGAAGGAGCTGGAAAGCTACCTCACCGACAACACCCACAGCTGGAGCTTGCAATCGGACGGCCGCTATATCCGCAACACGCCGACCGGCAACCAGAACCCGCGCAGTGCGCAGGCGACGCTGTTGGAGAAGCTGGGTAGCCCGATTCTGACGGTGAATTAACACCCTGCACAACCCAATGTGGGAGCTGGCTTGTGTGGGAGCCGGGCTTGCCCGCGATGCAGGCATCTCGGTGTGTCAGTCACACCGAGGTGATGCTATCGCAGGCAAGCCAGCTCCCACACAAGCCAGCTCCCACATTTGTTTGCGGTGTTCTCTAGTGCAGGTTCAGGCTGAACCCCACCCGCGTCAGCCATTCCGCTTCTTGGGCAAAGTCCGCCTGGGTCAGCTGGTTCTCGTCCAGCCAGCCTTTCGGGAACACCACGTCCAGGCTGTCGCCGTCGGCGCGCAGGGCTACCTGGGGCATTTCCTGCGTACCGCGGATATGGTGGAACAGGATTGCAAAGCGCAGCAGCACGCACAGGCGAATCAGCTTGATGCCGTCGTCGCCGAATTCCGCGAATTTATCCTTGGGGATGTTACGGCGATGGCCGCGCACCAGCAGGGCGAGCATCTGCTGGTCTTCCCGGGAGAAGCCCGCCAGGTCCGAGTGCTCGATCAGGTACGCGCCGTGCTTGTGGTAATGGTAGTGGGCGATGTCCAGGCCCACTTCATGCACCTTGGCGGCCCAGCCCAGCAGTTCGCGCCAGACACCGTCTTCCAGGTCCCAGTCCTGGGCCACCTGGTCGAAGGCATGCAGGGCTTTGCGCTCCACGCGAGCGGCTTGTTCCTGGTCGACGTGATAACGCTCCATCAGCGAGGTCAGCGTGCGCTCGCGCACGTCTTCGTGATGATGACGGCCCAGCAGGTCGTAGAGCACGCCTTCGCGCAGTGCGCCGTCACAGTGGTCCATGCGTTGCAGCTCAAGGGCGTCAAAGATCGCTTCTAGAATCGCCAGGCCGGCCGGGAAGATGGCGCGACGGTCCGGCTTGATGCCGTCGAAGTCGATTTTCTCGGCATCTCCCAACTTGAACAGCTTGCGCTTGAGCCACGCCAGGCCTTCGGCATTCACCTCGCCGGTGCCATGGCCGCCAGCTTTCAAGGCCAGGCCGATGGCGCGGATGGTGCCGGACGAGCCGATGGCTTCATCCCAGGCCAGACGGTGCAGGGCGTGTTCGATGCTCATGATCTCCAGTCGCGCTGCCGTGTAAGCCTGGGCGTAGCGCGCCGGGGTGATTTTGCCATCCTTGAAATAGCGTTGGGTGTAGCTGACGCAACCCATCTGCAGGCTTTCGCGCAGCAGCGGCTCGAAGCGCTGACCAATGATGAATTCGGTACTGCCACCGCCGATGTCGGCGACCAGGCGCTTGCCGGGGGTATCGGCCAGGGTATGGGACACGCCGAGGTAGATCAGTCGTGCTTCTTCACGGCCGGAGATCACTTCTACCGGGTGCCCAAGGATTTCCTCGGCGCGGCGGATGAATTCGCCACGGTTACGGGCTTCGCGCAGCGCGTTGGTGCCGACGATTCGCACGGCGCCCAGGGGCATGCCGTTGATCAACTGGGCAAACCGCTTGAGGCAATCGAGCCCGCGCTGCATGGACTCTTCGTTGAGCTGACGCTCGTCGTCGATGCCTGCGGCCAGTTGCACTTTTTCGCCGAGCCGCTCGAGGATGCGGATTTCGCCGTTCTGGGCCTTGGCCACGACCATGTGAAAGCTGTTGGAGCCCAGGTCGATGGCGGCGATCAGGGACAGATTCTTGGCTTGGGATTGCGGCATGGTAAGGGGGTCTCGGTCGATAACCCAGCCATCGTGCCACGATCGACCTGTGGTGCCAACGCGTACTGCTTGGGTAATTGGCCTGGGGGGCGTTGTGAGGAATTTCTGTGGGGAATGTCAGACGGGCTTCCAAGTCTCCTGCCAATGGTGTTCCGTATTTGTAGGCGTTATTAACCTCCCAATGTAGTTGTGCCTTTTGTGACGTTGCTTACAAGGAAGTAGTTAATAGTCTTGTTGGTTTCGTGTTTAAGCCTACCCAATGATTAGGCTTGGCTCGCTTATCGTTTTTACGGCTCCTACAATTACTGGCGTGTTCTCTGATTCTTTAATCCGGTGCCCAACCGGCAGACTGTCACTCGGCGATTTTGCCGTGGTGTTATTTATGTATGGCCGAATGTTCAAGGTGAATGATTGAAAAGTCATCGGATCCCCGTCCATCGTAGAGACACCTGCCTCTTTCAGATAACAGGTTAAACATGAAGAAAAACATGCTGGGTTTGACAATAGGAACTCTTTGTTTGGTTGCGAGTATCGGCGCTCATGCAACAACGGCTGCCGAGCTGATTGTGCGTGGCACTATCAAGCCGGTGGCTTGCAACCTGACCCTTGGGGGTGGTGGCATCGTCGATTACCAGATAATCAACCCCGCAAGCTTGTCCGCGACGCAGTTCAACCCTTTGGCCGCAAAACTTGTCAGCTTGACCGTCAGTTGCGGCCAAGCACCAGCGAAGTTCGGTCTGAAGTTGAGCGATATGCAAGCGGATAGCAAGGTGGTAGGGGTCCTCGGTGCCGGTTTCACCGAGGCGCAAAACTTCGGCTTGGGCATTGATAACCACAAGCGTACCGGTGGCTATTCCGTCACCCTGAAGAATCTGCGCTCGTCCAACGGGGCACTCAGCCCTCTCATGCGTGTGGGCACCGCAGGTTCCTGGCAGCGCAGCGACGGTAAAATTGCTCAAAATCCCAGTCAGTATTCGTGGGGCAGTGGAAACAGCGTGGTACCCGCCTCCATCACCCTGCTCAATGGCACGCTTGAAGTGAAAGCCGTGATCAACCGCACCCAGGATCTGGATCTGACCAGCGACGTAACGCTGGATGGTCGCGCCAGGCTGGAATTGAGTTACATCTGATTCCGCCATTAACGGCCGGCATTAACGTAAGGGCAATTACACGTCTCTTTTAATGCCGGCCGCTTTTACGTGGGCATTTATTAATTGTTGGCCTTGTGGCGGTGGGTAAAATCGGTGAATGGTCTATCAACAATAGTAATGTCGTTGCTGCGGTTTATAAGTGTGTGTCTTTGCTTGTGTGGTAACGCACTCGCCGACGGGATGCAGCCTGAAACAACCGTTGTGATTCTGAATGAAGAAGACGGCGAGGCAACACTCAATATTAAAAATACCGACCCTGGCCCGGCGTTGCTTCATTCGGCCATCGAAAACATACCGGAGGATCAGGAACCGTTATTGATCGTCACGCCGCCTATTACTCGGGTCGAAGCAGGCGACACGCAACTTGTTCGTTTCATCAGTATCGCGAAGGCTCCTCTCAAGACCCAGCGCCTGAAACGAGTCTCCTTTGAAGGCATCCCCCAGGCCCGCACGCCCGGCGGTGCGACCATTGGTATCACCTTGCGGCAGAACCTGCCCTTGATCCTGCATCCCAAAGGGCTGCCCAAACATGACGCGCCCTGGCAGTTGCTCACATGGAAGCGTGAAGGTGACAGGTTAAGGGTTCACAACGACAGCGCCTACGTCGTGCGTATGTCGTTGGAAGTGCAACTGCATCCGCAGGCTCAGGTAGGAACGTTGCCGCGCACTTACATCCTGCCGGGTGAAGTGCTGACGGTCGCGGCGGCCGGTTCAATGGCGAGCGTGGTTGCGGTGGAGTTTCAGCCGGCCACGGTCTACGGGTTCACGGTGGGCAGCTACCGCGCGTCCGTTGTGGCTGGCGCGGATTGACTGACTTATGAAAAAGATCAGGCATCCAGGTTGCGCGGCCAAACGTGCGCCGAGTAATGGCTTCCAGGCGCGTTCCAGGTTCCTGATGGGGCTTGCAACGCTGTGGGGCTTGCCAGGCTCCAGCGCAGCCGTGGGCCTGGGAGAAGGTTTCGACCTGGCCGCTCTGACGTCCCTCGGGATTGATCCGCAGGTGTCCGAGTACTTTCGCAGCGCGGCGCGCTTTCGCGAAGGCGTGCACGTGGTCGGGCTACGGGTCAATGGCACGCCGCTGGGGTTGGTTGATGCACGTTTCGATTATCAGGGCCAACTGTGTTTCACCCCGGCGCTACTGGCCAAGGCCGGTCTGGTCACGCCGTCCAGGGTGCTGCGCGAAGGCATCAACCCCGACCAGACCTGCCATGACTTCGTTGGGCAATACCCGGCGACCCTGGTACGGCTGCGGCCCAGCAGTGATGAGGTGACGCTGGTGGTGCCGACCCAGTCGCTGCGTACGCCGGAGTGGGAGGCCGGAAGTTTTTCCCAGGGCGGCGCGGCGGCTATCTTCAATTACACCGTGTTGGGTCAAGACACCCACTCGCGAAGTGGGCCCAGTCGCTTTGTGTCGGCGTACACAGAGGCAGGATTCAACCTGGGCAATTGGATTGTTCGCAGCCGCCAGTTTTATATTTCCGACAATGGCCGGGCGCGAACCGAGCAGGTGGATGCCTACGCCCAGCGTGACATTGCGGCGTTGCAGTCGACCTTCCAGGCGGGGCTGATCTCCAGTAACAACCCAATATTTGGGGGCGTACAACTGGCCGGCTTGCAGTTCTCCCCGGATGGTCAGCAACGCGGGGGAGCGGGCAACAGCGAGGTGGTGGTAGAAGGGCTGGCTCAGAGCCAGTCACGGGTTGAAGTCCGTCAGTCGGGCGCGTTGATCCATTCCACGTTGGTACCGGAAGGTCCGTTCAGGCTGAGCGGTCTACCGTTGCTGAACAGCACCAGCGACCTGGATGTGAGCGTGATTGATGTGCGCGGTGCAAAGCGCAGTTTCGTGGTGCCCGCTGCGTCTTTTCGCGGCGGGGCTCCGGTCACGCCGGGTTATTACTTTTCTCTTGGCAAGGTACGCCAGACATCCATCGATAGCCGGGAAGGGGACTCGCCCGTGGTCGTCATGGGTAGCGGAACCTGGGGGCTGGGCCAGCGCTCGTCGCTGGGCTTCGGTTTGCTCAGCACCGACGAGTACCGGTCGGCAGGCGGCACCCTGAGCAGCGTGTTTTTCCACCAGGTAACGGTGGGCGCGCGCCATAACCTGTCCCGCGAAGAGTTGGACGGGGTCGGGGGTTCGCGTAGCACGCTGTCTCTGGGCAGCCCCCTGTTCGCCAACCTCGAGATGAACCTGAGCGCCTCGACACAGAGCAGAGGCTACCGCGAAGTGCTGGACGCAGGACAGGCGTCACGGGGGTACGACCTTGATGCGCGTTTCAAGCGCCAGTACACGGCAGGAATGACCTGGACGGACCCCTTCATGGGGGGCTTTTCCCTCAGTTTCACCCGCAGCTCGCAGTTTGACGGACGGTCCACCGATCACCTGTTTGCGTCATGGAACAAATCGTTCAATGGCGTGGATGTTGCGCTGATCGCCGACGCACAGGTCGGTGGGGCCAGGCCTCGACGCCCGGACCGGATGGCGGGTGGTCGCCGCGATGAAAAGCTGGACGAGGACACCTCCCTCAGACTGCAGGTCACCCTGCCCCTGGGCGGCGATCGCCGCGTGAGTACCTACGTCAGTCGCCGAGGCGATCGCCTCGCCGCCGGCACGGCCCTAAGCGAGCGGGTCAACGACTATGTGGACTATGAAGTCGGTGTTGATCGAGACGTGAACGAGCGGGAACAGCGCGTGCGCGGTCGCTTAGACCTGTTACCGCTGTATACCCGCGTCAGCCTGGGCGTCACCCGTGATCCCTCGAGCACTCACTATTCCGGTCAGTTGCAAGGCGGCATCGTGGCCCATGAGCACGGGGTGACGTTCTCGCCTTATGCGGTGCAGGACACCTTTGGCATTGTCTCGGTGGGTGATATCGGTGCGGCTAAAATTTCCACGCCCCAAGGACCGGTATGGACCGACTTCAGCGGCCAGGCGGTGATTCCAGGGCTGCAGGCCTACGGCAACAACCATGTGCAGGTACAGACCCAGTCACTGCCCAGACGCGTTGATCTGAAGAATGGCACCAAGGTGCTCGCCGCTGGCCGTGGTTCGGTCAACATCCTCGATTTTGATGTGGTGAAAGTTCGTCGCCTGTTGCTTGAAGCCCAGGACGAACAGGGTCGCCCCTTGCCTCAAGGCGCCGCGGTGTTTGGCGACAGCAACAACTTTGTGACCAGTGTGGTAGGCGACGGCATGATTTTCCTCAGCAACATCGATGGGCCGCAAACCCTGAGGGTTTCATTGCCGGACTCGGCGTCCTGCCTGCTCCACATCAACCCTGAGCAAGAGCCTGACGATGACCAACTTTACGAAACCGCGCCGGTGGTATGCCGTGCCCGCTAAGCGGATGAACGGCCACCCTGCCGGCGGCCTATGCCTGTTGTGGGGCGTCCTGATGGCAACCCAGGCGCTTGCTGATGACTGCCGGATGACCCTGAGCGAGCCGAGGGTCGACTACGGGGTGATTCGTCCCACGCATGCGTCATTCGGGAGGGATGCAATGCGGCTCGATACGCAACGTACGCTGCACTTGAGTGTGCTTTGCGCTAATCCCGTCGCGATGGCGCTGCGCTTCAGTGGCGTACCCGCCGATGCACAAGGCTTTCAGTTTGGCCGGCAAGGGCGTTTCACCTTGAGCCTGAAACAGGCACAGGTGGATGGTCGGCCGGTCGCCTGGCAGCCCGACGAAACCGCTGGCGGGCGGCTGCTACCCGGTCGTGTGTTGTATGCGAGCGCAGCCGGTGCGCCGATGACGGGGCGTCGGTTGACCGCCCAGTTGGAGATCGAGGTTCAACTGCCGGCCGACGCCCTTGCGGTGCGCCGGGAGACGCTGCTGGAAGGACGCGGCCAGTTCGAACTGATCAGTCCGGCTGCTCCGTAGAGCCAATGAAGTTGGCCAGTTCGGCAGTTTGCGGGTGCGCAAACAGGTGCTTGGGGTCGCCCACTTCATGCACCTTGCCCTGGTGCATGAACACTAGCTTGTCGCCGACTTCCCGGGCAAAGCGCATTTCATGGGTCACCATGATCAGCGTCATGCCGTCCTTGGCCAATTGGCGCACCACGCTGAGCACTTCATTGACCAACTCCGGATCGAGGGCCGAAGTGATTTCATCGCACAGCAGCACCTTGGGTGACATTGCCAGGGCACGGGCGATTGCCACGCGTTGTTGCTGGCCGCCGGACAGGCGATCGGGAAAGGCGTCGAACTTTTCCCCCAGTCCGACGCGTTCCAGCATTTGCCTGGCCAACCGGGCCGCCTTGGCCTTGGGTACCTTTTGTACCACCTGCGGCGCAAGCATGACATTTTCGCCCACGGTCAAATGGGGAAACAGGTTGAACTGCTGGAACACCATGCCGACCTTCTGCCGCAGGCTGCGCAGGTCGGCGCGGGCGGCGTCGAGGTACTCGCCATCGACTTCGATCACGCCGTCGTTGATGGATTCCAGGCCGTTAAGGGTGCGCAGCAAGGTGGATTTGCCCGAGCCGCTGCGGCCGATGATCGCCACCACCTGGCCTTCTTCAACCGTCAGGTCGATGCCCTTGAGCACGTGGTGATCGCCGTAATACTTATGCAGGGCGGAAATTCTAAGCAGAGGCATGCAGTCTCCTTTCCAGGTAGCGCGCACTGAGGGACAGGGGGTAGCAGAGCAAAAAGTAACCAAGCGCCACCAGGCCATAGACCATGAAGGGCTCGAACGTGGCATTGGCGAGCATGCCGCCGGTCTTGGTCAGCTCGGTGAAGCCGATGATTGAGGTCACGGCGGTGCCTTTGACCACCTGCACCGAAAACCCCACGGTCGGCGCCACGGCAATCCGCAGGGCCTGGGGCAGGATCACGTAGCGCAGTTGTTCAAGCGGGTTCAGCGCCAGGCTGGCGGAGGCTTCCCATTGCCCGTGGGCGATGGAGTCAACGCAGCCGCGCCAGATTTCAGCGAGGTAGGCGCTGGTAAACAGAGTCAGGGCGATCGCCGCTGCCAGCCAGGGTGAAATATCCACACCCAGCAGAGCAACGCCGAAGAACACCAGAAATAACTGCATCAGCAGGGGCGTGCCCTGGAACAGTTCGATATAGGTGCGCGCAACATTGCGCGGGAAGGCCTTGCTACTGATGCGCAAGACCATCACCAGCAAACCGATCAGGCCCCCGCCGACAAACGCCACCAGCGACAGCAGCAGCGTCCATTGCAGGCCAGTGAGCAGGTTGCGAACAATGTCCCAGAACGAGAAATCACTCATTGGCTGTTCCTCATTACAAACCGCCGGCCGATCCAGTTGAGCAACTGGCGGATCATCAGCGCCATGCACAGGTACACCAGGGTAGTCAGGGCATAGGTCTCGAATGCACGGAAATTGCGTGACTGAATAAAGTTGGCGGCAAAGCTCAGCTCTTCGGTGGCGATCTGCGAACACACCGCTGAACCGAGCATCACGATGATGATCTGGCTGCTCAGCGCCGGCCACACCTTGCCCAGCGCCGGCAGCAGCACCACGTGACGGAACGCTTCGAAGCGGGTCATCGCCAGCGCGGCGGCGGCTTCCAGTTGCCCTTTGGGGATAGCCTGGATGCCGGCGCGGATGATCTCGGTGGAATAGGCGCCCAGGTTGATCACCATCGCCAGTACGGCGGCTTGCCACTCGGTGATCTTCAGCCCCAGGGACGGCAGGCCGAAAAAGATGAAAAACAATTGCACCAGGAACGGTGTGTTACGGATCAACTCGACATACACACCGAAGAGCCAGGCGAACGGCTGGATCTTCCACGCCCGCACCACGGCGCCGACGGTACCCAGGGCCACGCCGAGGATCGCGCCGATGGCCGTCAGCTCAAGGGTGAACAGCGCGCCGCGCAACAGCAGGTCGGTATTGGCCAACACCGGCACAAAGTCAAATTGATACGCCATGGGTCAGTTCCGCCGCTTCAGAGGTCTGCGGGCAGCGGCTCTTTGAGCCATTGCATCGCATTCTTTTCCAGGCTGCCGTCGGCCTTGGCCGCGACCAGGATCTGGTTGACCTTCTCCAGCAACGCCGGCTCGTTCTTGTTCACGCCCACGTACACCGGTGAGTCCTTGAGCTTCACTTTCAGCGCCGGCACGCGTTTCGGGTTGCGTTCGCTGATCGCCACCATCACCACGTTACCGCTGGCGATCAGGTCGACCTGGCCGGCCAGGTAGGCGGCGATGGTCGAGTTGTTGTCTTCGAAGCGTTTGATGGTGGCTTCCTTGGGCGCCACGGCGGTCAGCTCGATGTCTTCGATGGCGCCACGGGTCACGCTGATGGTCTTGCCCTTGAGGTCGTCTAGGGTGGCGATGGCCGCGTCAGGCGGTCCGAACACGGCCAGGTAGAACGGCGCATACGCCTTGGAGAAGTTAATGACCTTTTCCCGCTCGGGGTTCTTGCCCAGGCTGGAGATCACCAGGTCGACCTTGCCGGTGGTGAGGAACGGGATGCGGTTGGTGCTGTTGACCGGGGTCAGTTCCAGCTTGACCTTGAGTTGGTCGGCCAGCAGCCTGGCGGTGTCGATGTCCAGGCCGCGCGGCTTCATGTCGGGGCCGACCGAGCCGAACGGCGGAAAATCCTGGGGCACGGCGACCTTGAGCGTGCCACGCGCGACGATGTCGTCCAGACCATTGGCCTGGGCGGGTGCCTGGCTCAGCATCAGGCTTGCAAATAGGGCAGTGAGCAGGGCGCTGTAGCGCTTGGTCATGGCGACTCTCCGAGAAGGGCGAAGGAATTTTCTGGATTTGCTCAGTGCACAGCCCATGCCACCCTCTTCGGAATGCGCTGCGGTGCAGGGATTTATTGAGTTGCGGTGGTCTTACTGGTCTGAACAGTGAGCGGTTTTTTCGCACCCTTTTCGAGCGCTGGTAAAAACCAGCGAGCCCCTTTGGGGCGTGGCTTGCCGGCGATCGTGAATAGCTTTACAACTAGCGGCTCAGCTGACTGGAACCCTGAGTTTTCTATGAATTCCATAGCCCAAGCCGTACCGGAAGCGGCCTTGCAGGCCATCCGCAAACTGATCAAGGAGCAAGGCTTCGGGCCGGGCGATGCATTGCCGTCCCAGCGCGATCTGGCGGTGCAGTTAGGCGTGAGCCGGGCGTCGTTGCGCGAAGCATTGTCGTCCCTGAGTGCGCTGGGCGTGGTCAGTGTGCAGCCCGGCAAAGGCGTGTTCGTGCAGGCCGGCGAGGAATCGCCGGGGTTTGCCTGGCCGTTTGCGGCGCGGGCCACGCCGCTGGATATCTTCCAGTTGCGTTATGCCCTCGAAGGCTTCGCGGCGGGGTTGGCGGCGGTGACGCTGAGCATCAATGAACTGGACCGCCTGGAAGATAACGTCGAGGCCATGCGCAAAATGCTCAAGGCCGGCGACTTCGAAGCAGCGGCGCAGCTGGACTTTGAATTCCACCAGCGCATCCTGCTGGCCAGCGGCAACCAGGCCATGGTCAGTATCCTGAGCGCGAGTGCCGAGCTGTTTCTGGAGAGCCAGAAACTACCGTTCATCCGGCCGGAACGGGCCATGGAGACCTGGCAGGAGCATCGCAGAATCCTGCGCGCCCTGGCCCGGCGCGCGAGTGCGACGGCGCAGAAAACCATGCAGGAACATGTACGTAATGCAGCGTTGCGTACGGGTATCGCTTTTGTGACTCCCGTGTCGCCTTGACCCGGGCCATACCCAAACTCATGCACTGCCATAGCAAGACTCAATCAGCGGCTGCTTCCTGAACGGGGGAAGGGCGGCTATGATGGGTCACGTTTTTTTTGCTTACAATCCGGAGACATCCATGAGCAACGATCTTATCAAGCACGTCACCGACGCGACCTTTGAGGCCGAAGTACTCAAGGCTCAGGGCCCGGTGCTGGTTGACTACTGGGCTGAATGGTGTGGCCCTTGCAAAATGATCGCTCCAGTCCTGGACGACATTGCAACCACTTACGAAGGCAAGCTGACCATTGCCAAGCTGAACATCGACGACAATCAGGAAACCCCTGCCAAGCACGGCGTGCGTGGTATCCCGACCCTGATGCTGTTCAAGAACGGCAACGTCGAAGCCACCAAAGTTGGCGCGCTGTCGAAGTCCCAGCTGCAAGCTTTCCTCGACGCCAACATCTAAGCGTCGTGAAAAAGGCCCCGCAAATCGCGGGGCTTTTTCGTTAAACAGGGCTAGACGCTCCGAAACTCAGGTGGTACATTCGGCCCCGCACTGGTTTCTCCACTGCCCCCTGCAAGCCGTCGCCGACGCATTCCTTTTCGATAGTACGCGATCATGTCGCCTTCTCTGCGGCGCGGCCTCATTAAGCCAAAAGCTTAATTTCCCCCCTCCATAAATGATTACGTCATTCCTATATGAATCTGACTGAACTCAAGCAAAAGCCGATTACCGACCTGCTCCAACTGGCCGAAGAAATGGGCATAGAAAATATGGCCCGTTCGCGCAAGCAGGACGTGATTTTCTCCCTGCTCAAGAAGCACGCGAAAAGCGGCGAGGAAATCTCCGGTGATGGCGTGCTGGAGATTCTCCAGGACGGCTTCGGCTTCCTCCGCTCCGCAGACGCCTCCTATCTTGCCGGCCCAGACGATATCTACGTCTCGCCGAGCCAGATCCGTCGCTTCAACTTGCGCACCGGTGACACCATCGTTGGCAAGATCCGTCCACCGAAGGAAGGCGAGCGTTATTTCGCCCTGCTCAAGGTCGACACGATCAACTTCGATCGTCCCGAGAACGCGAAAAACAAGATTCTCTTCGAGAACCTGACGCCGCTGTTCCCGACGGTGCGCATGAAAATGGAAGCCGGCAACGGCTCCACCGAAGACTTGACCGGTCGTGTGATCGACCTGTGCGCCCCGATCGGCAAGGGCCAGCGTGGCCTGATCGTCGCACCGCCGAAGGCCGGTAAAACGATCATGCTGCAGAACATTGCAGCGAACATCGCACGTAACAATCCGGAAGTTCACCTGATCGTGCTGTTGATCGATGAGCGCCCGGAAGAAGTGACCGAAATGCAACGCACCGTGCGTGGCGAAGTGGTTGCATCGACGTTCGATGAGCCGCCAACCCGCCACGTGCAGGTTGCCGAAATGGTGATCGAGAAGGCCAAGCGCCTGGTCGAACACAAGAAGGACGTGGTGATCCTGCTCGACTCCATCACCCGTCTGGCGCGTGCCTACAACACCGTGATCCCGAGCTCCGGCAAGGTCTTGACCGGTGGTGTCGATGCCCACGCCCTGGAGAAACCGAAGCGTTTCTTCGGCGCCGCGCGCAACATCGAAGAAGGCGGCTCGCTGACCATCATCGCCACCGCGCTGGTTGAAACCGGCTCGAAGATGGACGAAGTGATCTACGAAGAGTTCAAGGGTACCGGCAACATGGAACTGCCCCTGGACCGTCGCATCGCGGAAAAGCGCGTGTTCCCGGCAATCAACATCAACCGTTCCGGCACCCGCCGCGAAGAGTTGCTGACTGCCGACGACGAACTGCAGCGTATGTGGATCCTGCGCAAGCTGCTGCACCCGATGGACGAAGTTGCGGCCATCGAGTTCCTGATCGACAAGCTGAAAACCACGAAGACCAACGACGAGTTCTTCTTGTCGATGAAGCGTAAGTAATACGACGTTTCAGGTCCGGAAGAATGGCGCCCTCAGGGGCGCCATTTTTTTTGCGTCGGTTTTTTAAACATTCTCTGTACCCAAATGCACCGCGATAGGCTGCCAGCTGCGGTCATAGCAGGTAGGATGTACGTCTATTTTACGGGTGGCATGGTTAATGAAATTCAAGGATCTTCGGGATTTCGTGCAGCAACTTGAGCAGCGCGGAGAGTTGAAACGTATCCAGATGCCGATCTCACCGGTGCTGGAAATGACTGAGATTTGCGACCGCACCCTGCGCAGCAAGGGCCCGGCGTTGCTGTTCGAGAAACCGACTGGCTTTGATATCCCGGTGCTCGGCAACTTGTTCGGGACACCCGAGCGCGTGGCCTTTGGCATGGGCGCCGAGTCGGTCAGCGAGCTGCGCGAGATCGGCAAGCTGCTGGCCTTCCTCAAGGAGCCAGAACCGCCCAAGGGGCTCAAGGATGCCTGGTCGAAACTGCCGATCTTTCGCAAGATTATTGCCATGGCCCCCAAGGTGGTTAAGGACGCGGCGTGCCAGGAAGTGGTCATCGAAGGTGATGATGTCGACCTCGCCATGCTGCCGGTGCAGACCTGTTGGCCCGGCGACGTTGGCCCGCTGATCACCTGGGGCTTGACCGTCACCAAGGGCCCGAACAAGGACCGCCAGAACCTCGGTATCTACCGTCAGCAAGTGATCGGCCGCAACAAGGTGATCATGCGCTGGCTGAGCCACCGTGGCGGCGCCCTGGACTACCGCGAGTGGTGCGAAAAACACCCCGGCAAACCGTTCCCGGTTTCTGTGGCCCTGGGCGCCGACCCGGCCACCATCCTCGGCGCTGTCACGCCAGTGCCGGACAGCCTCTCCGAATACGCCTTCGCGGGTCTGCTGCGCGGTAACCGCACCGAGTTGGTGAAGTGCCGTGGCAACGACCTGCAAGTGCCGGCCACCGCCGAAATCATCCTGGAAGGTGTGATTCATCCCGGCGAAATGGCGGATGAAGGCCCGTACGGCGACCACACCGGCTACTACAACGAAGTCGACAGCTTCCCGGTGTTCACCGTCGAGCGCATCACCCATCGGATCAAGCCGATTTATCACAGCACCTACACCGGCCGGCCGCCGGATGAGCCGGCCATCCTGGGCGTGGCGCTCAACGAAGTGTTCGTGCCGATCCTGCAGAAGCAGTTTCCTGAAATCACCGACTTCTACCTGCCGCCGGAAGGCTGCTCGTACCGCATGGCCATCGTGACCATGAAGAAGTCGTACCCGGGCCATGCCAAGCGGGTAATGCTCGGTGTGTGGTCGTTTTTGCGACAGTTCATGTACACCAAGTTCGTTATTGTCACCGACGATGACATCAATGCCCGCGACTGGAACGACGTGATCTGGGCCATCACCACCCGCATGGACCCCAAGCGCGACACGGTGATGATCGACAATACACCGATCGACTACCTCGACTTCGCCTCGCCGGTGTCGGGCCTGGGGTCGAAAATGGGCCTGGATGCCACCCACAAATGGCCGGGTGAAACCACCCGCGAGTGGGGTCGAGTGATCGTCAAGGATGAAGCGGTCACCGCCCGTGTCGATGCGATCTGGAAAGAACT
The DNA here is from genome assembly GCF_019145355.1 of Pseudomonas azadiae. NCBI lineage: Bacteria > Pseudomonadati > Pseudomonadota > Gammaproteobacteria > Pseudomonadales > Pseudomonadaceae > Pseudomonas > Pseudomonas azadiae. Next base: position 2,646,706 of record NZ_JAHSTY010000001.1, on the reverse strand, counting down.
GGGAATAGATTGATGCGTGTAACCCTGCAACCTTCCGGCGCCGTGCTGGAGCTGGTCCCCGGCGAGCGAATCCTCGAAGGCGCGCGCCGCCTGGGCTACGAATGCCCCCAGGCCTGTCGCAACGGCGTATGCCACGTGTGCGCCGCGCTGCTGGTGGAGGGGCGGGTGCGGCAAGGTGGTGAAGTGCGCGACCACGGCGAGTTCTACACCTGCATCGCAGAGCCGCTGGAAGACTGCATTGTGTTGTGGGATGGCGTGCTGGCGCCTGGAGAGTTGCCGTTGCGCAAGTTGTCGTGCCAATTGAGTGAATGTGTGGACGTCGGCGGTGATGTGTGGCGCGTGCGCCTGCTGGCTCCGGCCGGTAAAGCGGTGCGGTACCACGCCGGGCAATACCTGATGATCGAGCGCGAAAGCGGCGAGAAATCGGCATTCTCCCTGGCGTCGGCACCTCACGCCGGGCGCGAGTTGGAGCTGCACGTACTGGCCCGCGAAGACAGCGCGCGCACCTTGCTGGAGCAACTGCAGCGAAACCGGATGGCCCGCGTCGAGCTGCCGTTCGGCGACACCCACCTGGCCGAGCTGCCGGATGGGCCGTTGGTGCTGATCGCCGCCGGTACGGGCATGGCGCAGATGCACAGCCTGATCGAACATTGCCGCGCCACCGGCTTCAAGCACCCGGTGCACCTGTACTGGGGCGTGCGTCGCCCGGACGATTTCTACCGGATCGAACACTGGGACCAGTGGCGGCAACTGCCCAACTTGTTCCTGCACAAAATCGTCAGCGATGTGTGCGGCTGGGAAGGGCGCTGCGGGTTGTTGCATGAAGCGGTGTGCGAAGACATCGCTGACCTCAAATCGGTGCATGTCTATGCCAGCGGTTCGCCGGCCATGATCTACGGCACGCTGGATGCCCTGGTCGACGCCGGTATGGATGCGCACCAGATGCGTGCGGATGTGTTCGCCTACGCCCCCAGGCCCTGAAGCTTTGCACTGACTGACTGTGGGAGCTGGCTTGCCTGCGATAGCGGTGGGCTAGTCGACGAATGTTGCACTGACCCACCGCTATCGCAGGCAAGCCAGCTCCCACACGGGCATGGGCTTATTCGCTTACGGTATTTAGCCATTCAGCCAAATGTCCTTAAGCTATATCTGAAATGGCCAGCTTATTGCTGCTGGTTTGACTACGATAAAGTTTGCTTACACGGGTAACACAGGAGGCGCACCGCTTTTCGCCATGACCGCCATTGAAACCGATCTTCTGCAATTGGCTTACCCTCCGCGCCTCGATCTGGGGCCGCAACTCACTCACGAACAATTGATGAGTTCGATGCAAGCCACCATGGCTCTGCATAAGGGTGGGCCGGTCTGGCTATTTGCGTACGGTTCACTGATCTGGCGCCCCGAATGCTCCTCGACCGAGCGGGTGCGGGCGCGGGTTCATGGTTATCACCGCGGCCTTTACCTTTGGTCCCACGAGCATCGGGGGACGCCGGAAATCCCGGGTTTGGTCTTCGGCCTGGATCGCGGTGGCTCGTGCAGCGGGTTTGCCTACCGTTTGCCTGAAGACCAGCTGGAAGCGTCGCTCTACGCTTTGTGGCAGCGCGAAATGCCGTATCCGTCCTACCGACCGCACTGGCTCAGTTGTCGTCTGGAAGATGGCACTACGGTGCAGGCGTTGGGGTTTGTGTTGGAGCGACACCTGCCCAGCTACGCCGGCAACTTGCCCGATATCGTGCTGAACCATGTGTTGCAAAGCGCTTGTGGGCGTTACGGCACTACCCGCGATTATGTCGAGCAGACCGTCAACGCCCTGCGCAGCCACGCCATGCCAGATAAAAACCTGGAGGCGCGGCTCAAGCGTTGTGCGAAGGATTGCGCAGCGATTAACGCGCCGAGCTGACGCTGTTGGTGTGCCACAGCGTTGGGATCAGGAAAGCGATTGCCAGTACGCACGCACCAATCAGCAGCACAAATCCGCCGTCCCAGCCGAAATGGTCCACGGTGTAGCCCATGGCCGCGCTGGCTGCCACAGAGCCGCCCAGGTAACCGAACAGACCGGTGAAGCCCGCGGCAGTGCCGGCAGCTTTCTTCGGTGCCAATTCCAGTGCCTGCAGGCCGATCAGCATCACCGGGCCGTAGATCAGGAAGCCGATGGAAACCAGCGCGATCATGTCGACCATCGGGTTGCCCGGCGGGTTGAGCCAGTACACCAGCGTCGCCACGGTCACCAGGGCCATGAACACAATGCCGGTCAGGCCACGGTTGCCACGAAAGATCTTGTCCGACATCCAGCCGCACAGCAGCGTGCCGGGGATACCCGCCCATTCATAGAAGAAGTAAGCCCAGGACGACTTGTCGACCGTGAAGTGCTTGGCTTCTTTCAGGTAGGTCGGTGCCCAGTCCAGCACGCCGTAGCGCAGCAGGTAGACGAACACGTTGGCGAAAGCGATGTACCACAGCATTTTGTTGCGCAGCACGTACTTGACGAAAATTTCCTTGGCGCTGAATTCGTCTTCGTGGCTGTCGTCGTAGCCTTCCGGGTAATCGTTCTTGTACTTCTCGATGGGCGGCAGGCCGACCGATTGCGGGGTGTCGCGCATAGTGATGAAGGCAAAGGCCGCCACTGCCAGCGCCACCGTGGCCGGCACGTAGAACGCTGCATGCCAGTCGTTGAACCAAGCCATGCCCAAAAGGAACAGCGGGCCGATCAGGCCGCCGCCAACGTTATGCGCCACGTTCCACACCGACACCACGCCGCCGCGTTCTTTCTGCGACCACCAGTGCACCATGGTCCGCCCACTTGGCGGCCAGCCCATGCCTTGGGCCCAGCCGTTGATGAACAGCAAAATGAACATCATGGTCACGCTGGACGTCGCCCAAGGCGCGAAACCGAAAATGAACATCACCCCGGCGGACACCAGCAGGCCGAAGGGCAGGAAGTAGCGTGGGTTGGAGCGGTCGGACACCAGGCCCATGAGGAACTTGGACAAGCCGTAGGCAATCGCGATGGCCGACATCGCCAGGCCCAGTTCGCCGCGGGTGTACCCCTCGTCGATGAGGTAGGGCATGGCCAGGGAAAAGTTCTTGCGCAGCAGGTAGTACCCGGCATAGCCGAAGAAGATGCCGGCGAAGATCTGCCAGCGCAGACGCCGGTAGGTGCTGTCTATTTTTTCTTCAGGCAGGGGCGCCTGGTGGGCGGCAGGACGAAAGAAAGCAAACATTCAAGAGCTCCAGATTTCTTGTTTTGACTGCGGATGCGAATGTTACAGTTTCGTTACCGAAAATAGCATCGCCTCCTATCTGCAAACACAGGAAATGAGAGCAATTGCATGTTCTTTTACGAACATGTCGCGGATAGATAAATAGTGGTCGTGATTGAAGCTCGGGATCGCTGAAGATCGAATGTGGGAGCTGGCTTGCCTGCGATAGCGGTGGGTCAGCCAACACACATTTCGCTGATAGACCGCTATCGCAGGCAAGCCAGCTCCCACACTGACCGTATTTCACATCAATTAGCGGATTTGGACGACGACTTTGCCCACCGCTTTGCGTTGTCCCAGATCATTGATCGCCTGGGCCGCCTGCTCCAGGGGATACACCTGCGACACCAACGGCTTGAGCTTGCCGTCGGCATACCAGCCAAACAGCTGCTGAAAATTCGCCGCATTATCCTGCGGCTGGCGCTGGGCGAACGATCCCCAGAACACCCCAACCACCGCCGCGCCCTTGAGCAGTGCCAGGTTCACCGGCAGCTCGGGAATGCGCCCGCTGGCAAACCCCACCACCAGCAGACGGCCGTTCCAGCCGATGGCGCGGATGGCCTGGTCAAACAGGTCGCCGCCTACCGGGTCGTAGATCACATCGGCACCGTTGCCGTCGGTGAGGCGCTTGATCTCGTCTTTCAGGCTGGCTTCGCTGTAATTGATCAGCTCATCCGCGCCGGCGGCCTTGGCCACGGCGAGCTTTTCGGCACTGCTGGCGGCGGCAATTACCCGCGCGCCCATGGCTTTACCGATTTCCACTGCGGCCAGGCCCACGCCACCGGAGGCGCCGAGTACTAGCAGGGTTTCGCCCGGTTGCAGCTTGGCCCGCTGTTTCAGCGCGTGCATGGAGGTGCCGTAGGTCATGCTGAACGCGGCAGCGGTATTGAAGTCCATGCTCGGCGGGATCGGCAGCACGTTGTAGCCCGGCACCGCCACCTGCTCGGCAAAGCTGCCCCAGCCGGTCAGCGCCATAACCCGGTCGCCGACTTTCAGGTGGCTGACCTTCTCCCCGACTTCACTGATCACACCTGCCGCTTCGCCACCCGGTGAAAACGGGAAGGGCGGCTTGAACTGGTACTTGCCCTCGATGATCAGGGTGTCCGGGAAGTTGACCCCAGCGGCATGCACGTCCAGCAGGATTTCGTTCTTCTTGATCGTAGGGCTCACGATCTCTTCCAGCACCAGGGTTTCGGCGGGGCCGAAGGCTTTGCACAGCACAGCTTTCATCGGACTATTCCTTTTGGCGTCGTGGCCGATAAGTGTAGGAGGGTGCGCTCGTGGGTCAACGAGCATGCCCAGGCCTGATAAGTCGCCATAAGCTTGTACTCAGCCTTGCTAGCGTTATGCTACCTGGCAACCGAATGTGAGGAATGAACTGTGAAAGCGTGGATCCTGTTGATGCTGGCCCTGACCTTGCCGATGGCGGCCCAGGCCGAAGAAGCCAAAGAGGGCGAGGCGCCGAAGGTCAGCTATATCAGCCTGAGCCCGCCGTTCGTGGGTAACTACGGGCTCGATGGCACGGCAAAACTCAAGGTGTTCAAGGCCGACATCGCTCTGCGCGTGACTGGCACCGAAGCGGCTGCCGCGGTCAAGGCCAACGACGCGTTGATCCGTAACCAATTGGTGGCGTTGTTTACCCAGCAGACCACCGACGCAATGAGCACGGTCGAAGGCAAAGAGAAGCTGCGCCAGGAAGCCCTGAAGCAGACTCAGCAAGTCATGAATGACGAGACCGGCAAGCCTGTGGTGGAAGATCTGCTGTTCAACAACCTGATCATTCAGTAACCGGCGTCGTCGCTCCCCAGATCCTCAGCAAGGCCGCGGTAAAGTCGGGTTCAAGTACGCGGTTACCATGGCCACTGAGGTGGTTGGAATCAAAAAACAGCGGTTTGCCGTTTGCATCGTAGGCTGAACAGATCGGACCAGGGCACAGCAGCAGCAACGGGTCCCAGGTGTGCAAGGCCTGATAGCGCGCCTGCAACTGCTCCAGCAACAGCATTTGTGGCGCACGGAGCCGCTCAAGCTGGTCACGCGCCATGGTCAGGCCGGGCGCGCACACCGGGTTCATGCGGTTGAACCAGTCCGAGCAGCGGTTGGGCGCGCTCTTGAACAGAGGTTTTGGCGCATCGATAAGAATGTTGAGCCTTGCCGCCTGCAAGCGGCTCAACAGCGTGTCGGCGGCGATTCGCGCCGCTTCGATGTTCTCGGCCGTCAGTTCGCCCAGCGCCTGGTCGACCATGGCCGCCTCGCCTTCGCGCCACTCGCGTCCGGCCAGTTCGGGCATGCGCAGCGAGGCAAGGAAAACCACGTCACCCGGCTTGGCGCGGGCTTCGATCTGCTTGAATTGGGCTTCCCGTGTCGCTGCGCAGCGTGCAGGGTCGGGGCCGATAAGGCTGACGACGCTGCAACCGCCTTGTTCGTATTCAATCACCTTGATCCCCAGCTTGAGCTCGATCGATTTGAGCAGGGTGCGGTAGGCCGCCGTATGGGAGTCGCCGATGACGAACAGTTGCCTGTCCTTCAGGCGCGGGTCGTCGACGGTATCGAAATCTTCCTGGGGATAATGTTTGTAGGCATACCAGGTGTAGCTGTCGCGGGTCTGGCTGAGCGACAGCACGGAGGAATTGGCCGACACCCACTGCGCGCCCAGCCACATCAGGCCGGCAATGCCCAGGCTGCTCACCAACGTGAGCCAGGCATGGCGCTGCACAACCGATTTGCCGCTGCGGATCGGCGTTTCTACCCAATGGTAGGAAGCCGCGGCGAGCAGACCCACCAACACGGGGTAGAGCAGTTGCACCGCCAGCAGCTCGAGCCCGACGGTCCAGCGCAGGAGCACGATGACCGGCCAGTGCCACAGGTACAACGAGTAGGACAATCGACCGATGTAGGTGGCCAGCGGGTGTTGCAGCGCGCGCTGCAATAGGCCCGGGGCGCTGTCGGCACGCAATACAATCCCGGCGATCATCAACAGCGAGCCTGCCACGGTGACGATTGCCCACGGAAAGGGGAACTGCCTGGGGTTGGCGAACAGAAAGCCGGTCAGTACCAGGCCGAGGCCGACTGCGAGCATGGCCGGTGCCAGGCGATTGAGCCGGGGCGTTGCATTGCGCGTGCCGAGGGCTTGAAACAGGATCGCCCCGGCGGCCAGCTCCCAGAAGCGCCCAGGCAGCAGATAGAACGCCGACAGCGGCGCTGCGTTTACCTGATAGACGCCGATAATCAGCGAAGCAATGGCCAACAACGGCAGCACCGTCCACATGAGTACCGACTTTTGTCGGCAGCGCAGCCACATAAAAAACAGGGCGGGGAATAGCACATAGAACTGTTCTTCGACGCCAAGAGACCAGGTATGCAGGTAAGGATTGAGTTCCGCGCTGGGGGAGAAGTAGGTGTCGGTGTTCCAGGCCAGCACTATATTGCTCAGGCCAAAGAATGCTGCCAGGCCCGTGCGATTGATCAGCTCGCTGAGCCAGAACTGCGGCATGAACATCGCCGACAGCACAAAGCTCACACACAGCACGGTCAGCAGCGCCGGCATGATGCGCAGCAGGCGACGCCGGTAGAAGTCCGCGAGGTAGCAGCCGAAGGCCAGATCGCGACGCTCCCACAATGACAGGCTGATCACATACCCGGAAATCACGAAGAACATGTCTACGCCGGTGAAACCACCGGGCAGCAGGCTGAACGCGTCCAGGTGGAACACGATGACGCTGAGCACCGCCATCGCACGCATGCCGTCGATGGCAGGTTGGTAAGTGCTGGTGAGCCGGGGCACGCGAGCTTCCCTCCGACGGGCAAAACCCGGATTCTGCCAAAGCTCGCCCCAGGCGGCGACTGACCGTTCGGACAGGTGTGCTTCCAGGTGTTTCCCTGGCAGGTCAACGCAGCGCCAGCACCGCTGCCCATTGTTCAGGGGTGACCGGCATCACCGACAACCGACTGCCTTTTTGCACCAGGGACAACTCGGCGAGGGCGGTCTGCTGCTTCAGGTAGCCCAGGCCCAGCACCTTTGCAAAGGTCTGGACATGGGCGACGTGGATTGCGCTCCATGGATTTTTTTCCGGGCTGGCCTTGGCATCGAAGTAGTGGCTTTCTGGTTCCAGCGCGGTGGGATCCGGATAGGCCGCCTGGATGATTTTGCCGATGCCGGCGATGCCTGGCTCGGGGCAGCTGGAGTGGTAGAAGAAAAACTCGTCCCCCACCGTCATGGCCCGAAGAAAGTTGCGCGCCTGATAGTTGCGCACCCCGTCCCAGCGGGCTTCGCCAAGCTTTTCCAGGTTGTTGATAGAGAGCTCGTCGGGCTCGGATTTCATCAGCCAGTAGGCCATTTTCGGGCTCCTGAAAAAGGCAGTGGGCAAGTTGTCGGGCAATATGATGACAAACCGACAGTCGGTTGGCGCCAAGGTTTGCGTGTTGGTTCGCGTTACCGCAGAATGCCCGCTTTTAAAGCTTGACGCAGCTGCAACGGACTACATTGGAACGTTGTTGTCATCGTGTACGAGATGCCTGAAGGGGGGCAATCGATGCAACGTAAACCGGATTTACTATGGATTTTGGTTATTTTGTTTGGTCTGGGCGTCGTGACCACCGGCTATGCGCAAAGCTTGTGGTCCAATAAGACCGATGCGCCTGTTGAACTGTCACCCGTACAACAGCAATTCAAGCGCTGACACAGCTTCAAGGCGCCGCTGATTCCAGTGGCGTCTCTGCGATATACCACTGCTTATCCGTGACGGTGCCAGCCAGCGGCACATCCCAACTTGCCTGCACCAATCGATCGACTTTCTGGCATTCATGGGCCAGGCCCAGCAGTGTCGGCTTGCGCCAGCTCCGGCGCCGCGCCAGGTAAGCCAGGCTGCGATCGTAAAACCCGCCGCCCATGCCCAGCCGTCCGCCGGCCTCATCGAACCCCACCAACGGCAGCAGCACCAGGTCGAGCGCCCACACCTTGCGTTGGCGGCTGATATTCACCCGAGGCTCCAGGATGCGAAAACGGTTGGGCAGCAGCTTCTCCCCAGGCCTCACGCGTTGGAATACCATCTTGGTCCGTGGCCAGGCGCTGAGTACCGGCAGGTAGGTGGCCTTGCCACGACGCTGGGCGGCACGCAGCAGCAGGCGCGGATCGATTTCACCGTCCGTCGGCAGATACAGGGAAATATGTTTGGCCCGGCGAAACAGCGGGTGCTGTGCCAGTTGCCGATACAGGCCTTGGGCGGCCTTGCGCTGCTCGCTCGGCGTGAGGGCGCGGCGGGCGTTGCGCAACATGCGTCGAAGTTGCGGACGGGAAAGCGGCGCAGGTTCGGTCATGGTTTGGGCTCATAAAACAATGCCAGTCCGAGGACTGGCATTGAGTTTGGGAATTCAGGCTCCCCGACAGAACCGCTGTCGACTTAGCCCTTGAACCCGAAAGTTCAAGGTGGAAGAAGCAGTAGGCTTTAAGGCTTTCCGTCTAGCGGACATGCACACCAGCCCAACGTGCAACTTCCAGGGTAGTGCGAATCGGCTCCGGGACATCGCCGACTGGCAAGCACGCCAGGGAGTGAGGCGAGTATACCTTAAACAGTCGCGGCAATCAGCCCTTGGGTGCGTCCGAATCACTGGAAAGCACCAGATCAACCCGCTCGAGCAGGTCACGCACTTGCTCACGCGTCGAGCCGCTGGCCTGCACGTCAGGGCGTTCCTGCTTATGCAGAAGGTCGTGAGTAATATTCAGTGCGGCCATCACGGCGATGCGATCGGCCCCGATCACTTTGCCGCTGCTGCGGATTTCACGCATCTTGCCATCCAGGTAGCGGGCGGCGCTCACCAGGTTGCTGCGCTCTTCCTGGGGGCAGATGATCGAATACTCTTTATCGAGGATCTGCACGGTGACGCTATTGCTTGAACTCATGAGTCTTGCTCCAGGGCCTTCAGGCGCGAAATCATCGATTCGACCTTACGCCGGGCGATTTCGTTTTTTTCAATGAGGTGAGCGCGTTCCTCGCGCCAGGTCTTTTCCTGAGCTAATAGGAGTCCGTTTTGACTCTTTAGTTGCTCGACCCGGGTAATTAGCAATTCGAGTCTGGCCATCAGCGCTTGCAGGTCGGTGTCTTCCATTGGGTTCCACTGGATTTGTCTGATGAATGGCAACTGCAGGATAAACGATCTGACGCCCTTGATAGTCTTGGTACGTCTGCCGGTGCTAGGATACAGCGCTCCATTCTAGACATTGCGCCGTCTGGCGCCTAGCTCACCATGCCTATTCAGAACTCCCCGTACGACGCTTTTTCCAAACTGCTGAGCACCAGCGGCCACCCCTGCTCGCCTGCCGAACTGCACGGCGTGTTGCTGGGCCGCAGCTGCACCGGCGTTGGCTTTGATGCCGACAATTGGCTGGCCGACGTGGCCGAGCTGCTGGAGACCGAACCCACCGAAAACGTGCGTAATGCACTGATAGGCCTGCAGGAAATGGTCAAAGGCGAGCTGACCGGCGACGATGTCACCGTGGTCCTGCTGCTGCCCACCGACGACGCCCCTCTCACCGAGCGCGCCGCGGCCCTGGGCCAGTGGTGCCAAGGCTTCCTCCATGGCTTTGGCGTCAACGCCGGCGGCCTGGAGCTGAGCACCGACGCCAAGGAAGTGTTGCAGGACCTGGCCGCCATCTCCCAAGTGCAAGATGCCCTGGAAGAATCCGAAGACGGCGAAGGCGACTACATGGAAGTGATGGAGTACCTGCGCGTCGCGCCGTTGCTGCTGTTCACCGAGACCAGGAAGTCCGCCGAACCTGCTGCGCCCAAGCCGTCGCTGCACTGAAAAAGGAAGCCCGTCTGCCCATGATCCATATCCCCAGAGCGGAATACACGCGGCGCCGCAAGGCGCTGATGGCGCAGATGGTACCCAACAGCATCGCGATCCTGCCGGCCGCTGCTGTGGCGATCCGCAACCGTGATGTCGAGCATGTGTACCGCCAGGACAGCGATTTCCAGTACCTGAGCGGGTTCCCGGAACCTGCGGCGGTGATCGTGCTGATGCCCGGTCGCCAGCACGGCGAGTACGTGCTGTTCTGCCGCGAGCGCAACGCCGAACGCGAACTGTGGGACGGCCTGCGCGCCGGCACCGAAGGCGCGATCCGCGACTTTGGCGCTGACGATGCCTTCCCCATCACCGATATCGACGACATCCTGCCCGGCTTGATCGAAGGCCGTGACCGGGTGTATTCGGCCATGGGCAGCAACGCGGAATTCGATCGACACCTGATGGAGTGGATCAACGTGATCCGCTCCAAAGCGCACCTTGGCGCGCAGCCGCCCAACGAATTCGTTGCCCTGGATCATCTGCTCCACGACATGCGCCTGTATAAATCGGCGGCCGAGCTGAAAGTGATGCGCGAGGCGGCGCGGATCTCCTGCGCGGCCCACGTAAAGGCGATGCAGGCCAGCCGCGCCGGTTTGCACGAGTTCAGCCTGGAAGCCGAGCTGGATTACGAGTTCCGTAAAGGCGGCGCTAAAATGCCGGCCTATGGCTCCATCGTTGCCGCCGGGCGCAACAGCTGCATCCTGCATTACCAGCGCAATGACGCGCTGCTCAAGGACGGGGACCTGGTGCTGATCGACGCCGGTTGCGAAATAGACTGTTACGCCAGCGACATCACCCGCACCTGGCCGGTGAATGGCAAGTTTTCACCCGAACAGAAGGCGATCTACGAGATTGTGCTGGCTTCTCAGGAAGCCGCCTTCGCCCAGATCGGCCCTGACAAGCATTGGAACCAGGCCCATGAGGCGACCGTGCAAGTCATCACCGCCGGCTTGGTGAGACTTGGGCTGCTGCAAGGTGACGTCGACGAGCTGATCGCCAGCGAAGCCTATAAAACCTTCTACATGCACCGCGCCGGCCACTGGCTTGGCATGGATGTGCATGATGTGGGCGAGTACAAAGTGGGCGGTGAATGGCGTGTGCTGGAGGTCGGCATGGCATTGACCGTGGAGCCGGGTATCTACATCTCGCCGGACAACCTGAACGTGGCAAAGAAATGGCGTGGCATTGGCGTACGCATCGAGGACGACGTGGTGGTGACCAAGCAAGGCTGTGAAATCCTGACCCGCGGCGTGCCCAAGACCGTCGCCGAGATCGAAGCACTGATGGCGGCTGCCCGATGAGCCGAGTCAACCTGGCGATTATCGGTGGCGGCCTGGTGGGCGCCAGCCTGGCGCTGGCGTTGCAGGCCGGGGCCAAGGCGCGGGGCTGGAAGATCATGCTGATCGAGCCCTTCGCGCCGGGTGACAGCTACCAGCCTAGCTATGATGCGCGTTCTTCGGCGCTGTCCTTTGGTGCCCGGCAGATCTATCAGCGCCTGGGCCTGTGGCAGGATATTTCCCGCCGCGCCGAGCCGATCAAGCAGATCCATGTGTCCGACCGCGGGCGTTTCTCTACCGCGCGTCTGTCAGCCATGGAGGAGGGTGTGCCGGCCCTCGGTTATGTGGTTGAAAACGCCTGGCTGGGCCAATGCCTCTGGCAAGGTCTGGACAGGGACGTGGTCAGTTGGCGCTGCCCGGCGGAAGTCACGCGCATGGAGCCGCTGCCGGATGGCTATCGCCTGACGCTCAACGATGAAACCGTACTGGACTGCGACCTCGCGGTGCTGGCCGACGGCGGCCGCTCCGGCCTGCGCGAACAACTGGGCATCGGTGTAAAGACCCGCCCGTATAACCAGAGCGCATTGATCGCCAACATCACCCCCAGCGAAGCCCATAACGGTGAAGCGTTCGAGCGTTTCACCGATCAGGGCCCGATGGCGCTGCTGCCGCTGCCGGACAACCGCTGCGCGCTGGTGTGGACACGCATCGGCATGGACGCCCAGCGCCTGGCCAACCTGGATGAACGTAGCTTCTTGAAGCAATTGCAGGACGTGTTCGGTTACCGCCTGGGCACCCTGAAGCAAGTCGGCGCCCGCCACTTGTACCCGCTGACCTTGGTGGAAGCCGAGGAGCAAGTGCGCTCGCACCTGGCGATCCTGGGCAATGCGGCCCACAGCCTGCATCCGATTGCCGGGCAGGGCTTCAATTTGTCCCTGCGCGATGCGAATGCCTTGGCCGAAGCCTTGCTGGCCGGGCCGACGGTGCCCGGCGACCTGGCGACCTTGCAGGCCTATAGGGAGCGCCAGCACATGGACCAAAAACTGACCGTGGGGTTTTCCGACCAAGTCACGCGCCTGTTCGGCAGTGCGCAACCGCTGGTAGCGATGGGCCGCAACATGGGCCTGCTGGGCCTGGACCTGTTGCCGCCGGCCAAACGCTGGTTCGCTCGTCAGGCCATGGGCCTGGGTACGCGTTCCGATGCGTAAGTGGCTGATCGAGCGCCTGGGCAAGGCGCGGTTGTTGCGTTGGATCATGACCCTCTATCCGCCATACCTGGGCGCCGGGGTCAGCGTGCAGCACATGAGCGCCGACTTTCGCCACGTCAAGGTGCGCATGGGCCTGGGCTGGTACAACCGCAACTATGTCGGCACGCAGTTCGGTGGCAGCCTGTATTCAATGGTCGACCCGTTCTACATGCTGATGCTGATGGAGAACCTGGGCCGCGACTACATCGTGTGGGACAAGGCGGCGAGTATCGACTTCATCTCGCCGGGCAAGGGCCCGGTGTTCGCCGAATTTTTCATCGACGAGGCCTTGCTCGATGAGGTGCGTCGGCAGACCGAAGGGGGCGAGAAATATTTGCCTCATCTCAAGGTCCAGATCCATGACGGCTCCGGCACCCTGGTGGCGCGGGTCGACAAAACCCTTTACGTGCGGCGCAAGCCGCCAGTGAGACAGGCTTAAAAGCATGGACATGCGCGCAGATGTGCTGATTGTCGGGGCCGGAATGGTCGGAAGCGCCCTGGCGCTGGCGTTGCAGGGCAGTGGCCTGCAAGTGCTGCTGCTCGACGGCAGCCCGCTGAGTGTCGCGCCGTACGACCGCGATGGCGCCTTTGAGCCACGGGTGAGCGCGTTGTCGGCCGCCAGCCAGCGCATCCTCGAGCGCCTGGGCGTGTGGGACGGCATCGTGTCGCGCCGCGCCAGCCCATACGGCCAGATGCAGGTGTGGGACGGCAGCGGCACCGGGCAGATCCACTTTTCGGCGGCCAGCGTGCACGCCGAAGTGCTGGGGCACATCGTCGAGAATCGCGTGGTTCAGGACGCCTTGCTTGAGCGCTTGCACGATTGCGATCTGGGACTTCTAGCCGACGCACGCCTGGAGCAGATGCGCCGTTCCGGCGATGAATGGTTGCTGACCCTGGCCGATGGCCGCAGGTTGCGCGCACCGCTGGTGGTGGCCGCCGATGGCGCCAACTCCGCCGTGCGCCGCCTGACCGGCACCGCGACCCGCGAATGGGATTACCTGCATAACGCCATTGTCACCAGCGTACGTACCAGCCAGCCGCACCAACGCACGGCATGGCAGCGGTTTACCGACACCGGCCCGCTGGCCTTTTTGCCGCTGGTGCGGGACGGGCAGGAAGATTGGTGCTCGATTGTCTGGTCGACCACCCCCGCCGAATCCGAACGCCTGATGGCGCTGCAGGACGAAAACTTCTGCCGCGAACTGGAGCGCGCCTTCGAAGGGCGGCTCGGTACGGTGCTGAGCGCCGACCCTCGCGTCTGTGTACCGTTGCGCCAGCGTCACGCCAAACGCTACGTGGCCGAAGGCCTGGCGTTGATCGGCGACGCGGCTCACGTCATCCATCCCTTGGCGGGGCAGGGCGTGAACCTGGGGTTCCTCGATGCTGCTGTGCTGGCCGAAGTGTTATTGGCCGCGACCGAGCGCGGCGAGCGCCTGGCGGATGTGAAAGTGCTGAGCCGCTACGAACGCCGACGCATGCCGCACAACCTGGCGTTGATGGCGGCGATGGAAGGTTTCGAGCGGCTGTTCCAGGCCGACCCATTGCCGCTGCGCTGGTTGCGCAATGCCGGCCTGAAGCTGGTCGACCAGATACCCGAAGCCAAGGCGGTGTTCGTGCGCCAGGCGCTGGGCCTGACCGGCGACCTCCCCGAACTCGCCAAACCCTGAATTTGAAACCTGATCCCTGTGGGAGCCGGGCTTGCCCGCGATGAGCATAGGTATCTACACAACTTTCAAAGGCTGACAAATCTCCTTGTAGTGAGCGGGCTTGTCCCGCGCTGGGTGGCGAAGCCGCCCCAATAAAGACACCGCGCAGTTTCAGATAAGCGCAATTCGCCTGGTTTGGGGCCGCTTCGCCACCCAGCACGGGACAAGCCCGCTCACTACAAAAATGTGTAGATACCTATGCCGCGATGAGGGCATAAGCGCGAAACGCAAATCCCGGCTATGCAACATCTGGTAACGCCTCCAGCAAGCGTTACCAAATGTGAGTCCCTATCATTTGCGCTCACTTTGCAAATGAGAGACCGCACCCATGTTGGCACCCAAGCGCCTCCTGACTGCCCTGGCAATTACCCTGATCGGCAGCACGACCGTGCAGGCCGCCGACGAAGTGGTGGTCTACTCCTCGCGCATCGACGAACTGATCAAGCCGGTATTTGACGCCTACACCCAAAAGACCGGCGTGCAGGTGAAGTTCATCACTGACAAGGAAGCCCCGCTGATGCAGCGCATCAAGGCCGAGGGCGAAAACGCCACCGCCGACCTGCTGCTCACCGTTGACGCCGGCAACCTCTGGCAGGCCGAGCAAATGGGTATCCTGCAGCCGTTCACCTCCGCGGTCATTGACAAGAACATCCCCCTGCAATATCGCTCCTCACAGCATGCCTGGACCGGCTTGAGCCTGCGCGCGCGGACCATCGCCTATTCCACCGACCGGGTAAAGCCGGGGGATCTCACGACTTACGAAGCCCTGGCCGACAAGCAGTGGGAAGGCCGCCTGTGCCTGCGCACGGCGAAGAAGGTCTACAACCAGTCGCTGACCGCGACCCTGATCGAAACCCATGGCGCGGCCAAGACCGAAGAAATCGTCAAAGGCTGGGTCAACAACCTGTCCACCGACGTGTTCTCGGATGACGTGGCCGTGCTTGAAGCCATCAACGCAGGCCAGTGTGACGTGGGCATCGTTAACACCTACTACTACGGGCGCCTGCACAAGCAGAAGCCGGATCTGGCGGTAAAGCTGTTCTGGCCGAACCAGGGCGACCGTGGCGTGCACGTGAACCTGTCGGGCATCGGCCTGACCAAGCACGCGCCGCATCCGGAAGCGGCCAAGGCGCTGGTGGAATGGATGACCACCCCGCAGGCACAGAAAATCTTTGCCGATGTGAACCAGGAATTCCCGGCCAACCCGGCCGTAGCGCCATCGGCGGAAGTGGCGAGCTGGGGCAAGTTCGTGGCGGACACCTTGCCGGTGGAAGTGGCGGGCAAGCGCCAGGCTGAGGCGATTCGCTTGATGGATCGTGCGGGCTGGAACTGAGTACAATCTCCAAGACACCGCAGGGCTAAATGTGGGAGCGGGCTTGCTCGCGAAGGCGTCGGGTCAGTCAATACATCTGTGACTGACACACCGCTTTCGCGAGCAAGCCCGCTCCCACATTGGTTAGCGACGGCTTCAAAATCCTTATTTTTCTGAGAGCTTCTCCTTGGCCCACCCCGCCCAACGCCGCTGGTACCTGCCGGTCTTCACCGTCGCTGCCCTGGTGCTGCTGCCGCTGAGCGTGCTATTGCTGTCCTGGCAAACCATCGATGCGCAAATCTGGTCCCACCTGTGGGAAACCCAGATGCCGCGCCTGCTGGGCAACACCCTGACCCTGGTGTTAGGCGTCGGTGCCGGCGTGACCTTGCTGGGCGTCAGCCTGGCCTGGCTGACCAGCCTCTGCGAATTCCCCGGCCGGCGCTGGCTGGATTGGGCGTTAATGTTGCCGTTCGCGATTCCAGCCTACGTGCTGGCCTTTGTGTTTGTCGGCCTGCTGGACTTCGCAGGGCCCGTACAAACCTTGTTGCGTGAATGGTTCGGCACCGGCTTGAGGCTGCCCCGCGTGCGCTCCACCAGCGGCGTGATCATCGTCTTGGTGCTGGTGTTCTATCCCTACGTTTATCTATTGGCGCGCACGGCGTTCCTGGCCCAGGGCAAAGGCCTGATGGAAGCGGCACGGGTGCTGGGACAATCGCCATGGCGGGCGTTCTGGCACGTGGCCTTGCCCATGGCGCGGCCGGCGATTGGTGCCGGGGTGGCCTTGGCATTGATGGAGACCTTGGCGGATTTCGGTGCGGTCTCGGTGTTCAACTTCGATACCTTTACCACCGCCATTTACAAGACCTGGTACGGCTTCTTCAGTCTGTCCAGCGCAGCCCAGTTGGCCAGCTTGCTGCTGCTGGTGGTGATGCTGGTGTTGTATGGCGAGCGACGCGCCCGGGGCGCTAGCCGACCGAGCAATGAACGGCCGCGTGGCAAAGCGCTGTACCACCTGCGCGGGTTCAAGGCGGCAGCGGCCAGCGGCTGGTGTGGGTTGGTATTCGCCTGTGCCTTCGTCATTCCGGTACTGCAACTGGTTGCCTGGTTCTGGCAGCGCGGCCGCTTCGACCTGGATGAGCGTTATTCCGGCCTGATCGTCCACACGCTCTACCTTGGCGGCATCGCAGCCTTGATCACCGTCAGCGTCGCGCTGGTACTGGCCTTCTCCAATCGCCTGGCGCCGACACGGGCGATCCGCTCCGGCATCAGCCTGGCCAACGTCGGTTACGCCTTGCCGGGCTCGGTGCTCGCCGTGTCAATCATGCTGGCCTTCAGCTATTTGGACCGTGAACTGGTCGTGCCGCTGTCGGGCTGGCTCGGCGGTGCGGGCAAGCCCTTGCTGCTGGGCAGCCTGTCGGCGTTGGTGCTGGCGTACCTGGTGCGGTTTCTTGCGGTGGCCTACGGGCCGTTGGAGAACAGCCTGGCACGCATTCGTCCATCCTTGCCGGAAGCTGCGCGCAGTCTCGGCGTCAGCGGTCCACGACTGTTTTGCAAAGTGTATCTGCCGTTGCTGCTGCCTGGGACCTTGAGCGCAGCACTGCTGGTGTTTGTCGATGTGCTCAAGGAAATGCCCGCCACCTTGCTGATGCGCCCGTTCGGTTGGGACACGCTGGCGGTGCGGATCTTTGAAATGACCAGCGAAGGCGAGTGGGCAAGGGCTTCTTTGCCGGCATTGACCCTGGTGTTGGTGGGCCTGTTGCCGGTGATCGGGCTGATCCGACGCTCCGCCAGGCAAATCGGTTAGGTGCCAGTCCTACGGCTTGCGGCTACAATGCGCGGCATTCGGTGTGGTCCGTCGTTCGGATCGAGTCGCTGGGCGTAGCTGCGGGCCTTGTTATTCAGGCGTTTGGCACGAACGGCATGCTGCGCACCTTCGCCACGCCCGGAAGGAGAAACCCATGGGACAGCGTACGCCTCTGTATGACCTGCATCTCGCCCTCGGCGCGAAAATGGTCGATTTTGGCGGTTGGGATATGCCTCTGCACTACGGCTCGCAAGTTGAAGAGCACCATCAGGTGCGACGCGACTGCGGGGTGTTTGATGTATCCCATATGACCGTGATCGATGTCACCGGCCCCCAGGCCAAGGAATGGCTACAGCGCCTGCTGGCCAATGATGTCGAGCGCCTGCAAGACTGCGGCCGTGCGCTGTACAGCGCAATGCTCAACGAGAAGGGCGGCGTAGTGGACGACATGATCGTCTACCGCACCGAGGCCGCTTATCGCCTGGTGGTCAATGCGGCCACCCGCGACCAGGACATGGCCTGGATGCATGCGCAATTGGGCACCTACCAGGTGCAATTGCATGAACGGTCCGAGTTGGCCATGTTGGCCATTCAAGGCCCCCATGCCCGGCAAAAAATTGCCGAGCTGGTCACCCAGTCCCGTGGCACCCTGATTCACCAGCTCAAACCCTTCGAAGGCCACGCCGATGGCGATTGGTTTATCGCGCGCACGGGTTACACCGGCGAAGATGGCCTGGAGATTGTCTTGCCGGCCGAACAGGCGCCGGGTTTCTTCAACGACCTGGTGGGTGCCGGTATTTCCCCCATCGGCCTCGGCGCCCGCGATACCCTGCGCTTGGAAGCGGGCATGAACCTGTACGGCCAGGATATCCACCAGGAGGTGTCGCCCCTGGCCTCGAACATGGCCTGGAGCATCGCCTGGGAGCCTGCCGAACGTGATTTCATTGGGCGCGCTGCGCTGGAAGCGGAAAAAACAGCGGGCGTGCAATTCAAACTGGTCGGGCTGGTGCTGGAAGAACGCGGGGTTTTACGCGCTCACCAAGTGGTTCGTATCGCCAATATTGGCGAAGGGGAGATCACCAGTGGTAGTTTCTCTCCTACGCTGAGCAAATCGATTGCCCTGGCGCGTGTACCGACGGCAACCGCCGACCGGGCCGAAGTGGAAATCCGCGGCAAGTGGTACCCGGTTCGAGTGGTCAAACCGACCTTCGTGCGCCATGGAAAAACCTTGATCTAACCTTCCGGCAGGCCGATGGCCGCTGACACTTTTTCTTGAGGACACAGACTATGAGCGATATCCCTGCCGACCTGCGTTTTGCCGAAAGCCACGAATGGGCCCGTCTGGAAGCCGACGGCACTGTGACCGTCGGAATTTCCGACCACGCTCAGGAAGCCTTGGGCGATGTGGTATTTGTTGAGCTGGCCGAAGTCGGCGCCACGTTCGAGGCTCAAGGCCAGGCTGGCGTAGTTGAGTCGGTTAAGGCCGCTTCGGATATTTACTCGCCGGTAGCTGGCGAAGTGATTGCCGTCAACGAGGAGCTCAGTGGTAGCCCTGAGTTGCTGAACTCGGACCCGTACGGTGCGTGGATCTTCAAGCTCAAGCCAAGCAACGCGGCTGAACTGGACAAGCTGCTGGATGCTGCTGGTTACAAAGCCGCTATCGGCGAGTAAACGCACCTAGCTGGAGCAGCACAAACCAGTGTGGGAGCTGGCTTGCCTGCGATGCAGACGCCTCGGTGTATCAGTGATACCCAGATGATGCAATCGCAGGCAAGCCAGCTCCCACATTGACTGCGGTGAGCCGGATTTTTCAGCTTACCTTCAAGACGGCTTTGACCGCCGCTACCGACCGCTCCACATCCGCCTCTGTCATCGCCGTAAACATCGGCAACGATACGATCAAACGCCCGACCCTCTCCGCCACCGGGAACATCCCCTCCTTGAATCCTTGCGCCCGATAAAGGCTGAGCAGGTGAATCGGCGGGTAGTGATAGCCAATGCCGACGCCGTGGGCCTGCATCTGCTCCATGAACGTGGCGCGGGCCGGTAGGCCGTCCTGACGCTCCGGCAGCACCAGTTGGAACAGGTGCCAGTTGCTGTTTTCGAAGTCGGCCGGCGGCAGTTGTGCGCCGTATTTTTCTTCGAAATCGCGGCCAAAACACTTGAAGTAGTGCTGCGCCAGGCCCCGGCGGTGAGCGGTGATCGTTTCGATATGGGCAAATTGCCCGAGGCCGATGGCCGCAGCGATGTCGGTCATGTTGAACTTGCCGCCCAGCACGTCCACGTCCAGGCCGTCGAAGCCGGTGCGGGTAACCCCCTGCAAGCGGTACTTTTCTGCCAGCCGGGCTTCTTCGGCATTGTTCAGCACCAGGCAACCGCCCTCGGACGAGGTGATGTTCTTGTTGGCCTGGAAACTGAACGATACAAAATCTCCCGTGGCGCCAATCCGTTCGCCATCCCAGCTGGAGCCCAGCGCCTGGGCGGCGTCCTCGATAATGCGCAGGTTGTACTTGTTGGCCAGCGCATACAGCATCGGCATGTCCACGGGCAGGCCGGCCAGGTACACCGGGATGATCGCCTTGGTGCGCGGCGTAATCGCGGCTTCCAGCTGGGCCAGGTCGATATTGCGAGTGACCGGGTCAATATCGGCAAATACCGGCGTGGCGCCCACTTCAAGGATCACATTGGCCGTGGCAACCCAGGAAATCGGCGTGGTGATGACTTCATCGCCCGGCCCGATGCCGGCAATGCGCAAGGCAATCTCCATGGTGCAGGTGCCCGAATTGAACGTGCGCACCGGCCGGCCACCAAAGTATTGCGACAACTGTGCCTCGAAGGCCTGCACCTTCGGCCCGCTGGTGATCCAGCCCGAGCGCAACACATCGCCAACCGCCGAGATAGTCGCTTCATCGATGGTGGGTTTGGAAAACGGCAGGAAGGGCTGTTGGCTCATGACGACGGAAGCATCCATTTCGAGTGGGCGATAAGTGAACGAAGTATCACTGCCGGCATGGTTGCACGGCGTGACTGAATATAGCCTGTCGCCTGTGAATGAATCGTCACCGTTCGGGCAAAATAGCCTTGGCTTCAATGCGTGCGACGCCCACGCCGGTCATACCGTGAGCCAACAACGGTGGGCTGATCGGGATGTCCTTTGTAGCCATCGAGCATCAAACGTTGGCTCTGCGCTTGCTGGCTGTTGACGTTAGTATTGAAGGGGGGCGAGTATAATTTGGAGGTCGAGTTGTTCGGCATCGTGTATTTCCCCTCCTGACGCCAGCCGTAGTCAAAAGCATAGACTGCCGCGAAAGGGGCGACGGATGACTTGACGTTGTCCGGGGCGTCCACCCATTCCGTCGCTTGAGGGCTGGTCAGCAGCGAACTGGAGAGGTCTTGGCGAGCCTTGTTGAATTTGGCTGAGTCGTACCAGTTTTCTGCCTGGGTGTAGGAAGACGCGAGCGCAGAGAGCACCAACGCGTAGACAATTTTTTGCATAAACAGTGATTCGCTTATGTGAAAGGAACCCCTAGCTTGTTGCCTGGCAAAATTAGGATCGATAGGATCTCTCGGCATCCATTTGGGAAAGTTCAAAGGCTTAGATAGTATCTCGCGACGAAGATTGTACGAATTGAAGGCAAAAAAATGCCGCTTGCAAAAGCGGCATTTTTCGTGGGCCCAGTGCTATTCAGTGACTGCGTTTTTCGCCAGGATGGCGTTGGCCAGTTCCATGTCCGTGGCCTGCAGGCCAGGGTTGTCGGCGCGCACTTTCTGCATCGCAGCTTCAAGGTACGGGCCACGGATGCCGCCATCGCTGGCGACAAAGCTGCCGGCGTCGTCTTGTGCGGCGACCACCAGCTTGTGGTCCTTGAAGGTCAGGTACGTCGAGCCAGTGGTGGCGCCCGACGAGATGACATTGCGCCAGAAACTGTCGGCCATGGCTGAGCCGACAGGGAGGGAAAGCACAGCAAGGGTTGCGACAGCATATTTGAGACGCATGATGGGTGACTCCGGGTGGGTTATCTGTACTTTATGATTGTAGATAGCTCAGGCGAGTTCCATCACTGACTAAACAGTTTCAACCTTTAACACGACGCCTTCCTGGCTAATCACCCGTACTTGAGCCCCTACGGGGCTGTCCGGGCCGGTCACCATCCACACACCATCGCCGACCTTGACCTTACCCCGGCCGTCCACAATCGCCTGATGCACCACGAACGTTCGGCCGATAAGTTCCGAGCCCCGCTCGTTCAGCCCCGGCTGGTCACTGGCCTTGGCGCTGCTGCGCTGGCGCTTCCACCAATACACCGCTGTGACGATCGACAACACGGCAAACAGCAGTAATTGCCACTCCAGCCCCAGGGGCGGTACCAGAAACTTGATCACGCCCACGGCCGCCGCTGCGATACCCATCCACAGCAGGTAGCCACCGGCGCCGAATACTTCCAGTATCAGCAGTACCGTGCCCAGCGCGAGCCAATCCCAAAACGAAAGATGCTGCAGGAAATCCCACATGGCGCTGGCCTCAGCCTTTCTTGTTGTCGAACGTTGCCTTGACAATCTCGCCGATACCGCCGACAGCACCGATCACCTGGCTGGCCTCCAGCGGCATCAGGATGACCTTGCTGTTGTTGGCCGATGCCAGCTTGCCCAGGGCGTCGATGTATTTTTGCGCGACGAAGTAGTTGATGGCCTGCACGTTACCGGTGGCGATCGCTTCGGAAACCACTTGGGTCGCTCGAGCCTCGGCTTCAGCCTGACGCTCGCGGGCTTCAGACTCCAGGAACGCCGCTTGGCGCCCACCTTCGGCCTCAAGAATCTGTGCTTGCTTCTTGCCTTCAGCGGTCAGGATCGCCGACGCCCGCAGGCCCTCGGCCTCCAGGATCTGCGCACGTTTGATCCGCTCGGCTTTCATCTGGCCGGACATGGCGGCCATCAGGTCGGCGGGCGGGCTGATGTCCTTGATCTCGATGCGGGTGATCTTGATACCCCAAGGCGCGGTGGCTTCGTCCACGGTCCTCAGCAGCTTTTCGTTGATACCGTCACGTTGGCTGAGCATGGCATCCAGCTCCATGGAACCGAGCACGGTACGGATATTAGTTTGCAGCAGATTGCGGATGGCATGCTCGAGGTTGTTGACCTCGTAGGCGGCCTGGGCCGTATTGACTACCTGGAAGAAGCACACGGCATCGATCTGCACGGTGGCGTTGTCGGCGGTGATGACTTCCTGGGGCGGGATATCCAGCACGCTTTCCATCACGTTGATCTTTCGACCGATACGGTCCATGACCGGAATGATGATGTTCAGGCCGGGCTTGAGGGTATTGGTGTAACGACCGAAGCGCTCGACCGTCCATTGGTAGCCCTGTGGGACGACCTTGAAACCCATGAAGAGGATGGCGATGGCCAAGCCCACGAAAAGAAGCAGTACGGTTCCGATCTGCATAGCGATTCCCTATCTGAAAGTGTCAGTGAAACGATGTTCGACCGATTGTAACGGCGTTGCCACCGATAAGAACGTTTTCACCGAGTAACAAATAAAGGATTTGTTACTGAATCCCCAGGGGTCACCCGCAACACTTCCGCCATCGTGGTCAGCCCGGCTTCTACTTTTTGCACCCCGGCCACGCGCAGGCTGCACATGCCTTGAGCCACCGCCGCCTGGCGCAGGGCCTGCACGTCGGCGCCGGGCGTGATCAGCGCTTTGAGCGCTTCGTTCAACACCATGATTTCGTAAACCCCGGCTCGCCCCCGATAACCACTGTTTCGGCATTCAACGCACCCGACAGCTTCATGGGCCTCACCCCGCGCGCGCTTGCAGTGCGGGCACAGCACCCGCACCAACCGCTGCGCCATGACGCCCAGTAACGTGGCCTTGATTAAATAATCAGCAATGCCCAGCTCCTGCAAGCGGCTGATGGCGCTGGGTGCATCGTTGGTGTGCAGGGTCGACAGCACCAGGTGCCCGGTCAATGCAGCCTGAATCGCCATTTCGGCGGTCTCCTGGTCGCGGATCTCGCCGATCATGATGATGTCCGGGTCCTGGCGCAGCAGGGCGCGGATGCCGCTGGCAAAGTTCAGGTCGATGTTGTGCTGCACCTGCATCTGGTTGAATGCCGGCTCGACCATCTCGATCGGGTCTTCCACCGTGCACAGGTTGACCTCCCTGGTCGCCAGTTGCCTGAGCGTGGTGTAGAGCGTGCTGGTCTTGCCGGAGCCGGTCGGGCCGGTGACCAGGATGATGCCGTTGGCCTGGCCTGTCATGGCGTGCCAACGTTGTTGGTCGTCAACGGACAGGCCCAACTGGTCAAAGCCCTTGAGCAGCACCTGCGGGTCGAAAATCCGCATCACCAGTTTTTCGCCGAATGCAGTGGGCAAGGTGGAAAGGCGCAGCTCAACCTCCGCTCCCGCCGGGCTTTTGGTCTTGACCCGGCCATCCTGGGGCCTGCGTTTTTCCGCGACGTTCATGCGGCCCAGGCTTTTCAGGCGGCTGACCACTGCCATCGTGACCTGGGGCGGAAACTGATAGACGTCATGCAGCAGCCCGTCGATGCGAAAGCGCACACGGCCCTGTTCCCGGCACGGCTCAATGTGGATGTCACTGGCGCGCTGGGCGAAGGCGTATTGCAACAACCAGTCGACGATATTGACGATATGCGCGTCGTTGGCATCCGGCTCCTGGTCGCTGGCGCCGAGGTTGAGCAATTCGGCATTGCCAGGCGCCGCGACCTTTTGATCGGCACCGCTGACGCACTTTGCCAGTCGGTAAAACTCGCCGATACAGCGGTTTATGTCCTGGGGGTTGGCGACCACGCGCTTGATCGAGCGCTTGAGCACCTGCGCCAACCCGGCCTCCCAACAGGTGATGTGGGGCTGGGCGCTGGCGACGGTGACGGTGTGTGCATCCACCGCCACCGCCAGGATGGCGTGGCGTTGGGCGAATGCGTGGGACATCAACGGCACCACCGTTGCTACGTCGATCTTTAAAGGGTCGATACGCAGGTAGGGTTGCCCGGCCTGCCGGGCCAGCCATTCGGTCAGGGTTTCCAGGTCGGGCCCAAGGGCCGCGATGCGTTCCAGGGGATGCTGCGTGTTGCTGGCCGGCAGCGCCGACAAGCGCTGCGCGAGCTCGGGGGTAATGAGTTTCCCGTCGACCAGGGCCGGTAGCAGCTGATGCAGTTCCAATTGTTGACCAACGGGCATGAACGTTTTCCTGGAGGCTGTGGGCGTAAACCCAGGCTAGCCAACCCCTGAATATCCACCTCCGAGGGTGTATTGCAGGTTTTTACCGAGCAAGCGCCAACGCTGCTGGAGGCCCTGCGCAATCAGCTGGTCGCAGGTCCAACGCGCACACGCTGATCAGGTTTCGAATCTTTTCAGCGATCACCTGAGCACGGTGCCAGCTCAGGCCGTCCATCACGATGTCGATGTTCAGCAGGTCTGCTTCCCGATTCACCCTGACCTGCCGGTGTAGTGCTGGCAGGTCCAGCTTGTTGTGGCGAGCGGGCTTGTCCCGCGTTGGGCTGCGAAGCAGCCCCAGTAAGCAGAATGCGGTGTATCAGACATTCCGCAGAGGCTGGTTTTGGGGCTGCTACGCAGCCCAACGCGGGGCAAGCCCGCTCGCCACAGGTACAGTGTTCACTCTTAACTGACTTGCCCGCGATAGCGTGCTTACAGACGCAACAAGGTCTTCCAGGCACGGTTCTGATACACCGCGATCGCCTGGTGCATCCGCGCATCCAGCGACTCATCTGTGATGGGCTGGTTGGCCAGTTGCACCAACTTGTTCAGCTCGCCATACAAGCGGTCCAGTTCCGGAATGTCGACCACATGACGCGCGTGGTGCAGCCAAGCCTGGACGCGTTCGATGCGCGGCAGTTGCTCGGCCAAGTCTTCCGGTTGTTGCTGGTAGCGCGGCAGTTGCAGGGCGACAGCATCGTCGGCCAGCAGGCGCGGCAGCCAATTGGTGATTTGTGCAGCGCCCTGGCGGTTGCCGCGCACAGTGCGCTCGGCGGTCCAGGCACGGGCCAGCAGCCAGCGCGACGCGTTCAGCGAGAACAGGCCCCAGCGCACGTCGTCCAGCTCTTCGACAAACTGTTCCGGCGCGGCTTTGCGAATGTCTTCGTCGTCGTCACCGGCTTGTACCAGCGGGCGCCAGTCTTCGAGCAGGGCATCGAGGGCGCTGCGCAATTCGCTGGTGGATTGGCGCGGTGCGGCCTGGCCGAGGCTGCCGATCAGGGCGCGCAGCTCGCCGAGGGTGTCGACCCAGTCTTGCAGCAGGCGCCAGTGACCATTGAAACGGTATTGCTCGGCCAGGCGCTGGCTGCTGCCCAGCAGGTGCCACATGATCGCAGCGAAGGCGTCGTCCAGCGGCATCTCGGCGTGGATCTGCGGCGCCGGAAGGCTCAGCGAGTAGCTATCGGCGTCATACAGGCGATAGCCGCGCTCGGCCTTGCTGATATCGCAGGGCATCAGCGCCAGGGTCGCGGCCAGCTCGGCGGCCAGTTCCAGCAAGGCAGCCGGCTCGCCTTCGCGCAGTTCCAGTTCCAGCTCGCAGATTTCTTCTTTCTGCTTGCCGACCACCACGTGGCCCAGGTCCAGGGCGGCTTCGATCACGACCTTGGCCTTGCCACGGCCCCAAGCGATTTCGGCGCGTTCGCGCACAAAGTCGGTGGTGAAAATCGGCTTGAGAGTCTTTTTGTCCAGCTCGGCCAGTTGCTCGGGCCAGCATTCGCCGTCGAGTTTCTTCACATCGAGCTTGGCTTTGGGCAGTTCCCAGTTGTATTCGTTGCGTTCCGACAAGCCGGCGACGCTCTGGCCACGGGTCTTGAGGGTCTGGATGATATCGTCACCGTCCTTGCGCAGGCGCAGGGCGACTTTGGCCTGGGCCAGGTCGCGCTCGGGGGTGTCGAAATACTGGTTCATCAACTCACGGCGTTCCCAGCCACTTTTGTTGCGTTTTTTCAGTAGCGGGTGCTCACGCAGCGCGGCGAGTGTTTCGCGGCTGACGCGCAGCTTTATTTCGGTTTCTTTATGCATGGCCGGAAAATCCAGGATCGGGAGCGCAGCCGGGGAAAAGTGTGGCTGCCAAGGTCGTGCAGTGTACAGGACTGAGCCCGGCAACGCGCCGCAACGGTTTATTGTGGCGTGCAGATGGTTCTATAGTGGGCCTCATCCGGGAACTAGAGAGACCGCGCATGCCGTTACCGTCTATGCAAGAGCAGTTCGCCGCACTGATTGCCGCACCGTCGGTCAGTTGCACCCAAGCGTCTCTCGACCAGAGCAACCGCCCTGTCATCGATTTGCTCGCCGGTTGGTTGGGGGACCTGGGGTTCGCCATCGACATCCAGCAGGTCAGCCCCGGCAAGTTCAACCTGCTCGCCAGCTTCGGCAGTGGGCCCGGTGGGCTGGTGCTGGCCGGTCATAGCGATACCGTCCCCTACGACGCCGCACTGTGGAAGACTGATCCGCTCAAGCTGACGGAAGTCGACGGCCGCTGGGTAGGGCTGGGCAGCTGCGACATGAAGGGTTTTTTCGCATTGGCCATTGAAGCCGTGCTGCCGCTGCTGGACCAACCGTTCAAGCAGCCGCTGCTGATTCTCGCGACCTGCGATGAAGAAAGCTCCATGGCCGGCGCCCGCGCTTTGGCTGACGCTGGGCGCCCGCTGGGTCGCGCTGCTGTCATTGGCGAGCCGACCGGACTCAAGCCGATCCGCCTGCATAAAGGCATAATGATGGAGCGCATCGACATCCTCGGCCAGAGTGGCCATTCGTCGGATCCGCGCCTGGGCCACAGTGCCCTCGAAGCCATGCACGATGCCATCGGCGAACTGCGCGGCCTGCGCCTGGCCTGGCAGCGCGAGTACCGCAACCCGCAATTCAGCGTGCCACAGCCGACGCTCAATTTCGGCTGCATCCATGGTGGCGACAATCCCAACCGCATCTGCGGCCAGTGCTCCCTTGAGTTCGACCTGCGCCCCTTGCCGGGCATGGACCCCGAGGTGCTGCGCGCGGCCATCCGGCAGAAGCTCGTGCCCTTGGCCGAACGCCATCAGGTCAAGATTGACTACGCGCCGTTGTTCCCCGAAGTGCCGCCGTTCGAGCAAGCCGAAGATGCCGAGCTGGTGCGGGTGGCGGAACATTTGACCGGCCATCGTGCCGAAGCAGTAGCGTTCGGCACCGAAGCGCCTTATCTTCAGCGCCTTGGGTGTGAAACCCTGGTATTCGGCCCTGGCGACATTGCCTGCGCGCACCAGCCTGGCGAGTACCTCGAAATGTCACGCTTGACGCCTACAGTGCGTCTATTGCGGGAACTGATCGAACATTACTGCCTGAAACCTGCATAAATTAACCCCTGCCTGTTCGTACATAGAAGGAGAGTGAGCGTGTCGCCAAGCCTGTTCCGACGATAACCATCAGCCCGCCGTGCGCTTTCACGATTCATCCTTTTTCGGCTGCTTTTTATTACAGGCCCAGGTTCTATGCCCGACTACGTTAATTGGCTTCGTCACGCGTCCCCTTACATCAACGCCCACCGCGACTGCACCTTCGTCGTCATGCTGCCCGGCGACGGCGTGGAACACCCCAACTTCGGCAACATCGTCCACGACCTGGTGCTGCTCCACAGCCTCGGCGTGCGGCTGGTGCTGGTGCACGGTTCGCGCCCACAGATCGAAGTGCGCCTTGAGGCGCGTGGCCTCACCCCGACTTACCACGAAGGCATGCGCATCACCGATGCGGCGACGCTGGAGTGTGTGATCGACGCGGTCGGCCACTTGCGCGTCGCCATTGAGGCGCGCCTGTCGATGGACATGGCGTCGTCGCCGATGCAGGGCTCGCGCCTGCGGGTGACCAGCGGCAACTTCGTGACCGCACGGCCCATCGGCGTATTGGACGGAGTGGACTACCACCACACCGGCGAAGTGCGCCGGGTAGACCGTAAAGGCATCAACCGCCTGCTGGACGAGCGTTCCATCGTTTTGCTGTCACCGCTGGGCTACTCGCCCACGGGTGAAATCTTCAACCTGGCCTGCGAAGACGTCGCCACGCGCGCGGCCATCGACCTGGGCGCCGACAAATTGCTGCTGTTCGGCGCTGATCTTGGCCTGATCGACGAAAACGGTCGCCTGGTGCGCGAACTGCGCCCGCAACAAGTACCGGCACACCTGCAACGCCTGGGCAGCAATTATCAGGCTGAATTGCTCGACGCCGCCGCGCAGGCTTGCCGCGGTGGAGTAGGGCGCAGTCATATCGTCAGCTACGCCGAAGACGGCGCCTTGCTCACCGAGCTGTTTACCCGTGACGGCGGCGGCACGCTGGTGGCTCAGGAACAGTTCGAATTGGTGCGCGAAGCGGCGATCGAGGACGTGGGCGGCTTGCTCGACCTGATCAGCCCGCTGGAAGAGCAGGGCATCCTGGTGCGCCGCTCGCGAGAGGTGCTGGAGCGCGAGATCGAGCAATTCAGCGTGGTGGAGCGCGAAGGCATGATCATCGCGTGTGCGGCGCTGTATCAGATCGCCGATTCGGACGCGGGTGAGCTGGCGTGCCTGGCGGTGAACCCGGAATACCGGCACGGCGCCCGTGGCGACGTGTTGCTCGAACGTATCCAGACCCGTGCGCGGGCGCAGGGTTTGAAGACCTTGTTCGTGCTTACCACCCGCACCGCCCACTGGTTCCGGGAGCGCGGTTTTGAGCCGAGCAGTGTGGATCGCCTGCCATCGGCGCGGGCGTCGCTGTACAACTACCAGCGTAACTCGAAAATTTTCGAAAAGGCCCTCTAAGCCAAGCCCAGAGCTGGCTTGTGTGGGAGCTGGCTTGCCTCGGTTCAGCGTAAAAACCGAGGCGTCTGCATCGCAGGCAAGCCAGCTCCCACAGTGGATCGCTGCGCAGTCAAGCACTCAGCTGTTTCCAATCGCCTTCGCCGCGACGCCTTCAAGCGATCATGTGCTGGCGGTGCGTCAATGTGGCTGCCGTTATGCAGGATCAACCCTACAGAAGTATTGATCTGGGCCGATACGGTGAGCAGAACGAGGGGTAGATTCGGTTAGCCGCTACTGAAAACGGCCCCTTAGACATCAAAAGAAAGAATTAGTGACACAAAAACTGTAACAAATTGACGAGAGGATGTGCCATTGGCCATGATGGCGTCGCCTTTTTGATCGTGAGTGCCGTATGCAGCGGTACGCGCACCTGAACGATCTAAAATGGCCAACAAATACCCTTGAGGAAGTCGCTCATGAAGCGGTTGGTCTACCCTGACCTGTCCGTCTCGCGAGATCGCTTATTCCTGAATGGTATGAAAAAGAATGAAACAATTCTTTTTGGGTGTATGAAAAACTCATTACCCTGCAGGGACCAAATCAACTGTGGTTAGACGAAGGTAGTAGACACACAAGGTTACGATTGACTTGGCAGTCACTATCTGGCGCTAATCGCGCATCTGTGGATCGAGGGCGTCAGACCCGAGACCAAAGAAATACAAAAATTAGAAACGAGAGGAGCGGTACATGAATAAGTCCACCTTGGCTTTGGCTGTAGCTTTGGGCGCAATCGCCCAGCAAGCAGGCGCTGCCGGTTTTATCGAAGATAGCAAGGCAACACTGGGGCTGCGTAACTTCTACATCAACACCGATAACCGTGATGGCGCTCCTACTTCGAGCAGCCGTAGCAAGAACGCCGAATGGGGCCAAGGCTTCGACCTGCGTTTCATCTCGGGTTACACCCAGGGCACCGTTCAGTTCGGTGTGGACGCAATCGGCTTGTACGGTGTGCGTCTGGATTCCAGCCGTGCAGAACACGGTAACTACAGCGGCACCGCTTCTGGCGGCACCATGTTCCCAAGCGATGGCAACAAAGCCGTCCACGACTTCGCCAGCCTGGGCGTCACCGGCAAGGTGAAGATCTCGCAGACCGAACTGAAACTGGGCACTTTGCAGCCTAAGTTGCCAGTTATCGTCACCAACGATGGTCGTCTGCTGCCGCAAACCTTCCAAGGTGGCCAGATCACTACAAACGATATCAAGGATTTGACTCTGGTTGCCGGTCAGGTCGAGCACGCCAAGGGCCGTAACTCCAGTAACAACGAAGGCTTGTCGCTGGGCGGCGCCAATGGTAGCTCCAACTACCGCACAGGCTCGTTCGTAAACAAGTTTTACTACGCAGGCGGTGACTACAAAATCACCAAGGACCTGACTGCCCAGTACTACTACGGCAATCTGGAAGACTTCTACAAGCAACACTTCCTGGGGTTGACCCACAACTGGTCGATCGGTCCGGGCGTGCTGAAGTCTGATCTGCGCTACTTCAACAGTTCCGACGACGGTCTCAACGGTAACACGCCTGCTTACTACACCAACGGTAACTACAACGGCTTCAACGCTGGCAAGGGCAAAGTCGACAATAACCTGTACAGCGGTCTCTTCCTGTACACCGTTGCAGGTCACACCTTTGGTGGTGGTTACCAAGTCAGCAATGGCAGCAGCGACTTCCCATGGTTGAACCAGGGTGACGGTTCGTCGGCTTACCTGACTACCGACATGCAGATCCAGAAGTTCGCCCGTGCCGGCGAGCGTACTTGGCAAGCTCGCTACGCTTATGACTTCGCCAAGGTTGGCGTACCTGGCCTGACTGCTGGTGTCGTCTACCTCAAAGGTAGCGACATCGATACCATCGCCAACAATGCCGGGCGTGCCGAAACCACCGGCCAATCCGAGTGGGAACGTGACATCACCGTTGCCTACGTGATCCCGGAAGGCCCGCTGAAAAACCTGGGCGTTGCCTGGAAAAATGCTATGTGGCGCACCGACCTGGCGAATACTCGTTCCCAGGACGAAAACCGCCTGATCGTCAGCTACTCGCTGCCACTGTTCTAGTAGCATGAAGCTGTTGTAAGCCATAAAACCCTGCCCGGCGTCACGCCGGGCAGGGTGTCTTGCTTTTCAAGTCGGGCTCAACCCCCGCAAGCCCTTCCTGAACCCCTCTGTTTGCAGCGTCTCAAGGCCTTCTCAAACCTTGAAACCGATGTTGCTCCTCGCCTGTATCCGCGTCCAATGAACAGATTTTTAATATTCCTTTATCGTCTGGATAAAGCGATATTCATTCTTTTTAAATAATCCACACTTCATGCACAGTGGCCTCCATAAGCACTCACCAGGAGCCACACCATGAGCCTAAGACTGGGCGATATCGCCCCCGACTTCGAACAGGATTCCAGCGCCGGCAAGATTCGTTTCCACGAATGGCTGGGCGATAGCTGGGGTGTGTTGTTTTCCCACCCGGCGGACTTCACCCCGGTGTGCACTACTGAGCTTGGCTTCACCGCCAAGCTCAAGGACGAGTTCGCCAAGCGTGGCGTCAAGGCCATCGCGCTGTCAGTCGACCCCGTGGACTCGCACCACAAGTGGATCGAAGACATCAACGAAACCCAGCATACCGTGGTCAACTTCCCGATCCTGGCAGACGCCGACCGCAAGGTGTCCGACCTGTACGACCTGATCCACCCGAACGCCAGTGACACCCTCACCGTACGCTCCCTGTTCGTGATCGACCCGAACAAAAAGATCCGGCTGACCATCACCTATCCGGCCAGCACCGGCCGCAACTTCCACGAGATCCTGCGGGTGATCGACTCGTTGCAGTTGACCGACAACCACAAGGTCGCCACCCCCGCCAACTGGCAGGACGGCGATGAGGTAGTGATCGTGCCATCGCTCAAGGACGAGGAAGAGATCAAGCGACGCTTTCCGAAGGGGTATCGCGCCGTGAAGCCGTACCTGCGCCTCACCCCCCAACCTAATCATTGACACAGAACCCCCTGTGGGAGCGGGCTTGCTCGCGAATGCGGTGGGTCAGTCGATACAGGTGTGACTGACACCCCGCATTCGCGAGCAAGCCCGCTCCCACAGGTTTAACCGCATTTCAAAACTCACATAGCAGGGGTTTTCAGGCCGTTCCGACGGCCTTTTTTTTCGCCCGCTGGTTCATAAAACACATATGTATTTAAAGAATAACTAAATGAATAAATAAGATTTATAGATATATAAATCTGCTGATATGGTCTGTTCCATCTTGGCGCCATCGCCACACAGCGAACCGCCGACACCCGCTCAAGGAATTCCTGCATGTTGGTCGTAACACTTGGAGGCAGTCCCAGTCAGCGTTCCCGCTCCGGGGTGCTGTTGGATAAAACCCGTCAGTGGTTGCAAGACAAAGGCGTAGAAGTGGTGAGTTACCAGATACGCGACTTTCCAGCTGAAGACCTGCTGCACGCGCGCTTCGACAGCCCCAAGGTCGTCGACCTGCTGCAACAGGTGGCGAACGCCGACGGCCTGGTGATCGCCACGCCGGTGTACAAGGCTTCGTTTTCCGGCGCACTGAAGACCGTGCTCGACCTGCTGCCCGAACGCGCGCTGGCCCACAAGATCGTGTTGCCGATGGCGACCGGCGGCAGCATCGCCCACATGCTGGCGGTGGACTACGCCTTGAAGCCGGTGCTGTCGGCGCTGAAAGCCCAGGAGTTGCTCCACGGTATTTTTGCCGAAGACAGCCAGATCGCCTATGGCGAAGGCAGTGTCCAAGCGCAGTTGGTCCCGGTGCTCGAGCAGCGTTTGCACGAGGCATTGGAAACGCTCTACAGCGCCATGGCCCGCCGCCCGCAACCGCTGGACCCGAATGCGTTGAATGACCGTTTATTGACTGCTCGCTGGAGCATTTAAGTCTTACCCGAAACCTGGAAAAACCCTCACCTTACTCAGCCGCCAACGGCCAAGCAGGTGCAGCCAAAACCCTCATCGCATTTTTGGAGAGAGCGCCATGCGCACTGTCATCTTGCGTCGTGGTCTGGTCGCACTGTTTGCTGCGGCTGTGTCCTTCGGCGTCATTGTTCAAGCTCAAGCGGCCGAGACCTTGCGTATCGGTTATCAGAAGTACGGCACGCTGGTGCTGCTCAAGGCCAAGGGCACCCTGGAAAAACGCCTGGCCGCCCAGGGCGTGAACGTGCAATGGACCGAGTTTCCTGGCGGCCCGCAATTGCTCGAAGGCCTGAACGTCGGATCCATCGACTTTGGCGTGACCGGCGAAACGCCGCCGGTCTTCGCCCAGGCGGCCGGTGCCGACCTGCTCTACGTCGCCTACGAGCCACCCGCGCCCACCAGCGAGGCGATCCTGGTGCCCAAGGATTCGCCGATCAAGTCCGTGGCCGAGCTCAAGGGCAAGAAAGTCGTGCTCAACAAAGGCTCCAACGTCCACTACCTGCTGGTGCGTGCGCTGGAAGACGCCGGCCTCAAATACACCGATGTGCACACCGTGTTCCTGCCGCCCGCCGATGCGCGTGCCGCGTTCGAGCGTGGCAGCGTTGACGCCTGGGTGATCTGGGACCCGTACCAGGCTGCCGCCGAGAAACAACTGCAAGCGCGCACCCTGCGCGATGGCACGGGCATCGCCGATAACCATCAGTTCTACCTGGCAACCAAGCCCTATGCAGAGCAGCACCCTGAAATCATCGCGGCGCTGGTGGAAGAAGTGCGCGCCGTGGGCGAATGGGCCAAGGCCAACCCTGAACAAGTCACCGCGCAGGTAGCGCCACTGCTGGGGCTGCCCGCCGATGTCACCTTGACCTCAATGAAGCGCCAAGGCTTCGGTGCGGTGTTCCTGACTCCGGAAGTGGTCGCGGCCCAGCAGAAAATCGCCGACACCTTCTACCAACTCAAATTGATCCCCAAGCCCTTGAACATCAAGGACGTGATCTGGACACCGCCCGCCGCTGCCGTGGCTAAAGCGCCGTAATCCGACTTTTTCAGGAGACAACTCCATGAGCCTCAATATTTTCTGGTTCCTGCCTACTCACGGCGACGGCCATTACCTCGGCACCGCCGAAGGCGCTCGCGCCGTCGATCACGGTTACCTGCAGCAAGTGGCCCAGGCTGCCGACCGCCTGGGCTTCGGCGGGGTGCTGATCCCCACCGGGCGCTCCTGCGAAGACTCGTGGCTGGTCGCGGCGTCGCTGATCCCGGTGACCCAGCGTTTGAAATTCCTCGTCGCGCTGCGCCCCGGGATCATTTCCCCGACGGTGGCCGCGCGCCAGGCCGCGACCCTGGACCGGTTGTCCGGCGGCCGTGCGCTGTTCAACCTGGTCACTGGCGGCGACCCGGAAGAGCTGGCCGGCGACGGTTTGTTCCTCAACCATGAAGAGCGCTACCAGGCCTCGGTGGAGTTCACCCGCATCTGGCGCCGCGTGCTCGAAGGCGAAACCGTGGACTACGACGGCGAGCACATCAGCGTCAAAGGCGCCAAGCTGCTCTACCCGCCGATCCAGCAGCCTCGTCCGCCGCTGTACTTCGGCGGTTCTTCCGAAGCGGCGCAGGACCTGGCGGCCGAGCAGGTTGAGATGGTGCTGACGTGGGGCGAGCCACCGGCCGCCGTCGCGGAAAAAATCGCCCAGGTACGGGCCAAGGCCGCGAAGCTTGGGCGCACCGTGCGCTTCGGTATTCGCCTGCATGTGATCGTGCGCGAAACCAACGCCGAAGCCTGGCAGGCCGCCGACAAACTGATTTCCCATGTGGACGATGAGACCATCGCCCGCGCCCAGGCCTCGCTGTCGCGCTTTGACTCGGTGGGCCAGCAACGCATGGCTGCCTTGCATGGTGGCAGTCGCGACAACCTCGAAGTCAGCCCCAACCTGTGGGCCGGTGTCGGCCTGGTACGCGGCGGTGCCGGTACCGCGCTGGTAGGCGATGGCCCAACCGTAGCGGCACGGGTCAATGAGTACGCGGCGTTGGGCATCGACACGTTTATTTTTTCCGGTTATCCACACCTGGAAGAGTCGTATCGAGTCGCCGAGCTGCTGTTTCCCCACCTGAATGTCGAACGTCCCGAGCTGCCAAAAGGCGCCGGATATGTGAGCCCGTTCGGTGAGATGGTGGCCAACGATATTCTTCCCAAAGCTGCGTCGCAGAGCTGAGGCAGCGCCATGAATATTGAAAAACTAAGCCACCGTGTGGCGCCCTGGGTTCTGCCGATTCTGCTGCTGGCGGTGTGGCAGCTGTCGGTGTCGGCGGGCTGGTTGTCGACACGCATCCTGCCGGCGCCCAGCGCGGTGATCGAAGCGGGCGTCAACCTGATAGCCAGCGGTGAGATCTGGATGCACCTGGCCATCAGTGGCTGGCGTGCGGGCCTGGGTTTTGTGATCGGCGGCAGCATTGGCCTGGCCCTGGGTTTTGTCACCGGCCTGTCAACGTGGGGCGAACGCCTGCTGGACAGCTCGGTGCAGATGATCCGTAACGTGCCGCACCTGGCGCTGATTCCCTTGGTGATCCTGTGGTTCGGCATTGACGAGACGGCGAAGATTTTCCTGGTCGCGCTCGGCACGCTGTTCCCGATTTACCTGAATACCTACCACGGCATCCGCAACGTCGACCCGGCGCTGGTGGAAATGTCGCGCAGTTATGGCTTGTCCGGCTTCAGCCTGTTCTGGCAGGTGATCCTGCCGGGCGCGCTGCCGTCGATCCTGGTAGGTGTGCGGTTTGCGCTGGGCTTCATGTGGCTGACGCTGATCGTGGCGGAAACCATCTCGGCCAGCTCGGGCATCGGTTACCTGGCGATGAACGCGCGTGAATTCCTGCAAACCGACGTGGTGGTGCTGGCCATCGTGATGTACGCCATCCTCGGCAAGCTCGCCGACCTGGCGGCTCGCGGCCTGGAACGGGTGTGGCTGCGCTGGCATCCGGCTTATCAGGGCAACAAAGGAGGCGCGGCATGACAGCTCAACAACCCCCGCGCCTGCTCAAGGGCATTCCCCTGGCGGTACGCAAACTGCGCAAGGCCTTTGGCGCGCGCGAAGTGCTCAAGGACATCGACCTGCACATTCCTGCCGGTCAGTTCGTGGCGGTGGTCGGTCGCAGCGGCTGCGGCAAAAGTACTTTGCTGCGCCTGCTGGCCGGCCTGGACAAAGCCAGCGGCGGTGAGCTGTTGGCCGGTTCCGCGCCACTGGCCGAGGCGATCGCGGATACGCGGTTGATGTTCCAGGAGGCGCGCCTGCTGCCGTGGAAAAAGATCATCGATAACGTCGGCCTGGGCCTTAAAGACAACTGGCGGCCTAAAGCCCTGCAAGCCCTGGAAGCGGTCGGCCTGGCCGAGCGGGCCAATGAATGGCCGGCGGCGCTGTCCGGTGGGCAGAAGCAACGCGTGGCCCTGGCGCGTGCGTTGATCCACCAACCGCGCCTGCTGTTGCTCGATGAGCCGTTGGGCGCGCTGGATGCCCTGACCCGTATCGAGATGCAGCAACTGATCGAAAACCTCTGGCGCAAGCACGGCTTCACCGTGTTGCTGGTGACCCACGACGTCAGCGAAGCGGTGGCCATTGCCGATCGGGTGATCCTGATCGAAGACGGCGAAGTCGGCCTCGACCTGATCGTCGACCTGCCACGTCCACGGGCCCGCGGCTCGCACCGCCTGGCCGCGCTGGAAGCCGAAGTGCTCAACCGTGTGCTGTCTTTACCCGGCACGCCGCCGGAACCTGAACCTGTTTCACCGCTGCCGACGCAATTGCGTTGGGCTCAATAACTCACACAGGAAAAACACCATGACCATCAAAGCCATCAACGTACGCAACCAGTTCAAGGGCACCATCAAGGAAATCGTCGAAGGCGACGTGCTGTCGGAAATCGACGTGCAGACCGCGTCCGGCATCGTCACGTCCGTGATCACGACCCGCTCGGTCAGGGAGCTGGAACTGGTGATTGGCAGTGAGGTGATTGCGTTTGTGAAGTCCACCGAGGTGTCGATTGCCAAGTTGTGATTGGCGTTGCCCTTGAGGCCCTCATCGGGGGCAAGGCCTGGTGAAACTCGAAAGGTTGAAAAATCTCCCTGTAGTGAGCGGGCTTGCCCCGCGCTGGGCTGCGAAGCCGCCCCAAACCAGGCGGCTCGGTTCCATCTGGAACTCGGCGGTGTCTTTATTGGGGCTCGCAGCCCAGCGCGGGGCAAGCCCGCTCACTACAAAGATGTGTAGATACCTATGCTGCGAAGAGGCCAGTCCAGCCAGTACAAAACTCAGCGCTTAGGCAAATACGCCGGCAAATAAAGCCCCACATACGCATCAAACACCCGCATCCCTTCCTCCGCCATGCGCGGCGTGATCAGGCCATGCTGATGCACCGAGCGCGCATAGACACGGTCGCTCAATTCCAGCGCCAAGGCAAACACATCCACATCGCTCGGTAGCGTTGGCACTTCGAAGTGGCGGTTGAACACCTCCAGCATCAAATCCCCCAACTCCAGGTCATGCTGGCGGTCGGCCTGGGTCACCTCGGTGAGCCCGTGCTGGGCCAGGATCAACTGGCGCGCGGCGGCGTCCTGGTCGTAGATGACGAGCATGCGCTGCTCGACGATGCAGGACAGGTCGCGCCAGTGCTTGAGTGATTCATGATCGATGGGCGCCTGGATCGCGGCGCGGAAAGCGGCGTGTACGTCGGCGGTCAATGCTTCCAGGAGCGCCGGTACGCTGGCGAAAAAGTGATACACCGACGAGGGCGGAATCTGCGCCCGCTCGGCCACGCTGTAGATCGACAAACTCGCCACGCCTTCGGTGGCCAGCAAGGTGCGGGCCGCGTCGAGTATCGCGTCGATCCGCGCCTGGCTGCGGGCGCGGGGTTTGCGAGGGGCGGCGGGGCGGGTGGTCATGGAAGTCTCCTACAAGGCAGCGGGCATTGTATGAGCAGGAATCTGTGTTGTCTGCCAGGACGCCATCGCAGGCAAGCCAGCTCCCACATTGGATGTGTGAATGCATTCAAGTGTGGGAGCTGGCTTGCCTGCGATGAAGCCACTGCGGTCTACCGGAAGAAACCCATAAAAAAACGCCGCTGACCCAAGTCAGCGGCGTTCCTCTACTGCAGCAACCGCTTACACGGTATGCAGGTACCAGTTGTACTCAAGGTCGGAGATGGAGTGTTCGAACTCCTCCAGCTCACTTTCCTTACAGGCCACAAAGATATCGATGTATTTAGGATCGATGTACTTGGCCATCACTTCGCTGTCGTCCAGCTCACGCAGTGCATCACGCAGGTTGTTCGGCAGGCTTTGTTCGTTCTGCTCGTAGCTGTTGCCTTCCACCGGTGCG
The DNA here is from genome assembly GCF_019145355.1 of Pseudomonas azadiae. Lineage (NCBI taxonomy): Bacteria > Pseudomonadati > Pseudomonadota > Gammaproteobacteria > Pseudomonadales > Pseudomonadaceae > Pseudomonas > Pseudomonas azadiae. The sequence continues at coordinate 2,608,154 of NZ_JAHSTY010000001.1, read as the reverse complement.
CCAGGTTCGATCTTGTTGGTCAGACCGTGGTGCACGCCTGCCAGGACCGAGGCCATCAGCAGGTAAGGGTTGGCATCGGCGCCGGCCACGCGGTGTTCGATACGTACGGCATCGGACGAGCCGGTCGGTACGCGAATCGCCACGGTGCGGTTGTCCAGGCCCCAGCACGGCGAGTTCGGCACGTAGAACTGTGCGCCGAAACGCCGGTAGGAGTTCACGTTGGGGCACAGGAACGCCATCTGGGCGGGCAGGGTCTCGAGCACACCGCCGATCGCGTGACGCAATGCGGCGTTCTGCTCGGGATCCTCGCTGGCAAAGATGTTCTTGCCGTCCTTGTCCAGAATGGAGATGTGTACGTGCAAACCGTTGCCTGCCTGGCCCGGGTAAGGCTTGGCCATGAAGGTGGTGTCCATCTCATGGTCGTAGGCGATGTTCTTGATCAGGCGCTTGAGCAGTACGGCGTAGTCGCAGGCCTTGATCGGGTCGGCCACGTGGTGCAGGTTCACTTCGAACTGCGCCGGGGCACTTTCCTTGACGATGGCGTCGGCCGGGATGCCTTGCTCCTTGGCACCTTCCAGAATGTCCTGGAGGCAGTCGACGTATTCGTCGAGGTCGTCGATCAGGTAGACCTGTGTCGAGTGAGGGCGTTTGCCCGAGATCGGCGAGCGCGGCGGTTGAGGGCGGCCGTTCACGTTTTCCTGGTCGATCAGGTAGAACTCGAGCTCGAAGGCAGCGCAGATGGTCAGGCCCATGTCGTCAAACTTGCTGACGACCTGGCGGAGCACTTCGCGCGGATCGGCGAAGAACGGTTCACCTTCCAGTTCGTGCATGGTCATCAGCAGTTGCGCGGTCGGGCGCTTTTGCCAGGGCTCATTGCACAGGGTGTCGGGGATTGGATAACAGATTCGGTCAGCATCACCGATGTCCAGGCCCAGGCCGGTGCTTTCCACCGTAGAGCCGTTGATATCCAGGGCAAATAAAGAGGCAGGCAGGTTAATGCCCTTCTCGTAAACCTTGTGGAGGCTGGTGCGTTCGATGCGCTTGCCGCGCACCACACCATTCATATCCGCAATTAGAAGGTCTACGTACAGAACCTCAGGATGATCCTTAAGGAACGCGTTCGCTTCGTTAAGCTGAACGGCACGCGGGGGTACCGACATGATGCAACACCTTTGTTGTTAAAAATATCAATCATTGATCTTTTCTGGTTTCAGTCAACCCGAACGGCATGCCGAAGTCAAGCAAGGGCTTTTTTGCCCTAAAAAAGCGCCATGAAGGCTCTTTTGGGGCTTTTTGGGGCGGTTTTTTGGGTTTGAAGGGCTTGGGACTCGCAGGCTTGAGCGGCCCGTGTTGTATTTTTTACGGGGGTGTTGTGTAAAAAAATGAACAAGGCTAAGCTCGATTCAAACCCATAACAGCAATAATACCGGGGTGCTTCATGTGTCTCCTGCCGCCATTTGGCGTCTTGGCCTGCTCCAGGCGGGCTGTGTCACCCGTTCAACCTTCCCGTGTAAATACCCGCGCACCGGCCAATATTCTTGACGCCCGGGCCGACCTCTTTTTTGCCTCCTCATTCTCCCCCGAACCGCTTGTGCCTGCCACGCTGCTCAAGATTACGCACAACTTTGGCGTGAGGAATGCAACGTTGCAGCAAATGGCAGGTAAGCTCCTACCCTGAACGAAAAACGACGCGGATGCTGCGTCAACCAACGCCTGGCCTTTAACGGATGCCAGGAAACCCAGCCCAGAGGCATTTATGAGTAACAACCTCGACCAGCTCACCGATTGGTTGAAAGACCACAAGATCACAGAAGTCGAATGCATGATTGGCGACCTCACCGGTATCACCCGTGGCAAGATCTCGCCGACCAACAAGTTCATCGCCGAAAAAGGCATGCGCCTGCCCGAGAGCGTTCTGTTGCAGACCGTGACCGGCGACTATGTCGAAGACGACATCTATTACGAATTGCTCGACCCGGCGGACATCGACATGATCTGCCGCCCCGACCAGAACGCAGTCTTCCTGGTGCCCTGGGCCATCGAACCGACCGCCCAGGTGATCCACGACACCTACGACAAGCAAGGCAACCCGATCGAGCTGTCGCCGCGCAACGTGCTCAAGAAAGTCCTCAAGCTCTACGCCGACCGCGGCTGGCAGCCCATCGTGGCGCCGGAGATGGAGTTCTACCTGACCAAGCGCTGCGAAGACCCGGACTTCCCGCTGCAACCGCCGATTGGCCGTTCCGGGCGCCCGGAGACCGGTCGCCAATCCTTCTCTATAGAAGCGGCCAACGAATTCGACCCTTTGTTCGAAGACGTCTACGACTGGTGCGAACTGCAGGAGCTGGACCTCGACACTCTGATTCATGAAGACGGCACCGCGCAGATGGAAATCAACTTCCGTCACGGCGATGCCCTGTCCTTGGCCGACCAGATCCTGGTGTTCAAGCGCACCATGCGTGAAGCCGCGCTCAAGCACAACGTGGCCGCCACCTTCATGGCCAAGCCCATGACCGGCGAGCCTGGCAGCGCGATGCACCTGCACCAGAGCATCATCGACATCACCACCGGCAAGAACGTCTTCTCCAACGAAGACGGGAGCATGAGCCAGCTGTTTCTCAACCACATTGGCGGCCTGCAGAAATTCATTCCCGAATTGCTGCCGTTGTTTGCCCCCAACGTGAACTCGTTCCGCCGCTTCCTGCCCGACACCTCGGCGCCGGTGAACGTGGAGTGGGGCGAAGAAAACCGCACTGTCGGCCTGCGCGTACCGGATGCCGGCCCGCAGAACCGCCGGGTGGAAAACCGCCTGCCGGGCGCCGACGCCAACCCGTACCTGGCGATTGCCGCCAGCCTGCTGTGCGGCTACATCGGTATGGTCGAAGGCCATAATCCGAGCGCGCCGGTGGTGGGCCGTGGTTACGAGCGCCGCAACCTGCGCCTGCCGTTGACCATCGAAGACGCTCTGGAGCGCATGGAAAACAGCAAGACCATCGAGAAATACCTGGGTCAGAAGTTCATCACAGGCTACGTCGCGGTCAAGCGGGCCGAGCATGAAAACTTCAAGCGCGTGATCAGTTCGTGGGAGCGGGAATTCCTGCTCTTCGCCGTCTGATGCGCCGGGCGCGCTGTGGGAACAGCGCGCCCTTCACTGAAAAGTCTAGGAGATTGGTATGTCCAGCAACAACCCGCAAACCCGTGAATGGCAAGCCTTGAGCAGCGATCACCACCTGGCGCCGTTCAGCGACTTCAAGCAATTGAAGGAGAAAGGTCCACGCATCATTACCAAAGCCCACGGCGTTTACCTGTGGGACAGCGAAGGCAACAAGATCCTCGACGGCATGGCCGGCCTGTGGTGCGTGGCGATCGGTTACGGTCGCGATGAACTGGCTGACGCCGCCGCCAAGCAGATGAAAGAACTGCCGTACTACAACCTGTTCTTCCAGACCGCTCACCCGCCGGTGCTGGAACTGGCCAAGGCCATTGCAGGCATCGCGCCTGCCGGCATGAACCATGTGTTTTTCACCGGTTCCGGCTCCGAAGGCAACGACACCATGTTGCGCATGGTCCGCCACTATTGGGCGATCAAGGGCCAGCCCAACAAGAAAACCATCATCAGCCGCAAGAATGGCTACCACGGCTCCACCGTGGCCGGCGCCAGCCTGGGCGGCATGACCTACATGCATGAACAGGGCGACCTGCCGATCCCGGGCATCTGCCACATCGCCCAGCCGTACTGGTTTGGCGAAGGCGGTGACATGAGCCCCGACGAGTTCGGCATCTGGGCGGCCAACCAGTTGGAAGAAAAGATCCTGGAACTGGGCGTGGACAGCGTCGGTGCCTTTATTGCCGAGCCGATTCAGGGCGCCGGTGGCGTGATCGTTCCGCCTGCGACCTACTGGCCGCGCATCAAGGAAATCCTCGCCAAGTACGACATCCTGTTTGTCGCCGATGAAGTGATCTGCGGTTTCGGCCGCACCGGTGAGTGGTTCGGTAGCGATTTCTACGACCTCAAGCCCCACATGATGACCATCGCCAAGGGCCTGACCTCGGGTTACATCCCCATGGGCGGCCTGATCGTGCGCGATGAAGTGGTGGCCGTACTGAACGAAGGCGGTGATTTCAACCACGGCTTCACCTACTCCGGCCACCCGGTGGCCGCTGCGGTGGCGCTGGAAAACATCCGCATCATGCGCGACGAAAAGATCGTCAGCCGCGTTCGCGACGAAACGGCACCGTATTTGCAGAAGCGTCTGAGGGAACTGGCGGATCATCCGCTGGTGGGCGAAGTGCGCGGCGTAGGCATGCTTGGGGCGATCGAGCTGGTGCAGGACAGAGCCACGCGCAAGCGTTATGAAGGCAAAGGCGTGGGTATGATTTGCCGCAATTTCTGCTTCAATAACGGCCTGATCATGCGCGCGGTAGGCGACACCATGATCATTTCGCCGCCACTGGTGATCAGCAAGACCGAAATCGACGAGTTGGTGACCAAGGCGCGTACATGCCTGGACCTGACCTTGGCGGCATTGCAGGGCTAAGTGCTAGTCTGCGCCTGCGGCAAATAACGCAGGCTGTGGCTAATAAAGAAAAAATTGGAGCATCACGAAATGAAGGCATCAGGTTTGAAGAACGCCGGCAAGACCCTCCTCGCCTTGTCCCTGATGGGCGCAATGGCGGGCGCGGTGCAGGCAGACAATAAAGTACTGCACGTCTACAACTGGTCCGACTACATCGCACCGGACACCATCGCCAACTTTGAAAAAGAGTCGGGCATCAAGGTGGTGTACGACGTTTTCGACAGCAACGAAACCCTGGAAGCCAAGCTGCTGGCAGGCAAGTCCGGCTACGACATCGTCGTGCCGTCGAACAACTTCCTGGCCAAGCAGATCAAGGCCGGCGTCTATCAAGAGCTGGACAAGTCCAAGCTGTCCAACTACGACAACCTGAACAAATCCCTGCTCAAAGCCGTGTCGGTCAGCGACCCTGACAACAAGCATGCCTTCCCGTACATGTGGGGTTCGATCGGCATCGGCTACAACCCGGAGAAGGTCAAAGCCGCGCTGGGCGTGGACAAGATCGATTCGTGGGACGTGTTGCTCAAGCCTGAGAACATCGCCAAGCTCAAGAGCTGCGGCGTAAGCTTCCTCGATTCGCCCACCGAAATGCTGCCGATCGCCTTGCATTACCTCGGCCTGCCGACCGACAGCCAGAAAAAAGACGACTTGAAGCAAGCCGAGGCGTTGTTCCTCAAGATCCGTCCTTCGATCGGCTATTTCCACTCGTCCAAGTACATCTCCGACCTGGCCAACGGCAACATCTGCGTAGCCGTGGGTTACTCGGGGGACATCCAGCAGGCCAAGTCCCGCGCGGCCGAAGCCGGCGGCAAGGTCAAAGTTGCCTATGACATTCCGAAGGAAGGCGCCGGTAGCTTCTTCGACATGGTCGCCATCCCTAAAGATGCCGAAAACGTCGACGCCGCCTACGCGTTCATGAACTACCTGCTCAAGCCGGAAGTGATGGCTAAAATCACCGACAGCGTGCGTTTCCCGAACGGTAACGAGAAGGCTACCGCGCTGGTCGACAAAGACATCACCAGCGATCCGGGTATCTACCCGCCAGCGGATGTGCAGGCCAAGCTCTACGCCATTGCGGATTTGCCGGCTGCAACCCAGCGTGAAATGACACGCAGCTGGACCAAGATCAAATCAGGTAAATAACACCAGGAACCTGTAGGGGCGAGCTTGTGTGGGAGCGGGCTTGCTCGCGAAGGCGGTGTGTCAGCCAGCCTATGTATCGACTGATACGCCGCCTTCGCGAGCAAGCCCGCTCCCACATAAACCACCTTCTGCAAATTAAATGACAGAAAGTTTTGCCGGATCGGTTTATCGAGGGTAAGTTGCGCGCCGGTTTTGTTGCCGGGCAACAACTTTAAGGCCCAACTATTTAAGAGGACCTCCACTTGCCAATTTCTTTATTTCGCAAAGCCTTGCTGGTGGGTGCAGGTCTCACGCTGGCTGTCAGCGTGCAGGCCGCACCCACGGTGCATATTTATAACTGGTCGGACTACATCGGTACCGACACCCTGGTCAACTTCGAAAAAGCCAGCGGCATCAAGCCCGTGTATGACGTCTTCGACTCCAACGAAACCCTGGAGGGCAAGCTGCTGGCCGGGCGCACCGGCTACGACGTGGTCGTGCCGTCCAACCACTTCCTCGGCAAGCAGATCAAGGCCGGGGCGTTCCAGAAGCTCGACAAGTCATTGCTGACGAACTACGCGAACCTCGACCCGGCGTTGCTCAAGCGCCTGGAAAAGAACGACCCGGGCAACCAGTACGCCGTCCCGTACCTGTGGGGCACCAACGGCATCGGCTACAACGTCGATAAAGTGAAGGAAGTGCTGGGCGTCGACCATATCGATTCCTGGGCCGTGCTGTTCGAGCCGGAAAACATGAAGAAGCTGGCCTCGTGCGGCGTATCGTTCATGGACTCGGCGGATGAAATGCTGCCGGCGGTGCTCAACTACATGGGCCTCGATCCCAACAGCAGCGACCCGGAAGACTACAAGAAGGCCGAAGCCAAGCTGCTCAAAGTGCGTCCTTACGTGACCTACTTCCATTCTTCCAAGTACATCTCGGACCTGGCCAACGGCAACATTTGCGTAGCGGCAGGTTTCTCCGGCGATGTGTTCCAGGCCAAGGCCCGGGCAAGCGAGGCGGGCAAAGGCGTGAACATTGCCTACGTGATTCCCAAGGAAGGCGGCAACCTGTGGTTTGACGTGCTGGCCATCCCCAAGGATGCGACCAACGTCAAGGAGGCCCACGCGTTCATCAACTATTTGCTGCAACCTGAGGTGATCGCCCAGGTCAGTGATTACGTCGGTTACGCCAACCCCAACCCTGGTGCGGACAAACTGATGGAGCAATCGATACGCACCGACGAAGCGGTTTACCCACCGCAGGCGGTGCTCGACAGGACATTCGTCAACTTCGAGTTGCCCCCCAAGGTGCAGCGTTTAATGACCCGCAGCTGGACCAAGGTCAAGACGGGCAAGTAAGGCTCAAACTATCCAAGTTCGCTCACCTGGGGCGGACTGCAAATTTGTTGGGAGTTTCGTAAATGGCAGTTGCCTCCGGCGCCTATAAGAAAGCCCTCGAGGGCGACCAGACACCGAAAAAGGTGCTGGTCAAAATCGACCGGGTCACGAAGAAGTTCGACGAGACGATTGCCGTGGACGATGTGTCCCTGGAAATCAAGAAAGGCGAGATCTTCGCCTTGCTCGGCGGTTCGGGTTCGGGCAAGTCCACCTTGTTGCGTATGCTCGCAGGCTTCGAGCGCCCGACCGAAGGTCGCATCTACCTCGACGGTGTGGACATCACCGACATGCCGCCCTACGAGCGGCCGATCAACATGATGTTCCAGTCCTACGCCTTGTTCCCGCACATGACCGTGGCGCAGAACATCGCGTTCGGCCTGCAGCAGGACAAGATCCCCAAGGCCGAGGTCGACGCCCGTGTGGCCGAGATGCTCAAGCTGGTGCAGATGAGCCAGTACGCCAAGCGCAAGCCGCACCAGTTGTCCGGCGGCCAGCGCCAGCGTGTGGCCTTGGCTCGCTCCCTGGCCAAGCGCCCGAAACTGCTGCTGCTCGATGAGCCGATGGGCGCCCTCGACAAGAAACTGCGTTCACAGATGCAGCTCGAGCTGGTTGAGATCATCGAACGCGTCGGCGTGACCTGCGTGATGGTGACCCACGACCAGGAAGAGGCCATGACCATGGCCGAGCGCATCGCGATCATGCACCTGGGCTGGATCGCGCAGATCGGCAGCCCGATCGACATCTACGAAACCCCTACCAGCCGCCTGGTGTGCGAGTTCATCGGCAACGTCAACATCTTCGACACCCAAGTGGTGGATGACGCCGAAGGCCATGCGGTGCTCAAGTGCCCGGACCTGGACCGCGACATCTACGTCGGCTACGGCATCGCCACCGCGGTGGAAGACAAGTCGGTAACCTACGCCATCCGCCCGGAAAAGCTGCTGGTGACCACCGAAATGCCGACCTGCGAGCACAACTGGTCCAGCGGCAAGGTGCATGACATCGCCTACCTGGGCGGCCACTCGGTGTTCTACGTGCAACTGCCGAGCGGCAAGCTGGTGCAGTCCTTCGTGGCCAACGCCGAGCGCCGTGGCCAGCGTCCGACCTGGGGCGATCAGGTCTACGTGTGGTGGGAAGACGACAGCGGCGTGGTACTTCGCTCATGAACATGAAAAAGTTCAAGCGGCGCTTGGATCGCATCGTCCCCACCGGCAAGCAGGTGGTCATCGGGATTCCGTTCCTGTGGCTGTTCCTGTTTTTCGCACTGCCGTTTTTCATCGTGCTGAAAATCAGCTTTGCCGAAGCCGACGTGGCGATTCCGCCCTACACCGAGATCTACACCTACGTTGAGCAAAAGCTGCAGTTGGTGCTGAACCTGGCCAACTACCAATTGCTGGCCGGCGACGACCTGTATATCTCCGCGTACCTGGGCTCGCTGAAGATGGCGTTCTTCAGCACGCTGTTGTGCCTGCTGATCGGCTATCCGATGGCCTACGCCATTGCCACTGCGCGCAAAGAGATGCAGACCGTGCTGGTGCTGCTGATCATGATGCCGACCTGGACCGCGATCCTGATCCGCGTGTATGCGTGGATGGGCATTCTGAGTAACAACGGTCTGCTCAATGGCTTCCTGATGTCCATGGGGCTGATCAACGAACCGCTGCAGATCCTCAACACCAACATCGCGGTGTATATCGGTGTGGTCTATTCGTACCTGCCGTTCATGATCCTGCCGCTGTACGCCAACCTGGTGAAGCACGACCAGAGCCTGCTGGAGGCCGCGTCCGATCTGGGCTCAAGCACCTTCAACAGCTTCTGGAAAATCACCGTGCCGCTGTCCAAGAACGGCATCATCGCCGGCTGCATGCTGGTCTTCATCCCGGTAGTGGGCGAATTCGTGATCCCGGAACTGCTCGGCGGCCCGGAAACCCTCATGATTGGTAAAGTGCTGTGGCAGGAATTCTTCAATAACCGTGACTGGCCGGTGGCGTCCGCCCTGGCGGTGGTGATGCTGGCGATCCTGATCGTGCCGATCATCCTGTTCAACCGCAGCCAGGCCAAAGAGCTGGAGGGCAAGATATGAAGCGCTTTCGTTTCTCCAGCTTCATGCTGGTCGTGGGGTTGTTGTTCATCTACCTGCCGATGCTGATCCTGGTGATCTACTCGTTCAACGAGTCCAAGCTGGTGACGGTGTGGGGCGGTTGGTCGATCAAGTGGTACGTGGGCCTGCTGGACAACACCCAGTTGATGGGCTCGGTGGCGCGCTCGCTGGAAATCGCCTGCTACACGGCGGTGGCTGCGGTGGCGCTGGGTACGCTGGCAGCATTCGTGTTGACGCGCATCAGCCAGTTCAAGGGCCGTACCTTGTTCGGCGGCCTGGTGACGGCGCCGTTGGTGATGCCGGAAGTGATCACCGGTCTGTCGCTGTTGCTGCTGTTCGTGGCCATGGCGCAGATGATCGGTTGGCCCCAGGAGCGTGGCATCGTCACCATCTGGATCGCCCACACGACGTTCTGTGCGGCGTATGTGGCGGTGGTGGTGTCGGCGCGCCTGCGTGAGCTGGACCTGTCGATCGAAGAAGCGGCGATGGACCTGGGCGCGCGGCCGTGGAAGGTGTTCTTCCTGATCACCATCCCGATGATCGCGCCGTCGTTGGCGGCGGGCGGCATGATGTCGTTCGCGCTGTCCCTGGACGACCTGGTACTGGCGAGCTTCGTCTCGGGGCCGGGCTCGACGACGTTGCCGATGGAAGTGTTCTCGGCGGTGCGTCTTGGGGTCAAACCCGAGATCAACGCCGTGGCCAGCCTGATCCTGTTGGCGGTGTCGTTGGTGACCTTCCTGGTGTGGTTCTTCAGCCGCCGTGCCGAGGAACACCGCAAGAAGGCCATCCAGCAAGCGATCGAAGAAGCGGCGGCCGACGGTTGGCAGCAGCCGGACAAGCGCCGCGCGCCTGCGCCTGTCTAACAGCCGAAGCAGGGTCAAAATGTGGGAGCTGGCTTGCCTGCGATAGCCTCGCCTCGGTATAGCTGATGGACCGAGGCGTCTGCATCGCAGGCAAGCCAGCTCCCACAGGGGTTTTGCATTTCAAGTCAACTATGCAGCCCACGGCGACTTACGAATCACCTCGACAAAGTTCATCGGCTTGAACCCCGGCTCCTGATCCACCAGCACATCGGTCTTCACGTTGCCAAACGTGGTCTGCGGGCGATGGCGCAAACCGTCGGCAAACGCACAGATGATGCACTCCTTGAACCCTTCACCGCGTGGGTGCGCATGCACCACGGCTTCGCGCTGCAGGGTGCTGAACGCGGCATAGTCCATGCCCAGCACATCCATCTCCACACCAGCCGTCACCAGCGCCACGGTCGGCCGCAGATGCTGCGGCACGCCTGGCGTGGTGTGCAGTGCAATGGACAGCCACACTTGCTCGATATCGTCATCGCTCAGCCCGTAAGGCTTGAGGAACGCAGCGGCCGCGTTGGCGCCGTCGACTTCAAACCGCTGGTCGTCGCTGCGGTGGCCTTCAACCAGGCCCAGGTCATGGAACATCGCGCCGACATACAGCAGCTCCGGGTTATAGGCCAGCTGCTTGCGCTCACCGCTCATCGCGCCGAACAGAAATACCCGGCGGGAGTGGTGATAGAGCAGGTCGGACTCGACGTCACGGATGTATTCGGTGGTGGCCCGGGCCAAGGCGCTATCGGGGATCTGGATGCCGGCGATGGTGGTGCGCATGGTGGTTCTCCTCTGGAAAGGTTCCAGTCTGGTCGCGTGTCCGTGAGGCAGCCACCTTGGCGGGGGAGCGATGTCGGCCAATGTGCCTTCACATCGCGCCAAGGGTGTACCCGGTCAAATGTGGGAGCTGGCTTGCCTGCGATAGCATCTACTCGGTATACCTGATGGACCGGGGCGTCTGCATCGCAGGCAAGCCAGCTCCCACAGGGATTTGTGTTTATCCAGTTAGATAAGGTGTGTCGTGCATGGGCAAAACCGTCGCCATCCTGATCTTCCCCGGCGTCCAGTCATTGGATGTGACCGGCCCCATGGACGTGTTCTGCGAGGCCAACCGTTTTCTGCCGGCGCAGGACCACTACCGGCTGGAGGTCATCGGTGTTGGCCACGGCACCCTGGCCGCCTCCAACGGCCTGTCATTGCAGGCCCACCGGCATTACAGCGAAGCCCTGCAGGCCTACGACCTGCTGCTGGTCGCCGGCGGCCCGCAACTCCCCTTCGAAGACTTCGGCGCGCCGTTCGATGATTGGCTGCGTGGCGCCACCGCCCGCGCCCGACGCTTCGGCTCGATCTGCAACGGCGCCTTCATGCTGGCCCGCGCCGGGTTGCTGGGTGGCAAAACCGTCACCACCCATTGGAACGATGCCGCTGAGCTGGCGCGCCTGTGCCCCACAGCCCACGTCGAAGCCGACCGCCTCTATGTGCAGGACGGTAACCTCTACACCTCGGCCGGGGTGACGGCGGGTATCGATTTGTCGTTGTATTTGCTGGCCCAGGACCACGGCCCGGAAGTCGCCCTGAGCGTGGCCAAGCGGCTGGTGGTGTTCACCCAGCGTGCGGGCGGGCAATCGCAGTTCAGCCCGTTCCTGACGCCGCACGCTGAAGTAACGTCAGCGGTAGCGCAGGTGCAGCTTTACGTACTGGCGAACCTGACGGGGGATTTGACCATCGCCGACCTGGCCAAGGCGGCCACTATGAGTGCGCGCAATTTCTCCCGGGTGTTTGCCCGTGAGGCGCGGATAACGCCCGCGGAGTTTGTCGAGCGCGCGCGGGTGGACGCGGCGCGGGTGATGCTTGAAAGCAGCCCCGCACCGCTCAAGACCGTGGCCTATCGATGCGGGTTTCGTGATGCCCAGCACATGCGCAGTGTGTTCAACCGCCGGCTGGGCGTGACGCCGCAACAGTTCCGGCTTAACTTTGCGGCGCCGGTTTGAGCGTGTCGTAGGCTTCCAGCGCGCGCAGCGAGTAGATGTACGCCGCGCCGGCATTCAGCGAGATCGCGGTGGCCAGCGTGGCGGCGACTTCCTCGCGGGTGGCGCCGGCCTTGATCGCGGCGTCGGCATGCACGCCAATGCAACCGTCGCAGCGCGTGGTGATGGCCACGGCGATGGAAATCAGCTCGCGGGTCTTGGCGTCGAGTACATTGTTTTCCTCGGCAGCTTCGCCCAGCGCCATGTACGCTTTGACCATCTTCGGGTTGCTCTTGCCCAGCGTGCCAAAGGCTTTCTTCACGGTAGGCAGCAAGTCGGACCAGTTATTGAACATTGCGGTAACTCCTGAACGGGTGGGTGGTGTAAAGCTAGTCTGTTCCGTTCGAACGCGGCGTTATTGTTCAATCCGCTCATCTTTTTGACCGATGCTCGCAAATGAACTCGATCGACACCCTTATCGCATTGGCCAACCTGCGCGGCAGCCTGGATTTGCGCTGCCAGTTCCAGGGCGAGTGGGCCCTGGACCACGCCCCGGAAAACCTGGGCGTAGCGCCTTATCACATCGTGCTCAGCGGTACCTGCCGTGCCGAGTTGTCGGGCGGGCAGCACGTGACCCTGGAGGAGGGCGATATCCTGTTGATGCCTGGCGGCGCCACTCACCTGTTGCGCAGCCAGGGCGCGCGGATCAAGCCGATGCAACCCAAGGTGATCGAAGGCGGCGTGCTTACGGTGCACCGATTGGGGGGCGACCGGCCGGACCTGGACATGCTCTGCGGCAGCTTCCATTACAACCGCCAGTCACTGTTGTTCGGCGCGTTACCGCAATACCTCGTGGTGTCCAGCCGGCAATGGCAGGCCGACGGGCAGCTTGCGGCCTTGATCGCCTTGTTGCGCAGTGAAGCGGACGGCCAGCAGCTGGGCGCGCGTGCCTTTATCGACGCGTTGTCGTCAGCGCTGTTCACCCTGATCCTGCGCGCCTGGCTGACCCTGCAGGCGCCGGTCGCCGGCACCTTTGCCCTGCTCGCCGACAAGCGCCTGAGCAAGAGCTGGCAGGCGATGCTGAGCGATCCTGGGCATGCGTGGACCATCGACAGCCTGGCCGCTGCCGCAACCATGTCGCGCGCCACGTTCATGCGTGCATTCGTCAAAGTGGCCGGCGTGTCACCCTGGGTGTTGCTGACCCAGTTGCGCATGGAGCGCGCATTCAACCTGCTGCGCCAGTCGCGCCTGAGTCTGCTGGATATCGCCGCCCGAGTGGGCTACCAGTCCCAGGCGGCGTTCAGCAAAAAGTTCAAGGAGACCTACGGCGAGGCGCCGGGGCGGTTGCGGGCAAAGTAGCCGCCTCGGTTTAGCTTCAATGTGGGAGCAGGCTTGTGTGGGAGCTGGCTTGCCTGCGATAGCATCACCTCGGTTTAACTGGAAAACCGAGGCGTTTGCATCGCAGGCAAGCCAGCTCCCACATTGATTGCGGTCATCTGGCAGGTAGCAGCTTGAGCGTACCGCGCGTATTCGCCGTCACTTCCTCATCGCTAAAGTGCGCCTGTTCGTAGCCGCCTTCGATGTAGGTTTGCGCCTGGTCGCCGTAGTGCCGGTCAAACGGCACACCGCTTTGACCCACCGGGTTGATGGTCAGTGCGTGGGCCGCATCGGCGAAGTCGATCAGGCGGCGGGTGGATGGTCCATAGGTGACGGGCCACGGCGCCGGGCCGATGTTGGTCGACTGGTTGTTCGGCACTTCGTGGCTGCCCGGCGCCGGGAACGGGCCGACATTGACGATCAGGTCCAGCGGCTTCTGCGAGCCCAGTGGGTGGCCGTGGGTCAGGGTGTGCGCCTTGCCCCATTGCCATTGGCTCGGGTCATCGCCGAAGGTGGCCTTCAGATGCGCGAGGCTGTTGTCCCAGGCGAGCTTGACGGTGTCGGCGCGCTTGCCGTCCCACCACGGCGAATCCGGCGTGGCGGCCAGGCGTGGCAGGGCGGCGTCGATCACGCGGGTGCTGAGCAGGGTCTTGAACATGGCGTCGCCGAGCTTCGGGCGCAAGGCCGCGTCAGCCAGGTTGAACAGGAACTGGTTGAACAGCGTGGCGCTGGTGGAATCCAGCGGGTAGTCGCCTTGCCAGGCGGCCAGTTGCTCCACCTGTTTCAACTGCGCCGGGTCCTTGACCACCTCGCGCAGCACCGGCAACAGCGGCGCCAGCAGGCGCGGGCCAAAGGCGGTGGTGGTGCCCAGCTGCAAGGCCTGGCTGTTGTCGACATCCCATTTCACACGGTTATCGCTCAGTTGCAGGTTCAATTGCTGGCCACGGTCGGCCAAATTGTAATAGCCGGGGATCTCCATGCCACTCGGCGAAACCGGCTGGGCATTGGCCGAGACCACATAACCGCGCGCCGGGTTCTCTTCCTGCGGGTTCGCGCTGAACGGGTAGAAACCCAGTTTGTCAGCCTGGGCGGTGCTGCCGTCGAGGATAAAACCAGGGTGGGTTCCAGCCGGGCGAATCGGCAACTGCGCCGCCGCCCACCAGCCGATATCGCCCTTGGCATTGGCCCACACGATATTCAGGCCCGGCGCGGACACCTTCGATGCCGCCGCGCGTGCCTTGGCCAGGGTATCGGCGCGGTTGAGCTGGTAGAAGCCTTCGAGGATCGGGTTCTGGGTGTCGAGGAACGCCCACCACATGGCGATCGGCGTCTTGCCGGCGTTTTCGCCGAGCACGTCATTGATGATCGGACCATGGGGGGATTGGCGTAGCGTCAAGGTCACCGGCGCCTGGCCCTTCACCGCAATCTGCTGTTCTGTGCGGGTCATGTCCACCCATTGGTCGTGATACCAGACCTGGTTAGGGTTGTCCGGGTTGACCTTCTCGGCGATCAAGTCGAGGTCATCGTTCTGGAACATGGTCAGGCTCCAGCCGAAATCCAGGTTGTGCCCCAGGAACGCCACCGGTATCAGCGCGTTGTGATAGCCGTACAACTCGAAACCCGGCGCCGACAACTGCGCCTCGTACCATACCGACGGCACCGAAAAACGAATGTGCGGATCACCGGCCAGCAACGGCTTGCCGCTCTTGGTGCGGTTACCGCTGATGGCCCAGGCGTTGCTGCCTTCGAACTGCGGCAAGCCGTTGTCGGCCAGGGCCTGTTCGCTCAGGGCGGCGATGGCGCCCAGGGCCTGCCAGTCGTTGGCGGCGAGGTTGAGGGCGCCTTGGGGCTGCCAGTCCAGGTCGAAGATTTCCAGGTAATCGCTACCCAATTGATCGCGTACGTAAGTCAGCAGAGGCTCGGTGCGAAACGCGGCCGCAAAGCTGTAGGCCATATACCCGGCGACGCTGATGCTGTCCTCGGCGGTAAACGGCCGCTTGGGGATGCCCAGTACGTCGAACTCCATCGGGCTGGCGTGGTTGTCCTGATACTGGTTGATCCCGTCCAGGTAGGCTTGCAGGGCCTTCCAGTGGGCCGACGTATGATCGAGCTGCGCCACATAGGTATCGGCGCGCTCGCGAATGCGCAGGCTGCGAAACAGCTTGTCGGTCTCCAGCACCTTGGGGCCCAGCACCTCGGCCAGCTCGCCACGGGCCAGGCGCCGCATGATCTCCATCTGGAACAGCCGGTCCTGGGCGTGCACATAGCCCAGGGCGCGATACAGGTCGGTTTCGTTCTCGGCACGAATGTGCGGCACGCCGCGGTCGTCGTAACGCACGGTGACCGGGCCCTGCAGGTTAGCCAGCGTCACCGTGCCCTGGCGCATAGGCTGCTTGCTGTACACGTACCAGCCGGCGCCAAGCGCGATCAGTACTACCAGAACCGCGAGAACCCGTAAGACGCGCTTCATGAACATTCCTTACCAAGAGTTGGAGTTGCCAGCTACGGGCCTTTTGGCCACGAACAATAGCAGCCCACCGCCAGGGTGTGCGTGGCATTCACCGCGCGTCCCGCTTCAAGAGCCTTCAAGATCGGTTCGATAAAGCTGTTGCTGGCATTGCACGTGAGGCCTTCGCTGTAGGGCCCGAAATACGCCAGCTTGCCGCTGCGATCCCAGATCCCCACGGCCGGGCTGGCCGGCACCTGGTCGGCCCCGGGCAGGGCGTTGAGGATTTTCATCTTGCGCAGGTTGACGGGCAGTTGGCCGTGGCTGCCGGGTTTTTGCAGGGCGTAGAACTCGACGCCTTCAGGCGCGTATTGCTCGATCAACTCGCCCAGGTGCTGTTGGTTGCCAACGTTGCAGGGGCAGGCCGGGTCCCAGAAGTGCACCAGGCGGATCGGGCCCGGCCCCGCGAGCTCGGCCGGCAGCCTCAACGGGTCACCGGAAAAGACCGCCGTGTGATCGCTGAAGGCGCGCAGGTAGCGGCCCTGGAACCAGTCATAGGCCACCCACAGCACGCCAGCGCAGAGAACCAGGATCAGGCTGGCGAACAAGGCGGTGCGGTGGGGCTGTCGCATTCAGATGTATCCTCGAAGGTCGCGTAGCTTGCCATGCTTGCCCTGACAGATGAATATCGCAGCTCGAAATTCATCTTTGCCGTCATTCTGGAACCCTTTATGCCTGTCACCTTTGACCCCGATCATCTGCGCGAAAGCCTGCGGCCCCTGGTGGATGCGCAACCGCTTTCGGCCGAGGCGCGGGTCTACCAGCGTTTTTATGGGCTGGATCTGGCTGCGCGCACCGTGCCGGTGGTGAGCCGGCTGGGGCGTTTCGAGGTGGATGGCTTTGAGGTGGTCGCCCAGGTGTGGTGGCCGCCAGTGCCGGTGGCCACGATGTTCCTGTTTCACGGCTTCTATGACCACATGGGGTTATATCGCCATGTGGTGGACTGGGCGCTGGACCAGGGTTTCGTGGTGATCGCCTGTGACCTGCCTGGCCATGGCCTGTCCAGCGGCCCGCGCGCCAGCATCGATGAGTTTTCGGTGTATCAGAACGTGGTGCGGGCCCTGTTCAGCCAGGCCGACGCACTGCAACTGCCGCAGCCCTGGCACTTGTTCGGGCAAAGCACCGGCGGCGCGGTGGTGGTGGATCACTTGCTCAACCATGGCGCCGACAGCCCGGCCCAGGGCAAGACCTTCCTGCTATCGCCGTTGGTGCGGCCACGTGCCTGGGGCTGGTCGCAACTCAGCTATTACCTGCTGCGGCCGTTTGTCAACGGCATTGCGCGACGGTTCAGCGAGAACACCCATGATCCCGCGTTCAAACCCTTCCTTGAGGCCGACCCGCTGCAGCCGCGCCAACTGCCGACCGCCTGGGTGGGCGCATTGGCGCGCTGGATCAAACGCATCGAAGCCGCGCCGCGCAGCCCAAGGCGGCCAGTGATAGTGCAGGGTGAGGAAGACATGACGGTGGACTGGCAGCACAACCTGCAGGTGCTGCGCAGCAAGTTCGACCAGCCCGAGGTGTTGATGCTGGCGCGTGGCAGGCATCATTTGGCGAATGAGATTGCGGAGATTCGCGAGGAGTATTTCCGCTATTTGACGGATCATCTGAAGTAACACAACCCAACTGTGGGAGCTGGCTTGCCTGCGATAGCGGTGTGTCAGCCACCACCGCTATCGCAGGCAAGCCAGCTCCCACAGGTTACGGTGCCAGGCTGGAGGTACTCTGACCAACAGCCAATCCCGCACGAATGGCCGCCAGCGCCGCCTGGTAATACGCCTTGCCCTCCTGCGACTCGGCAAAGGTCGCGAATTCTTCCAGCTCCGGGTCAGACAAATCCCGATAGACATACAACAGGGTGTTGTTCAGGTCCTTGTCGATCTGCTGCATCAACCGCTCACGCTGGCCGTTCAACATGCCCTGTGCCTGACCGCCGCCCAACAAGCCGGGGATCATCTGGCTCAGGCTGTCGGCCGCCACACCGGCAATCGCCAGGCTGACTTCGGCGCCGGCTTCACGGGCCGGCAGTGCCTGGGCCAGGTGGCCGATGATCAGGCTGCGGGTGGCGTCGGCTTCGATTTTCGGCAGGCCTTGGGCGTTTTTCGCCAGTTGGTCGCGGCGGGTGGCCTGCAACTCAGCGGCCACAATCTTGCGGCCCAGGGGCGATTGAAAAAATCCCAGGGCGGGTTTGGGATCCACCAGGTGCTTGCGCAATTGCGCTTCGGCACGCTGGTCCATGGCCTGGGCGGCAAAACGTTTATTGCTGTTGTCCACCAGCGCCTGGTACACCGCCGGCGGCAGGCTGTTGCGGTAGCGCTGCTGGGCGGCACTGAGGGCGTCATTGAAATGCGCACGTTGTTCGGCCCAGCCGGCGACCTTGTACAACTGGTCATGGCCGTCTGCCCAAGCGGGCAAAGCGCAGAACATCAGCAAGGAAAAAAACAAACGACGCATATGGACTCCTGTCAGTCGGCCACTATTGTCCGTGTCGGGCGTAGGATTTGTCGAGAAGTCCTATCAGTCACCTGACTAAAGTGTATTCAGACGCTCGGCGGCTCTGTCGGATTCACAGGCGTATGGATACTATGCGCGCCATGCAAATACCCCTCGATCACCCCTTGCTGCAACGCGTTGTCGACGACCTGGCCGAAAAGGGCTGGTCCCGGCAGGACGGCTTCCTGCCCCAGGCTCTGACCCTGGAACTGGCGGCTGAGTGCCGTAAACGTGCGGCCGAGGGTGAACTGGCCCCGGCGGCGGTTGGGCGCGGCCCGGCCCAGGAAATCCGCGAGGGCATTCGCGGTGACCATATCCAGTGGCTGGAAGAGGGCGATGCGGCGGTCTGCGATCGTTACATGGCGATCATGGACAGCCTGCGCCTGGCGATGAACCGCGGCCTGTTCCTCGGCCTGGAAGATTTCGAAAGCCACTTTGCGATGTACCCGCCGGGAGCGTTTTACCTCAAGCACCTGGACCGCTTCCGCGACGATGACCGGCGCATGGTCTCGGCGGTGATCTACTTGAACGACGCCTGGCTGCCCGAGCATGGCGGCCAGTTGCGCATGTACCTCAAGGGCGGCGTCGAATACGACGTGGTGCCCAGCGGCGGTTGCCTGGTGGTGTTCCTCTCCGGCGAAGTGCCTCACGAGGTCATGCCCGCCACGCGCGAACGCCTGTCCCTCACTGGCTGGTTTCGCCGGCGGGGCAACGAGCCGTTTTGAGCCCGCCCAGCTCTGTGAAGCCATACAGGTCAAATGTGGGAGCAGGCAAGCCTGCGATGGCGCATCGGTATCTACACATTTGTAGTGAGCGGGCTTGTCCCGCGCGGGGCTGCGGCCCCAAACCAGGCGAATTGGGTTTGTCTGAAACTGCGCGGTGTCTTTATTGGGGCGGCTTCGCCACCCAGCGCGGGACAAGCCCGCTCACTACAGGGAAATTTGTCAGCCTTTGAACGTTGTGTAGATACCTATGGCGATCGCAGGCAAGCCAGCTCCCACAATGAATCTACTGTGCCTTGACTACTGGTGTGTCGCCGTCCAACCACTTCTGCGCCAGTGCCTTCAATCGCCCATCATCCTTCACCCGCTTCAGCGCCCCATCCAAACTTACCTTGAACGCTGGATTACCCTTCTGAAACGGTATCGCCAGCTCAGGCTTCTCGTTGTAAGGCGCACTGAAATCGAAACGATCCTGCAGCGCGGCAGTCATAGCGATATGGTTGATGGCCACATCGTACTTGCCGGTTTCTACCCCCGGCAGCAGGTCGGTGTCATCGGTGGTGATAAACGAGGGGCGTACGTCCATCTCCTCTGCCAGTTGCTCGCCAAGCTCCACTTCGAAGCCGGTGAGTTTGTCGCCTTCCTTGAAGTTGAACGGCGGTGTATTGGCTTCAACGGCAATGCGCAGTTCGCCACGGTCATTGACGTCGTCGATCAGTTCGGCATGAGCCAATGGGCTCAGAAGAGGAAGCAGCAGTAACAGGCCAGGCGAAAAGCGCATGGTCACTCCTAGAAAATTCAGATGTGCGAGGCGCCGTTCAGCATCGCTTTGCTATGGTGTCGAGTGCCTTGGACAGCAATTTGTCACGAAGTTGTCATCCCCCTACAGATTTCACAGAAAAACTGGAGAAGCGAATGAAAGCCCTTTTGTCACGTGCAACCCTGGCCAGCGTGTTGCTGGGCGCCTCGATGTTGGCCAATGCCGCTGATGTTCCTCGTACGCCTGCCCCCAAAGGGGCCGAGGTGTTTATCGTCTCGCCCAAAGATGGCGCTACCGTCGACAAAACCTTCACCGTCAAGTTTGGCGTCAAGGGTCTGGACCTGGAGCCAATCGACAAGCAGGTACCGGGCGCCGGCCACCATCACCTGCTGGTGGACCAGGACGTGAAGGCGCTTAAGGCAGACGAAGCCATCCCGGCCACCGCCACTTCGATTCACTTCGGCAAGGCGCAAACCGAAACCGAACTGACCCTGAGCCCAGGCAAGCACACCTTGCAACTGGTGGCTGGCGATAACGTGCATCGCCAATTCGAGCCCACTGTCGCCTCGAAAGTCATCACGGTTAACGTCAAGTAAGCGTTGTTCAGACAAAAAAATGGGAGGCCCCTGCGGGTCTCCCATTTTTTGTGCGGCATTGCAGCGTTAGAACAACACGCGGCTACGAATCGTGCCGTTGATGTGCTGCAGCTTCTCTTGCGCCAGGTCCGAGTACTCGGCATCGACGTCGATGACCACGTAGCCGACCTTCTCGTTGGTCTGCAGGAACTGACCGGAGATGTTGATGCCGTTTTCCGCGAAGACCTTGTTGATCTCCATCATCACGCCAGGAATGTTCTGGTGGATGTGCAGCAGACGGTGCTTGCCAGGGTGAGCCGGCAGGGCCACTTCCGGGAAGTTGACGGACGAGACCGACGTACCGTTGTCACTGTACTTGACCAGCTTCTCGGACACTTCCAGACCGATGTTGGCCTGCGCCTCGGCGGTGGAGCCGCCGATGTGCGGGGTCAGGATCACGTTGTCCAGGCCACGCAGCGGGCTTTCGAAGATGTCGTCGTTGGAGCGTGGCTCCACGGGGAACACGTCGATGGCGGCGCCGATCAGGTGTTTATCCTTGATCGCGTCGGCCAGAGCGTCCAACTCGACAACGGTGCCGCGCGCTGCGTTGATCAGGATCCCGCCTTTCTTGATGGCGCGGATTTCCTTCTCGCCGATCATCCACTGGGTTTCAGCGGTTTCCGGAACGTGCAGGGTGACAATGTCGGACATGCCCAGCAGCTCGGTCAGGCTCGACACTTGCGTGGCGTTGCCCAATGGCAGCTTGGTCAGGGTGTCGTAGAAGAACACCTGCATCCCCAAGCCTTCGGCAAGAACGGAAAGCTGCGTGCCGATGGAGCCGTACCCGACGATGCCCAGTTTCTTGCCGCGGATTTCGAAAGAATTGGCTGCGCTCTTGATCCAGCCGCCACGGTGGCAGGAAGCGTTCTTCTCGGGGATACCGCGCAACAGCAGGATGGCCTCGGCCAGCACCAGTTCCGCAACGGAGCGGGTGTTGGAGTACGGTGCGTTGAACACCGCGATGCCGCGCTCGCGCGCTGCGTTGAGGTCGACCTGGTTGGTGCCGATGCAGAAACAGCCAACCGCCACGAGCTTCTTGGCGTGGTCGAAGATCTCTTCGGTCAGCTGAGTGCGGGAGCGAATGCCGATAAAGTGCGCGTCGGCGATCTTTTCCTTGAGCTGGGCTTCCGGCAGAGAACTGGTGATGTACTCAATGCTGGTGTACCCGGCGGCTTTCAGAACGTCGAGAGCCGAAGGGTGGACGCCTTCCAGAAGAAGGAACTTGATCTTGCTCTTATCGAGAGAAGTCTTGCTCATCTGCGTAAACCTGTATCCCGGAGAAAATTGGCAGGGAGTCGAGCAGCGCAAGCTGACCCGGACGGCAGGAAAGCCGTCACCGCAGAAACGCCTTTGGGCTCTGTCCTGCGGGGGCGGTATGCTAGCATACGCGCCCCGCTAAACACCTATTCCTGCGACGTGAAGCGTTCTCAGGATGACCATGAATTGTTCGAGAGTTCTGTCGATGACCCATCCTGCCCTGATTGATGAGCTAAAGACCCTGGTTGAGCCCGGCAAAGTGCTGACCGACGCCGACTCTCTGGAGACTTATGGCAAGGATTGGACCAAGCACTTCGCACCCGCGCCCACGGCCATCGTTTTTCCCAAGACCATCGAACAGGTACAGGCCATCGTGCGTTGGGCCAATGAGCGCAAGGTGGCGCTGGTGCCTTCCGGCGGGCGTACCGGCCTGTCGGCAGCCGCCGTGGCGGCGAATGGCGAAGTGGTGGTGTCGTTCGACTACATGAACCAGATCCTCGACGTGAACCTCACCGACCGCACCGCCGTGTGCCAGCCGGGCGTGGTCACCAAGCAATTGCAGAACGTCGCCGAAGAAAACGGCCTGTATTACCCGGTGGATTTTGCATCGTCCGGGTCCAGTCAGATTGGCGGCAATATCGGCACCAATGCCGGCGGCATCAAGGTGATTCGCTACGGCATGACCCGCAACTGGGTGGCCGGCATGAAAGTCGTCACCGGCAAGGGCGACGTGCTGGAACTGAACCGCGACCTGATCAAGAACGCGACCGGCTACGACATGCGTCAGCTGTTCATCGGCGCGGAAGGCACCCTGGGTTTCGTGGTTGAAGCCACCATGCGCCTGGACCGCGCGCCGAAAAATCTCACCGCCATGGTGTTGGGTACCACCGACTTCGACTCGATCATGCCGGTATTGCACGCGTTCCAGAGCAAGCTTGACCTGACCGCCTTCGAGTTCTTTTCGGACAAGGCCTTGGCCAAAGTCCTCGGCCGTGGCGACGTGCCAGCGCCGTTCGAAACCGAGTGCCCGTTCTATGCGCTGCTGGAATTCGAAGCCACCACTGAAGAAGTCGCTAACCACGCGCTGGAAACCTTCGAGCACTGCGTCGAGCAGGGCTGGGTGTTGGACGGCGTGATGAGCCAGAGCGAAACCCAGCTGCACAACCTGTGGAAGCTGCGCGAGTACATCTCCGAGACCATTTCCCACTGGACGCCGTACAAAAACGACATTTCGGTGACTGTTTCCAACGTGCCAGCGTTCTTGCAGGAAATTGATGCGATTGTCGGCGAATACTACCCGGACTTTGAAATCGTCTGGTTCGGCCACATCGGCGACGGCAACTTGCACCTGAACATCCTCAAGCCGGAAAACCTGAGCAAGGACGAGTTCTTCGCCAAGTGCGCCACCGTGAACAAATGGGTATTTGAAACCGTCGAGAAGTACAACGGTTCGATCTCCGCCGAACACGGTGTGGGCATGACCAAGCGCGATTACCTGACCTACAGCCGTTCGCCGGTTGAAATCGAATACATGAAAGCAGTGAAAGCCGTGTTCGACCCCAACGGGATCATGAACCCTGGCAAGATCTTCGCTGTTTAACCGCCCTGAAGGAGTCGTTTCATGAGCTACCAGCACAAGTACGTCGACGGCACCAACATCCACTTTCCGGTAGGCAAAGTCGTCTGTATCGGGCGTAACTACGCCGAACACGCCAAGGAATTGGACAACCCGGTACCCACCGAGCCGTTGCTGTTCATCAAGCCGGGCAGCTGCGTGGTGCCGTTGGAAGGCGGTTTCAGCATCCCGACCGAGCGCGGTTCGGTGCATTACGAAGCGGAGATTGCGGTACTGATCGGCAAGCCCTTGTCGACCACGCCCAGCCGTGAAGAAGTGTTGGACGCCATCTCCGGCTTCGCTCCGGCCCTGGACCTGACCTTGCGCGACAAGCAGGCCGAGCTCAAGGCCAAGGGCCTGCCATGGGAAATCGCCAAGTCCTTCGATGGCGCGGCGGTGATTGCACCGTTTGTGGTCAGCAGTACCTTTGCGGACGTGACCGACATCGGCATTCGCCTGAGCATCAATGGCGAAGTGCGCCAGAACGGCAACAGCTCGCAAATGCTCAACCCGATCATCCCGATGATCCAGCACATGGCCGGCTGCTTCTCGCTGCAAGCGGGCGATGTGATCCTCACCGGCACCCCGGCTGGCGTGGGTCCGCTGAATGTGGGCGATAAGCTGGTGCTGGAGTTGTCGGGTGTGAATCGCTTCGAAAGCAGCGTTCGCTGACAACTGGCGAAACGCGGTCAAACATGTGGGGGCTTGTGTGGGAGCCGGGCTTGCCCGCGATGCAGGCACTGAGGTGTGTCAGTCACATCTCGGTGATGCTATCGCAGGCAAGCCAGCTCCCACCTGTGATTGTGTGAGCCGCAAATCCAAGGTTTTGCATTTTTTTCACACGCCGTCCGGATAATCCTTGGCCGTGTGCTCCCCCCTAATGCTGACTTTTCCGGAAAAAGCGCCCAATGGCCGTGCCTCTGCCCTCCGCCACACCCAAGCCGCGTTCTCGTTTTGCCCTGCGCTGGTACTCCTGGCTGCTGCTTGCCGGCGTGATCGTGTATGGCGTCGCCTGGATCATGCACTGGGATGATCGCGGTGTGCTGTGGGTGCTTGAAGGCTTCGAAACTTCCGCCGAGCGCCAGGAAAGCGTGTGGCTGCCGGACTACCATGCGGTCATCGATGGCAAGCTTTTGCCGGGGATGGAGAAGGATGAAGCGTCCGACATCGCTTACAACCCTCAGACCAACACCCTGTTTTCAGTGATGGGCAAGAACCCGTTCCTCGTCGAGTTGACCCTGCAAGGCGAGGTGTTGCGCAAGATGCCGCTCAACGGCTGGGAAAACCCCGAAGGCGTGACGGTGATGGAAAACGGCCTGATCGCCGTGGTCGACGAGCGCCAGCACAGCCTGACCATCGTCAAGGTCGACGCCACCACCCAGCAATTGAACAAGGCTGACTTCCCCGTGTATGACCTGGGCCCGTCCAAGAACCAGAACAAAGCCTTTGAAGCCATCACCTGGGACAAGCGCAACCAGCAGTTGGTGTTGGGCGAAGAGCGCCCGCCGGCCCTGTTTACCTGGAAAAGCGACGGCAGCCAGACGCTGGCCGGCACCAAGCAAAAGCGAGCCAGCTCAGAACTGGACATGCGTAACCTCTCCGCCCTGGCTGTCGACCCACGTACCGGCCACCTGCTGATGCTGTCGGCCGACTCTCATCTGTTGCTGGAGCTGGACGAGAAGGGCGAGCAAGTCAGCTTCATGACCTTGCTGGGTGGGTTCAATGGCCTCAAAAACACCATTCCACGGGCCGAAGGTGTGACCATGGACGAGAACGGCACGCTGTACATGGTCAGTGAGCCCAATCTGTTCTATCGTTTTGAAAGGCAGAAATAACAGATAATTTACGTCGGATATTTCTCTTTGAGCGGCATTCGCCAGACATCAGGGTGCGTTTAAGTTTAAATTCAGATAGGCGTGATATTCATTCGCCACCTTGAAATTGAGCCCGCCCAATGCGACGACTAGCCCGCCCCAAACCTATCTTCTTCTTTCTTGCGCTGATCGCCCTGATCAGCGCCGGGGCCGTTGCGCAGCACTTTCGCCTGTTCGAGCGCGCCTGGTTCAACTGGCAAGCGTGGCGCCAGCCGGCGAATGAGCGCTCCATTGGCCTTGCGGACTACCGCGTGGCCATCGAGGCCCAGGTTATCGAGGGTCTCAATGACGATGTTTCGGCCCTGACCTACGACCCGGTGCGCAAAAGCCTGTTTACCGTCACCAATAAAAATGCCGAGCTGATCGAACTGTCCCTGGAGGGCAAGATCCTGCGGCGCATCCCTTTGGTGGGGTTTGGCGATGCCGAAGCGGTGGAATTTATCAGCGACAACATCTATGTCATCAGCGATGAGCGCCAGCAGCGCCTGATCAAGGTGCACGTGGACGACGACACGCAATTTCTCGATGCCGCCGATGCGGAGCAAATGACCTTGGGCCTGCATGTTGGCGGCAATAAAGGCTTTGAAGGCCTGGCCTATGACTCGGTGGGCAAGCGCCTGTTCGTGGCCAAGGAGCGCGACCCGATGCTGATCTACGAGGTCCACGGCTTCCCCCATTTCAAGCCGGAAAAAACCTACTCGGTGCATGTGATCAACAACCCCAAGCGTGACGCCGGGCTGTTTGTGCGTGACCTGTCGAGCCTGCAATACGATGAACGCAGCGGCCATTTGCTGGCGCTGTCGGATGAGTCGTTCCTGGTATTGGAACTGGATATCGACGGTCGCCCGCTGAGCAGCCTGTCACTGCTGAACGGGCGCCACGGCCTGAAAAAGCGCGTGCCCCAGGCGGAAGGGATCGCGATGGACGATGACGGTAATTTGTACCTGACCAGCGAGCCGAACTTGTTCTACGTCTTCAAGAAGCCGGATTCCTGAGCACAGTGCTCAACCCCTGTGGGAGCTGGCTTGCCTGTAGCGGCTGTAGTGAGCGGGCTTGCCCCGCGCTGGGTGGCGAAGCCGCCCCAAACCAGGCGACTCGGTTTTGCGCGTAACTCGGCGGTAACTGTATTAGGGCGGCTTCGCCACCCAGCGCGGGGCAAGCCCGCTCACTACAAGGTTGTGAATATCTACGGTGACGATGGCATCAGGCCTTGAGGGTTTTGACGCCTTCGGAGGTGCCCAGCAGCAACACATCCGCAGGGCGCGCGGCGAACAGGCCGTTGGTGACCACGCCCACGATCGCGTTGATCTGCGTCTCAAGCCGCACCGGATCGGTGATCTGCATGTTGAACACGTCGAGGATGATGTTGCCGTTGTCGGTCAACACGCCTTCGCGGTACACCGGGTCGCCGCCCAGTTTCACCAGCTCGCGGGCCACGTGGCTGCGGGCCATCGGGATCACTTCCACCGGCAGCGGGAACGCGCCGAGTACCGGCACCAGCTTGCTGGCGTCGGCGATGCAGATAAAGGTCTTGGCCACGGCCGCGACGATCTTCTCGCGGGTCAGGGCCGCGCCGCCGCCCTTGATCAGGTTCAGGTGCTCGTCGCTTTCATCGGCGCCGTCGACGTAGAACTCCAGGTCGCTCACGGTGTTGAGCTCGTACACCGGAATGCCATGGCCCTTGAGGCGCGCGGCGGTGGCTTCGGAGCTGGCCACGGCGCCGTCGAACGCGCCCTTGTGCCGGGCCAGCGCATCGATGAAGCAGTTGGCGGTGGAGCCGGTGCCGACACCGACGATGCTCTTGTCGTCGAGTTTGGGAAGGATTAAATCGACAGCGGCCTGGGCCACTGCCTGTTTGAGTTGATCCTGGGTCATGCGGGCTCCGGAACGGGCGGGGACTAAAGGGGGGCGCGAGTATAACCCAACAAAACCTCGGGATTCGTGTGGTCGCCCGGCCAAACGCTGGGTTAGACTCCTTGGCCCTGT
Organism: Pseudomonas azadiae; assembly: GCF_019145355.1. Classification (NCBI taxonomy): domain Bacteria; kingdom Pseudomonadati; phylum Pseudomonadota; class Gammaproteobacteria; order Pseudomonadales; family Pseudomonadaceae; genus Pseudomonas; species Pseudomonas azadiae. The sequence goes on along the minus strand of NZ_JAHSTY010000001.1, from coordinate 2,580,917 downwards.
CCAACCCGCCCAAGTGAACCTGCGCCGATGCTTGAACACTACGTCAAAAAGATCCTCACCTCGCGCGTTTACGACGTTGCCGTAGAAACTCCGTTGCAGACCGCCCGCCAGCTTTCCGAGCGGCTGGGCAACAAGGTCTGGCTCAAACGTGAAGACTTGCAGCCGGTGTTCTCGTTCAAGATTCGCGGCGCCTACAACAAGCTGACCCAACTGACCGGTGAAGAGCGTGCGCGCGGCGTGGTCACGGCGTCGGCGGGTAACCACGCCCAGGGCCTGGCCCTGGCGGCCAAGGTGCTGGGGGTCAAGGCCACCATCGTGATGCCCAAGACCACCCCGGAGATCAAGGTTGAAGGCGTGCGCTCCCGTGGCGGTAAAGTGGTGCTGCATGGCGATTCCTTCCCGGAAGCCTTGGCCTATTCGCTGAAGCTGGTTGACGAAAAAGGCTACGTCTACATTCACCCCTACGATGATCCACACACCATTGCCGGGCAGGGCACCGTGGCGATGGAAATCCTGCGCCAGCACCCAGGGCCGCTGGACGCGATCTTCGTACCGGTGGGCGGCGGCGGGCTGATCGCCGGTATCGCGGCGTATGTGAAATACCTGCGCCCGGAGATCAAGATCATCGGCGTCGAGCCGGACGATTCCAACTGCCTGCAAGCCGCGATGGCGGCGGGCGAGCGCGTGGTGTTGTCGACCGTGGGCATCTTTGCCGATGGCGTGGCCGTAGCGCAGATCGGCAAGCACACGTTCGACATCTGCAAGGACTATGTCGATGAAGTGATCACCGTCAGCACCGATGAAATCTGTGCAGCGATCAAGGACATCTACGACGACACCCGTTCCATCACCGAGCCGGCAGGGGCATTGGGCGTGGCCGGGATCAAGAAATACGTCGAGACCCGTGGCGTCACCGGGCAGACCCTGGTGGCCATCGACTCAGGTGCCAACGTCAACTTCGACCGCCTGCGCCATGTGGCCGAGCGCGCCGAGCTGGGTGAAGGGCGCGAAGCCATCATCGCCGTCACCATCCCCGAGAAACCCGGCAGCTTCAAGGCCTTCTGCGAGGCCGTGGGCAAGCGCCAGATCACCGAATTCAACTACCGCTACCACACCGGCAGCGAGGCGCACATTTTCGTCGGCGTGCAGACGCACCCGGAAAACGACCCCCGCAGCGCATTGATCGCCAGCCTTACCAGCCAAGGCTTCCCGGTGCTGGACCTGACTGAAAATGAACTGGCCAAGTTGCACATCCGTCATATGGTCGGCGGGCACGCGGCCAAGGTCAGCGATGAAGTGGTGTTTCGCTTCGAATTCCCGGAGCGCCCGGGTGCCTTGTTCAACTTTCTTAACAAATTAGGCGGGCGCTGGAACATCTCGATGTTCCACTATCGCAACCACGGCGCAGCCGATGGCCGTGTAGTCGCCGGCCTGCAAGTGCCGGCGCACGAGCGTCACCTGGTACCGGCCGCGCTGGAAGCGATTGGCTACCCGTACTGGGATGAGAGCGATAACCCGGCCTACACCCTGTTTCTCGGCTGAGCGGCTACGCTGGTTGGGAAGGCCTTTAAGGAAAGATGACTCATGGAAACCCTGTCCACCCTGAAAGTTATCCACGTCGCGGCCACCGTGTTGTTGCTGCTCAGTGGCTTTGGCCTGGCGTTGCTGGCCTGGCGCAAACGCAGCACCGGCGCGGCGGTGACCGTGCAGCGGCCGTGGGCCTTCATCTGGCTATTGATGGGCGTTTGCCTGGTCAGCATGCCGTTCACTGGCTGGTGGCTGGTGCACCTTGTCGGCTGGCCGTTGGGGCAGACCTGGATCCTGGGGTCCAGCCTCCTCTACAGCGTGGCGGCGCTGGCGTGGTTCTGGCTGGTGGCGCGGCTCAATCGGCTGCGCAAGGGCGAGGGCGGCAGCCTGAATTTCACCCTCGCACTGGCGGTGATCAGCCTGGTGGGTTTTGTGGCGATTGCCGGGTTGATGGGCGCCAAACCGGTCTAAAGGAGCTACATGAATATTCTTCTGGTGGGCGCCACTGGGTTTATCGGGCGCCACCTGCTGCGGGCCCTGCAGCAAGCGGGGCACTGCGTGGTTGCAACCTGTCGCGAGCCTCGAAGCCAGGATTGGCCCGGAGTGCAGTGGCGCTCGCTGGATCTGGGCCGGCTGGCTGCCGATACTGAAGCGTTCAACTTTCCTGAATCCGTTGATTTATTGATCAATGCAGCCGGTCTGCTGAGCGTGGACGCGGCCGAGTTGAGCCGGGTTCAGGATCAGGGCGCTTGCGCGTTGTTTGATCTGGCGGCGCGGCGTGGCGTGCGGGTGCTGCAGATATCGGCCTTGGGCGCCTCAACGCAGGCCGACGTGCCTTTTCTTGCCAGTAAAGGCGTAGCTGACGATTACCTGCTCGGCCTGAACATCGATTCAGTGGTGCTGCGCCCTTCCTTGGTTGTGGGTGAGGGCGGAGCGAGCAGCGCCTGGCTCGCCGCGCTTTCCCCCTGGCCGCTGATCCCGCTGCTGAACCTCAAGGCCCACCTGCAGCCGGTGCATATCGATGACGTGGTCGGTGCCGTGCTGGCGCTGCTGCGGCGCTGGCCTACCGAATCGATGGTATTGCCCTTGGTCGGGCCTGAACCGATGCGGCTGAGCCAGGTCATCGATCATTTGCGCGCCGCCCAAGGCTGGAGGCCGGGTCGATACGTGCAAGCCCCGTTGCTGAAATTGAGCGGTTGGATGGGCGACCGCCTGGGTTGGCGCGCGCTCAACAGACAAAGTATCACCCTGGCGCAACAGGACAATGTGGCCGACCCCGAGGTGCTGGCTTCGGTCTGCGGTTATTCGGCGGCGCCGCTGTCTTCGCGTTTGCAGGGCTGGCCGACAGCGGCCGTGAGCAGCCAGCTCACGATCCGGCCCCTGATGCTGGCGGTGCTGGTGCTGATCTGGCTGGGCACCGCAGCCGTGTGCCTGGGGCCGGGATACGACTGGGGCGTGCGCATCATGGCGCAGGCAGGCGTGCACGGCATCTGGGCGACGCTGGCGGTGATCGGCGGGTCGCTGTGCGATGGCCTGTTGGGCTTGGGGTTGCTGGTCCGCCGCTGGCGGCGCCGAACACTGATGTTGCAACTGTTGCTGATGGCCGGATACACCGTGCTCATCAGCCTGATTCTGCCCCACTATTGGTTTGACCCTTATGCCGCCGTCGCCAAGAACCTGGTGTTGATGGTGGCCACCTTATGGCTATTTTGGACTGAGCCCCGTCAATGAGCGCTTACCTGCTGTTGAAAACCCTGCATATCCTTTCTTCCACCGTCTTGTTCGGCCTTGGCGCCGGTTCGGCTTACTACGCGTTACGCGCCTGGCGCACCGGGAAGGTCGAAGTCATCGCTGTGACCTTCAAGCACCTGGTGTTCGCCGACTGGGCGTTTACCGCGACCACGGCGGTGTTCCAGCCGCTGAGCGGCATCGGCTTGATGCACCTGGCGGGGTGGTCTTTGCAGCAGAGCTGGTTGCAGTGGACGTTCGCCCTGTATGTGCTGGCGGGGATCTGCTGGCTGCCGGTGGTGTGGTTGCAGATTCGTGTGCACAAGATGGCGGAGCAGGCGTTGCGCGAGGGGACGGCGATGCCGCTCAAGGCCGCGACCTATATGCGTTGGTGGTTTGGCCTGGGGTGGCCGGCGTTTTTGGCGTTCATGGTGATTTTCTATTTGATGGTGGCCAAGCCCATGTAAGGCTTGAGACCGAGGTGACTGCATCGCAGGCAAGCCAGCTCCCACATTTGATCCGGTTTTTTCAGGGCAACTCGGTCAACTGTGGGAGCGGGCTTGCCCGCGATAGCGCCATCAGCTACGCAGCGTAATCACCGGCCAACCCCGCTTCTCGGCCTCAGCCCGCAGATTCGGATCCGGATCCACCGCCACCGGATGAGTCACCTGCTCCAGCAACGGCAGGTCATTCATCGAGTCGCTATAGAAATAACTGTCTTCCAAGCTGAAGCCGGTTTCTTCCAGCCAACGGTTCAACCGCGTCACCTTGCCCTCACGAAAGCACGGCACATCGGTGCTGCGCCCGGTATAGCGGCCGTTTTCCATCTCGCACTCGGTGGCGATCAGGGTGTCTACGCCCAGGCGTGCGGCAATTGGCGCGGTGACGAAACGGTTGGTGGCGGTGATGATCACCAGCTTGTCACCGGCGGCGCGGTGCTTGGCCAGCAGTTCTACGGCCCGCGGCAACATGATCGGCTCGATGCAATCGCGCATATAGTCGTTGTGCCACTCATCGAGCTGGGCCATCTCGGTGCGGCCGAGGATTTCCAGGCAAAAGTTAAGGTAGGCGGCGTTATCCAGCTTGCCGGCGAGGTAATCCTGGTAGAACTCATCGTTGCGGGCTTTATAGGCCACCGGGTCGAGAATCCCGCGTTCGCACAGGTAATCGCCCCAGGCGTGGTCGCTGTCACCGCCCAGAAGGGTGTTGTCCAAGTCGAATAAAGCCAGGCGCATTGCAGTTACTCGCTGAAAAGTCTGTAAAAAGGCGTCCAGAATACGGTCTTTTCACAAGAGTGCACATAAGGTAAGAAGCCTCGTTGCCGCTGGAACAACCTTTGTGGAACAATGCGGCGACATGCGTTTGCGAGGTTGTTGCCGTGATCGACCCCGATGGTTTCCGTCCTAATGTCGGGATTATTCTTACGAATGATGCCGGACAGGTGCTATGGGCTCGCCGAATCAACCAAGATGCCTGGCAGTTTCCTCAAGGCGGAATCAACCCCGACGAAACCCCTGAAGACGCCTTGTACCGTGAGTTGAATGAAGAAGTCGGCCTTGAGCGTGAAGATGTACAGATTCTGGCCTGTACCCGTGGCTGGTTGCGTTATCGTTTGCCGCAACGCCTGGTGCGTACCCACAGCCAACCGCTGTGCATCGGCCAGAAGCAGAAATGGTTTCTCCTGCGCCTGATCTCCAACGAGCAGCGGGTGCGGATGGATTTGACCGGTAAACCGGAGTTCGATGGCTGGCGCTGGGTCAGCTATTGGTATCCGTTGGGCCAGGTGGTGACATTCAAGCGCGAGGTTTATCGTCGCGCGCTCAAAGAGCTTGCCCCGCGCCTTTTAGCGCGCGACTGACGACGGAGTTCGACCCCGAGCCATGCTCAATACGCTGCGCAAGATCGTCCAGGAAGTTAACTCCGCCAAGGATCTCAAGGCGGCGTTGGGGATTATTGTGTTGCGCGTCAAGGAAGCCATGGGCAGCCAGGTCTGCTCGGTTTACCTGCTGGACCCCGAGACCAACCGTTTTGTGCTGATGGCCACCGAGGGCCTGAACAAGCGCTCCATCGGCAAGGTCAGCATGGCGCCCAATGAAGGTCTGGTGGGCCTGGTGGGGACGCGTGAAGAACCCCTGAACCTTGAACACGCCGCCGACCACCCGCGTTACCGTTACTTTGCCGAAACCGGCGAAGAGCGCTACGCCTCGTTTCTCGGCGCGCCGATCATTCATCACCGTCGCGTTGTCGGCGTGTTGGTCATCCAGCAAAAAGAGCGGCGCCAGTTCGACGAAGGTGAAGAAGCCTTCCTGGTGACCATGAGCGCGCAATTGGCCGGGGTTATTGCCCACGCCGAAGCGACCGGCTCGATCCGTGGCCTGGGCCGCGAGGGCAAGGGCATCCAGGAAGCCAAGTTCGTGGGCGTGCCGGGTTCGCCGGGCGCTGCGGTCGGTACGGCGGTGGTCATGTTGCCGCCGGCGGACCTGGATGTGGTGCCGGACAAGACCGTCAAAGACATCGACGCCGAAATCAAACTGTTCAAGACCGCCCTGGAAGGCGTGCGCGCCGATATGCGCAACCTGTCGACCAAACTGGCGACCCAGTTGCGCCCCGAAGAGCGCGCGCTGTTCGACGTGTATCAGATGATGCTCGACGACGCGTCCCTGGGTAACGAAGTAAAGACCGTGATCAAGACCGGCCAGTGGGCCCAGGGCGCGCTGCGCCAGGTGGTGACCGATCACGTCAACCGTTTCGAATTGATGGACGACGCCTACCTGCGCGAGCGCGCCTCGGACGTGCGCGACCTCGGTCGCCGTCTGCTGGCCTATCTGCAGGAAGACCGCACCACCAACCTGGTCTACCCCGCCAACACCATCCTGATCAGTGAAGAACTGACCGCCACCATGCTCGGCGAAGTGCCGGAAGGCAAACTGGTGGGCCTGGTGTCGGTACTCGGCTCGGGCAACTCCCACGTCGCGATCCTGGCCCGTGCCATGGGCATTCCGACAGTGATGGGCCTGGTGGACCTGCCGTATTCCAAGGTCGATGGCATCGACATGATCGTCGACGGCCATCGTGGCGAAGTCTTCACCAACCCCAGCGAGCTGCTGCGCAAGCAATACGCCGAAGTGGTGGAGGAAGAGAAGCAGTTGGCGCTGGGCCTTGATTCCTTGCGCGAGCTGCCGTGTGTGACCACCGATGGCCACCGTGTACCGCTGCTGGTCAATACCGGCCTGCTCGCCGATGTGGCCCGTGCGCAACAGCGCGGCGCCGAAGGGGTGGGGCTGTACCGCACCGAAGTGCCGTTCATGATCAACCAGCGCTTCCCGAGCGAGAAGGAGCAGCTGGCGATTTATCGCGAGCAACTGCAAGCCTTCCACCCGCTGCCGGTGACCATGCGCAGCCTCGACATCGGCGGCGACAAGTCACTGTCGTATTTCCCGATCAAGGAAGACAACCCCTTCCTCGGCTGGCGCGGTATTCGCGTCACCCTCGACCACCCGGAAATCTTCCTGGTGCAGACCCGCGCCATGCTCAAGGCCAGCGAAGGCCTGAACAACCTGCGCATCCTGTTGCCGATGATCTCCGGCACCCATGAGCTGGAAGAGGCGCTGCACCTGATCCACCGTGCCTGGGGCGAAGTGCGCGACGAAGGCGCCGACGTACCGATGCCGCCGATTGGCGTGATGATCGAAATCCCGGCGGCGGTGTACCAGGCCAAGGAGCTGGCGCGGCAGGTGGACTTCCTGTCGGTGGGCTCCAACGATTTAACCCAATACCTGCTGGCCGTGGACCGCAACAACCCCCGGGTGGCGGACCTCTACGACTACCTGCACCCGGCGGTGCTGCAAGCCCTGCAACACGTAGTGCGCGACGCCCATGCCGAAGGCAAGCCGGTAAGCATCTGCGGTGAAATGGCCGGCGACCCGGCGGCGGCGGTGCTGTTGATGGCGATGGGCTTTGACAGCCTGTCGATGAACGCCACCAACTTGCCAAAGGTGAAGTGGATGTTGCGCCAGGTTGAACTGAGCATGGCCAAGGATCTGCTGGCGGAGCTGATGACCATCGACAACCCGCAGGTTATCCACAGCTCGTTGCAATTGGCGCTGAAGAACTTGGGGCTGACGCGGATGATCAATCCGGCCTCGGCGAAAACCCTCTAGACCGCGTCGCGGCCATCGCAGGCAAGCCAGCTCCCACAGGGGAATGCATTCCAAATGTGGGAGCTGGCTTGCCTGCGATGGCGGCAGTCCAGGCGCCATTAAATCCTCAGCTCTACCTCGCCCAACCTACCACCCTGCGGCCCAAAACTGCGTTCCACCATCCGCCGCGTCCCGTCGGCATTCACAATCAATACCGTACTTGCCCGCGTCCCGTAACTCGGGCTGGCAATAAACACGCTCGACAGCAGGCTTTCAGTCGCCAACCCCACGCCGGTATCTGGCAACTGGCCAAACGCTGCCGTCTGCGGATCACTCAAAATCGCCAGCAACGCCTCAGGTTGTGGATCTTCCAGCACTTCGCTCAACGCCGCCTTGGCCTTGAGCAGCTTGGGCCACGGCGTATCAAGGCCAGCGTTGGATAACCCGTAAACGCCGGGCTCCAACCGCGTGGGCTCGGTCTGATTGGCGTTGTAGTGCCACAGCTCGTCCCGCGTGCCCACCAGCAGGTTAAACCCGGCATACTCAATCGAACGGCCGTTAACATCGGCCAGATAGTCGTCAATCGGCATCGAACCGTTGAGAAACCGCGCCACCAACTCACCGCGCGACTTACGTGCCGGCGGTTGGTGCGGGTCGCGGATGTTGGTCAAGGCGGCGAAGCGTCCGTCGGCATTGACCCCCAGCCAGGTGCCGCCTGCCTCCTGGTCGCGGCCGGCGTAAACGTGCGGCGCATCCGGCCACTGGGCCAGCGGCAGGCTGGGGCGGGCGTAGAACTCATCGCGGTTGGCCGCGACGATCAGTGGCTGGGCGTGGCCCGGCCGCCAGGCGAAAACAATCAGGCACATCAGGCGATTCCCCTTTGTGTTTTTGCCACTCTACCCACTCGGGCAAGGGCGTTCCATCGTATCCAGTTGGGTCGCATGCCTTCCATCCGTTAACATGCCGGACTTGGTCGGGGGGGCTCCCATGGAATTTTTGCTGTATTTGCTGCTTGGCGCCTGCGCAGGCGTGCTCGCCGGGCTGTTTGGCGTGGGCGGCGGGATCATCATCGTGCCGGTGCTGGTGTTCAGCTTCACCTTGCAGGGCTTCGACCCGCAGGTGCTGACCCACCTGGCCGTCGGCACTTCGCTTGCGACGATCATCTTTACCTCGGTGAATGCCGTGCGTGAGCATCATCGGCGTGGCGCGGTACGTTGGCCGATCTTTGCGTGGATGACCGTGGGTATCCTGATCGGCGCAGGCTTTGGCGCGCTGACCGCCGAAGCGATTTCCGGCCCTCACCTGCAAAAAATCATCGGTGTGTTTGCCTTGCTGGTAGCCGTGCAGCTGGCGCTGGATTTCAAGCCCAAGGCCAGCCGGACGGTGCCGGGCAAGCTCGGTCTTGGCCTGGCGGGCACAGTCATCGGCTGGGCCTCGGCGATTTTTGGCATCGGCGGCGGCTCGCTGACGGTGCCGTTTCTGACCTGGCGCGGCGTGCCGATGCAGCAGGCGGTAGCCACCTCATCCGCGTGCGGGCTTCCGATTGCGGTGGCCAGCGCGGCAAGTTTCATGATTCTGGGCTGGCATGACCCGCTGCTGCCCGCTCATAGTCTAGGGTTCGTGTATTTGCCGGCGCTGCTGGGCATTGCCCTGACCAGCATGGTGTTTGCCCGCTTCGGCGCACGCCTGGCGCACCGGCTGTCGCCGCGCTTGCTCAAGCGGTTGTTCGCCGGGCTGCTGTTCTGTGTCGGCATCACCTTTTTGATTTGATGGCAGTTGCTGTAACGCAGACTTAATCGCGCCCGGGCATGGTCCGGTCGCTATAACGGAATGATTTAACGAGGAGTCGCAATGCTGCCTTACCCGCAGATCGACCCGGTGGCCTTGGCCATCGGTCCGCTGAAAATCCATTGGTACGGGCTGATGTACCTGGTCGGCATCGGCGGTGCCTGGTTCCTGGCCTCTCGGCGCCTGAACCGTTTCGACCCGACCTGGACCAAAGAGAAGCTCTCCGACCTGATTTTCTGGCTGTCGATGGGCGTGATTGTCGGCGGGCGGCTGGGGTATGTGCTGTTCTACGATCTTTCCGCCTATATCGCCAACCCGACACTGATCTTCGAAGTATGGAAGGGCGGCATGGCCTTCCATGGCGGCTTTATCGGCGTAATGATCGCCGCCTGGTGGTTCGGCCGACGCAATGGCAAGTCGTTCTTCCAGTTGATGGACTTCATCGCACCGATGGTGCCTATCGGCCTGGGCGCCGGGCGTATCGGCAACTTCATCAATGCCGAATTGTGGGGCAAGCCGACCGACGTGCCATGGGCCATGGTCTTCCCGCCGTTCAGCGACCCGGCGCAACTGCCGCGCCACCCGTCGCAGCTCTATCAGTTCGCGTTGGAAGGCGTGGCACTGTTCCTTATCCTGTATCTCTTTTCGCGCAAGCCACGGCCCACCATGGCGGTGTCGGGGATGTTCGCGTTGTTCTACGGGATCTTCCGCTTTGTCGTCGAGTTCGTGCGCGTGCCGGATGCACAGTTGGGCTACCTGGCATGGGGCTGGCTGACCATGGGGCAGGTGCTCAGTATCCCGATGATCCTGGCCGGACTGGGCATGCTGTGGTGGGCGTACAATCGCCCGCAACCGATCAAGAACGCCGCGCTTTAAATTCGAATGCCGAGGTTTTTTCTCCAAAGCCTCGGCTTCAACGATACGGGTACACACATGAAGCAATACCTCGAACTCCTGAACGACGTCGTGACCAACGGACTCACCAAGGGCGATCGCACCGGCACCGGCACCAAGGCCGTGTTCGCCCGTCAGTATCGGCATAACCTGGCCGACGGCTTCCCGCTGCTGACCACCAAGAAGCTTCACTTCAAAAGCATCGCCAACGAGCTGATCTGGATGTTGAGCGGCAACACCAACATCAAGTGGCTCAACGAAAACGGCGTAAAGATCTGGGACGAATGGGCCACCGAAGACGGCGACCTGGGCCCGGTGTACGGCGAGCAGTGGACCGCCTGGCCGACCAAGGACGGCGGCACGATCAACCAGATCGATTACATGGTGCACACGCTCAAGACCAACCCCAACAGCCGCCGCATCCTGTTCCACGGCTGGAACGTCGAGTACCTGCCGGACGAAACCAGGAGCCCGCAGGAAAACGCGCGCAACGGCAAGCAGGCCCTGCCGCCGTGCCACCTGCTGTACCAGGCGTTCGTGCATGACGGTCACCTGTCGATGCAGCTGTACATTCGCAGTTCCGATGTGTTCCTCGGCCTGCCGTACAACACCGCCGCGCTGGCATTGCTCACCCACATGCTGGCCCAGCAATGCGACCTGATCCCGCATGAGATCATCGTTACCACTGGCGACACCCACGCTTACAGCAACCATATGGAACAGATCCGCACGCAACTGGCGCGTACGCCGAAGAAGCTGCCGGAACTGGTGATCAAGCGTAAACCTGCGTCGATCTATGACTATAAGTTCGAAGACTTCGAAATCGTGGGCTACGACGCCGATCCAAGCATCAAGGCTGACGTGGCGATCTAAAGCCTGACTCGGTTAAAACTGTGGGAGCTGGCTTGCCTGCGATGGCGGTCTGTCAGGCGACTATTTTTTGGATCTGGCCAGAGCAACAGCAAGCAGTTGTGTAGTGAGCGGGCTTGCCCCGCGCTGGGTGGCGAAGCGGCCCCAATAAAGCCACCCCAGAGTCCAGCTAGAACCAGGTCGCCTGGTTTGGGGCGGCTTCGCCACCCAGCGCGGGGCAAGCCCGCTCACTACAGAGATTTTTCAACCTTTGAAAGATGTGTAGATACCTATGCTGCGATAGCGGTGTATCAGCACCTGATATGTGACTGACACACCGCTATCGCAGGCAAGCCAGCTCCCACATTGGACTGCATTTCACGCCGGATCAGTGGCCGTGGCTTCGGCCGACATGTGACGGCTCAGCCTCGCTGGCCTGCACACTCCCACTGACCTCCAGACGCTGCAGAATCGCGCAATGATCCCCACCACCACAGCGCTGACGCAGATCCAGCAATTGCTTCTGCAACGCCAACAACCCATCGATCCGCGCTTTCACGTGGTGGATATGCTCATCGATCAACGCGTTCACGCTTTCACACTGGTCCTGTGGGCTATCGCGTAGCCCGAGCAGGCTGCGGATTTCTTCCAGGGTCATGTCCAGGCTGCGGCAGTTGCGGATGAAGATCAGCCGCTCGGTGTGTGCCTGGGTGTACACGCGGTAGTTGGCGTCGGTGCGCGCCGGCGGCGGCAGCAGGGCTTCCTTCTCGTAATAACGGATGGTTTCCACCGGGCAGTCGGTGAGTTTGGCCAGTTCGCCGATCTTCATCGCAGCAATCTCCAAATGGGTGCTTGACCCTATAGTGGCTACAGGGTCTTTACTTGGCAACAGGCACTTTTACGGACGCGACCTGATGAGCGACTCCATCCACACCCCGCACAAACATGACCATGACCACGGCGAGAAGAAGCTGACGCCTGTGCATAATCCTGCCCAGAACCATGGCCACGGCGGCTCGTGCTGCTCCAGTACCCCGGCCCCAGCGGTGGTGCAGCTGAGCGAAGCGCCCAGCGCCGGCGCGCGCCTGAGCACGTTCCGCATCGAAGCCATGGATTGCCCCACCGAGCAGACACTGATCCAGAACAAACTGGGCAAGCTTGCCGGCGTGCAGCAACTGGAATTCAACCTGATCAACCGCATCCTCGGCGTCACTCACGACTTGCCGAGCACCGCGCCGATCATCGACGCCATCAAATCCCTGGGCATGCAAGCCGATCCGCTTGAAGAGGGCGCGCCCGCCGCCACGCCTGTGGTCAAGAAACATTGGTGGCCGCTGGCGTTATCCGGTGTCGGCGCACTCGGCGCCGAAGTGCTGCACTTCACCAACGCCGCGCCCACCTGGGTGATTGCAGTCGTTGCGCTGGTGTCGATCTTCAGCGGCGGCCTCACCACCTATAAAAAGGGCTGGATTGCCCTGAAAAACCTCAACCTGAACATCAATGCCCTGATGAGCATCGCCGTGACCGGCGCAATCCTGATCGGCCAGTGGCCGGAAGCGGCCATGGTGATGTTCCTGTTCACCGTGGCCGAATTGATCGAAGCCAAGTCCCTGGACCGCGCGCGCAACGCCATCAGTGGCTTGATGCAGATGACACCTGAACAGGCCACGGTGCGGCAAGCGGACGGTTCCTGGGTTGAAAAAGAGGTCAAAAGCATCGAACTCGGCGCGGTCGTGCGGGTAAGGCCCGGCGAGCGCATCGGTCTTGACGGCGAAGTCACCGCCGGCCAGTCCACCATCGACCAAGCGCCGATCACCGGTGAAAGCCTGCCGATTGAAAAGACCGTGGGCGATAAAGTCTTTGCCGGCACCATCAACCAGGCCGGCGCTCTGGAATATAAAGTCACCGCAGCGGCCAACAACTCGACCCTGGCGCGCATCATTCACGCGGTCGAACAGGCCCAGGGCGCGCGGGCGCCGACCCAGCGTTTTGTCGACAGTTTCTCGAGGATCTACACCCCGGCGGTGTTCCTGTTCGCATTGGGCGTGGCGGTGATTCCACCGCTGTTCATGGCCGGCGCCTGGTTCGACTGGATCTACCGCGCCCTGGTGCTGCTGGTGGTCGCATGCCCCTGCGCTCTGGTGATTTCCACCCCGGTGACCATCGTCAGCGGCCTGGCGGCGGCGGCGCGCAAAGGCATCCTGATCAAGGGCGGCGTGTACCTGGAGGGCGGTTACAAGCTCGACTATCTGGCCCTGGACAAGACCGGAACCCTGACCCACGGCAAGCCGGTGCAAACCGATTACCTGGCGTTGTTCCCGAATGTGCAGGACAGCGCGCCGGCCCTGGCCGCGAGCCTGGCGGGGCGCTCCGACCATCCTGTGTCGCTGGCCATCGCCAACGCGGCTGTGGATAAAAACCTGCCGAGCCACGCTGTGGATAACTTCGAAGCCCTGCCCGGACGCGGCGTGCGCGGCGACATCGACGGCGAAACCTATCACTTGGGCAACCACCGCCTGGTGGAAGACCTGGGCTTGTGCTCGCCGCAGCTTGAGGAAAAACTCTTCGCCCTGGAGAAACAAGGCAAGTCCGTGGTGCTGCTGCTCGACAAATCCGGCCCGCTGGCGCTGTTCGCCGTGGCCGACACGGTCAAGGACAGCAGCCGTGAAGCCATCCGGCAACTGCACGAACTGGGCATCAAGACCCTGATGCTCACCGGCGACAACACCCACACCGCCCAGGCCATCGCGGCTCAGGTCGGCATCGACCAGGCCCAGGGCGACCTGTTGCCCACCGACAAGCTGCACGCCATCGAAGCCCTGTACAGCCAAGGCCACCGTGTAGGCATGGTCGGCGACGGCATCAACGACGCCCCGGCCCTGGCCCGCGCCGAAATCGGTTTTGCCATGGCCGCCGCCGGTACCGACACCGCCATCGAAACCGCCGACGTGGCGCTGATGGACGATGATTTGCGCAAGATCCCGGCTTTCATTCGGCTCTCCCGGCAAACGTCGAGTATCCTCAAGCAGAACATCGCCCTGGCGCTGGTGATCAAGGCGATCTTCCTGGCGGTCACCTTCCTGGGCATGGCCACCATGTGGATGGCGGTGTTCGCCGACATGGGGGTGAGCCTGCTGGTGGTGTTCAATGGCCTGCGCTTGTTGCGCAAATGAGGATGAGAGGGTGGTGTGCTGAGTGCTGAGCTGAAGGCGTTTTTCATGGTCGCCCGCCTGGGCAGCATTACCCAAGCGGCGAAGAAGCTCGGCCTGAGCCAGCCCACGGTCACCACCCAGATCCGCAACCTGGAAAGCCAGTACGGCGTGGAGCTGTTCTACCGTGGTGGCCGCCGCCTCACCGTCAGCGACGAGGGCGCGCGGCTGTTGCCGATGGTCAAGGCGCTGTTGCAGCAGGAAGCGGATATCGAGTTTTTCCTGCGCAACAATGGCCAGGTCCAGGGAGCATTGCGGATCGCCGCGACGGCGCCGTATTACATCCTCGACCTGGTCAAAGCTTTCCGCGAACGCCTGCCGCAGGTGGAGGTGTCGGTAGAGATCGGTAACTCCCAGCAGGTGCTTGAAGCACTGGATGATTACCGCGTCGACGTCGCCGCCTCTTCACAATTGCTGGAAGACCCGCGCCTGATTCGCCGTGTGTTGGGCACCGACCCGCTGGTGTTGGCGGTGCATCGCAACCATCCCCTGGCCAAGCTCGATCATGTGCCGCTGAGTGCGCTCGCCGGGCATACGCTGTTGATGCGCGAAGCGGGTTCCACTACGCGGCGCTTGACCGAAGAAATGTTGAAAGATGCCGGCGTGAGCTTCGGCCCGCTGCTGGAAATCGGCAGCCGCGAGTCGATCCGCGAGGCGGTGCTGCGCAATATCGGGATCAGCATCATTGCGCGGCAGGAAGTGCCGCATGATCCGCAGTTGCGGGTGCTGACGCTGGAGCATGCGCCGCAGATTCCGGAGTATCTGTACTGCCTCAAGGAAAGAAAAAGTGCGCGGCTGCCGGCGGCTTTCCTCGGCCTGGCGCAAGAGATGTCGCCGCTCTGAAGTTGTGGGGTGGCCTTTGAATCGCCATCGCAGGCAAGCCAGCTCCCACCTTTGAATGTATTCACAGATCAAAACTGTGGGAGCCGGGCTTGCCCGCGATGGCGTCAGTCCTACCACCGCATTCCATCAGTCCTACACAAATCCACCAATACCACTATCACCCCCTTTTGCCTTCCTGCCACACCAGCGACGCATTGCCTGCCTAGCATGGCCCTCATCCGTTTGATGAGGTGCCTTGCATGAACACAGCCCTGACCCCACCCGGCGCGCCAATGAACGTGCGGGGTATCCAGAAACGCTTCGGCGCCTTTACCGCGCTGGATAACGTCTCCCTGGACATCGCCGCCGGCGAGCTGGTGTGCCTGCTGGGCCCGTCCGGTTGCGGCAAGACCACCTTGCTGCGCTGCATCGCCGGCCTGGAACGCCAGGACAGCGGCGAACTTTACCTGGGCAGCCGCGACATTTCCCTGCTGCCGCCGCAGGCGCGGGACTACGGCATTCTGTTTCAGTCCTACGCGTTGTTTCCCAACCTGACGGTTGAAGCGAACATCGCCTACGGCCTCACCGGCAGTGGGCGCGACGAAGTACGCCAGCGCGTCGGGCAGATGCTCGAACTGGTGGACCTGCTCGGCAGCGAAAAGAAATACCCCGGTCAACTGTCCGGCGGCCAGCAGCAACGCGTGGCGCTGGCTCGAGCGCTGGCGCCGGCGCCTTCATTGCTGTTGCTGGATGAGCCGATGTCGGCCCTCGACGCCCGCGTGCGCGAGCATCTGTGCACCGAGCTTCGCCAGCTGCAACGGCGCCTGGGCGTCACCACGCTGATGGTTACCCACAACCAGGACGAAGCCATGCTGATGGCCGACCGTATTGCCGTGATGAACAACGGCAAGGTCGAGCAATACGCCCCCCCCCAGGAGATCTACGACCGCCCGGCCACGCCGTTCGTGGCGGAGTTTGTCGGCCAGGGCAACTGGCTGCCGTTCAGCCGCAACAGCGCCAGCCACGCCCAGGTCGGCGGGATGAACATGCGCCTGGCCAACGATGCCGGCGTGGCCACGTCCGGCCGTCTGTTCTGCCGTCCGGAAGCCATCAACGTCAACCCGCCGGTGCATGAAGAAAACCTGTTCCCGGCTAAGGTCCGTGAGATCACTTTTCTCGGCAACCGGTGCCGCATGAGCTTTGAGCTGGAGCAATTGCCCGGCCATCCACTGCTGGCCGAGGTGGCGCCGCAGGCGTTGCCGCGCCTGGGCGCCCAGGATATCTGGGTCGCTTTGCCGCCGAGCAGCCTGCAGGTGTTTGCCTGAGATGGCCGCTGTCATGACGTTGCCCGCGCCACGGCAGGTGTCCCGTGCCGAGCTGGGTGATCGTATTTTCGTGGTCGGCGGCAAATGGCTCTGGCTGTGCCTGTTGGTGGTGGCGGTGTTGCTGCCATTGCTGGCGATCTTCTGGCGTGGTTTGAGCAGCGAAGCCGGGCAGGGCGGGGGCCTGATCGCTGCGCAGGCATTGTTCACCAGCGCCAACTTCCACTGGCTGTTGGGCAATAGCCTGAAAGTCTCCCTCAGCGTGGCTGCCATTGTCGTACCGCTGGCTTACCTGTTTGCCTACGCCCTGCAACGCACACTGATTCCCGGCAAGGCGATCTGGCGCGGCATGTCACTGCTGCCGCTGATGGCGCCGTCGATGTTGCCGGGCATTGCGCTGGTCTATCTGTTCGGTAATCAGGGCCTGTTGCGCGGGTTGCTCTCGGAGAATATCTACGGCTTCTGGGGCATTGTGCTGGGTGAGGTGATCTACACCTTCCCACATGCCTTGATGATCCTGCTGTCGGCGCTGTCCCTGGCGGATGCGCGCCTGTTCGACGCCGCATCGAGCATGGGCGCCAGCCCGGCCCGGGCGTTTCGCAGCATCACGTGGCCGGCCACGCGCCAGGCGGTGTTCGCCGCGTTTTGCCTGGTGTTCACCCTGACCATCACCGACTTCGGCGTGCCCGTGGTGGTGGGTGGCGATTATCAGGTGCTGGCGCTGGAAGCCTACAAGGCGGTGGTCGGCCAGCAGCAGTTCGGTCGCGGCGCCCTGATCGGCATGGTGTTGCTGCTGCCGGCGCTGTTCAGCTTTGGTGTGGATGCCTGGCTGCGCCGGCGTCATGGCGATTCCATGAGTGGTCGCGCCCAAGTTTTTCAGCCGGCGCCCTCACGCGTAAGAGACGCCTGCTACCTGGCCATCGTGCTGTTTATCTGTGCGGTGTTGCTGCTGGTGTTCGGCATGGCGGTGTATTCCTCGCTGGTGAAGTTCTGGCCGTACAACCTGTCGCTGTCGCTTAACCATTACCAGTTCGAGGACACGGCGGGCGGCGGCTGGTTGGCCTATCGCAACAGCCTGACCCTGGCGTTATGCACGGCGTTGCTCGGCAGTGTGCTGATCTTCACCGGCGCGTACCTGATGGAAAAAACAAAGGGCCAGAAGGGCCTGAACCTGGCGCTGCGCATGCTCACTTTTGTGCCGATGGCCGTGCCCGGGCTGGTGCTGGGCCTGGGCTACGTGTTCTTTTTCAACCTCAGCGGCAACCCGCTGCATGTGTTCTACGGGACCATGACCCTGCTGGTGGTGTGCACCATTGCGCATTATTTGACCACCGCACAGATGACCGCAACCACTGCGTTGCGCCAGCTGGACGCCGAGTTCGAAGCCGCCGCGTTGTCCCTCAAGGCGCCGCTGTACCGCCATTATTGGAAAGTGACGGTGCCGATCTGCCTGCCGGCGCTGCTGGACATCCTGCGCTATCTGTTTGTGTCGGCGATGACCACCGTGTCCGCCGCGATTTTTCTCTACAGCCCCGACACCATTCTCGCCGCCGTCGCCGTGTTGAACATGGACGACGCCGGCAACGTGGGCGGTGCCGCGGCGATGTCGACCCTGATCCTGTTCACCTCAGCCAGCGTTTCGCTGCTGCTGGCGTGGGCCTCACGTGGCGCGTTGCGACGCTCCCAAGCCTGGCGCCAGACGGCGCCCGGACAATAAACATCCCGAAGGAGGTGCTCCATGTTCAAGCCCCTGGCGCTGGTCGCTGCGGTACTCACTGCATTCAGCCTGAATGCCTTCGCCAAGACCGAGTTGACCGTGTACACGGCCCTCGAAGCCGAGCAACTGAAGACCTACAAAAAGGCCTTCGAACAGGCCAACCCGGATGTCGAGATCAAATGGGTGCGCGACTCCACCGGCATCATCACCGCCAAGCTGCTGGCTGAAAAAGACCGCCCGCAGGCTGACGTGGTGTGGGGACTGGCCGCTTCGAGCCTGGCGATCCTCGACCAGCAAGGCATGCTGGACAACTACGCGCCGAAGGACCTGGACAAGATCGGCAAGCACTACCGCGACGCCGCCAACCCGCCGGCCTGGGTCGGCATGGACGTGTGGGCCGCGACCATCTGCTTCAACACCGTCGAGGCCGAAAAACAGGGCCTGACCAAGCCCGTGAGCTGGCAAGACCTGACCAAGCCTGAGTATAAGGGCAAGATCGTGATGCCCAACCCGGCCTCGTCCGGCACCGGTTTCCTGGACGTCAGCGCCTGGCTGCAAACCTTTGGCGAGAAGCAGGGCTGGCAGTACATGGACGATCTGCACCAGAACATCGGCCAGTACGTTCACTCCGGTTCCAAACCCTGCAAGCTGGCGGCGTCGGGTGAGTTCCCGATCGGCATTTCCTTTGAATACCCGGCCGTGCAGTTGAAACGCCAAGGCGCGCCACTGGACATCATCCTGCCCAAGGAAGGTCTGGGCTGGGACATCGAAGCCACCGCCGTGATCAAGGGTACTGCCAACGCCGAGGCCGCGAAGAAACTCGCCGACTTCTCCGCCAGCCCCGCCGCGATGGACCTGTACAAGGACAACTTTGCCGTCCTAGCCCAGCCGGGTATCGCCAAGCCGCAGACGGAATTGCCGGCGGACTATGAACAGCGTCTGATCAAGAACGACTTTGCCTGGGCCTCGAAGAACCGCGACAGCATCCTCACCGAATGGCGCAGGCGCTATGACGGTAAGTCGGAGAAGGTCGCCGGTCAGTAAGGCTTTCGTTAAGGCTGATGGCCTCTTCGCAGGCAAGCCAGCTCCCACATTTTGATTTGCAAACACCTCCAAAGGTGGGAGCTGGCTTGCCTGCGATAGCGGCCTCGAATTCAGGACATCACTTCATGACACACCACAGCGACCTGCTGATCATAGGCGCCGGCATCCTCGGCCTTTCCCACGCCTTCGCCGCCGCCAAACGCGGCCTCAAGGTCAAAGTCTTCGAACGCAGCGCCACACCGCTTGGCGCCTCTGTACGCAACTTCGGCCAGGCACTGGTGACCGGCCAACCACCGGGGCCGATGCTGGACCTGGCACGAGAAAGCCGCGACATCTGGGGCCACTGGGCTCAGGTCGCGGGCCTGCAACTCAAGCGCAACGGTTCGTACCTGTTTGCCCGCACCGAAGCCGAAGAGCATCTGCTCGAAGCCTTCTGTACCGGCCGCGCGCGCGAATACGGTTACAACGTCGAACTGCTGCAAGGCGCGGCGCTGAGGGATCTCTATGGCGGCCAGTTCCGCCATCACCGCGCCGCGCTGCATGGCAAGGACGATCAGCAGCTGTACTCACGCGAAGCAATTGCGGCGCTGATCAATTACCTGCGCAGTGAGCTGAACGTCGAGTTTCACTTCTCCACCCTGGTGCGCGACGTCGAACCAGGCCAGGTGCACAGTACGGCGGGAAGTTTTCGCGGCGAGCAAATCATCGTCTGCTCCGGCCACGACTATCAGACCCTGCTGGCCGAAGCGCTCGCCGACCTCAACCCGAGTGTCTGCCGCCTGCAAATGCTGCGCGCGCGGCCGGCGGTGAACCTGAACCTGCAACACGCCTTGCTCACCGGCCTGAGTTGCGTGCATTACGGCGCTTTTGCCGACCTGCCGGAAGCGGCGCCGGTACAGGCACAGATCCTGCGTGAGGCACCGCACCTGCATGAGCACGGCATTCACTTGTTGATCAGCCCGACGCCCCACGGCGAGCTGATCATCGGCGACTCCCATGATTACGGCAGCGATGCGTCGCCCTTCAACGCCGAGCAGGTTGATGACTGGATGATCGAGTTGGCCGAGCAGACCCTCGGCTGCGCGGTTCAGGTCGTGGAGCGTTGGCAGGGGGTGTACGGCTCGCGCGGGCCGGGACCGTTTTCGTTCCTGCAGGCAGCGCCCGGCGTGAGTGCAGCACTGATGCATACCGGCGTGGGCATGAGCGTCGGGCCGGCGCTGGCCGAGCGAAATATCAGCGCATTGTGGGGCGCGGCATGATGAACCCGGAACAGGCGATTGCCGAAGTCTTCGGTTTGTACGAGCGGCACGGCACGGCGGATTACATCGGCGAGCCGGTGTCGCAGATCGAACACATGTCCCAGGCTGCGCAGTTGGCCATGGCCGAGGGCGTTAATGACGAAGTGATACTGGCGGCGTTTTTCCACGACATCGGGCATCTCTGCGCGCAGGGCGGCGAAAACATGGGCGGTTATGGCGCGGTCAGTCATGAGCGGCTGGGCGCGGAGTATTTGCGCCGTGCAGGCTTCAGCGAACGCCTGACCACGTTGGTGGAATACCACGTGCAGGCCAAGCGTTACCTGACCTTCAGTGAGCCGGACTACTACGCGCGCCTGAGCGAAGCCAGCCGCCGCACCCTGGCTTACCAAGGGGGCATGATGAGCGCCGAAGAAGCCCGGACCTTCGAACAGGACCCGCTCTGCGCGGTCAGCTTGCGCCTGCGTCATTGGGACGAACAGGCCAAGCACATGCACGTGCCGGTGCTGGATCTGCAGGTGCTCATGGCAAAGGCTCTACGGCTACTCGACGCGTAGATTGACCCTACGCCAGACGCAGACGCGCCGCCTGGAGACTCGGTTGGCACGTCACTAAGGTAATTGCTTCGTTAGTCAAAGGAGCATTGCAATGCGTTATTTGAAAGCCACCGCCCAGGATCTGTGCGGGAACGGGCACGCCGATACGGTGATTCTGCACTTTTATCAGCAGCAACCCGACGGCCCCGATGAGTTGATCCACGAAACGGTCGGCCTGGATATGACCGTCGATGGCAAGGTCGATGTGCAGTTGGCGGGGGAGCGTCGGTCTGGTGCGCCGGAACTGGATAAACACCTACTTGCGAGCTTCGCCGACAGCTTCTTGAAGCTGAACTGGTTCAACCCGGCCAGGCAGTGGCAGCGCACATTGATCATGTACGTCGACCATTTCGGCAAACAGGGTCTGCCGAATGCAATCAAGTTGGATTTCCACGAACCTGCGGCCCCTGGAGGCAACACCCCGTTGATCTACAAGGTGGCGGCCTATGACGGCGACAGCGATGGTGTACTGGAGTCGTTTACCAACAGCGATGTTGACCGCAACGGAGTGGCCGATACAGCGGATAAGGAGCTGGTTCGTTCACTGTGCACGACGTTCCTGGCCTTGAGCTGGCATGAGGTGTAATCGTCTCAAGTCTCGTCAAGCCGGGTGGCCAGGGCTTCAAGCTGTTCCTGGCGCTCGGCCTGGCTCAGCTTGGCGTGGGGATTGAGCGACGACCATTGCGGGTGGGCGCGGGCTTTGTGCAAGGCATCGGGCAATTTGCCTTCGCGCCAGGTCTTGTCCTGGGGCGTGTCGACCTTGATGCTGTGCATTGCGGCATGCCCGCGCAGATTCAGGGCCTTGAGCAACTGGCGTTGGCGCAGGGCGAGCAGGCGCAGCACGCTGTCGTCGACGGTCAGTTCGCGCTGGCCCTTGATCTTGCCCAGCAGGCGGCTGCCGTAGCTGCGCGCGGTTTGCAGCGCGCCACCGGCAATCGCACCGGCCAGGGCCGCGGCGCCCAGTGTCAGCCCACCGACCAATAAATCCACCCCGGCACCCGCCGCCGCGCCAGCGGCGATCCCGCCCCCGACGCGCACGCCGAGTTGCTTGAGGGTCTCGGGGTTGAACAGGTCATCGCCCCAGCGCCCGTCCAGCAGCGGCAAGTCGCTGGCGGCAGCGTCCTGGGGGCGGAAGCCGAACAGCTTGAGCAGCGCTTCGACGCACTTTTGTTCGCGCTGGCGCACAGCTTTGCGCAGGTCGCCGATGGCTTGCGGTTCATCTTCGGTGACCACGCTGCGCCGGCAGGCGGCGCAGTCGATCAGCAGTTCCGCGATCAACCGTGCAGCGCTTTGCTGGCGGGCCTGGCGTTGCGCGTCCTGGTCAAGAATCAAGCGTTCCAACTGCGGCCGCGCGGTTTCCAACAGCAGCGCGAGGCTTTCATACAGCCGCCGCTCGCCGTCTTCCGGCGGCGCCACGCTGTCGAAGCGCACCAGCGCATGCAGGCCCAGGCGCGCCAGGGCTTCGCGCCAGTCCGGCTCGCGGTGGTCGCTGCTGCTGACGAAGTTGAGCACCGGCAACAATGGCTTGCCGCAGCTGGCCAGCACTTGCAACTCATCGCGGTATTTAGCCAGCACCGGCTCGCGGGCGTCGATCACGTAGAGGCCGGCGTCGGACGCCAGCAGTTGGCGCAGCACCTTGGCCTCCTGTTCGAAACGCTGGCGTGCTTCGCTGCCCTCGAGGAAACGCGCCAGGCGGGCCGGCCCGTCGAGGCGTTCGCCGGGGCGGTCCAGACGCTCCAGATAGTCGAGCAAAGCGATGGCGTCTTCCAGGCCGGGCGTGTCGTACAGCTCCAATAACGCTTCGCCCTCCACCGACAACCGCGCCCCTTCGACATGCCGCGTGGTGCTGGGGCGATGGGAAACTTCGCCGAAGCCGACATCACGGGTCAGCGTGCGCAGCAGGGAAGTTTTGCCGACATTGGTGTGGCCGACCACGGCGAGTTTCAGCGGTTTAGTCATGACCGGTCTCCAGCCAATTCAGCGGCGCGCAATCGGCGAAGGGCAGTTCCAGTTGTTGCAGCGCGGTGTGCCAATCGCCCAGGCGCTCGGCGTCCAGCGCCTGGCCCGGCGGCGCTTGCAGCAGCCATACGCGGGTGGCGGTGGCGCTGCGCGCGAGTTCGGCGATCAGCGCCAGGCTGCCGCGATCCGGCGAGCGGCGCGGGTCGCAGGCGATGGCCAGGCGTGCGGGCGGGAAGCGCGTCAGTTGTTCGAGCAGTGTGTGGCGCGATTCGCGGCTGTCGAGGATGCCGGCGTTTTTTACGCCGGCGGGCAGTTTGGGCGGCCAGGCGTGCTGGTCGTCCAGTTCGATGGCAACTACCAGCGCACCGTCGCTTTGCAGTTCGCTGACGCCGCCCGTGACGGGGTGCAGGTTTTCCGGCGCGGCATCGTTGACGCCCAGGCGTTCACTGCTCGGCATCAGGCGTTCGCGCAGTTGACTGTAGCCGGGCAGGTTCAGGTTCAGGCGCAGGGCGGCGCGCCCGCGTTTCCAGCGCCACAGGCACAGCAGGGCCAGGATCAAGCGCGGCAGCACGCCATACACCAGCAGCACGCCGACCAACCAGGCGGCCCAGGCCTGGCGGGCGCTCTCCATGTTCAGCGCGGCATCGCCGCTGGCGCGGATCATGTCGACGGTCGGCACGTTGAAGCCCAGCAAGGCCGGCAGGGCCCCGAGTGCCTGGGTCATGGCGACGAAGGCGTCGGCGCCAAGAATGGTGGTTTCCCACACGAAGCCGTAGCGGCGGGTGGCAAGCAACGTGAGAAGAATCACCAGGGCGCTGAGCAACGCCAGCAACCACAGGCTGTTGACCAGCACACCCACGGCCCAACGGTTGAGTTTTTGGCGCTGCAACAGCAGTAACAACGCCGGGGCCAATTGCGCAGCCTTGGCATCACGCGCGAGTTTTTCACTGAGCCACAGCCACAGCCGCCCGAGGCTGGCGCTGTGTTCGCCAGCAAACAGCAGGCCCAGGGCCCAACTGATCAGCAGGATGAGATTCAAACCGAGCAGGCTGCCCAAGGCCCAGAACACGTTCACCGGCGTCAGGCCATTACCCATCGCGGCAAAGGCCAGGCCGGCGCCGCTGATAACCGCAACGATCGCCAGCAACACCAGCGCCAGCCGCGCGCCTTGCAGCCAGCGGGCGAGGGCGGCCGTCAGGCCATCGCGCGCGGCCAGGTGCAGGGCGCGTTGCTGGATGCGCGTGGGCAAGTCACCGCCGGCGGTGCGGGCCAGGCGATTGGCCTCCAGGTCTTCCAGGTTGCCTGCGTGTTCTTCACGCAGGCGCACGGTTTCTGTCAGCCAGAGTTTTTGCAGGGGATTCAGTGCTGTCACGCGCCGTCCTGTTGTGTTCGTGAGGTTGGAGCATAACCGCTGTGTCGTGGCTCTGGTATTCTCGTCGGCATGAAAAAAACTCTCCCTCTCAGCCTGATCGCAGCCCTCGGTGAAAACCGCGTGATCGGCGTCGACAACAGCATGCCCTGGCATTTGCCGGGGGATTTCAAATATTTCAAGGCCACCACCTTGGGCAAGCCGATCATCATGGGGCGCAAGACCTGGGACTCCCTGGGCCGACCGTTGCCGGGGCGCTTGAACCTGGTGGTCAGCCGTCAGACCGACCTGGTGCTGGAAGGTGCCCAAGTGTTTGCGTCACTGGAGGCTGCGGTTGAGCGCGCCGAGGCCTGGGCGCTGGAGCAGGGCGTGGACGAGCTGATGCTGATCGGCGGTGCGCAGTTGTATGCGCAGGGGCTGGAACACGCGGATCGGTTGTATTTGACGCGCGTGGCGTTGAGCCCGGAAGGGGACGCGTGGTTTCCGGAGTTTGATCGGAGCCAGTGGAAGCTGGTTTCAAATCTGGAGAACCCAGCTGAAGGCGATAAGCCAGCGTACAACTTTGAAGTCTGGGAAAAAATCTAACTTGTAGTGAGCGGGCTTGCCCCGCGCTGGGTGGCGAAGCCGCCCCAAACTCGGGCACCTCAGTTTTACCTGGAAAAACTCAGCGTCTGAGATGGGGCGGCTTCGCCACCCAGCGCGGGGCAAGCCCGCTCACTACTGTTATTGGCTTCAGGCCTGCGCCAACTCCGCATGCTCATCGGCATCCAGCAACGCTTTATCCGTCTGCCCCATGACTTGACTGGTAATCGCCCCCGCCGTCATCGAACCGTTGACGTTCAACGCCGTGCGGCCCATGTCGATCAGCGGCTCCACCGAAATCAGCAGCGCCACCAGCGACACCGGCAAGCCCATGGCCGGCAGTACGATCAGCGCGGCGAAGGTTGCACCACCGCCAACCCCGGCAACGCCGGCCGAGCTCAAGGTCACAATCGCCACCAGGGTCGCGATCCACAGCGGGTCCAGCGGGTTAATGCCGACGGTCGGCGCCACCATCACCGCCAACATCGCAGGGTAAAGACCGGCGCAGCCGTTCTGGCCAATCGTCGCGCCAAACGAGGCGGCAAACCCGGCGATGGATTGCGGGATGCCCAGGCGGCGGGTCTGCGCTTCGATGCTCAGCGGGATCGCCGCCGCGCTGGAGCGGCTGGTGAAGGCAAACGTCAGTACCGGCCATACCTTGCGGAAAAAGCGCAGCGGGTGGATCCCGGCCAAGGACAACAGCAGGCCGTGCACCACGAACATCAGGCCCAGGGCCAGGTACGACACCACCACAAAACTGCCGAGCTTGATGATGTCCTGCAGGTTGGAGCCGGCGACCACTTTGGTCATCAGCGCCAGCACACCGTAGGGCGTCAGCTTCATCACCAGGCGCACCAGGCGCATCACCCAGGCTTGCAGGGTGTCGATGGCGTTGAGCACTTTCTGGCCTTTTTCCACGTCATCCTTGAGCAGTTGCAGTGCGGCAACCCCCAGGAAGGCAGCGAAAATCACCACGCTGATGATCGAGGTCGGCTTGGCCCGAGCCAGGTCGGCGAACGGGTTGGCCGGCACGAACGACAGCAGCAGTTGCGGGACATTCAGGTTGGCCACCTTGCCTGCGTAATCGCTCTGGATCACTTGCAGACGCGCCATCTCCTGGGTACCGGCCACCAGGCCTTCGGCGGTAAGGCCGAACAGGTTGGTCAGGCCGATGCCGATCAGCGCCGCGATGGCGGTGGTGAACAGCAGCGTGCCGATGGTCAGGAAGCTGATCTTGCCCAGGGACGAGGCGTTGTGCAGGCGCGCCACGGCGCTGAGGATCGAGGCGAACACCAGCGGGATCACGATCATCTGCAGGAGTTGGACGTAGCCGTTACCCACCAGGTCGAACCAGCCGATGGAGGCTTTGAGCACCGGGTGACCGTCGCCGTAGACCGTGTGCAGAACGGTCCCGAACACCACGCCAAGGACCAGGGCGAACAGCACCTTCTTGGCCAGGCTCCAGTTTGTGCGACGGGTTTGTGCCAGGCCGATTAACAGGGCCACGAACACCAATAAGTTGAGAATCAGGGGCAGATTCATAGAAGCTCCGTTGAGAAGGAAGCCAATCGCGTGAGCCTGCGATTGCGAGCCGGGCAGCCTAACAGCTTGAAATATATTGATTTAATACCGATGTGGAATGAAGAGTGTCGTTTTTGGAATAAGCAATCGACGCTCAGGCACATGCCGTTGGCGTTATCACGACGCAAGCGGTCGCGCTCGGGCGGTAACTGTCACAGGGATTTGTTAGCGTCGATGTTTTTAGCTCAGGGAGAAACCGCATATGAAGCTCGCTTCGAAACTGTTCGCCGCCGCGCTGTGCCTGGGCCTTGCCGGGCACGCCATGGCCGCCACCGAGTTGAAACATTGGCCCGCTCCAGCCGCCAAGCAACTGAACGAAATGATCGCCGCCAACGCCAACAAGGGTCATTTCGCGGTGTTCGACATGGACAACACCAGCTACCGCTACGACCTGGAAGAATCCCTGTTGCCCTACATGGAAAACAAGGGCCTGATCACCCGCGACAGCCTTGACCCGTCGCTCAAACTGATGCCGTTCAAAGACACCGCCGACCATAAGGAAAGCCTGTTCAGTTACTACTATCGCCTCTGCGAAGTGGACGACATGGTCTGCTACCCATGGGTTGCCCAAGTGTTCTCGGGTTTCACCCTCAAGGAACTCAAGGTGCAGGTCGATGAGCTGATGGCGTCTGGCAAGCCGGTGCCCGTCAGCTATTTCGAAGGCGACGTGGTGAAGCAGTCCGAAGTGCAACCGCCGAAGGTGTTCACCGGCCAGGCCGAGCTCTACAACAAGCTGATGGAAAACGGTATCGAGGTGTACGTGATGACCGCCGCTTCGGAAGAGCTGGTGCGCATGGTCGCTGCCGATCCGAAGTATGGCTACAACGTCAAACCCGAGAACGTGATCGGCGTGACCACCTTGCTTAAAGACCGCAAGACCGGCGAGCTGACCACCGCACGCAAACAGATCGCCGCCGGCAAGTATGACGAGAAGGCCAACCTCGGCCTGGAACTGACCCCGTACCTGTGGACCCCGGCCACCTGGATGGCCGGCAAGCACGCGGCAATCCTCACCTACATTGATGAATGGAAAAAACCGGTGCTGGTCGGCGGCGACACCCCGACCAGCGATGGCTACATGTTGTTTCACGATGTGGACGTGGCCAAGGGCGGCATCCACCTGTGGATCAACCGCAAGGACAAATACATGACGCAGCTTAACGGCATGATCGCCAAGCACGCGGCGGCGCAGGCCAAGGAAGGGCTGGCGGTGACGGCGGACAAGAACTGGGTGATCGTCAAGCCGGAGGACATTCAGTAAGACCGAGTTGCCTTTATCGCAGGCAAGCCAGCTCCCACAGTTGACCGAGTTTCAACAGGAGAAAGCAGTCAATGTGGGAGCTGGCTTGCCTGCGATGGCGGCCGCACAAGCGCTGCAAATCCCAGCTAAAATAGATATCAATTGCGAACCAATCTCATCCTCTGCTAGCGTGCGCACTTCCTGACCTTCTCAAGGTAGTGCTGTGCCCTCCTGGAATTTGCAGATCGCGCGCCTGTTCGCGGAGCAGAAGAAAGCCCTCGAAGCCTTCGTCACCCGCCGCACCGGCAGCGCCCAGGTGGCTGCGGACCTGACCCAGGAATCCTTCCTGCGCCTGGCGCGCCTGGACTCCGGCGAAAAGATCGACAACCTGCCGGCCTTTCTCTTCACCATTGCCAGCAACCTTGTGCGCGATCACCAGCGCCAGGCTATTCGCCGCGAGCGTCTGGATGCCGGCGAGCCGAGCGAAGAACTGCCGTGTGGCAACCCCGGTGCCGACGAACAATTGGCCGCCTACCAGCAGGAGCAACTGATGCAGGATGCGATCCTGGCATTGCCCGCAGCGACTCGGCAGATCTTCCTGCTTTATCATGTCGACGAACTTTCCTACCGCGAGATTGGTGAACGCCTGTCGATCACCCCGCGTAGCGTGGAATACCAATTGCGTCGCGCCTTGATTGAATGCCGCGCCTACATCAAGACGCGGCTCGCCTGTGACACCCAAGGACGTCGGTCATGACCGCCACACCCACTGCCGACGCGTTGTTCGAAGAAGCGTCCGGCTGGTATTTCCGCCTGCAAGCTGAGGACGTGACCCGCGCCGAGAGGGACGCCTTCGCCCTCTGGCTCGGCCTGGGCCAGGGCCAGGACGACGCCTGGCAGGAAGTACAGGCGGTGCTCGGCGGTTTGCGCGAACCGGCCCGGGTGATCCGCCGCGCCGAGCAGGCTGCCTGGCGCAAACCCGTCCGGCGCTGGGCCTGTGCCGCCGCCGTGTTGCTGGCGGTGGGGCTGACCGCGCAGAACACGCCCTGGCTCGACCGCCTGCGCGCGGACTACGCCACCGGCACGGGCGAATCGCGCACGGTCGAGCTGGCCGACGGCTCCCAGCTGCAGCTCAATACCGACAGTGCCATTCAAATCCGCATGAGCGGCGGTGAGCGTCAGGTTCGTCTGTTGCGTGGCGAGGGATTTTTCAGCGTCACCCCAGACCCGGCGCGGCCTTTCGTGGTGCAGTCCGGTGACGGCTGGGTGAAGGTGGTTGGCACCCGGTTCAGCGTGGCGCGGCGCGATGAACAGACGCGGGTGCAGGTGGCCCAGGGCAAGGTGCAGGTCAGTGCGGGCAATGGTGAACCGGTGTATCTGGAGCCGGGGCGGGCCGTGGAGTATCAGGGCCAGCAGCTTAGCGCTGCCCATGGATTCGATCCGGCCAGTGGCTTTGCCTGGCGTCAGCGACAACTGGTATTTCGTCAACAACCCCTGTCGGAGGTGGTCAGCGAGTTGAATCGCTATTGGCCCGGCAAGACCCTGGTGCTGGGCGAGGCGCTGCGCAATCGCGTGGTATCGGGTGTGTTTGAAATCGACAAACCCGACGCCGTGATCCAGGCGCTGGAATACACCCTCAACCTGCACGCCGAGCACTACACCCCGTATTTACTGGTGTTGCGCGAAGGTAACGCGTCCTGACGGCAATTTTTTGAAAATAGTTTCAGGGTTTTCCCGCTAGTCATCGTCCTTGATCACTGAGGCGTAAATAGTAAGCACTCTCAAGTAGTGCGGCGCCGATCACCGACTTTTTGCACCGGGGAGCACCTTCCATGGCACACCGATTCGCCGCACGGCCCTTGCTGGCGCTGGCCATTTCCATGGCCTGCAGCACCGCGCCGCTGTACTTGCAGGCCGCCGAGACCGTCCAGGCCCAGACCTACCGCTTCGATATTCCAGGACAGAGCCTGGATGGCGCGTTGGCGGCGTTTTCGGCGGTGACGCGGGTGCAGGTGCTGGTGTCGGGCGAGTTGACGCAAGGGGTGGTATCGCCGGGTGTGAAAGGCAATCTGGGTCAACGCGAAGCGCTCGGGCTACTGCTCGGCGGAACAGGCCTGAACGCGGCGTTTATCAATGCCGATACCGTCACCCTGGAAAAACGCCTGGCCGGTGGTTCGGCCATCGAAGTCGGCGCCACCACCATCAGCGCCGAACACCTGGGCGCTACCACCGAGGGCAGCGGGTCCTACACCACCGGCGCGGTGACCCTGGGCAAAGGCGAGCAGAAACTCAAGGACATCCCGCAATCGGTCAGCGTCATGACCCGCAAGCAGATGGATGACCAGAACACCACCAAACTGTCCGAAGTGGTCAAGCGCACGCCCGGCCTGACCGCGACCAAATCCCCCGGCCCCGGCATGTTCATCTTCTCCCGTGGCTTCGAGATCGGCACCCTGCAATACGACGGTGTCGGCATCCCGCGTAACACTTACGCGCTGGGCAGCTACCTCACCGAAAACATGGCGATCTACGACCGCGTCGAAACCCTGCGCGGCCCGGCTGCGCTGCTGCAAGGCGCAAACAGCCCCGGCGGCACCATGAACCTGGTGCGCAAACGCGGCCAGCAGGCGCCCACGGTGACCATCACCGCCAAGGCGGGCTCGTGGGACCACTACGGCACCCAAGTGGACGCCGGCGGCCCGTTGAACGCCGAAGGTACGTTGCGCGGGCGATTTGTGGCGGATTACGACACCACTGACTCCTTCGTCGACTACGCCGGCGGCTGGAACCAGACGGTCTACGCGGCCGTCGACTACGACTTCACCCCCGACACCACCGTGGGCGTAGGCATCAGCAATCAGAAAGGCCACTCGCGGCCCAACTTCATGTCGTTGCCCCGTTACGCCAACGGCAACGATATCGGCTTATCGCGCTCGACCTTCGTCGGCGCCAGTTGGAACCGCGCGGTCAACAACCAGACTCAGGTGTTTGCCGACCTGGAGCATCGCTTCAACGATGACTGGAAGCTCAAGGCCGCGCTGGTCGCCATGGATGAACACAACGACGCGACCTATCAGGCGACGTGGGACGCAATCCCCAACCCCGGCACCGCCGGCAACGTGCGCTACGTGGACTGGGTCACCGACTTCAATACCAAGAGCCGCGGCGTGGATGTGTACGTAAACGGCAATTTCGAGACCCTCGGCTTCCCGCAGGAACTGGTGCTGGGCGCCAACTACTCGAAGCTCACCACCCGCGACCTGTACGCCCGGGACGCTACCGATGGTGCGGATATCTTCAACATCGACCACAACCGCCCGCAGCGCGACAAATACCAGTTGTTCCAGGACGGTTCCGGGGCCAAGAGCTGGTACGACGTGCGCCAGAAAGGCATCTACGGTACCTGGCGCGTAAAAGTGCTGGACCCGCTGACCTTGATCGTCGGTGCCCGTACCAGTTGGTATGACTTTGCCTATACCGACCAGAGCGGTTTCCAGGGCGTGTACGACGACCCCACCCGCAGCACCACACAGACCACTGGGCGGGTTACGCCCTATGCGGGCCTGGTGTATGAACTCAACCCGCAGTGGTCGGCCTACGCCAGCTATGCCGATGCGTTCGAACCCCAGACGAATCAGACCACGTCCGGCGCCTTGCTCAAGCCCATCGAAGGCAAGAACTATGAAGTGGGTTTCAAAGGTGAGTTGGCCGATGGTCGCCTGAACACGTCCTTCGCCATCTTCCGCTACGACCAGGAAAACCGTGCGGTGCAGGACCTGCAAGGGCCGATGAATTGCGGTGGCTGGTATTGCTCGGTCGCCTCCGGCAAAGTCCGCAGCCAGGGTTTCGAAGCCACCTTGAGCGGCGAAGTGCTGCCAGGCTTGCAACTGGTCTCCAGCTACACCTACAACACCACCAAATTCCTTAAGGACAACACCTACGAAGGCAAGATTTTCAGCACCTGGACACCCAGGCATCAGCTCAAAGTCTGGGGTGACTACCAACTGCCGGGGGACTGGGCCAAAGTCAGCGTCGGCGCCGGTGTGACCGCGCAAAGCAGCACCGTTGCCTACGACCGCAACTTCAGCGTGCCGGGCAATGCGCTGTGGGATTCGCGAGTGGCCTACAGGATCAACCAGGCATTCAGCGTCGCGGCGAACCTGAACAATGTGTTTGACAAGAAGTACTACGTCCCTGCGTACAACGCGACGTGGGGCAGTAACTACTACGGCGACCCGCGCAATGTGATGTTGACCCTCACCTACACCCCGCAGTTCTAAGGCTAACGCCGACCATGTGGGAGCTGGCTTGCCTGCGATAACATCGACTTGGTGTGCCTGATGTACCGAGGTGTCTGCATCGCAGGCAAGCCAGCTCCCACATGTTGATCTCCAGGGGTTTGGGGATTTACTGCAGGCAAAAAAATGCCCCGCACATGGCGGGGCATTTTTTATGCGCGAGTCTTACAGACCGTCGAGCATCGCCTTGTTGCGCACTGCACCTTTGTCGGCACTGGTCGCCAACAGCGCATAAGCTTTCAGCGCGGTCGTCACTTTACGTGGACGTTTTTCCACCGGTTTCCAGCCTTTCTTGTCCTGCTCGACCCGGCGTGCCGCCAGTTCTTCATCGCTGATCAACAGGTTGATCGAGCGGTTCGGAATGTCGATCAGCACCTTGTCGCCATCTTGCACCAGGCCAATCGCGCCGCCGGCAGCGGCTTCCGGCGAAGCGTGGCCGATGGACAGGCCCGAGGTGCCGCCGGAGAAACGGCCATCGGTCAGCAGGGCGCAGGCTTTGCCCAGGCCTTTGGACTTCAGGTACGACGTGGGGTAGAGCATCTCCTGCATACCCGGGCCGCCTTTGGGGCCTTCGTAGCGGATGATCACGATGTCGCCTTCTTTGACTTCGTCGGCGAGGATGCCGCGTACCGAGCTGTCCTGGCTTTCGTAGATCTTGGCGCGACCTTCGAAGACGTGGATGGATTCATCCACACCCGCGGTTTTGACCACGCAGCCATCGAGGGCGATGTTGCCGTACAGCACGGCCAGGCCGCCTTCTTGGGAGTAGGCGTGCTCGACACTGCGGATGCAGCCGTTTTCACGGTCATCATCCAGGGTGTCCCAACGGGTCGACTGGCTGAATGCCGTCTGGGTCGGGATGCCGGCCGGGCCTGCCTTGAAGAAGGTGTGCACGGCTTCGTCGTCGGTCTGGGTGATGTCCCACTTGGCGATGCCTTCGGCGAGGGACGTGCTGTGCACGGTCGGCAGGTCGGTGTGCAACAGGCCGCCACGGGCCAGGGAACCGAGGATCGAGAAGATCCCGCCGGCGCGGTGCACGTCTTCCATGTGGTACTTCTGGATGTTCGGCGCGACTTTGCACAGTTGCGGCACATGACGGGACAGGCGGTCGATGTCGCGCAGGTCGAAATCGATCTCGGCTTCCTGGGCGGCGGCCAGCAAGTGCAGGATGGTGTTGGTGGAACCGCCCATGGCGATATCCAGGGTCATGGCGTTTTCGAACGCCTTGAAGTTGGCGATGTTGCGCGGCAATACCGACTCATCGTTCTCGGTGTAGTAACGCTTGCACAGCTCGACGATGGTGCGACCGGCCTGCAGGAACAGCTGCTCGCGGTCGCTGTGGGTGGCCAGTGTGGAACCGTTGCCCGGCAAGGCCAGGCCCAGGGCTTCCACCAGACAGTTCATCGAATTGGCGGTGAACATGCCGGAGCACGAACCGCAGGTCGGGCACGCGCTGCGCTCGTATTCGGCGACCTTCTCGTCGGACGCGCTGGAGTCGGCGGCGATCACCATGGCGTCGACCAGGTCGAGGCCGTGGGAGGCGAGCTTGGTCTTGCCGGCTTCCATCGGGCCGCCGGAGACGAAGATCACCGGGATGTTCAGGCGCAGGGCGGCCATCAGCATGCCGGGGGTGATCTTGTCGCAGTTGGAGATGCACACGATGGCGTCGGCGCAGTGGGCGTTGACCATG
Organism: Pseudomonas azadiae; assembly: GCF_019145355.1. Classification (NCBI taxonomy): domain Bacteria; kingdom Pseudomonadati; phylum Pseudomonadota; class Gammaproteobacteria; order Pseudomonadales; family Pseudomonadaceae; genus Pseudomonas; species Pseudomonas azadiae. Next base: position 2,547,307 of record NZ_JAHSTY010000001.1, on the reverse strand, counting down.
TATTCCACGGAGTCGGCGATGATCTCGCGGCTCGGCAGGGAATACAGCATGCCGTCATGGCCCATGGCGATGCCGTCATCCACGGCGATGGTGTTGAACTCCTTGGCCACGCCGCCGGCGCGTTCGATCTCGCGGGCGACCAGTTGGCCCAGGTCCTTGAGGTGGACGTGGCCCGGTACGAACTGGGTGAACGAGTTGGCAATCGCGATGATCGGCTTCTTGAAGTCGTCATCCTTCATCCCCGTGGCACGCCACAATGCGCGCGCGCCGGCCATGTTGCGGCCGTGGGTGGATGTTTTCGAGCGGTAATCAGGCATTGGAGCACTCCGGGCGGCTAATCGGTATCAAAAGGGAGTGAGCTTCTATTGACGTCAGGAACACTCAGAAAATGGCCGTGTGTCCGGAAGTTGCCACTCGCGTCGCGGGATCGCCGCTTGCTTGGGCCTCGAGCTCATAAACCCGCCGGGGGATGACTGGCGATGAATAGGGCCGATTCTACACCGCTGGCGGCTGGAGGGAATGGGCGCAACCGTGAAGATGGCCGCTACGGGACGTGCGGGCGCCGCCGCGCCCATGAGTTCAAAGCCAGGGCGGCGAGGCTCAGGATCAGGAAACACAGGCCAAGTGCGGTGCTCAGCTGATGAGTAAAGGTGCTGATAAACGCACTGATACAACCGCCAGCGATAAACAGCGTTGCCGCAACGGCGGAGGCCGCCGTCCCCGCGTTGTCTGGAAACAGGCTCATGGCCTTGGAGTTGGAAATGGGCCGGGTGATGGTGGTGCCCGCCGTGCAGAGCAGCATGGGCACCAGCACGGTCGGGGTTGATAAGCCGAGCTGGTAGGCCAACAGCAGCATGACCACGCCAGAAATCGCGATCAGCACCAGCCCGACCGCCATCTGGGTCGCCGCCGCCAGCCGTTTATGCAGGAAACTTGCACAGACACCCCCCAGTACGTAGGCGGCGCCGTAGAGGAGCAAGGTCAAGGAGTACTCATGGGGCGACAGTTTCAACTGATCCATGAAAATAAGCGGTGAAACCACGATGAATGAGAAATGGCAGGCGAAGGTGATCGCGGAGATCGTGGCGTAGCTGGCGAAATGTCTGTTGGCGAAGACCTTGGCGTAGGCCTTCAAGATACCCTGCTGGCTTGGTGCAGTTGGAGGCAAGCCGCCCTGCAGTAACCGGTGGGCCATGATCAACGTTGCCGCACAGAGGGCGATAAACGCGTAGAAGCTGGCTTGCCACCCCCACTGCAGTTGCAGCCACGCGCCCAGCAACGGGGAAACCGAAATGAAGATTCCCCCGGCCGTGGCCATGGCTATGCGCAACCGCTCCTGTTCCCTGCCGAAAAAGAGGTCTTGCACCAGCGCTTGGGACAGTATGAAGCCGCCGCAGCCCATGGCCTGGATGACACGAAAGAACAGGAATTGAGGCGTGTTTGTGGCGACCAGGCATCCGGCCGCGCCAAGGATTGCCACTGCCATGCTGCCCAGCAGCAGCTTCTTGCGGCCGATCCTGTCGGACAGCGGGCCGATCAGCAGCATCGAGCAGGAAAATCCGATGGCGAACAGGCTGACGGACCGAGCGATATGGGTGGTCGAGGTGTGGAAGTGTTCAGCCAGGGCGGGAAAGGAGGGCAGTACGACGTCAAGCGGGAAGACGCCCAGCAACGTCATGGTCATCAGCCAGAAAACCGTGAACGGTTTTTCAGCGAGTGTGGTTGCCTTCGACATGAGCGAGCCTCGGTTCCGTGAGGGGGTCGAGGATCGAGTCTGCAACGCGGAAAGTCAAAGCCTGGGGCGGCAGGACATTTCCTGAAAACCTGTAGGAACCCGCAAGTCCCTACAGGGCAACAGCCTCAGCTATTCGGCAGCAACCGGCACGTAATGCTCTTGATATAGCGCGTTTCGACAATCGCCGGATGCACCGGATGATCCGGGCCCTGGCCACCACGTTCCAGCATCTGGATATTGCGGTCCAGGTGGCGGGCGCTGGTCAGCAGGATGTTTTGCAGGTCATCTTCCGGCAGGTGCATGGAGCACGACGCGCTGACCAGGATGCCGTCCTTGCTGAGCAGGCGCATGGCTTGCTCGTTGAGGCGGCGGTAGGCGCCTTCACCGTTCTTCATGTCTTTCTTGCGTTTGATGAAGGCCGGCGGGTCGGCGACGATCACGTCGAAGCGCTCTTCGCTGGCTTTCAGTTCTTTCAACGCTTCAAACACGTCGCCTTCGATGCAGGTCATCTTCTCGGCCACGCCGTTCAGCGCTGCGTTGCGCTCCACGCCGTCAAGGGCGAAGGCGGAGGCGTCGACGCAGAACACTTCACTGGCGCCGAAAGCGGCGGCTTGCACGCCCCAGCCGCCGATGTAGCTGTACAGGTCCAGCACGCGCTTGCCTTTGGCGTACGGGGCCAGGCGGGCGCGGTTCATGCGGTGGTCGTAGAACCAGCCGGTTTTCTGGCCCTGGATCACCGGGGCTTCGAACTTCACGCCGTTTTCTTCCAGCGCGACCCACTCCGGCACCAGGCCGAACACGGTTTCGACGTAGCGGTTGAGGCCTTCGGCGTCGCGTGCGGCGGAGTCGTTCTTGAACAGGATGCCGCTCGGCTTGAGCACTTGGGTCAGCGCGGCGATCACGTCTTCTTTATGGGCTTCCATGGTCGCCGAGGCGATCTGCACGACGAGAATGTCGCCGAAACGGTCGACCACCAGGCCTGGCAACAGGTCGGAATCGCCGTAGACCAGGCGGTAGAACGGCTTGTCGAACAGGCGATCACGCAGGGACAGGGCGACATTGAGGCGGTGCACCAGCAGCGACTTGTCCAGCGGCAACTTGATGTCGCGCGACAGCAGGCGGGCGCAGATCAGGTTGTTCGGGCTCATGGCCACGATCCCCAGCGTCTTGCCGCCGGCCGCTTCCAGGATAGCCTGGTCGCCTGCCTGGAAGCCGTGAAGCGGGGTGGCCGCCACGTCGATTTCGTTGCTGTAGACCCACAGGTGGCCGTTGCGCAAACGACGATCGGCATTGGCTTTGAGGCGCAGGCTTGGCAGGGACATGACGTCGCTCCGGAAAAAAGAGCGGGAGTATACCTGTTGCGCAACGCTTCATGTGGGAGCTGGCTTGCCTGCGATGCCGACGACGCGGTGTATCTGACGTACGGTGGTGATGCTATCGCAGGCAAGCCAGCTCCCACATTTTGTCCGTGCTCAGTCGGGTATTTGAGGTGTCGGTCAGCTTTGCTTAAGGGTTAGAATCCCCGCCTAGCCCAGAGTATCTACCTATGTCCCCAGAGCTTTCCGCCGAACAGATCCAACAGGCCCTGCAAGGCATCAGCGTGCCGCCCCAACCGCAAATCATGGTGGATTTGCAGATGGAGCAATACATGCCCGATCCGGACCTGGAAGTCATCGCGCGGTTGATCTCCCAGGACCCCGGCCTGTCCGGCGCGCTGCTGAAGATCGTCAACTCGTCCTATTACGGGCTGAGCAACAAGATCGCTTCGATCCAGCGCGCGGTGAACCTGCTGGGCAGCCGGTCGGTCATCAACCTGATCAACGCGCTGTCGATCAAAGGCGAGATGAGCGACGACACCATCGTCACCCTCAATCGCTTCTGGGACACCGCCCAGGATGTGGCCATGACCTGCCTCACGCTCGCCAAGCGCACCGGCGCCCAGGCGGTGGACGAGGCCTATGCGTTGGGCTTGTTCCACGATTGCGGCGTGCCGCTCATGCTCAAGCGCTTTCCCAACTACATGGCAGTGCTCGAACAGGCTTATGCCAATGCCGGCCCCGACTGCCGCGTGGTCGACACCGAGAACAATGCGTTCAACACCAACCATGCCGTGGTGGGGTACTACACCGCCAAGTCCTGGCGCCTGCCGGAGCATGTGACCGACGCCATCGCCAACCACCACAACGCCCTGGCGATTTTCAGCGATGAGTCGTCGCGCAATTCCCAGCTTAAAAACCTGTTGGCGATCCTGAAAATGGCCGAGCACATCTGTTCGTCCTGCCGCGTGCTGGGCAACCAGTCCGTCGATCATGAGTGGAATGCCGTTGGCCATCTGGTGCTGGATTACGTAGGCCTGTCGGACTACGACTTCGAGAGCCTGAAGTTGTCGATCCGCGAGCTGGGCGCGCACTGACCCCTTCCCTCACGAGGTACACATGCCCGAGTTACCTGAAGTCGAAACCACCCGGCGCGGCATCGCACCGCACCTGGAAGGCCAACGCGTCAGCCGCGTGGTGGTGCGTGAGCGACGCCTGCGCTGGCCGATCCCGGACGACCTGGATGTGCGCCTGTCCGGGCAGCGCATCGTGCTGGTGGAACGGCGCGCCAAGTATCTGCTGATCAATGCCGAAGTGGGCACCCTGATCAGCCACTTGGGCATGTCGGGCAACCTGCGCCTGGTTGAGGTCGGCATGCCGGCGGCCAAACATGAGCATGTGGATATCGAACTCGAGTCCGGCTTGGCGCTGCGCTACACCGACCCTCGGCGTTTCGGCGCAATGCTCTGGAGCCAGGACCCGCACAACCACGCCCTGCTGATCCGCCTGGGGCCGGAGCCGCTGACTGACTTGTTTGACGGCGAGCGCTTGTTCCAGTTGTCCCGTGGGCGGTCAATGGCGGTGAAGCCGTTCGTCATGGACAACGCGGTGGTGGTGGGCGTGGGCAATATCTATGCGACCGAGGCGTTGTTCGCAGCAGGGATTGACCCGCGTCGCGAGGCGGGCGGGATTTCGCGGGCGCGTTATCTGAAGCTGGCGATCGAGATCAAGCGCATCCTGGCCGCTGCCATCGAGCGCGGCGGCACCACGTTGCGTGACTTTATCGGTGGCGACGGGCAGCCGGGGTATTTCCAGCAGGAACTGTTCGTTTATGGCCGAGCGGGTGAGGCGTGCAAGGTCTGCGGGACCGAGTTGCGCAATGTGGTGCTGGGGCAACGGGCGAGTGTGTTTTGCCCCAAGTGTCAGCGCTGAGTGCGAGGTGATGGCTGATGCCGCCATCGCAGGCAAGCCAGCTCCCACATTTGGATTTGTGAATACCTTCAAAAAGTGGGAGCTGGCTTGCCTGCGATGAGGCCCAGCCAGCCAACACAAGGCTTCAGACCTTACCGGTAATTTTCCGGTATTTCTCCATCAACTGCTCTTCGGTCTCCGGACGGGCTTCGTCCAACGGAATGCAATCCACCGGGCACACCTGCTGGCACTGGGGTTCGTCATAGTGGCCGACACACTGGGTGCACAGGTTGGGGTCGATCACGTAGATCTCTTCGCCTTGGGAAATCGCGGCGTTCGGGCACTCGGGTTCGCAGACGTCGCAATTGATGCAATCGTCGGTGATGATCAGGGACATGGATACTCCTGCCAGGGCAATCAGCCAAGGCATCTGAAAACTAATGCGCGCAATTGTGCCGCATTGGCGCCCCCAGTGCGAGCAGGCGCCGATCGAGCGGTCTTACTTCTTGAAGCGCAAGGTCAGCGCATCCGCCACGGCGGGGTGCACGAACTTGGTGATATCTCCGCCCAAAGCGGCAATTTCACGGACCAACGTCGAGGAAATGAACGAATAACGTTCCGACGGTGTGAGGAACAGGCTTTCGACGTCCGGCGCCAGTTGGCGGTTCATGTTGGCCAGCTGGAATTCGTATTCGAAGTCCGACACTGCGCGCAGGCCGCGCAGGAACACGTTGGCGTTCTGCTCTTTGGCGAAATGCGCCAGCAGCGTGGCAAAACCCACCACTTCCACGTTGGGCAGGTGTTTGGTGACCTCACGCGCCAGCTCCACGCGCTGTTCCAGGGGAAACAGCGGGTTTTTCTTGGGGCTGGCCGCGACCGCGATGATCACATGGTCGAACAAGCGTGAGGCACGTTCGACCAGATCGCCATGGCCTTTGGTAATCGGGTCGAAGGTTCCTGGGTACAACACTCGGTTCATCGCGTCGTCCTGGCGGAGTCCGTTGGGGAACCGGATGGTATCGCAGCCTTCCCGGTCGGCCAAGTCGACTTGTGTAGATACCTGCGCCGAATCGAGGGTTTTTTCATGCTGTTTTCAGACGTTCGGCCAAAGCTGTCGCCAGTTGGGCGCACATTCCATACACCGACAATTGGGGGTTGGCGCCAATGCTGGTGGGGAAGAGCGAGCCGTCGTGGATCGACAGGTTGCGCAGCTGGTGATGGCGACCGAGGCTGTCGGCCACTGCGTTTTTCGGGTCTTCGCCCATGGCGCAACCGCCCATCACGTGGGCGCTGCCCAGGCAGGTGCGGTGCAGTTCCAGGTTCAGGCCGTCGATCAGGCTGCGCGCTTCGGCCAGGGATTTCACGTAGCGCGCATCATGGTGCAGCGGCTTGACCGACTTGGCGCCCGCCGCGAACTGAATCTCGGCCATGCTCTGAAACGCACGGCGCAGCCCGTCCCAGGCATAGTCCGACACCGGGTAGTCGAGCACCGGCGTGCCATCGCCGCGCAGCTCCACGCTGCCGCCCGGGCTGTCGGGGTGGAAGCCGTCGCGCAGCAGTGCCAGCATCGCGTGGGTATTGGGCAGTTGGCTCATATCCAGAGCGTTCTGGTCGCCGTAGCCACCGAGCAAGGTACTGGCCAACGCAGGGTGTAAGGGCGGAGCTTCGAGTTTGTAGGACATCTTCCCGGTGGTGCCGTCCTGCCACTGGAAATGGTCGGAATAGATCGATTGCGGCGCGCCGTAGAACGGGTTGATGACCTCATCGAACAACCCGGCAGAGAAATTCACCAAGTGCAGGAAGGTCCGCTTGCCCAGCCGCGAGTGCGGGTCCGGAGCGCTCGAGCGCATCAGCAACGCCGGGCTGTTGATGCCGCCGCCCGAGAGCACGTAATGCTTGGCTTTGACCGTGATCTTGCGTCCGTTCGGCGCCACGCACAGGTTGTCCATGGCCACGCATTCCAGGCGGCTGATGGTGTCGCCGCTGTAGACGAGGCGTTCGGCGCGCGCCAGGTAGAGCAGCTCACCGCCTTTTTCCAGGGTGGAGGGGATGGTGGTCACCAGCATCGATTGCTTGGCGTTGACCGGGCAGCCCATGCCGCAATAACCCAGGTTGAAACAGCCGCGCACATTGCGCGGGATCACATGCCAGCTGTAACCGAGCTTTTCGCAGCCTTTGCGTATCACATCGTTATTGGCGTTGGGCGGCAGGGCCCAGGGCGCGATGCCCAGGCGCTGCTCCATTTTTTCGAACCAGGGCGCCATTTCCGTGCTGCTGTGACCCTTTACCGCGTATTCGCTGGCCCAGTGGGCGAGGGTGGCGTCCGGGGTGCGAAAGCTCGATGTCCAGTTGATCAGCGTCGTGCCGCCCACTGCTCGGCCCTGCAGGATGGTAATCGCGCCGTCCTTGCTCATGCGGCCGATACCTTCCTGGTACAGGCTGGTGTAGGCCTCGTCTTCCAGCAGTTTGAAATCACTGCTGGTCTTGAGCGGGCCTTCTTCGATCAACAACACTTTGTAGCCCGCCGCACTGAGGATTTCAGCGGTGGTACCGCCGCCGGCGCCGCTGCCGATAATGGCCACATCGGCTTCCAGGGTCAGGTCGTTGTCGAGGGCGGCGCCATTGTGGGTTTTCCAGCCACGGGCCATGCCGTCGCGGAACAGATCGGGTACGGGCATAGGAGTGCACTCTTATTTTTGTACGAAGTTGCGATCAATGTGGGAGCTGGCTTGCCTGCGATAGCGGTCTGCCTGCTGATGAATGCATCGCTGATTCACCGCCATCGCAGGCAAGCCAGCTCCCACATTGGATCGGGTTGTCAAAGGCTAGATTTTGGGTGGCCCGGGGTAGCCGCACTGCGCCCACGCCGCCGGCTGGTAGTACCAGGCCATGATCACCAGCTTGAGCAGCGAGCCCTGGCCCATGCGCAGCAGGTTCAAATAGCTGTTTTCCCAGCGGTGCAGGAAGTGGCGGATCTGCTCGCCGCTGGCGTTTTCCCAACTGCCCCAGACCCCGGTCAACGGCCCACGGGTGATGCCCATGCCGAGCACATCGAACAACTGCTGGGTGAGCTTGAACATTTCCGGGGACAGGCGTTGCAGGCTGAAGTCGAGCTTTTTGAGTGTGTCTTCAATCCCGTTGGCGATGTCCTGGGCGCTGGCCACGCCTTCGAGCAATACCGGGATCACCGCGCGCAGGAACGGCAGGTCACTGCTGCGCAATAAGGCAAAGCCGCTCGCCGGGGTGCTGCTGGAGCAGCCGCTGAGGCTGGCGCCAAGCCCGGCGGTGGCCAGGAAGGCGCTGGCACACAGGCCGATTTTCAAGACGCTGCGCCGCGACAGCGCAGGTGTTTCAGTCAGGCTAGGGTTCATTGTTATTGTTATCCCGTGGTGGCGGTTTCAGCGCACGAACAGTTTCTGGATCAACTTCTGGATGGATTTGCCGTAGGGCGGGTAGATCAGCTTCGCCGCGTTCAGGCGTTGCTTCACCAGCACGCCCTTGGCCTTGCTGAAGGTGAGAAAACCTTCATGGCCGTGGTAGTGGCCCATGCCCGATGGGCCGATGCCGCCGAATGGCATATCGTCCTGGGCCACGTGCAGCAACGTGTCGTTCAGGCACACGCCACCGGAATGGGTTTCGTGGAGCACGCGGTTTTGCTCGAGCTTGTTGTAGCCGAAGTAATACAGGGCCAGCGGGCGCGGTCGTTGGTTGATGTAGGCAAAAGCCTGGTCGATGCCGCGATAAGGCACGATCGGCAGCACCGGGCCGAAGATCTCGTCCTGCATCACGGTCATGTCGTCGCTGACATTCAGCAACAGGCTGTGAGCCATACGGCGCCCCTGGCCCTGGTCGTACAGTGGAATCAAGGTGGCGCCCTTGTCCGTGGCGTCCTTGATGTAGGCATTGAGCCGAGTCAGTTGTCGTTCATTGATGATGGCGGTGTAGTCCGGATTGTCGTCCAGAGTCGGATAAAACCCGCGAACAGCCTGGGTGTAGGCTTCGACAAAGCCGTCGACACGCTCTTGCGGCACCAGCACGTAATCCGGTGCCACGCAGGTCTGGCCAGCGTTCAAGGCTTTACCGAAAGCGATGCGCTCGGCGGCGTCCTTGAGCGGAACATCGGCGGACACGATGGCTGGCGACTTGCCGCCCAATTCCAGGGTGACCGGCGTGAGGTGTTCGGCCGCAGCGCGCATCACCTGTTTGCCAATGCTGGTGGCGCCGGTAAACAGCAAGTGATCGAAGGGCAGCCTGGAAAAGGCCATGCCGACTTCGGCTTCACCGAGCACCACGCACACCAGGTCTTCGGGGAATATTTTCGCCAACAGCGCCTTGAGCAACTCGCCGGTGGCAGGGGTGGATTCGCTGAGCTTGAGCATCACCCGGTTGCCGGCGGCCAACGCGCCGACCAGCGGGCCGATGGCCAGGTACAGCGGATAATTCCAGGGCACGATCACCCCGACCACGCCCAAGGGCTGGTAGATGACTTTGGCCGAAGCAGGTTGGAAGGCGATGCCTACCGCTCGCCGGGAAGGTTTCATCCAGCCCTTGAGGTGTTTGCTGGCATAGTGAATGCCATGCAGGCTGGGCATGAGTTCGGCGAACAGGGTTTCATCGGCGCTGCGGTGGCTGAAGTCCTGGCTGATCGCGTCGATCAGCGCCTGGCGCTCGTTGCTGAGCACCTCGCGCAGGGCCTTGAGCCATTGCTGGCGCTGTGCTGCCGGCGGCATCGGGTTGGCGGCGTAGGCACGACGTTGGGTGTCGAACAGATCCTGCAGTTGATCCAGCGCCTGGGCATCTTGCAGGTAGGCAACGTTGGCAGACATGGCGGCGTTCCCGATTGTTATAGGTCTGCCTGGATTTTTAGAGTCATTACTCTAAATTGTCAAATGTCATTACGTCCGCCTGTGGATTTATCCCTGCAGGAATAGGCCGTAAGATGTTCCATCACGTGTACAGAAGCTGACCCCCTATGGCACCGCGAGTAAAGACCAGCGAGCGCATTGTGCAAACCAGCCTGGAGCTTTTTAACGAGCAGGGCGAGCGCAGCGTGAGCACCAATCACATTGCCGCCCACATGGAAATTTCGCCGGGTAACCTGTACTACCACTTCCCCAACAAGCAGGCGATCATCGCCGTGCTGTTTCGCGAATACGAAGCCCTGGTGGACAAGTTCCTGCGCCCGCCCCAGGGCCGCGCGGTCACCGTCGAAGACAAGCGCTTCTACCTGCAAGCCGTGCTGGCCGGCATGTGGCGCTACCGCTTCCTGCACCGCGACCTTGAACATCTGCTGGAAAGCGACCCGGAGCTGGCCACCGGCTATCGGCGCTTTTCCCAGCGCTGCCTGACCCAGGGCGGCGCGATCTATCAAGGGTTTGTCGATGCGGGCATCCTCGATATGGACCCGGTGCAAACCGAGGCCCTGACCCTCAATGCCTGGATTATCCTCACCTCCTGGGTACGGTTCTTGTGCACCACCAATGAAAACTCCACGCATTTGAGCGCCGAGGCGATCAAGCGCGGGGTCTACCAGGTGCTGGTGCTGGAGGCCGGGTTTGTCACGCCCCAGGCCAAAGAAGCGGTGGACGCATTGTTCAAAGAGTTTTACGTGCCGTTGAATCAGGCATTGGAAGAAGTGAAGTAGGACCTTTCCCGAATCTATTCATAGGAGTCCGTCATGCCGCTTGCCCAACTGATCAGCCCCCAGCAACTGGCCGAGCGCCAGAAGGCGGGCGGGGTGGTGATCCTGGATTGCCGTTTTGCCCTGGAAGACCCGGACTACGGGCGCTGCAGCTATGCCGAGGGGCATATCGAGGGCGCACAGCATGCTGACCTGGAGCGCCACCTCAGTGGGCCGGTCACCAAGGGCGTGACCGGTCGCCACCCGTTGCCTGCTGCAGATACCTTTCTTCGGCAATTGCGGGCCTGGGGCATCAGCGCCGACACCGAGGTGGTGCTGTATGACGACGGTCCTGGCGCTTATGCCGCCAGGGCCTGGTGGCTGCTGGTCTGGCTGGGCAAGCGTGATGGCGTGTTTGTGCTCGATGGTGGGCTCAAGGCTTGGCACGCCGCGGGCTTCCCGCTGAGCCTGGATACGCCGGTTGTTGAGCCTGGGACCTTCGCCGGTACGCCGGACAATCGCCTGCTTCTGGATGCCGAACACCTGCAAAAACGCCTGGGCCAGCCGGGATTGACGCTGATCGATGCACGCACCCAGCCGCGTTTTCGCGGCGAAGTGGAGCCCATTGACCCGATAGCCGGGCATATTCCCGGTGCGCAATGCGCGGCGTTCAACGAAAACTTGGGCAGTGACGGCCGCTTTCTGCCGGCAGACCAGCTCAAGCAGCGCTTCGCCGCCCAACTGCAGGGCCGTTCGCCGGATGAATTGGTGGCGTATTGCGGTTCCGGCGTGACGGCATGCCACAACTTGTTCGCCCTGAGCTTGGCGGGGTATCCGTTGGGCAAGTTGTATGCGGGGTCGTGGAGTGAGTGGATTACTGATCCACAGCGGGCGATTGCTACCGGCGACTGAGTCCGCTGGGATGTAAACCCAATCAAAATGTGGGAGTTGGCTTGCCTGCGATAGCATCAACCGGGTGTGCCTGATGTGCCGAGATGACTGCATCGCAGGCAAGCCAGCTCCCACATGTTTAACCGTGTTATGCCAGTAACCATTGGGGGATGCGGCGCTCAAGGTAGTAGGTCGGGCGTTTGAGCGATCCATCCACGAATCCCACATGCCCACCCTTGGCCAGCAACTCAAACTCAGTGCACTCCGACAGTTCACTCGCCTCGGGCAAGCTATGAGCAAACACAAACGGATCATCAGCCGCCTGGATGATCAGCGTCGGCGTGCGAATACCACCCAAGTAATAGCGGCTCGACGCGCGGCGGTAGTAATCCTCGGCACTCAAGAAACCATGCAGTGGCGCGGTCACCCGGCCATCAAAATCCCAGAACGTACGCATCTTTTCCAGTGAACCGAGCGCCTCCAGGGCTTTGAGCCCGTCTGCCTGTCCATCCCTTAGAAACCGGCTTTGCTTGATCCGGATGTACGCCAGCATTTCGCGCATGAAGTGTTTCTGATAAAACCGCGAGAGGCCCAAGCCGATACGGTCCGCACACTGGTCCAGGCGAAACGGCACCGACACCGCCACCGCGCCTTGTAGCGCCGAGGCCTCGCCGGTTTCCCCCAGATGCTTGAGCAGCACGTTGCCGCCCAGCGAATAGCCCACCGCATATAACGGCGCCAACGGTCGCTTGGCCCGCAGATGGGCAATCGCCGCCGCCAGGTCTTCACTGGCGCCGGAGTGATAACTGCGAGCCAGCAGGTTCGGCTCCCCCGAACAACCACGCCAGTTCAACGCTGCGCTGGCCCAGCCTTGAGTGGCGAGGGCTTTTTGCAGACCGGCTACATAAGGCGAGTTGGAGGAGCCGGTCAGCCCGTGAAGTACCAGTACCAAAGGCGCGTGCGCATCGTGCGGGCCGTGCCAGTCGAGGTCGAGGAAGTCGCCGTCGTCCAGCCACAGGCGTTCGCGTTGGCGTTCGATATGCGTGGTGGGACGCCACAGCGGACCCCACAGGGTTTGCAGGTGGGGGTTGCCGAGGCCGAAAGCGGGGGTGAATTTCTCAGCAAAAGACTTCATGGATATCTCTGTAGTGAGCGGGCTTGTCCCGCGCTGGGGGGCGAAGCCGCCCTAATCCGGCCAACGCATTCTTCCAGACAACACTCAGGCGCCTGGTTTTGGGGCGGCTACGCCACCCAGCGCGGGACAAGCCCGCTCACTACAGGTCAGGCGATGTTGCGATGCCACAGTGCGTAATACACCCGTCCGGACTTCTGTTCCCGGTGCAGGCGCCAGGCGCCCGGCAGGCCGAGAGTGGAAGGCGCGGTTTCGCTTTCAGTGTAGATCCATGCATCCGGCGCCAGCCATTGGCGCTCTTCCAGCAGCGTGCAGACGGCCGGTAGCAGGTTCTGGTTGAACGGCGGGTCAAGGAACACCACGTCGTACTCGCTGGCCGCCTGGGTTTCCAGGTAACGCAGCGCGTCGGCGGTTTGCACCTGGCCGTTGGTGCAACGCAAGGTGCCCAGGTGTTCCTTGAGGCTCGAGACGGCGACGTTGCTCGCATCCAGCGCCTGGGCCTGGGACGCGCCACGGGACAGCGCCTCCAGGAACAAAGCGCCGCTGCCGGCGAACGGGTCCAGCACCTTGGCGCCGGCGATGTACGGCGCGAGCCAGTTGAACAGGGTTTCGCGCACACGGTCTGGCGTCGGACGCAGGCCGACGACGTCGGGGAAGCTCAGCTTGCGGCTGCCCCATTCGCCGCCAATGATGCGCAGTTGGCCCACACCGTTATGCACGTTGTGGACAGGTTTTTTCGGGCGAGATGAACTGGCCATTAATGCTCCGGAACCCCGAGCGGCTGCTCGGCGGGTTTATCAGTGGGGGGCGGTAGTGGCTTTTGCGCAATCGTCGGGCCGGCGGTCACGATGACCATTTTGTCGGCGCTCAAGTGTTTGTTCATTGCCGTCTTGACCTGCTCGACGGTCAGGGCCTGGGATTGTTTCATGAAATCTTCCAGATAGCTCAGCGGCAGGTTGTAGAAACCCATCGCGCCGAGCTGCCCGACGATATCGGCGTTGCTGGCGGTAGACAGCGGGAAGCTGCCGGCCAGTTCACGCTTGGCGTCATCCAGTTCCTTCTGCGTCGGGCCGGTCTTGAGGTAATCGGCCACGACCTCCTCGACCAGGCGCAGGGTGCCGCCGCTCATTTCGGCGCGGGTCTGCAGATTGATCATAAACGGGCCACGCACCTGCATCGGTGAGAAGCCGGAGTACACGCCGTAGGTCAGGCCGCGCTTTTCACGCACTTCGCTCATCAGGCGGGTGCCGAAACCACCGCCGCCAAGGATCTGGTTGCCCAGTGACAAGGCTGCGTAGTCCGGATCGGCGCGGTCGATACCCAGTTGTGCGAACAGCAGGTGCGTCTGCTTGGACGGGAACTCGATATGGCTCAGGCCCGCCTTGGGCTCCGTCGGCTCGGCGATCTTCGCCAGTGCCGGGCCCTTGGGCAGCGAGGCGGATACCTTGGCGGTCATGGCCTCGGCTTCGGCACGGGTCAGGTCGCCCACCACGGCAATCACCGCGTTACCCGCGGCATAGGCTTTGGCGTGGAACGCCTGCAACTGCGCCAGGGTAATCTTCGGAACACTCTGCGGCGTGCCTTCGCTCGGGTGCGCGTAGGGATGCTCGCCGTACAGGCGCTTGAACAGCTCAAGGTTCGCCAGCTTGGCAGGGTTCTGCTTCTGGTACTCGAAACCGGCCAGGATCTGGTTCTTGATTCGTGCCAGGGAGTCGGCGGGGAAGGTCGGCTTGCCGATCACTTGATCAAACAGCTCCAGGGCGGCATCGCGTTTATCGCTGTCGCTGAGGCTACGCAGGGAAACCAGCGCCATGTCGCGGTAAGCGCCGTTGCCAAAGTCCGCGCCCAGGCCCTCGAAGCCACTGGCAATCTGGCTGACATCCTTGCCCGGCACGCCTTCGTTGAGCATGGCGTTGGTCATCAACGCCAGGCCCGGTACATTGCCGTCCTGGCTGCTGCCGGCGGCGAACAGGATGCGCACGTCAAACATCGGCAGCTCGTGGGCTTCGACGAACAGCACCTTGGCGCCTTCGGCGGTGGTCCAGGTTTGCACGTCGAGCTTGCGGTTGGTCGGCGCCTTGCCGTCCAGTTCCGCCAGGGATTGCAGCGTGTTGCTCGACTCGGCTTTTTCCAGCGCCGTACTGGCCACTGATTCGCTCGGGCGCAGGAAATACACGGCACTGGCAGCGATCAAGGTGACAACGATCAGGCCGGGGAAGATCAGGCGGCTGCTTTTGCGATCACTCATGAGCGGTCTCCAGGGGCAGGACATGGGCGACGCTGAGACGTTCGCGGGTGAAATAGGTGCGCGCGGCTTTCTGGATATCTTCCGGGGTCACGCTTTGCAGGTCGGCAAGTTCAGTGTCCATCAGTTTCCAGGACAGGCCGACGGTTTCCAGCGAGCCGATGGCCGTGGCCTGGCTGGTAATGGAGTCACGCTGGTAGACCAGGCCGGCAATGACCTGGGCGCGGATGCGCTCCAGTTCCTCGGCGGTCGGCGGCTTGGCTTTCAACTCATCCAGCAGGCGCCACAGGCCGGCTTCGGCTTGGGCGACGGTTTTCTTCTTCTGCTGGTTGGGGGTGGCGCTGAGCATGAACAGCGTGTCGCCACGGGTGTAAGCGTCGTAGTTGGTCGAGGCGGCGGAGACCAGCTCTTCACCGCGCTCCAGTTGCTCGGAGATACGCGCGCTGTAACCACCGTCCAACAAGGCTGAGATCAGGCGCAGGGCCTGCACCGAGCGTTTGTCTTCGGCGGTGGCCAGGCCCGGTACGTTAAAGCCCAGGATCACGCTCGGCAGTTGGGTCTGCACATGCATCGTCAACTGGCGCTCGCCGGGCTCGGCCAGCTCCATCGGGATCTTGGCCGGCGGTACGTCACGCTTGGGGATCGGGCCAAAGTAGCGCTGGGCCAGGTTTTTCACCTCGTCCGGGGTGACGTCGCCGACCACCACCAGGGTGGCGTTGTTCGGCACGTACCAGGATTGGTACCAGTGGCGCAGCTCCTCGACTTTCATGCGGTCAAGGTCGGCCATCCAGCCGATGGTCGGCGTGTGATAGCCGCTGGCGGGGAAGGCCATGGCCTTGAAACGCTCATAGGCCTTGGACATCGGATTGTCGTCGGTGCGCAGGCGGCGCTCCTCCTTGATCACCTCGATCTCGCGGCTGAACTCGTCGGCCGGCAGGCGCAGGCTGGCCATGCGGTCGGCTTCCAGTTCGAAGGCGACGCCCAGGCGGTCGCGGGCCAGCACCTGGTAATAGGCGGTGTAGTCGTCGCTGGTGAAGGCGTTCTCTTCGGCGCCCAGATCGCGCAGGATCAGCGAGGCTTCGCCTGGGCCAACCTTGGCGCTGCCCTTGAACATCATGTGCTCCAGGGCGTGGGATAAGCCGGTCTGGCCCGGGGTTTCGTAGCTCGAGCCGACCTTGTACCAGACCTGAGACACCACCACCGGCGCGCGATGGTCTTCGCGCACGACGACCTTGAGGCCGTTGTCGAGGGTGAATTCATGGGTGGGTTGTGGGTCGGCAGCCAAAGCTGAAAGGGGCAGACAAACTGTGCTGAGCAGCAGGCCTGCGGCGCGGCGGGCTAGAGCATTCATTCGTTTTTTAACCTGTTGGACTGCCCGCGTGGTCTTAGCGTCGGCGGGCGAGGAGGTGCTAGGATACTGATCCGACCTAGGGACGGCCACTATGGCTGTCTTGTTAAGGCCCTATTTTGGCCTTCAAAATGTTGCGCATGAACGAGCGGGCTTTAAAACAGTCTGTTACGCATCGAATTTTATTTACCGAAGCGCCCCTTGGCGCGTCGCTACCTTGAGATAGCCGTCTCCATGTTTGGTTCCAACGACGACAAGAAGACCCCAGCTGCGGCTGGCGAGAAAAAAGGCCTGTTCGGATGGCTGCGTAAAAAGCCGCAGGAAACCGTCGACGAACAGCCGCAGGTTCAGCCTGAGCCGCCCATTGAACCGGTTGCGGCAGAACCCGTAATAGAAACCGAACCGGTTGCCCAAACCCCAGCGCCGGTGGTGCTGCCGTTGACCGAACCGGTATTGCAGCCGGTAGTCGAGGCTGCTCCAGAGCCAGAGCCAGAGCCAGAGCACCAGCCGTGGCCGGAACTTCCGGTGGCTGAAGAGCCTGTCGCCTTCGTTGAGGACCTGCAGGCCGACCAGGTGGCGCCGCCGATTCGCGCAGTGGTCGAGCCGGTCGAGGTTATCGGCGAGCCCGCAGCCCCCGCCCT
Source organism: Pseudomonas azadiae (assembly GCF_019145355.1). NCBI lineage: Bacteria > Pseudomonadati > Pseudomonadota > Gammaproteobacteria > Pseudomonadales > Pseudomonadaceae > Pseudomonas > Pseudomonas azadiae. The sequence continues at coordinate 2,530,468 of NZ_JAHSTY010000001.1, read as the reverse complement.
CATCGAGCCGGAACCTGCCGCCGCGGCTGCCGAAACCAGCAAAACCGGGTTCTTCGCCCGCCTCAAGCAAGGCCTGAGCAAGACCAGCGCCAGTATTGGCGAAGGCATGGCCAGCCTGTTCCTGGGCAAGAAAGTCATCGATGACGAATTGCTCGAAGACATCGAGACCCGCCTGCTCACCGCCGACGTGGGCGTCGAAGCCACCGCCGTGATCATCCAGAGCCTCACCCAGAAAGTTGCACGCAAGCAACTGACCGATGCCGACGCCCTGTACAAATCCCTGCAGGCCGAGCTGGCCGCCATGCTCAAGCCCGTCGAAGCGCCGCTGGTGATCACGCCGAACAAGCCGTTCGTGATCCTGGTGGTTGGCGTCAACGGTGCCGGTAAGACCACCACCATCGGCAAGCTGGCCAAGAAGCTGCAGTCCGAAGGCAAGAAAGTCATGCTGGCTGCCGGCGACACCTTCCGGGCCGCAGCGGTTGAGCAATTGCAGGTCTGGGGCGAGCGCAACAAGATCCCGGTCATCGCCCAGCACACCGGCGCGGATTCGGCCTCGGTGATCTTCGACGCCGTGCAAGCCGCCAAGGCGCGCAATATCGACGTGCTGATCGCCGATACCGCCGGTCGCCTGCACACCAAGGACAACCTGATGGAAGAGCTGAAGAAAGTGCGCCGCGTGATCGGCAAGCTCGACGCCGAGGCCCCCCACGAAGTGCTGCTGGTGCTGGATGCCGGCACCGGCCAGAACGCCATCAGCCAGGCCAAGCAATTCAACCAGACGGTACAACTGACTGGCCTGGCGTTGACCAAGCTCGACGGCACGGCCAAGGGCGGTGTGATCTTCGCCCTGGCGAAACAGTTCGGGTTGCCGATTCGTTATATCGGTGTCGGTGAAGGCATCGACGACCTGCGCACCTTTGAGGCCGAACCCTTTGTACAGGCACTGTTTGCCGAGCGGGAGCGTTCATGATTCGATTCGAACAGGTCGGTAAACGCTACGCCAACGGGCATGTGGGCTTGCATGAGCTGAGCTTTCGAGTGCGTCGTGGCGAATTCTTGTTTGTAACCGGTCACTCCGGCGCCGGCAAAAGTACCCTGTTGCGCCTGCTGCTGGCCATGGAACGCCCGACCACCGGCAAGTTGCTGCTGGCAGGCCAGGACCTGGCCACCATCAGCAATGCGCAGATTCCGTTCCTGCGCCGTCAGATCGGCGTGGTGTTCCAGAATCATCAATTGCTGTTCGACCGCACGGTATTCAACAACATTGCGTTGCCATTGCAGATCCTCGGATTGTCCAAGGCCGAGATCGTCAAACGCGTGGACTCGGCCCTGGAGCGCGTAGCGCTATCGGACAAGACCGATCTCTACCCCGGCGACCTCTCCACCGGCCAGCAACAGCGCGTCGGCATTGCCCGCGCCATCGTCCACCGCCCGGCGCTGCTGCTGGCGGACGAGCCCACCGGCAACCTTGACCCACGCCTGGCCGCCGAGATCATGGGTGTGTTCGAAGACATTAACCGCCTGGGCACCAGCGTGCTGATCGCCAGCCACGACCTGGCGCTGATCGCGCGCATGCGCCATCGCATGCTGACCCTGCAACGCGGCCGCCTGATTGGTGATGGGGAGGCCGGCGTATGAGTGCGACACGCAGCCCTAAGGTCTCCGAGCGTGTGGCGCCGAAACCGGCCGATCCGCAACCGAAGAAGAAAAAACACGATCACGACGACGACGGCCCGGACTTCGGCACCCTGTTGCGTGCCTGGATCGAAAGCCATCGCGCCAGCCTGCTCGACAGCCTGCGCCGCCTGGGCAAGCAACCGATCGGCAGCTTTTTCACCTGCCTGGTGATGGCCGTGGCTTTGAGCCTGCCGATGGGCTTGTCGCTGTTGCTCAATAATGTCGAGCGCCTGGGCGGTTCCTGGCAGCGTGCGGCGCAGATTTCGCTGTACCTGAACCTGGATGCCAGCACCCAGCAAGGCGAAGCGCTGCGCAATGACATCAAGAACATGCCTGGCGTGGCGGATGCCGAGTACGTCAGTCGCGACCAGGCCCTTGAGGAGTTCCAGCAACAATCCGGCCTGGGCGAAGCACTTAAAGAGCTGCCGCAGAACCCGCTCCCGGGCGTGGTGCTGGTGACCCCGAACGAAGTCGACAAGACCGCCCTGGAAGCCCTGCGACAAAAACTCGCAGCGCTGCCCAAGGTGCAACAAGCCCAACTTGATCTAGTCTGGGTAGAGCGCCTGGCGGCGATCCTCAAGCTGGGCGACCGCTTCGTGTTCGGGTTGACGGTGCTGTTGGTGTCTGCATTACTTTTGGTGATAGGTAATACCATTCGTCTTCATATTGAAAACCGTCGCACCGAGATAGAAGTGATTAAACTGGTCGGCGGCACAGACAGCTATGTGCGTCGTCCTTTTCTGTACATGGGCGCGCTTTATGGCTTCGGTGCGGGGATTTTGTCCTGGGGCGTGCTGGCGTTTGGCCTGGATTGGCTGAACGACGCGGTGGTCGGGCTTGCCGGGCTCTACGGCAGCGATTTTGCGTTGGCCGGCGTGCCGGTCGCCGATGGTTTGAGCCTCTTGCTTGGCGCGGTATTGTTGGGGTATATCGGTGCCTGGATTGCAGTCGCACGGCATTTGCGTGAGCTGGCGCCGAAGTAATTAATGTCAGATTAATGTGGTTTTGTTTGTATTGGCCGTATTGGCGGTATAGGGAACTTGTCCTACGGTTCCTAGGTCAATTTTCGCAGTGCTGAACTGCACGAGTTATGTGAGTCGGAGGTTTTTTCGTATGACCACTTCTTTGCAACCTGTCTATGCCTTGGCGCCGGGTGCGAACCTGGAAGCCTATGTGCACACGGTCAACAGCATTCCATTGCTGACGCCGGAGCAGGAGCGTGAACTGGCCGAGAGTCTCTACTATGAGCAGGATTTGGGGGCGGCTCGGCAGATGGTGCTCGCCCACCTGCGTTTTGTCGTACATATCGCCCGTAGCTATAGCGGCTACGGGCTGGCCCAGGCTGACCTGATCCAGGAAGGCAACGTCGGCCTGATGAAGGCTGTGAAACGCTTCAACCCTGAAATGGGTGTGCGCCTGGTGTCGTTTGCCGTGCATTGGATCAAGGCGGAAATCCACGAATTCATCCTGCGCAACTGGCGCATCGTGAAAGTGGCGACCACCAAGGCCCAGCGCAAGTTGTTCTTCAACCTGCGCAGCCAGAAAAAACGCCTGGCGTGGCTGAACAACGAGGAAGTCCACCGCGTGGCCGAAAGCCTCGGCGTGGAGCCCCGTGAAGTGCGCGAGATGGAAAGCCGCCTGACCGGCCATGACATGGCCTTCGACCCGGCCGCCGAAGCGGACGACGACAGCGCCTTCCAATCGCCGGCCAACTACCTGGAAGACCACCGGTACGACCCGGCGCGTCAACTGGAAGACGCCGACTGGAGCGACAACTCCAATCACAACCTGCACGAAGCGCTGGAAGTGCTCGACGACCGCAGCCGTGACATTCTCTACCAGCGCTGGCTGGCGGAAGAAAAAGCCACGCTGCACGACCTGGCGCAGAAGTACAACGTGTCGGCCGAGCGGATTCGTCAGCTTGAGAAAAGCGCGATGAACAAGTTGAAACTGTCGATTGCTGCTTAAAACAAAGCGAAGAGACAAAAAATGCCCCGATCGAAAGATCGGGGCATTTTGTTTGCGCTCGGAAAGTATCAAGCCTGACGCGGTTCAATGTGGGAGCTGGCTTGCCTGCGATGACGTCGTGTCAGCCAGGCATCTGTTGACTGACCCACCGCTATCGCAGGCAAGCCAGCTCCCACAGGACCCTCGTTGTGTCAGTCGGACCAGGGGGCCTTGCGGGCGTTGTTCAGCTCCAGCAAGTAGCCATCGCCGCCGAGCTGGCTCATCTGCTGACGAATCCACGCCGCGCGCCGCGCCACATAGGCGGTCGGATGGCTGGCGCTCCACACGCGTGGGTTAGGCAACACGGCCGCCAGATAACTGGCCTGCTGCCGCGAAAGCCCCTTGGCGCTCACCCCAAAATGATGCCGCGCCGCCGCCTCTGCGCCAAACACACCGTCATCCCATTCGACGCTATTGAGGTACACCTCAAGAATTCGCTGCTTGGGCCACAACACCTCGATCAACCCGGTAAACCACGCCTCCAGGCCCTTGCGCAGATAACTGCGCCCGGCCCACAGGAACAGGTTTTTCGACACCTGCTGGCTCAATGTACTGGCGCCGCGAATCGAACCGCCGCGCTCGTTGTGCAGGATCGCCGCCTGGATTGCATTGAAATCAAAGCCCCAATGTTGCGGGAAACGCTGGTCTTCACCGGCCATCACCGCCAGTTTGAGGTCATCGGAAATCTCGTCCCAGGACACCCAGTCGCGCTGCAGGTCAATGGGCTCGCCGCCGAACCAGGACTCGACCTTGCGCTCCACCATCAGCGCGGTGAAAGGCGGCGGGACCACGCGAAACAGCAGCACCAGCAGCACACTGCCAATGGCAAACCATTTCAGGACATTGAGAAAACGTTTGAAGAGGAGACGCAGCATAGAGATGGCTTGGCCGAACCCGTTGAGCGGGCCATTATACAGACCCTGTCCCATGAGTCTGACCGGAGTTCCTCATGCTGCGTAGCTTTCTGATGCTGGCTGCCTTTTTCGGCTTCACCGGCGTCGCCCTTGGCGCCTTTGCCGCCCATGGCCTGAAAAACCGCCTGAGCGCCGAGTACCTGGCGATCTTCCACACCGGCGTGACTTACCAACTGGTGCATACCCTGGCACTGTTTGGCGTGGCGTTGTTGGCGGCGCATATTCCCGGCCGGCTGGTGACCTGGGCAGGTATAGCGTTCGTGGTCGGCATCCTGCTGTTCTCCGGCAGCCTGTATGTGCTGACCCTGACTGGCATCAGTAAACTCGGGATCATCACGCCGTTTGGCGGTCTGGCGTTCCTGTTGGGTTGGTTCTTTCTGGGGCTCGCCGCATGGCGCTTGCAGCTGACCGCTTGACGCTTGAAGCTGACCTTCGGCCCCCAATCGCGCTAGAATGCGGGCCCCTAAAAACGATGGCGGCCCGCGGCATGCGCATTCAGTTGAACGGCGAACCCCTTGAACTGCCCGACGGTGAAACCGTCGCGGCCCTGCTGGCCCGCCTGGAGTTGACCGGGCGTCGCGTCGCAGTGGAACTCAACCTGGATATCGTCCCGCGCAGCCAGCACGAAGGTACCGCCCTCAGCGACGGTGACCAGGTCGAAGTGGTCCACGCCATTGGCGGCGGCTAGTCGCCTGTCCGAATTCTGCAGAACCTCACCCCAATTCGAGGATTTCCCATGAGCATCGTTCGTAGCGACAAGCCCTTCGTCCTGGCCGGTCGTACCTACCAGTCCCGTCTGCTGGTCGGCACCGGCAAATACCGCGACATGGAAGAAACCCGCCTGGCCATCGAGGCCTCGGGCGCCGAGATCGTCACCTTCGCCGTACGCCGCACCAACCTCGGCCAGATCGAGGGCGAGCCCAACCTGCTCGAAGTCCTGTCGCCAAACCGCTACACCTTCCTGCCGAATACCGCCGGTTGCTACGACGCCATCGAAGCCGTGCGCACCTGCCGCCTGGCCCGTGAACTGCTCGACGGCCACAACCTGGTGAAGCTGGAAGTGCTGGCCGACCAGAAAACCCTGTTCCCCAACGTGATCGAAACCCTCAAGGCCGCCGAGACCCTGGTCAAGGAAGGCTTTGACGTGATGGTCTACACCAGCGATGACCCGATCATCGCGCGCCAACTCGCGGAAATCGGCTGCATCGCGGTGATGCCGTTGGCCGGTCTGATCGGTTCCGGCCTGGGCATCTGCAATCCGTACAACCTGCAGATCATCCTTGAAGAAGCCAAGATCCCAGTGCTGGTGGACGCGGGCGTGGGCACTGCCTCCGACGCTACCATCGCCATGGAACTGGGCTGCGACGCGGTGCTGATGAACTCGGCCATCGCCCATGCCCAGCACCCGATCATGATGGCCGAAGCCATGCAACACGCCATCGTCGCGGGCCGCCTGGCCTACCTCGCCGGGCGCATGCCGAAAAAACTCTACGCCAGCGCCTCTTCGCCGCTGGATGGTCTGATCAAGTAAGAGCCATTGATGACTGAATCAAACGAAACGCCGAACACCCTCGAAGCAGGCGACGAGTCCAAGCACCGCCGCATCAAGAGTTTTGTGATGCGCGCCGGTCGCATGACCGAAGGCCAGCAAAAGGGCCTGGAACAAGGCACGCCACTGTTCGTGTTGCCCCTGGCCGACGCGCCGGTGGACTATGACCAGGTCTTCGGCCGTTCGGCCCCGCGTTCCTTGGAAATCGGCTTCGGCATGGGGCATTCCCTGCTGGAGATGGCTGCGGCCGCGCCGGACCAGGACTTCATCGGTGTGGAAGTGCACCGCCCCGGTGTCGGTGCGCTGCTCAATGGCGTACTGACCCAAGGCCTGACCAACCTGCGGGTTTACGACTGCGACGCGATCGAAGTGCTCAACCGCTGCATCGCCGATAACAGCCTCGACCGCCTGATGCTGTTCTTCCCCGACCCCTGGCACAAGGCTCGCCATCACAAGCGCCGCATCGTCCAGGCCTCCTTTGCCGAACTGGTGCGCAGCAAGCTCAAGGTCGGCGGCATCCTGCACATGGCCACCGACTGGGAACCGTACGCGGAATACATGCTGGAAGTGATGAACGTCGCCCCCGGCTACCGCAACCTGGCCGAAGACGGCAAATGCGTGCCGCGCCCGACCGAGCGCCCGATCACCAAGTTCGAACGCCGCGGCGAGCGGTTGGGGCATGGGGTTTGGGATTTGAAGTTCGAAAAGCTGGCGTGACCCGCCCCTGACTTGAAATGCAATCGAATGTGGGAGCTGGCTTGCGTGCGATAGCATCACCTTGGTATCAATGATGTACCGAGGTGTCAGCATCGCAGGCAAGCCAGCTCCCACAGTTGTTTCGTGTTGGGTTTGGAATCAGCGGCGGTCCGCAACCACGCCAATCAACACCAGCACTACCACCAAAACCGGCGCCAGGCTGTAGTTATTGAACTGGCTCAACCCCCGCACGATCCACGGCGTGGCGTAGATCAACGCCGCACCGCTGCCGATCATGCACAGCAGGGCCATCAACGGCACGCGCAAGGCGCCGGCGATGCTGCCCAGGCGCGCTTCGACCCAGCCCTTGATGTCGGCGCCGAACAGCACCAGCAAACAGCCGACGAGAGCCAGGGAAATTTCCGACAGGTTGCTGCGGCTCCAGCGGGATACGGTGGCGAGCAGGTCGAGTACCAAATCCATTCGATTTCCTTAAAGAGCGTCAGCTCAAAAACGTCTGCAGCAGGTCATTGAGAAAGAGTTGCCCGCGGCCGGTCGCCGCCAGGCGTGACGGTTCGACCTGCATCAGGCCACTTTGTTCTGCATCCGTGCGGCCCTCATCGAGCGTCGCCAGTTCAAGGCCGGTGCGTTCAGTGTAGAGCCTGGCTTCGACGCCCTCGGTCAGGCGCAAAGCGTTCATCAGGAACTCGAACGGCAGCTCTTCATTGGTCAGTTCTTTCGCGCCGGCCTGGAAGCTTTTAGCCGGGTTGAGGTAGTCCTTTGGCGCCCGCGTTTTCCAAGTGCGTACGATGCGTCCGTCGGGGTGGCTGAGCTTGCCATGGGCGCCGGCACCGATGCCGATGAAGTCGCCAAAACTCCAGTAGTTCAGGTTATGCCGCGCCGGGCGACCCGGTTGTGCATAGGCCGACACCTCATATTGCGCGTAACCGTGTTCGGCGAGCAGCGCCTGGCCGGCTTCCTGGATATCCCACAGGGTGTCATCTTCCGGCAGCACGGGCGGCTGGTTCCAGAACACGGTGTTAGGCTCCAGCGTAAGCTGGTACCACGACAAGTGCGTCGGCTTCAGCGCGATAGCCTGGCGCAGGTCGCTCAGCGCGTCGTCCAGGGACTGATCGGGCAAACCGTGCATCAGGTCCAGGTTGAAGTTGTCGAACCCGGCCTGGCGCGCCATGCCGGCGGCGCGTACGGCTTCATCGCCATTGTGAATGCGGCCCAGAGCTTGGAGTTTTTCCTGCTGGAAGCTCTGGATGCCGATCGACAGCCGGTTGATCCCCAACGCACGATACGCCACGAACTTTTCCTGCTCGAACGTCCCGGGGTTGGCTTCCAGGGTGATCTCGATATCGCTGGCGAACGGGATGCGCGACTCCACGCCCTTGAGCAGACGGCCCAGCGCCGCAGCACTGAACAGGCTGGGCGTGCCGCCGCCAAAGAAGATCGAACTCAGCTCACGGCCGTAGACGGCATGCAGGTCTTGATCCAGGTCTGCCAGCAGGGCGTCCACGTACTCTTCTTCCGGCAGCACTTTGCTGGCGGTGTGAGAGTTGAAGTCGCAATACGGACATTTGCGCACGCACCACGGGATGTGGATATACAGCGCCAGGGGCGGCAGCAGGGGCAACGCCGCCCGAGGTGTTTGCGCGCCACCGTGGATCAGCGGCTGCGCAGAGGTGTTCTGGGTCATTTCAGGCTCAGGCGTTGGCGCAGCAAATCCATTGCGCGGGCGCGGTGGCTGATCTGGTTCTTGTCGGCCGGGCTCAGCTCGGCGCTCGAGACATTGCGCTCCGGCACCCAGAACAGCGGGTCATAGCCAAACCCATGCTCACCACTGGCCGCGTGCAGGATACGCCCGTGCCATAGGCCTTCGCAGAGGATCGGCAGCGGGTCATCGGCATGCCGAACCAGGGCCAGCACACACACGAACTGCGCGCCGCGCATCTTGTCCGGAACGTCCTTCAGGGCGTCGAGCAGCTTGGCATTGTTGGCTGCATCGCCCTTGCCATCGGCGTAGCGTGCCGAATAAATGCCAGGCGCGCCGCCGAGAAAATCCACGGCCAGGCCCGAGTCATCCGCCAGCGCCGGCAGGCCGGAGATGCGTGCGGCGTTACGCGCCTTGAGAATGGCGTTCTCGACGAACGACAGGCCGGTCTCTTCCGGTTCGACTTGGCTGAATTCGCCGATCGAGCGCAATTGCACGGCTTCGCCGAGCATGGCCTGGAGTTCTTTGAGTTTGCCGGCGTTATGGCTGGCCAATACGAGTTGGGTGAGGTTCATCGGTCGGCCGGAAACAGTTCTTGGTTGAATTGGAAACCATGGGCTTTACCGCCGGTTTCAACATTGATGGTAAACGTCTTGTATTCGCGCTGCGTCACGGAGTAGGGCGCGAGGTAACTGATGCCGCCTTTCTCTTCGATTTGCTTGAATGTCAGGATCTCGCTCTTGCCGCCCAGGTCCTTGATGGTGCCGGTCACCTGGGCTGCTACCGGAGTGACGCCCTTGATCACCGTCACATTGATCAAGCCCTTTTCCTTGCTGCGCACCACGCCGACTTTCTGGGCGGTTTCCGGGGGCAGGAAGCTTGAGGTGAAGGTGTTGTAGTGAACGGTGATATCACCGAAGTCTTTCTTGCGATTAGCGTCAATAGTGTCCGCCGCCATGGCGCTGGCGCCCAGGCACGCGGTCAATAGAAAAATAGCCAAGCGACTCATGAACGTCCCTCTTGAAAATGATTAGACGGCAATCTTGTGGTCGGTCAGGCCAGGACTGCTGACCCGGTAGATACCGATTTCGCCCAACAGGTTGGGCCATAGTTTACTCGCCCAGCCGTGGCGGTGCTGTTGATCGACGGCAAGGCGGTTGATCACCTTGGCTTCGCGCTCGCCGCACAGGGCTTCGAAGTCTTCAAAGGTGCAAAAGTGGATGTTCGGCGTGTTGTACCAAGTGTAGGGCAGGAAGTCCGAGACCGGCATGCGGCCCTTGGTGGCCAGGTACCAGCGGCAGCGCCAGTGCCCGAAGTTGGGGAAGGTGATGATGCACTGACGGCCCACGCGCAGCATTTCGTCGAGGATGCGGTCCGGGTAGTGCACGGCCTGCAGGGCTTGGGTCATCACCACGATGTCGAAGCTGTTGCTGGCAAAGTTGCCCAGGCCCTTGTCCAGGTCCTGCTCGATCACGTTGATGCCCTTGGCCACGCACTGGGCGATATTGTCCGGGTCGTTTTCCAGCCCATAGCCGGTGACTTGCTTGTTGTCGCGCAGCCAGCTTAGCAGTTCGCCATCGCCGCAGCCCAGGTCGAGCACGCGGCTGCCGGCGGGAATCCAGTCTTGGATGATGTCCAGGTCGGCTCTCATGGCGTTCTCACACTGCTATTCGGTTCATGTAATTGCTGAAGGCCTGCAAGTAACGCGGGATCGGAATCAGGAAGGCGTCGTGGCCTTGCGGAGCATCGATTTCCAGGTAGCAAACGTCTTTTTTCGCAGCCATCAGGGCGTCCACCAGCTCGCGGGAGCGCGCCGGCGAGAAGCGCCAGTCGGTGGTGAAGGACATCACGCAGAACTTGGCCGTGGCGTGTTCGAAGGTTTTCGCCAGGTCGTCATCGTGGTTCGCCGCCGGGTCGAAATAGTCCAGGGCCTTGGTCATCAGCAGGTAGGTGTTGGCGTCGAAACGCCCGGAGAACTCCTCGCCTTGATAACGCAGGTAGCTTTCCACTTGGAATTCCACGCTGTGAAAATCGTAGTTGAGCTTCTCGCTCTTGAGCCCACGGCCGAATTTTTCGCCCATGGAGTCATCGGACAGGTAGGTGATATGCCCGACCATCCGCGCCAGCATCAGGCCGCGCTTGGGGATGACCCCGGCTTCCTGGAACGAGCCGCCGTGGAATTCAGGGTCGGTGAGGATGGCTTGGCGCGCCACTTCGTTGAAGGCGATGTTCTGCGCCGACAACTTGGGGGCCGAGGCGATGGCCAGGCAATGGCGCACGCGATCCGGGTAAGTAATGGTCCATTGCAGCGCCTGCATGCCGCCCAGGCTGCCGCCGATCACGGCGGCCCACTGGTTGATGCCGAGCAGGTCGGCCAGACGCGCTTGGCTGTGCACCCAGTCTTCTACCGTGAGCACCGGAAAGTCGGCGCCGAACGGCTTGCCGGTTTCCGGGTTGAGGCTGCTGGGGCCGGTGGAACCGTTGCAGCCGCCGAGGTTGTTCAGGCTGACCACAAAGAACCTGTTGGTGTCGATGGGCTTGCCAGGGCCGATGCAGCTGTCCCACCAGCCGGGCTTGCGCTCGTCGACCGAGTGGAAACCGGCGGCGTGATGATGGCCGGACAAGGCGTGGCAGATCAGCACGGCGTTGCTTGCCGTGGCGTTCAGTTGGCCGTAGGTTTCATAGATCAGGTCGTAGGCGGGCAGCGAACGCCCGCAGGCCAGGGCCAGCGGCTCGCTGAAGTGCGCTGTTTGGGGCACGACCAGTCCAACAGAATCGGGGGGAAAGGCAGTTGGCATCGACCCTGCTCTCGTTTAAATGAGGCGTAAGTCTAAAGAGCGGGGACCCCAGCGGCAAGCAAAGGCCTGCGGGGATTGAATTCAGTGCTCAGTTCGTAAATGTGGGCTTGCCTGCGATAGCCATGGGTATCTAAAACTTTTTGTAGTGAGCGGGCTTGTCCCGCGCTGGGCCGTGAAGCGGCCCCACACCAGGCGAATTGGGTTTATCGGAAACTTCGCGGTGTCTTTATTGGGGCCGCTTCAGCCCAGCGCGGGACAAGCCCGCTCACTACATATGCCGTTAGATGAGCAAACGCAGGATGTCCGGCATTCCGGTCATGGTCGCCAGGTTGTTGATCACCAGCATGTCCAGCAACTTGAGCACCATGAACGCCAGGATCGGCGAGATGTCCAGGCCACCCAGGTTTGGCAGCAGGCGGCGGAACGGCGCCAGGGCCGGTTCGCAGATCTGGTTCACCAGCTCGGCGCCAGGGTTGTGGCTGCCCGGTGCGACCCAGGACAGGATCACGCTGATGATCATGGCGAAGAAGAATATCTTCAGAAACAGCGCGGTCACGCCGATGATCGCCCAGACCAGCAGTTGGAGGAAGTTGCCGGTGGTGCCGTAGGTCAGCAGCAGGGTCAGGGCCATCAACGCCAGCTGCACCAGGATCGCCAGTACCAGCGACGACATGTCCAGGCCAAACAGGCTCGGGATGATTCGACGCAGCGGCTTGAGCAGCGGCTGGGTGGCCTTGACGATGAACTGGCAGAGCGGGTTATAGAAGTTGGCGCGTACCAGTTGCAGCACGAAGCGCATCAGCACGATCAGCAGGTACAAGCTGCCGAGGGTTTGCAGCACGTAGACGGCTGCGGTGTTCAAACCAATCATGTTGGCTCCTTATTGACCCAGTTGTTCGGCGAGTTCGGCTGAGCGATGCGCAGCGGCACCCAATGCTTTTTCCACCAGAGCTTCAAAGCCCCCGGCCTGAAACGATTCGATGGCGGCTTGCGTGGTGCCGCCGGGGGACGTCACGCGGCGGCGCAGCTCGGCAGCGTCCACGTCGCTGGCGACCGCCATATGCGCGGCGCCCAGGGCGGTCTGTTCAGCCAGTTGCTCGGCGACTTCCTTGGGCAGGCCCAGCTTCACGCCGGCGGCGGTCATGGCCTCAATCAGCAGGAAGAAATACGCCGGGCCGCTGCCGGACACGGCGGTGACCGCGTCCAGTTGCTGCTCCTGTTGCAGCCACAGAGCGATGCCCACGGCGGACAGCAGCTCTCGCGCCTGGCCACGTTGTTCGGCGGTCACTTCAGCGGTGGCGTACAACCCGCTCACGCCTTGGCTGACCAGTGCCGGTGTGTTGGGCATGCAGCGCACAATTGGCTGGGTACCCAGCCAGTTGTTCAGGCTGGCGCAGGTAATGCCGGCAGCGATGGACACCACCAGTTGGTGCGGCTGCAGGCTCGGGCGCAGGCTTTCGCACACGGCCTTCATGGCCTGCGGTTTCACCGCCAGCACGATCACATCAACGCCCTGGATGGCCTCGGCGTTGTCGGCGAAGGTTTCGACGCCGTGCTCGGCGCTGACGCGCGCGCGGGTGTCGGCGCCGGGGTCGCTGGCGCGGATCTGCGCCGCCTCCAGGCCCTTGGCCCGCAGGCCGCCGATCAGGCTGGCCGCCATGTTACCGGCGCCGATAAAGGCAATACGCGTGTCGCTCATGACAGGTCCTTATTCAGATGGAAGTCAGCCATGTTCATGGCTGGCCGTAGTCGCGGGCGCCAAACAAGGCGGTACCGATCCGCACCCAGTTGGCGCCTTGGGCGATGGCCGACTCGAGGTCGTGGCTCATGCCCATGGAAAGTGTGTCCAGCGCCAGATTCAACCCGGTTTGCAGCTCGCGTACGCTGGCGAAGGCTGCATCTTGCGCGGCGCGGTCGTCAGTCGGCTCGGGAATCGCCATCAGGCCACGCAGCTTCAAGCGCGGCAGGGCGCTGATTGCATTGGCCAGGGCCGGCAGGTCGGCGGGTGTGCAGCCGGATTTGCTGGCTTCGCCACTGACGTTGACCTGGATGCAGATATTCAGCGGCGGCAGGTCTGCCGGGCGTTGTTCGGACAGGCGTTCAGCGATTTTCAAGCGGTCCACGGAATGCACCCAGGCGAAGTTCTCGGCGATAGCGCGCGTCTTGTTCGATTGAATGGGGCCGATGAAGTGCCAACTCAAGGGCAGGTCGGTTAACTCGGCTTGTTTGCCCAGGGCTTCCTGCAGGTAGTTCTCGCCAAAATCGCAGATTCCGGCGGCGTAGGCTTCGCGCACGGCCTCGGCGGGTTTGGTCTTGCTCACGGCCAGCAGGTGGATGCTGTTTGCGTCACGTTGCACGGCGTCGGCTGCGGCGCGGATGCGCTGGCTAACCAGGCCGATATTGTCTGCTATCGTCGACATTCAAGATGCGCCCGTGGATATGGAGTCCGCGGCATTCTACTGGAAATGGAAAGCCCTATGGATATCACTGAATTACTCACGGCCAGCGTGCGCCGTGGCGCCTCCGACCTGCATTTGTCGGCTGGCCTGGCGCCGATGCTGCGGGTCGATGGCGAGGTCTGGCCGCTGGATTGGCCGGTGCTCTCGCCCCCGCAAGTTGCGGACTTGTTAAGCCCGTTGCTCAATCGGCACCAACAAAAGGATTTCGAAACATCTCTTGATACGGATTTTGCCTTCGAACTGCCGGGCGTGGCGCGGTTCCGGGTGAACGTGTTCCGGCAGGAGCGGGGGATTGGCGCGGTCTTTCGCACCATCCCGTCGGTGGTGCAGAGCCTGGAAGGTCTTGGCCTTGGCGAAGTGTTCCAGCGTATCGCCCAGCTGCCACGCGGCCTGGTGTTGGTGACCGGGCCCACCGGTTCAGGCAAATCCACGACCCTGGCGGCCATGGTCGATTTTCTCAATCAACATCGGCGCCAGCACATCCTTACCCTCGAAGACCCCATCGAATTCATTCACACGCCCAAAACAGCGTTGATCAACCAGCGCCAGGTACACCGCGACACGCACAGTTTTTCCAGCGCCCTGCGCTCGGCGCTGCGGGAAGACCCGGACGTGATCCTGGTGGGTGAGTTGCGCGACCTGGAAACCATCCGTCTGGCGCTGACCGCCGCGGAGACCGGGCACCTGGTGTTCGGTACCTTGCACACCAGCTCGGCGGCAAAGACCGTGGACCGGCTGGTGGACGTATTCCCGGCCGGGGAAAAGGCCATGGTCCGCTCGATGCTGGCCGAGTCGCTGCAGGCGGTGGTGTCCCAGGTGCTGGTGAAGAAAATCGGCGGCGGGCGGGTGGCGGCTCACGAAATCATGCTGGGCACGCCGGCCGTTCGCAATTTGATCCGTGAAGACAAGGTGGCGCAGCTGGTCTCGGCGATCCAGACAGGCGGGGCGTTGGGGATGAAGACGTTGGATATGAGCTTGAAGGCGCTGGTCGGGGAGGGCGTGATCAGTCGGGAAGAGGCGCGGGAGAAGGCGAGGGTGCCTGCCGATATCTAAAGTGCACGGTGATCAGTGTGGGAGCTGGCTTGCCTGCGATGACGGTGTGTCAGCTTGCACCAATATTGCCTGGCAATCCGCTATCGCAGGCAAGCCAGCTCCCACATTGGACAGCATTCCAAATGGGGAGCCAGATGCATTCAGATCAGCGCTGTACAACCCGCAGGTTGTTGTTCTGCTCTTTAGGCAGTACCCGCTTGGCAATCACGTAGTTCTTGTCCCAGAACGGCTTCTTCAGCGTATCGATGCTGACCGATTTGCCACGGCGCGGTGCGTGAATGAAACGGTCATTGCCCAGGTAAATGGCAACGTGGTTCACCTGGCGGCTCTTGAGCTTGAAGAACAGCAAGTCACCCGGCTTGAGGTCCTTGCGGTCGACCTTCTGCCCGTGGCCGGCGGCCATGGCGTTGGACGTACGCGGCAAATCCACGGCTGCGACGTCGTTGAACGCATATTTCACCAGGCCACTGCAGTCGAACCCTTTACTTGGGCTGCTGCCGCCCCAACGATAAGGTGTACCGAGCACGTTGACGGCGCGGCTGAGGACGGTACTGCTCTGTTTGGTGTTGACCGCCATCAGGGCGGGGTTTGCTTTACCGTGGGCCTTGCTCAGTTGAGTCGGGCGGTTGACGCTCAGCTTTGCCGCTTTGACAGTACCCGGTGTGCTGTGGACTTTAGGGGTAAAACCGTTAACGTTTGGAAGTCTTTGCTCACGATTGGTGGCGTGGGCGGCCAATGGCATTAATAGGCAAATGGTTAGCCATGTCTTGAAAAATGGTCGCATTAGGCGTGGCTCTTATGGGTTTGCGCGCAACTTTATAACAGCTTTTGGTGTCGTTCTCAGGCCGTTTGTCGACTGAACCTTGACGTTAAAATCAGGAAAAACGCGACAATCCGCCGCAATTGTCCTACACAAGTCAGGTGGCATAAGGCTTTCAGGGCAGGGAAGATACCATTTGCCGTACGTCGGGCGCCTGTAAAAAAGTCACAAAGAAAGTGAAAAAATTTATCTATCGAGGCAAAAGAGGTACGCGATGAACACCTATCAACAGATTGGTTCGCAGCAAGACACCCACAGCAAGGTGATCGGTTACCTGTTGTGGATTTTCGGTTTTACCGGCGCGCATCGCTTTTATTACGGCAAACCCGTTACCGGTACGATCTGGTTTTTTACCTTGGGCCTGTTGGGCATCGGCTGGCTGATCGACTTCTTCCTGATTCCGGCCATGGACCGTGAAGCGGACCTGCGTTTCACCGCCGGGCCCATCGAATACAACGTGGCGTGGATCCTGTTGGCGTTTCTCGGGGTGTTCGGCGTGCACCGCATGTACCAGGGCAAATGGATCAGCGGCCTGATCTACCTGCTGACCGGCGGCTTGTTCCTGGTGGGCGTGCTGTATGACTTCTGGACGTTGAATACGCAGATTTCGATCCGCAATGCCGAGCGTAGCGGCGGGCGCTAATCTCTCACAAATCTATGTGGAGGCGGGCTTGTGTGGGAGCTGGCTTGCCTGCGATAGCATCAACTCGGTCTTTCAGACAAACCGAGGTGATGCTATCGCAGGCAAGCCAGCTCCCACATTTTGACCGTGCCCGCATTAGATATGCGATTTATGAGGCCTGGTAGCTGATCCGTCCGTCGACGATTGTGTACCGCACCGCCGCCGGCAAGCTATGCCCGATAAACGGGCAGTTTTCGCCCTTGGACAACCAGTGCTCCCCCGCAACGGTGGAGGCGGCCGGGTCGAACAGCACCAGATCCGCCGGCGAACCCACCGCCAACTTGCCCGCCGGCAGGCGCAAGGCCTCGGCCGGGCCTGCGCTCAGGCGCGCCAGCAGCGTCGGCAAGTCCAGCAAGCCTTCTTCCACCAATGTCATCGCCAGCGGCAGCAACAGTTCGACACTGCTGATACCCGGCTCTGTCGCACCGAACGGTGCCAGCTTGGCATCCCGCTCATGGGGCTGGTGGTGGCTGGAAATCGCCGAGACCACGCCGGATTTGACCGCCGCCCGCAAGCCTTCGCGGTCGGCGCGGGTGCGCAGCGGCGGCTGCACGTGGTACAGGCTGGAGAAGTCGATCAGCGCCTCATCCGTCAGGATCAGCTGGTACAGGGCGACATCCGCCGTCACCGGCAAGCCACGGGCCTGGGCCTGGGCGATCAGGGCGACGCCGCGGGCGCTGGTCAGTTGGCTAAAGTGCGCGCGCACGCCGCTTTGTTCCACCAGCAGCAGGTCGCGGGCCAGGGCCACGGTTTCGGCGGTTTCCGGAATGCCCGGCAGGCCGAGGAAGCTGGCCACGGCGCCTTCATGGGCTAGGCCACCTTCGGCCAGATCGCGGTCCTGGGAATGGAAGGTCACCGTCAGGTCGAAGGTGGCCGCGTATTCCAGGGCGCGGCACAAGGTGCGGGTGCTGCGGAAACCCTCCAGGCCGTTGCCGAAGGCCACGCAACCGGCGTCGCGCAGGGCGATCAGCTCGGCCAGTTGTTCGCCTTCCAGGCCTTTGCTCAGGGCGCCGATGGGGAACACTTTGCAATTGCCGGCTTCACGGGCGCGGTCGAGGATCAGCTCGGTCACGGCCGAGGTGTCCAGCACCGGTTTGGTATTCGGTGGGCAGCACAGGCTGGTCACGCCACCGGCGGCGGCGGCGCGGGTTTCGCTGATGATATTGCCTTTGCGGCTGTAACCCGGCTCGCGCAGGGCGACGTTCAGGTCCACCAGGCCAGGCGCGGCCACCAGGCCTTTGGCGTCGATGGTCTCGCTGGCGCTGAAGCCCGCGGGCGCGGCGCCGATGGCGATGAGCTTGCCGGCTTCCAGGTGCAGATCGGTAACTTGATCCAGGCCGCTGGCCGGATCGATGACGCGGGCGCCGAGGATGCTGAGCTTCACTGGGCGTTCTCCTGCTCGAATTGACGTTGTGCGGTCTGCCCGCTCATGGCCATGGACAACACCGCCATGCGCACGGCGATGCCGTAGGTCACCTGGTTGAGGATCACCGACTGGTTGCCGTCGGCCACCGCCGACTCAATCTCCACGCCGCGGTTGATCGGGCCCGGGTGCATCACGATCGCGTCCGGCTTGGCGCCGGCCAGGCGTGCGGTGGTCAGGCCGAACAGGCGGTAGAACTCGCCTTCGCTCGGCAACAGGCCACCGGCCATGCGTTCGCGTTGCAGGCGCAGCATGATCACTACGTCTACGTCCTTGAGGCCTTCGGTCATGTCGGTGTAGACCTTCACACCGTACTGTTCGACGCCGATCGGCAGCAGGGTCTTCGGTGCGATCACGCGGATGTCCGGGCAGCCCAGGGTTTTGAGGGCCAGCATGTTCGAGCGCGCCACCCGCGAATGCAGGATGTCGCCGACGATGGCCACCGACAGGTTTTCAAAACTGCCC
The DNA here is from genome assembly GCF_019145355.1 of Pseudomonas azadiae. NCBI lineage: Bacteria > Pseudomonadati > Pseudomonadota > Gammaproteobacteria > Pseudomonadales > Pseudomonadaceae > Pseudomonas > Pseudomonas azadiae. Next base: position 2,512,205 of record NZ_JAHSTY010000001.1, on the reverse strand, counting down.
TTGTGCCGACGGATGGTGAGCATGTCGAGCATGCCCTGGGTCGGGTGGGCGTGGCGGCCGTCGCCACCGTTGATGATCGCCACCTGCGGGCACACGTGCTCGGCGATGAAGTGTGCGGCGCCGGAGTCGCCATGGCGTACCACGAACATGTCGGCGGCCATGGCTTCCAGGTTGCGCAGGGTGTCGAGCAGGGTTTCGCCCTTGCTCGCCGACGAGGTGGACACGTTCAACGTGATCACGTCGGCCGACAATCGCTGGGCGGCCAGTTCAAAGGTGGTGCGGGTGCGGGTGGAGTTCTCGAAGAACACATTGCAGATGGTCTTGCCGCGCAGCAGCGGGACCTTCTTCACCGCGCGTCCACCGACCTCGAGGAACGAGTCGGCGGTGTCGAGAATCTCGGTGAGCAGCTCGCGGGGCAGGCCGTCGAGGGACAAGAAGTGTTGCAACTGGCCCTGAGCATTGAGCTGCAGCGGGCGCTTGGCATCTAGAGGCGTCATCGCGGGGACTCTGTACAAGGCGGTTTAAAGGGCAAGGTCTTGCAGTTCGAGTTCGAGCGGCGTGGGACCGGACAATTTTACCCGCTGGTGGGCGGCAAGCGACAGTGTGGCGCCGACCACATCCGGGCTGATCGGCAGTTCGCCGGCGTCCAGGTCCAGCAGGCACACCAGGGTCACGCTGGCCGGGCGGCCGTAGTCGAACAGCTCGTTCAGGGCGGCGCGGATGGTGCGGCCGCTCATCAGCACGTCGTCGATCAGCACCAGGTGCTGGCCTTCGATCTCGAACGGCAGGGCCGATGGGCGCACTTGCGGGTGCAGGCCGTTCTGGCTGAAGTCGTCGCGGTAGAAGGACACGTCGAGCGTACCCAAGGGCGAGTCGCTGCCCAATTCCTCCAGCAAAGCCTGGGCGACCCACACACCGCCGGTACGAATGCCGATGAAACGTGGCTCGCTGATGGCACGGTGCTGCAGATGGGCCGTGAGGCGCGCGGCCATCTGGCTGATCAGTTCGGCGGGGTTCGGCAAGCTCATGGTGGCTCCTTCAGTAGGTTTGTAGGAGCGAGCTTGCTCGCGAAAAACTCACAGACACCACGTTCATAAAGGGTTTACGCGTTATCGATGGCGTTTTTCGCGAGCAAGCTCGCTCCTACAAAAGCAAAAAGCATTGCGGCAAGCCGCGTCAGTCAGGATTCAAATAAAGCGCTGTTTTCGTCCAGCCAACCCTGCAACAACAGAGCGGCCGCGATGGCGTCCACGGGGTTGTCGCGGTAGCTGCCTTTCTGTCCGCCACGGTCGCGCCGCTCGCCCTTGGCTTCAAAGGTGGTGAGGCGTTCATCGTGGGTATAAAAGGGAATGTTGTAGCGGCCGTTGAGGCGGCGTGCGAATTTTTCAGCGCGCAGGCACATATCGCTGGGCGTGCCGTCCATGTTCAACGGCAGGCCGACCACGACCGCGTCAGGCTTCCATTCTTTTATGAGGGCCTCGACCTGGTTCCAGTCCGGTATGCCGTTCTGGGCTTTCAAGGTGCACAGCTCGCGGGCCTGGCCGGTGATCACCTGGCCAACCGCCACGCCGATCTGTTTGGTGCCGTAGTCAAAGCCGAGGATCAGGCGTAAAGCCATCAGGCGTGCCCCGCCTGGCTGGTCAACAGGCTGAGGTTGACCCGCAGCGTGGCCGCTGCTGCTTCCAGGCGCAGTTCGCTGGGGGTGTTGAACAGGATATCGGCATCAAACGGGCACGTCAGCCACGCATTGCTCGCCAGTTCGGCTTCCAACTGGCCTGCTTCCCAACCGGCGTAGCCGAGGGTGATCACGCTTTGCTCGGGGCCCACGCCGTCGGCGATGGCAAACAGCACATCCTGGGAAGTGGACAGCGACACGCCTTCCAGATCAACCGTAGCCTGAAATGTCGGCCCGCTGGGGTGCAGCACAAAACCACGATCGGGCTGCACCGGCCCGCCGAAGTAGATGGGCACGTGCTGGCAACTGGCTGGCGGATCGATTTCCGGGCGCAATTGCTCAAGGATATCGGCCAGGCTCAGCTCCTGTGGACGGTTCACCACCAGCCCCATGGCACCATTGGCCGTGTGCTCGACGATGTAGGTCAAGGTCTGCGCAAAGTTCGGGTCGGCCATATGGGGCATGGCGATCAGGAATTGGTGCTTGAGGTAGGTCGGGCTGACATTTTTCATGTCCGCTAGTGTGGCGTTGGAGGGGCGAACTGACAAGCTGGGATGGCCCCTAATTGTGGCAAACGGGGCGTTGTGGCTAGCCCGCTCGCCACAGAGGCCGGTTACCGTCCGTAAGGCCAGCGTTAGTTGCTGGACAGCCGATCACCCTTGGCGAACTTCCAGGTGCGGATGATTTCCAGGCGGTCCACGTCGTTCAAATCGCCGGTAAACGGGGCAAACGGCGCAGCCAGGCGCACGATACGCTGGGCGGCCTGGTCCAGCAGTGGCTGGCCGGAAGATTCCAGCACCTGCACTTCATATAATGTGCCGTCGCGGTTGATCGACACCAACAGGCGCAGATTGCCGTATATCTGCTGGCGCCGGGCTTCTTCGGGGTAGTTGAGGTTGCCGATGCGCTCGACCTTCTTGCGCCATTCATCCTTATACCAGGCGCCTTTGTCACGCATGGTCGACGCAGCGTTCAGCCGGTAGATGCGCGGACGCTTGGCGTACAACTGCTGCTCATTGGCCAGCTCGGCTTCCAGGCTGGAAATCTCGTCGGTCAGCGTCGAGCTGTCGAAGATCGGCGCCGGCTTGACGGGCTCGGGTTTCGGTTCGGTCTTGACCTTTTCGCGCTGGGTCGGGGCTTTTTGCGGCTTGGGTGCGACGGTGGTGATGGCGGCTTTGGGCGTGGCCTGCTTGACCTCCGGCTTGGGCGCCGGCGGCGGCGTGACTTTATTCACCTTGTTGTCCTGGAACGGCGCCACTTCGGTGGTCTTGGGCACGGCCTTTTTATCCAGCGTGCCGCTGCCCTGCTGATTGTCCTGGGCGAGGAAGTCGGCCTTTTCGGGCTTCTTTTCGCTTTTGAACGTGGCAAGGGTGATTTCCAGGGTTTTGCTGATTTGCTTGGGCTCGACCATCGAGAACCCCACGCCGAGGATCAGGGCCAGGTGAATCAGTGCCGCCAGAAACAGGGTAAATCCGAGCCGATCAGCCGGGCGCACGCCGCGGTGGGAGAGTTCTGGGGGCAAATCGGACGGGAGTGTCATGACAAAAAAACCAACATCGCGCGCTTCACAGGTGGCGCATGATAACGCAATGTTGGTCTGTGTCCGGCTGTTCTATGTCACTTGGCTTGCAGCTTGCGCTCAATGGCAGCCATCAACATTTCGCCGATGTTCGTGCCAAATGCATTGTCGATCTCGCGAATACAGGTCGGGCTGGTGACGTTGATTTCAGTCAGGTGTTCACCGATCACGTCCAGGCCGACAAACAGCAAGCCCTTTTCACGCAGGGTCGGGCCGACCTGGGACGCGATCCAGCGGTCCTTGTCCGACAACGGCCGTGCTTCACCACGCCCACCGGCCGCCAGGTTGCCGCGCGTCTCGCCGGCTGCCGGGATACGCGCCAGGCAGTAATCCACCGGTTCGCCGTCGATCATCAGGATGCGCTTGTCGCCGTCCTTGATCGCCGGCAGGTAGGCCTGGCCCATGATCTGCTGGGTGCCCAGGGCCGTCAGGGTCTCGAGGATAACCGACAGGTTCGGGTCGCCGGCGCGGTGACGGAAAATCGAGGTGCCGCCCATGCCGTCCAGTGGCTTGAGGATCACATCACCGTGCTTGGCGGCGAACTCACGCAGCACGTCGGCTCGGCGGCTGACCACGGTCGGCGGCGTGCACTGCGGGAACAGCGTGGCGAACAGTTTTTCATTGCAGTCGCGCAGGCTCTGCGGCTTGTTGACGATCAGCACGCCGGCGCGCTCGGCCTGCTCCAGCAGGTAGGTGGAGTAGACGAATTCCATGTCGAACGGCGGGTCCTTGCGCATCAGGATCACGTCCAGATCGCTCAGCGGGCTGTCGATTTCGTCCGACAGCTCAAACCACTTTTCGGGGTTGGCAAACACCTGCAGCGGACGCATGCGTGCGCGGGCTTCACCGTCACCCTGGTAAAGGTCTCGCTGTTCCATGTAGAACAAGGTCCAGCCGCGGGCCTGGGCGGCCAGGAGCATGGCCAGCGAGCTGTCCTTTTTATAGGAAATGCTGGCGATAGGGTCCATGACAATGCCGACGCGAACGCTCATGGGGATTTCCTCTAGCAAATTAGGCGCATAAAAGTGGCGTCAGAGTGGCGCTGTGGCTGTTGTGGGTCAAGGAAAAACCACCTGGCGGGTTGCTCGATAGATTGCGCCCAAAGACTGTGCTAAAAAGACTGCCACGGCGCAGCAGCCCTTGAATTCCAAGGCTTGCGGCGCCCATCCTGGGCAACATCAGGCAGTACACACAAAAAAACCGATTCGCTGTGGCGATGGCAGAGCAGATATGGAACAGCATTCCAACGCCTTGAGGGTGATGGTGATCGACGACTCGAAGACGATCCGCCGCACCGCTGAAACCCTGTTGAAGAACGTGGGGTGCGAGGTCATCACGGCCATCGACGGTTTTGATGCCCTGGCCCGGATTGTTGACCATCACCCGCACATTATTTTTGTCGACATCATGATGCCGCGCCTGGATGGCTATCAGACTTGCGCGCTGGTGAAGAACAACCCGGCGTTCAAATCGATCCCGGTGATCATGTTGTCCTCCAAGGACGGCCTGTTCGACAAGGCCAAGGGGCGCATCGTGGGTGTCGATCAGTTTTTGACCAAGCCTTTCAGCAAGGAAGAACTGCTGGGCGCGATCAAGGCCTACGTGCCAGGGTTCGCCGCAGTAGAACAAGCACACTGACGCCGCCCCACAAGGGCGGCGTCCACCTATGTAGTGGGGAAAACCATGGCACGTGTTCTGATCGTCGACGATTCGCCGACCGAAATGTACAAACTGACCGGCATGCTGGAAAAGCACGGGCACGAGGTCCTAAAGGCCGCCAACGGCGGCGATGGCGTAGCGCTCGCACGCCAGGAAAAGCCAGACGCGGTATTGATGGACATCGTCATGCCAGGCCTCAACGGCTTCCAGGCCACGCGCCAACTGACCAAAGACAAAGAAACCGAGCACATTCCGGTGATCATCATCACCACTAAAGACCAGGAAACCGACAAGGTGTGGGGCACGCGCCAGGGCGCCAAGGATTACCTGACCAAGCCGGTGGATGAAGAAACCCTGATCGCCACCCTGAATAAGGTGCTGGCCGGCTGACGGCACGCCATCATGACCGAGTCGCACACCGCCTTCGAACTGTTGCTGGACATCGACCGCCGCTGCCGCCTGCTGGCTGCCGACCTGCCATCCCAGGAAGCTCGCCTGCAACGTTGGAGCGGCATCGGCTTTCGCTTGGGCGAGCAGTGGTATGTGGCGCCCATGGGTGAAGTGGCCGAAGTCCTGCATGAGCCGCGTTGCACCTTGATGCCCGGGGTCAAGGCCTGGGTCAAGGGCGTGGCCAACCTGCGTGGGCGCTTGTTGCCGGTGATGGACCTGGGCGGTTTCCTCGGCCTTGAGCTGTCCAAGGCGCGCAAACAACGGCGGGTATTGGTGGTGGAATACAACGACCTGTTTGTCGGGCTGTTGGTGGACGAGGTGGTGGGCATGCAACATTTTGCGCAAGACGCCCTGCTGGCGAACGCCGCTGCCGGTGCGCCGTTCATTCAGGGCCGATTCGATGGCGACCCGCAGTGGCAGGTCTTCAGCCCCTTCGCCCTGGCCCAGGCCCCGGGTTTCATGGACGTTGCCGCATGACCACCGCTACCACCCCCAGGCCCCAGGCCGGCTCGCGCAGCCGTTCGCAGATCATCGTGCTGTTTATTGCGCTGATCGTGTTCATCATGTTGCTGTTCGCCAACTTTGCGTACCTCAACACCCAGTCCACCTACGACAAGCAGTACATCGGCCACGCCGGTGAGCTGCGCGTGCTGTCCCAGCGCATTGCCAAGAACGCCACCGAGGCCGCTACCGGCAAGGCCGCTGCGTTCAAGCTGTTGGCGGATGCACGTAACGACTTTGCCCAGCGCTGGGGTTACCTGAAAAAAGGCGACCCGCAAACCGGCCTGCCCGCCGCACCCAGCGCCGTGCGCGCCGAAATGCGCGCGGTGCAGACCGACTGGGAAGCGCTGCTGAAAAACACCGATGCGATCCTCGCCAGCGAACAAACGGTGCTGTCTTTGCATCAGGTGGCCGCGACGCTCGCCGAAACCGTGCCGCAACTGCAGATGGAATCGGAAAAGGTTGTCGACATCCTCCTGCAACGCGGCGCCCCGGCCAGCCAGGTGGCCCTGGCCCAGCGCCAGTCGTTGCTGGCCGAACGAATTCTGGGCGCGGTCAACACCGTCCTGGCCGGCGATGAAAACGCTGTGCAGGCCGCCGATGCCTTTGGTCGCGATGCCAACCGCTTCGGCGTGGTGCTCAACGGCATGCTCAACGGCAACCCAGGGCTGCGCATCACGCAAGTCGAGGACCGCGATGCCCGTGCACGGCTGGGAGAAATCGCCGAGCTGTTCGAGTTTGTCTCCGGGTCCGTGGATGAAATCCTCGAAACCTCGCCGCAACTGTTCCAGGTGCGCGCCTCCGCGAGCAATATCTTCAACCTGTCGCAAACCCTGCTCGACGAAGCCTCGCACCTGGCCACCGGATTTGAAAACCTGGCCAGCGGGCGCAGCTTCGACACCATCGGCGGCTATGTGCTGGGCCTGCTGGCGTTGACCTCAATCATCCTGATCGGCCTCGTCATGGTGCGCGAGACCAACCGTCAATTGCGTGAAACCGCCGAGAAAAACGAGCGCAACCAGAACGCGATCATGCGCCTGCTGGACGAAATCGAAGACCTGGCCGACGGCGATCTTACGGTGACCGCCTCGGTGACCGAAGACTTCACCGGCACCATCGCCGACTCCATCAATTATTCCGTGGACCAGTTGCGCGACCTGGTCGCCACCATCAACCTCACCGCCGGGCAAGTCGCCGGCGCGGTGCAGGACACCCAGGCCACTGCCATGCACCTGGCCCAGGCCTCGGAACACCAGGCCCAGCAGATCGCCGAAGCCTCCACCGCGATCAACCAGATGGCCCAGTCCATCGACCAGGTGTCGGCCAACGCCGCAGAATCCTCAGCCGTCGCGGAGCGCTCGGTGGAGATCGCCAACAAGGGCAACGAGGTGGTGCACAACACCATCCACGGCATGGACAACATTCGCGAGCAGATCCAGGACACCGCCAAGCGCATCAAGCGCCTGGGCGAGTCGTCCCAGGAGATTGGCGACATCGTCAGCCTGATTGATGACATTGCCGACCAGACCAACATCCTCGCCCTGAACGCTGCAATCCAGGCCAGCATGGCCGGCGATGCCGGGCGCGGATTTGCCGTGGTGGCCGATGAAGTGCAGCGGCTGGCCGAGCGCTCATCGGCCGCGACCCGGCAGATCGAAACCCTGGTGCGCGCGATCCAGGCCGACACCAACGAAGCGGTAATCTCCATGGAACAGACCACCACCGAAGTGGTGCGCGGCGCACGCCTGGCGCAGGATGCCGGCGTGGCGCTGGAAGAGATCGAAGGCGTGTCGAAAACCCTGGCGGCGCTGATCCAGAGTATCTCCAATGCGGCGCAGCAACAGACGTCGTCGGCGGGGCAGATTTCCCTGACCATGAACGTGATCCAGCAGATCACCACCCAAACGTCGTCGGGCTCCACGGCCACCGCCGAAAGCATTGGTAACCTGGCGAAAATGGCCAGCGAGTTGCGCAGATCGGTGTCGGGTTTCACCCTCCCGCCGCCACAACAGGTCGATGATTGAAATGCGACCCAAAGAACACCACAGTCCAAATGTGGGAGCTGGCTTGCCTGCGATAGCGGTGGGTCAGCTACCTATATATCAACTGACAGACCGCCATCGCAGGCAAGCCAGCTCCCACATTAGATCTCCATTATTCCTGGCGGCATCTGCAACTCAAAAATTCTCACCGGAGTGAATATGGTTGATCGGCACGACTACGTGGCCCTCGAATGGGTCAAGGACGACATTGCCGAAACCCTGAAACAGGCCCGGTCTGCGCTGGATGCGTATGCCCAAACCACCGACGGCGACGCCCTCGGCGAGTGCCTGGCGTGCGTTCATCAAGTGCATGGCGCCCTGCAGATGGTCGAGTTCTACGGCGCGGCGCTGTTGGCCGAAGAAATTGAAGCACTCGCCGTGGCCCTGCAGGCCGAGCGCGTCAGCCAGCGCGACGAAAGCATCCGCCTGCTGCAACAGGCCCTCGGCCAACTGCCGTTGTATCTGGACCGCGTGCACAGCGCCCGCCGTGACTTGCCGCTGGTGGTGCTGCCGCTGCTCAACGACCTGCGCAGCGCGCACGGCGAAAGCCTGCTGTCGGAGACCAGCCTGTTCAGCCCGCAGTTGCTGACGATAGCGCCGTTGCCCGATGAAGCCCTGGCCCAACGTGCGGTGCCCGACCTCAAAGAGCAATTGCGCCAGTGGCACCACCTGTTGCAACAGGCGCTGGCGGGATTGCTGCGCGAAGACCACGGCCCGAGCAACCTGGAGGACATGGCGCGGGTGTTCGCACGCCTTGAAGCCTTGTGCCAGGGCGCGCCGCTGTTGCCGCTGTGGCAGGTCGCCTCGGCACTGGTCGAAGGCATGCTCACCGGCGTGATCGCCAACAGCCCGGCGTTGCGCAGCCTGCTCAAGGCCAGCGACAAACAACTCAAGCGTCTGCTCGCCCAAGGTATCGACGGGGTCAACCAGCCGGCGCCGGACGAGCTGCTCAAGAGCCTGTTGTTCTATGTGGCCAAGGTCACCCGGCCGACACCGCGCATGCAAAGCCTCAAGGAACGCTACGGCCTGGACGAGGCCTTGCCCGACAGTGCCGTGGTCGATGCCGAACGCGCCCGCCTGGCCGGCGCGGACCGCAACGCCATGGGCTCGGTGCTGGGTGCCTTGTGTGAAGAACTGGTGCGGGTCAAGGAACGCCTCGACTTATTTGTACGCAGCGACCGCCAGCACACCAGCGACCTTGACGCGTTGCTGGCACCGCTGCGGCAGATCGCCGACACCCTGGCGGTGCTGGGCTTCGGCCAGCCGCGCAAAGTCATCATCGACCAGCTCGCCGTGGTGCTGAGCCTGGCCCAAGGCCAGCGCGAACCCAACGACGCCGTGTTGATGGACGTGGCCGGCGCGTTGCTCTACGTCGAAGCCACGCTGGCGGGCATGGTCGGCACCGTCGAGCCGGAAAGTCGCGAAGAAAGCCGCCTGCCGACCACCGACCTGACCCAGATCCACCAATTGGTGATTCGCGAATCCTGGCAGTGCCTCAAGCAAGCCAAGGAGCTGGTGATCGACTGCATCGAAGCGCACTGGGACCGCCAGCGCCTGGAATCCCTGCCGGAGCTGCTGAGCCAGGTGCGCGGCGCGCTCGCGATGATCCCGTTACCCCGCGCGGCGAGCCTGATGCGCGGTTGCACCGACTATGTCGACGAACAATTGATGGGCAACGACGCTGCGCCTTCGCAGCCGCAACTGGCGCATTTCGCCGACGTGATCAGCGGCTTGGAGTATTACCTCGAACGCCTGCTCCAGGACCCGGATGCTACTGGCGAACGAGTGCTGGAACTGGCCACCCAAGGCCTGGCTGCATTGGGTTACCTGCCCGCCGAAAAACCCTGGCGCCAGGCGTTGGCTGCGCCGGATGGCGCGCTTTCGGGCGAGGTCACGCCGAGCCAATCCCAGTTCGATGCGCTGGCCAGTCCGACGTCGCGCCTGAACCCGCCGGCCCTGCAGCGCCCGGGTAGTTTGCTGCCGCCACTGGCCGATGAGGCACCCATCGACGATGAACTGCGCGAAGTCTTCCTTGAGGAAACCGACGAAGTTCTTGAGGCGCTGCACCGCCACCTGCCCAACAGCGTCGACAAGACGGCCCAGGGTGAAATGCGCCGTGCGTTCCACACGCTCAAAGGCAGCGGCCGCATGGTGCGCGCCCTGGTATTGGCCGAACTGGCCTGGGCCGTGGAAAACCTGCTCAATCGCGTCCTGGAACGCAGCGTGGTCCTCGGCGCCGAGGTGCAGCAGGTGCTGGATGAAGCGGTGGCCTTGCTGCCCGAACTGATCGCCGACTTTGCCACCGACGATCAACGCCAACGCGATGAAGTCGACGCCCTGGCCGCCCGCGCCCATGCGCTGGCCAGCGGTACGCAAGCGCCGGCCGCCGAGCCCCATGACCCGCTGTTGCTGGAGATCTTCCGCAACGAAGCCCAGAGCCATCTGGACAGCCTCAACCACTTCCTGCAACAGGCCGCCGAGCATGTGCCGCTGCAAGTCAGCGACGAACTGCAACGCGCCTTGCACACCCTCAAGGGCAGCGCCTACATGGCCGGCGTGCTGCCGATTGCCGAACTGGCGCGCCCGCTGGATCACTTGACCCGCGAGTACAAGGCCCATCGCCTGCCGCTGGACCTGGATGCAGTGGAGTTGCTGCTGGAGGCAGAAGGCCTGTTTCAGCGTGCGCTGCGTGACCTGGACAGTGACCCCCTGGCGCCGATCAAAGGTGCGCAAGCCCTGATCAACCGCACCCAGGGCTTGCTCGATCACCAGCTTGAAGCGCTGCTCGACGTACCGAATACCGGCCTGCGCATCAAGCGCGACCCGCACCTGATCGCCAACTTCCTGGCCCAGGGCATGGACATCCTGCTCGACGCCGAAAGCCTGCTGCGCCGCTGGCAACAGCACCCCGGCGCGCGCCAGGAACTCACCGCGCTGCTGGACGAGTTGACCACCCTGGGCGAGGGCGCGCATGCCGCGGACCTGCACGCGATCGACGCACTCTGCGAAGCCTTGCTCGACCTCTATGGCGCCGTGGAAGAAAGCAGCCTGGCCGTGAGCGAGCAGTTTTTCCACGAAGCCGAACAGGCCCATGAAGCGTTGATCAGCATGCTCGACCAACTGGCGGCCGGCCAGGAAGTCAGCCCGGCGCCGGCGCGGGTCGCAGCCCTGCGCGAGCTGCTGGACGAAGCCCTCGACCCGTCCGCCACCGGCCTGATCAAACGTGACGGCAACCGCGCGCCGAGCATTTCCGAGCTGGGTGCCGCCACGCAGCAATTGGAGCGCGAAACGACGGTGGACGACGAGATCGTCGAGATCTTCCTCGAAGAAGCCGTGGACATCCTCGACAGCGCCGGACAGGCGCTCAAGCGTTGGTTGCTGGATCCCGACAACGCCGCGCCGTTGTCGTCGTTGCAACGCGACTTGCACACCCTCAAGGGCGGCGCACGCATGGCCGAAATCCAGCCGATCGGCGACCTGGCCCATGAGTTGGAATGCTTGTACGAAGGGCTGGTGGACCGCCGCTACAGTTACTCGGCCGAGCTGTCCCTGTTGCTGATGGCCAGCCATGAACGCTTGGACTTGCAACTGGAAGAACTGCAACAGCATCAACCCTTGAACGATGCCGCCGAGCTGATCGCCCAACTGCGCGAATGGCGCCAACGCAGCACACCCGCCATACCGGCCGAGGCCGCGCAAGCGTCTGCCGCCGACCCTGAATTGCTGGATATTTTCCTCGAAGAAGCCGCTGATATTCTCGACAGCTCCGGCAGCGCCTTGCTGCGCTGGCAGGCCGAGCCCGGCAACCGCCAGGAAGTCGAAACCCTGCTGCGCGACCTGCACACCCTCAAGGGCGGCGCGCGCATGGTCGAGATTGCGCCCATCGGCGACCTGGCCCATGAGCTGGAGTTTCTCTACGAAGGCCTGTCGGCCGGGTTGCTCGCGCCGTCCGCCGAGCTGTTTGCGCTGCTGCAAGGCTGCCACGACCGCCTGGCGCAGATGATCGACGCCGTGGCGGACGGCCTGCCGGTCGGCTCGGTGGACAAACTCATCGAGCGGATCAGAAGCCTGGTGCACCCAAGCGAAGAGGCGGTGACACCGGTGGCGCTGCCGGCGGGCAAGGCGGAAGCCGCGGTGGACCCGGCTGCCGATACGGTGAAGATCTCCGCCGAGCTGCTCGACGATCTGGTCAACCTGGCCGGCGAAACCTCGATCTTCCGTGGCCGTATCGAGCAGCAAGTCAACGATGCGCGTATTGCCTTGAGCGAAGTGGAAACCACCATCGAGCGCATGCGCGACCAACTGCGCCGTCTCGACAGCGAAACCCAGGGCCGTCTCCTCAGCCGCCAGCAGGCCGAGGCCGAACGCCTGGGCTACGAAGAATTCGACCCGCTGGAAATGGACCGCCACTCGCAGTTGCAGCAGCTGTCCCGCGCGCTGTCGGAATCGGCCTCCGACCTGCTCGACCTCAAGGACACCCTCGAACGTCGCAACGAAGATGCCCATGACCTGCTGCAGCAGCAGGCGCGCATCAACACCGCGCTGCAGGAAGGCCTGATGCGCACGCGCATGGTGCCGTTCGAACGCATGCTGCCGCGCCTCAAGCGCATCGTGCGCCAGGTGGCGGGCGAGTTGGGCAAGGACGTGGAATTCATCGTCGGCAATGCCGAGGGCGAGATGGACCGCAACGTGCTGGAACGCATGGCGGCGCCGTTGGAGCACATGTTGCGCAATGCGGTCGACCATGGGCTGGAGTCCCGCGATGCACGGCTGCTGGCCGGCAAACCGGAGAAAGGCCGCATCACCCTGGACCTGACCCACGAAGGCGGCGATATCGTCTTCGACATGCGTGACGACGGTGCCGGGGTGCCGCTGGAAGCGGTGCGGCGCAAGGCGATCAAGCGCGGCCTGCTGTCCCCCCATCAAGACATGAGTGACCGCGACGTGTTGCAGTTCATCCTGCAGCCGGGGTTCTCCACCGCAGAGAAGATCACCCAGATTTCCGGGCGCGGCGTGGGCATGGACGTGGTGCATGAAGAAGTGCGCCAGCTCGGTGGCTCGATGGTCATCGATTCGACGCCCGGCGCAGGCGTGCATTTTCGAATCCGCCTGCCGTTTACCGTGTCGGTCAACCGCGCGCTGATGGTGCAGTGCGCGGACGATCAATATGCGATCCCGCTCAACACCCTCGAAGGCTTGGTTCGGGTACTGCCTCATGAGTTGGCCGGGCATTATCAGCAAGACCCGCCCCATTATGAATACGCTGGCCAGCGCTATGAGCTGTTCTACCTCGGCGACCTGCTGCACACCGTCAGCCGCCCGAAACTGCTGGGCCAGTACCAGCCGGTGCCGGTGCTGTTGGTGCAGTGCAATGAGCGGCGCGTGGCCATCCATGTGGACGCCATGGCCGGCACGCGGGAGATCGTGGTCAAGGGCCTGGGCCCTCAGTTTGCCGGCGTGCAGGGCTTGTCCGGCGCAACCATCCTGGGCGACGGACGCGTGGTGCTGATCATCGACTTGCTGGCGCATATCCGCGCCCGCCCGCCGGCCTTGCCCGCCCAGAGGGTCGACGCGCCATTGATCCTCAACGATCCGCTGAAAAAACGCCCGCTGCTGGTGCTGGTGGTGGACGATTCGGTCACCGTGCGCAAAGTCACCAGCCGCCTGCTGGAGCGCAATGGCATGAACGTGCTCACCGCCAAGGACGGCATCGACGCGCTCGCCGTGCTGGAAGAACACACGCCGGACCTGATGCTGCTCGACATCGAAATGCCGCGCATGGACGGCTTCGAAGTGGCCACCCAAGTGCGCAACGACCCGCGCCTGATGCGCCTGCCGATCATCATGATCACCTCGCGCACCGGCCAGAAACACCGCGACCGCGCGATGGCCATTGGTGTGAACGACTACCTCGGCAAGCCGTATCAAGAGACGGTGCTGCTGGAAAGCATCGCCTATTGGAGCAAGTCCCATGCTTGACCACCGCGCCAGCCAACTCACCGGCCTGCTGCTGCCGTTGGCCGATCGGCACCTGATCCTGCCCAACGTCGCCATCGCCGAGCTGATCGACTTCCAGCGCGGCGAACCGGCCAGCGATGCGCCGCCATGGTATTTGCGGCAAGTGACCTGGCGTGATCGGCAGATCCCGCTGATCAGCTTTGAAGCGGTGTGTGGCGAAGCCAGCGTGACCGGCACCCGTTCACGGATCGTGGTGTTGAATGCGTTGGGTGAGCGGTCGACGTTGAAGTTTATTGCGCTGGTGATCCAGGGGATTCCGCGCTCGTACAAGCTCGACAGCGAGTTGAGCTATGTGGACGTGCCGCTGTGCCCGCTGGAGCTGGCGGCGGTGCAGGTGGGGGAGCATGTGGCGAAGGTGCCGGACCTCATGGGGTTGGAAGCCTTGCTGGTCGAATCCGGATTGGCCTGAACACTCTTCTCAAATTCAGTGCGACCTACTGTGAGAGCTGGCTTGCCTGCGATAGCCATAGGTATCTACACATCTTTGTAGTGAGCGGGCTTGTCCCGCGCTGGGTGGCGAAGCCGCCCCAATGAATATGCCGCCGAGTTCCAGATAAATCCGAGTCGCCTGGTTTGGGGCCGCTTCAGCCCAGCGCGGGACAAGCCCGCTCACTACAGATGCTCGCATGCCTTAACTATGCTGCGATTGCGATAGCGGTGGGTTAGTCACACATTAGCCAGCTGACCCACCGCCATCGCAGGCAAGCCAGCTCCCACACTGAATTACGCTCGGCTCCATACCTCAATCAATCCGCGCAAACCGCTCAATCACTGGCTGCTCCCGATGCTCGGCCTGCCACAAGTCGTAGGCGCTTTGCATCGACAGCCATAAACGGGCGCTGCTCACGCCAGCCCGCTCCAACCGGACGGCAAGGTCAGGGCTGACCGGCGCACGCCCATGCAAAATCCTTGAAAAAGTCTCACGGGCGAAGCCAAGGCGTCGCGCCATTTCGGTGATGGTAATGCCCACGGCAGGGATTACATCTTCAAGCAGAATTTCGCCTGGGTGAGGTGGGTTGTGCATACCCAGATTGGGCTTAGAGTTCGGATTCATGACGTTCGCCCGTGGGTGGGGTTTGGACAAACGAAGGCTAAAGAGACAGGTTCCGAGCAACAACCTGAAAATCTCGTCGGAATGGGATGTGGTTGCTGTAGGCGAATTCTGCATTTGGATTTATTGGGTTTTCATGCCCGAGTGAAGTGGCTAATTTCTGCGCTCCTCAATGCCAGCAAGGACCAGCAAATGGCCGTACCATTAATGCCGCCTAGTGTTTCAATTCTTGAAAACATGGCGATATCCAAAAGCAAGCGCATTCATCTCAAGGCTGGCTCGTCATTCGCCTATTCGTGGTTTTATTCCCAGGTTCGTGCAGCCGGCCCATGGAACTACAAGAAGCAAGGGCGTCAGTACGAAGCTTTTGGTAATTTCAATTATGGTGCGACAGGGACGGTACTGGGCATTCCCGAAAGTGTTCTATTACGGGCGGCAGGTGTCGCTCAAACATTCGCGAAAACCACCATGCCGGAGTTTGGGGCATGGTGGGGTGGTGACCCTTTTGGCGATGATCCTCGGGATCAATATTGGATAAGGAGGGGTATTGAGTATGCAATTTCTCAGGGCCACTAAGGGCCTCTTACCTATCCTGCGCAACTGCCTGCTGGCGGCCTGCCTGATTTACATTGGGGGCAATTGGATCATGTCATCCGGTGCACCGGATCTGGACGAAGTGGTTTTGAAACAATCTTTGGGCAATGGCAGCTCAATTTATGGCGCCCGTGACAGCCAGGGCGGCGCGACGGTAGGGTTTTCTTACAGGTACTACGTTCATGAGGACTTGGGTAGTGATCAGGAGATACTGACAGCGCTGGTTTCGGCACATCCCTTTTTGAAAACCAAAGAGCCTGATGTCCAAGTGACCCGGGTGGATGGGGTCATCCACCTCACTGTTCGTGGTGAGGTTTATGAGTACCGCAGCTATCCGCTTGAAGGTTTGGGGACTGTGAGCATAGACATGAAGTTGTAGACCGGCGGGCTTCGGATTTTTCCTGCAAGATTTTGGGCAGTGCATGAACTTGTCGCAGCGAGTCAGCACGCCTAGTCTTCGTTCCGTCATCGCAAAAAACGGTGACACGGACGTGCAAGTCCGGTTACATGTCGGCGCACCAGCGCCCATAGCCAGTCAACGGGCGTTTTTTATGCCTGCTGTATTTGTTATGGCGGCTGTGCGTGGGAGATCCCTCGGGGTCTGCCGGGGTCCGATATGCCCGGTCTTGCACACCTGCGCACGGCTGCCACCTTATTTGCGTGCAAGCGGAAGAGGGCAGTCTCCATCACATATCGGAGCTGTAAATCATGGTCAAACCTACCCCCAATCCGCCCCTTTTCACCGTAACCCCCCACCAAACCACCGAAACCCTGCTGGTCAATGCCAGCGAAACCCTGTCCTCCCTCAACGCACTCACCTGCAACCTGGCTTTCGACCTGGATGCTTCCCAGCGCGCAATCATGCTGGGGATTCAGCAAATGGCTGAGTTCGGACAATTGTTGGTCGACAGGGCGTTGGAGCAAGTCAGCCCATCGCCGGAGGTGGTCCCAAAAAGGGACTGATCGGTCCCTTAATGGAACTGCTATCTAACAAACACCACAGGGCAAATGTGGGAGCGGGCTTGCTCGCGAATGCGGTGGGTCAGTCATAGTTGCATGGCCTGACACCCTGCCTTCGCGAGCAAGCCCGCTCCCACATTTTGATTGACGGCGGCACCACCTTGCCGGGAAATGCGGAGGACCTGTTGGCTAGCGATCAGTGGGGGTGACTGGGTCAAAGTGTGGGGAGGGCGTCTTGGGCAATCGCGACGAGCCACGGAACACTTGCTCCCCCCATCGTAAAGATCCTCGCCCCACTGCCGATAGCCAATGGAGTTTTTCGACAGAAGTATCGACGCAATGTGGCTTTTGGATGGGTTTGCCTGGCTGTACAACCTCAACCGTTTTACCGGCACGCTGCTGATGTGGTTTGGCGTGCTGGTGTTCACTGCGGTGGTAACCATGAACGTGCAGTCCAACCGGGGGAAGCTGTGGGGCTTCATGATTGCCACCGCGGGCGCGGTGTTTATTCTGGTGTACCTCGAAAGCCTCAAGCTGATGGGTGCCGATAAGGCAATCAAAGGCGTTGTGAGCAATTTCGTGGTCATGACCCTGGGCGGTCTCGGGTCGGGTCTGCTGGCGGTGGCGATTTCCCAAGGACCCACACCGGAAGAGGATAAACAGGCTCGTGGGTTTATCCGTGATCGTCTGCTGGATGCGCTTGAGTACGCTTTTGTGTATGTCGCGATCTGCTCGTTCACCCTGTTCGCGGTCTGCCTGCCGCTCAACCTGCTGGGGTGGCCTCCGGTCGGCGAGCATGACCTGCTGAGCCTGCTGATTGTGTGTCTGGGCGCATTGTTGGGTTACGCGATAGCGTCCCGCCCCAGTCGCTTGAGAAACTGGGAGCAAGTGGGTGCGTGCGCGCTGGTGGCGTTGCTCGTGCTGCTGTTACCGGTTTACGCGCAGGCGCTGTCAGGGCTGTGGGATTGGAGTTGGGCGGCCGTGTCGGGGTTGCACGTTTTTGCGGGGTTGGCGTTTTTCAGGACCCTATGGTTCCATCGCAGCGAATGGCGCAGGGTCTGAACGCCCCGTGTTAATTGAGCCATCATTAACCCAGGCGTAACAGTCAAACGTCCAGCTTGATTGATGGCCCCCTCAATCGCTCCTAAGGTAAGCCCCACGACAGCAAATCCGTGGAGCGACCATGACAACAACAATCACCCCCGACTCGCGCTGGACGCGGCGGCGCGACGAGAAGCAGCGCCGGCTCGGGCTGGTCAGGCAATTTGCAGACGGGGCGGTGCTGCCCAGTGACAAAATCGTCGAGGCCCTCGAAGCGCTGATCCTCCCCGGCGACCGCGTGGTGCTGGAAGGCAACAACCAGAAGCAAGCCGACTTCCTCTCGCGCTCCCTGGTCAAGGCCGACCCGGGCAAGCTCCACGATTTGCACATGATCATGCCCAGCGTCGGCCGTTCCGAGCACCTGGACCTGTTTGAAAAGGGCATCGCCCGCAAGCTCGACTTTTCCTTCGCCGGCACCCAATCCTTGCGCATCAGCCAGTTGCTGGAAGACGGCCTGCTGGAAATCGGCGCGATCCACACTTACATCGAACTCTACGCCCGGCTGGTGGTGGACCTGATCCCCAACGTGGTGCTGTCCGCCGGTTTCGTGGCCGACCGCGCCGGCAACATCTACACCGGCGCCAGCACCGAAGATACCCCGGCACTGATCGAACCCGCTGCCTTCAGCGACGGCATTGTGATCGTGCAGGTCAACCAGTTGGTGGACGACGTGACGGATTTGCCTCGCGTCGACATTCCGGCGAGCTGGGTGGATTTTGTGGTGGTGGCCGACAAGCCGTTCTACATCGAACCGCTGTTCACCCGCGACCCGCGCCACATCAAGCCGGTGCACGTGCTGATGGCGATGATGGCGATCCGGGGCATCTACGAAAAACACAACGTGCAGTCGCTCAACCATGGCATTGGCTTTAACACCGCCGCCATCGAACTGATCCTGCCCACCTACGGCGAATCCCTGGGTCTGAAGGGCAAGATCTGTCGCAACTGGACCCTCAACCCGCACCCCACGCTGATCCCCGCCATCGAAAGCGGTTGGGTCGAGAGCGTGCATTGCTTCGGCACCGAATTGGGCATGGAAAACTACATCGCCGCACGCCCGGATGTGTTTTTCACCGGCCGCGATGGCTCGATGCGCTCCAACCGGATGTTCTGCCAACTCGCCGGCCAATACGCGGTGGACCTGTTTATCGGCGCCACCCTGCAAGTCGACGGTGACGGGCATTCCTCCACGGTGACCCGCGGCCGACTGGCCGGGTTCGGCGGTGCGCCGAACATGGGCCACGACCCGCGCGGTCGCCGTCACGGCACGCCCGCCTGGCTGGACATGCGCCACGATGATGCGCCCGAAGCGTTGTTGGAACGCGGCAAAAAACTCGTGGTGCAAATGGTCGAGACCTTCCAGGAAGGCGGCAAGCCCACGTTCGTCGACACCCTCGACGCAGTGGAAGTGGCGCGCAAGAGCGGCATGCCGCTGGCGCCGATCATGATCTACGGCGACGACGTAACTCACTTGCTCACCGAAGAAGGCATCGCCTACCTGTACAAGGCGCGCTCCCTCGAGGAGCGCCAGGCGATGATCGCCGCCGTCGCCGGGGTGACCGCCATCGGCCTGCGCCACAACCCCAAGGACACCGCACGCATGCGCCGCGAAGGCCTGATCGCCCTCCCCGAAGACTTAGGGATCCGCCGCACCGACGCCACCCGCGAGCTGTTGGCCGCCAAGAGTGTGGCCGACCTGGTGGAGTGGTCCGGTGGCCTGTACAACCCGCCCGCCAAGTTCAGGAGTTGGTAAATGCGCGCCCTTAAACTGCATGAACTCACCCTGGCGGATCGCCTGGCCGATATAGCCGTTGATGCGCTGATCGATGAAGCCGACCTGTCGCCCAAACCTGCCTTGGTTGACCGGCGTGGCAACGGCGCTCACAACGATCTGCACCTGGGCCTGATGCACGCCTCGGCGTTGTCGCTGTGGCCGATGTTCAAGGAAATGGCCGAAGCGGCGCTGGAATTCGGTGAGGTCGGCTTGCCCCTGCGCGAAGCCCTCGGCTGTCTCGGGCGTGAAGGTGAGCAGGCCATGCTCGCCACCACCGGCGGCGTAAACACCCATCGCGGCGCCATCTGGGCGCTCGGCCTGCTCACCGCCGCCGCCGCCCTGGATCCACGCGACGTTACGCTGAACGCAGCCCGCCTGGCGCTGCTCAACGACCGGTTCGCCCCGCAGCCGATGAGCCACGGCGCTCAGGTCGCGCAACGCTATGGCGCACGCGGTGCCCGTGAAGAAGCCCAGCTTGGCTTCCCGTCGGTGGTACAACGTGGCTTGCCGCAACTGCGCAAAAGCCGCCTGCAAAACGCCGGCGAACAGAACGCGCGCCTGGATGCCTTGCTCGCGATCATGACCGAGCTGGCCGACACCTGCGTGCTTTACCGCGCCGGTCCGGAAGGCCTACGGACGATGCAACACGGCGCCCAGGCGGTGCTGGACGCCGGCGGCAGCGCGACCCTTGCCGGTCGCCGCCACTTGCACGCACTCGACACCCAATTGCTGGCCCTGAATGCCTCCCCCGGCGGCGCCGCCGACCTGTTGGCCGCCTGCCTGTTTATCGACCGCCTCGACGGAGCGTCTTGATGGAAACCCTATCCTTTGAATTCCCCGCCGGGCAACCGCCCAAAGGCCGCGCGCTGGTGGGTTGTGTCGGTTCGGGCGACCTGGAAGTGCTGCTGGAACCAGGCACGCCGGGCACGCTGACGATCCAGGTGCAAACCTCAGTCAATGGCGCTGAACAGCGTTGGCAGCACCTGTTCCAACGCATCTTCCAGGAACAGACGCCACCGGCCTTGAACATTGATATCCATGATTTCGGCGCCACGCCCGGTGTGGTGCGCTTACGCCTGGAGCAGGGTTTCGAGGAGATCGGCCATGACTGACTTGCTCACCAAACACAGCTTCGTTGAGCTCGGCGCGCGGCAACGGGCCAAGGCTTTGCTGGACGCCGGTTCTTATCGCGAATTGATCGACCCGTTCCAGCGCGTCATGTCGCCGTGGCTCAGCCGCCAGGGCGTGGTGCCGCAGGCCGATGACGGCGTGGTGATCGCCAAGGGCAGCATCGACGCAAAACCCGTTGTCATTGCTGCCATCGAAGGCAACTTTCAAGGCGGCAGCCTCGGCGAAGTGGGCGGCGCGAAAATCGCCGGTGCTTTGGAGCTGGCCGCCGAAGACAACCGCAAGGGCATCCCGACCCGCGCCGTACTGCTGCTGGAAACCGGCGGCGTGCGCCTGCAGGAAGCCAACCTCGGCCTGGCAGCCATTGCGGATATCCACGCCGCGATTGTCGAATTGCGCCAGTACCAGCCGGTGATCGGCGTGGTGGCCGGCAGCGTCGGCTGCTTTGGCGGCATGTCCATCGCGGCGGGGTTGTGCAGCTACCTTGTGGTCACCCGCGAAGCACGCCTGGGCCTGAATGGCCCGCAAGTGATCGAGCAGGAAGCCGGCCTGGAAGAATACGATTCGCGCGACCGACCGTTCATCTGGAGCCTTACCGGCGGTGAACAGCGCTTCAACAGCGGCCTGGCCGATCGTTACGTGGCGGACGATGTGGCCGAGATTCAGCAGACCGTCAGCGCGCTGTTGCAACAAGGCGTGCCCGCCGAGCAACGCAGCCGCCGAGCGGATTATTACCTGGCGCGTCTGGCCGAACTGGACGCTGCGCCACAGATCGACCCGGCGACCGTGCGCGCGTTGTATCAAGGAGAACGTCCATGAGAGGTTTGCACTGGTTCAACGCCTTGAGCGCCGGCGCGACGCCCGTTGCGGGTTTGCCCAACTCATTAAAAGTGGCCGATGGCGCGCTGGGCGAACACGCCGTGCGCTTTATCGCCGTGGTGACCGACGCACACAACCGCTTCCCCCGGGCCCGCAACGGCGAAGTCGGCTTGCTGGAAGGCTGGGGCTTGGCCAAGGCTGTTGATGAAGCCATCGCCCGAGGCGACAAACGCCCGATCGTCGCCATCGTCGACGTGCCCAGCCAAGCCTACGGCCGTCGTGAAGAAGCCCTCGGTATTCACCAGGCCCTGGCGGCCGCCGCCGACAGCTACGCGCGCGCCCGACTGGCCGGGCACCCGGTGATCGCGCTGCTGGTGGGCAAGGCGATGTCCGGGGCGTTTCTCGCCCATGGCTACCAGGCCAACCGCCTGATCGCCCTGCGCGACCCCGGTGTGATGGTGCACGCCATGGGCAAGGCGTCGGCGGCGCGGGTGACCCTGCGCAGCGTCGAAGAGCTGGAGAACCTGGCCGCCAGCGTGCCGCCGATGGCCTATGACATCGACAGCTATGCCAGCCTTGGCTTGTTGTGGGAAACCCTGCCGGTCAGCCAGATCGAACAGCCCACGCCGCAGGACCTGGCGCGCGTCAGCGATTGCCTGGTGAGTGCGATCAAGGATATCGACACCTGCGATTTGAGCGGCCGCCTCGGCGCAACCCATCGCGCCGCCTCCAGCCATGTGCGCCAACTGCTGCGGGAACAGTGGTGAACGCCCACGACCTGCTCTGGGGCATGACCCCGGCGCATTTGCCCGCTGATGCGCCCGCGTGGGCACAGGTTGCGGTTGGCACGGTGGTCGTGCGTCGCGCCGTGGTCGCGGCGGGGTTTGTCGCGGTGGGCGTGCGCGGACGTTTGCGTGAGCAGCGCTTTGCAGCCGTGATGCCGATTGCCGCCGTGCAGCGGCGAGTCGCACCGGAAGCGTTGCGCGAGGTTGTCTCGACGCGGGATCTCCCGGCACTGCACGCCCTCGATCAACTGCGGCCCGTGTTGGCGCCTTTGAGCTGGGGTGTCACGGGCAGCGCGGGTTTTGAGCTGGCAACGGGCATAGAAGCGCTGCATGCCCAAAGCGATCTGGATTTGATTCTGCGGATGCCCAGGCCGCTTGATCGCAGTGATGCCCGCGACCTCCTGGCCACCCTGGATAAGGCCGCGTGCGTTGTGGATATGCAACTGCAAACACCGTTGGGCGCCGTTGCCTTGCGTGAATGGGCCGGTCCATCGCGCCGGGTGCTGTTGAAAACCGCCAGCGGTGCCCGCCTGGTCCTTGATCCTTGGCAGGCGGTGGCATGAGCAGCCTTTTGGTGTTCCCAGGGCAGGGCGCGCAACGGCCGGGCATGCTCAAGGCCTTGCCCGCCGAGGTGCTGGAGCAGGCCAGTGATGCGCTGGGTGAAGACGTTCGCGCATTGGATTCGGCTGAAGCCCTTGCGAGCACCCGTGCGGTCCAACTCTGTCTGTTGATCGTCGGCGTGGCCAACGCGCGCCTGCTGCAACACACCCCGGATTACGTCGCGGGCTTGTCGATTGGGGCTTACCCGGCGGCTGTGATCGCCGGTGCGCTGGCGTTCACGGATGCAATCAAACTGGTCAGCTTGCGCGGCGAGCTGATGCAGCAAGCTTATCCCCAGGGCTACGGCATGA
Organism: Pseudomonas azadiae; assembly: GCF_019145355.1. Lineage (NCBI taxonomy): Bacteria > Pseudomonadati > Pseudomonadota > Gammaproteobacteria > Pseudomonadales > Pseudomonadaceae > Pseudomonas > Pseudomonas azadiae. Next base: position 2,489,158 of record NZ_JAHSTY010000001.1, on the reverse strand, counting down.
CCGCCTTGATCGGTCCCGAGTTATCCACAGTCGAAGCACTGCTGGCCGAAATCCACAGCCCCGAGACGCCGGTATACCTGGCCAATATCAACGCCGATAACCAGACCGTCATCGCCGGTAGCGATGAAGCCATGCAGCGGGTCGCCAACCGGGTGAAGGGCAATGGTGTTGCCAAGCGCCTGGCCGTCAGCGTGCCGTCCCATTGCGCGCTGCTGGAGCAACCGGCCCAGGCGCTGGCGCAAGCCTTCGTGCCGCTCAAAACGCCGCGCATCACCTACATAAGCAGTACCCGCGCGCGGCCGATTCACAACCCCGAGCAATTGCGCGACGACCTGGCCTTCAACATGTGCCGCGTCGTCGACTGGCGCGGCACCGTGCAAAGCGCCGTTGAACGCGGCGTGCGCCTGCAAATCGAACTGCCCCCGGGCGCCGTGCTCACCGGCCTGTCACGCCGCGTCTTTGAACAAGGCACGGTGATCGCCTGCGAAGGCGCGCGCCTGGACACCTTGCAGGCCCTGCTGCAAGAGGAGGAGCGCCGCCACCGATAAAGCACCACCCAAGGCTTTCGAAGCACAAAAACAACAATTTCGATCGAGCACTTTGAGGACAACGACAATGATTATCTACGGTGTGGCGTTTCTGGCGTTCTGTACCCTGGCCGGCTTGTTTGTTGGCGAATTGCTGGGCAAATGGATGGGCATTCCGGCCAACGTCGGCGGGGTGGGTATCGCCATGTTGCTGTTGATCGGCTTGGGCAGTTACCTGAGCAAGCGCGGCTGGTTTACCAGCAAGTCGGAGCCGGGCGTGAGCTTCTGGGCGGCGATTTATATTCCGATCGTGGTGGCGATGGCGGCGCAGCAAAACGTCTACGGGGCTATCAGTGGCGGCCCCATGGCGATTCTGGCGGGCACCGTGGCGGTGGTCCTGGGCTTTGCCCTGGTGCCGGTGCTGACGCGCATCGGCAACGCTGAACCAAGCGCTGTTGTTCCCACCAAGGAAGCCGGGTGATCGCCATGTATGAATCGATGATGAAAGTGATCACCGGCTACGGCCTGATCAGTGGTTTTGCCGTGATCGGCCTGACCATGTGGGTGTCCTATTGGATATCCGACACCTTTACCAAAGGCCGGCTGCACGGCTCGGCTATCGCTATCTTGTTGGGCCTGGTGCTGTCTTATGTCGGCGGTGCGTTTACCGGTGGCTCCAAGGGTGTGGTGGATATTCCGTTGTTGTCGGGCATCGGCTTGCTGGGCGGGGCGATGCTGCGCGACTTTGCCATTGTTGCCACCGCATTTGGCGTAAGCGTCGACGAGTTGAAACGGGCAGGGTATGTCGGCGTATTGGCGTTGTTCGTGGGGGTGGGCTCATCGTTCATCGCAGGCGTGGGCGTCGCCATGGCGTTCGGCTACACCGATGCGGTGAGCCTGACCACAATCGGCGCTGGTGCCGTGACTTACATCGTTGGCCCGGTGACCGGCGCGGCGATCGGCGCCAGCTCCGAGGTGATGGCGCTGTCGATTGCCGCCGGGTTGATCAAGGCCATTCTGGTGATGGTGATGACGCCCTTCGTGGCACCGCTGATCGGCCTTAATAACCCGCGCAGCGCGGTCATTTTCGGCGGGCTCATGGGTACGTCCAGCGGTGTGGCAGGTGGGCTGGCGGCGACCGATCCGAAGCTGGTGCCCTATGGTTGCCTGACGGCGGCGTTTTATACCGCGTTGGGGTGTTTGTTGGGGCCGTCTTTGCTGTTTTTGATCATGCGTGGGTTGGTGGGCTGATCTCAAATAAGCGCCGACCGATCTGGCCTCTTCGCAGGCAAGCCAGCTCCCACAGTGAATGTATTCACAAATCAAAAATTTGGGAGCGGGCTTGCTCGCGAAAGCGGTTTGTCAGGTTGCCACCTGGCGATTGGCATACATCCGGCACTCCGCCAGCAACGCCAGCAAATTCGGGTCGCGCTCCTTGGCCTTCAAGAACACCACGCCAATCTGCTGCTGCAACCGATACCTGGGTTGCAGCGGTATCAGCTTCACGCGGTTCTCATACACCGCCGCAATCCGCCCCGGCAGCAGCGCATAACCCACGCCTGAACTGACCATGCTCAGCAGCGTGAAGATGTCGTTCACCTGCATCGCCACCTTGGGCTCAAAGCCCGCCTGCTTGAACACCCGGTTGCCATCCTGATGCGTGGCGAAACCTTGGGTGAGGGTGATGAAGGTTGCGTCGCGCACCTGCGCCAGGTCGATGTCCTGATTGCGGTCGAAGGGCGAGTCGGCCGGCGTGGCAAGGAAAATGTCGTCGCTGAACAGTGCGATCTGCGAGCAGTCGGGGTCGTTGGCGTGCTCATCCAGGGAGATGAGAATCGCATCCACCTCCATGTTCTTGAGCTTGTAGAGCAGGTCGAAGTTGGAGCCCAGGATCAGGTCGATGTTGAGTTCGCTGCGGCGGATCTTCAGCCCCATGATCAACTGCGGCACGGTCTTGACCGTCAGCGAATACAGCGAACCGAGCTTGAAACGCTCGGCGGAGAAGCCGGCGGCTTCGCGGGTGAGGCGTACGCTGTCGACCACATCGGCCACCAGTTTCTGCGCGCGCTCTTCCAATACATAGGCGCTTTCCAGCGGCGTGAGGTTGCGCCCTTCGTGCTTGAACAGCGGGCAGCGCAGCGCGTTTTCCAGCGAATGAATGGCGCGGTGCACGCTGACGTTGCTGGTCTGCAGCTCGGCGGCGGCGCGCGCCAGGTTGCCGGTGCGCATGAACGCCAGGAAGATTTCCAGTTTCTTGAGGGTGAATTCTTCGTCGATCAGCATGGCCGTGGGCTCTTGTTCGAATGCGTTCGATTGTGCCCGCAAATGCGCTCGGCGTCCTCGGAACGTCATAAGCCGCTTGCACTCTTATGGCGAAGGCTGGAGGCTTGCCAGCCCACCCATATTGGTCACAGGAGGTCGGTTGCAGATGTACCACGGGGAACGATTCAACGCCTGGAGCCATTTGCTCGGTGCTGTCGCGGCGTGTATTGGCGTCGTGTGGATGTTGGTGGTGGCGAGCCTGGACGGCAGCCCCTGGAAGATTGTCAGCGTGGCGATTTATGGCGTTACGTTGATGGCGCTGTACAGCGCGTCGACCGTTTACCACAGCGTGCAGGGCCGGCGTAAAGAGATCATGCAAAAGGTCGATCATTTTTCGATCTACCTGCTGATCGCCGGCAGCTACACGCCGTTCTGCCTGGTGACGCTGCGCGGGCCATGGGGCTGGACGCTGTTCGGCATTGTGTGGGGGCTGGCGGTGATCGGTATCCTTCAAGAGATCAAGCCGCGCTCCGAGGCGCGCATCCTGTCGATTGTGATCTACGCGGTGATGGGCTGGATCGTGCTGGTAGCGGTCAAGCCGCTGCTCGCCGCGCTGGGCACGGCGGGGTTTACCTGGCTGGCGGCGGGTGGGGTGTTGTACACCGTCGGCATCATCTTCTTTGCCCTGGAGGATCGCTTGCGCCATTCCCATGGCATCTGGCACTTGTTCGTGATCGGAGGCAGCGTGCTGCATTTCGTGGCGATCATGCATTACGTGCTCTGACCCTGAGGCAGCAGGCGCTCCAGTAATTCACTGGCGCGGTTGCCGAAAATCTCCAGCAGGTTCGCGATCATGTGCGGCGGTGGCTCGTTGGCACGGGTCAGGGCATACAAGGTGATCGGCAACGGTGGTGTGAGCGTGCGGATGCAGGTGGTGGCTGTCGATGCGCCGAGGGCGGTGAAGGGGTCGATGACGGTCAGGCCGGCGCCGGACTCGACCATCGCGCGAGCCAGGGAATAGGTTTGCACCGAGATCGTTACCCAAGGCGGTGGGACGACGTTTTCCAGGTAGCTGCCGAGCTTGGCTGCCAGCGGATCCGCGCTGGAGAGCCCAATCAACGGTGCGCCCGCCAACGCGGCCAATGGCAGTGGCGTGCTCACTTCGGCTTCTGACCAATAACCTTTCGACGCCAACGCCACCAACATGCCATTGGCCAGCACTTGCGTGGTCAACCCCGGATGACCGGAGAAATTCAGTGTCAACGCCAGGTCGATCTCGCGCATCAACAGCTTCTGCACCAGTTCGCGGCTATGGTCGCTGGACAGCTCGCAGGTGATGTCCGGATAGTCGCGCTTCCATTCCAGGATCGCCGGTGGCAGCAGCGACATGGCCAACGCCGGGATCGCGCCGATGCGCACACTTTGTCCAGGCGCGCGACGCAAGCTCTTGGCCAGGCGCCGCACACCTTGCAGGCTCTCGGTGACCTTCTCGACTTCCCTTTCCAGCGCCAAGGCTTCCGGGGTGGGCTGCAGCTTGCCGCGCACGCGCAAAAACAGCGCAAAGCCCAGCTGCAATTCGGCATGCTGCAGCACCTTGGTCACGGCCGGTTGCGACACATGCAGCAACTGCGCCGCGGCGCTGACGGAGCCGGACTGGCGGATGGCCTGGAAGATTTCGATATGACGTAAGCGCATATTTCCATAACCGTTGTTTATAGGAGACCTACTTTTATTCATTATTCAGGCGTTGTCACTTACCTCTAGTCTCGATTTGGTTTCATTAAATGTGAGAGACGTTGTGGCAAAGCATGTAAGTATCATTGGTGGCGGTGTCGTTGGACTTGCAACCGCCTACGCGTTGGTGCGTGCAGGCATGGATGTCACGTTGGTCGAGGGGCAAGCCAGCCTGGGCAGTGCCAGCAGTTTCGCCAACGGCGGTCAGCTTTCCTACCGATATGTCACGCCGCTCGCTGATGCGGGCGTGCCACTGCAGACATTGGTCGGGCTGCTGCGGGGCGAGTCGCCGCTCAAGCTGAGACCGCGACTGGACCCCTCGCAGTGGCGCTGGCTGGCGCAGTTCCTCGGCGCCTGTCGCACCTCGGTCAACCATGCGAACTCCGAACACCTTCTGCGCTTGGCGCTGCTGAGTCAGGAGACACTGCAAAGCTGGCGTCATGAGGACAGGCTGGAAGGGTTCGACTGGAAGCGCAACGGCAGGCTGCTGGCCTTTCGTTCTGCCGAGAGTTTTGAACAGGCTCGCCGCACAGTGCGCGACCCTTTGCAGCAACAGGTGATGTCGGCCGATGACTGTCGAAGGTTGGAGCCATCGCTGAATTCAGGCAATTTCATCGGAGGTATCTATAACCCTACCGAAGAGGTCGCCGATTGCCATGCGTTTTGCCAGCGCCTGGCGGAGCATCTCGAAGCTTCGGGAAAATGCCGGATGCTGCTTGGGCGCAAGGTCTTAAAGGTCCACGAGGCCTTTGGTACAGTGGTGGCTATTGAGCTTCAGGACGAAGTGCTGCCAGTCGAACATCTGATCCTGGCTGCGGGCCATAACAGTCAAAGCCTGTTGCCGGCCATGCGTCTGCCGATCTACCCGCTCAAGGGCTATAGCCTGAGCGTACCGATCGAAGCGCAGCACGCCGCACCGAGCATCAATATTACCGACTATGACCGCAAAGCCGTGTATGCCCGCATTGGCGCACAACTGCGGATCGCCGCGATGGTCGACATTGTGGGTTACAACAGCGCACCGGAGCCCAAACGTCTGTCGGTAATAAAACGCTTGGCCCGACAGACTTTTCCTATGGCAGGCAACTATGACGCTGCCGTTGAATGGGCCGGCATGCGCCCGGCAACGCCCACCGGGTTGCCGCTGGTGGGGCCTACGGCCTTTCGCAATCTCTGGCTTAACCTCGGCCATGGCGCACTGGGCTTTACCCTGGCGTGTGGCAGTGGGCAATTGCTGGCCGAAATGATCGAAGCACAATCCACGTCCATCGACACTCGGGCGTTTTTGCCCAAAATTGCCTGATTTCAGCGAATACAGGGTGTATAGCTTTTGGTTATGGGTGGGCCCTCTTTAGTCATTATCGGCGGCTCGCCGCCTGCGTCTACGCTTGGCACTTCTTAATCGATGGCTGGGGGCTGGTATGGCCAGGCAGGTTTGTATCATCGGCGGTGGGGTTATCGGCCTGGCCAGTGCGTATGCGTTGGTGCGGGCCGGCCATGAGGTGGTGGTGATCGACGCACGCGATACGCTGGGCACCGAAACCAGTTTTGCCAATGGCGGGCAACTGTCGTATCGCTATGTCGCACCGCTGGCGGATGCCGGTGTACCGCTGCAGGCCATTGGCTGGCTGCTGCGCGGTGACTCGCCGTTGAAGCTGCGTCCACGGCTCGACCCGCAGCAGTGGCGTTGGATGGCGGCCTTTATCGGCGCCTGCCGTGGCTCGGTGAACCAGCGCAATGCGGCCCACTTGCTGCGCCTGGCCTCTCTGAGCCAAGGCATCTTGCAGCAATGGCGCGACGACCGCCTGGAGGGCTTCGACTGGCGGCGTAACGGCAAGCTGGTGACCTTCCGCAATGCCAACAACTTTGAGCGTGCGCGCAGCAAGGTCAGCGCTGTGCAGCAACAGGTGCTGTCAGCCGCCGACTGCTTGCGGCTGGAGCCGACGCTGGCGGGCGCTGATTTTGTCGGCGGCATCTATACCCCAAACGAGGAAGTCGCGGATTGCCATGCCTTCTGCCTGCGGTTGGCGGCGCGGCTTGAAGCGTCCGGGCGCTGCCGCTTTGTGCTGGGGCGCAAAGTCACCGGCATTCGCCATGCAGAAGGTGCGGTGCAGGCTATCGAACTGGGCGGCGAAGTGATGCCGGTCGAGCACCTGGTATTGGCGGCGGGTCATCGCAGTGCCGAGCTGGGGTTGCCCGGCCTGGCGCTGCCGCTTTACCCACTCAAGGGCTACAGCTTGAGCGTGCCGATTGGCCCGCGCCACCAGGCGCCGAGCGTAAGCATCACCGACTACGACCGCAAGATTGTCTACGCACGCATCGGCGAACAGCTGCGGGTCGCGGCCATGGTGGATATTGTCGGCTTCGACGCTGGCCTTGAGCCCAAGCGCCTGGCCTTGATCAAACGCCAGGCTTTGGAGACTTTTCCTATGGCCGGCGATTATGACCGTGCGCTGGAATGGGCCGGTATGCGGCCGGCCACGCCGACCGGCGTGCCGCTGATTGGCGCAAGCCCTTACCGCAACCTGTGGCTGAACCTGGGCCATGGCGCCTTGGGTTTTACCCTGGCCTGCGGCAGCGGCCAGTTGCTCGCCGAACTGATCGGCCAGCGCAATCCTTCCATTGATATGCAGGGCCTGACGCCCCGCTGCGCTTGAGTATCCACCATGACTATTACCCGAATCAGCAGCAACGAACGTCTCAGTGGGGCCGTGATCTTCAAGGACCTGGTGTTCCTGTCTGGCCAGGTGCCGGGCGACGGCCAGGATGTGGCGACCCAGACCCGCGAAGTGCTGGCCAGGATCGACGCGCTGTTGGTCGAGGCGGGCAGCGACAAGGATCACCTGCTCAATGCGACCATTTACTTGAAGGACATCGGCAGCGGTTTCGCGCCGATGAACGAGGTGTGGTCCGCGTGGCTGACACCGGGGATGGCGCCAACGCGCACCACCCTGCAAGCCGAGCTGGCACGGCCCAGTGTACTGGTGGAAATCAGCGTGATTGCCGTACGCAAATAACTTCACACACCTAGGAGAACAACAATGAAAACGATCCTATTGACCGGCTGCGCGCTTGGGCTTTTGTTGGGTGCCCAGGCCCAGGCGAATGAACCGGCCCTGGATGGCACGTTGAGCAAGATCGCCAACGCCAAGTCCATCACCCTGGGCTATCGCGATGCGTCGGTGCCGTTTTCCTACGTGGGTGATAACAGTGGCAAACCCATGGGCTATTCAGTGGACCTGGCAAGCAAGATCGTCGAGCGTATCCAGCAGAAAACCGGGGTGGCCAACCTCAACGCCAAGTACACCCTGGTGACCTCACAGACCCGTATTCCGCTGGTGCAGAACGGCACCGTCGACCTGGAATGCGGCTCTACCGGGGTGACCGCCGAGCGGCAGAAGCAGGTGGCGTTTTCCTACGGGTTTATTTATGTGAAAGGCCAGTTGCTGACGGCCAAGGACAGCGGCATCAAGGGGTTCGCCGACCTCAAGGGCAAGAATGTGGTGACGACCGCCGGTACCACCAACGAACGTTTTTTGAAGCGCTATAACGCCGAACACGAGAGCACTATGTTTGTGATCAGCGCCAAGGACCATGGCGAGGCATTCAAGATGCTCGAGACCGGCCGTGCGGCAGCGTTCTACATGGATGATGCGCTGCTCTACGGCGAACGTGCCAAGGCCAGGGACCCGCACAACTGGGTGGTGGTGGGCGAGGAGCAGTCGCGGGAGATCTACAGCTGCATGGTGCGCAAGGACGACCCGCAGTTTCTCGCGGTGGTCAACGAGGCGCTCGGCGACCTGTACCGCAGTGGCGAAATCAACGGGATTTACCAGCGCTGGTTCGAACAGCCGATCCCGCCGAAGGGCTTGAACCTGGAATTTCCGATGACCAGCGAGTTGAAGGCGATTATTGCCAAGCCGGTGAGTGACCCAGTCGAGTGATAACCCAATCCAAATGTGGGAGCGGGCTTGCTCGCGAATGCGGTGGATCAGTCGCTACTGCTTTGACTGACACTCCGCTTTCGCGAGCAAGCCCGCTCCCACATTTTTGATTGGGTTTGCAAGGCAGGGTTAGAAGTCGCCCCACAACTGTTGGGCGACCGCCAGCGCGACGACGGGCGCGGTTTCGGTGCGCAACACGCGCGGGCCGAGACGGGCGGCGTGGAAGCCGGCGCCTTGCGCGGTTTCGACTTCTCCATCCGTCAGCCCGCCTTCAGGCCCGATCAGGAACGCCAGGCTCGCAGGCTTGGCGTGGCTGACCATCGGCTCGGCCACGGGGTGCAGCACCAGCTTCAAATCCGCCTCGGTCTGCTTCAACCAGTCCGCCAGCAACAGCGGCGGGTGAATCACCGGCACTGTCGAACGCCCGCATTGCTCGCACGCACTGATCGCCACTTGGCGCCAGTGCTGCAGGCGTTTGTCGGCGCGTTCGTCCTTGAGGCGCACTTCGCAGCGTTCGCTGAAAATCGGCGTGATCGCGTTGACGCCCAGCTCCGTGGCTTTCTGGATCGCCCAGTCCATACGCTCGCCCCGGGACAGGCCCTGGCCCAGGTGAATGTGCAGCGGCGATTCGGCCTGGCCTTTGAGGCTTTCCGTGAGTTGCACGCTGACGCGTTTTTTACCGACCTCCAGCAAGGTGCCGCGAAACTCCTGGCCGGAGCCGTCGAACAACTGCACGGCGTCGCCTTCGGTCATGCGCAGCACGCGGCTGATGTAATGCGCCTGGGCTTCGGGCAACTCGTGATCGCCGAGGCTCAGGGGGGTGTCGGTGAAAAAGCGGGACAGTCTCATGTCTGTTCTCTGAAAAAATACAAAACCTGTGGGAGCCGGGCTTGCCCGCGATAGCGGTGGGCCAGGCACCCGATCAGTCGAGTGAACCTGATCAGCCCGGATCGCGAAAACCTGGGTGAAAGTCCTTCGGCACCGCCACGCTGACCTTGCTGTTGGTGGCGATATCGATCCCCTCGCTGGCGACTTCGGCAAGAAAGTCGATCTGCTCCGGGGTAATCACATACGGCGGCAGGAAATACACCACGCTGCCCAACGGGCGCAACAGCGCGCCGCGTTCCAGGGCATGTTCGAACACCTTCAGGCCGCGCCGTTCCTGCCACGGGTACGCGGTCTTGGTGGCTTTGTCCTGGACCATCTCGATGGCCAGCACCATGCCGGTCTGGCGTACTTCCGCGACGTGAGGGTGGCCCACCAGGTGCGCGGTGGCCGTGGCCATGCGCTGGGCCAGGGCCTTGTTGTTTTCGATGACGTTGTCTTCTTCGAAGATATCCAGGGTCGCCAAGGCCGCCGCGCACGCCAGCGGGTTGCCGGTGTAGCTGTGGGAGTGCAGGAAGGCGCGCAGCGTCGGATAGTCGTCGTAGAAGGCGTCGTACACGTCATCGGTGGTGACCACGGCCGCCAGCGGCAGGTAACCGCCGGTAAGGGCCTTGGACAAGCACAGGAAGTCCGGGCGGATGCCGGCCTGTTCACAGGCGAACAGGGTTCCGGTGCGGCCGAAACCCACGGCGATTTCATCGTGGATCAGGTGCACGCCATAGCGGTCGCAGGCCTCGCGTAGCAGCTTGAGGTACACCGGGTGGTACATGCGCATGCCGCCGGCGCCCTGGATCAGCGGCTCGACGATCACCGCGGCGACGCTGTCGTGGTTGTCCGCCAGGGTCTGCTCCATGACCAGGAACATCGTGCGCGAGTGTTCTTCCCAGCTCATGCCCTCGGGGCGCAGGTAGCAGTCCGGGCTGGGCACCTTGATGGTGTCGAGCAGCAGCGCCTTGTAGGTCTCGGTAAACAGCGGCACATCGCCCACCGACATCGCGGCGATGGTTTCGCCGTGGTAGCTGTTGGTCAGGGTGACGAAGCGCTTTTTGTTCGGCAGGCCGCGGTTGAGCCAATAGTGGAAGCTCATCTTCAGCGCGACTTCAATGCACGACGAACCATTGTCGGCATAGAAGCAGCGGGTCAGGCCCGCGGGCGTCATGGCCACCAGGCGCTCCGACAGCTCGATCACCGGCTGGTGGCTGAAGCCGGCGAGGATCACATGTTCCAGTTGGTCGACCTGGTCCTTGATGCGCTGGTTGATACGCGGGTTGGCGTGGCCGAACACATTGACCCACCAGGAACTGACGGCGTCGAGGTAGCGCTTGCCTTCAAAGTCCTCCAGCCATACGCCTTCACCGCGCTTGATCGGGACCAACGGCAGTTGCTGGTGGTCTTTCATCTGGGTGCAGGGATGCCACAGCACCGCAAGGTCGCGTTGCATCCACTGGTCGTTCAAGCCCATCGGTGATCTCCTCGAAGCGGTCCTGCGGCCTGCGCAGGTAAAACAGTCGCGCAAGCCTATGCAATGGGCGCGTGTGTCACAAGCCATTACCTGTGAATTGGCGGTAAAGACAGGACGGTCTGTCACGTTTCTCCTGGATAGTCCTTAATCCGATGTTAATTTACGCTTCATACCCTCAAGATCGTATTTCTCGATATTTCAAAGCGAAATTTTTCGCTTTAATTCGATAGGTAAATCGCTAGTCTTGGGCGCAGCTCTTACGGGATTTAAGTACATGCAATTACGCAATTCACCGGCCCGCTATGGTTGGGTCAGTATTGTCTTGCACTGGGGCGTGGCCCTGGTGGTGTTTGGCTTGTTCGCCCTGGGCTTGTGGATGGTCGGTCTCGACTACTACAGCGCCTGGCGCAAAGAGGCGCCGGACCTGCACAAGAGCATTGGCATTACGCTGTTCGCCGTCATGCTCGTGCGTATCGTCTGGCGCCTGCTCAGCCCGCCGCCTGCGCCGCTGGCCAGCTACAGCCGCATGACCCGCGCAGGCGCTGCCTTTGGCCATGTGTTCCTGTATTTCGGGTTGTTTGCCGTGATGATCGCCGGTTACCTGATTTCCACCGCAGACGGTGTCGGTATCCCGGTGTTTGGCCTGTTTGAAATTCCTGCCCTGGTGTCCGGGCTACCGGACCAGGCAGACACCGCCGGCGTGGTGCACCTGTACCTCGCCTGGGTGTTGGTGGTCTTCGCCGGCTTGCACGGCGTGGCTGCGTTGAAACACCACTTTATTGATCGTGATGTGACCCTGACGCGAATGCTGGGGCGCAAAGCCTGATGTTCAACCTCGACTCACAAGGAATAGAAAGCATGTTGAAAAAGACCCTCGCTGCTCTGGCAATCGGTACCGCGCTGCTGTCGGCAGGCCAGGTAATGGCCGCCGACTACAAGATCGACAAAGAAGGCCAGCATGCCTTCATCGACTGGAAAATCAGCCACCTGGGCTACAGCTACATTCACGGTACCTTCAAGGATTGGGACGGCACCTTCAGCTGGGATTCGGCCAAGCCGGAAGCCAGCAAAATCGCAGTCGACGTGAAAACCGCCAGCCTGTGGTCGAACCACGCTGAACGTGACAAGCACATCGCCAGCAAAGATTTCATCGACGTGGCCAAGTTTGCCGATGCGAAGTTCGTGTCCACCGCGGTTAAATCCACTGGCGCCAAAACCGCTGATGTCACCGGCGACCTGACGTTCCACGGTGTGACCAAGCCTGTGACCTTCAAGGCCACCTTCAACGGTGAAGGCAAGGACCCATGGGGCGGCGAACGTGCTGGCTTCAACGCCAAGACCACCATCGACCTGAACGACTTCGGCGTGAAAGGCCCAGGCCCGACGTCGCAGACGGTTGATCTGGACATCTCGCTGGAAGGCGTGAAGCAGAAGTAATTTCCGTCTGACAATGCGGACCCTTGTGGGAGCGGGCTTGCTCGCGAATGCGGTGTGTCAGTCGTCAAATACATTGACTGACACGCCGCTTTCGCGAGCAAGCCCGCTCCCACATTTGATCTGTGTTGAGTCAAAAAAAATGCCCCGTCTCGAAAGAGGCGGGGCATTTTTCATGGCGCTTTGAAACTCAGCGGTTACGTGTCAGCAACGCTGGTTTTTCGCCCCGAGGACGGCCTGGCAGTTGATCCAGCTGCTCGGGTGTCGGGAAGCGATCAGCCTTCGACTCCTTGTGGATGATCTTCGGCGCCGGGCCACCGCGCGGGTTTTGCACGGCTGGCTCGGACAGAGGCTGGTCGTCGCGTGCCGGGCGGCGGTTGTTGCTGCGCGAATCTTCGCGACGCGCCTGGCCGTCACGCGGTGCGCCGTTGCGCGGGCCGCTGCGTTTGGCAGGCGGGGTGCCGGTGGTACCGCCGCTGCTGTTGCGTGGACCGTTCTGGCGAGCGCCTTGTGGCTGACCGCTACGTGGAGCAGCTGCGCCTGTGCCTTGTGCCGGGGCACCTGGGCGACGGCCACGGCCTTGTGCGGGCTTGGCTTGTGGCACGTAGTCGACACGGTTACCGAAGTTGTCCACGTCGTCATCAAGGAACTCGTCCGGGGCACGGTCGGCTGAGGCGCGTGGCGGCTGGCTCGGCTGGCGCTGTTCGCGGGCCGGGGTGCCTTCACGGGGTTTTTGCTCGCGGGCCGGGCGTTCGCCACGGCTGCTGGTCGCGGTTTTTTCCTTGCCTTTGTCTTTGCCCTTGTCGCGGCGACCGCCACCGCCGCCGTTCGGGCCATCGCCCTTCGGACCGCGTGGGTTGCGCGGGTTACGCACGTCCGGACGCTCGCGCGCTTCAGGCTTCTCGGCCTCCACGGCGCTGGAATCGAAGCCCATCAGGTCGCCGTCGGCGATTTTCTGCTTGGTCATGCGCTCGATGCTTTTGAGCAGTTTTTCTTCGTCCGGTGCAACCAGGGAGATGGCTTCACCCGAACGACCGGCGCGGCCTGTACGGCCGATACGGTGCACGTAGTCTTCATCGACGTTTGGCAGCTCGAAGTTGACCACGTGGGGCAGTTGGTCGATATCCAGGCCGCGGGCGGCGATATCGGTGGCCACCAGGATGCGTACGGAACCGGCCTTGAAGTCGGCCAGGGCCTTGGTGCGCGCGTTCTGGCTCTTGTTGCCGTGGATGGCGACGGCGGTGAGGCCGTGCTTGTCCAGGTACTCGGCCAGGCGGTTGGCGCCGTGCTTGGTGCGGGTGAACACCAGTACCTGTTCCCAGGCACCGTGGGTGATCAAGTGCGCCAGCAGCGAGCGCTTGTGGCTGGCGGCCAGGCGGAACACGCGTTGCTCGATACGCTCGACCGTGGTGTTCGGCGGCGTGACTTCGATGCGCTCCGGGTTGTGCAACAGCTTGCCGGCCAGGGCGGTGATGTCCTGGGAGAACGTCGCCGAAAACAGCAGGTTCTGACGTTTGGCCGGCAGGCGGGCGAGGACCTTTTTCACGTCATGGACAAAGCCCATGTCGAGCATGCGGTCGGCTTCGTCCAGCACGAGGATTTCCACGTGGGACAGATCGACGCTGCCTTGGCCGCACAGGTCGAGCAGACGACCCGGGCACGCCACCAGCACATCCACGCCACGGGACATGGCCTGAACCTGTGGGTTCATGCCAACGCCGCCGAAGATGCAGGCACTGACGAACTTCAAGTCGCGGGCATACAGCTTGAAGCTGTCGTGCACTTGGGCTGCGAGTTCGCGGGTTGGGGTCAGGACCAGTACGCGCGGTTGGCGCGGGCCATGACGCTGGGATTTGTCCGGGTGACCGTTGGGGAACAACCGCTCCAGGATCGGAAGGGCGAAACCACCGGTTTTACCAGTACCTGTCTGCGCCGCGACCATCAGGTCGCGACCTTGCAACACGGCGGGGATGGCCCGCTGTTGCACCGGAGTAGGCTCGGTATAGCCCGCTGCCTCGATGGCGCGGACTAAAGCCTCGGAGAGACCGAGGGAAGCAAAGGACATGAGTAATCCTGTTTTAGTTAGGGCTTGGCCCAAAGGGATAATCTTGCCGGGCGTGAATGGCGCTTAGGGGAGCGCAATCCCGTCCGGTCCTGCTGCGTCTGGCGGGCACTCCACCGGCTCGCGCGGGCTGAAAGCTGCGCTGTAGCGGGGTTGGGTGCCTTTTTCAAGACCCGAGCGGCCGGGCGTGAGCCTGGCGGAAAGGCCGGAGTATAACAGAGCAATCACTGCGCGCTGCTTTCCTGCTGCTCAACGGTGTGTTCGAAGCCCGTAATTGCTTGGATTGCACCGTATTTGGCGCTCAACGCGGTGTAGGCCGGCTCTTGTTTGAAGCGTTTAAGTTCGGCGGCAAAGCGTTGCGCCAGCAGGTCCATCCCCGCGCCACGGCGTACGGCGAGGAACTGCTGCTGGCGGCTGAGCACTGCCGGCGCCTGGCTGACCTTGCCTTCCAGGCCCAGTGCCTTGATCGCATGCTGGCCTACCCGGCGGTCGGTAATCAACAGATCGATGCGCCCGCGCATCAATTTGCCGAAGTTGGCCTCATGGCTGGGTGCGGCTTCACGGTGGAACAGGCTGGAATCGCTGAATGCGGCACCGTACAGGTAGCCCGGCGACGTACCGACCGTAAGGCCGTGCAGGTCTTCGAGGCCTTGCACGGGGTGGGGGCGCTCATTGGCATAGAACAGCACGAATTCCACTTCCGACAACGGTTCGCTGGGGTATAGAAGCATGGCGTCGCGCTCATGGCTGTGGAAAATATCCAGCACCCCGTCAGCCTGGCCTTGCTCGAGCATCGCCAGGCAGCGCTTCCAGGGCAGGAACTGCCATTGCACCTCCACCCCCAGGCGCTGGAACACGATCACGGTGGTTTCGTAGTCCAGCCCTTGCATGGCGCCCTGTTCCTCATACACATAGGGCGCCCAGGGCTCGGTGACAATGCGCAATTTCTCGCCATGAGCGGCCAGGCTCAGGCAAGCAAAAAGGGCAGCAGTCGCAAGTTTCAGGATCACGGGCATGCCCTGAGGTTACGACGCTCCCGTGCTAAATAGAAGCTCTGGCACAGGCATTTGCGGGCAGCGCTATTTTGTTCCTGAGCTCATCAGGTGCTCGTAGATGGCGGTGCGGCGCTCGCCGAGGATCATGCGCACCACCGGGTTGGCAAACCAGTGCTCCAGTTGGTGCGCGTCGACCGGGCATTGCTGACGCTCTTCCTGGTTCTGCCGGGCTTTGTCCCACCAGACCGGGCCGCATGCCTGGTCAAACTCGTTTTCGTGTTCGTAGCAACCGTAGAGAATCTCGCGGATAAATTGCTGCTGGCGCTTGGGCAGGGCCAGGGTGATCAGCTTGTACATCAGGCGCTGCGGGCGCGGTGGACGCGGCAGGTGAGCGGACACCTTGCGGGTATCGGCCAGTGCCTGGGCACTGATGGGGTCGCCGGCGTGCTTGGCGATCCACGCCTTGACCTTGGCACGGAACAGTTGTTTGCGGCTCCAGTAGTGATGAATCAGGTCCGGGCACTGGCGCACATTGACCTTGCGGTAGGCGGCGACCGACAGGCAGAACTCTTCCAGGGTGTAGGCACCGTTGGCCATCGGGAAGAGTTCGTCCATCAGCTCAATCGATTGATCCAGCAGGTACGCGTCTTGGCGAGCCAGGCCCATGACGCCGGAGTTGAGCAACCACATGGTGTCGTCGGCCAGGCCTTTGTCGGCCAGGTGCTTGGCGAGGGTCACGTACAGCACGCTTTCGCGGTTATCGCCGTATTTGGCGTGGAAGGCGTTGCACAGCAAGCTGCCGGGGGCGACGCGTTCGAACAGCGCCATGGGCGAATCGTGGAAAAACGTGTCGGTGTCGATCAGCAGCGCGTGTTCCGCCGTTTCGAGCACCTGGCGCAACAGCACGTGTTTGGTGCGGAAATGGTAACCGTGAGGCTCGCTCCAGCGTTGGCGCGTGGCATCGTCCAGTGCATGGACCTGCACCGGCAAACCCAGGTAGGGCGCTGGATTGTCGCTGAACACTTGGATGTCCAGTGGCAGGTCCTGCGCACCGCCCAGATGCGTCAGGGCGCTGGCAATGCTGAATACCGCTTCCTGATGGTAGGTCTCGGCGCCGAATACCAGGTAAACCAGCTGCGGGCGGGGAGTCGGGGACGCTGTATTCATTTACTGCTGGCTTCCATTCCGGAATGTTTGAATAAAAAAAGCCCCCGTATGAACGAGGGCCTGGATGTCATCTGAACAACCTCAGCGTGGCAGCTTGAGATTATTCCAGATGGCCAGGCTCGGTTCGGCCTGGTTAAGGGTATAGAAATGCAAGCCTGGCGCACCACCTTGCAACAATTTTTCACACATCATGCTGATGACCTGTTCGCCGAAGGCCTGGATGCTCTTGACGTCGTCGCCATAGGCTTCCAGCTGTTTGCGTACCCAGCGTGGGATTTCGGCACCGCAGGCGTCAGAGAAGCGCGCCAGCTTGCTGTAGTTGGTGATTGGCATGATGCCCGGCACGATCGGGATGTTCACACCCATCGCCTGTACACGCTCGACGAAATAGAAGTAGCTGTCGGCGTTGAAGAAGTACTGGGTGATCGCGCTGTCGGCGCCAGCGTTGGCCTTGCGCACGAAGTTGCGCAGGTCATCTTCGAAATTGCGCGCCTGAGGGTGCATCTCCGGGTAGGCCGCCACTTCGATGTGGAAGTGATCGCCCGTCTCTTCACGGATGAAGCTCACCAGGTCATTGGCGTAGCGCAGCTCACCGCTGGCCATGCCCATGCCGGACGGCAGGTCGCCACGCAGGGCAACGATGCGCTGGATACCGGCGGCCTTGTATTGGGTGAGCAGGCCGCGCAGGTCGTCCTTGCTGTCGCCCACGCACGACAGGTGCGGAGCGGCGGGAACTTTGACCTGGCTTTCCAGCTGCAACACGGTGTTGATCGTGCGATCACGGGTCGAACCGCCAGCGCCGTAGGTGCAGGAAAAGAAGTCGGGGTTGTAGCTGGCCAACTGCGTGGCGGTCGCCATCAGTTTTTCATGCCCAGCATCGGTCTTGGTCGGGAAGAACTCGAAGCTGTAGCGACGGTCTTGGGACATGGTAATACCCTTTGAAACTCAGAGTGCCGGAAGGCGTACACCGTCAATGCAGGCACCCGCTTCATGTGGGAGCCGGGCTTGCCCGCGATAGCATCGCCTCGGCGCATCAGGCATACCGAGGCGATGCTATCGCAGGCAAGCCAGCTCCCACATGAAGCCGGCGTCTACAGGGTCGATCAGTAGCGGTAAGCGTGCGGCTTGAACGGACCTTCAACGGTCACGCCGATGTAGTCGGCCTGGGTCTTGGTCAGTTGAGTCACGACGCCGCCGAAGCCGCGGACCATTTCCAGGGCCACTTCTTCGTCGAGTTTCTTGGGCAATACTTCCACGGTCAGGCGCTCGGCTTTCTGGGCAGGCGACAGGTCGGCGTACTTCTGCTGGAACAGGAAGATCTGCGCCAGTACCTGGTTGGCGAACGAGCCATCCATGATGCGGCTTGGGTGGCCAGTGGCGTTGCCCAGGTTAACCAGGCGGCCTTCGGCCAGCAGGATCAGGTAGTCGTCGTTCTGTGGATCGAAAGCGCCGCTACCGGTACGGTGAACCTTGTGTACCTGTGGCTTCACTTCTTCCCATGCCCAGTTCTTGCGCATGAAAGCCGTGTCGATCTCGTTGTCGAAGTGGCCGATGTTGCAGACCACCGCGCGCTTCTTCAGGGCCTTGAGCATGTTGGCGTCGCAGACGTTCACGTTACCGGTGGTGGTTACGATCAGGTCGATCTTGCCCAGCAGGGCCTTATCGATGCTGGCTTCGGTGCCGTCGTTGATACCGTCGATGAACGGCGAAACCACTTCGAAACCGTCCATGCAGGCTTGCATGGCGCAGATCGGGTCAACTTCGGAGACCTTGACGATCATGCCTTCCTGACGCAGGGACTGGGACGAACCCTTGCCCACGTCACCGTAGCCGATCACCAGGGCTTGCTTGCCCGACAGCAGGTGGTCGGTGCCGCGCTTGATCGCATCGTTGAGGCTGTGACGGCAGCCATACTTGTTGTCGTTCTTGCTCTTGGTCACCGAGTCGTTGACGTTGATGGCCGGGATTTTCAGCTCGCCCTTGGCCAGCATGTCCAGCAGGCGGTGTACGCCGGTGGTGGTTTCTTCGGTCACGCCGTGGACGCGGTCGAGGATCTGCGGGTATTTCTTGTGCAGCAACTCGGTCAGGTCGCCACCGTCGTCGAGGATCATGTTAGCGTCCCATGGCGCGCCATCCTTGAGGATGGTTTGCTCCAGGCACCACTCGTACTCTTCTTCGGTCTCGCCTTTCCAGGCGAATACCGGGATGCCGGCGGCAGCGATAGCGGCGGCGGCCTGGTCCTGAGTCGAGAAGATGTTGCACGAGGACCAACGCACTTCGGCACCCAGGGCAACCAGGGTTTCGATCAGCACGGCAGTCTGGATGGTCATGTGGATGCAGCCCAGAATCTTCGCGCCCTTGAGCGGTTGTTCTGCGGCGTACTTGCGACGCAGGCCCATCAGGGCCGGCATTTCGGATTCGGCGATAAAGGTTTCGCGACGGCCCCAGGCGGCGAGGGACATGTCGGCGACTTTGTAGTCGTTGAATTCAGCAGGCGTAATTACAGCGCTCATGAAGAGCCTCCATTCGTAGTGTGCGAATGGGCGCCGTTGTGCGTTTAGTATCAGGCCAGGGTAACCAGGCCGGACAACGCCCCATCCGAGCCTGACAGGCCAAGCCTGCTGCAGCGCCCCTCGGACAGGTGGCGGGAGAACGGTATCAATTGAAGATGACCGTTTTGAAACGGGGGCGATTATAGCCGTGTGCGCCAGACTTCCCAAGCCTTTCCGTCGGCCGTATGAAGATCGCCCATGGCGCTGATAGACAAAGGCTCATAGAGCTTGGCGCCGGGCTCTGCCATGATGTTGACCATCATTTGGCAAGACGCTTTGGAGTGACCATGAACTTTCACACCCGTAAATGGGTAAAACCCGAAGACCTCAACCCCAACGGCACCCTGTTCGGTGGCAGCCTGCTGCGCTGGATCGACGAAGAAGCGGCCATCTACGCCATCGTCCAACTGGGCAACCAGCGCGTGGTGACCAAATACATCTCCGAAATCAACTTTGTCAGCGCTTCGCGCCAGGGCGACATCATCGAGCTGGGTATCACCGCCACCGAATTCGGCCGCACCTCCATCACCCTGACCTGTGAAGTGCGCAACAAAATCACGCGAAAAAGCATTCTGACGGTGGAAAAAATGGTCTTCGTCAACCTGGGTGAGGACGGTCTGCCGGTGCCCCATGGTCGCACCGAGATCAAGTACGTGAAGGACCAGTTCCAGGACGACAGTCTTACTGAGTAACAAACCGCACGGCGTGATTTGCTTTACCAAATTATTCCGCATGGATCTTTCCGAGGCTCTCTCATCACTCAGGCCTACATCCTGTCGAGAGAACCTCGTGTATGAAAGTCTCCAGTTACGTTGTACAGAATCAGCCGTCATTGCCTCAAACCGCCGATCAGGACGTGAAGACGCCGCTGGTCAAAGGCGCGGGCGAAAGAAAGATCAGCGTTTTTCGCTACAGCGATGGGCGTGTAGAGGTGGCGCACTCCCCGCCGCCGCCCGCTCACTTGGTGCTCAGTGGCGGTGGCGCCAAGGGCATCGCTTTTCCGGGGATGGTGCAGGCGCTTGAAGACGCCGACAAACTGCAGAGCATCAAGGTGGTTTCCGGTTCTTCCGCCGGCGCGATTTCCGCGGCGCTGCTCGCCAGTGGCATGGACGCCAAGGCATTCACGCAGCTGTCGAACAACCTCGACCTGCCCAGCCTGCTCAACAGCAAAGACCCGGTCCTGGCCTGGCTGCAAGGTGTCAGTTCCCAGCTTGGCAAGTTTGCGGGAAAACTGCCTGGCCCGGCCGGTAATATTTCTCAACTGCTGCTGACCCTGTTGCCGCGCCTGCAAACCGAGGGGCAGCCCCTCGAGGACTTGATTCGCAACGAGTCGCGTAAATCCATTCTTGCCCATATCGCAAGCATGCCCGAGGCCAACCGACCGCCTGAAGTCACGAAAATCGCCGACCGGCTCAGCACCGGTGCAGGGCCTACCTTTCGCGACCTGGAGGTGTTGAGCCGGCATATTCCTGCAATAAAACAGCTCAATATCACCGGCACGGGCATGTTTGACGGTCGCCCGCAATTGGTGGTGTTCAATGCCAGCCTGACTCCGGATATGGATATCACTCGTGCCGCACTTATTTCAGGCGCGTTGCCGGGTCTGTTCAAAAGCCCGTCCGAACAAGGCCATGGGTTTCAAACGGCGGCGCAAACCACGGCGTTTCAAGACGGAGGGCTGCTCCTCAATACGCCGGCGCCCGGCGTCATTGAGCGTTCGTTCCCCGAGAGCCCCCTGGGCAAGGACGAAGCGCTGATCGTCAAGTTCGAATCCGACGCGACGTCAACACCGCCCAAAAGCGGTGGTTTTATCAGTTATTTGACTGACACGTTCACCGGCACGTCGCATACCGCTGCGCAAGCCTACCAGGATGACCGACTCAAAGCGTTCTCGGAGCAAACCGTAACGTTGCCGCTGAACTCAAGCAGAGGTGACTTTCGCGGCCTGCTCGACGGCACCGTCAACTTCACCATGACCCCGGAGCAGAAACAGCATTTGCAAGCCCAGGCCCACCAAACGGTGTCGGACCACCTGGAAAAACGAGCGCAGGTACGTGAGCGCGATGTGTTCGCCTCCCTGGACGACGCGGTGATGGCGATGGACGATCAAATGCTGGCCAGCGTGCAGGATGACCTGCGCAAGGACCCGGCCGGCGCGCAGGCATTGCGCTTTCGCAAGAGTGCGCAGCAGGCCCTGCAAGCGTTGGACAGTGCGATTGCCGAGGCTAACCAATCCGGCACATCGCTGGTGATTACGCCGAAGTTGGCCGCGGCGCTACGCAACCTGGATGCCCTTGCGCGCAGGCCCGAGGATATCGAGTGGCTGGGCAAGCGCCTGAATGCGCCGGGCCAGCATCATTTTCAACAGTTGCTGCAAGTGGGCGCCAGGCAGGCATCGGGCGATGCGTCAGGCATGTCCAAGGTGTTGAGCAGCGCTGTCGCCGAAATGCAAAGACGGGATATAGGCGTAAAGGCCGAAAACTTTACGCGAGAGGTCATCTACCCGTCGCTGTACCGTCCCGGCCAGCCGGCCGCCAACGTTGAGCTGTTACAGCGCGCGGCACGTGACTTGCGCGAGGCAACGACGCCGGCTGAGTTCAACCGTGTGCTCGATGGCATTATTCAACACTACCGGGCGCGTAATAAACCCTGGAGCACACCGTTCAGCTCTACCACGGTTGAGCAGGCCAAGGCCTGGCGTATACCGGTTTAGTTGCCTGGCCACTGAACAGCCATCGCCGCGGCATGTCGTAGCTACAGGCATCCCTCGGACTCTGGTACATCATGGCCAATCAAGCAGACGGCAAGACCCCCAACCTGTCGCAGGAAGAACAGCACGACGTTGACAAAAACCAGCCGCCGCGTGCGGCTGTGCTACACGAGATTATCCGTACCCAGGGCGATCAGGAACTGGAACGCAGTGTCGCTGCCTTGTGGTGGTCGGCGCTGGCGGCCGGGCTGACCATGGGCCTGTCATTGATGGCGATGGGGTTGCTTAATTCGCGCCTGCCGGATGGCGAAGGGTTCAAGGTGATCGCCAGCTTCGGTTATTGCGCGGGCTTTCTCGCGGTGATCCTCGCGCGTCAGCAATTGTTCACCGAAAACACCCTGACCGCGGTGCTGCCGGTAATGAGCAAACCCACGCTGGGCAACGCCGGCCGGCTGTTGCGGTTATGGACGGTGGTGCTGGTGGGCAACCTGTGCGGTACCTTGCTGGTGGCTTATGTGATGCTGCACCTGCCGATCTTCGATGCCAAGACCGACCTGGCCTTCCTCGAAATCGGGCGCAAGATCATGGAGAACGACAGCGGCCAGATGTTTGCCAAGGGCATCGTCTCCGGCTGGATGATCGCCACCATGGTGTGGATGATCCCGTCGATGGAAAACGCCAAGATGTTCATCATCATCCTGATCACCTACCTCATGGCGCTGGGAGACTTTACCCACATCGTCGTAGGGTCGGCGGAAGTGTCTTACCTGGTGTTTGCTGGCGAATTGCCGTGGAAAGACTTCTGGCTCATATTTGCCGGTCCGACCCTGGCGGGCAATATCATTGGCGGCAGCTTTATCTTCGCGCTGATCAGCCATGCGCAGATTCGCAGCGAAAGCAGCCTGCCCGGCAAGAAGGCTGCGGACCCGAGGCATCCGCAGCCTATCAACAAAAATCAGTGAGCGTCTGGCGCGGCCTGGGGCTCGTCCCGGGTCACGCGCTTGACCAGCTTGCCGATGCTCAACCCCTGCAACAGGATCGACGACAACACCACGATGTAGGTGATGCTCAACAGCAGGTCACGCTCCGGGCCCAATGGCAGGGCCAGCGCCAATGCCACCGACACCCCGCCGCGCAAGCCGCCCCAGGTCAGAATGCGGATGGTGCCGCGTGGCACCGTGCGCCAGCGGCGCAGCAGCAGGATTGCCGGGGCGACCGTGAGCAGGCGTGACAGCAGGATCGCCACGGCCAACAGGCTGGCGGCGAATACGTGCAGCCAGTTGAACGGCAATAGCAGCAGCTCCATGCCGATCAGCGCGAACAGCAGAGCGTTGAGCATGTCGTCGAGCAGTTCCCAGAAACCGTCGAGGTAGCGGCGGGTCATGTCGTTCATCGCCAGCTTGCGCCCCAGGTTGCCGATGATCAGGCCGGCCACCACCATCGCAATCGGCGCGGAGACGTGCAGTTCAGTGGCCATCGCCGAGCCGCCGATCACCAGGGCGAGGGTCAGCATCACTTCAATCTGGTGTTGTTCGATGCTCTTGATCATCAGGTACACCAGATAGCCGATCAGGCCGCCGAACACCACGCCACCAATGGCTTCATGGGCGAACAGCATGGCGGTGGCGCTCAGTGTAGGGGTTTCGCCCAGCTGTGCGATGCCCAGCAGCACGGTGAAGACCACCACGGCGGTGCCGTCGTTGAACAGCGACTCGCCGACGATGGTGGTTTTCAAGGGTTTAGAGGCATTGGCGGTGCGCAATACACCCAGCACCGCAATCGGGTCGGTGGGGGATATCAGCGCGCCGAACAGCAGGCAGTAGAGGAAGCTGACGTGCCAGCCAAACAGGGCAAAGATGTAATACGCCAGGCTGCCGATGACCGCGGTAGCGATCAACACGCCGAAGGTCGCCAGCAGGCCGATAGGCCAGCGGTAACTGCGCAGGTCGTTCAGGTTGACGTGCAAGGCGCCGGCGAACAGCAGGAAGGAGAGCATCCAGTTCATCAGCAAATCGCCAAAGTCGATCTGGCCGATCAACTGCTGGATGCGTTCTTCCAAGCCTGGATAGCCGAGAAAACTCAAGCCCTGCAGGATCAGCGAAAACAGCAGGGCCGTCACCATCACACCAATGGTGGGCGGCAGGCCGATAAAACGGAAGTTCACATAGGTGAGCAGGGTGGTGAGGCAAATGAAGGCGGCGACAAGTTCAAGCATCCGGGGTCCTTGGGCGTTGGGTGGGGGAGTGTCAATGGGGTTGCAGGGCGTTGGGCATCCGCGTGACAGAACCTTTGGGCTCTGTAAGGCTCCTGGCGGGTGGGTGCGGCCTGGCATTTTTAGTGCTAAAACTCAAATTGCTGTTTAAAAACCAAAAAAGGAATAAGTCATGACGGTTGCTTTCTGGTGCGTGTTGATCGCTATTTTTCTGCCTTACCTGTGCACAGGGGTCGCCAAGTTCAGCGGCGGTAAATTCCGGCCGCAGCACAATCACGATCCACGGGCCTTCCTGGAGACACTCGAGGGGCTTGCCAAGCGTGCTCACAATGCCCAGCTCAACAGCTTTGAAGTGACCCCGGCATTTGCGGCGGCCGTGATTATCGCGCATTTGGCGGGCACGGCCGAATTGGTCACCATCAATGTGCTGGCGGTGCTGTTTATCACCAGCCGCCTGCTGTACATCATCTGCTACCTGGCGGACTGGGCGATGCTGCGTTCGCTGGTGTGGCTTGTGGGGATGGTGTTGGTTGCGAGTTTCTTCTTCGTCTCGATCTAGAGCCTGACGCCTATCCCTTGTGGGAGCTGGCTTGTGTGGGAGCGGGCTTGCCCGCGAATGCGGTGGGTCAGTCACTGAAGAGGTCGACTGACCTACCGCATTCGCGAGCAAGCCCGCTCCCACATTTTTGATCTCCAGCGTTGGTTAGCTCCCGGTACTTACATCCGGCACCCGCGGCAGCGCCGCGCCTTTAGGCCACAGCATCCAGATTTGCCCCTGCTGTTTCATGTTGCCTGCCAGCTCACCCGCCGCAGCACCGGTGCCCCAGAACAAGTCTGCGCGCACTTCGCCGGTAATTGCACCGCCGGTGTCCTGTGCCGCCACCGGCCGGGTGATCGGCGAACCGTCCGGCTTGGTGGTCGACAGCCACAACAGGCTGCCCAGCGGAATCACCTTGCGATCCACCGCCACGCTGTAGCCGGCCGTCAGTGGCACGTTCAGTGAGCCGCGCGGCCCTTCGTTGCTATCGGGCCGGGCGCTGAAGAACACATAGCTAGGGTTGCTCGCCAGCAGTTGCGGAATACGCTGCGGGTGCGCCTTGGCCCATGCGCTGATGGCACCCATGGTCACGTCTTCCTTCTTCAGCTCGCCTTGCTCCACCAGCCAGCGGCCAATCGGGCGATAGGGGTAGCCGTTCTGGTCGCCATAACCGACGCGCAGTTGGCGCCCGCCGGGTAGTTGAATCCGGCCCGAGCCTTGGATCTGCAGGAACTGCAGGTCCATCGGGTCTGTCAGCCAGGCGATCGGTTTGGCCGTTGAGCCCTGACCGTTGATGGCGCTGGCGTCGTCGTAGGGCTTGAGCACACGGCCTTCCAGGCGACCGCGCAGGCGCTTGCCCTTGAGCTCGGGGTAGATGCTTTCCAGGTTGACGATAATCAGGTCATCCGGCACGCCATACACCGGTACGTTGGCGGTGGCGGTCTTGGTCAGGCTGCCGGGGTAGACCGGTTCGTAGTAGCCGGTGATCAAACCGTTCGGGGTGTTGTCGGCCGAGCGCAGGCCGAACACATCCAGGCGCTCCTTGAGAAACCCGCGCACTGCCACCGCATCACTGGGCACTGCGGTGGCGGCGGCGCAGGTCGTGCCCCACACTGGGTCGGCCTTGAGGCGTTGGCAGGCGCTGCGCCAGGATTCGAAACCGGCCAGCAGGTCGCTGTCGGACACCGTCGGCAGGGCTTCCCAGGGCGCGCTGACATAAGTGGCAACGGCGTGGGGCTTGGCAGTTTCATCTTTGGCGGCTTCTTTGCCCGCGTCACAGCCGGCCAGCAGTGCGATCATCGGCAGAGCCCACGCCAGGCGGCGGCTCCAGGGTTTCAACGTGACATTCATACAAACACTTCCTGAAGCGATTGCCCGCGCCGCAGCGCTGCCGGGCAACCCTTATTAATAATAGGGCTATTGGCCTTTAGGGACGGGGCGGGGATACTGGCCGCCGTTTCCCGTGACCTCGAAGCCACCATGACTTTTAAAAGACTGACTGTTGTACTGCTGGCCTGCCTGGCACTGTCCGCCTGCGGCGGCGTTGACCCGAATTCG
Organism: Pseudomonas azadiae; assembly: GCF_019145355.1. Taxonomy (NCBI): domain Bacteria; kingdom Pseudomonadati; phylum Pseudomonadota; class Gammaproteobacteria; order Pseudomonadales; family Pseudomonadaceae; genus Pseudomonas; species Pseudomonas azadiae. Next base: position 2,463,117 of record NZ_JAHSTY010000001.1, on the reverse strand, counting down.
CCGCTGGGCCAACGCAAGGCCATCTTCAAGCAGATGCTCAAGACCAATGAAGACCTGGGCGGCATGCTGCGTGGGCGTATCCCGTTCGACGGCGCCAGGTTCGCCGAAGGCGCGGTCAAGTTGGACGCGTTGTCCCATGAACCGTGGAAGCATTTCCCGAGCGTGCGCGAAGAAGAGCACACCAGCGCCAAGGACGATGTGTGGCGCAAACAGGCGCAATTCCAACAACTGGCCCGCGACCTGGAAGCGGCCACCGGTGAATTGGTGGCCGCCAGCCGGGTCCAGCCCTACAAAGCCAGCAACCTGAGGCCCGCAGTGCAGAAAGTCGAAGATGCCTGCAGCGCGTGCCATAAGCAGTTCCGGGACCACTGACCGGTTTTACTGATCGAGCTCTTCCACCGCTTCCTGCAGCTCCTTGCGGGACTCGGCGAGCTTGTCCTTACGTTTGTTGATCTTTTCGGCGTCGCCTTTTTTCATGGCCTTGTCCAGGTCGGCCTGACGGCGGCTGACTTCTTGCTTGGCGTCGAGCACTTTGTTTTCCCGTTCTTTCTTCAAGGACGCATCGGTGCAGTTGGCGGTGACTTCGCTCAGGGCTTTTTCCAGGCCGGCTTGTTGCGCGCTGTTGCCGTGAGCCTTGGCCTGTTCGATCTGGGTGCTGATGGCTTGGCGCTTGGCGGCGCAGCCGGTCAGTTGGGGCGCTTGCTCGGCAGCCAGCAGTGGCGTGGTCATGAAGCTTGCGAAGGTCAGCAAGGCAAAGGGGGCTATAAATTTCATGTGGGGCTCCGTTGTCGCAGTCTGATGGCCGGCTGGGGCTCAAAACCCGTCGATGCCGGCCACGCGTAATGTGTCTGCCAAGGCCTGTACTTGCGGGTCGCGGAAAAAGGCGCTCAATTGCGCTGCGCGGCCCGGGCCGATGCCATCGATGGCCAGCCAGGCTTGGGTGTCCCTGGCGACCAGCGTGTGCCAGTCACCTTCAAGGTTGTTACGTGCCGCAGGCGGTACGCCCAAGGCTTTGAGCCATTGTGCAAAGGGCCGTTGCCGCGCGCTTTGAAGGCTTTCGAGCACTCGCGCACGGCTGCGATCACCGAAGCCTTCAATGTTAGCAAGCTCTGCCGCATCCAGGGTCAACCAATCGAGAAAGCCTGCGATTAGACCGGCCTGGATCAAGACGTTCCAGGTCTCGCGGCCTATATGGGGTAACGCAAGGCCCTGGTTGCCGCTCAACCAGGCGAGGCGTGCCAGCAACTGCTCTTCGCAGCCAGGGTCCAGTTGCCAGCAGCTCAAGGCATGAAAGTCCCGCGGGTCAGGCACGTGCAGATCTGCCCGATGGGTGTTTCGCAGGATGACGTCGTCCAGCCGGGGGATCACCTGGCCCGCCAGGCTGATCGACACCTGGTCGCCGGGGCGGATATCCAGCGCCTGCCAGCGCTTCAACGAGCCTGCGCTCACCCGGCTGATCGTGCGGTCATCCAACTTTACTGGCTCCAGCTCCAGCATGGGCGTGATGCGCCCGGTGCGGCCGATTTTAAATTGCACGTTGCGCACCCGTGCCAGCGCCTTGACCACCGGGTATTTCCAGGCGACCGCCCAGTAAGGCGCACTGACCTGCCAACGGTCGGGGGGCGCGTGTTGTGCCTGGTGCAGCACCACCCCATCGCTGGCGAACGGCAGCGGGTGGTTGTACCAATAGGTGCGCCAGTGCGAGGCGTCGGCGATGTCCCGAATGGGCTGGCTGTAACGCTGGCTGTCGGCGAATCCCCAGCGCGCCAGGGTGGCCAGGCGTTCGGCAAATGAGCCAGGCCCTTCAGGCCACGCCCAGACGAACAGGCCAATGCCCGCGGCGTCGGTGTCGTTCAATCGCAGACGGTTCATCAGCCCGGCCACTCTGCTGCGGGCATTGAGCCCTCCATTGGCCGATTGCACATGATCGTCGAGGCGCCAATAGAGTTCGCCTTGCAGCACCAGGTCGATGGGCTCGGGCAACTGCTGGACAATACCCGGAACATGGCGTGCGGAGGCAGACCAGTCGTGGCCCTTTACTCCGTCGCCTCGGCTGATGACTTGGCGCAGGCGCCCCTGGCGATACACCAGGGTTACCGCAACACCGTCCACCTTGGGCTGGATCCAGACATCCTGCCGCGTGCCCAGCCAGGTGCCGACCGCCTGTTCATCCAGTAATTTCTCCAGGCCGGTATGAGCAACGGGGTGAGCCAGGGTGCCGCGTGAGCTTGCCAGCGGATGGTCGGGCGTCAGGGTGGTTTCGGGAAAGCATTGACGCCAGTGGTCCAAGCGCTGGCGGGCCTGGTCGTAGAGTTCATCGCCGATGGGGGATTGGCCAAGCCGGTGGTAGCTGTCATCCCACTGGCGGATCTGTTCGGCGAGGGTGCCGAGCTGTGAGCGGGCGTCTTCCGGGCAATCGTCGGCCCACGCCGAAAGGGACAACGCGTTGAGTAAAAGAGCAAACAATAAACGCATCATGAGCATCCTTGCCCTGAAAGGGGTGCCCAGCCTAAATGATTCACACGGCCACAAAAAAGCCCCGACAGCGCGGGGCTTTTTTGCCGGGTATTTCAGCGATTACAGGCCTGCGGCAGTACGCAGGTCGTTGGCGCGGTCGGTTTTTTCCCAGGTAAACGTGGTGAAGGTGTCGTCGCCGACCGTCTTCTGAGCAGGGGTACGGCCGAAGTGGCCGTAGGCTGCGGTTTCCTGGTACATCGGGTGCAGCAGGTCGAGCATGGTGGTGATGGCGTAAGGGCGCAGGTCGAAGATCTCACGCACCAGCTTCACGATCTTGTCATCACTGATCTTGCCGGTGCCGAAGGTGTTCAGCGAGATCGACGTAGGCTGGGCCACACCGATAGCGTAGGACACCTGGATCTCGCAGCGCTCGGCCAGGCCGGCGGCGACGATGTTCTTGGCCACGTAGCGCCCGGCGTAGGCGGCGGAACGGTCAACCTTGGAAGGGTCTTTACCCGAGAACGCACCCCCGCCGTGACGGGCCATGCCGCCGTAGCTGTCGACGATGATCTTGCGACCGGTCAGGCCGCAGTCGCCCACCGGGCCACCGATGATGAACTGGCCGGTCGGGTTGATGTGGAACTGGGTGTCCTTGGTCAGCAGTTCGGCAGGCAGCACGTGCTTGACGATCAGCTCCATGACGCCTTCGCGCAGGTCGGCGTAGGACACGTCCGGGTTGTGCTGGGTCGACAGTACGACAGCGTCGATGCCGACGACTTTGCCGCCGTCGTAACGGCAGGTCACCTGGGACTTCGCGTCCGGGCGCAGCCACGGCAGCAAGCCGGATTTACGCGCTTCGGCCTGGCGTTGCACGAGTTGGTGCGAGAAGGTGATCGGCGCCGGCATCAGCACGTCGGTTTCGTTGCTGGCGTAGCCGAACATCAGGCCCTGGTCGCCGGCACCCTGGTCTTCCGGCTTGGCCCGGTCGACACCCTGGTTGATGTCGGGGGATTGCTTGCCGATAATGTTCATCACGCCGCAGGTCGCGCCGTCGAAGCCGACGTCGGAACTGTTGTAGCCGATGTCGGTGATCACGTCGCGGACGATTTGCTCCAGGTCAACCCAGGCGGAAGTGGTCACTTCGCCGGCGATGATCGCTACACCGGTTTTCACCAGGGTTTCGCACGCCACGCGGGCGAACTTGTCCTGCGCAATGATGGCGTCCAGCACCGCATCGGAAATCTGGTCGGCGATTTTGTCCGGATGCCCTTCAGACACGGACTCGGAGGTGAAAAGGGAGTATTCGCTCATCTCGATGTTTTCCTGATTTTACCGATGGTGAGTGTCGCCAGCCGGCCGCTGAAAATGGCGGACCTGGATCTGGAAACCATTACGTAAACCTACATAGAGGCTTTCCCCGGGAACGAGTCCCGCAGCGGTGGCCCAACGGGCCAGATCGTCCTGTTCAAAACCCAACCAGAGATCACCGCAGGCCTCCCTGGCCCAATTCTGGTTGTGGCTGCATAAATCCGTCACCAGCAGGCTACCGCCGGGGTGCAGCAGCCCGGCCATTTGCTTGAGGGCGTCGGCGGGTGCGGCGAAATGGTGCAAGACCATGTTCAGCACCACGCAGTCGGCCTTGATCGTGGTGCCGTCCAACGCATCGGCCAACTGCAGGCTGACATTGCCCAGCGACTCGCGCTCACAGAGCTGGCGCGCCAGTTCGAGCATCGCCGGGCTGTTGTCCAGCGCAGTGACCTGATGGAAGCGCCGCGCCAGTTCCGGCAGGAATCCGCCATCGCCAGGGCCGACTTCCAGCGCCGTGGCCTCATCACTGAAGCTCAGCTTGTCCAGCAGCGCCAGTACGCTGTCGCGGTATTGGGCAAGCCCGGCGATCAGGTCTTGCTGGGCGCGAAACTTCTCGGCAACCCGTGCGAAAAAATCTTGGCTGGCCGCTGCGCGCTGGCCGTGAACCTGGCCGATGCGCGCTTGTACCTCGCCCGGAAGGCTCAGGCCGTCCACTTCTTCGAGCAGGGCGGCGTGCAATCTGCCGCCGAGCAGCTCGGTGTGGGGCAGGGCGCGACGGTAGAAAATCGCATTGCCTTCACGGCGCGTAGCCACCAGGTCGGCCTGGGCCAACACCTTCAAGTGGTGGCTCATGCCGGACTGGCCGATGGCGAAGATCTGCGCCAGCTCCAGTACACCAAAGGAATCGTTGGCCAATGCGCGCAGTACGTTCAGGCGCAACGGGTCGCCGGCGGCCTTGCATAAGGCTGCCAGTTCATCGCCGTCGTCGGGGCGCAGTGAGGACATGGGTAGATTCATAAGGCCAGCAGTCTAGTGACGGGTGGATATCCCTGCAAGGTCAATATCAAAAAGTTTTGATATTGATCGATAAGTGGCGGTTATAAGCCGGCGCCATAACCTTTGGACGAACCGGCCGAAGGTTTCTGCAAGGGATTGGCGCCCAATGCACAGGAAAAACCTCCCCAAGTGACTATCTGTCATTGCCCGCAGGCGGTGGCTGAGGGAAAATGCCGGTCCTTTTTTCCGTTTCTTTATTCAAGCCCCCAGGAGATCAGCGATGCCCAGCCGTCGTGAGCGTGCCAACGCCATTCGTGCCCTCAGCATGGATGCCGTGCAAAAAGCCAACAGCGGCCATCCCGGTGCCCCGATGGGCATGGCGGATATCGCCGAGGTACTTTGGCGTGACTACCTGAAACACAACCCGAGCAATCCATCGTTTGCCGACCGTGACCGCTTCGTGCTGTCCAACGGCCACGGCTCGATGCTGATCTACTCGCTGCTGCACCTGACTGGCTACGACGTCACCATTGATGACCTCAAGAGCTTCCGCCAGCTGCACAGCCGCACCCCGGGCCACCCGGAATTCGGCTATACCCCAGGCGTCGAGACCACCACCGGTCCCCTGGGCCAGGGCCTGGCCAACGCCGTTGGCTTCGCGCTGGCTGAAAAAGTCCTGGGCGCGCAGTTCAACCGCCCTGGCCACGATATTGTCGACCACCACACCTACGTGTTCCTGGGTGATGGCTGCATGATGGAAGGCATTTCCCACGAAGTTTCCTCCCTGGCCGGTACCCTGGGCCTGGGCAAGCTGATCGCTTTCTACGATGACAACGGCATTTCCATCGACGGCGAAGTCGAAGGCTGGTTCACCGATGACACCCCTAAGCGTTTCGAAGCCTACAACTGGCAGGTGATCCGCAACGTCGACGGCCACGATCCGGAAGAAATCAAGATCGCCATCGACACCGCACGCAAGAGCGCGCAGCCGACCCTGATCTGCTGCAAGACCACCATCGGCTTCGGCTCGCCGAACAAGCAAGGCAAGGAAGACTGCCACGGCGCCCCGCTGGGTGACGCGGAAATCGCCCTGACCCGTGAAGCGCTGAAGTGGAACCACGGCCCGTTCGAGATCCCGGCCGACATCTACGCCGAATGGGATGCCAAGGAAAAAGGCCTGGCCGCCGAAGCCGAGTGGGACCAGCGCTTCGCGGCCTACTCCGCCGAATTCCCTGAGTTGGCCAACGAGCTGGTGCGTCGCCTGGCCGGTGACCTGCCTGCCGACTTCTCGGAAAAAGCCTCGGCCTACATCGCCGAAGTCGCGGCCAAGGGCGAGACCATCGCCAGCCGCAAAGCCAGCCAGAACACCCTGAATGCCTTCGGCCCGCTGCTGCCTGAGTTCCTCGGCGGTTCGGCCGACCTGGCCGGTTCCAACCTGACCCTGTGGAAGGGCTGCAAAGGCGTGACCGCTGAAGACGCCAGCGGCAACTACATGTACTACGGCGTGCGCGAGTTCGGCATGAGCGCCATCATGAACGGCGTGTCCCTGCACGGCGGCCTGGTGCCTTACGGCGCGACCTTCCTGATGTTCATGGAATACGCGCGCAACGCCGTGCGCATGGCCGCGCTGATGAAGAAGCGTGTGATCCACGTGTACACCCACGACTCCATCGGCCTGGGCGAAGACGGCCCGACGCACCAGCCGGTCGAGCAATTGACCAGCCTGCGCACCACGCCGAACCTGGATTGCTGGCGCCCGGCCGACGCGGTGGAATCCGCGGTGGCCTGGAAGCACGCCATCGAGCGCAAGGACGGCCCTTCGGCGCTGATCTTCTCGCGCCAGAACCTGCAACACCAGGTGCGCAGCGACGCGCAGATCGCCGACATCAGCCGTGGCGGCTACGTGCTCAAGGACTGCATCGGCGAGCCGGAGCTGATCCTGATCTCCACCGGTTCCGAAGTGGGCCTGACCGTTCAGGCCTACGACAAGCTGACCGCGCAAGGCCGCAACGTACGCGTGGTGTCCATGCCGTGCACCAGCGTGTTCGAAGCCCAGGACGCGGGCTACAAGCAATCGGTATTGCCGTTGCAGGTCAGCGCGCGTATCGCCATCGAAGCGGCGCACGCCGACTACTGGTACAAGTATGTGGGCCTGGAAGGCCGCGTCATCGGCATGACCACCTACGGTGAGTCGGCGCCGGCGCCAGCCTTGTTCGAAGAGTTCGGCTTTACTCTGGAAAACATCCTGGGGCAGGCTGAAGAACTGCTGGAAGACTAAGTCAGTCTGCGTTGTCTGTACTGGCGCTATCGCGGGCAAGCCCGCTCCCACAGGTGGATTGCGGTCTACTGTGGGAGCGGGCTTGCCCGCGATGGCGATGGTGCATTCAACACCGAACTCACCTTGATCGAGAACCCCATGCCCCAACCGCGTCCCTACAAAGTTGCACTCAACGGCTACGGCCGCATTGGCCGTTGCGTCTTGCGTGCGCTGTTCGAGCGAGGGGCGGCGGCCGGGTTTGAAGTTGTCGCGATCAACGACCTGGCCGACATGGCCAGCATCGAATACCTGACACGCTTCGACTCCACCCACGGTCGCTTCCCCGGCGAAGTGCGGGTCGAGGGCGATTGTCTGCACATTAATGGCAACTGCGTGCAGGTCTTGCGCAGTGCCACCCCCGAAGGCATCGACTGGAAAGCACTGGGCGTCGACCTGGTGCTGGAGTGTTCCGGTGTCTATAACACCCGCGCCGACGGCCAGCGTTTTCTCGACGCCGGCGCACCGCGTGTGCTGTTTTCCCAGCCGATGGCCAGCGAGGCGGATGTCGACGCCACCATCGTCTACGGCATCAACCAGGACTGCCTGACCGGCGCTGAACTGCTGGTGTCCAACGCTTCGTGCACCACCAACTGCAGCGTGCCGCTGTTGCGCCTGCTGGACCAGGCGATCGGCATCGATTACGTGTCGATCACCACCATCCACTCGGCGATGAACGACCAGCCGGTGATCGACGCCTATCATCATGAAGACCTGCGCCGCACACGCTCGGCGTTCCAGTCGGTGATTCCGGTGTCCACCGGCCTGGCGCGCGGCATCGAACGACTGTTGCCGGAACTTGCCGGACGAATCCAGGCCAAAGCCGTACGGGTACCGACGGTGAATGTGTCCTGCCTGGACATCACCCTGCAAACCGTGAGCGACACCGATGCGACCGAGGTCAACCGGATCCTGCGCGACGCCGCCACCCGCGGCCCGCTCAAAGGCTTGCTGGCCTATACCGAGTTGCCCCACGCCAGTTGCGATTTCAACCACGACCCGCATTCGGCGATTGTCGATGCCAGCCAGACCCGCGTTTCCGGCCCAAGGCTGGTGAACATCCTGGCCTGGTTCGACAACGAATGGGGCTTTGCCAATCGAATGCTCGACGTTGCGGAACATTATCTGCACATCGCTACCAAACAACCTCAACAGTAATTCAGGAACTGCCACCCATGACCGTGTTGAAGATGACCGACCTCGATCTGCAAGGTAAGCGCGTACTGATTCGCGAAGACCTCAACGTCCCAGTCAAGGACGGTGTGGTGACCAGCGATGCGCGAATCCTGGCTTCGCTGCCGACCATCAAGCTGGCCCTGGAAAAAGGCGCGGCCGTGATGGTCTGCTCCCACCTGGGTCGCCCGACCGAAGGTGAGTTCTCTGCCGAAAACAGCCTCAAGCCTGTGGCCGACTACCTGAGCAAGGCCCTGGGGCGCGACGTGCCGCTGGTGGCGGATTACCTCGGCGGCGTCGACGTCAAGCCGGGCGACATCGTGCTGTTCGAAAACGTGCGCTTCAACAAGGGCGAGAAAAAGAACAGCGACGAACTGGCCCAGCAATATGCCGCCCTGTGCGACGTGTTTGTGATGGACGCTTTCGGCACCGCCCACCGCGCCGAAGGTTCGACCCACGGCGTGGCCAAGTTCGCCAAGGTTGCCGCTGCTGGCCCACTGCTGGCTGCCGAGCTGGACGCACTGGGCAAGGCCCTGGGCGCACCGGCCCAACCGATGGCCGCCATCGTGGCCGGCTCCAAAGTCTCGACCAAACTCGACGTGCTCAACAGCCTGAGCCAGATCTGCAACCAACTGATCGTCGGCGGCGGCATCGCCAACACCTTCCTGGCCGCCGCCGGCCACCCGGTGGGCAAGTCCCTGTACGAGCCGGACCTGCTCGACACCGCCCGCGCCATTGCCGCGAAAGTCAGCGTGCCATTGCCGGTAGACGTTGTAGTCGCCAAGGAATTCGCCGAAAGCGCCGAAGCCACCGTCAAGCTGATCGCTGACGTAGCAGACGACGATATGATCCTGGACATCGGCCCGCAAACGGCAGCCAACTTCGCTGAACTGCTGAAGGCTTCCCGGACTATCCTGTGGAACGGCCCGGTTGGCGTGTTCGAATTCGACCAATTCGGCAACGGCACCCAAGTGCTGGCCAAGGCCATCGCCGAAAGCTCGGCATTCTCCATCGCCGGCGGCGGCGACACCCTGGCGGCTATCGATAAATATGGCGTTGCTGACCAGATCTCCTACATTTCTACCGGCGGTGGCGCATTCCTCGAATTCGTTGAAGGCAAAGTCCTGCCGGCCGTTGAAGTATTGGAAACTCGAGCCAAAGGTTAAGGCGCGTGATCCGGAAAAGGAGTATTCCCATGATCAAGTCGTTGGCACTGGTGATCGCAGCGGGCCTGTTGGCCGGCTGCGGCAGCACGCCAAGCGCGGCGCCAGCGCCCGGGAAACCGGTGCCGGCGTCGGAAAAAAGCTGCTACCAGGCTGATTGGCAAGCCGAGACCATGCCGGTGATCAACAAGCGCATCGGCAACGAACGGCTGGAGAAATACGACTCCGCGCCAAACGGTCAGGAACAGGGTTGCCCTTGACGGGTCTGATCAACTTGAGGATTGGCAATGAAAGGCGCTTTCGTCCTGGCAGCCCTGGCTTTATTGACCGGCTGCAGCAGCATGAACATGTTCAACAAGGCAGAAACTGCCGACAAGTGGACCACCTGGACCTGCGACAGCAAGGCCGAGGTCAACTGGCGCTTTGCCAACCCGGCCAAATCCGAGGTGGATGTTCGCCTCGGCGGTTCCGACCAGGTTTACCGCCTTAAACAGGACGTTGCCGCCTCGGGCGTTCTGTATGCCAACGACCAATTGGCGTTTCACACCAAAGGCGAGGAAGGCCTGGTTTACTGGGTGGCCACGGATGATCTGATCGGGCGCGGTTGCAAGGCTCAATAAGTGGAACTCGATCTCAAATCCAATGAGATCCAACTGTGGGAGCGGGCTTGTGTGGGAGCTGGCTTGCCTGCGATGCAGACACCTCGGTACAACAGATGTACCGAGTTGATGCTATCGCGGGCAAGCCCGGCTCCCACACAAGCCAGCTCCCACATTGATCCGGTTCACAGTGGCATTTGCACCAGGCCACACCAGCAATAACGATTCAGCAAGCCAGGTACGCAAACCCTGACCTGCAATAACTTGAATAGCAGCCGCCGCTACGGCAGGCTTGCACGAATTAACGACCCTCGACCGGGAGAGACAACACAATGGCACTTATCAGCATGCGTCAGATGCTGGACCACGCAGCCGAGTTCGGCTACGGCGTCCCAGCCTTTAACGTCAACAACCTTGAGCAGATGCGCGCCATCATGGAAGCCGCTGACAAGACCGACTCCCCCGTGATCGTCCAAGCTTCGGCCGGCGCGCGCAAATACGCCGGCGCCCCGTTCCTGCGTCACCTGATCCTCGCCGCCATCGAAGAATTCCCGCACATCCCGGTGTGCATGCACCAGGACCACGGCACCAGCCCCGACGTGTGCCAGCGCTCGATCCAACTGGGCTTCAGTTCGGTGATGATGGACGGCTCCCTGGGCGAAGACGGCAAGACCCCAACCGACTACGACTACAACGTGCGCGTCACCCAGCAGACTGTGACCATGGCCCACGCCTGCGGCGTCTCGGTTGAAGGCGAGCTGGGCTGCCTGGGTTCGCTTGAAACCGGCATGGCCGGCGAAGAAGACGGCATCGGCGCCGAAGGCGTGCTCGACCACAGCCAGATGCTGACCGACCCCGAAGAAGCCGCCGACTTCGTCAAGAAAACCCAAGTCGACGCCCTCGCCATCGCCATCGGCACCAGCCACGGCGCCTACAAGTTCACCAAGCCCCCAACCGGCGATGTACTGGCCATCGACCGCATCAAGGAAATCCACAAACGCATCCCCAACACCCACCTGGTGATGCACGGCTCTTCCTCGGTGCCGCAAGAGTGGCTGGCGATCATCAACCAGTACGGCGGCGACATCAAAGAAACCTACGGCGTGCCGGTTGAAGAAATCGTCGAAGGCATCAAGTACGGCGTGCGCAAGGTCAATATCGATACCGACCTGCGTTTGGCGTCGACCGGTGCGATGCGTCGGTTGATGGCGACCAACCCGAGCGAGTTTGATCCGCGTAAGTTCTTCGGCGCGACCGTGACTGCCATGCGTGACGTGTGTATCGCACGTTATGAAGCGTTTGGTACTGCCGGTAATGCATCGAAGATCAAGCCGATCTCGTTGGAAGCGATGTATCAGCGGTATTTGAAAGGTGAGTTGAACGCTAAGGTGAATTAAGCCTAAGGTGTTCAAAAAGAAGCCCGCAGAGATGCGGGCTTCTTTTTGCCTAGAATTTGATCAGGCGGCGTTGGGCTTATCAAAACCACGGGGTTTGATCACGCGGAACACATCCCAACGATACGCGCTCTTGGGTCAAGGCGTCTTATGTTCTGCTTATAGTTGAGCGCTATAACAAGTGGGTAAAACTGTTCTGAAAAACTGTCAATGTTAACAGGTGCGAAAAAATGACGACCCTGTAGAGTTAGGTGTGTGAGCTTTTTATAGTCGCTATTTTTAACGGAAGAGGTGTGCGATCGTGAAGCACGTTACCCAACTAGAGGCCACTTATTATAGTGAGCCTATTAATGAAACATTTTATACTTTCAAGCTGACATCGGTTGATAACGATAGTGGGAAAATTATAGGTCAGTGCGGTAAGGGGCAGTATTTGGGAAGTGATTTTACCGGGTGGTTAAGCTGGCGGGGCGGTGTGCTGCCTTATGAGGTAATTATCCACTTTAAGGCTGATGGCGAGACGGCTCTTTTGTATAGTGATGATAAAGAATTTGATCGTTTGTACGGTAAGCTTTATAGGCTTGAAAAATCGGCCTCTCTCCCGGATTTTCCTAAAGGCGATGAGCAGTACGACATTGTTTTTAATAAGGATAAGGCAGCGAGTACTCCTCAGCCTTCCACTAATGTTACGAGTGGTTGACTTGTCATGGCTTAACTTTTTTCTCTGAGAACGCATTCGTTTTACTCAAGAAAGCTTATGTTGGGTACTTATAAGATTTGTTAGAGTAGATTTTACTCTCACGCTCCCTAGCGTAGATCCTATTATTAAAAGCTCTGCCGCCGAAACCGATGTTCAAGAAAAAAACGTTGCGTGACTTTTACGCTAGCTGGCCATAGCAAAATGCTGAGTGTAAAAGCTTAAGTTTTACGTATGTATCCCTTCAATTTAAAGGTTGGAGAACAATAATGTCCAGATCGCTTGAGTATCCAATTCCCGTTTTAACGAAGGACGATGTCCGCGTTATTAGTGTCTATGTCTCTGAAGGCAAGAATATGCCTATCACCAGTACTTCTATAGCGCAACGTTTTCCCAATGAGCCCTCTGCGTGGAAACCAGAAATAGAGGCGAAGTTTAAAGCTATCTATGATCATGCTAATTCTTGGGATGGCGTTAAACGCTCTATGAGCGAGTTAAGTGGCATTCTTGATGCATTTGCAGACAGTTTTATTTCGTACGGTGACCAGGCTGTTGCCCTTATCAAAGGCATGAAGGGTTATGAAAGTGCGGGCATTGGCTCGCTGGACGCAGGGCAAATTGCATCGCTCCCTGCGGTCTCCATCGATGGAGGTGACGCTCAACCGTTTTTGAGTCTCACCGATGCAGTCAAGTCGCTTAAGGCGGCAATTGATTCAGAAAAGATAAAGACACATGCCATTTTATCTAGTGTTGATGCGTTCAAACTCACTTTGACTAACGTCATTGAACCGTGGCTAGGTGCGATGATCCAGGCATCAAATCCAGATAATCTCAATGTAGAAATATCAAACCTGCGACTACAAATTACACAGCTGAAAGACACAGTAAAGCAATCCAAGGCTGGCAGCCCAAAGCCCAGTGTCACTCCTCTTTTGGGGCTTGAACTATTACTTGCCCCCTTATATGCCGCTAAAACGGATATTTCTTCACATGCTGGTGTGTCCGCGCTCAGCGATCAACTTAAATTAAAGGTTGAATCGCTTGAAACAAGTGTTGGTTTGAGAGGGTTTATCACTAAGCTACACGACACAATGGGGCCACTTTATGATGCAGTAACCCCCGTCGTTAATTCAACGGCTCAGTTGCACACTCATTGGGATGCTGTGAGCTACGAAATTGATAATTCTGTCCATCAGTTCACTAATTACTCCCTATTGGGGTTATTTGTTTTGAAGATGGAGGCTGCCCTTAATGATTGGCGTAATATTAAGGCAAATTCTAACGTGCTTCGGGATGCGCTGACTGACGTATAAAATATTTTACGAGGTTACTATCATGAATACTGGAATTGTAACTCTATCGCGACCTAACATGGTGGCAATGAAAGGAAGCAGAATTACGATTAGATCGTATGTAAATATCCGTCTCAGTAATATAAAAAACTCAACAATAGTGGGCGACTTGAAGGCATTGGATAGTTATCGTGAGGATGTCGATCAACGGGGGAATGACACCTTGCGTAAAATGATCGATTTGTCCGATTCTTCAAGTGTTGTTAATGCATTAAGCTATCTAACTCGCGTAGATAGAAACGCAGACCCGGGTGCATTTTCAGCCTTTGAGCAAAATTTGAACTCGGTGCTCACCGATAAACAAAATGACTTGCTTCAGTGGCGTAATACCCTCAATACGGCAGTATTCAATCTAAGAACTATGAGCCTGACCGATAATACCTATAAGTTGACTGAGCTGGAGAATACAATTGCTACGCTCAGGCAAATTGCGAAAAAAGAAAGTGATGGATCACATTACGACGAGATGCTCAAGCGAATGGCTACATTGGAATCGGCAATTGAGGCGTATGAGAGTGAAACATTTCTCGATAAAGCCAAGCCTGTAATTGATGAGGTCGTCAAGACTGTTGGTTCAGTAGTTGACTCCCCTGCTACTTACAAGGCTACACTGGTGAAAGAGGGTGCGACGGTCGTGAGTTTAATTCTTAATATTGCTAACGCTGCGGTTAAATATGATGATATGGTCACCCTGCGGGGGCAGTTGGCTGTGAAAATTAATACGCGCGAACTGGCTGCGGATTTGACAGATCGGGATATCAGAGAACATGTGCACGAGCTTGAGCAGTTACGAAGTTTCGAGATGTTGAAAGGTGTAAAAACTGAATACGTCAATGAAATTCAAAAAGTCGCCGATTCCTGTACGTCTTTTCTAGATGAAGTCTACTCAAGCACGCCGTCAGATGCGGAAGGTATTGCTACCCGTTTTAATCTTCATGCACCTTTATTCCAGGCTTATGCGAGCGACCTTTTTAATCAATGGTTGCGTGTGTAGAGTTTTACTTTTTAGCGAGTGTGCTCACTCAAAAGGACGTATCTCGTGGATAGCCATATCTAACAAATTTCATGAGGGAATATGGGTTGATTATCTTCATGGAGGGCGGTATGCCCGCGATGGCGATGTGTCAGTTACCAGATAAATAAACTGACACACCGCCATTGTGGACAAGCCCGGCTGCCAAACCGGTTCACGTTGTTTGAAGGTGTGGGTTAATCAGTGAGTATTCCGAGAACTCCTCAGACGATTCCTGCTTGAAGTGAGGCCTAACAGTTCACTCGTGATCAATATCCAACTTCTCAAACGTCACCTTGGCCCCCTCGTTGGTATCCCCGCTGTTGTCCTGCACATACACGCCCGCCTTGAAGTAAAGCGGTTTTGACGCCCACGCTGCGCCGATACGCGCGTTCCATTCCTTGTCGGCGGCGTACACGGCGAGCAGTCCGGCTTTGTTCAGGTTGATCACGTAGGTGAAGCTTTTTTGCAGCGGCACATTGGACGCGATGGTGATCACGCGGCTTTCATCTTCATCCGGGCGCATGCGCACTTTGGCGACGATGTTGCCGGTCTGGGTCTTTTCCTTGAATGGGTATTCGAGTTTGATCAGCGGTTTCTGGCTGTCATAGGCATGAATCTGTCCGATCACGATCTTGCCGGTGGACGGTACCTGATTGACGGCCAAGGTGGCGCGCAGGAAGTTGTCTGCGTCCGGATAGGTCCAGTTGCGCAGACGTCCGTCGGCGTAAGTTCTCGCAATTCGCTCCGAGAATAAATCTATCCCCATTCTCAGGCATGGCCGGCGAAGAGGACGGCATCGGCGCCGAAGGCGTGCTCGATCACAGCCAAATGCTGACCGACCCCGAAGAAGCCGCCGACTTCGTCAAGAAAACCCAAGTCGACGCCCTCGCCATCGGCACCAGCCACGGCGCCTACAAGTTCACCAAGCACCCAACCGGCGACGTACTGGCCATCGACCGCATCAAGGAAATCCACAAACGCATCCCCAACACCCACCTGGTGATGCACGGCTCTTCCTCGGTGCCGCAGGAATGGCTGGCGATCATCAACCAGTACGGCGGCGACATCAAAGAAACCTACGGTGTGCCGGTGGAAGCGATTGTTGAAGGCATCAAGTACGGCGTGCGTAAGGTCAATATCGATACCGACCTGCGTTTGGCGTCGACCGGTGCGATGCGTCGGTTGATGGCGACCAACCCGAGCGAGTTTGATTCGCGTAAGTTCTTCGGCGCGACCGTGACTGCCATGCGTGACGTGTGTATCGCACGTTATGAAGCGTTTGGTACTGCCGGTAATGCATCGAAGATCAAGCCGATCTCGTTGGAAGCGATGTATCAGCGGTATTTGAAAGGTGAGTTGAACGCTAAGGTGAACTGAGCCTGAAGCGTTTATGAGAAAACCTGCAGAGATGCGGGGTTTTTGTGGGGGGTATATAAATGAGTGCGTGTCAAACGAATCGGACCTGCGTTACAGCGGTTTGCCCCTGCACCTGACCCGCTGCGTTGGTCACGACCATTCTGAACAGCATATCGATATTCAGTAGTTGGCTTTGAAGGTTGGGCAATGTTGCACCCAATACGTCTCTTGCTGCGCCGTTTCTTTGATAGACATAAGTATCCACGGTCACTCTGGGATAGGCTCCACCTCCAGGCATGGTCCCGGTTCGCTGGAGAGAGGCTGTCATCGTGTCGCCGGCCTTTAGGGTAATGGCGGACGAGGCAGGTAGCAATGAGGTGGCTATGACGGTGCCGCGTGCCGCAATGATTGGATAAGATAGCGTGGCGGGCACGGGCGGGCGGTTACCTTGAAATTGTGATCGGGGGGCGGCTGGGAAGGGCATGATGGTTACCTTCTTGAACGATTGGAAATCGCTCATCAAATACTTGATTTAGTAGACCAGTGGTACATATGGAGCCCCGCTTGGCGGGGCAACGGGCGGCTGGTTCGTCTGCGCTGGGCCATAAACCACGCCTCCTGGGCAAGAGACGCCGTCTTCAACCCAGAGAGCGCCCACATATTGTCCTGTGGTTTGAAAAATCCTGCCGTGCGGATCGCTGGAGAGCTCTACGCCTGGGAAATTGACAGTAAAAAGAGCATATTGGGGCTCGACAGGGGTAGCGTTTGCTCGTGTATCGAGTGCGGCTAACTCAGCCTGCATATTAGGGGTTAGATTATACGTTAGAATCATATCTGAAATAGCGAATACGTCAGTACTTCCGTCGGAATGCAGCAGTGAAACTGTTCCGTTAGCTATGTCTGTAATTGTCGAATCCTGGTATTCGGTTCCGAATGCACTAACGGTTATAGATTTTCCTACTTTATATCCGACTATGGGGAGTTGGCAGAGTTCAAAGATGTCAGGCGTGATCTGTGCGCTCTATGAGTGAGGTCCGTGTTAACTTCGACTGTTCAAGGTTTCGGTTGTTTTTGTGGGTGAGTTAGCGTTTGCTTGAGATACCTCCTGATTGTCGTTTACCGTACAGGGAATGGTTTCTTGATTCTGACTTGCGTTATCGTTTGTGTACTCACCGAAATAAAATAGCTAAGGAGGCTGGATGACTGTCGCTCTCGACGGGTGAATCTGAATCTCCGCTCAGTCAGTCCATTGGTGCTTCGATTGACCTCTTTCAAATAGGAACGTCTACTGTCAAAGTTGACAGGTGTTTCAATTGATTGGTTATAACGGAAACGGAGAGGTAATGCGCCCAGTCATAATGGTGCGTTCAAACCGAGGTGTGAAGTTCTGGAGGATGATATCAGCGAGCCATCTTGTAGTTAATGACTGTTAATTTATACACTGTTAACTCTGACAGTTGACAGAATAGCTTGAGTAATTATGTTATGGGGTGTACCTGCTTTTTTGATCACGAGGATAAAGAATATGCCGTCTTATATCATGCATCCCCCGCTTGAAGTGTATTACTCCGATATGAGTGGCCCTGGGTTTGTTGTAGAGCCTGAATTGGGCCTTGATCCCAAAAATCTCATTAATACAAACTATGCAAAATACAGTAAGCCCTACAGTACTTTTCAATGGTTGGGGGGGGGTGAATCTAAGGTTGCACCTTAATTCAATTGCGATTTCTGCAGGCGATCAATTGGAATACTATGTTTACAACATAACAACGCAAAATATGTTGTCGCGCTATACCTACAGGCAGGTATTTCAGAATTATGGCGGAGGCGTTCAACAAGAAGCGATCATCATGGTAGGCATGCCCGCTCTCAGTCAACTGGGCGCGGGCATTCTTGAGGGTTTCGGTTCACTGACGACAGCCAATACCGTATATGTATTTGGTTCCACCTTCAGGACTCTCGTACTGCCTTGATTGGTAGGGGCAAGCAGTTATAACTACTTTGATCATGGGCGATTAATATTTAACGTTCGCCAATGTCACCCTTGCCCTTCCATTAATTAAGTAAATTCAATCTTCGTCACCGCGGATTGGCCTATCAGCAGGCCCGTCGGATCCGTCACTGCCAACCTGATCAGATATTCAGTATTGAGTAAGTAATTTGCCGGATTCTGTAACTCTGCGCCTAATACATCGTTGGGCTGTCCAGGTCTTGTATAACTGTAGGTATGGAAGGGGACGCGTGGGTAAGGTGTGTTGGAGGAAGGCTGGAGTCCATTCTGTTGGATCGTAGCGATTACACTGTGGCCAGCCATCAACGTAGCGATCATTGCAGGAGTCAGGATAGAGTAGAAAATGTGGTACCCGTAATAAGCCGGGATTTTATACGTTAGCGTAGCGCCGATGGGCGGAGGAGGTTCTTGAACACGAACCTTTGGAGCGCTAAATGGCATGATGTCACCTACATTATTCATGTGAGATTGGGGAGGGCTGTAGTCAAATAATAAATATGTATTGCCTTGCATTATCGATCAGGGAGTGAATTCTATTTTGCGAGCCGCGCAGATATGGTAGGTGTCAGTCGATATTGAGTAAATATCCATCAAAATAAGTTGATTGCCTGTGCCAAGGCTGTTCATTTCTCCAACGGTGATAATAGCGGAAAATGCTGTATCCCACGCCATAGGGGCATTAAAGGAAGAACGGTAGGACCCTGCACCTTTAGTGATATTAATGATCCTGAAGCGTACGCCATCACCTTTTTTAAACATGGTTGCATAGGGGTCTGACATCAAATTAAAGCCTGACGTCTTGGCATGTGAGGGCATGTTGATGCCTGGATAATTGTAATCGATACAGTTTGGATCGCTTCTGTTAATACAGATTTTCGGATTCAGCGGTATTTGTTTAGGATCGACTGGAGATAACGGATAATAGTAAGCCGTTGGTTGATTCTCAAGTTTATAAGAGGGCATGGTTGTCTCCTTTTAACTCTATCATGGAGGGTTCTGAGACATCACGACGCTAGAATACGGCTGCCTTGTAGATGTCCATATGCGATGGTTCAAGTTTCCAAAGGGAAAGCACGTTCCGTAGTGTCGTTCGGTGCATTCGTATACTGACGTGTAAATAATAAGCCATTGACATTGACATTGACATTGCCAGAGGCTGCGGGCTCGCAGACTTATCAGATGGTGAAAGATTAGGGATACCCAATACAACTTTAATATCATCATGAAGCAAAACGTCTTCGTCTCCATTCGGATGCACAAGGGTAACTGAATCGTCGTCTATTGTTTTCAAGATCACGACGGTTATGTCGCCGAAAAAATCGATCGTGATTGTCTCACCCTCTTTGTATGCCAGTATTTGCGCTCGCCTTTCATTCAAAACCGTGGGCATGATATCGGTACTCTGCAGAGTTGGACTCAAGGGTTCAGTCTTTTTTCTCGCTTTTCGATGCTCCATCCTTGGAGCCATATTCAATAGATAGTGATGATTAAATTGCTTGATTATCGCACGAGAGTCTACTGTTAAAGTTGACAGGTAATTAAGTCTATTTGCTATAAGTAAGGTCCAGATGTGACGGAAGGCTTATAAAGAACTTTGCCTATTATTTAGGCCTATGGTTCTTATGTAGAACCGATGCGCGCGCACCGGTACTATTCGAAAGACACGCCAATCACTCGTGATCAATATCCAACTTCTCAAACGTCACCTTCGCCCCCTCCTTGGTGTTGCTACTGTTGTCCTGCACATACACGCCGGCCTTGAAATACAGCGGCTTTGACGCCCACGCGGCACCGATGCGCTCGTTCCATTCCTTGTCGGCGGCATACACGGCGAGCAGCCCGGCTTTGTTCAGGTTGATCATGTAGATGAAGCTTTTTTGCAGCGGCACATTGGACGCGATGGTGATCACGCGGCTTTCATCTTCATCCGGGCGCATGCGCACTTTAGCGACGATGTTGCCGGTCTGGGTCTTTTCCTTGAATTGGTATTCGAGCTTGATCAGCGGTTTCTGGCTGTCATAGGCGTGAATCTGTCCGATCACGATCTTGCCGGTGGACGGCACCTGATTGACGGCCAAGGTGGCGCGCAGGAAGTTGTCTGCGTCCGGATAGGTCCAGTTGCGCAGGCGTCCGTCGGCGTAAGTCTCGCAATTCGCTCCGAGAATAAATCTATCCCCATTCTCAGGCATGGCCGGCGAAGAGGACGGCATCAGCGCCGGTAATGCTTCGAAGATAAAGCCGATCTCGTTGGAAGCCATGTACCAGCGTTACCTGAAAGGTGAGTTGAACGCTAAGGTGAATTGATCCTCAAGCGTTTAAAAGAAGCCCGCAGTGATGCGGGTTTTTTTTCGGCTGGATTTTTTCCAGGCGAAACGCCCGGTCTGTGTAGGTTAAGTTTCTGTTCGGCACTGTCCATTTCTGTTTTATAGGTGGGCTGTCCAAACTGCGCTTTTATCGTTTCCGAATGGTTTAAGGTTAATCCTTATAACAATCTTCGGGAGATTTAATAATGGGCTTTATTAAAACGGCTGGCGCTTTCATGGCGTTTTTTGCAATGGGTTCTGTCGCTTCGGTACACGCCGAAAGTCGGGTGTTTACCGCATCTATTGATGAGAAAGGCACAATCACCGCGCAATCGCCGAAGTGGGTAAAAGAAGTGAAGTTGACCGCGCAGCCTGATTATTTTTCCGATTACAAAGTCAGGTTCGTGCCGGGCGCATTTAAACAGGCGCCGCGCTTTTGTACGGTCTCGGTAACGGATGTGAGTTCAAATGAACATATATTTTATGGTCATGCCAAGTTGGGCGGGATGCCGAGGCTTAATTACGTAAATGTATTGACGCTGAAAGTTGGCGATAACAAGCCGGCGGGAGATGCTTCGATGGGGTTCATGTTGATGTGTGTTGAATAGTCCGCTCCGCCTCCGATCTTAGGCGGTTATAAAGAAGCCCGCAGCGATGCGGGCTTTTTTTCGGATGGACGTTATCAAGCGGCGTCAGGCGTATCGAAGCCGCAGTGCTCGATCACCCGGAATACGTCACTCACGTCCTGAACCAGAATGCGCGCCGTGTTTGCCACATTATTCAGGTCGCGCTCGCCAAAGTCCGGCAGGCTGGAGCAGGCCATCAGGTTGAGGTGTTCGAGGGCGGCGTTGAGGCGTTCGCGCAGGCAGGCGTGGAGGTCCCGCAATGGGGCGTCGCTGTCGATCAAAAGCACGGGCGCGTCGGTGGCGGTTTCAGTGCAGGGGTAAAAGCGGCGGGGCGGAAGTGGGTTCTTCATGTCAAATCCTTAACTCAGTAGAAGAATGACCACCCATTGCTGCGAAACAAATGGGTGGCAGCTGTACGCGGGTTCGCAGACCGAGGAGTTAAGACCCGGCAGACCCGAAGGTCTCCCACGCACAGCCGCCATAACAAAGACGACCGTCGGCTGGGAGCCTGGGCTGTTTTTGACGGGTGCGGAATTAACTCTGTAGGGCTGCGAAACCCTATCGCCGGTCAAGACCGGCGACGGGTCGAACTATAAGCGTCGCCCAGACTCACCGCAACGGCCCTGTAGGACGAACACCAACCCCACAGGCAAAGGAGATTGACTGTGGGAGCCGGGCTTGCCCGCGATGGCGGTGGGCCAGCCGCTGGAATTATTGACTGGTACACCCCCATCGCGGGCAAGCCCGGCTCCCACAGGGATCGTCGGCGTGTTCAAGTGTGCGAATGGTCTATGGGTCATTAGGACGAGGCCTACACGAAATGCAGCACTGCTCAGTCGTGATCAATATCCAACTTCTCAAACGTCACCTTCGCCCCCTCGTTGGTGTTGCCACTGTTGTCCTGTACATACACGCCCGCCTTGAAATACAGCGGCTTTGACGCCCACGCGGCACCGATGCGCTCGTTCCATTCCTTGTCGGCGGCATACACGGCGAGCAGTCCGGCTTTGTTCAGGTTGATCACGTAGGTGAAGCTTTTTTGCAGCGGCACATTGGACGCGATGGTGATCACGCGGCTTTCATCTTCATCCGGGCGCATGCGCACTTTGGCGACGATGTTGCCGGTCTGGGTCTTTTCCTTGAATTGGTATTCGAGCTTGATCAGCGGTTTCTGGCTGTCATAGGCGTGAATCTGTCCGATCACGATCTTGCCGGTGGACGGCACCTGATTGACGGCCAAGGTGGCGCGCAGGAAGTTGTCTGCGTCTGGATAGGTCCAGTTGCGCAGGCGTCCGTCGGCGTAGGTTTCGCGCAGTTCACTGCGTGGGTAAATGGCGTTTTCCGTACGGGTGCCGGTGACGGGCGTCCAGAATTGCACGTTGCTGCCTTCGGCCTGGAAATATTGGTCCTTGAAACCGCTCATCAGCCTGGAGGTTTGGATGGTCGTAGGCGGGGAGCCGACAGGAATGCTGAGGTTCCAGGTGGATAGGTCAATCATGGCGTAGGCCTTTTTACAGAGGGGTGTAGGCATTGGCCCTTGGGCCAGACAGGTTCTTTATAGGTGGTGTTAACCAGATTGTTAAATGTTGCTTGGCAATTTATTGGCGTCAGCGAAGTGTCAAAAAGCCATGTTTCCCAAGATCCGTGGGCTTCAGGCACTGACCGTTAGTCGGCTTCCTGAAAATTGGCGCAATGATGGCACTGAGGTTACTTCTGATTTTTCGGTGCCGGGGCTAGAGTGAGGCCTCAGTGTTTGTCCGGGTTTTACCCTAGAAGTGACCGGAGCAGCTCCCTAAGGAAGAGACGTAGCATGGAATGCGCTCCACACCACGGCGATGGCGATTCGGTTCTTTTGGTGGTCGATGACTACCCGGAAAACCTCCTCAGCATGCGTGCGCTTTTACAGCGCGAAGATTGGCAGGTCATCACCGCAGGTTCCGGCCTGGAAGCGCTCGAATTACTGCTGGTGCACGAAGTCGATCTGGTGCTGCTGGACGTAATGATGCCCGGCATGGACGGCTTTGAAGTCGCGCGCTTCATGCGTGGCAGCCAGCGCACGCGCATGACGCCGATCATCTTTCTCAGCGCCGACGCCCAGTCGCCGGCCGCCGTGCTGGAAGGTTACGCCAGCGGCGCCATCGATTACCTGTTAAAGCCTTTCGACCCGCATATTCTCAAGCCCAAGATCGAGGCGTTGCTGGAACATCAGCGCAATCGCCGGGCTTTGCAGCGCTTGAGCCACGATTTGGAGTCCGCCCGGGCGTTCAATGCGTCGGTGCTCGACAACGCATCCGAGGGCATCCTGGTGGTCAGCGAAGCAGGGGTGATCGAATACGCCAACCCGGCAATTTCACGGTTGCTCAATGCCACCGTGGACGAGTTGCAGGGCCAGCAATTCCTGAGTTTCCTGCAAAAGCCCCATGTGCCGGCGTGGCTGGAGTCGCAGATGTACGCCGGTTACCGCAAGGGTGAAACCTGGCGCCTGCATGATGCGATCCTGCGTACCCGCCGTGGCCAGCAAGTGCCGGTGGCGTTGTCGTGCGCGCCGCTGCCCGCCGAGCAGAAGGCGATGGTGGTGACGGTGCTGGACATGTCCGAGGTGCGCCACCTGCATCAGCAATTGGAGTTCCAGGCCGTCACGGATCCCTTGACCGGGCTGCTGAACCGGCGCGGTTTCTACCAGGCGGTGGAGAACACGTTGCTGCGCAGCGAACGCGCTGAGCAATCCCTGGTGTTGCTGTACCTGGACCTGGACGGCTTCAAACGGGTCAACGATTCCCTGGGGCATGACGCCGGCGACCGGGTGCTGCGCTGGGTGTCGGAGCAACTGCAGGGGTGCCTGCGTTCCTACGACATCCTTGGGCGCATGGGCGGCGATGAATTTACCGCGCTGCTTGAGCTTGAGTTTCCTGAGCAGGCGGCGAAGATTGCGGAAAAACTGATCGAACGTGTGTCGATCTGCCAGCAAGTGGATGGCCTGGACGTGATGCTCGGGGTCAGCATCGGCATCGCCACCTTCCCGGATTGCGGCTCGGATCTCAATGGCCTGCTGCGCGCAGCCGACATCGCCATGTACGAAGCCAAGCGCGCGGGCCGTCAGCAATATCGTTATTACGACCAGGAAATGAACGGCCGCGCCCGTTCGCGCCTGATGCTCGAAGACAGCGTGCGTACAGCCATTCAAAACAAGGATTTCATCCTGGTCTACCAGCCTCAGGTTTCCTTGGAAGACGGACGTTTGCGCGGCGTCGAAGCCCTGTTGCGCTGGCAGCATCCAAGTGTCGGCGATGTGCCGCCGGGGCTGTTCCTGCCGTTGCTGGAAGAGGCGCGGCTGATCAGCCAACTGAGCACCTGGATCTACCAGCAGGCTGCTGCCCAGCGCCAGACCTGGCAGGCGATCTTTGATGATGAACTGATATTGAGCGTGAGCTTGAGCAGCAACCAGTTCTGTATGCCCAACCTGGCGAACCAACTGCAGCAGGTACTCGAACGACATGGGTTACAGGGGCGCCAGTTGGAGGTGGAAATCAGCGAAGAGAGCTTGATGAGTAACCTCGAGGAATCGACCAAGCAGCTCAAGTTGCTGCGTCAACTTGGCGTGCGTACCGCCCTCGACGACTTCGGCCTGGGCCACTGTTCCCTGGCGCATCTGCGTGACCTGGCCTTCGACACCCTCAAGCTCGACCCGCAGTTGGTCGCGCGCCTGCCGGGTTCTGCGCGGGACGCGGTCATGGCGCGCAGCATTATCGAGCTGTGCGGGCATTTTGAGGTGGCGGTGGTGGCTGAGGGGGTGCAAACCCAGGAGCAGGCCCAGTGGCTCAAGGCCAATGGTTGCGCGTTTATTCAAGGCCCGTTGGCGGCGCAACCGTTGATGGCCGAGGAAGTGGCCGACTGGTCGCGCGCCCGCTTGCGCTGAATTCGCTACACTGGCGCCTATCCGAACCTTGTTGCAGACCCCATGACCGCGCTGAAGTATCTCCAGGCCTATCCCGCAGCCCTCCAGGAGCAAGTGCGCCAACTGATCGCCAAGGATCAGTTGGGCGCTTACCTGGAACAACGTTACCCCGAACGCCATGCCGTGCAGAGTGACAAGGCGCTGTATGCCTACGCGCTGGCCTTGAAGCAGGAACATCTGCGCAATGCGCCGGCCATCGACAAAGTGCTGTTCGATAACCGCCTGGACCTGACTCACCGCGCCTTGGGCCTGCACACCACGATCTCGCGGGTGCAGGGCGGCAATCTGAAGTCCAAGAAAGAAATCCGCATTGCCGCGCTGTTCAAGGAAGCCGCGCCGCAATTCCTGCGCATGATCGTGGTACACGAACTGGCGCACTTCAAGGAATCGGACCACAACAAGGCGTTCTACAAACTCTGCGAGTACATGATGCCGGGCTACCATCAAGTGGAATTCGACCTGCGCGTGTACCTCACTTATCGCGACCTGCAGGGCAAGCCCTGACCGCACAAGGCGACCAACCATGGATGTGAGCAAGACCAAGAGCAGCTTCTACCGCCGCCTGTACGTGGCCTACCTGATCGACAGCGGCCAGGCCAGCAGTGTGCCGGCACTCACCGACGCCACGGGCATGCCCCGGCGCACGGCGCAGGATACGATTGCGGCGTTGGCTGATTTGGACATTGTGTGTGAGTTCGAGCAGGAGGACGGCGCCCGCAACCATGCGGGGCACTATCGGATTCGCGATTGGGGAGCGATTGATCGGCGGTGGATCGAGGTGAACCTGGTAGGGATAAAGCGGGTGTTGGGTTATCCCTGAAGCCCGTCGGTGACTGTGCTGACGCCTTCGCAGGCAAGCCAGCTCCCACATTGGATCGGGTTCACACGGTCAAAATGTGGGAGCTGGCTTGCCTGCGAAGAGGCCCTCAAACACGCCGCATACCGATATGTGGAATGTCATCCTCCAGATACTCCTCACCCGCCACCACAAACCCATACCGCCCGTAATACCCCTGCAGATGCGCCTGGGCCGAGAGGAATATCGGTGTATCCGGCCAGATGTCTTCAATTTGCTTGAGCGTCTCCTCCATCATCCGATGCCCCAGCCCGGTGCCGCGCGCCACGGGCGCCACAAGCACCCGGCCGATCACCACATCGCCGCCCTGGGATTCCGGATCCAGCAGGCGCAGGTAGGCCACCAGCGCGTCATCCTGCCAGGCCATCAGGTGATGGGTATCGCCCGACAAGTCCTGCCCGTCAATGTCCTGATAAACACATTTCTGCTCGACGACAAAAACCTCGTTGCGCAGGTGCAGGATGGCATAAAGCTGCTCCTTGCCCAGTTCGTCGTGATGTTTACAAACCCATTCAACCGTCATGGCGTGTTCTCGTGTAAAGGTCTGCTGTGGATAGTAAGCGCAGCAGGCGACGCTGTCTAAATGCGCTATTTTTGTGAATGAGGTCAATTTGCCATCATTCGGCGCCTTGGCGACCGGTTTCTTTGTGTAATCTGAGCTACTGTTAGCACCTCGGGCCCCGCCTGAGCCCAGGCCAACGCCTGCCTGCCAAGGACTTGAGCATGCCGCGATTCTCTCGTGCCGTTGCTTTGATTGCAGTGTTGCTGCTGGCCCAGCCGGCTTTTGCACAGCGTCTGCGCCTGGTAGCGGATGCCTGGCCGCCCTTTACCGATGCCACCTTGATCAACGGCGGGCTGGCCACCGATATTGTCAGCACCGCCCTGGCCCGTGCGGGGTACGCCAGTGACTTCGAGCAGGTGCCTTGGGCACGCGCGCTGATGGGGGTCGGCGATGGGCGCTATGACGTGCTCGTCAATGCCTGGTATGACAACGCCCGTACGCAGTTGGGGCAGTTTTCCAGTGAGTACTTGCTCAACCGCGTGCGCTTCATCAAGCGTCGCGACGATCCCATAGTGTTCCAGCACCTTGAGCAACTGCACGACTATCCGATCGCCGTGGTGCGCGGGTATGCCTATTCGGCGGCGTTTGATGGCGATGCGCAGTTGCAGAAAGTCCCTGTGCATAACTTCGCCATGGCCGTGCGCATGCTCGCGGCGCAGCGGGTGCGGCTGACGGTGGAGGATGAATATGTGGCGCGTTACTACCTGTCCCGCGAGTCCGCGCGGGTGCGCAATGCGGTGGAGTTCTTGCCCACGCCGCTGAGTGAAAACAGCCTGCATATCCTGGTCAGCCTCAAGCACCCCGAGCATGCGCAGATCGTTGCCGGGTTTGATCGGGAGATTGCCAAAATGAAGGCGGATGGGAGTTATGCGCGGTTGATGAAACAGCATGGGATGTAGTGTCCTTTCGGGCCTCATCGCAGCATAGGTATCTACACATCTTTGTAGTGAGCGGGCTTGCCCCGCGCTGGGCTGAAGCGGCCCCAATGAAGCCACCGCGGAGTCCAGATAGAAGCTGGTCGCCTGGTTTGGGGCGGCTTCGCCACCCAGCGCGGGGCAAGCCCGCTCACTACAAGGAGATTTTTCAGCCTTTGAAAGGTGTGTAGATACCTAAGCTCATCGCAGGCAAGCCAGCTCCCACATTTGACTGAGTACACAATCAAAAATGTGGGAGCGGGCTTGCCCGCGATAGCTATTCAGGCCGCGCTGGTATCTTTGATCAAATGCGCCGCCAGCGTGCGCAACGGCCCCAATTGCCGACAAATCAACGCCAACTGCGTCTGCACCAGCCGCTGCCCTTCATCGATTTCATCCGGCATCTGCTCCAAGTCCGCCGCCAGCGCTTCTTCGGCATCGCTCTGGATCCCAATCGGCTGTTTATTGGCCAGCCCCGTGGCGATTTCATCGATGCTGGCCGCCAGGGAATTACCTGCGCCTTCGATCAGATGCTCGCGCACCTCGGCCGGCAACTGGGTTTCGCGGTGCGCACCGAGCCCTGACAAATAGCTGAGCAAGGTGTGCGACAACACCAGGAAGCGGAAGCCCACGTCCGCCTCCTTACGGAAGTGCCCCGGTTCCATCAGCATGTTCGCCAGGGTCGTCGACAGTGCCGCATCGGCGTTGTGCGCGTTGCGCCGGGCCAGGCGATAGGCCAGGTCGTCGCGCTTGCCAGCGGCGTATTGCTGCATGATCTGGCGCAGGTAGATGCTATTGCAGGTCAGGGTGTTGGCCAGCACTTTGTTCAGGCGCCGGCCCTGCCAGTCCGGCAGGAACAGGAACACCGCCAGCCCCGCAATCAGGCTGCCCAGCAAGGTATCGAACAGCCGTGGCAGGAACAGCCCGTAGCCATCGCCGACCTGGTTGAAGCAGAACAGCACCATCAAGGTGATGGCGGCGGTGGCCAGGGTGTAGCGGGTGGTACGGTTGATAAAGAACACCAGGCCGGCGGCGATGGCGAACATCGACTGCACCAGCGGGCTCGGGAACAGGTCGAACAGCGCCCAGGCCACGGTCAGGCCGATGGCGGTGCCGATGATCCGCTGGCCGAGCTTGCGCCGCGTGGCGCCGTAGTTGGGCTGGCACACGAACAGCGTGGTCAGGATGATCCAGTAGCCCTGGGACGCGTGGATCGCGTGCAGCATGCCGTAGCCGACGGTCAACGCCAACGACAGGCGCAACGCGTGGCGGAACAGCAGCGATGTCGGCGTCATTTGGGTGCGCAGGCGTGTCCACATTTCCTTGAGGTTACGCGGGGCGCGGTCCAGCAGGTTGCTGTCGGTTGCGTCAGCCAGGGCGTCGGGGTTGCTGGCGTCGCCGAGCAGGCGGTCCAGCGTGGACAGGTTGGCCGCCAGCGCACGCAACGAACGCAGCAGGCCGCGCCAGGCCGGGTTGCTCTGGATGCGCAGGTGTTCCAGGGACGCGTTGAGGTCACCCAGGGCTTCGGCGAAGCTGTCGTCATAGATGAACGGCTGGCGCAGCTGGATCGATTCGCCCAGCGCCTGGCAAGCCTTGCCCTGTTGGCGCAGCAGGCGCTGGCAGCGGAACAGCACGTCGCTGTGGAAGAACGCGTCGGCGAGGGCGTTGTAGGGGTAGTGGGACGAACTGGCACGTTCGTGAATGTCCTGGGCGAGGAAGTACAGCTTCAGGTAGCGGCTGACTTTCGAGCCCGGCCGTCCATTGCCCACGCGGTGCAGGATGATTTCCTTCGCGGCGTTGAGCGCCGCCACCACGCGGCCATTTTGCTGGGCCAGCTCCAGGCGTCGCGCCTCTACATCCAGTTGGCGGATGGGTTCGAACAGCGACGACTTGAGCTTGAGGTAACGCCCCAATTCACGGAACAACCGCGCCAGGCTCTGTTGCACCGGCTGGTTGGAAAACAACGCCTGCCACAGCACCGACAGCGCGCCGTACCAGGCGGCGCCGGCCACCAGCAGCAGTGGCTCATGCCAGAAATCGCTGACGGCGCCACCGCGCTGGTCCACGCCGATCATGGTGTACACCGACAGGATCAGCGTCGCCGACGCAATCGCGCCATAGCGTTCGCCCAAGGCGCCGAGCATGGTCAGGCAAAAAGTGGCCAGGGCCAGGGAAATCGCGAAGATCCAGGGATAGGGGAACAGCAGCTCAACCGACAGCGCGGCGATACTGAAACACACCAGCGTCACTGCCAGGGCGTTGAGGCGGCCTTGCCAACTGTCATCGGTCTCGGCCAGGGCGCTGGCGATAATCCCCAGGAACAGCGGGATCAGCAGCGTCATTTCATCCTGATACCAGCACAGCGCCATGCTGCCGGTCAGGGCGATGAATACCCGAATGCTGTAGCTGAATTTATCCAGTGCCCACAGGCGCCGCAGGGACTGCTTGAACGAGGTCGATGACATGAAGGCAGGAGTCTTCCGGAGCGATGCCGCTAAATTGAGCCAGTAATGACGCTACGGCAAGCGTGGCGATCACATCTGAGAACAAAATATATTCCGGTCTCCGCATTTCAAAGTTGGAATGCAGTCAATGTGGGAGCGGGCTTGCTCGCGAATGCGGTGTGTCAGTTGATACATATTTAACTGATCCACCGCATTCGCGAGCAAGCCCGCTCCCACATTTTTTACCGCGCTGTGTCAGACATATTGCGCGGCGGCATACCCGGAAGCCCACGCCCACTGGAAATTGAACCCGCCCAGGTGACCGGTTACATCCAGCACTTCGCCAATGAAATACAAACCGGGGCTTTTCAGCGATTCCATGGTCTTGGACGACACTTCCCGCGTGTCCACCCCACCCAGCGTCACCTCGGCCGTGCGATAGCCCTCGGTACCCGCCGGCGCCAGTTGCCAGTTGCCGAGCTTCTCGGCGATATCGGCGATTTCGGCATGGGTGTATTGCTTCATCGGCTTGGACGCGAACCAGGTGTCCGCCAGCAGGTTGGCCATCTTCTTGGTGAAGATCTCCCCGAGCAACGTCTTCAGCTCGCTGTTGGCGCGCTCGGCCTGTTGCTGTTGCAACCAGGTGTGGGCATCGTGGTCGGGCAGCAGGTTGATCTCCACCGTGTCGCCGGGCTCCCAGTACGAGGAAATCTGCAGAATCGCCGGCCCGCTCAGGCCACGATGGGTAAACAGGATGTTCTCGCGAAAGCTCTGGCCGTTGCAGCTGACCAGGCAATCGACTGAAGTCCCCGACAGCTCGCCGCACAGGTCCTTGAGCTGATCGGTGATGGTGAACGGCACCAGACCGGCGCGGGTCGGCAGCAGTTCATGGCCGAACTGCTTGGCCACTTGATAGCCAAAACCGGTCGCGCCCAGGGTTGGAATCGACAAGCCGCCGGTGGCGATTACCAGGGACTCGCAGCGCAGCTCACCCAAGCTGGTCTGCAACTGGTAGCCGCCGTCGAGTTTGGCGATCTCCTGGATCGACGTGTCCAGATGCAGGCTCACACCGGTCTGGATGCACTCATCGAGCAACAGGCCGAGGATGTCGCTGGACTTGTTGTCGCAAAACAGCTGGCCGAGTTTCTTCTCGTGGTACGGCACGCCGTGCTTGGCCACCAGCCCGATAAAGTCCCATTGGGTGTAGCGGGCCAGGGCGGACTTGCAGAAGTGCGTGTTGTGCGAGAGGAAGTTGGCCGGCTCGGTGTACAGGTTGGTGAAATTGCAGCGGCCACCGCCGGACATCAGGATCTTTTTGCCGGCTTTGTTCGCGTGGTCGATCAACATCACCTTGCGCCCACGCCCGGCGGCGGTCAGCGCGCACATCAAGCCCGCGGCGCCGGCGCCAATGATCACAACTTCGGTCGAGCGCACAGCGATGTCCTCATACAAATTCTGAATTGGAATGCAGTCAAAAATGTGGGAGCGGGCTTGCTCGCGAATGCGGTGTGTCAGTTGATGAATATGTCGACTGACACACCGCATTCGCGAGCAAGCCCGCTCCCACATTGGATCTCCATTGAGTCGGAGATCTTTACAGGATCCGCACGCGCAACGAGCGGCCCTTGATCTTGCCGTCGTTCAAACGCTGCAGCGCCTGTTTGGCGATCCCGCGTTCCACGGCCACGAAGGCCTGGAAGTCAAAGATCGCGATCTTGCCCACCTGGGCACCCGGAATGCCGGCGTCACCGGTCAATGCGCCAAGAATGTCGCCTGGACGAACCTTGTCTTTACGCCCGGCGGCGATGCACAGGGTGCTCATCTGCGGCAGCAACGGACCGCCGCTTTGCGGCTTGAGGTTGTCCAACTGGTCCCAGTTCAGCGGCGACTTCTGCAGTTGCTCGATGGCCTGGGCGCGGTGCGCTTCGGACGGGGCCACCAGGCTGATAGCGATACCGGTCTCACCGGCACGACCGGTACGGCCGACGCGGTGGATGTGGATCTCCGAATCGCGGGCCAACTCGACGTTGATCACCATGTCCAGCGAGTCAATGTCCAAGCCTCGGGCGGCGACGTCGGTTGCGACCAGCACCGAGGTACTGCGGTTGGCGAACATCGCCAGCACCTGGTCACGGTCGCGCTGCTCCAGGTCGCCGTGCAGGCCGACTGCGGAAATGCCCTTGGACGTCAGGTGATCCACGGTTTCCTGCACTTGCTGCTTGGTAAAGCAGAACGCCACGCACGACGCCGGGCGGAAGTGCGCCAGCACCTTGGTCACCGCGTCCATGCGCTCTTCGGGCGAGATCTCGTAGAAGCGCTGTTCGATCTGATCGTCTGAGTGGAACGCCTCGGCTTTCACCTGTTGCGGCGCGCGCATGAATTTGGACGCGAGCTGCTTGATGCTCACCGGGTAGGTGGCCGAGAACAGCAGGGTCTGGCGGCGCGGCGGGGTCTTGCTGATGATGTCTTCGATCGCGTCGTAGAAGCCCATGTCGAGCATGCGGTCGGCTTCGTCGAGGATCAGCGTGTTCAAGCCGTCCAGTACCAGCGAACCCTTGCGCAGGTGCTGCTGGATGCGGCCCGGCGTGCCGACGATGACGTGGGCGCCGTGTTCCAGGGAGGCGATCTGCGGGCCGAGGGACACGCCGCCGCACAGGGTCAGCACCTTGATGTTGTCTTCGGCGCGGGCCAGGCGGCGGATTTCCTTGGCCACTTGGTCGGCCAGCTCGCGTGTGGGGCACATGACCAGCGCCTGGCAGCCGAAGTAGCGCGGGTTGATCGGGTTCAACAGGCCGATGCCGAACGCGGCGGTCTTGCCGCTGCCGGTCTTGGCCTGGGCAATCAGGTCCAGCCCCTTGAGGATCACCGGCAAGCTTTGCGCCTGGATCTGCGT
The DNA here is from genome assembly GCF_019145355.1 of Pseudomonas azadiae. NCBI lineage: Bacteria > Pseudomonadati > Pseudomonadota > Gammaproteobacteria > Pseudomonadales > Pseudomonadaceae > Pseudomonas > Pseudomonas azadiae. Next base: position 2,430,729 of record NZ_JAHSTY010000001.1, on the reverse strand, counting down.
CATCTCGACATAACCCAGCGAGTCGAGGTTAGCCAGCATGGCGGCGGACAGGGGCAAAGTATTAAAAGCGGTGGCGATGGTAGTCACGGGACTGGCTCTGCAAAACAAAATGTCGCGCAGTGTACCAGTCCCGTGGAAATTTCCCCGCAAGTTCTAGACGAGAAGCCGGTCAGTGCTCGATATGCTGCTCCGGGTTGACCACGCGTTTACCGTCTTTTGGCGACAATTGCAGGAAGATCGCCGCCGCCAGCATCGCCATGATGCCCACGGTGAGAAAGGTCAGTTGGAACGCGCCGAGCACGCTTTCCACCCCATCGTTGCCTGCTTCAGCGGTAAACCCGCCAAGCAACGCACCGGCGCACGCCACACCGAGGCTCAGCGACAACTGCGCCACCACCGAGAGCAAGCTGTTGCCGCTGCTGGCCTGGGCGTCGTCGAGGTCGATCAGGGTGACGGTGTTCATCGCCGTAAATTGCAGCGAGTTGATCGCCCCCAGCACGGCCAGCATGCCCAATAGCAGCGGGTAAGGCGTCTGTTCCGTGACCAGCCCCATGCTCGCCAGCATCAGGCCCAGCGCCAGGGTGTTGCCGGTCAGCACGACGCGGTAGCCCAGGCGTTCGATCAGCGGCCGCGCAACGGACTTGGCCACCATCGCCGCCGCCGCCAGGGGCAGCATGCTCATCCCGGCTTGCGACGGCGAGTAGCCCAGCGCCACCTGCAACAACAGCGGCACCAGGAACGGCAGGGCGCCGCTGCCCAGTCGCGCAAACAGGTTGCCCAGGATGCCGACCGCAAAGGTGCGCGTCTTGAACAGCACCGGCGAGAACAGCGCATGGTCGATGTGCCCGGCACGCAACCAATACGCCGCCAGGCACGCCAACCCGCCGAACAGCAGCAACATCACCCGCAGGTGCGGCAAGTGCAGTTCGCCCAGGCCTTCCATGGCGACGGTGATCAGCACCATTGCTGCGCCGAACAGCAGGAAGCCGACCCCGTCAAAGCGTGTGCGCTCACTGCCGCGCAGGTCGGGGATGAATTTCCACACGGCGTAGCAGCCGAGCATGCCCACCGGCAGGTTGAGCAAAAAGATCCAGTGCCAGGTCAGGTATTGCACCATCCAGCCGCCCATCGTCGGGCCCAGCAACGGGCCGAGCAGGCCAGGGATGGTGATGAACCCCATGATGCGCACCAGTTCGGAGCGGGGATACGCACGTAACACCACCAGCCGCCCGACCGGCAGCATCAGCGCGCCGCCCAGGCCCTGGATCACCCGTGCGCCCACGAGCATGCTCAAGCTGCTGGACAACGCGCACAGCAGCGAGCCAATGCTGAACAGCATGATTGCGCCAAAGAAGATTTTCTTGGTGCCGAAACGGTCGGCGATCCAGCCCGAGGCCGGGATCAGCAGGGCGACGGTGAGCATGTAGGCGATCACCACGCCTTGCATGCGCAGCGGGTTTTCCGCGAGGTCCCGGGCCATGGCGGGCAGTGCCGTGTTCAGGATCGTCCCGTCCAGCGACTGCATGAAGAAGGCAATCGCGACCACCCAGGGGAGCCAGCGGGCGGTCTTGGCATCGAGCGGGACGCGGTTCGGCATGGAAAAACCTTTTCGTTAGCAGCCTATGTGTTGGCGATTATGCGTCATTCGTCGCGTCTTTTCCCACCAGGAAATCCAGCAGTTCACGGTGCACCGCCACGGCCGCTTCGCTGGATTCGAGGTCAAGCAAGTGGCCGGTATGTTCAGCCACGGCAAAGCTGCTGAGCCTTACGTAGTGCTTGAACAACTGCGCGTCGGCGGCCGGGGTGTACTCGTCCAGCGCGCCGTTGAGAAAGTGCACCGGTGTTTCAATCTGCCGGAGTGCCGGCAGGTAATTGCCATCCCCCAGCGCCAGTACCTGGTGGATATGAAAGCGCGCCTGGCGGTATTCGGTGGTGGCCATGCTCGATAAGTGCCGATGGTTGTTGCGCTTGAGCCGGGGCGACAGGTATTTGCCCACAGTCTCGTTGAGCAGGTGGCCGACGGCGGACTTGTCATCCGCCTCGATCAGCACGCGCACTTGCTCCACATAGTCGAGCATTGCCTGGTTGAGGTTGGGCGCCAGGGCCATCACCACCGAGCTTTCGATGGAGGGCGGGTTGTGGGCCAGGGTCAGCAGCGTGGAGATACCGCCCCAGGAGGCCGACACCAGATGGTTGACCTGGAAGCGCTCGACCAGGGCGCGCAGGATCTGCACCTCGTCGTCCTTGGTCACCAGGTCCAGGTCAGTGTTGTGCTCGCGGGAGTAGCCGGAGAAGGGCAGGTCGAACAGCAGCACATTGAAGTGCTCGGCCAGGCATTTGCTGGTGCGGGCGAAGGACCGCGTGGTGGACAGCGCGCCGTTGATCATCAGCACGGTTTTGCGTTGCGGGTCGTGACCGAGTTGTTCGACGTGGACGTTGTAGTGCTTGAACAGCTTATGCAGGACGAAACTTCCCTGATTCATCGCGATACTTCCTGTCGGCTGGCGGTCTGCTATTAACCGTTATAGCGAGGTTTTTTAGGGTCGACAACCGGCTGTATGGAAGGTGGGAATGGGCGGTAGGACGAGGGGAAGCGAAGTGTCTGAAATCAACACCGAACCCCTGTGGGAGCGGGCTTGCCCGCGAATGCGGTATGTCAGCTACGGATTGGCTGGCTGACATACCGCTATCGCGGGCAAGCCCGCTCCCACCGGGGACCAGCGGTGTTCTATAAGGTCAGGGTCAGGCGTTTTACCAGGGCACCCGGCAACAGATTGGACGCCGTATTGCGCTGGCCATAAGTACTGGCCGACAGCAGCAGTTCCCGATCAGCCGTCAGCGCTTCCAACTGCGAACCGAGCAGGCTGTAGACGCTGTCATCAAAGCGCATGGTGCTGACCGGCGCCTTGATCTGGCCGTCTTCCACCCAGAACGTGGCGAAGCGTGTCATACCGGTCAGGCGCGCCGCCGGCAGGTCGGAGTAGTTCAGGTACCACAGGTTGCTGATGTACAACCCGGTGCCCAACTGCTTGAGGATATCGGCCTGGGCCAGAGTACCTGCGGCCATTTGCAACGCGCTGGGGGACTCGTCGCTGCTTGCGCCGTTGGTGCTCAATCCGTATTCGGCGGCGCTGCGCGAGTTGATCAACCGGCCTTCAGCCTTGCCCGCATTGATCAGCGTGACGTCACCGCGCGGGTAACCTTCGCTGGAAAACGCCTGGCTCAGGGAGCCACTGACCTGTTCGTCGACCTTCACCAACGGGCTCAGGGATTGTTCGCCGGCGTACAGCTTTTGCAGCGAACTGCCTTTGCTGGCGATGGCCTGGGCGGAGAAACCACCCCAGGTAATGATGCTGATGATTTCTTCCAGCGCCGCCGGGGCCAGGTAGGCGCGGTACTGTCCGGGCGCAAGGGCGTGCAACGGGCGGCCGAGGAACTCAAGTTGCTGGCGGGCCTGCTGGAAACGTCGGGCGAACTCGGCGCTGTCCCAGGTGTGGCCGGCATAGCTGGCCTTGACCGCTTCGCCATTGGCATGGAACAGGCTGAAGTCGAAGTTGAAGCTATTGGCCTGGTGCCAGCCGAAGGCGCCGTTCGAGCTGGCAAAACCCCGGCTGATGGGGCCGGCGGCGTAAATGCCGACCAGGTCGACGCCGTCCGCGGACTGGCTGATGTCGTCCAGCACCTGGGCCAGTTCCGGCAGCGGCCGGGCCTGTTCATTGTGGCTTTGCCAGGCGTTGTGGTTCAGCAGCAGGTACGGATCCGGGGGCAGCAACGGCAAGGTTTCGCGCAGCTGTTGCAGGCCATTGGCGAGGCGCTGGCGGTCCAGCTCCGGCTCACCGGCCAGGGTGATGGCGAGGTCGGCATGGCGGCCGTCGTTGATCAGCTTGAAGTTCAGGCTGGCTTGTTGCACGTGCCCGGCCTGGCGCACCTTGGCGTGGTTGAAACGCACGAACTCGGACGCCTCCGCCGCGTAGCCCAGGTGAAATTGCTCCTTGTCGGTGATGGCCTGCTTGAGCCACTGCACCAGTGCCTTGAAATCATTCATCAGGCATCTCCCCCGAATACGTCGACATCACTGAACACACAGGCTGGCGACGCATGGCCGACACGGATCACCTGGTTGGGCTCGCCTTTGCCGCAGTTCGGCGTGCCCAGCACCTGGAAGGTACTGGCGTCGCCGACGGCGCTGAGCTTGCGCCAGAACTGTGCGGAAATCGCTCGGTAGTTGGGGTTTTTCACCACGCCCTTGAGTTCGCCGTTTTCGATCAACTGGCCCCATTCGCAGCCGAACTGGAACTTGTTGCGCGCATCGTCGATGGACCACGAACGGTTGGTCGACATCAGCACGCCGTGTTCGATGCCCCTGATCAGCTCGGCCAGGGACTTGTCGCCGGACTCGATATTCAGGTTGGCCATGCGGTCGATGGGCGCGCGGTTCCAACTGCTGGCGCGGCTGTTGGCCACGCCTTGCATGCCCGCACGAAATTGCGACAGCGCCCCGCCCAGCGGCTTGAGCAGCAGCCCTTCGCGGATCAGGAACTGCTTGCTGGCGCGGCTGCCGTCGTCGTCATGGCTGTAGCTGGCGAGCTGTTCGGGGATGTCCGGGTCGAAGGTCACGTTGAGCAGCTCGGAGCCGTATTGCAGGTGGCCAAAATCGCTGGCCTTCACAAAGCTGGTGCCGGCGTAATTGCGCTCGTCACCGAGGATGCGGTCCAGCTCCAGCGGATGGCCGATGGACTCGTGGATCTGCAGGATCATCTGGTCGGGCATCAACAGCAGGTCACGCGGGCCCTGGGGCGTGTTGGGGGCCAGCAGCAATTGCAGGGCGTCGTCGGCGATGCGCGGCGCGGCGCCGACCAGGCCGAAGCGGCTGATCACGCCCAGGCCGCCTTGCTGGCCGAAGTTGCTGCCGCCGAAGGTGCGCGTCTGGCTGTCGTTGCCGTCGAAGGCCGTGACGTTAACGCCCGGGAACACAAAACGCTGGGCCTGGCGCAGTTCGGCGCCGGCACTGTTGAGGTAGATCTGTTCGACATGGGTCAGGCCCAGGCTGACTTCCCAGTTCACCAGGCGCTCGTCCCCGGGGACGGCGGCGGACTCATCGCCGAGCAGCTGGTAGCAGTCGCTCAGGGACGGGAAGGGTTGATCAAGGTCGGGTGACAGGTAGTCGGCCACATCGCTGGAGACGTGCTGGTCGCGCAGGTCGAGCAGAGCGTGGGGCAGGATCTGCCGGGCTTGCCGTTCGGCGCGCTCAAGGGCGGCTTGCAGGCCAGGCAGGGAAATGTCGTTGGTCGCGGCGTAAGCCTCCACGCCATTGAGACGCACGGTGAGCATGGCGCCCTCGTCGTGGTTCAGGTGCGGCGGTTCGGCGACGTTTTTGCGTACGGCCAGGTACTGGCCGGATTCGCGGACGTAGCGCAGCGAGAAGAATTCGGCGCGGGTGCGCAGGGCACTGAAGTGCTTTTTGAGTGTGGCGTGGTGGTCGAACATGGGGCCTTCCTTGTGGGCGGCTCAGCGCGGGGCAGGCAACAGAGTAGGCCTGGGCTGGGAGCTGATCAAGGAAGGTTTGTGGTGTTTGTTCGGGCCTCATCGCGGGCAAGCCCGGCTCCCACAGGGGAATGCATTCCAATGTGGGAGCTGGCTTGCCTGCGATACAAACGCCGCGGTGTCTCAGTTACTGCGCAGCAGGCGCCACTTCACGCAGCGGCTTGCCCCGTACCGGCGCATCGCCCGCCACGTAGTAGTCGGCAGTGCTGCGCGGCAGTGGCTGGCGGCCACGGATCTTGTCGGCGATTTTCTCGGCGATCATGATCGTCGGCGCGTTCAGGTTGCCGGTGGTGATGATCGGCATGATCGAGGCATCCACCACGCGCAGGCCTTGCATGCCATGCACGCGGCCTTCGCCGTCCACCACCGCCATCTCATCGGTGCCCATCTTGCACGAGCACGACGGGTGGAACGCGGTTTCGGCGTGCTCGCGGATGAACTGGTCGAGCTGCTCATCGGTTTGCACTTCGATGCCGGGGCTGATTTCGCGGCCACGGTACGGGTCCAGCGCCGGCTGCTGCATGATTTCACGGGTCAGGCGAATGCCGTCGCGAAATTCCTGCCAGTCCTGCTCGCTGGCCATGTAGTTGAAGAGGATGCTTGGGTAATCCCGTGGGTTCTTCGACTTCAACTGCACGCGGCCCCGGCTCGGCGAACGCATGGAGCCCATGTGCGCCTGGAAGCCGTGCTCCTTCACCCCGTTGCTGCCGTTGTAGTTAATCGCTACCGGCAGGAAGTGGTACTGGATGTTCGGCCATTCGAATTCTTCACGGGTACGGATGAACCCGCCCGCTTCGAACTGGTTACTGGCGCCGATACCGGTGCCATTGAACAGCCATTCGGCACCAATCGCCGGCTGGTTGTACCAGAGCAGCGAAGGGTACAGCGACACCGGCTGGGTGCACGCATATTGCAGGTACAGCTCAAGGTGATCCTGCAGGTTTTCACCGACGCCTGGCAGGTCGTGGACCACCGGGATGTCGAGGCTTTCCAGCAGTTTGGACGGGCCGACGCCGGAGCGTTGCAGCAATTGCGGCGAGGCAATGGCGCCGCTGCACACCAGCACTTCTTTACGGGCGCGGGCTTCAACACGCTCTTCGGCGGCGCCGATCAGGTAGCGCACGCCAACGGCACGCTTGCCTTCGAACAGTACTTTGTCGGTGAGGGCATGGGTGACGATGGTCAGGGTAGAACGCTTTTTCGCCGTGTCCAGGTAACCGCGCGCGGTGCTGGCGCGACGGCCGTTCGGCGTGACGGTACGGTCCATCGGGCCGAAGCCTTCCTGCTGGTAACCGTTCAAATCTTCCGTGCGCGGGTAACCGGCTTGCACGCCGGCCTCGACCATGGCGTGGAACAGCGGGTTGTTGCCGGCCTTGGGCGTGGTCACGCTGACCGGGCCATCGCCGCCGTGCCAGTCGTTGGGGCCGATGTCGCGGCTTTCGGCCTTGCGGAAGTACGGCAGGCAGTCCAGGTAGGTCCAGTCTTCCAGGCCCGGCAGTTTCGACCAGTTGTCGTAGTCCATGGCGTTGCCGCGGATGTAGCACATGCCGTTGATCAGCGAAGAGCCACCCAGGCCCTTGCCCCGGCCACATTCCATGCGGCGACCGTCCATGTGTGGCTCTGGATCGGTTTCGTAGGCCCAGTTGTAGCGCCGGCCTTGCAGCGGGAACGCCAGGGCGGCCGGCATCTGGGTACGGAAGTCCAGGCGGTAGTCGGGGCCGCCGGCTTCGAGCAGCAAAACGGTGACGCCTTCGTCTTCGGTCAGACGGGTCGCCAGGGTGTTACCGGCGGAGCCGGCACCCACAATGATGTAATCGTATTCTTGGGACATTGAATGCACCCTCTTTGAAGTGTGGTCAGGTCGGGCCTCATCGCGGGCAAGCCCGCTCCCACAGGGGAACGCATTCCAAATGTGGGAGCTGGCTTGCCTGCGATGGGGCCTGGCAGGCACTACAAAAAACCAGTGTTAGAACACCGAGGCGTAGTCGCCCAGCTCAACCTGTACCGATTTGATGCGGGTGAAGTTGTTCAGCGAGCTGATCCCGTTCTCACGCCCGACACCGGATTGCTTGTAGCCGCCGACCGGCATCTTCGCGTCGGACTCGCCCCAGGCGTTGATCCAGCAGATACCCGCTTCCAACTGATGAATCACGCGGTGGGCGCGGTTCAGGTCCTTGGTGACCAGGCCGGCCGCCAGGCCGAAGTCGGTGTCGTTGGCGCGGCGGATCACTTCTTCTTCGGTTTCATAGGTGAGGAGGCTCATCACCGGGCCGAAGATTTCTTCACGCACGATCACCATGTCATCGGTGCAGTCGGTGAACACCGTCGGGGCCACGTAGGCGCCTTTGGCCAGCTCGCCGTCGGTCAGGCGATCGCCGCCGCACAGCAGGCGCGCGCCTTGCTCTTTGCCCTTGGCGATATAGCCCAGCACGCTTTCCATGTGGGCGAAGCTGACCAGCGGGCCGAAGTTGGTGGTGTCGTCTTGCGGGTCGCCCACACGAATGCGCGCAACGCGCTCAAGGATCTTGGCTTCGAACGCCGCTTGCAGGTGCTTGGGCACGAACACGCGCGTGCCGTTGGTGCAGACCTGGCCGGAGCTGTAGAAGTTGGCCATCATCGCGATGTCGGCGGCGCGATCCAGGTCGGCGTCTTCGAACACGATCAGCGGCGACTTGCCGCCCAGTTCCATGGTCACTTCCTTGAGCGATGAGCTGGACGCGCTGGCCATGACTTTCTTGCCGGTGTCGGTGCCGCCGGTGAACGAGACTTTCTCGATGCGCGGGTGTTCGGTCAGCCAGGTGCCGACTTCACGGCCGCTGCCGGTCAGGACGTTGAACACGCCCGCTGGAACGCCGGCTTCGGTGTAGATCTCGGCCAGTTTCAGGGTTGTCAGCGAGGTGACTTCGCTCGGCTTGAAGATCATCGCGTTACCCGCGGCCAGGGCCGGTGCGGATTTCCACAAGGCGATCTGGATCGGGTAGTTCCACGCGCCGATACCGGCGACCACGCCCAGTGGCTCGCGGCGGGTGTAGACGAACGAGGTGTCGCGCAGCGGGATCTGCTCGCCCTCGATGGCCGGCACCAGGCCTGCGTAGTACTCCAGTACGTCGGCGCCGGTGACGATGTCGACGTACTTGGTTTCGGAGAAGGATTTGCCGGTGTCCAGGGTTTCCAGGGCAGCCAGTTCGTCGTTGCGCTCGCGCAGGATGTCGACGGCGCGACGCAGGATCCGCGAACGCTCCATGGCGGTCATGGCGGCCCAGATTTTCTGGCCTTTTTCGGCGCTGACCACGGCGCGCTCAACGTCTTCCTTCGTTGCGCGTTGCACTTGGGCGAGAACTTCACCGTTAGCCGGGTTGATGGCTTCGAAGGTGGCATCGCTGCCAGCGTCGCTGTAGCCGCCGTCAATGTAGAGTTTTTGCAGTTCGAAACGGGCCATAAAGTCCTCGCAAGTGCATAAGTGGTTGGCCTGTTCGGGAGTTGAGCGGTTATCGGTGCTCTAACTCACCTGCTTGGCCAATTGGAAATCCATGTATTCGTGCGCAATGCGTTGCGCCTGCTCCGTGTCGAAAGCGTCTCCCGACAGGGCACCGCGCAACCACAAACCGTCGATCAGGGCCGCCAGCCCTCGGGCTGCGCTGCGTGCTTCGGGCAGCGGCAGCGCACGGCGGAACTGGCAGCACAGGTTGGAATACAGACGTTGATCGTTGATCCGCTGCAACCTGTGCAAAGACGGGTGGTGCATGCTGGAGGCCCAGAAGGCCAGCCAGGTTTTCATTGCCGGGCCGTTGACCTGGCTGGCGTCGAAGTTGCCGGCGACGATCACCTGGAGGTGGGCGCGCGGGCTGTCATCCTTCAACGCTTGTCGACGGGCGTGGATGTTTTCCATCAGCACGCTCATCAAGTACTGCATCGTCGCCGCGATCAGGCCGTTCTTGTCCCGAAAGTAGTGACTGATGATGCCGTTCGAGACGCCCGCCAAACGGGCGATCAGCGCAATGCTGGCATCTCCCATCCCGACTTGATCAATGGCCGTCATCGTGGCTTCGATCAACTGCTGGCGGCGTATGGGTTGCATACCGACCTTGGGCATGTAGCACCTCTCCTTAGGCCTGCCGACGGGCGATCACGTCCATCGGCTTGAAGGCCAGTCTATTTTGTTTTGATTGAACGTTCAATCAACAAAGAATAAGCTCTGCGACAAATGGTCGCTGCCTACAGATGTTTCCTACCTGAGAGCGGCAACCGCTGACACCTGCGAAAACCCCTGAAACAGGCCGTATCAGGGCCTGGGCACCGCTTTGGCGGGGTTCGGGATTTTCGGGGTGTCTTTATAACACCCGTCCGTCGACTGCCGAAAAATCGATGTCCCGGGATAACCGTTGCCTTGTGTTTCTCTCTCGCACTGCCCGGAGCATCTGCGCCATGAGTTCTGCCTCTCTTATAAAGACCCCGCCGGAAAAGGTGCGGGTCAACGGTTGGGTGTTCTACACCTCCACCGCATTGATTCTGTTGTTGACCGCCATCCTGATCATCGCCCCGCAGGAGGCCGGGCGCATGCTCGGCGTCGCCCAGGCCTGGCTGTCGAAAAGCTTTGGTTGGTACTACATGGTGGTCATCGCCGCCTACCTCGTCTTCGTGGTCGGCCTGGCGTTTTCGTCCTATGGCAAATTGAAACTGGGCAGCAAGGACGACACCCCGGACTTCAGCTACGGCGCCTGGGCCGGCATGTTGTTCTCGTCGGGTATCGGTATCTCGCTGTTGTACTTCGGCGCCTCCGAGCCCCTGGACCACTACTTCAACCCGCCCGAAGGCGCGGCCGCCAGCAATGGCGCCGCACGCCAGGCGCTGCAATTGACCTTCCTGCATTGGGGCCTGCACGGCTGGGCGATCTATGCCCTGGTGGGCCTGGCCGTGGCGTACTTTGCGTACCGCCATAACCAGCCGCTGGCCTTGCGTTCGGCGCTGTACCCGCTGGTGGGCGAGCGTTGGGTAAAAGGCGCGGCCGGCCATGCGGTGGATGGCTTCGGTATGTTCGTGACCCTGCTGGGCCTGGTGACCAACCTGGGGATCGGCTCGATGCAGGTTTCGTCCGGGCTGGAAAACCTGTTCGGCATGCAGCACAGCAACACCAACCTGCTGATCGTGATCATCGTGATGAGCACCGTGGCCACCATCGCGGCGGTGTCGGGCGTGGAGAACGGCATCCGCCGCCTGTCCAACCTCAACATCGTGCTGTTCAGCGGCTTGCTGATCTTCGTGCTGTTGTTCGGCCCGACCCTGCATTTGCTCAACGGCCTGGTGCAGAACACCGGTGACTACCTCAACGGCATCATCCTGAAAACCTTCGACCTCTATGTGTACGAAGGCGACGCCGACAAGACCGAGCGCTGGATGGGCCTGTGGACCCTGTTCTACTGGGCCTGGTGGATTTCCTGGGCACCCTTCGTGGGCATGTTCATCGCGCGCATTTCCCGGGGGCGGACCGTGCGCGAACTGGTGGCGGGCGTGTTGCTGATCCCGCTGGGCTTTACCCTGGCGTGGCTGTCGATCTTCGGTAACTCGGCCCTGGACCTGGTGCTGAACCACGGTGCGGTGGAGCTGGGCAAGACCGCCCTGGAACAGCCGTCCATGGCTATCTACCAACTGCTGGAACATTACCCGGCGTCGAAAATCGTCATTGGTGTGTCGATCTTCGTGGGCTTCGTGCTGTTCCTGACGCCTGCGGATTCCGGCGCGGTGATGATGGCCAACCTTTCCTGCAAAGGCGGCAATGTGGACGAAGACGCCCCGCATTGGCTGCGGATCTTCTGGTCGGGGGTGATCACCCTGGTGACCATCGGCTTGCTGTTCGCGGGTAACTTCGAGGCCATGCAGACCATGGTGGTGCTGGCGGGGCTGCCGTTCTCGGTGGTGCTGGTGCTGTTTATGTTCGGTTTGCACAAGGCGATGCGTCAGGACATGGCGATCGAACAGGAGCAGGCGCAATTGGCCGAGCGCGGCCGTCGCGGTTTCAGCGAGCGCTTGACCGCGCTGGACCTGCAACCGAGCCAGGGCACCGTGCAGCGATTCATGGACAAACACGTCACGCCGGCGCTGGACGAAGCGGCGATTGCGTTGCGTGATCAGGGGCTGGAAGTGCAGACGTTGCTGGGTAAATCCAAGCGCTGCATCGGGGTGCGGATCGAGAGGGAAGAGGGCAACCCGTTTGTTTACGAAGTAAGCCTGGATGCCTATTCGTCGGCGCCGAGCGACTTGCCCGAGGAAGAGCGTACGCGTTACTACCGTGCCGAGGTCTACCTGCACAACGGTGCTCAAGAGTACGACCTGATGGGGTTCACTCAGGAGCAGATCACCCGGGATGTGCTCGATCAGTTTGAAAGCCATCGGCAGCTCCTTGGCCGGGTTTATAGCTGATAGTTGAACGCTGCTCCAAAGTTGAAATGCGACCAACTGTGGGAGCTGGCTTGTCGAATCGTCGCACCGCTGCGATAGCGGTGGTGAATTCACTGCAGCTATCGCAGGCAAGCCAGCTCCCACATTGAGCCGGTTTCTTCAGTGGGTCTGGGCTTAGCCCAGGTTTTTGCCTAGAAGAGCATGGTAGAGCTCGCTGTCGCCCAGAATACCCACCACCTGGTTGTTGTCATGCAACACCAGCTTGTTGCCGGTCTGGTAACGGATCTGCAATGCGTCGCGCATGCCGATATTGGAGTCCACCAGCGTCGGCACCCGACCCAAGCCTTCCACCGCTTGCCCCGGTGCCCAGTTCTGCAGGTTCATCGCCACGCCGTTCTGGCGCGCGCCCTTGATGGTGTTGCCTTCGGCCAGGTCCAGCCAAGAATCGCCGCCCGGGTCCAGGCACACCGAACCGTTCACGTGCGTGCACTTGTCCAGGGTGCGCATCAGGCTGCGGCCGCACAGTACGTTCAGCGGGTTGGTATGGGCGACGAAGGTGCGCACATAGTCGTCCGCCGGGTTCAGCACGATTTCTTCCGGCACGCTGTACTGGATGATCTTGCCGTCTTTCATGATCGCGATACGGCTGCCGAGTTTCAGCGCCTCGTCGAGGTCATGGCTGACGAACACGATGGTCTTGCTCAGCTTGCGCTGCAGCTCCAGCAGTTCATCCTGCAGGCCCTGGCGGATCAACGGGTCGAGGGCGGAGAAGGGTTCGTCCATCAGCAGGATATCGGCGTCCATCGCCAATGCGCGGGCCAGGCCGACGCGCTGCTGCATGCCGCCGGAGAGTTCGTCCGGCTTCTTGTTGCGCCATTGGGTCAGGCCCACCAGTTCGAGTTTTTCATCCACCAGCTTGCGCCGGTCTTTCTCCGGGCGACCCTGCATTTCCAGGCCAAAGCTGATGTTCTCGCGCACCGTCAGCCAGGGCATCAGGGCGAATTTCTGGAACACCATGGCGATACGCTTGGTGCGCATCATTTTCAACTCGGCCGGCGTGCAGGACGCGATATCGATCTGGCGCCCTTCATGTTCCACGAACAACTGGCCACGGCTCACGGTATTGAGGCCGTTGATGCAGCGCAGCAAGCTGGATTTGCCGGAGCCCGACAGGCCCATCAGCACGCAGATCTCGCCTTTCTCGACATCGAGGCTGGCTTTTTCCACGCCGACGATCTGGCCGGTCTTTTTCAGGATTTCATTGCGGCTCATGCCCTGGTCCAGCAGCTTGAGCGCTTCGCGTGGGTCTTTGGAGAAGATCACGTCGACATTGTCGAATCGGATAATGCTCATGCATCACCCCCTACTTTAGCGTCGGGTTGTTTGCAGATGCGGTCGAGCATGATGGCCAGCAGCACGATCGCAAGGCCAGCTTCAAAGCCCAGGGCGATGTCGGCGGTGTTGAGTGCGTTGACCACCGGTTTGCCGAGGCCGTCCGCGCCCACCAGGGCCGCGATCACCACCATCGACAACGACAGCATGATGCATTGGGTAATGCCGGCGGCAATGCTCGGCATGGCGTGAGGCAGTTCAATGCGCGAGAGCAGTTGACGGCGCGAGCAGCCGAAGGCCTTGCCGGCGTCCATCAACTCTTGCGGAACATCGCGGATACCCAGGTAGGTCAGGCGGATCGGCGCGGCAATCGCGAACACCACCGTGGAAATCAGCCCGGGCACCACACCCAGCCCGAAGAGGGTCAGGGTAGGGATGAGGTAGACGAAGGTCGGTACGGTCTGCATCAGGTCGAGCACCGGCCGCATCAGGGTGTAGAACATCGGTTTGTGCGCGGCAACAATGCCCAGCGGCACGCCGATGACCACGCAGACCAGGGTGGCGAACAGCACCTGCGCCAGGGTCTCCATGGTTTCCTGCCAGTACCCGAGGTTAAGGATCAGCAGGAAGGAGGCGATGACAAAAACAGTCAGGCCCCATTTACGTTGAATGAAGTGAGCCAGCAGCGCAATCAGACCGATCAATGCCAGCGGATTGAACCAGGTCAGCGCAAACGTCACGCCGTGGATCATCGTTTCCAGTGTCGATGCGATTGCGTCGAAGTAGTTGGCACCGTTCTGGGTCAACCATTCGACGAAGGCAGCGATGTACTGGCCTAGTGGGATTTTCTGTTCAGTCAGCATGGTAGTGAATGTCCACATGCGAAGAGGAAAACATCCCGGGGCAGCGCACCGCCCCGGGGTCAGCGGGGGTTACTGGGCGAGGTAAGCCTTGACGGCTTCCAGACCTGGTTTGCCATCGACGGTGGTGACACCGGCGAGCCAGGTGTCGAGTACTTGCGGGTTCTTCTTCAGCCACGCCTTGGCGGCGGCGTCGGGTTTCATCTTGTCGTCCAGCACGTTACCCATCAGGGTGCTTTCCATGTTCAGGGTGAACGACAGGTTCTTCAGCAGTTGGCCAACGTTGCTGCATTCCTGGGTATAGCCCTTGCGGGTGTTGGTGTAGATGGTGGCCTGGCCGTAGTTGGGGCCGAACGAATCGTCACCCCCGGTCAGGTACTTCATCTTGAAGCGGGTGTTCATGGGGTGCGGTTCCCAACCGAGGAACACGATGGCCTGGTCGCGCTTGGTGGCGCGCTCGACCTGAGACAGCATGCCGGCTTCGCTGGATTCGACCACCTTGAAGCCGGCGGTTTTCAGGCCGAAGGCGTCTTTGTCGATCAGCGTCTGGATGGTGCGGTTGCCGTCGTTGCCCGGCTCGATGCCGTAGATCTTGCCGCCCAGCTCATCCTTGAATTTGGCGATGTCGGCGAAGTCTTTCAGGCCTTTGTCGTACAGCGCCTGCGGGACCGCCAGGGTGTATTTGGCGTTCTCCAGGTTGGCGCGCACGGTTTCCACGGTGCCGGCATCACGGTACTGCTTGATGTCGTTTTCCATGGTCGGCATCCAGTTGCCGAGGAAGATGTCCATGTTCTTGCCGTCGGCCAGTGACTTGTAGGTCACCGGTACCGAAATCATCGTGGTGCGCGGCTTGTAGCCCAGGCCCTTGAGGACTTCGCTGGTGGTCGCGGTGGTGACGGTGATGTCGGTCCAGCCGACATCGGAGAAGTTGACGGTCTTGCACTGTTCCGGTTCTGCGGCGTGCGCCATCACTGGCAGACTCAGCATGGCGGCCAACAACAACGAGGGTGAACCTTTCATCTGGGTAGACTCCTGTGTTTTTTCTGGCGGCTTTCACCGCGCTTTATAAGTGTTGCGGTTGGTGCGTGCGACGAAGCGGATGGCACGGTGCCCTGCAAACGAGTCGGGACTGATCATGTACCAGTGAAAATCTGACGCCTACAGGGGGCGTCGTATCCAGTACAGGGATGGTCGTATCCAGTGTCGGTGACGTCGCTTACAGATTTTTCCTCAGGCAAAACTGCAGTTTTTGCCCATCTGCACCGTTAAAAACGGCCAAAACAGCTGATCGCACGCAAGCGACGCTCGTGAGCATGGTTGCGTCGGTGTGAGACGCCGTGACGGCGGACAAAAGCCGGATGATGCCGCCATCTGGGCGATCTGAGCGTAGCACCTCGTTCAAGCCTGGCCGTGCTTATCGAGGAGTTCTACCGCCATGGCTATCAGCGTTTTCGACCTGTTCAAGATCGGCATCGGGCCTTCGAGTTCTCACACCGTCGGCCCCATGCGCGCCGCGGCGTTGTTCGTTCAAGCATTGCGTGAACGTGACCTGTTGGAACAGGTTCGGCGCGTCGAAGTTCAGCTGTACGGCTCTTTGTCGGCCACCGGCATCGGCCACGGCAGCGACACCGCGACCATCATGGGCCTGATGGGCGAGTGGCCGGACGCGATTGACCCGTCGCAAATCGGCGTGCGCATTCACACCCTGCGCGAGACCGATACGCTATTGCTGGATGGGCGATTGCCGGTGCCTTTCATTTGGGCCCGGGACATGCGTCTGCTCGACGAAAACCTGCCGTTCCATCCCAACGCCATGACGCTGGTGGTGTGGGGTGATGAGGGCGAGTTGCACCGCGACACCTACTACTCCGTCGGCGGCGGCTTTGTGGTGGATCAAGCCCAGGCCGAGAGCGGCGTGGCAGATAGGGACCGCACCGAGTTGCCTTACGATTTTTCCAGCGCGGTGGAGCTGTTGCAACTGTGCAAGACCCACCACCTGCGCGTGGCCGAGTTGATGCTGGCCAACGAAAAGGTCTGGCGCTCCGAGGAAGAAATCCGCAGCGGCCTGATGAAGCTCTGGCGCGCCATGCAGGCGTGTGTCGAGCAGGGCCTCAAGCACGAAGGCATCCTGCCTGGCGGCCTGAATGTGCGTCGTCGCGCGGCCAAGTTGCACCGCAGCCTGCAGGAGCTGGGCAAGCCGAACGTGATCGGCTCGACCTTGAGCGCCATGGAGTGGGTGAACCTGTTCGCCCTGGCCGTCAACGAAGAGAACGCCGCCGGCGGGCGCATGGTCACTGCACCCACCAACGGTGCGGCGGGGATTATTCCGGCGGTCCTGCATTACTTCATGAAATTCAGCGAGGACGTCACCGAGGCCAACGTGGTCGACTACCTGCTCAGTGCGGCGGCGGTGGGGATTCTGTGCAAGAAGAACGCCTCGATCTCCGGTGCCGAAGTCGGTTGCCAGGGCGAGGTGGGATCGGCCTGCGCGATGGCGGCCGCCGGTTTGGCCGAAATCCTCGGCGCGACGCCGGAGCAATTGTGCAATGCCGCCGAAATCGGCCTGGAACATAACCTGGGCCTCACGTGCGACCCGGTCGGCGGGCTGGTGCAGGTGCCGTGCATCGAGCGCAATGCGATTGCGGCGGTCAAGGCGATCAATGCCGCCCAGATGGCCCTGCGCGGTGACGGCCAGCATTTTATCTCGCTGGACCGCGTGATCCGCACCATGCGCGATACCGGGGCGGATATGCATGACAAGTACAAAGAGACGTCGCGAGGTGGGTTAGCGGTGAGTGCTGTGGAATGTTGAGTCAGTGACACTGCTATCGCAGGCAAGCCAGCTCCCACCTTTGGAATGCGTTCCCCTGTGGGAGCCGGGCTTGCCCGCGATAGCGGTAGTTCAAGCAACACTGCGCATAAAGTGAACACCCGAACCAAAACCGCCGCCTTTTAGCGCGTCGCAAATAGATAAGTAGCTTGCGAACGATTTCCAGCCTGACCACCCGTCCACCGCGCCTGCGGTGACAGACTTTTCCCACACCCTCAAAGCGCCTTCCCACAAGTGCTACCGATCTGCTCACACCCCTCGAGCAGGCTCGTTCCTACGGCCAATTCCGGCCATATCCCTACGTCCGGCACGGGCTTGTTTAGACGCGTCAGCAGGTCGTTTTTAGGATTTATTGAATAGCCATTCAAATTCAGGCACGGCATTTGCTCTATCAATTCAAAGCCTCTGCCCTTGCTGTAGGGAGAGCGTAATAACAAGAGCCTCGCCTGAGGCCACCACCTGCTTTGTGTGAGGAGATACCGCGATGACGTCGTCCAACGCCGGGGCCCAACCCCAGAACCGTGCGCCTCAATCCATCGGCTTTTTGCTGCTGGATAATTTCACGCTGATTTCCCTGGCTTCGGCAGTCGAACCGCTGCGCATGGCCAACCAGCTTTCCGGCCGCGAGCTGTATCGTTGGACCACCCTAAGCGTCGACGGCAACCAGGTGTGGGCCAGCGACGGCCTGCAAATCACCCCGGATGCGGCCATGCAAAAAGCTCCGGCCCTGGACACGGTGATCGTGTGCGGCGGCGTGGGCATCCAGCGTACCGTGACCCGCGAACACGTGTCCTGGCTGCAAAGCCAGGCGCGCCAGTCCCGTCGCCTGGGTGCGGTGTGCACCGGCAGTTGGGCCCTGGCCTGCGCCGGTCTGCTCGATGGCTTTGACTGCAGCGTGCACTGGGAATGCCTGGCCTCGATGCAGGAAGCCTTTCCCCGCGTGGCCATGAGCACACGCCTGTTCACCCTCGACCGCAACCGCTTCACCAGCTCCGGCGGCACCGCGCCGTTGGACATGATGCTGCACTTGATCAGCCGCGATCATGGCCGTGAACTGTCGGCCGCTATTTCCGAAATGTTCGTGTACGAACGCATCCGCAACGAACAGGATCACCAGCGCGTGCCGCTCAAGCACATGCTGGGCACCAACCAGCCGAAGCTGCAGGAAATCGTCGCGCTGATGGAAGCCAACCTCGAAGAGCCGATCGACCTGGATGAACTGGCGGTGTATGTCGCCGTGTCCCGTCGGCAACTGGAGCGGTTGTTCCAGAAATACCTGCACTGTTCGCCGTCGCGCTACTACCTCAAGCTGCGCCTGATTCGCGCGCGGCAGTTGCTCAAGCAAACGCCGATGTCGATCATCGAAGTGGCGTCGGTGTGTGGCTTCGTGTCCACGCCGCACTTCTCCAAGTGCTACCGCGAATACTTCGGCATTCCGCCACGGGATGAGCGCGTTGGCTCCAATACCACGCAGCAGGTGGCGATGATGCCGATTCCGCAGGCGCTGGTGTTGTCACCGCTGTCGGGGCCGATGTCGGCGTTGAGCCAGGCGCGCAATGAGTCGACTTTTGCCAGTGTAAGGCTCTAGACCGCGTCGTCTGCATCGCAGGCAAGCCAGCTCCCACATTTGACTGTGTTCACAGATCAAACTGTGGGAGCTGGCTTGCCTGCGATAGCGATCTATCAGGCGCCAGAGCTCTGCTTGAACTGCACCAAAGCGGGCAACAACTGCTTATCGATCGCCTGCCGCACCGCCGGCAAAATCGTCGCGCTGCCGGTGTACATCTGCTCCACCATGCCCTTGAGCGCCTTGGCCCGCGCCGCGCTCAAGCCGCGCACCGCAGACTCGCAAGCCTGTTCGGCGGTGGCGCCGCTGGAGACCTCGAAACCCAGTGAGCGCAACTGGCTAAGCAGGTCGTCCTGGTCAATCAAATCCGCGTGCATCATGACGTTTAATCCTGGTGAGGGGAGCGGGGTTTGACCTTGATTCTGGTAGTCGCTCAAACAGTCGGCAAGGGCAGAATGCGTCAATGCCTCAGATGGCTATGAGCGTGTCGTTTTCGGGCCATGTACCGAGCGCACTTACCGGCACACTGAACCCAGGCACACAGCTTGAAGGTTTGGTCACCCTCGGGATGTACGGCTCACACAAAACATTCTGCCCCGATCCAGTCACGGCTGGTCGGGGCTTTTTTGTTGGCCGGGCAAGCCGATGACGCGGCCGAGGAGGGCGGGCCTGGGCAGTTCGGCGTGTGATGCGATGAGGGCCGAGAGTTGCGCCAGCGTGGCCTCGCTGAACGGCGCCGAGCGCGGGCCGGTGAGGTCGACGTGCAGCAGCATTTGTTCGTTGCCGGCCAATTCCTTTTCATCACCGACTGAATGCAGGCTGTGATAGAGGTGCAGACGCTTGGCGTCGTGAGCGATCAATTGCGTGCGCACCTCGACCTCGGCGCCGAGCTTCACTTCGTGCAGGTAGTTCAGGTGCAGCTCCAGGGTGAACAGCGAATGGCCGCTGGCTTCGCGGTTTTCGCTGTCCAGGCCTAGCGTGTCCATCAACGCGTCGGTGGCGTAGCTGAAGATCAGCAGGTAGAACGCGTCGCGCAGGTGGCCGTTGTAGTCGACCCAGTCGGGTTGGATTTTGGTGGTGTAGGTTTTTAATCGGGGCATGGGTCTGTACTCGGTCAAAAATGTGGGAGCTGGCTTGCCTGCGATGGCGATGCAAGATTCACCGCCGCCATCGCAGGCAAGCCAGCTCCCACAGGGTTATTCGGCGAAGCTCATACCGTGTTTGGCTTTAGTCACCTTCACAGCCTCAAGCACCGCCAGCAAGCAATCATCACGATAGCGCTCCAGCGCCGAAATGCTGTGTTTGCCCAGTTGATCGCTGGTCCCCGCCACCACATCATCAATCAACGTGTCGGTCAGCTCCGGTGCCGGCAAATACGTCCACGGCAGCTGCAGCGCCGGGCCGAACTGGGCCATGAAATGCCGCATCCCGGCATCGCCGCCGGCCAGGGTGTAGGTCAGGAAGGTGCCCATGAATGACCAACGCAGGCCTGCGCCAAAGCGGATCGCGTCATCGATTTCGCCGGTGGTCGCCACGCCGTCGTTGACCAGGTGCAAGGCCTCGCGCCACAGCGCCTCCAACAAGCGGTCAGCGATGAAGCCCGGCACTTCCTTGCGCACATGCAACGGGCGCATGCCAAGGGATTCATACACCGTGATCGCCGCCTGGATCGCCTCCGGCGCGGTGTGCTTGCCGCCGACCACTTCCACCAGCGGCAGCAGGTAAACCGGGTTGAACGGGTGACCGACCACGCAGCGTTCCGGGTGGGTCGAGCCCTCGTAAAATTCGCTCGGCAACAGGCCCGAGGTACTCGAACCAATCAGCGCATTGGGCTTGGCGGCGGCGCTGATCTTGCTGTGCAAGTCTAGTTTCAGTTCCAGGCGTTCCGGGGCGCTTTCCTGGATGAAGTCGGCGTCTTTCACACATTCCTCTATGGTTGCGACAAAGCGCAAGCGGTCCTGCGAGGCACCCGTTGCAAGGCCTTGTTTCTCCAGGGCGCCCCAGGCATTGGCGACGCGTTTGCGCAGCGCGGCTTCGGCGCCGGGCGCTGGGTCCCAGGCGACCACATCCAGGCCATGGGCCAGTGCGCGGGATACCCAGCCACTGCCGATGACACCGCTGCCGAGGGCGGCGAAGGTTTTGATTTCGGTGATAAAGCTCATTGGCGACGTTCCTGAATAATGTGATGAACCCCTGTGGGAGCCGGGCTTGCCCGCGATGGCGGCATTCCAGGCTGTAGAGAAGTGCCAGATGTACTGGCCTCATCGCGGGCAAGCCCGGCTCCCACAGGGTTATATGTTGTCTGGAGTGGATCAGCCGCGCTTGGTCAGGCCCATCTTGATTCGGCCTTCCGCCGGGGTCATAACCCGCGCGCCCAGGCGGCTGAGGATTTCACTGGCGCGCTCCACCAATTGACCATTGGTGGCGAGCACGCCCTTGTCCAGCCACAGGTTGTCTTCCAGGCCGACCCGCACGTTGCCGCCCAGCAGCACCGCTTGCGCCGCCATCGGCATTTGCATGCGGCCGATGCCGAAGCCGGCCCACACAGCGTCGGCGGGCAGGTTGTCGACCATGGCTTTCATGGTGGTGGTGTCGGCCGGCGCGCCCCAGGGGATGCCCAGGCACAGTTGGAACAGCGGGTTGTCGAGCAAACCTTCCTTGATCATCTGCTTGGCGAACCACAGGTGGCCGGTGTCGAAAATTTCCAGCTCGGCCTTTACGCCCAGTTCCTGGATGCGCTTGGCGCCGGCCCGTAGTTGCGCCGGGGTGGACACGTAAATGGTGTCGCCATCGCCGAAGTTCAGCGTGCCGCAATCCAGGGTGCAGATTTCCGGCAGCAGCGCCTCCACGTGGGCCAGGCGCGTCAGCGGGCCGACCAGGTCGGTGTTGGGGCCGAACGCCATCGGGTTCTCGCCGCTACCGATCTCCAGATCGCCGCCCATGCCGGCTGTGAGGTTGACGATGATGTCGATGTCCGCCTCGCGGATGCGCTCCATCACTTCGCGGTACAGGGCCACGTCGCGGCTGAACTTGCCGGTTTCGGGGTCACGCACATGGCAATGCACCACCGTGGCGCCGGCCTTGGCGGCTTCCACCGCGGCGGCGGCGATTTGTTTGGGGGTGACCGGCACGTGTGGGCTTCGGCTGGTCGTGTCGCCAGCACCGGTGAGTGCGCAGGTGATGATGACGTCGTGGTTCATGGGGCGGTTCCTTACAGGCGTGATGATGCCGTTCGCAGCCGGTCGGGGCTGCGAAGCGGTGATTGAAAAGGGTTATTGGCGAGTCAGTTGGAGATTGACCGCAGCCGGTTTGCCATCGAAGGTGGTTACGCCTTCCAGCCAGCGCGCCTGGTCTTGCGGGTGATCCTTGAGCCACTGCTTGGCCGACTCGATAGGATCCTTGTGATCCAGCAAAGGCTGCATCATCCGGCTCTCGTCGGCGGCGGTGAAGGTGAGATTGGTCAGCAATTTGTGCACGTTGGGGCACTGTTGTGCGTAGGTCGGCGCGGTGACTGTCCACACGGTCGCCTTGCCCTCGTTCGGGCCCAGGGCGTCTTCGCTGCCGGTGAGGTAGGTCATGGCGACGTTGACGTTCATGGGGTGCGGCGCCCAGCCGAAGAACACCACCGGCTCCTTGCGACGAACCGCACGGTCGACGGCGGAGAGCATCGCGGCTTCACTGGACTCGACCAGTTGGAATTTGCCCAGGCCGAACTGGTTCTTGGCGATCATCGCCTTGATCTGGGTGTTGGCGCCCGAGCCTGGCTCGATGCCGTAGATCTTGCCACCCAATTCTTTCTCGAATTTGGCGATATCCGCGAAGGTTTTCAGGCCCTTGTCCGCCAGGTACGTCGGCACGGCGAGGGTGGCGCGGGCGTCTTCCAGGCTGGGCTTGTCGAGGACTTTGACTTGCTTGGCGTCGACGAACGGCGTGATGGTCTGGGTCATCAGCGGGTTCCAGTAGCCCAGGAACAGGTCTAGGCGCTGGTCGCGGATGCCGGCAAAAATGATTTGCTGGGAGGCGCTGGTCTGTTTGGTCTTGTAGCCGAGGCCGTCGAGCAGCACCTGGGCCATGGCACTGGTGGCGATCACGTCGGTCCAGTTCACCACGCCCAGGCGTACGTTCTGGCATGAAGCGGCATCCGCTGCCATGACGTGGGTGCTCAAAATAGCGCTGACGCTGAGTGCAAGCACGCTGCGGCTGATCAGTCGGTTCATGGTGGATCCCTCGGCAGGTCGTTATTGTGGGGTCCGGCGTCTTTGTGCGCCGTGGGGTCACGTTACGCAGCTTGCGGGGCGGTAAAGCGCACGGCGGCGACCCGCTCTTGCACTGCAGCGACCTGTCCTCTTGAATCCGCCCATGAACGGGAGTATCACAGTGCCACGCTGGCCGTCCGACGAGAGCGCCACCATGTCCCAGGATTACTATTTCTTGCTGATGCCAGGGTTCTCGGCCATCGGCTTTATCTCCGCGCTGGAGCCGCTGCGGGTGGCCAACCGGTTTCGCGGCGAGCTGTACCGCTGGCATGTTTTGAGCGCCGATGGCGGCGCGGTGCTGGCGAGCAATGGCATGTCGGTCA